>NZ_JAKZAI010000002.1 GCF_023156235.1 Marinobacter goseongensis | reverse complement strand
TCTTCATCTGTCGCTCCTTCTGCGATCATTGTAAAAGTCTCTACTCAAAACCTCGATTATTTTCTGGGGGGATTACACTAGTAGTCGTCAAAATCGGCGTTTGTCTGGATAAAGATCTACAATGATAAGTGCGATGGTGTGGACGTCTAATTTTATTTCGAGGGTAAACTTTATGATTTCATTTAAAGGACTTACAGCAACCGCTGCGTTGTTGGTTTTTCCTGCATTCGTGCTAGCGCATGGTGATCAAGGCTCATGGCAAGGGCATGGTCCTGGCATGATGATGGATCAGGAGCAAATGCAACAGATGCACCAGAACTGGTCTCACATGAACCAGCTGATGCAACGCATTCCTGATGAAGCTTCACCGCAAGAACGGCAACGATTGATGCGAGAACACAGGGAGGCGATGCAAGAGCAAATGGGTTTTATGCATCACGGTATGATGGGCCCCGGCATGATGCGTGGACAAAACGGCATGATGGGAGGTCAGCACATGATGAACGGCGGCGGTAAATCAAAGAATGGTGGTAGTCTGTCTAACGAGCAACAAATTCAGATGATGCAGGAGCGCATGGATCAAATGCAGCTGATGATGGAGCAAATGCTGCAATACCAGCAAAATCTAAAGGTAGAGTGATCGAGAAGCCTTCAAATACTTTTACTTAACAGACGCGTAGTAACTGGCGAGTTTGATAGGCTGAAGTTTGTGAAAACGGCGCAGTAGCTGGGTTTCGGTCTCAACGAAATCCCTGGCCTTTTACGGCTGGAAGATGGCGCTCTGGGCACCACTTCGAATGTTCGCTTTGCGACCTTTCCGTACACCCCTTTTTCTTCCATTTGTAACGGGCGCAGGTCAAAGGTACCTAGCGCCGTTTGATATACCAATAGGCGGAGGACATCCAAGCCTTTTCTGTTACCAGTCCTTACTTGCTATCCCAAGATTGTCCGTCTTCGTCCGTCAGTGGTTTTTGGGAGGTTTGAAAAATTGTAATCCGGCAGGTCCAGCGACCGTCTTTAGTCCGAGCCTTGTCTTTTTCCTTCTCTTTTACCAGATATCCGGCCCGCTCCAACTCCCGAAAAACTCTTTGTTGAACGAATTTCCCGATATTAAATTTACGCCTAATTTGGGCGGCTCTGATAATCCAGTCTTCGGGCAAGGATAAAAGAAACACCAGGACTCCCAGTGCTTCTGGCGTTAGTCGAGGATCCTGCAATGTCGCGTTCGGAATGCATGCGTAGTGTGAGGTCAGTTCGCCTTTTTTAATAGCCATCAGCGGTGTAACTCCAAAAGTTTCAGGTAATGGTCCAACTGCTTCGAAAGCAATTGAGCCGTTTTCGCTAGGAAGGTGGAATTAAATGCGTATTCCAGACCAAGGTTGCCACTGATTCCAGACGAAGCCTGCCACCCATTCCACGCGAAAGCTGCCACTGATTCCACGGCAAAGCTGCCACCTTGGCAGGCTGCCTGATTTCCCCATCAAAACGTCCGGCGCGGGATAACTAACGGTACTCTGCTCCTTTTCATCCGGAGAGGGTCAGATGCCAGCGAAGAGGTTATCCATGCGTAAAATCAAAGAAGTCCTTCGCCTCAAGTGGGAGCGAGGGCTGAGTAACCGGCAGGTTGCCGCAGCCTGCGGCATCAGTCGCCCCACTGTGAGCGAGTATCTGCGGCGTGCTGCTGAGGCGGAGCTTGGCTGGCCGCTGCCAGAGGATCTGAGTGAAGCCCAGCTGGAGCAACGGCTGTTCCCGCCACCACCGGATCTGCCGGCACAGGCCCGAGGCATTCCGGATTGGAAGCGAATCCACGATGAACTCCGGGGCAAGAACGTCACCCTGTTCCTGCTCTGGCAGGAGTACCGGGAAGCCAATCCGGATGGCTACCAGTACAGCTGGTTCTGCGAGCACTACCGGGCCTGGCAGGGCAAGCTGGATCTGGTGATGCGTCAGGACCACCGAGCCGGTGAAAAGCTGTTCGTGGACTATGCTGGGCACACGGTGCCCGTCATTGACCGCACCACCGGGGAGATCCATGAGGCGCAAGTCTTTGTGGCGGTGATGGGTGCGTCCAATTACACCTACGCCGAGGCCACCTGGAGCCAGACCCTGCCGGACTGGATCGGCTCCCACATCCGAGCCTTCGAGTTCCTGGGCGGCGTGCCGGAACTGGTGGTTCCGGATAACCTCCGTTCCGGCGTCAGCAAGGCCCATCGCTACGAGCCGGACCTCAATCCGACCTATCAGGATATGGCTGGCCATTATGGCGTGGCCGTTGTCCCTACACGGGTTCGCAAGCCCCGTGACAAGGCCAAGGTGGAAGGTGGCGTATTGATCGTTGAGCGCTGGATCCTGGCGGCCCTGCGCCATCGTCAGCACTTCTCCCTGGGGCAGCTCAACGCCACCATCCGTGAGCTGTTGGAGAAGCTCAATAGCCGCCCCTTCCGCAAGTTGCCCGGGTGCCGGCTTGATCACTTCAAACAGCTGGACCAGCCGGTTCTACAACCGCTACCCGCCGAGCCGTATGTCTACGCCGAGTGGAAAAAAGCCCGGGTACACATCGACTACCACGTGGCCATCGATGGGCACTACTACTCGGTGCCCTACACCCTGATCAAGAAAGAGGTGGAGGTCCGGATCACCCACAACACCATCGAATGCTTCCACCGGGGCAACCGGATCGCCAGCCACCGGCGTTCGGATCAGAAGGGTCGGCATAGCACCATCGCCGCTCACATGCCGGAGTCCCATCGCCAAGCCGGCGAGTGGACCCCAGAGCGACTGACCGCCTGGGCAGCCAAGACTGGACCGGCAACTGAAAAGCTTATCCGTACCGCGCTGGGGGCAAGAAAGCATCCGCAACAGGCCTATCGGTCCTGTCTGGGCATTCTCCGGCTGGGCCAGAGCTACGGCGAGGCACGATTAGAACGTGCCTGCCAACGCGCCCTGATGCTGGGCAGCTGCCGATACAAGAGCATCGAATCCATCCTCAAGCATCGCCTGGATGAGCAGCCCCTGGAAGAGCAACAAGAACTGGCCTTACCCGACACACACGACAACATCCGTGGCCCCGCCTACTACCACTGAAGGAACCTGACATGCTGAAACATCCCACGCTGGATAAGCTCCACGCCCTCAAACTGACCGGCATGGCCGCCGCCCTGGCGGATCAATCGGCCACCCCCGACATTACCGACCTGAGCTTCGAGGAGCGCCTTGGCCTGCTAGTCGACCGGGAAATGACGGAACGGGACAACCGACGCATGAGCAGCCGCCTGCGCCGGGCCAAGCTGCGACACGCCGCCATCCTCGAAGACATTGATTACCGGAACTCACGGGGCCTGGATAAAGGGCTTGTCCAGAGTCTGGCCAGCTGCCAGTGGGTGAAGGAACACCTGAACGTGCTCATCACCGGCCCGACTGGCGTCGGGAAAACCTGGTTGGCCTGTGCTCTGGCACACAAGGCCTGCCGGGAGGGTTACACCGCCCAGTACGTCCGCCTGACCCGGCTGCTACGAGAGCTGACCATCGCCAAGGGCGATGGCCAATACTCAAAGCTCCTGACCAGCCTGGCCAAGGTCGACGTGCTGATCCTGGATGACTGGGGGCTGATGAAGCTGAGCGCGGAGAACCGGCGGGACTTGCTGGAGGTGCTGGAAGACCGACATGGCCGGCGCTCCACCATCGCCACTAGCCAATTACCCATCGAGGAATGGCACGGCATCATCGGTGACGCCACTCTGGCAGATGCCATCCTGGACCGGCTCGTACACAACGCCTACAAGATCAATCTGCGGGGCGAATCCATGCGAAAACAGCAGGCAAAGTTGACGGGCACTGAGACTTCGGAGTAAGAAGAGAAACCCCGCGTCGCTACGCTCCGATGGGTGGCAGCCTTGCTCCGGTCCGGGTGGCAGGCTTCACGTGGAATGGGTGGCAACCTTCAGCGGTTTACGCAATTAAACGTCCCAACCGTGCAGGGACTAAGATAACGGTCTGCAAATTGGGGCACTGACAACACGCCTGCACAAAACTAGCAGCGTTCTGCACGCAAAATGTTTGTGATGTGTTAAAGGGCGGGGACTACCTGATGGATAGAAGATCTTATCGAGCCGACGGAGGTGGTGAGCGGAAAATCACCCAAAAAATGAAAATATAACTTATTGATTTGAAGAGACTTTGCAATGCTCGAATGAGCGCAGATTATTTGGCAGGAAGGTTCTTTAAGTGCATGTATTTAAATAAGAAAATGGGTTCAGAAAGTTCGTCCTGCAACTCCGTTAACGCCGGTTCGATTCCGACCCGCGCCTCCATTATTTTTCTGATCCCAAATATCCCCAACGCTTCAGGCCAGGTCTGTTTGCGGCCCGTACCCGTTTCCGTTCGTCTGGTGATGCCCCCCCTGCTATGCTTCAATGATGTGCAAAGCGTCAGGTCAGCCAACAAGGCTGTCTTACGCACTTCGGGGCCTGGTCAACAACAATGAACACAGACGAACCGATGGTCAAACCCCGGCGGCCTTCTCCGCGCGGGCGCCAACTTGAGCCCGTTCTACTGGCGGAGTTGCGCGACCTGCTCGGCGACGAGCGTGTCGATGCCACATTGCGCCACCGCGAGCATTTGATCGAATACCTGCATGCCATTCAGGATACCTGTGGTTACCTCTCCGTACCCAGGCTAAGGGCCCTGGCGGCCTATATGAATCTGCCCATGGCCGCTGTCTACGAAACAGCGACCTTCTACGCCCATTTCGATGTTGTTCACGATGATCAGACGCCACCCCCTGCGTTGACCCTGCGAGTGTGCGACTCACCTTCCTGCCGTCTGGTGGGCGCATCTGCACTGCACGAGGCGCTGGCGAAGGGGGCAGATCCTGCGCAGGTCAGGGTTGTACGAGCACCCTGCATGGGGCGCTGCGATACTGCGCCGGTGGTTGCTGTCGGGCATCACCATGTGTGCAATGCCGACGTCCGCACCGTGGGTGCTGCCCTGAAGCAGAGGCAGGTTCAGCCACGGCTGATCGCCTGGCAAGGCCTTGCGGATTACCGTCTGGCCGGTGGTTATCGGCTGCTCACGGAATGCCGCGAGGGCACAGTGAGTGTTGCAGCGCTCGCCAGCGAACTGGAGCGCGCCGGCCTGCGTGGCCTCGGTGGTGCGGGCTTTCCGACCTTCCGCAAATGGCAGGCAGTGCGGGCCGAACCCGGGCCGCGCTATATGGTGATCAACGCTGACGAGGGCGAACCGGGCACCTTCAAGGATCGTTTTTATCTGGAGCAGGCACCCCATGGATTCCTTGAGGGCGCTCTGGTCAGTGCCTGGGCGGTCGAAGCGCAGGCCCTCTATATTTACCTGCGTGATGAGTACCCCGGCCTCCACAGGGTGCTGACCGAGGCTATTTTCGAACTGGTGGCGACCGGTATCATCGAGGCCGGCTTCGTAATCCTTCGCCGGGGGGCGGGCGCCTACATTTGCGGTGAGGAGTCAGCGCTGATCGAATCTCTGGAGGGCAAACCCGGCAAACCTCGCCTTCGCCCACCTTTTGTTGCCCAGAAAGGGTTGTTCGGTCGGCCCACCCTGGTCAATAACGTCGAGACCGTCTACTGGATTCCGCGCATTCATGCCGAAGGTGCCGAGTGGTTTGCCAGCCAGGGACGCCGTGGGCGGCGCGGTCTGCGCAGCTTCTCGGTTTCCGGGCGGGTCGTTCGCCCCGGCGTGCACCTTGCGCCGGCAGGCATCAGCCTCGCAGAACTGATTGAGGAGTATTGTGGCGGTATGCTCGAAGGGCACCGCTTGTTGGCTTATCTGCCCGGCGGGGCCTCTGGCGGGATTCTCCCCGCGAGCAAAGCAGACATCCCCCTCGATTTTGACACTCTGCAGGAACACGGCTGTTTTATCGGCTCAGCCGCGGTAATCGTCCTGTCCGATCAGGATGATTTACCCGCCGTGGCTGCCAACCTTCTGGGCTTTTTCGCCGATGAGTCCTGCGGGCAATGCACCCCCTGCCGTGTCGGCACCGAGAAAATGCTGACGCTGCTTGAACGTGACACTTGGGATGAGGAGACGCTGCAGCAGTTAGCCCGTGTGATGGCGGATGCCTCCATCTGCGGGCTGGGGCAGGCCGCACCGAACCCGGTGCTGAGCCTGCTGCGTGACTTCCGCAGCGAACTCTCCAGTCGCAACCTGATTGCCAAAGGGTAGGGGTCGCCATGAGCAATGCCAGCACAAGCTTCAGTTTGACACTGGATGGCACCGAGGTTCAGGCCCACCCCGGTGAAACCCTGTGGCAGGTGGCGAAACGCGCCGGTGAGACCATTCCTCATCTATGCTTCAAGGACACGCCCGGGTACCGGGCGGATGGCAATTGCCGGGCCTGCATGGTCGAAGTGGAGGGGGAGCGAGTGCTCGCTGCAAGCTGCGTCCGCGAAGCAGTTCCCGGCATGGTTGTGCGCAGTGCCGGATCCGCCCGTGCCCAGGAGGCCCGCAGAGGCGTTCTGGCATTGCTGCTGGCGGGCCAGCCTGAACGCGAGAACAGTCCGGACCGCGCCAGCGACCTGTGGCATCTGGCGGATCAGCTGGCGATCGATGCCGGCGCAGTGCGGCGGCGCCTGCCGGCCAGGGCAGAGCGCAACGCGGCCACCGTTCATCATGTTGTGCCAAGAGCAGATGCGCTGGGCCACGCCGGAGGCCATGATGCCACGCACCCGGCGATGACCGTCAACCTGGACGCCTGCATCACCTGCGGCTTGTGTGAGCGCGCCTGCCGCGAGGTTCAGGGCAATGACGTTATTGGTCTGGCACACCGGGGCGCCGCCTCCAAGGTGGTGTTTGATTTCGATGATCCCATGGGCGACAGCACCTGCGTTGCCTGCGGCGAATGTGTTCAGGCCTGCCCGACAGGCGCGCTGATGCCCGCCACCCTGGTGGATGCCCGGGGTCGCGGTGACTCCGCGACGGCGGACCGCACCGTTGACTCTGTTTGCCCCTACTGTGGGGTGGGCTGCCAGTTGACCTATCACGTTAAAGACGAGCCGTCCCGATCAGGTGAGCCACGTGCACGTATCCTGTTCGTGGAGGGTAAGAACGGACCGTCAAACCAGGGTAGGCTCTGCGTCAAAGCGCGGTTTGGCTTCGATTATCCTGCGCACCCGGCGCGACTGACCCGGCCGTTGATCCGCCGGGAGGGCGTGCGCAAAGGCCTGGATCCCGATTTTGACCCGACCCATCCATTGACTCACTTCCGCGAGGCGGGCTGGGAGGAAGCGCTGGAGGTGGCGGCAATGGGGCTAACTCAACTTAAAGCACAACACGGTCCGAGCGCGCTCGCCGGCTTCGGCAGCGCCAAATGTTCGAATGAGGAGGCCTGGCTGTTCCAGAAGCTCGTGCGTGCGGGTTTCGGTTCCAACAACGTTGACCACTGTACGCGGCTTTGCCACGCCAGTTCCGTGGCGGCGCTGATGGAGTGTCTGGGCTCGGGCGCCGTAACCGCCTCGTTCATGCAGGCACTGGCGGCCGACGTGGTGATCCTGATTGGCTGCAACCCGGCCGTGAACCATCCGGTGGCGGCCACCTATTTCAAACAGGCGGCGCGCAACGGCACCCGGCTGATCATTCTCGACCCCCGGGGCCAGGCGCTGGACGCCTACGCCTGGCGTAGCCTGCGCTTTTCACCCGGCGGCGACGTGGCGCTCCTTAACGCCATGCTCCACGTCATTGTCAGTGAAGCGCTCTTTGACCGACGCTACATCGAAGCCCATACCGAAGGCTTTGAGGCGCTGGCGGCCAGTGTCGCGGAGATGACGCCTGAATTGATGAGCTCTCAATGCGGGGTGGCACCCGAGATGATTCGCGAGGTGGCCCGTGCCTACGCAGGCGCCGAAAAGGCGATGATCTTCTGGGGCATGGGGATTTCCCAGCACGTGCATGGCACCGACAACGCCCGCTGCCTGATTTCCCTGGCGCTGGCGTGCGGCCACACAGGCCGTCCCGGCACTGGCTTGCACCCGCTGCGGGGCCAGAATAACGTGCAGGGAGCCTCCGACGCCGGCCTGATCCCCATGGTGCTGCCAGACTACCAGCCGGTGGGAGACGCGCAGCTGCGAGCCGCTTTCGAGGAACTCTGGGAGACCAGACTTGACCCCGAGCCGGGCCTCACCGTCGTGGAGATCATGGGGGCCATCGCTGCCGGGACCATCAAGGGTATGTACATCCTGGGGGAAAACCCTGCGATGTCCGACCCGGATCTGACCCATGCCCGGGCCGCACTTGCTGCCCTTGAGCACCTGGTGGTGCAGGACCTGTTCGTCACGGAAACCGCCCAGTATGCTGACGTCATCCTGCCTGCTGCGGCCTGGTCGGAAAAGTCCGGCACCGTTACCAACACCAACCGGCAGGTGCAGATGGGCCGCGCCGCGGTGCCGCCGCCAGGGGCCGCAAAGCCCGACTGGTGGATTATTCAGGAGATTGCCCGGCGTTTCGGGCTGGATTGGCAGTACGCCGGCCCCGAACAGGTGTTTGCTGAGATGAAACGGGGCATGCACTCACTGGACCACATCTCCTGGGATCGCCTGGAGCGGGAGGGGTCGGTGACCTATCCCTGTTTCGCCGACGACGCGCCGGGCCATGATGTGGTGTTCTCGGATGAGTTTCCCCGGGCCGGAGGGCGGGCCAGATTTTCACCAACCCGGCCGTTGCCGCCGGACGAGCCGGTGGATGCGGCCTATCCCGTTGTTTTTACGACCGGACGGCTCCTTGAGCACTGGCACACCGGCGCCATGAGCCGTCGCAGCAAGGTGCTGGATGAGCGGGAGCCCGAAGCGGCGGCTTTTCTGGCATCGGAGGAGCTGGCGCGCCTGGGCATCGCATCCGGTGATCTAATCCATATTGCCACCCGGCGCGGCAGCATTACCCTGACCGCGCGGGCCGATCAGACCATGCCCGAGGGCATGGTGTTTGTACCCTTTGCCTTCGTAGAGGCGGCGGCCAACCTGCTGACCAACCCGGCACTGGATCCAGACGGTAAGATTCCCGAGTTCAAATACGCAGCGTGCCGGTTGAGCCCTGTGAGGCCGGGCTGACACAACCGTTACCGGTCTGCCGTCTCAACTCGCCGGGTGGGGCAATACGCCATCTACCAGAAACGTCTCCTGCCGGAATTCCGATGCGGATTTCTGCCCGTCTTCGTTGGTCAGGCTCATAGATACCGTTGTACTGTCGGCGATAATGATCAGGCGGCAGCGTGTCAGGGGCTTGCTGTCTTTGAGGGCGCGGGGTGTGAACAGGCCTGCATTCACCCCATCCAGACCATGGGACGATCCGTACGGCAGCCGGTAAAGGCCTGCCTGGCGGGCGCGGGCAGACAGAAACTGAAAGGCCTCAACCCCGGTTTCCCGCATCTGTGTCCCCAGGCTCTGGCAGGCATCGTAACTGCCCGGATCGGTGAGGGCCTCATGGAGATCCTCCCAGGCTCTGTCCTGCAGGCGAAGGCCTCTATCGGTGCGCATTCGGGTGGCAAACAGGGCGTGCTGGGTTTTCAGAGGTTTGGGGTAGGGCGTGGCCATGTCATTGATGAACACGAACCGATAGAACGCCGACTCCGCCAGCGCGGTGTTGACGCTCATGGCGCCGTAAAACAGGCTTTTCTCGAAAGGGCGCCCATAGCGAGAGCCGTACTTCAGTGGTGGATACCGGAACGGGGTTGCCAGCAGGTAGTGAAGCCCATCGGTGCCTTCCGGTCGGCGGGGCTTGCTGAGCTCAAGCATTTCCTCCAGACGTATCTGTTCCGATGTGCTGTCGACCAGCTGTGTGGTTGCAATCTCTTCCTGGGATTCCACCACGCGGTAAATCTTGCCCTGCAGCGCCGAGAGCTCGCCATGGATGCGGTCCGTCAGGTTCAAATCTTGCCCCGCATCGCATCCAGATAATGAAGAACCCGCACCAACCCCTCTGCGGTGCGAATCATGTCCCGTGGTACCTCATCGAAGTACCGGTTTTCCGTAGCCAGCCAGTGCTTCATGGCGCTCTGGTCGCCGCCCATCAGCGCATACACACTGCGATAGAGGCGAATCAGCAGCAGCGCCAGCTCGCCGGCTTTGCTGGAGGGGTCGATGCCGTCGCGCAGCAGGCCGGAGCGGTTGCGACCCACGATATCAGCCACCTCGGCCTGAGTAAGACCGAGGGCTTTGCCGGCGTTCACCAGGGCTTTCCCGAGCAGAGCCCGATCGTTGATCTGTGGTCTGGTGTTGGATGCGACAGTCATAACACCTCCGACGTTGTGTTGCTTTTTCACAGTATAGCAAAAACTGTTGAAAAAACGACAATCTCTCCAGTGCCGGGGAGCGCTAGCGCAAGGCGTTAATCAGTCGCCGGTTGACGTCCTGCCAGTGCTCGAGTTTTTCGGCTTCTCCGATTCGCTGCTGCTGTCCGCCCGAGCGGTTGAGCCACAGACCACCGCCATTGAAACTGTATACCGGCTCCAGATCCGGACGCTGCGATGCGGGCTTGATCTCATTGATCAGGTTATCGAGGATCAGCGGGTCCGCATCGGGTTCCGGGTACCAGGCCAGCACCATGTGCGCCTGGTTCAGCTCCAGGGCCTTGACGTAGACAATGCGTAGCTGCTCATCCGGTACACCCATGGATTTCAGGGTCAGGTACTTGGCGATGGAAAAGTCCTCGCAGTCCCCACCGTTGGTGGTAAGCAATTCGACTGGCGTGGCCCAATAGTCTTCCTGACCCCAATGCTCGATGTCATTCACAAAACGTACGCGGTTGAAAAATGTGTTAACCAACCGAAGTTGCCGCTCAACCGGGGCTCTGGCAGCCAGTCGGTGAAGGTTCTGCCAGTTATCCAGACGGCTGTACGCTTCGCTTCCGAATTCCTTGCGGACATAGTCCATCAGTTGCTCGCCTATTTCGAAGGCGGCCACGGTGGAGACGAGTAGCAGCAAGGGAAGCAGGAGACGACAGCGGCGAATTGGAAGGGCTGCTGTCTCCATGAGGGGTATCAGCTGTTGTTGTTCCGCAGGCGTTCGCGGAGTTGTTCAAGGCGGCGGCGTATTTCTTCCCGGCGCTGGTCGTCGCTGGTCGGGCTCGCATTGCCGGGTGAGGGACTGGCGGACGGTGCTGCGGACGAACCATCATCCGGGGATTCCATATCGTTACTGGTGGCGACGCTCAGGCCGCTGCGATCATCGCCCTCCGGGAAATACAGGTTCTCGAGTTTGCCACCGCGTTCAATGATCACCCGGTTGGCATGAACTGAACGGAGTTTGGCGTTGCCCGGCAGCTCATCACCGACCAGGTACGCTTCGGTAGTGCTTTTATCATCTTCGATCAGCGCGCTGCCCGGAAACTCACCCTCGGCGGCAAGCACGCCGCGCAGGAACAGGCGAAGATTGGTCTCGGGAAGGTTTTCCGTATTCAGTTCCGTGGGCGTTGCACTCTCACCCGCAACCCCGAACAGGTCAAGTGAGGCCAGTTTCACCTCCGGCGTAGTGTCTTTATCAGCGACGGCGGTGCTACTGGCCGATTCGGCGAGTTGCTGACGCTCCCGTTGGTTTTCAGACTGCCAGAAACGATATGCTTGCCATGACGTCAGGCCAATCATGGCTGCTGCAACAATGACAGCAAGAAGCAGGGGAAGGCGGGTATTGTTCAAAGGCATGGGGTGTCCCGGCTGTGTATTTACGACCCTGTAAAAAGTCCACAGGTTATCAGACTGAAAGGCTTAAATGGCAGTATAGTGTATAGAGTTATTCAGCGGTTCCATATCCTATGGTAGCCTTTCGGAATCAATTGAATAAAAAGGGTTTACGGAGACAAACTTTCCGCACCTGGCAACAAAAACGAGGACGACCTTGAACACAGATCACGAACTTCAGCCGCAGGATGCTCCGCTGGGCCGTCTTCCCTTCGCCTTTGCCAAGCGCAACGGTGTGATTCTTACCCGGGACGATCAGGGTGAGGCGGTCATTCTGGTGCGCCCGGGCGCGGGGCATTCCGCTCTGGCAGAGGCGAACCGGATCAGCGGCGGTCGTGCGCGTTTTTCCAGAATTGATCCGGAACGTTTCGATGCCGCGCTGAACGCGGCGTATCAGAACGATTCCGCCGAAGCCATGCAGATGGTGGAGGGGATAGGTGATGACATGGACCTGGCGTCGCTCGCGGATTCTGTGCCCGAAACCGAGGATCTGCTGGAACAGGAAGACGACGCCCCGATCATCCGGCTGATCAACGCCATCCTCACCGAAGCGGTGAAAACCAACGCGTCGGACGTTCACATCGAAACCTACGAGAAACGCCTGGTGGTGCGGTTCCGCGTGGACGGCGTGCTGAGGGAAGTGGTGCAACCGAAGCGGGCGCTGGCACCATTGTTGGTGTCGCGTATCAAGGTCATGGCAAAGCTGGATATTGCCGAGAAGCGTCTGCCTCAGGATGGCCGGATTGCGCTGCGGGTTGCCGGGCGTGAAGTAGACATCCGTGTGTCGACCATGCCGTCCTCAAGCGGCGAGCGGGTGGTGCTGCGACTGCTGGACAAACAGGCCGGCAATATCCACCTTGAATCGCTCGGCATGGAGGGTCGCGATCTCACGGTGTTGCGCAAGCTGATCCATCGCCCGTATGGCATCATGCTGGTCACCGGTCCGACCGGCTCCGGTAAGTCCACAACGTTGTATGCATCGTTGCTGGAGATCAATGATCGCAGCCGCAATATCCTCACCGTGGAAGACCCCATTGAATACGATTTGCCGGGCATCGGGCAAACCCAGGTCAACACCAAGGTGGATATGACGTTCGCTAGGGGCCTGCGGGCAATTCTGCGCCAGGATCCCGATGTGGTGATGATTGGTGAGATCCGCGATCTGGAAACTGCTGAAATCGCTGTTCAGGCCAGCTTGACTGGCCACCTGGTACTTTCCACGTTACACACCAACACGGCGGTTGGTGCCATAACCCGATTGATGGATATGGGCATTGAGCCATTCCTGATCTCTTCGAGTCTGGTGGGAATCGTGGCTCAGCGTCTGGTCAGGGTGTTGTGCAAAGAATGCCGGGAGCCTTACGTGCCCACCCAGGAGCATTGCGATTTCCTCCAGCTTGAGAGTGACAACCCACCGATGATTTTCCGCGCCACCGGATGTGAGCACTGCAACCAGCTTGGGTACCGGGGGCGTATTGGTATTTATGAGGTGGTGGAGATTACCGATGAGATCAGTGCGCTGATCCACAAACGGGCAGGGGAGCTGGATCTGGAGCGAGAAGCGCGCCGGTCGGGCCCCAGCATTCACGCTGACGGTGTCAAAAAGATTCTGGATGGCGTAACGACGGTAGAAGAAGTTCTTCGCGTAACCCACCGGAGCCAATAATTTCATGCCGGCATTCGAGTACAAGGCGCTGGACGCCCGAGGCAAACAGAAGCACGGTGTGCTAGAGGCAGACGCCCCCAGAGCGGTCCGTCAGCAGCTTCGAGAGCGGGGCCTGACTCCTCTGGCGGTAGAGCCTGCCGCCGAAAAACAGGCCCGCAGCCGCAACCCGTTAAGCAGCCGCGGCTCGCTGGCGGCCGCCGACCTTGCGCTGGTTACCCGCCAACTGGCCACTCTGATTCAGTCCGGCATTCCCATTGAGCAGGCGATGTCGGCCGCGGCGCAGCAGTCCTCCAAACCGCGCATCCGCGGCATGCTGATTGCGATCCGGGCCAAAGTCATGGAAGGTTACAGTCTGGCCGACAGTCTTGGTGAGTTTCCGCGCGCGTTTCCGCGGCTGTACCGGTCGACCGTGGCCGCCGGTGAGCACGCGGGGCACCTTGATCTGGTGCTCAACCGGCTGGCGGATTACACCGAGGCCCGTCAGGAGGCGCGACAGAAAATCCAGCTCGCTGCCATATACCCCATCATTCTGAGTGTGGTGGCGATCGCTATCGTGGTGTTCCTGCTCACCTATGTGGTGCCCGACATTATCGAAGTGTTTGTCCGGCAGGGTCAGGATCTGCCGGGACTCACCGTGGCGATGCTGACAGTGTCGGAATTTCTGGGCAATTATGGTGTCTATCTTCTTATATTGATCGTGTTGGGGGTTGTTGCGTTTCGCGTTGCTTTGCGTAAGCCCGCATTCAAACTGAAATTTCATCGCAGCTTGCTGAACATGCCCTTGTTCGCCGGTATGGTGCGGGGTGTGAACACCGCCCGTTACGCCAGTACGCTCAGCATCCTCACCACCAGTGGTGTGCCTCTGGTGGATGCCATGCGCATAGCCGGGGAGGTGCTGTCGAACGACTATCTCCGGCAGGAGTTGCGGGACGCTGCTCGGAAAGTCAGCGAGGGCGGCTCACTGCACCGCTCGCTCGACCAGACCGGCTATTTTCCGCCGATGATGTTGCACATGATTGCCAGTGGCGAGGCCAGCGGCGAACTGGACAGTATGCTGGAGCGCACTGCACGGATGCAGGAAAACACCCTGCAATCGAAAATTGCCGCCATCGTCGGTTTGTTCGAGCCAATGATGTTGCTGTTTATGGGTGTGGTGGTACTGATCATTGTACTGGCCATCATGCTGCCGATTCTCAATATGAGTAATCTGGTCGGCTGATCCGACGCCGAATCCCCAAGACAACGGAAAATGGAAAGAGAGCCCCTCAAATGACGAGCACAGTAATGAAACCTCAAGTCAATCGACCACTGGCGCATGGTCGGCGCCCACAGAACGGCTTCACCCTCATCGAAATCATGGTGGTGATGGTCATTCTCGGTCTTCTGGTAGCAATCGTTGCTCCCAACATCATGGGGCGCAGTGATCAAGCCAAAGTGACGGTTGCAGAAACCCAGCTGAGCAACATTGCCAACGCACTGGATCTGTATCGTCTTGATAACAGTCATTATCCGTCCACGCAGCAAGGGCTGCGGGCGCTGGTGACACAGCCCAGTGGCAGCCCTGAGCCAAAAAACTGGAACCCGGACGGCTACCTCAAGAGCGTTCCGGAAGATCCCTGGGGGAGCGAATATCAATACATCAGCCCTGGCAGGGAAGGCCCTTATGATCTCTACTCTTTCGGATCCGACGGCCTGGATGGCGGTGACGGCGACGCCGCTGATATCAGTGTCTGGAAAGCCAGGGATTGATGAACTGTGGTTAGACGGGCACCCGCCTCGGGCTTTACGCTCATCGAGATTCTGGTCGTGCTGGTTGTGGTGGGACTTCTTGCCGCACTGGCGGTGCTGAATCTCGGGGGCGGGTCTCAGCAGCGAGAGTTGCAGAACCATGTGCGGGAAACCTATCTGCTGATGCAGACAGCGTCCGAGCAGGCGGTGCTGAACAACATCGAACTGGGGCTGCTACTGGAAGAAGACGGATACCGCTTTGTCATCCTCGACGAGCGCGCCAACGAATGGACCGAGACCACTGAGCAGATGTTTCGTGAGCGCAATTACCCGGAATGGCTGGTGCTGACGGAATATATCGAGAGCAATACGCCCCGCCTGGCGTCCGAGGAAGACCGGCTTCGTCCGGATATCGTGTTTTTCTCCAGCGGGGAAACCACACCTTTCGAAGTGGAATTCACCATAGGCGCTGACAGTTCCTATATGCACGTGCTGGCGTCTGACGGCCTCTCGGCCCTGGAATGGCGCAAACCCGGTGGTGACGGGGAGGACGAATGAACCGTCAGCGTGGATTCACCCTTATAGAAGTACTGGTTGCACTGTTGGTGTTCGGATTGATCGCCACCGCTGCCGCTGAAGTGGGCAGTCAGTACATTGCCAGTTTCGAGCGTATCCGCGACAAGACGTTTGCCGGCTGGATTGCCGACAATCGAATCAACGAACTCCGCCTCAGCGAAGCGTTGCCCGGTATCTCCGAAAATTCGAGCGATCTCGATTATGGCCCGTTCCGCTGGCAGGTCACGACCGCAGTACTCGCCACCGAAGAACCCACCATGCGGCGTGTAGAAGTCACAGTAGCCCGATTCCGCGATAATGGCAGTGACCCGCTTCCGGTGCACACCCTGTCTGCCTTCATCGGAGAGAGCTGATGAGCCAGAAGGGTTTTACACTGATGGAGGTGCTGATTGCGGTTGCCATCACCGCGGTGATCGGCCTGGGTGTCTGGCAGGTGCTCAATGGCGTGATATTGTCCCGGGATCGGGTAAACGAGGCCGGCGATGCGTTCGATCAGCTGCAACGGACCATGCTGCTGCTGGAGCGTGATCTCACTCAGCTGGTGAATCGGCCGGCACGGGATATGTTCGGTGACTATCAGCCCGCCCTGACCAGTCGCGAGGATGAGTTTGACCTGGTGCTGACGCGCCAGGGCTGGCGAAACCCACTGGGAACCCGCCGTAGCTCCTTGCAAAGGGCGGCCTGGGAGTATACCGGTGAGGAACTCCGGCGCAGGCAGTGGCGTACCGTTGATCGGGGCCAGGAAGACAACAGCGAGGATGTGCTCGTGCTGGCCGATGTAACCGCCTTCGAAATCCGTTTCCTTGATAACGAACGCAGCTGGAGCGACGGCTGGCCGACAGAAGAGGCCATGGCCAATCTCACCCAGGGTGCGCGCCCCGACATCCCGATGCCGGTCGGGATCGAAGTGACACTGGAGCATGAGCGGTTCGGGGAAATGGTGCGCACCTTTGCGATCGCCGATTTTGACGGCAGTGTCGCTCAGGGCATGGTGAACGCCGCCAACGAAGCCGGTGCCCAAACTGATACGGATGAGCAGGAAGAGGATGAAGGCCAGTCTGCAGAGGGGGGCACGCAATGATGCGTCAGGCAGCCTTCTTCAAGCGTCAGCAGGGTGTGGCATTGATCATGGTGTTGCTGGCCATGGCATTGGTCGTGATGCTGGCCACGGGTATGACCCAGCAACAGAGCGTTCGGGTTTTCCGGGCCGGCCACTATCTGGCACAGCAGCAGGGCCTGAGTGTCGCGCTCGGTGCGGAGGCTTTCGCACGGCAGATTCTGGTGCGGGACTATGAAGCGGACAAGGAAGATAATGTCATGGTCGACAGTCTCGACGAGTTCTGGGCCGCCAACGCCGCCATCCTTCCGCTGGACGACAACGGCGTTGCCGAAGTACAGATTGACGACCTCGGCGGACGAATCAATCTCAACGATCTGGTTTCGTCCAACGGTCAGGTTGACCCGTTGACCCGGGATCGGCTGACCCGCTTGTTGGTTGCACTGGATATTTCCGGATTGTCGGTGGATACATTGATTGACTGGATTGATCCGGACGATCAGACCATCAGCGCCTTTGGTGCCGAAGACGGTCAGTACCTGGTGGCGGAGCCGGCGTTCCGCGCCGCGAACCAGCCTTTTGTCAGTGTGTCCGAATTGCGGTTGCTGGAAGGCATGACCGAAGAAATCTACCGGCAGCTCCGGCCCCACGTGGCAACACTGCCGGTGAGTGGTTTGGGCATTAATGTGAATACGGCATCCGCTCCGGTTATTCGCTCTCTGCATGAGGAGCTGACACTGGCTCAGGCAGAGTCTATTCTTGAAAAAAGAAAGGAAGAGCGGTTCGAAAACATTCAGGGTTTTCTGGCGTTACCCGAATTCTCCGGTCTCGGCCTCAAAGCCAGTGGGCTGGGATTACAAACCCGTTTTTTTGAAGTCGTTTCACGAATTACCTACGATGACCGCGTGGCGAACCTGGTCAGTACGGTTTTCCGGAATTCCGAAGGGGAAGTGCAAACGGTTCACAGAGATACCGGACAGAAGAACCGCATCACCAAAGAGCCTTTCACCATCTCAGAAGGATAGACATGTCTTACCGTCTTTATGTCAGGCCACTGCCGCCCTTCGCGGACCCGGACCAAAGCCCGGACGCGCAGCTGTATAATTGGGTCCTCCACGATGCCAGTGGTGATTCTCAGGCCCGTGGCACCGGCGATACACGCTCGGTGATCGAGCAGACACTGAGTCAGAACGACCTCGACAACGTTTTGCTCAATGGCCTGATACCGGGAGACGAGGCATTGTTTTGCCTGGCAGACATTCCCGCAAAGCAGACGCGTTTTATCCAACAGGCTTTGCCCTATGCGGTGGAAGAGCAGATTGCTCAGGACATTGACAACGTTCACCTCGCGCTCGGCGGCCATGGTGATCAGGGTTATCGCGTAGCGGCTATTGATCGCGGGAGAATGTCGGGCTGGATAGACCTGTTCAGTGGCTGGGATCATTCCCGTCTGTATGCGATCTATCCCGATGCGGCACTGCTGCCCGTCACCGGGGGCGGCTGGTCAATCTGCCTGGATGGCGACAACGCCATGCTGATCAGTGATCGCGGGGAATGGTTGAGTATTCAGTCGCGGAATCTTGGCATGTTCGGCCATACGCTGGCGATGCCACCCTCCGAAGACGTAGTGGCGGAAGTGCCGGTCACCATCTACGGCACCGAGGTCGAGCTGGAACAACAGCAATCGGCCATCAGTGAACTGCGGAGTGCCGGGCGCCTGACGGTTCGGCTCGAAACCATCGAACTGATGCCGCTGGAATTACTGGCGCACGCCCATCACCATCATCTCTCCCAGCCGATTAATCTGTGCCAGGGCAGTTATGGGCTGAAGAGCGGCAAGTCCAGTCCATTGCTGGCGTGGAGGCCGCTGATTGCGGTGGCGTCGGTATGGTTCGTGATTCAACTCGGGGTTGAGATCGGCATGGGTTATTACCATCAGCAACACGCTGACGAGACTCGTGAACAGGCAATGGCCATCTACCGTAACGCGTTCCCCGATGACACCCGTACCCATGCGGGGAACGTGCGTCGGGTGATCGAGGGGCAATTACGCACCATCGGTTCCGGCGGTCCCAGTGCGGACTTTGTCACGCTGATGAAATATACCGGAGACCAGTACACCAGAGTGCCCCAGAATCAGTCACTCACCTTCAATTCCATCAATTACAGTCGCTCCCGTGGTGAGCTGGTGGTGGATCTTCGTGCCGACAGTTACGATCGCATGAGTGCTTTGCGCAGCGGACTGTCGAAGCAGGGACTGGAGGCACAGATCGGCTCGGTGGTGAATGAATCCAGCGGTGCCCGCGGGCGCCTGACAGTCTCGGGGGGCTGACCTTATGATTGCCAAACTGAAAGAGCAGCCTGCCGTCGAAAAACTGATTGCGCAATACGATCAATTGCCACGCCGGGACCAGCAGGCCCTGACGGTACTGGCCATTGCGGTCTTTCTTGGCTTGCTTTACTTCGCCATCTGGCGCCCGGTGGCTGGCTTCCATGACCAGGCATTGAGTGCCAGGGAAAATGGGGAGGAGTTGTTGGCCTGGATGCAGTCCAACAAGTCTGCGCTGGATCGCCTGGCTGCCAGCGACGGCAGCAGCAGTCCCGCGGCCAACGCGCCTGAGGATGGCCGCGCGCTGATGGCGCTGGTTACCCGCAGCGCCGGGGAGTCAGGACTGTCCCTGCAGCGCTTCGAGCCCAGCGGATCCGATGCGATACGGGTATGGCTTGAAGACGTCCCGTTTGCCGAGGTGGCAGCGTGGCTGGAGGGCCTCAACGGAGATCATGGTGTGGTGATCGATCAGGCGGCGATGGATAAACAGGATGAACCGGGGATCGTGTCGGTTCGGCTGACCCTGACAATCTGACCGGCGAATCCGGGCGAGCAGGGCAGTCCAAGGTGAGTTAACAGGAGCAAACCGGATGAGTGGCAATAAAGATAACAACAAGAAATCAGAACCCGTGGTGGTCCGTCTTGACGAAGACGCCCGAAATGAAGCGCGCTCCATTCTCTTTCATGCCTATCTCCACGAACCGACGTTCCAATACCTGTTCGATCATCGCCGCGCCGGATACGAGCAGCGGGTGAGGGCAACCATTCGCGAGCTCGTCGACCTGTATATTGATCTGAACCAGGAATCGGTCGGCGTAATGGTTGATGACACGCTGGTTGCCGTGGCGTTTATCGGTGAACCGGAGCTGCGGTTGAACCTTGCTGATCAGATCAGCTGGCGCATCCGTATGGTACTAACAGCCGGATTCGCCAGTACCCGCCGGTATCTGGATTATCACGAAAAGATCAAGCAGCTGTTACCACAGCCTCTGGCACACCAGTTGCCGTTGATGGGAGTAAACCCGAAGTATCAGAACCTGGGTTATGGCCGCCTGTTGCTCTCCACCGTGGAGCGTCTGTGTGCGGAAAATCCCCGCGGCAGTGGCCTGGTTCTGGATACCGGCAACAGTCGGTACCTGCCGTTTTATGAGTCCGAGGGATTCCGCAGCCTGGGCAGGATCCGGCTAGGAGATTTCGAGGACCACGTGTTGTTCCGGGAAGTGACGCCTGCTGAAAGCAAGGCTGCACCCGGTTGAAGTCATCACTTGCTTTATTCAGGAGACTCTGTGTCTGACCACCAGGATTACGATCTGATCATCATCGGTGCCGGTTCCGGAGGCGTTCGTCTTGCCCGGATGTCCGCCCAGCGTGGCGCTCGGGTGGCCGTTGTGGAATCCCGGTACCTTGGCGGTACCTGTGTCAACGTTGGTTGCGTACCCAAAAAGCTGTTCGTTTACGGTGCCCATGTCAGCGAGGATCTGGAGGATGCCGCAGGTTACGGCTGGTCGTTCCCCCGTGATCAGGTGAAGTTCGACTGGCCGACCCTGGTTGCCAATAAGAACACCGAGATCGAGCGGCTCAACGGCATCTACGGCCGTATGCTGGAAAACGCCGGGGTAACGGTCATTCAAGGCTCCGCAACCCTGGCCGACGCCAACACGGTTGTGGTCGGTGACGACCGCTACACCGCCAGGCACATTACGGTCGCCACGGGCAGCTGGCCGGTGATTCCTGAGGTGCCGGGGAAAGAGTGCATCCTCACCTCCAATGAGATGTTCTACCTGCCGCAGCTGCCACGGGAAGCGGTGGTCTGGGGCGGCGGTTACATTGCGGTGGAATTTGCCGGCATTCTGGCCGGCCTGGGCGTGCAGACCACGCTGCTGTACCGGGGCGACATGTTCCTTCGCGGCTTTGACGACGATATTCGCGAATTTACTGCGCAGGAAATGCGCAAGAAAGGCGTGGACCTGCGATTTGGCGTGACGATCGAGGCGGTGGAAAGTGACGGCGCTCATTACGACGTGATCCTGAACGATGGCAGCCGATTGAAAACCGGGCTGGTCATGGCCGCCACCGGTCGCCGTGCGCTGATCGATGGTTTGGGGCTGGAGAAACTGGGTGTGCAGATCAGTGAATCCGGCCACGTGGTGGTGGATGAGCATTTCCAGACAGCGGTGCCTTCCATCACCGCGTTGGGGGATGTTATCGGCACACCGCAGCTGACCCCTGTGGCGCTCGCCCAGGGCATGGTGCTGTCCCGCCGGCTGTTCGGAGATGGCAACGGTGAAATGGACTACCGCTGTATCCCCACTGCGGTGTTCTGCCAGCCCAACATCGGGACCGTTGGCCTGACTGAGGCCGAGGCGAGGAAAGCGGGTCACCAGGTCAGTGTTTACCGCTCCGAATTCCGGCCCATGAAACACACCCTCAGTGGTCGCGATGAGCGGTGTCTGATGAAACTGGTGGTGGATGCCCAGAGCGATCGCGTTCTTGGTGCACACATGGTGGGGCCGGACGCCGGTGAAATTACGCAGGGCCTGGCCGTGGCGCTGAAGGCCGGTGCTACCAAGGCGCAGTTCGACAGCACGCTTGGCATCCATCCCACCTCTGCTGAAGAGTTCGTCACCATGCGTGAGCCGGTCGCCTGACCGGTCTCGGCCGCAGGGTCAGAGTTTGATCCAGCGGCTGAGAACTTCCCGCAAACACTCCTTGCGCACGGGTTTGGCCAGGTAGTCGTTCATCCCGGCGTCGTGGCAGCTGGCCTCGGTGCCGGGCAGGGCGTCGGCGGTCAATGCGATGATGGGGGTTCCGCCCTGGCCGTTACTCTGTTCCCACTCCCGAATGCATCGCGTCGTTTCGTAGCCGTCCATTACGGGCATCTGGCAATCCATCAGGATGACGTCGTAGCCTGCGTGATTGGTGCGCACCAGATCCAGTGCCTCCTTGCCATTGTTGGCTGCGTCGGTTTCGAAACCCAGGCGGGTAAGCAGAGCCGTCGCAACACGCTGGTTAACCGGATTGTCCTCCACCACCAACGCTCTGGACGTTGCACTGTCATGTGCCGGGCCGGCATTTTCCCGTGGCACAGGTCGAACTGCAGGCGCGGTGTTGCTGAGTTCAAAAGGCAATTCAAAGCGGAACGATGAGCCTTTGCCAAGATCGGTTTCGACCTGCACATGGCCACCCATCAGTTCCACCAGACGCTGCACCAGTGACAACCCCATACCGGTGCCGTCGTGCCCCCGGTTGTCGCCGCTGTCCAACTGCTCGAAGGAATTAAAGATATCGCTCAGCCGTTCCACCGGAATGCCAGACCCGGAATCGCTGACCGAACAGTTCAGCACCATGCAGTTGTCTTCCAGCGCAAACCAACCGGCCTGAATATTGATGTATCCCGCGCCGGTGAATTTGATCGCATTGTCGATCAGGCCCGCAAGGATCTGTCGTAGCCGGGGAGCGTCGCCCACCACAAAGGATTTGTCCGGCCACTCACCGTTGAACCCCAGTGTCAGCGCCAGGCCCTGCTGCTCGGCCATCAGCTTGTAACTGGCGGTACAGTTGGTGATGAGCTGGCGAACGTCGAATTCCCGGTTATCAAGGGGCAGGTGGCCACGATCAATGCGTGAATAATCCAGAATGTCACTGATGACAGTAAGAAGGTCTTCTGTGGATTGCCGGGCGGTTTGCAGGTATTCAATCTGCCGTGGTGTCAGGGGCTCCTCATTGACCAGTTCGATCATCCCGAGTACTCCGTTGAGCGGCGTGCGCAACTCGTGACTCATAGCGGCCAGAAATTCGGACTTTGCCTGATTCGCCGCTTCGGCCCGGGTTCTCGCTTTCTCTGAGGCGGCGAGTGTCTGTGCCCGGGATTTCTTGAGGTTGTTGAGATGCTTTGCCAGGGCATTCAGGTTCTCTTCGAGTTCCCGGATTTCCAGGGTGTTGTGATTCTGGCTCACTTCCACCGGGTCGTAGTTGCGGTCGATCAGCAGCTTTACCCGGGTGGAGAGGCCACGGATCGGCGAGAGTATGCCCGACAGGGTCTGATTGACGATCAGCATGGTGAACAGTAGTAGGGCAAGGCCCACCGCCAGCGATGTCCAGAGAATGTCGCTGCGCCGTGCTGCCAGATGCTCTTTACTCACACCCACCTGAACGGTGCCTACCCGAAGCGCACCGCCGCCGAATCCGTAATCCGGCTCGAACCATTCAGTTTGCCTGCTCGCGCCCAAATCCAGCGGTTGTTGAAGAATCTCGGATTCGAAGATATCGAAGGTGTCGTCGCTGGTGATTACCTGGCTGGGGGTGCTGGTTACGAATCCGACTTCGTCGCCCATGACATCGGACACCCGGATCCATTGTGCGCGGCTGCGCCGCAGGGATTGCGACAGGATTTGCTCCAATGCGACCGAGTTTCCGGACACCACGGCGTATTCCACCGCCGGCGCGAGACTGTCCGCGAGCATCTGGCTACTGTCAGCAAGATCCTTGCGGGCATCCTCCAGGCGGGCCGAAGTGAAAAACACCATCAATACAACAAACATCACGACGGCGGGTAATGCGCCCAGCAGCATGAGCTTTCTGACCAGCGGTGCTGACTTACTCATGGGCTCCCTCCGTCGAATTGGAGAGCCGGGATGCAATGGTGGCACGCAATTCTTCCCGCGGTGGCAATGGGATGTTCAGGGAACGGGCCACCTGATCGTTGATCTCCAGCTGAAACTCGTCCGGGTATACCGGCGGCGGAAAACGGCCGGTCTGATGAAACACAGCCAACTGTTGTGCCGCGGACTCTGCAGTGGTCCGGAGCGGTACATACGTGGACGCCAGCGAGCCTGCTTTTACATAGGCCTGGCTGGGGCCAATCACTATTCTGCTGCGCCGGTAGGTGGTTAACAGAATGTGCTTTATGGTTCGGGGGTTGTAGATTGTGCTGTCGGTTGCCGCGAGCAGGAAGTCGCCATACTCGAGAGCGCGAACGAGGGCGGGGATCAGATCATCGTTATCACTGACGATGAACACGCGTCCCTCCATGCCAAGTTCCGGCAGCCGGGGAGTGAGTGCTTCATAAAGTTCAACGCTTTCCGGTGTTGCCAGCATGGCCACACGGGTTGCGTGGGGCAGGATCACTTTTCCGGCCATGGCCTGGCGAATGAGCGGAGAATTATAGAGAACGGCGCCAATGTCACCCGCCGATCGCTCGGCATAGCCGGCGATAAAAGGCTCATCCACCAGCAGTGCCAGGATCGGCGCAGTGCGGCTTTCCTGTCGAACCAGCGTAAAAGCCTCGGGGCCCAGGGTGATAATCACGCTTCCGTCGCTCTGGGATGTCTGGCCGGGTTGGAAACGGCGGATCTCTGCGTCGTCCCCCAGTGCGTCCGTCAGCAGATTCATCATGTGGCTGGTCAGGGCGGAGTTTCTCTCGCTGCCTGCCAGATACGCCACGGTCTGCGGCGCCTCCTGAGCGAATACAGAAGGGCAGAGCGCCAGAAACGCCCAGATCACCAAGCAAAAGCGCGCTCCGAACGGCATTACACCGCTCGTCGAGTCACGTTTTGATTGCTTCTCTTGTCTCATACCGTCCCGGGTTCAGAGCTTTCCATAGACAGGTTCAGAAGCGGACCCCTGCTTCGACAAAAAACTGGTTGTGATCGCTGATGATATTGTCGGGACTCAGATCCTGATCCCGATTGAGGTAGTGTTGCATGGTCACAGCCAGTTCGTAACTATACTTTGGCGCATATATTCGCCGTGCGATCCGGAAATCCGCCCGTTCGAACTGGGCGCGCCGGAATTCATCGGCCCAGTAGAAGGTGGCCGCCGAGGTAAGGTCAAACGGCAGCTGCTGAATCCACGAAAAGCTGCCAGAATGTCGTACGGACAGTCGGCCGAGCAGCTCGACCACGTAATCCTGATCCCCCGCATCCAATGCATCGGGGTCACCGGTATACCAGCCGTTCTGGTCAAGGTAGGCGTAGGTGGCTCTGAGTTTCGTCCCGGCATAATCAACAGACGTTTCCATCTCAAAGCCTTCCTGGTCGAGCCCAACGTTGTTGGCGATGAACCAGTCTACCTCGTTGATAACCCCGCTGATCATGTCCCGTAACTGATCGTTGAAATACCGAAGCTCAAGGGACAGTAGCGCACTGTCCATGTAAAACTGCCCGAAATAACTGATTTCACGTGAAATAATGCGCTCTTCGTCAAGGTCGATGCCGAAGGTGGAGGTGGTTGGATCGACCAGGTCCTCGACACGGAAGCGAACACCTTCCAGGAATTTATAAGGTGCCTGCACGTTGCGTGGCCGGTATGACCAGTCGGGGGTCTGTTCGAAGGCATCCGGCGTGCGAACGGCCTCTGAATAAACAAACCGTATGGCCTGATTGTTGTTGATGATGAAGTTAGCCGCCACCCGCGGGGAAAAGTAGCCTTCGTCCGTGGTGGTCGTGGTTTCCCAGTTACCGCCGGCGTTCAGTGTCAGCCACTGGAAGGGAGAATACTCCACGTTGCCGAACGCCCGGGACTGGTAATTGTTTCCGCGACCGTTAAAGAAGGTTTCTGAACGAAACGTGTCCCTGCGATAGCCAAGGCCGGAAACCAGTTTGAGGTTAGGGTTGAAATACAGAGTGTCCTGAATCTCAAACTCAAGCCGGGACTCTTCGATGTCTTCGTTCAGATCGGCGATGAGCGGGGCTGGGTCATCGCCAGCGCTGCAGTCTCCCGGCTCGAAATCAAAATCCGGAGGGTTGCCTTCGAGGAGGCTGTCGATTTGGGGCCCCGAGATACAGATGGGCCAACGTTGCCGGCGCTGGTAGTTCTGAAAGCTCACCTGAAAGTGGAAAAAATGATTTGTCGAGGTGGTTACATTGAGGCGTGTCTGAAGGTAGTAGTCGTCAACCATGATATCCGGATTGTCGGTGGCGCCGAGTTTGCCGTTTTTGCGCAGGTCTTCTTCATTTATGCCATCCACAACCCCACCGCGCAGGTCCAGGCTGATCTGATCCGATAGCCGGGCAATGCCGTCGTAACTGAAGGTGTTAATGTTGTGGCCATCGTTAAATGGGTAAAACTCACCACCATCGATCTGTTTATCGAACCCGTCAGACTGGCGCTTTTCATAGGCCAGTCGCCAACTGTAGGGTGCACTGGCTTCGCCTACAGAACCGAAAGCGCGCAGGTAACCCCGCGAACCGGATGCTGCACCCAGTTGCACGCCGGCCGTGTCGTCCGGTGAGCGGGTAATGATATTAATCGTACCGAGAAACGCATTGATACCGTGAGCTGCGGAGTTGGGCCCGCGGCTGACTTCAATACGCTCGATCAGCTCCAGTGGCACCGGCATGGTGTGCCAGTCGGTGTCGGACAGGCTGGCACGGTAGGAGGTGCGGCCGTCTACCTGAATCTGCAGGCGCCGTTGCTCGTAATGGACGGTGCCATGGTAACTGGTGACAGGATTGTTGCTGCCGACTTCCGCCACGGTCATGCCGGGCACCAGGCGGAACACCTCAACCAGGTTCATGACACCGAGATCCCGAATCAGGTCGCCCTCGATAATTGTGGTTGTGCCAGGCACCCTGGATTTCGGCTGGCGGAGGCGGGTGGTGGTCAGCACCTCCGGCAGGGGTGGTTCCACGGAACCAAGGCCGGAAAAGTCTGGAGTCGGCGCATCGCTGTCGGCCTGTGCCGGCGCGGGCAGTAAAGTGGCCGTCGCGACCATCAGAGCGAAAGGAACAGACAGCCCGGAACGCCGGAAACAGTGAAATGAAGAATTGGCAACAGGGTTCGTAACGGGCATGACTGTCGTTTTATAATGGTGTAAATGAGGGTTTTGTTGACGTGTTGGCACACTTTATCTGTATCCTAGGTGACCACACTGCATTTGTCTCTCAAATTTGTAATTGATCTCCGTCACAAGAGTTACCACCACATGACTTGTTGGGAAATATTGGGCATTGAGCCGACCCGCGACCCGCGCCAGATCGAGGCGGCTTATGAACAGCAGAGTAAATTCGCCACCGGTGAGGAGGCTGAGCGGCTTGCGGAAGCGTATCGCGAAGCGCTGGGCCGGGAGCCTCAGCCACGGCCTGAACAAGTCGTGAGCGAACCCGGGGCAGCGATAGCGGAAGCGGCACCGGTGGTTGACGACACCCCGCTCAATGCCAGTGAACAACAGGTAGTCCGAGAGGTGGTGATTCAGATCAATGCACTGCTGAACGACAGCAATCGCAGCCGCGACCCACAAATCTGGAAAGCCATTCTGGGGGAGCCACCCGCAGATCAACCAAATTTGCGCCGTGAGATAGGCCATAGTCTGGAGTCACGGGTCCGGCCCATGGCGGAAAACGGCACCTTTCCACCACCAGTGGTTCAGTTCCTCGGTGGCTGGTTTGAATGGCACAGCCTCACGGAAGCCACCAACCCCATCACCAGCGAGGACGATCAGGAGGCGCCAGCCCGGGAGCAGGAGGCTGCAGAGGAGTTACCGCCGCAAATGGTCAACTTCTGGCCGGCGGTGATTGGCTGGATTGTCGGATTGGCCATTCTGGCCATGCTGTTCGGCGGTATGGGCGGCGGCTGACGCCGCCTCGATCTTTTCCCGGTATTTCTGGGCCAGAATGGCTCCCACAATGACCTGGATCTGGTTGTAACACATGATCGGCAACACGATCATGCCGAAGCCGGGATGGCCGGAGAACAACACCTTGGCCATCGGAAGGCCCGAGGCCAGACTCTTCTTGGAACCGCAAAACACCACGGCGGCTTCGTCTTCCAGGCTAAAGCCAAAGCGCCTGACCAGAAAGCGTGCCATCAGCATGAACAGGCCCAGCAGCAGGCAACAGAGCACGACCGCCAGCACAATGGCCGGTATTGGCAGGTTCTGCCACAGACCGCTTTCCACCGAGTGTGAGAACGCAGAATAGACAATGATCCAGATAACACACTGATCGTACCGCGCCATCAACCCCTCATTTCTCCCCAGGAAGCCGCCAAGCCACGGGCGCATCGCATGACCTGCGGCAAAGGGCAGTAACAATTGCAGCACAATGTCCTTGAGCGCCTCGGCGATTGAAAAATTGCCGCTGCCGGAGGTGCTGACCAAAAGCAGCAGCAGAAACGGCGTCAGCATCATCCCGAAAACATTGGATGCGGCGGCGCTGCAGATCGCGGCGGGCACATTGCCGCGAGCCATGGCGGTGTAGGCAATGGAAGACGATACCGCAGACGGCAGCACGCCCAGGTACAGGAACCCCAAGCCGAGATCTTCCGGCATCCACTGCGGCGCAAAGTCACTGATGCCGTTGATGGGCAATACCGCGAGTGGAAAGAACACAAAGGTCAGCAGGGTAATCAGAATGTGCAGCCGCCAATGGGTTGCGCCTGCCACGATTTGTTGTCGGGACAGAGCCGCCCCGTGCAGGAAAAACAAAAGCGCAACGGCCACCGTGCCGAGGGTTGCGAGCCAATCCGCTGCGTTACCCCGTACCGGCAGAAACGACGCGAGCACAATGGCGCCCAACAAAAGCAGCGTGAATGTGTCTATCCGGAACTTCATCGTCAGTCTCTGCCCAGCGCATCAAGGCTGGGTTTAAGCAGAGCCTTGGCCAGAGTTTGAGCGCGCTCCTCATCCCGGCGACGAATCGCAGCCAGCAGCAATTCATGATCCTCCTGAGAGGGTTCCGGCAAGTCGGGTTCTGTTTCGGTGCATTCTATGGTGCTGGACACCCCGGGCGAGAAATAGTCATACAGCTCGGTGAGGGCAGGGTTGTGGGCAGCGGCCACCAGGGCCCGGTGAAAAGCCTGATCATGACGAATGCGGGCGAGAACGTCCGTGCCGGCTTTGGCGCGGGCATCCAGTGCCAGGGCCATGAGTATCAGATCTTCATCTGTCCGGCGCCGTGCTGCCAATCGGGAGGCCTCGGTTTCCAGCATGATGCGCACTTCAAGCTGGTCGCCCAGATGTGATCGTGCGATGCGCCGGAGAGTTTCCCCGGCATCCCGTGTGGCTCTTACATAGGTGCCGTCACCCTGGCGGGTCTCAAGCATGCCGACGTGCACCAATACCCGTACAGCTTCCCGCACCGTGTTACGGCTGACGCCAAGGGCTGATGATAGCTCGGCTTCGACCGGCAGGCGGGTACCCATGGGCCACTGGCCCTGCTCGATAGCGGTGCGCAGGCTGGCAATCGCGGTTTCCACGAGAGAGCCCTTCTTGATCGGTGAAAGTGTCATGTTTATCATCCTGCTAACGGATGACCCAATCATCCTACGAATATACATAAAACTCAACTCCCGGCCGACGGCGGGGAGTTGGAGGTAAGCCGATGTGTGCTCAGGTCGCCTGGGCAGGGCTCAGAAACTGATAGTCGTTGGTATCCACACGCCGTGTCGAAAGATGGTAGTTGAAGGTGAATCCGGGCCAGTTAACCGTATTTTTCCCGTTTTCATCCAGGTACCAGGACGAGCAGCCGGAGGCCCAGACACTGCCCTCGAGGCCCGACTGAATGGCACTGCTGAAGGCTTTCTGGCGCTCGGGCAGCACATCCATGGCCGCGCCCGGGTATTTCTCCAGCGCCTCCAGGCATCCCATGACATAGCGCACCTGTGATTCCAGCATGTACACAATGGAGTTATGAGCCAGGTTGGTGTTCGGACCATACAGAATGAACAGATTGGGGAAGCCGTTCACCGAGATGCCCTTGTACGCCTCGGCGCCTTCCGCCCAGGCTTCGTTCAGGGTGACACCCTGGCGACCGGTAATCGTCATGGGCGCAAGGAATTCGGACGCCGCGAACCCGGTGCCCAGAATAATGGCATCCACGTCATGGTGCTTGCCGTCTTTGGTGACCACACCGTTTTCATCGATACGATCGATGGACTCCGTGACCAGATCCACGTGAGGCTGATTGATGGCAGGGTACCAGTCGTTTGAGATCAGGATGCGCTTACAGCCGATCTGGTAATCCGGAATGATGTGCTTGAGTTTTTCAGGGTCGGTAACCTGCTTACGGGCTTCATTCCGGGCCTGGCGGGCGAACAACTCCAGCAAACCACTGAATTTGGTGAATGCCAGCCCGCGGCTCTCGTTTTTCCAGTAGATCAGATAGCGGTACACCCGGTCCCAGGCGGGCACGGATTTGAACAGGGCTTGTTCCCACGCCTTGAACGGTCTGTCCGGCTTAGGCAGTACCCAGGCAGCAGAGCGCTGAAAGAGGCTCAGAGATTGCACCTTTTTAGTGATCTCCGGAACAAACTGGATGGCGCTGGCGCCGGTACCGATCACCGCCACTGTCTTGCCGGTAAGGTCCACGCTGTGATCCCAACGCGCCGAATGAAAAAGTATGCCCGTGAAATCGTCCATGCCTTTGATGGACGGGTAGGCGGGTTGATTCAGCTGGCCGGTGGCGGTCACAACCACATCGGCGATCAGTGGCTCGCCATCCCGGATGGCCACGGTCCATTGGTTGCCGGCCTCGTCGAACTCGGCACCGGTAACTTCATGATGGAAGCGGATGTGGGACGCCAGCGCGTACTTTTCGACGCAACGCTCCATATATCCAAGAATTTCTTCCTGCAGACCGAATTTGCGTGACCAGTCGTGCTTTGGCTCAAAGGAGTAGGAATAGAAATGCGACTGCACATCGCAGGCGGCGCCCGGGTAGGTGTTGTCCCGCCAGGTACCGCCCACATTGCCCGCTTTCTCAAGCAGGATGAAATCATGGTAGCCGGCTTTCTTAAGCTGGATGGCCATGCACAGACCGCCAAAGCCGGTACCGATGATAATCACCGAGGGTTTGCGTCCGGTTGCCTTGTTTGTCATCGCCTGAATCCTGTTTGTTGTTATCACTGCATTGAATTCAGTGAGTATATAGTGCCAGGCAGACTTCAGGGATGGCTAATGTGTGCAAACCGGATAGTCAGAACGATCAATAGCGGAGCAGAGCGGAGCCCCAGGTGAAGCCACCACCGAAGGCTTCCAGCAGCACCACTTCGTTCTTCTGGATGCGACCATCACGCACCGCCGCATCCAGGGCGAGGGGGATTGAGGCCGCAGAGGTGTTGCCGTGCTTGTTGACCGTGACCACCACCTGTTCCATGGACATGTTCAGCTTTTTGGCGGTGGCGGCGATGATTCGCAGATTGGCCTGGTGGGGCACAAGCCAGTCAATGTCGGATTTTTTCATCTGATTGGCAGCCAGTGTCTCATCCACGATCTTACCCAGTGTGTTCACCGCCACCTTGAACACCTCACTGCCTTTCATCTCGACAAAGCCCAGGCCGGCTTTAACCTGTGCGTAGTTGCTGCCAACACCGCAGGGCACATGCAAGAGTTTCTCGTAGCGGCCGTCAGCGTGAATGTGGGTCGAAAGTATGCCGGTTTCTTCACTGGCCTCCAGCACCACCGCGCCGGCACCATCACCAAACAGCACGCAGGTGCCGCGATCTTGCCAGTCGATGATGCGTGAGAATACTTCGGCGCCAATCACCAGGGCTTTTTTACTGCTACCGGTTTTGATGAACTTGTCCGCCACGGACAGCGCGTAGACAAAGCCGCTGCACACAGCCTGAATGTCGAAGGCAGGGCACCCATGGATGCCAAGACGGGCCTGGAGAATGCAGGCTGAACTGGGGAAGATCTTGTCTGGGGTCGAGGTGGCGAACACGATCAGATCGATCTCCTGCGCATCGATGCCCGCGGCGTTTATGGCGTTACGTGCCGCCTGCTCGGCGAGATCGACGGTGCTCTGGTTATCCAGCGCAATGTGCCGTTGCTCGATGCCGCTGCGCTCCCGAATCCACTCATCCGAGGTATCCACCATTTTTTCAAGGTCTTTGTTGGTAACGACATTGTCTGGCAGATAGGAGCCGGTGCCGGTAATGCGTGCAAAGGTCATGCGTGAGTATCCCAGGGCGTATCGGATTTGACGTCTGACCATGCTATACCCATGGACTCCTGGTCGTTATTAGCGATTTGTCAAAGACCCGCGTAATGCGGCAGGCTGATCTATGATGAACAGAGGGGCGATGTCAGGCCTCTGACATTCGGCAGAGAGGAGACCGGCACATGGGTATTTCCAAACACGAGCTTCACGCAGAATTCCCGCAGTACAGTGGGCTTATCGACGAACTTAAAGCTAAAGATGTGAAATTTCAGGAGCAGTTAAAGCAGTATTCATCTCTGGATCAGGAAATCGTAGGTTTGGAGCTCAGAGATTCGCCCATCGGAGACGACAAACTCCACCGAATGAAACAGAAAAGGGCGCAACTGAAAGACGATATCTATCAGGCGCTGACTCGCCAGTCGGGCGTGTCCGGTTAAGCAAAAAAACACTTATTTCCGAGTAAAGTAACAGCGGAGTAGTGGTTTCCAAGTATTTGTGGGCACGACGTTTATCAATAATATAGGTAACTATCTTAAACCGGAGACGGTTTTCCCTTTCGATTACCTGAGTGTGGATAAGCGCGATGAAAAAAGCGGCTTCGTTGTACAAGGGGTGGAGAATGAAGCGTAACTTTCTTCACCTGGTCATGACCATGGACCCGCGCCTGTTGCAAGACGTGGGCTACCCGCCGGAAGTGGTGGAAACCCGTTTGAAAACGCCGTTCTGGAAATTCTGCTGAGCCACCGGAACGGCGCTTTCCTTACACCAGCCAGCCAAACAGAAAGTCGAATAACGAACTGAAGAAGCCACCACCGCTCTGGACACGGGGCTGTTGCTGGTCACTGTGCGTTTTCGTGGGCGCGGGACCTGCCGCCTCAGTGCTCTCCGTCTCGGCATTCTCAGTCTCGACACTCTCCGGAACCTCGGCGTCAGCCACTTCAAGCTCTGTCGAGGTTGTGCTCACAACAAATTGTTCCTCCTCATTTTGTTCTTTTTTCCTGATGTCAGTTTCTGCGACTACGGGTTTCTCTGCGGGCACTGTTTCTAGCGCGGGCTCTGCGCGGGGTGCCGTGGCTTTCGGCGGAGCTGTTGTCGGCTGTGCCGCCGCAACCGGTTCCGGGGCAGGTTCCGGTGTTGATTGTGGCGCGGGTTCCGGGGCGCGCTCCGGCGCCGGTTCAGACCGAGCAACCGGTTGCGCTGCGGGCCGGGACGGCTCGGGACTCTGCAGCCTTAGCGCGGCCAGCGCCTGAGCCTGTCGCGAGACCGCGTTGCTGGCAATTACCCGCGGCGAGGGGGCGCGAATTCCCAGAGCATCAAGCGTTGGGGTGTCGAGGTTGCCGGACACGGTCAGCTCGTCTGTGTCGGCCTGATACTGGCGTATGGCACGGCGCAGGGTGTCGTCTATCCATCCGTCCGCTCGCCCAATGTCATATCCGGCACCGTAGAGGGCATTCTCTGCCGAGAAGATGGTCTCCAGCGGGCCACTGGCCATCGCTGCTGGTGTCCAGTGTGCAGCAGCGCAGACCAGAGCCGCCGGTATGTGCATCCGACAAACTCGGTAAAACCGTGAGCGTTGCATGGCCAGATCCCTCCGTGGCGATTCAGTTCATTTACATGCTGTAACGTGAACGGTGAAAATATCACCAATTGATGCCGGGTCCTTTGACACAGTTATCATCCCTGGATTTACCTGGCCATTTGCGCGAAGTCTTTCTTTTCGGGAGCAATCAGTGCTAAATCTGATATTCGGTGATAAGGCCATTGGCCGTTTTTGGAGTCGGTTATGAGAAAAGCTTTTCCCGGTGTGTTTTTAATTGGACTGACCGTAAGCATGACAGGCTGCTCCACAAGTCAGTCAACGGACGCGTCGAGTGCACGGACTTTGTCATCGGGTGCTCAGGGACAGTTCGACTGCGCTGATCGCAACGACAACAGATTCATTGACCAGACCGAGCTGATCTATCTGCGTCAATGCGGCGTTGGTGAAAACCTCAAGTGTGAGGGGGTGCCTGAAACAGCAACCGGACGCCCGCCTGCTTCAGACTTTGAGTTGGGGCTTAGAATGCTGCAAGTGTCCGATGTCGACCGGGATGATCGGATCAGTAAACTCGAGTTCCGGGCACATTGCAGCAGTGTGGGTCAGACGGAATAACCAGTTATGGTCGGAGCTAAAAATCGTGTTGTTTAGACTGAACACTTTATCTCGCTGTGTTCAAAGCAATCCCATTTGCCTTGAGTGCGTCTCGGTTCCGACGGGACCCGGGTCTGGAAAGCCGTTTTTGAGGGCATGAATCCGACTCTTGGCGGATTTCGCGGTCAACTTGCAGTCGACCACCGGTGCCGGATAGGGACCAAGTCCGACGTCATCCGCTTTCTGCGAATGGCAGCCCGCTGTCCTGGAAACGTCGTGGATTTCTCCGTCGTTCAACTCGCAGAGTTCCGGCACCCAGCGACGAATAAACTGCCCCTGAGGGTCATGATCGAGAGCCTGTTTCATGGGGTCATAGACCATCAGCGCCTGGAAATCTGAGGTGCCGGAGACAATCTGGTGAATGACATGGTGAACACCCGGCTCATAATCGAGGAACTCGGTGGCGAGAAACTGTGCGACCCGGCGGGTTGGGAGCCATAAATTCATCGTCGCGAAGGACACCAGTGTTGCTCTGAGCCGCATATTGATCCAGCCACATTCACGCAAGCACCGTATAGCGGCGTCGATAAAGGGTATGCCGGTAAGGCCGGTTGACCAGGCCTGGAAAAGGCCCTCATCGAATTCCGCTTCGCGGACGCCGTCAAACTGAGGCAGCATGCATCGGGTTTCCACGTGGGGGTGAGACTCGAAAACCTGAAGGTATTGCCTTCGCCAATTCAGGCGCTCAAGGAAAAATCGGGCCCGATCCTGCAGACGACCAAACTCCGGTGCCGTCAGATTGCTGTGACCGACGGAGATGACGCCATCCACCGCCTGAAAGATCTCCCGATCCGACACGATGCCATAGGCAAGGTAGGTCGATAGCCGTGAACACCCGTCCCAAGCCGTGTTGGGGCTGGAGATTCGGGCTGGATACCGGCTCAGATTCCGGACATTGAAAAACTGACTGAGAATATTCTGAGCGGCCCGGCGCCCTCCGCGCTGTCGCCCGGGCTTGTCGGCGCCCATGGCCAGGGGAATGTCGTTGATGTTGCAGGTTGCAAACGGTAAAGGAGCAAATCGTTGTGAAAGATCCGCCCCTGTGGGGTCTTTCAGAGACATCTGGATGGAGCGCGAAAAGTACTCGGCAAACGGGCAGGGCGCCTGGTTGCCGCGGGCAACCCCATTTTGCTCGACCTCCATCATTTCAACCGCGTTTTCCCGGCACCAGGCCCGGGCTGCGCTGTCCCGCTGGTATTGAGCATTCTGGGTGGTTTCGCGGTGTGTCCAGATTCGAGTGATTGGACTGCACCGGTGAATTCTCTCCAGTACGGATACCGTTTCGCCAATGGCTTGCAACAACTGGCCACCCAGAGCTTCAAGTTCTTCAGAAAGCTCTGCCAGCGTTTCAGAGATGAACATCTGGTGTTGACGGGACACATCCGGCTGGGCAATCAGGCCGGGCTCGTGAATATAGAGCGGTAGCACCCTCCCGTGAGATCGGGACGCCTTCATACTCAGAAAAAAGGGTTCTGAATCTCGCAATCGAAGATTGCGTTTGAGCCAGAAAATTTGCATGCGATTGCTCCCGGTATTCCAAGTGTACGGAGGGGGCCCGTTTTAGTTCATGCCCTCAACTGAACCCGTCGATTATTTTGCAATCATTTCCTTCATGTATTCCGGATTGTGCCGATAACCTCAGTACGATCATTCCACCACCCCTGGGGATACGATGTGACTATTCGAAATCTTTTCATTACTGCGGTTTCAATCCTGCTCGTTATGATCATGATGATCGCCAGCGCCTTCATTGCGTGGGAAACACGAACCGTCATCAAGACGGACGTTGTCGACCAGAAAAACGAAATGAAAAATGATGTGCTGAGAATTCTGGGCATTACCGACCAGCTGATGGCGGAACGGGTGAAAAGCTCGCTGAACCTGATAACCGAGCGCGGCGCGCAGCTCGGGTCGCCCCGGATTGACGGCAGCGAACCGGTCGCCGGCACCGTGACACCGGCGCTGTTCCTGGGTAATACACTGATCAACAACAACTACGATCTTGTGGATGGCGTTACCGCCATCATGGGGGGAACCGCCACATTGTTCGTGAAAGATGGGTCGGACTTTGTTCGCGTGTCGACCAATGTTAAAAAACAGGATGGCTCACGGGCCACCGGCACCAAGCTCAACCTCAATGGTGCCGCCGGTAAGGCCATTTTGCGTGGTGAGGACTACTTCGGGCAGGTCGAGATTCTCGGCAACCCGTATCTGACCGCGTATCGGCCCATGCGGAACCGGGCCAATGAGGTGGTGGGAATCTGGTATGTGGGCTATTCCGCGGACTTGTCGGAGCTGAGCAGTGCCATCGCCTCCGCGCGCCTGCTGGACAACGGCTTCGTAGGACTGGTGGACGATCAGGGCAGACTGCGCATGCACTCTGATGTGTATGAGACGGACCAGATCGCGGAGATCCTGGAGAACAAACCCGAAGACTGGCAGCTCGAAAAGACCGAATTCGAACCCTGGGGCTACGGTGTCGTTACCGGTTACGCCAACAATGAAGTGTCGGATATGGTCTGGGCACAAGGCCTGCGAGCGGTGTTCCTGATTACGGTGGCGGGCGTTGTCATGATCGTATGTCTTGCGCTGTTGATTCAATTTGTCATCGCCGAGCCGCTGCGGAAAATGAATGATGCCATCAACGACATCGCTGAAGGGGAGGGGGATCTCACCGCCCGTTTCAATTCCACCAGTGCCAACGAACTCGGCACCATGGCCAATGGCTTTGACAAGCTGATGAATCGGCTGCAAAGCACGATTTCGGATACCAAGGCGTCCACGGCCACCTTGTCGGAGTCGTCCGCCAATCTCAAAACCATCGCTTCCGAATCAGAGTCGGTGGTGGTCCGTCAGACCACGCAAACAGAGCAGGTGGCGGCCGCGATGAACGAGATGAGTGCAACGGCCCAGAGTGTTGCCGAAAGCGCCTCCCGGGCCGAGGAGCTGGCGAAAGCCGCAGACGATGCGGCCGAGAACGGACAATCGCTGATCGAACAGACCACCCAGACCATCGCCAAACAGCTTGCCAACCGCGAGCGCTCAGTGAACTCCAGTACGTCACTCAAGAATGCGTCCGACAGCATTGGCAGTATTTTGTCGGTGATCGAGAACATTTCCGAGCAGACTAATCTGCTGGCGTTGAATGCGGCGATCGAGGCCGCCAGAGCGGGCGAGCATGGCCGCGGGTTTGCGGTGGTTTCAGAGGAGGTGCGCAAACTGGCAAGCCGGACTCAGGATTCGGTCAAGGAAATCCAGGATCAGATTCAGTTTCTGCAGGAAGGGGTCCAAAGCGTAACGGCTGTCATCAACGATGGCAGCAGGCTCGCTGAGGAGGCCAGCGGCACCATTCGCGAGACCGGAATGGCCATCAACGAGTTGCGTGAGAGTGTCCGTTCGATTCGCGACACCAATATTGAGATGGCCAGTGCGGCAGAGCAGCAGAGCCAGGTGTCAGAGGACATCAACCAGAGGTTGGAAACGATTCGGCAGATGGCGGCTGTCAGCGATGAAAACGCAGCATCAACCAACAAGGCGGCAGAAAACGTGAGATCCGTGGTCGAACAGTTAAAGGTGCAACTCGACCACTACAGAACCTGAACGACCGTGCTACCCCGATTGCCCGCATCGGGGTATTTTCCGCGCAGGCCGCCTGCGTGGTACCTTACAGACTCATATTGGCATCAAGTCACTTCAGAAGATCAGACACTGGCGGGCATTTTTTATGAATGTAACCATCATCGGCGCGGGGATCATGGGCACCACATTTGCCATATTGGCAAAAGAAATGGCCCCCCAACTGGACATCACCATCCTTGAGCGACTGGGCAGCGCCGGAGCGGGGAACTCGTGGGCTTTCAATAACGCAGGCACCGGGCATGAAGCGAACTGCGAGCTGAATTACACGCCGGTGGATGAGGAAGTCATTTCGGTCGAGAAAGCGCTGAAGATTCACGCCCAGTTCAATGTCGCCAAGCAGTTCTGGACGTACTTGCTGGCGAAGGGGGCCATCAAGGACCCGAAAACGTTCATCAATCAAACCAAGCACTGCACCATTGTGTCCGAATCCGCTATCGAAGAACTGCGATTGCGCTTCAAGGAAATGTCGGCGCACCATTTTTTCGAGCATATGCAGTACTCCGAGGACTTTGACCAGATCAAATCCTGGATTCCCTTCACGATGCAGGATCGCCCCCGCCACGAAAAAATGGCCGCAACGGTCATCGAGACCGGCACCGATGTGAATTTCGGGGCGCTCACTGAACAGATGGCGGCCCATGCCGAGAAAGACCTGGGGGTCGTTTTCGAGTACAACACACACGTAAAACGTGTTCACCGAAGCCCGACGGGGCGCTGGGTTGTTGAGGCCGAAAGCGGCGGAGTTGCGGTTCAGCACCGGGCGGATTTGCTCTTCGTGGGTGCCGGCGGTGGTGCATTTCCGCTGCTGAAGAAAAGCCATTTGCCCTTCCGCAACCGGTTTGCCGGTTTCCCGGTGGGTGGCCGTTTCCTGCAGGCCCCGATCAGCGAAGAACAGGCGGCGGATTACCGCGCGAAAACCTATGGCAAAGCGAAAGTGGGCGCGCCTCCCATGTCGGTGCCGCATCTGGACCTGCGGGTGGTGGATGGCAAGCATTACCTGCTTTTCGGGCCTTTCGCGTCGTTCAAGCCGGTTCTCGAGAGAGGTCGCGGTGTGCTGGATTACGTACGCTCGATCCGGTTACACGATATTCCGGGCATGGTGAACGTGGCGCTGGAGCATTTCCCCCTGGTCAAGTATCTGGTGTCAGAGACGTTCAAAGGCAAACAGAGCATGTTTGATGAGCTGGAGAACTTCGCCCCCGGATTGAGCACAAAGTTCGACTGGGCGCCGATCGAGGCCGGCCAGCGTGTACAAATTATCAAAGACGGGGACCTCCAGATGGGTACGGAAATCCTCGTTTCTACCGACAAAACCTACGGCACATTGCTGGGGGCGTCGCCGGGCGCCTCGGTGTCGCCGGAGGTCATGCTGCGGTGCCTTGAACAGATGTTGCCGGCGGTGTGCGCTTCAGACGTCGCACAGGCAAAGAGAAAAGAGATCTTCCCGGAGGACGATCTTGAAACGCTGGCGCAGAACCCGGATCGGTATCGGGAGATTCGTGATTCGGTCAACCAGCGTCTTGGAATCGAGGGGACCAAGCGCAACACCTGACCCCCCGAAAGTGTCAGAAGGTTGCGCCCAGGGTGAGCCACAACTTGTCGGTATCCACTTTACCCGCCGCGCTGTCGCCGGCGGCGTAGGTGGCGTATTTGATGCCGGCGGCGTAATGCGTCGCAAAACTGCGGTTGTAGGCCAGGTTCCATTCATCACCAAGGTCGTCAACCGCCGCTGACGACTCGTCAGCGCTGTAATCGTGATAGGCCATCGCCCATTTTCCCCCGGCGAGTGGTCCGCTGACCGTCAGTGAGGCATCCTGCAGCCCCACAACCGGTGTAGCGAGAAACTGGTCAGCCCAGCCGTTGTGGGCGTGCAGGGTGGCCAGAGGTGTGGAGAACCCGTAGGCGCCATCGTCTGAACCTAGAACTTCATAGGCCAGGGCAACGGTAACACCCTGAATGCCAACGCCGGCTTCAACCTTGTAGTAATCTGCATCAAAATCGCTAGCGGCAGCTTCCGATTCCTGGGTGGCGTATTCCAGCGCGTAAATCAGGTCGACGTCGCTCACACCGTATTTTCCGGCGTAGCGCAGGCCGTAGGTGTCCAGGGAGTTATCCGCACCTTCATCCACTTCCAGCAAATACGCATAGCCGCTCAGTTTGCCCAGAGGGGTCTGGTAGCCCAGATTCAGCAAATGATCCTTGCTGTTCAGGTCGCCCGACTCCGCAAAAATGCGATTGCGTTGATTCAGGAAGGCGTAATCCACGCTAAGGTCCGAGGCTGGGGCGTAGCTCAGACGCAGTGCATCAAACGTTTGTCGATCCTGCCTCCACCCAACGTGCCCCACGAAGCGTTGGTTGTCGAATGTGATGACCTGGCGACCGAGTTTGGCGGTTACATCATGCCGGGTGTACTGGAGATAGGCCTGATCCACTTCCGTTGTTTCAGGGTCTGCGATAACTGAATAGTCGGGGTTTTTTCCCAGGGTATTGTTGTAATCATCCAGTCCGGCAACGGTTCGTGAGTCCTCAAACTCCAAAAGTCCTGAGAGACCGTGATAGGCGCCGGTTTTGTAACCCAGGCGGGTCCGAACGGTGAGTGCGTCGGCGTCTTTGAGCGCGTTATCCTGCTCGACAGACTCATAACGCAGACGAATATCACCGGAAACGATGCCACTGCTCAGTGCATCGTGAAAGTTCTGATCCTCCGCCGTAACGGTCGTTGACAGCAGGAGAGTGCCGCCCAGCAGCCACACAGAGTGCTTTTTCATGATTATTCCTCGTTGTCCATAAGGTCTTTGGGATGAAATTGTGGTCGCCGAGCGGTAAAGACCTATCCGCGCTGTGCCGGGGTCTGATTTTTCTTATAGGCATAAAAAAACGCCCATCGATCGGACGTTACTCCAATCGATGAGCGCCTTTGCTCTGTATGACCAGTTCGCCGTAAAAAGGGTTTCCTTCAACGGCAGTTAGGTGACAGCAGTTTTCGCGCCAATCTATTGATTCTGTTCCTAACCTACTGAATATGATGAGATATGCGATTAGGCGGGTAGCGGTCGCTCAGGCATTGATGCGCCGGTTGAGCACACGAAGTCGGTTCACCCGCTCACCTGTGCACCGTTAAGGATCATTGTCGAAGAGACTGTATCCGTCGAGCCATCGGCTGCTTGGTATTGTGGGCATGAAGAGTTAGTTTGATTTGCTGTATGCTTTCCGTAACACCATTCGGCTAAAAGGGTAGTTAGCGATGAACCGAACGCAGTTTCTTCAGGATTTGATCACACAGCTCTCGCCAAGACTGGATTCGACAACTTACGTCTACTGCACAGTGCCACGGGCACAGTACGGAGAGCTGGATAAGCTGAAGCCGATTGTCAGCATCGCCGAACTGGAGGGCCTGACCCTCGTGATTCCGCTGGAACAGGCCAAAGCCGAGGGCCTTGATTACTACAGAATTTTCCGCCGCATCACGCTCGAGGGCCACTCCAGTCTTGAAGCCCTGGGGCTGACCTCCGTGGTGACCAGCCTGCTTGCCGAGCGAGGCATTACCACCAACGTCATTGCGGGGTTTTATCACGACCATATTTTCGTGCCCAGCGATCGAACTGATGAGGCCATGGAGGCATTGAAGGATCTTGCTAGCAAACCCAACGGTTAACACGGTCGCGACCCTCGACGATCTCGCAACCTTGGCAGACTATTCCCTCGTGGACACGCTCAACCGCGATCCTGAGGGAAAAGCTGACGGAGCTGACCACGAGCCACGACAGGTCTTCTCGGGGCACTATGTGCCGGTCAATCCCACGCCCATCGGAAACCCAGAATACGTCGCGCACGGGACACATCTGTTTCGCGAACTGGGTTTCGCCGACGCCATGGCGCGGTCCAGCGACTTCGTCCGTATGTTCTCCGGTGACTTGTCCCGGCTTCCGGAGCCCCTGCGCAACGTCGGGTGGGCGTGCGGCTACGCACTGTCCATCTACGGCAACGAATTTTACCGGCAATGCCCGTTCCAGACCGGCAATGGTTACGGCGACGGTCGCGCTATTTCGGTGTTGGAGGCGGTCGCCAACGGGCAACGTTGGGAAATGCAGTTGAAAGGGGCAGGGCGCACACCCTATTGCCGGGGTGGAGACGGACGGGCCGTTCTGCGGTCCAGTGTCAGAGAGTTCCTGGCTCAGGAGCACATGCACGCGCTCGGTGTGCCCACCTCAAGGTCTCTGAGCCTGTATGTGTCGAAAACCGAAACCGTCAGGCGTCCATGGTATTCAGAGGGCTCACGCTCAATAGATCCCGATATCCTTGTCTCCGATCCCGTTGCCATTTCTACGCGTGTGGCACCGTCGTTCATCCGGGTAGGGCAGCTTGAGCTCTTTGGTCGTCGTGCCCGCAAGCTGGAACATCCGCAGGCGATGGAGGAGCTCGAGAAGATTGTCCTGCACCTGATCGATCGTGAGTACGGTGGCGTTATCGATCCGTCACTGACTACCGCCGAGAAAGTGGTGCTGCTGGCACGTGAGTTCCGCAGTCGGCTGACGTCGCTGGTGGCGAACTGGATCCGGGTTGGCTACTGCCAGGGAAATTTCAACAGCGACAACTGCGCGGCGGGTGGTTTTACGCTCGATTATGGGCCCTTCGGATTCTGCGATGTGTTTGATCCGCACTACCAACCCTGGACGGGTGGAGGTCATCATTATGCATTCCTCAATCAACCAGCCGCGGCCGAACGCAACTTCCACTCGTTTTGTTCGGCGCTCCGGCCATTAGTGGTAGAGCACCCGGAGTGTCTGCGGCAGCTGGAGGATATTGAGAGTGAATTCCCTCAGGTGATGCAGGCGCAGATGGAGAAAATGTGGGCGGCCAAGCTCGGGCTTGATGCGTTCGATGCGGATTTGTTCCGCGAGTTGGCAACGCTGATGATGCAAACGCGTGTGGATTACACCATGTTCTTCCGGGAACTCTCGCACTTACCAGATAACGTTGAGCCACTCAGGAAGAGCTTCTACGAGGGCATGACCCATGCTTCGGACCCCGAAGGTCTGGGCAAGCGCTGGGCGGCATGGCTCTCAAATTGGCAGTCGCGCACGCGACCTGGCTCTCGTGAGGCGCTTTCCAATCAGATGAAGCTTGCTAACCCGAAGTTCAGCCTGAGGGAGTGGTTCGTTGTGCCGGCCTATCAGCAAGCGGCCTCGGGTGACTACGCATTACTGCGAGAACTGCAGAATGTGATGACGCAGCCTTACGATGAGCAATCGGAGGACATTAAGAAGAAATACTACAGGTCAAAGCCCCCGGAGCTCTTTGACATGGGCGGGTCGTCGCACTACAGCTGTTCGTCGTGATGAGGCCGGTCTAAAGCCCTCACAGAACTGCGCATAATGTATATTATGTTAAATAGGATATTTGGAACTCAAGACATACGACTCGGCAGCTGCCGCAAATGCCACGTTACAGTGGCATCCCCGATAACCCCCACTCTAACTCTTCGATGAAAAAACCGACCCAAGTGGATTAGAGCTGGCTCGACCGCCCGGCAGTCCCGATGAACACATAGTTGGATCGTGCTGCGCGCCCCGTTCCGCTGACGGACACGTTATGAACTGAAATGACAAGATCACCCGCGTCAGGGTTACGGTAGCGTGTCACTACCCCTGCGGCTTCACCGTCACGGGTCCGGTTGGCGATTTCCGGTTGCCAGTTGTCACCCAGGCAGCCGCCAACGTACTCCACGGTTTGCTCGTATCGATGCTCCGCGATCTCGTTGTTCGGTGCGTTCAGTGAACAGACATACGCCGTATCGCCACCGGCCCACTCCCAGATCTCGCAATGCCCTTTCACGATGTCTTTCTTGGCGCGGTATAGTGTTACGGTATTGAAGTCGGAGCGGCTGCCACGAAGGTCGGCGTATCGATTCGGGTAGTCAGCGATGATTGACTGGAGGTCGGCACAGGGGTCGTCTGACAGAGACGGGGTTGATGAGAAACTCGCACAGCCCGTGGTGATCACGGCTGCAATGCTCAATGGCAGTAAGCGGAAACCTGCGGCAGACATGTTGACCTCTTTTGTGTGTAGCCTTTGGCGGCTTGGCTACCGCAGTTTAGGAGAGTCCGGAACAAAACCGCAAGGTTTCCTGGCCAGTGCAGCAAGCGACATGAGTCGCCTGGCCTGAATTCACTTGACCGGCGTGGCGTTATTGGCGCTTTCGGCGATCTGGTCAAGGGTCTGATGCTCGCACTCCTTCTCAGCCAGGAAGGCGTCTGCAGACGTAACCAGGATGTTGTCATCGCTCATGAATCGGCGGCCCAGCAACGCCGGATACGAAAACCGGCCCCGGTCCGTCAAAGAAAACTCGGTTTCGTGGGTGCTCCCGGCAATGCAGAATTCCATGCGCACAACGTAGCGTCGCTGGGATTCGGCGCCTTTACGTTTGATAAGGACAGTGCGCTCCACCGGCCGCTCAAACTCAAGCGTTACGTCGTCAGGCTTCACGCCTTTCTCGCCACTCTCCTGGTCGCGGTGATCCGCAAGGGGCACCTGAAAGCTCACCCACTTTTCATCACCTTTTTCAAATGACTCCACATTGACCGCATGCAGTGAAGAGGTTTTGGCGCCGGTGTCCAGGCGTGCTTTCAATCTCAGCCCGGTGTCCTGCAACACAACCCATTCCACAAACCCCAGAGATTCCGGGGGACGTTCGGCTTTCCTGTTCTCTTCGGCCATGATCGGCATTGCTGAGCTCAAGACTGTTGCCAGGGTGAGTCCTGCAATTAACTTCATTAATTCTCTCCTGCGAAGGTGATCAGGTCTGGGAAAAATGACAGGAAGCGTTGTTCCAGCTCCCGGTCGTGCTCTTCGATTTCCTGGATGATGTCGAAAAACCGGTGCCTGAAACGGATACGTCCGGCCACGCGATTCAGCGCATAACCCAGATTATCGAGATCAGCGTAGGCGTTGAACCAGTCGTTTTCGGCCATTCTCCGGGTCACCCGGCGCATGTTGTCAGGCATCAGGTGCTCATGTTCGCGGAACTCGCGATACATGCCAGCGATAAAGATACCGGTGTCCAGATTACTGAACTGTTGCCAGTGTCTTAACAGGTAGTGATCATAGAGCATGTCGAGGGCAACGCCGGCAAAACGGCGACGTTGCGAGGAGAACAGGCGTTTGCTGGCAAGCACCTGAGGGTGGGTGTCGGTGAAGGCGTCTACCGCCCGGTGGTGTCGGATGCCCTGCCTGACTTGGGGCGGCAATCCGTCAACATCGATGCCACGGGCGAAATCCCCCATCAGGCTTCCGATTCGGATCAGCGGAGCGTCTGGTGACAGGAAGAGGTGGGCCAGATGGTTCAAGAGAGTCCCCGAGTGCAATCCGCCACGGCAGGGTCCCTGCCCCGCCATGGCCGACGGTTTCTCCGGTCAGAAGTGGAAGGTTGCGCCGAGGCCGAGGCCGTCTATGGTGGTGCCGTCCTTGTCATAATAACGCATGTATTCGAGGTTGCCGGATAACTGAGGTGCCATCTCAATATTCACACCCAGGCCGTACGACAGATCGGAGTCATCATCGGTCACACTGCCGAAGGGACCTTCAGCCTCAAGTTCAATACGGGTAAACCCGAGAATAACGTACGGCGTTGCCGGAGACTCGTTGGCAAGGTTCAGGGTGGCGTAGCCCCCGAAAAAGTTATCAACCGAGAAGTCGATACCCCCAACGGTGTCATCGTCTACGCCAAACCCGGCACGGGCCTCAAGTCCGAAATATGGCGAGACCAGGCCACCAATCTTCCCTGACAGAGCGCCGAAGTCGGCGTCTGCGGAGCCTTCGTCGAGGTTGAAGAAGGTGTAGTTAAGACCGCCGTAAAGACCGGTGCCGCCTGACTTATACATGTCCTGCGCCATAGTCGGAGTGGCTGCGACAGCGCCGGCGAGGGAAACAAGACCAAAGACCAGTGAACGTGTAGTTGTCATCGCTATCTTTACTCCTTTCTGATCATCAATGATGGGTTGCGTTGAAATTGCACCACCACAACGATTTAATCCAGCGCAGAGTTCGTCATTTACCCGATATTTACATCGATTTAATGTCCCGGCAACCCGCAGCAAGCTGTGGTTCGGCGTCTTGCGTAAGCTCCGGGCCGCATGTATTCTGACGCCGACTCTCTTATCAGCCGGTTCGAGCTCCCTTGAGAAATCTGAATCCTGTCATTTTTATCATCAGCGTGATGTTTGTGCTCCTGAGCATATTCATGACGTTACCGGTGTTTCTTCTTGCAGGTTCTGTGGCTCCCAACGCGGAGGCATTCACAGAATCGGCTGCTATTGTGTGTGCACTCGGAATCCTCGGTATTCTGGCGACTTACCGCCAACCGCGAGATCTGAAGCCGCGTTTCATGTTTGTGCTGACGGTTTCCAGCTGGTTCGTCATCGCCCTGCTCGGTGCTCTTCCCTTTTATCTGAGTGACACCGGCATATCGCTGGTTGACGCCGTGTTCGAGGGCACTTCTGGCATCACAACCACCGGTGCGACGGTGCTGACAGGGTTGGATTCCATGGATCGGGACTTGCTGCTGTGGCGCTCAATTCTGCAGTGGATTGGCGGTATCGGCATTATCGGCATGTTCGTAGCGGTGCTTCCGTTTCTGCGCGTCGGTGGCATGCGACTTTTCGCAACGGAGTCCTCAGAATGGACGGACAAGGCTCTGCCGCGTATGAAAACCCTGAGTCGCGGGCTGTTGGTGGTCTATATCGTTTTTTCCATCGTTGCTGTGGTGACTTATTGGCTCTCGGGAATGACGCTGTTTGATGCCTTCAACCACGGCCTTACGAGTATTGCGACTGGCGGCTTCTCCACATCGGACGCCTCAATGGGCAAGTTTGACTCTGATCTGATCCTGCTTCAGGGCAGTCTATTCATGATGATTGGCAGCCTGCCGTTTTTCCTTTTTGTGCGGGAAATGCATGGCCAGCATGGTGTGTTGTTCCGGGACCAGCAGGTCCGGTTGTTCCTGACCATTCTGCTGGTGATTCCGGCCATGCTGACACTGTATCGCTGGTACGTGTCCACCGGCGATTTCGACCCCTTTCACGGATACGTGTCCACCCTGTTCAACGTGACTTCGGTGGTCACCACCACAGGGTATGCCTCTGAAGATTATTCTGCCTGGGGACCCTTGGCCTTCGTGCTGTTTTTCTTCCTGATGTTCGTAGGCGGTTGTTCCGGCTCCACCGCCGGTGGCATGAAGATTTTCCGATTCCAGCTCTCGCTCATTGTGCTTCGGGAGCAGTTAATGCGCCTGCTGCACCCACGTGCGGTGCTGACCCGTAACTACAACGGGCGTGCGGTCAGTGATGAGATCATTTCCTCGATGATCGCCTATACCTTCATTTTCCTGCTGTGTCTGCTGGTCATTACCGTAGCTCTGGCCGCACTTCAGCTGGACTTCATCACCAGCCTGTCGGGCGCACTGACGGCGCTGACCAATGTAGGCCCGGGTCTGGGAGCCATTATCGGGCCTGCGGGGACCTTCCAGTCGTTGCCGGACGCCGCCAAATGGATTCTTGCTGTGGGTATGCTGATGGGGCGTCTGGAGATACTCAGCGTGGTCATCGTGCTGTCCCCGGCGTTCTGGCGCAGCTGAACCGGTTACGAGCGCCACAGAATGTGCGGGTCTTCCAGCGGCAGGTTGAGCCGCCGCTCTGCCATCACCAGTCGCGGGGTGTAATGCTCAAGGGGGCGAGCCGGCGCTCGGCAGCGAAACACATAGCTTCGCGTTGAGCCACTCAAAGCGGCTTCCCGGCGCATCCCGATCACCGCACGGCCGCCCTTCTCCCAGGCTTCCGCCACCAGCTCCACCTTCACCAGGGCCGGATCAAGCCCATTCAGGTAAACGTTCAGGCTAACGTCCATGCCATCAGCCTGCTCGCTGACCTCCAGGGTCCCGAACCGTAGTAACGGCCAGTGTTCCTGTAGCAATCTCTGTTGTTGCACCAGTTCCTCGGCAATCTCAGGAAGGCGTTCGTGGCTTTTTGCGGCCATCGGGAGGTAGAAGCGCTCGGTGTACTCCCGCAACATGCGGTTTGCTGAGTACAGGGGCGTCAGTGTCTCCATGCTCGCACGAATCATCGCCAACCAATGTTTGGGCAGTCCACTGGGATCGCAATCGTAAAAGCGGGGCACAACTTCCTGCTCCAGCAGGGTGAACAGCTCTGCGGCGTCTTCCTCGTCGTGTTCGGCAGAGCTGCTCAGTTGGCTGAAAGTGGCGTCCTCGCGAATGGCCCAGCCCACCTCCGGTCGCCAGGCTTCCGCCCACCAGCCGTCAAACTGCGACAGGTTCAGCCCACCATTGACCAGCACTTTCATACCGCTGGTGCCGCAGGCTTCCCAGGGATGCCTCGGGGTGTTCAGCCACACGTCCACGCCCTGTATGAGCTCAGTGGCCACGCCAATGTCGTAGTCGTCGATGAACACCACGCGGCCCTGCACATCATGACGTTTAATGAACTGTTTCCAGCGTTTGATGATGGCTTTGCCACGGGTGTCGTTGGGGTGAGCCTTGCCGGCCAGCGCGATCTGCAGCGGCCGGTCGCGGTCATGCAGCAGTTTCAGCAGACGTGGCTCGTCAGTCAGCAACAGGTCTGGTCGTTTGTAGTCGGTGAAGCGGCGGGCAAAGCCCAGTGTCAGGGCGTCGGTATCCAGCAGGAGACCGCAGGCAGCTTCCACATTCGAGCCGTTCCCGTGCTCACAATGCTGGCTGTGCAGCCGTGCCCTCAGGAACCGGATCAACCGGTGACGCTGGTGAGTGCGCATCGCCCAGAGACTGTCATCGGAAATAGTGCCAAATGGCACCCGGGTCTGCTCCAGATTCCCGCACCAGCGGTTTTTACCGCAGGCGGTCGTCCAGAGGGCATCGGCTTCCGGCGAATCCCAACTGGGGGTATGCACACCGTTGGTCACGTACTCCACCGGGATGTCTTTCAGCGGCCAGCGGGGAAACAGGTCGCTGAATATATGGCGGGACACCTCTCGGTGGATGCGGCTAACGCCGTTGATGCGGCCGCTCAGGCGAACGGCCAGGTAACTCATATTGAACTCGTCATCGTGGCGCCCTTCCCTCTGGCCCAATTGCAGAAAGGTGGTGACGTCCAGCCCCATGTCTTGCAGATAATCGGTCAGATACTGACGAATCAATCTGGCGGGAAACAGATCGAAGCCGGAGGCAACAGAGGTGTGGGTGGTAAACAGATTGCTGGCGCGGGTTGCCGCGCGCGCGGCGTCGAAACTCAGGTTGGCCCTGCTGCTCAGGGCCCGGATTCGCTCCACCAACGCGAACGCACAGTGCCCTTCGTTGATATGAACCACCGACGGTTGAATGCCCATGTGTTGCAACAGTCGCCAGCCGCCGATACCCAGCACCAGTTCCTGTTGCAATCGTTTTTCCGGATCACCGCTGTAGAGTTCGCTGGTAATGCCGCGGTCTTTCGGTTCGTTGCGGGGGTCGTTGCTGTCGAGAAGCAAAAGACGGCAGCGACCGATACGGCCAATCCACACCCTCAGGCGTACCGACCGGCCGGGTAAATCCACCGCAATGCGCACCCACTCTTCCTGATCGTCTCTCAGCGGCATCAATGGCAGCATGGTGGGATCGTTGTAGGGGTAGAACTCCAGTTGCTCGCCGTCGGCGCTCACTTCCTGGCGAAAGTACCCCTGCTGATACAGCAGGCCCACGGCAATCACCGGAATGCCCAGATCACTGGCTGCTTTCAGTGTATCTCCTGCCAGTATTCCAAGCCCACCGGAATACAGTGGCAAACACTCGGCCAGTCCGTATTCCATACAGAAATAGGCTACCTGCCCGGCCAGCGCATCCGGCCAGGTGTCTCCGAACCAGGTGGGGGACTGGCAGAACGCATCGTAGGCTGCAAGCTGGTGAGACAGCAGTTCGCTGAACGTGGGGTCTTCAGCCAGGTGGTCAAGCTGCCTGCCAGACACGCTGTTGAGAACCAGCCAGGCGTTATGGGTGGCGTCCCAGCATTCCTGATCGATGGAACGCCAGAGCACGTCGCTGCCGTGGTGCCAGGTCCAGCGCAGATCCAGCGCGAGCTCGGCAAGCCCGGTCAGTTCACCCGGCAGTTTGCGGTGAAGGTAAAGCCCGGCGGAGGCTGGCATGGGCGCGTTATCCGTCTGTCAATCAGTGCGCGGTGTAACCACCATCAACCACCAGCTCGGATCCGGTGACAAATTTCGACTCATCCGACGCGAGATACACAATGGCCCAGGCAATGTCGTCAGGCTCACCCATGTGACCAATGGGGTGCAATGCGGCTGTCGCTTTGCGGGCTTCCTCGGGATCGGCACCTGTGGTTTTCAGATGCTCCTCCACCAACGGCGTCCAGATGAAGCCGGGATGAATTGAATTCACGCGGATCTGATCCGGGGCATAGATCAACGCATCGGTTTTGGTCATCAGGCGCACCGCGCCTTTGGAAGCGTGATAGGGGGGTATGTCCGGCGCGCTGACCAGGCCATAAATGGATGACAGGTTGATGATACTGCCCTTACCCGCGGTTTTCAGATAAGGAATCACGTGCTTGGTGCAGAAGAACACGCCTTTCACGTTCACCCGCTGCACCTCGTCCCATTCCTGTTCCGTCAACTCATGGGTTGGCTTGTTTGCGCCGGCAATTCCGGCGTTATTGACCAGCACGTCAATTCGACCGAAGTGCCCTTTTACGCTGCCGGTAGCGCTTTGCACCGAGGCTTCGAATCCCACGTCACAGTGCCAGTAATGGGCTTTCAGGCCACGTTCGACCAGATCCACTGCCAGCGCTTCGCCTTCCGTATCTTTGCAGTCAAAAATGGCCACAGCGGCGCCCTCCTCCGCCATTCTCGTCACCGCTGCTTTACCAATGCCCAGTGCGCCACCGGTTACGATGGCCACCTTGTCCTTGAGTCGTTCCATGATGATCTTCCCTGTTGCAGAAATTGCAGTGCTCAGTGATAGGAGTTGTGCCGTATTGGTGGAAAGTGGCTGACGATGTGATTGTGCTTGTGGAGCCAGGACAACAAGGCGGTGATGGTGAACCCATCGTTATCCATTCCCTCGAAATCCACCCCGAGCCCGTTGTCGCATTTGCGGACCACGTGCGCCTTTATGCGACGGAAAGCATTTTCTTTCCGGTCCGGAAATCTGAATTCCAGCTCAACTGTCTGATTCAGTTGAACATCGGTGTAATCGGTGGCAATGAATAGCCCGCGTTTGCTGGCGTCGCGGATCTGTCCCGTCGCGACCGGCAAGCCGCGCTTGTAAACCAGAAGCCCGAGCTTTCCCAATATGCGCTTGCTGAGCCTGTGTTCCATGGGGCCTCCCCTATTCGCTGATCGAACACCCGAGTTGGGTCATTATTGATCAAATAATAGACCCTATACGGGAAAACCGCTGTTGATTCAGGTCAACTATTAACCACCTGCAATTCGTCTCCCATGCAAGCCTAGGGAAGACGCCCGTAAAGTCTTGCCAATTCGTGAATACGGTCAGCTAACCCGTCTGCACAAAGACTCCAATCCAGTGTCCAGATCCAGTTTCCTGAGGTCGTGCCCGGCGTATTGAAGCGGCTGCTTCCGTCCAGACCCAGCAAGTCTTGCATCGGAAACATGGCCAGTTGGCAGACTGACTGGAAGCCCGCCCGGATTACCGGCCATGGCATCGGGTCCGCAGAGTTTCCGAGGTAATGATCAACATATCCGCGGGTGTGGTTGTCGAGGCTCAGGTACCAACCCAGGGTGGTGTCGTTGTCGTGGGTGCCGGAATACACCAGATCCCGTCGCCGCTGGTTGTGGGTCAGGTGGGGATTGCCGGCGCTGCCGTCAAATCCGAACTGAATCACGGTCATGCCTGGCAAGCGAAAGGAATGACGCAGTGCCTCCACCTCGTCGCTGATGATGCCCAGATTTTCGGCCACCAGGGGTAAATCGGGAAAACGCCCGAAGCAGGCCTCAAGGAATCGTGTGCCCGGGCCCTCCACCCAATAACCGTTCTTCGGTGCCGGCTGGTCGGCCGGGATTTCCCAATACGCGTGCAGTCCCCGGAAATGGTCGATGCGGATCAGATCGAAGAAACGCCTCTGGGTGTCCAGACGCGACAACCACCATGCATAGTCGTTCTTTGCCATCGCGTCCCAGTCATAGACCGGGTTGCCCCAGTGCTGGCCTTCCGGCGAGAAATAATCCGGTGGCACGCCGGCCACACATTGTGGCTGGCCATTCTTGTCCAGCTTGAACAGGTATGGTTCGGCCCACACATCGGCGCTATCGTGTGCCACGAAGATGGGGATGTCTCCGAACAGCAGAATGCCCCGCTCGCTGGCATAATCCCGAAGCCGATGCCATTGAGTGTCGAACAGGAACTGCTCGAATCGCAGTCGTCGCAGTGATTCCCAGTGAGTTTCCGTAAAACGGGCCAATGCCCCGGGCTCCCGGTTTCTCAGCTCACTGGGCCAGCCCAGCCAGCTCTGGTCGGGATAGACCTCACGAATGGCGCAGAACAGACAGTAGTCATCCAGCCACTGCGCGTTAGCAGCGCAGAACGCGGTAAATTCATCCCTGCCCGATGCCTCGGGTCGCGCCTCTGAATCGTTGAAGAAGCGGTCACTTGCCAGCGCCAGAACAGATTTTCGCTGCGCGCTGTTGTTTTCCGAACCCAGCTCATCCTGGCGGACCAGGCCCGCCGCTACCAGTTCCTCAAGATCAATGAACTCCTGATTGCCGGCGTGGGCGGATAACGACTGATAGGGCGACAGATCCGCGTGAGTCGGTCCCAGAGGCAGGGTTTGCCAAACGGTCAGGCCGGCCTCTGCCATGAAGTCCAGAAATCGGCGCGCGCTCTGGCCGAGCAGTCCGTGCCGGGAGGGCAAACAGGTTGGATGAAGCAACACGCCTGCGCGCCGGTGGTTCAGAACCTCCGATAATTGGCGGCCGGAGGTCATGCGCCGGTGTCCGCATCATGGCCCGGGCGCATCGCGCCGCCGCGGGCGGGAGCGCCACTGCCCTGGCTCAGTTTCTGGAACACCGAAGGGGGTGCCGGGTAGCCAATCAGTTCGTACAGGTTCACGAGGTGCCGCCGGTACAGGTGTTCGAAATCACTGACCACCTGGGCCGGGTTGTAATCACCAAACCACCAGAACCAGTCTGAGCCTTCGCAAATTGCCAGCTGTTGCGTGGCGGCCGCTTTTTGTTCCGTCGTCAGCGCGCCGTTATCCACGGCGCGATCAAAATGCTGCTTGGCCTCACAAAGCAGATCCCAGGCGCGGTTCTTGTCCGGGTCTCCGATCCAGGTTGAGAAGGTGCCGTAAATCCAGCTGCCGGCGACGACCGTGGGTAGGCTGACCGGCGATAGATCGCCCTGCTCAAGCAGCTCCCGGTAGGTCGTCAGCTGCAAGCGGGGATGGCTCTCGAGAACCTCGTACAGTTCATCGAGAAAGTGAAAGGCATTCTCCGGATAGTATTCCCACGCATTTTCCCCATCCATAATTACCGAAATCACCTGAGGCCCGAGATCAGTGCCGTGGGACGCAATGGTTTCCATATGAGAGGTGAGATCCGCGACAGCATCCGAGGCGTGCCAGTCTGCGTAGGTAAACCCGATCAGGTCAGACAGGCCGTCATCCCGGAAAAAAACGGTGATGTCCGCATCGCCGAACCGGTAGGCCTGATGAATGGACGGGTTCTTGATTCCCTGCCCGGCCGCTCCCGCCGAACGCAGGCTGTTGTGGAGTACGGAATCACCGCTTGCCGTCCACCGGAAGCCAGCTTGCGCGAGTTGCTGGAGTGTCTGCTGGCTGAGGCCCCCTTCCGACGACCAGCATCCGGTCGGCTCCATTCCGAAAAAGCGTTGGAACACCTCCCGTGCTTGCTGAAATTGCCACCGGGCGCGGGCCATACCTTCCGGATAACCGCTATGGGCGGGCAGCGGGATCTCCGGCATGGCTTCCCGGGCGCTACCAAGATCAATCAGTAACGGCACCATGGTGTGACTGTAGGGGCTGACGGACAGCTCCACCTGGCCAGTCTGGGCCAGGTGGCGGTAGCGAGGACCAATGCCGGCGAGGGTGTCGAAGATCACGTTCAGCAGAGCGATGCGGTCATCGGCACTGAAACCCTGAGCCTTCTCCTGCAGCGACTGCACGCAGGCATTGCGGCGGCGGATGATCTCGCCCATCCAGCCCAGGTGATACCATACCAGCAGATCGGACAGGAACGCCGGGGCGATGTATCGCTGCATTTCCGGCCGGGAACGGTAGAAGTCGGCGAGCTGTGACAGGCGGGCAAAGGCTGGAAAGCGCTGAATGATGCGCTCAGAGTTGGCCCGCAAACATTTTTCCATGATGTCGAGGAACCCCGGCGCGCCGGGTTCCGGCAGTTCGCCAGCTACCAGTGCCGCCAACAGCGGATCACCGATCTCGCCGGCACAGTGGCGCCAGCGTTCAATATCCACCAGGTAGATTTCAATCTGCTCCAGCAGGATCGGGGCAAAGTTCACCACAGCTCGGGCACCCGGGTGCGCCTCCAGGTGGGCGGCCATATCGCTGTAGTCTTTCAGGGCATGCAGGTACACCCAGGGAAACAGGAAGGTACCGGTTTTCTGATCCCGGTAGCCCGGCTGATGCATGTGCCAGCAAAAGACCACGGGCGTGCGGCGGTCAGAGGCCATGGGGGTAATCCTGCCCGAGCATCTCGGGGGTGACGAGCACCACGCCCTTGGGTGACACGTAGAACCGTTCCCGGTCCTTGTCGGGATCGACGCCGATGGTGGTGCCCTCCGTAATACGACATCCACGGTCAATAATGGCGCGGTGGATTTCGCAGTGGCGGCCGATATCCACATCGGGAAAAATCACCGCATCCGATACCGTGGTGAACGAATGTACCCGCACCTGCGAGAACAGCAGGGAATGCCGGACTAACGCGCCGGAGACGATGCAGCCTCCGGCCAACATGGAATCTACTGCCATGCCCCGGCGGTTGTCATCGTCAAAAATGAACTTTGCCGGCGGCAGCTGTTCCTGGTAGGTCCAGATGGGCCAGTCCGGATCATAGAGGTTCAGCTCCGGGCTGATACCGATCAGTTCCAGGTTGGCCTGCCACAGGGAATCGATGGTGCCCACGTCTCGCCAATAGGCCGGCTTGTCTTGTACCGGGTTGCGGAAAGGAAATGCCATCACCCGCAGGCGGGCAATGATGGAGGGAATGATGTCTTTGCCGAAATCATGTGAAGAGTCTGTGGCAAGCTGATGATCCCTGAGCAATTCATCAAACAGAACCCGTGTGCTGAACACATAGATACCCATGGATGCCAATGCCCTCTCCGGCTGGTTCGGCATCGGTTTGGGTTGCTCTGGCTTCTCGACAAACTCGGTGATCCGCAGCTCATCATTCACCGACATCACACCGAATGCCGACGCGTCCTCCAGCGGCACTTCGATACAGCCCACGGTGACGTCGGCGTCGTTCTCCACGTGATAGGCCAGCATGGTGCCGTAGTCCATCTTGTAGACGTGGTCCCCGGCGAGGATCAGTACATACTCGGGCGCGTGGCTGCGAATGATGTCCAGATTCTGCAACACGGCGTCCGCTGTGCCCTCGTACCAGGAGGTCTCGATGCGCTGCTGCGCCGGCAGCAGTTCCACAAACTCGCCAAGTTCTCCGCGCAGAAAGCCCCAGCCGCGTTGGATGTGGCGCATCAGGGAGTGGGATTTGTACTGGGTAATCACCCCGACCTGACCGATACCGGAGTTGATACAGTTAGATAATGGAAAATCGATGATGCGGAACTTGCCACCGAATGGGACGGCGGGTTTCGCGCGCCATTTGGTGAGGTCGTACAGACGTGATCCCCGACCTCCAGCCAGCACCAGTGCGAGGGTCTGGCGTGTGAGTCGGCTGACAAAACGTTTGGCGGTTTGCATGGCGGCTTCCCTGACTACCCTGTCGGTCTTCGGCTTCCCTCGTCTGCCCCTGAAGGAATAATAGACTATATTTTGACGTATCAATCATGGCTGAAAGGTTAGCATCGACAACATGACGAAAACTTGTCGCTGATCATTATTTGATCAGCCTGATTGGCGTCCAATGGATCGGAACCAGAAACAGAACACGTCGGGAAGCTCTTCGGACTATGGAAAGCCCAAGCCTCAGCGAATTCGACCTGCACCTTTTCGGACAGGGAAAGCATTGGCACATCTATAACGTGCTGGGCGCTCACCTTTGCCGCTACGGTGGTGACGAAGGCGTGCGGTTTGCAGTCTGGGCGCCCGCTGCGCAAGCCGTCAGTGTGATCGGTGATTTTAACGGCTGGCAGCCAGGCGCTGACCCGTTGCATAAGCGCCAGGACAGTGGTGTCTGGGAGTGTTTCCGGCCGCAGCTGGCTGCAGGTGCCCTCTACAAATACGCCATTACCATCGGCGACGGTGAACAACTGATCAAGACCGACCCCTACGGTCAAGCCTTCGAACCCCGGCCGGCGACGGCAGCGGTGGTGACTCAGCGTAGTCGTTTCAGCTGGGGCGATGGTGATTGGCTGGCCCATCGCAACTGCTGGAACTGGCGGGATCAGCCACTCTCGATCTACGAAGTACACGCCGGCTCCTGGCGGCTTCACGGGTCAGGGCGCTGGCTGAATTACCGCGAACTGGCCGACCAGCTGGTGCCCTACGTGCGGGACATGGGCTTCACCCACATCGAGTTGTTGCCGATTACCGAGCACCCCCTTGATGAATCCTGGGGCTATCAGACAACCGGGTACTATGCGCCCACAAGCCGGTTCGGCACACCGGACGATTTTCGCTATTTCGTGGACTGCTGCCACCGCAACCACCTCGGGGTGTTGCTCGATTGGGTGCCCGGCCATTTTCCCAAGGATACCCACGCCCTGGCGCGGTTTGACGGTTCCGCTCTGTACGAACATGAGGACCCCCGCCAGGGCGAGCACCAGGACTGGGGCACCCTGATCTACAACTACGCCCGCCATGAAGTGCGCAACTTTCTGATTGGCAGTGCGCTGTTCTGGCTGGACACCTTTCACATTGACGGTCTGCGGGTGGATGCGGTGGCGTCGATGTTATATCTGAACTACTCCCGCGACGAGGGCGACTGGCTGCCGAACATCCACGGTGGCCACGAAAATCTCGAGGCGATCGAATTCCTGCGGGAACTGAACCAGATCTGCCGCGAGCGCTACCCCGGCACCATGATCATGGCTGAGGAGTCCACCTCGTGGCCCCAGGTCACGCGACCGGAATCGGTGGGTGGGCTGGGATTTTGCCTGAAATGGAACATGGGATGGATGCACGACACCCTGGATTATCTCAGCCAGGATCCGGTATTCCGGCAATACCACCACGACAAGCTCACGTTCGGCGTGTTGTACGCGTTCAGTGAGAGCTTTCTGCTGCCCCTGTCGCACGATGAGGTTGTGCACGAGAAAGCCAGCCTGCTGAACAAGATGCCCGGAGATGACTGGCAGCAAAGGGCCAACCTGCGGCTGTTGCTCACTTATCTGTTTACCTACCCTGGCGCGAAGTTGCTGTTCATGGGCGGTGAGTTCGGCCAGCGCCGGGAATGGAGCGAAAAACGGGAGCTGGACTGGTCACTGCTTGAGCAGGACGAGCACCTGGGCCTGCAACAGCTGGTGCGGGATCTTAACTACCTGCTGAAAGAACAGCCGGCCCTGCACCGGGCCAATTACCGACCCGATGGCTTTGCCTGGATCGACTGTCACGATTCCACCCAGTCAGTGATCAGCTTCCTCAGGCAGGCAGAGGCACAACGGGTCATCGTCATCATTAATTTTACACCGTTGCCCCGATACCATTACCGGGTTGGCGTGCCCAGCTCCGGTGTCTGGACTGAGCGACTGAACTCTGATTCCGTATACTACGGCGGCAGCAATCTGGGGAATCCGTTGCCGCTCACCGCGGACTCACAGCCCTGGATGGGACAGGCCCAGTCCATCGCGCTCACCCTGCCCCCGCTGGGTGCGGTGGTGTTGGAGCAGCCATTGTGACCAGGGTGCTTTTTGTGACCAGTGAGGTGCACCCGGTGATCAAGACCGGCGGGCTCGCGGACGTGTCTGCTAGTTTGCCGGAAGCCCTGTGCACGATGGATCACGACGTGCAGATAGTTCTCCCCGGCTACCCCGAAGCAATGGCGGTGGCCGTTGCCAGCGGTGCTTGCCGGAGGGCGCAGCTGAATGTCGAGAGCTACGATGTGACACTCTGGCAGACACGGTTACCCGGCACCGCTGTCGTGTTGTGGCTGGTGGATTGCCAGCCTCTGTTTAACCGCCCGGGTAGCCCCTACCAGAACGCCGAAGGCCAGGATTGGGCGGATAACGCCCAGCGTTACTGTCTGTTCGCCCGGGTCTCAGCGCGGATGGCGCTTGGCCAGGCTGGCCTTGACTGGGTGCCGGACCTGGTGCACTGCAACGACTGGCAGAGCGGGCTGGTCCCCGTGTTTCTGAGTAACACTCGCCAGCGACCGGCAACGGTGTTCACCATCCACAACCTGGCGTACCAGGGGCTCTTCTCCCACGGCGTCTTCCGGGCCCTGGAGTTACCAGACGCGCTCTGGCGTTTCGATCGGCTGGAATTTCACGACCAACTGTCCTTTCTCAAGGGCGGGCTGGTGTTCAGCGACCTCCTGACCACGGTCAGCCCCGGATACGCCCGGGAAATCTGCCAACCGGAGCTGGGCTGCGGCCTGGATGGGCTGCTCCGCTACCGGCATCCGGCCCTCACCGGCATTCTCAACGGGATCGATACCCGCCACTGGGATCCGCAAACCGACCCGCTCCTGGACCATCATTACAGTGCCCGGTCTCTGGGAAACAAGCGGCTATGCCGACGGGATCTGCAGCGGCAGGTCGGTCTCGACACCAACTTCGAGGGCCCGATACTGGGTTTTATCGGGCGGATGGTGGAGCAAAAAGGCATCGATCTGTTGCTGGCCGTTCTGCCGGAGTTACTGCACAGCGGTTGCCAGTGCGTAATTCTGGGCTCGGGTATGCGTGACTACGAACAGGCTGCGCTCGATCTGGCCGAACACCATCCCGGACAGCTGTCGGTGACACTCGGCTTTGACGAAACCCTGGCCCACCGCATCACTGCCGGCATCGACCTTTTCATCATGCCGTCACGGTTCGAGCCTTGCGGGCTCAACCAGATGTACAGCATGCGCTACGGCACCGTACCTGTGGTACACCGGGTGGGCGGATTGGCTGATACGGTGTTCGACCCGCAAACCGCGAGCGCCGATCAGGCGAACGGATTTACCTTCAGCAAACCGGAACCCCCGGCCCTGTGTGCGGCAATCGACCGGGCGCTGGACGCTTTCCGGGATCCGAAAACCTGGCGCAAGCTGCAACGCAACGGTATGGCCGGTGACTATTCCTGGCAGACCCGCGCCTGGGAATACACCAACATCTACCGCCAGGCTCTGGCCGCCCGCCAGAGCACGGATGATGACTAACGGGGCAGCCCCTGTGGGAGGCGACAATCATGCACAACGCCACTGAATTCAAACTGGAAGCCCGGCCTACCATCCCTGAGGCACTCACCCGCCTGGACGAGCTGGCCAACGATCTTTTCTGCAGCTGGGATCACGGTGTTCGAAGCCTGTTTGCGCGGATTGACCTGCGGTTGTGGCAGAAAGTGGCGCACAACCCGAAGCTGTTTCTGCGGCGGGTTGCGCAGAACCGCCTGGAAGAAGCGGCCGAAGATCGCGCCTTTCTCTCCGAGTATCGCCGCATACTGAGCAGTTACGATGCTTATCTGGACGCCGAACCCGGGCCGGAGGTAACCACCCGCCTGGATCCTGACACCGCGCTGGTGGCGTATTTCTGCGCTGAATTCGGCTTTCACGAGAGCTTTCCGATCTACTCCGGAGGGTTGGGGATTCTCGCCGGTGACCATTGCAAGGCCGCCAGTGACCTGGGGCTGCCGTTCGTGGCGGTAGGCCTGTTGTATCAGCAAGGCTATTTTATCCAGACCATCGATGCCCAAGGGCAGCAGATTGCTCGCTACCAGTCCCATTACAGCCACGAACTGCCCATATCACTGGTCGAACAGGAAGGTGAGCCGCTGCGGGTATCCGTGCCCTTCCCGGGCCGCCTTGTTCACGCCAGGGTCTGGGAAGCCCGGGTCGGCCATATCCGGCTATATCTGCTGGACACCCACGTTGAGGAAAATACGGTTGGTGACCGGGAACTGACCCTGCAGCTGTACGGTGGTGATGAAACCACCCGCATCAGCCAGGAGATGGTGCTGGGTATTGGCGGAGCTCGGGTGCTGAGCGCTCTCGGCCTCTGCCCCACGGTCTGGCACATTAACGAGGGGCACGCCGCTTTTCTGATCCTCGAGCGTTGCCGCCAGGCCATGGCTGACGGCCTGTCCTTTGAAGCGGCGCTGGAGCTCAATGCCGGCGCCACACTGTTTACGACTCACACGCCGGTGCCGGCGGGCCACGATATTTTTCCCCGCGCACTGGTTCAGCATCATCTCGCTGCTTACCTCGCCGAGACGGGCCTGGAGTTCGAGTCGGTTTTCCAGTTGGGCTCCAAATCCTCCGGCGACTCCTTCAACATGACCAGTCTGGGCTTACGTGGGTCCCGGTTTCATAACGGGGTCAGCCGGATTCATGGCGGGGTTGCGTCTGGTATGGAGGGTGACATCTGGCCCCAGGTGCCGGCTAGAGAGAACCCCATGGGCTTCATCACCAACGGTGTGCATGTGCCGACGTTCCTGGCACCGGAATGGTCCAGCCTGTTCGATATCCAGGCCCCGACCTGGAAAAGCGAGTTGCGGAATACGGAGTTCTGGGAGTTCATCGACCGGATCCCCGATTACCATTACTGGAGCGTGCACAAGGCGCTCAAGCAGCAGATGGGTGATTACATTGTTCGCTGTCTCAAGCGCCAGCATCGGCGCAACGGCACTGGTCACTCGGTAACCGAACGCATGACGCGTCAATTGGTGTCGCCGGAAAAAGACACCATGGTGATCGGGTTCGCCCGCCGCTTTGCCACGTACAAGCGCGCCACGCTGATTTTTTCGGATCTCGACCGTCTGGAACGTCTGCTTACTGACCCTGAACGCCCGGTGGTGCTGGTGTTCGCCGGCAAGGCGCATCCCAAGGACAAACCCGGGCAACAGCTGATTCGTGTGATCCACGACCTGTCGATGCAACCGGCGCTGATGGGGCACGTCATCCTGCTGGAAGATTACGACCAGGCGATGGCCCGACGACTGCTCAGTGGCGTGGATGTGTGGCTGAATACGCCGGAATACCCCAAGGAAGCGAGCGGCACCTCCGGTGAGAAAGCCGCGCTGAACGGCGCCCTCAACCTGAGTGTGCTGGATGGCTGGTGGGGCGAGGGCTATAACGGCAAGAATGGTTGGGCAATCAACCCCCGCAGCACGGAACTTGACCTGGAATTTCGCAATCAGGAGGAAGCCCGTGACCTGCTGGATCTGATTGAGTTCGAGATTGTGCCGCTCTATTACAACCGCGCCTCCCAGGGCTATTCCAAAGGCTGGGTCCAGCGATCAAAAGCGTCCATGAAGACCATTACGCCAAGGTTCAACAGCCAGCGAATGGTGATGGACTACGTCGAGCGGTATTACCGGCCTGCCACAATGCAAGGCATAAAGCTGGCCGCAGACAGCAGCCGGTTGGCCATCGAACTGGCGGAATGGAAGCAGCGGGTCCGACAGGACTGGGCCGGGGTGTCCCTGTCGGTCAACCAGTGTGTCGCCGCAACCTGTCTCCACGATGAAGAAATCTCGCTGTCGGTCAATGTTCAGCTCAATGGTCTGTGGCCGGAGGATGTGCGGGTAGAGTGTCTGGTGACGGCGGAATGCACCGGCACCCACGACTGCCCGGGCCCGGATCGGTTCCTGCTTCAGCACAACACAGCGACTAATACCGACGCGGACACCGGAGGGGCAACGGTATTCTCAACGCGGATTCTGCCCCCCTATCCTGGACTGCAATCACTGCGCATCCGCGTTTACCCCTACCACCAGGGGTTGACCCACCCGCTGGAGATGGGGGCCATGGTCTGGTTGTGAGCCCGAGGTGCGTGTCGTCAGAGTGCGTGCTGCTCGATAAAGCGGCCGATGTCCTGGATCTCTTCAAGGCAGACACTGTGCTCCATCGGGAAGGTTTCGTAGCGTGGCTGGAATCCCATTGCTTCCAGTTGCTGCACACTTCGGCGCCCCAGGGATTCCGGAACAACCGGATCAAACGTACCATGGTAAACATTGATGGGCAGGCCGGCGTTCGCCTTTGATGGCTCCACCGTTTTTGCGGTTGCAAAATAGGTAGACAGAGCGAGGATTCCGGCCAGACGCTGGGGATAACTCAGGCCCAGTTCGTAGGCCACGGCGCCACCCTGGGAGAACCCGGCAATCACAATGTTCGCCGCCGGGATACCCCGTTCGATCTCACGGTCGATCATCCGGGCGACGGCGGCGGCAGACACTTTCAGCTGTGCTGTATCCACTACCCGGTCAATGTTCATGCCCTTGATGTCATACCAGCCGGGCATGATCATGCCGCCGTTGATGGTAATCGGCAGCTCCGGGGCATGGGGGAACAGGAACCGGACAGCCGCGTCGGCGGGCAGGCCCAGTTCGGGAACCACCGGCTCGAAATCATGACCGCTGGCGCCCAGCCCGTGCAGCCAGATCACGGCAGCGGTGGGGTTCGGATTGGTTTCCAGTTCGATGTACTTCAGTTCCGGCACAAACATACCTCAATCGTCAGTTTGGTGATCGGCTGCTGGCTCACTGGCCTGCAGCGCAGTGACCACCGGGTTGGCATACATGTCCAGCAGATACGGCCGGATGGTCGGTTCGCAGTGCTCGAGCCGGCGCTCCATCTCGGACTCCGCGGCCTCAAATTCCGCCGGTGACCAGGCTTCCGCGGTAACCACCGCATCGGTCACGGTATCTGGCGTGGTGTGGGCCTGGGGATGAATGCCCCGTTGCCGGTGAGCCACCAGATTGGACGCATGCAGGTGGTAGTTGGCGTGCATTTCCCGGTCTATGCGGGCAGCCAGATCCCTGGCGTTACCCGGCGAATCGGCGATCGGGGCACCGAAGTGCACGTGCACGTGGCCCTTGAATCCTGTCAGCCCCTTCATGATCTGTTTAGTGTCCTCTCCCGGCGCCTTGGTGTAGCTGCCGGTGCGGGCGCGGGTTTCCAGCTCCTTCGCCTTGTCGACGTCACAGGGGTCGTACTCGTAAGCGATGGAGACCGGCACAATGTGGAGGCGATTCATGGCTTCCGCGAAATCCAGGCCGCTTTTCTTCTTACTCATGTAGAACATCTTGATGATAGCCGGATCGGTAACGTCGAGGCCGTCTTTGGCGCGCCCCTCCCGCTGGGCTATCCAGATGCTGTGATTGGTATCAATGCTGTGATTGATGAATCCGGACAGCATGATGTAAGCGTCACGCATTTCCCGTGGGCTGGTCATGTTGCGGCGCACCACGAAACTCTTGTTCAGCCGCATCATCTCGGCAAACACCCGATTCGCCAACAGGTTGTCGCCAATCGCAATGCGGGTGGTGTTGAACCCATTGGCATAAAGCAGGTAGTTCACCACCATGGGATCGAACACGATGTCGCGGTGATTGGAGATGAACAGGTGGGCACTGTGCTTGTCGAGATTTTCCAGCCCGCTTTGAGTCACCCGGGTGGTGGTATGATCCACCAGTTCGCTGACGTGACCGGACACCTTGGACTGCAGATCATCCACCCGCTGCAGATGCCCGAAATTGCTGACCAGCCAACGCTTGATCCAGACCCTCACCAGCGCCGGCGCCCAACGGGCCAAAGCGGGGGATTTGAAACGGGCAATCATGTCGAGAAATTCCGGATCATTCACCAGGCGCTGGATGGCAGAGCCGGTTTCTTCGTCCGAATAGGGACGGATGGCGTCAAATTCCTGCATGGAGTTCCTGTTGTTTTCGGTGTCAGTCAAGGGCTGAACTTCGGGGGCGATGACCCTGAAAATCGCGATATTGTAGCGTTTATCCACGGCATTTGCCTCAACTGAGCTGGCGAATCTGGTATCATTTCGCACTTCGCATTGTATGGCAGCGACCCTTTCCGCATCCCGGCACTGGCAATCCATGGACTTCGATCAGCTCAGCACAGAACGCCCGACCCTCTCCCTCAAAGACCCCGAGCAGGTTCTGCACGAGGTGTTCGGCTATGAAACGTTCCGCCCGCTGCAGGGCGACATCATTCGTGAAGTGGTCAGTGGCGGCGATGCCCTGGTACTGATGCCCACTGGCGGTGGTAAATCCCTTTGCTATCAGGTGCCCGCGCTGGTCCGTCCGGGTACGGCGGTGGTGATATCCCCGCTGATCGCGCTGATGCAGGATCAGGTTGCCGCCCTGAACGAGCTCGGCGTTCGCGCCGCGTTTCTGAACTCCACCATGGATTACGCCCAGGCCCGCGACACCGAAAACGCGCTGATGACCGGCGAGCTCGACCTGCTGTACTGCGCGCCGGAACGTCTTATCCAGCCGCGCACCCGGGATCTGTTGCACGATGCGTCCATTTCCCTGTTTGCCATTGACGAAGCCCACTGTGTCTCTCAGTGGGGCCACGATTTCCGCTCAGATTATCTGGAGCTGAGCCTGTTGGCGCGGGAGTTCCCCACGGTGCCGCGGATTGCCTTGACCGCAACCGCCGATGAACGCACCCGACAGGAGATTGCCGAGCGTTTATCACTCACCGAGGCCCGCCACTTTGTCAGCGGGTTCGATCGCCCGAACATTCAATATCGGATATCCCCGAAAACAAATGCAAACAAGCAGTTGCTGGACTTTATTAAAGCAGAACATGATGATGACTGTGGCATTGTGTACTGTATGTCCCGGAACAAGGTAGACGCAACCGCGCGCATGTTGTCGGACAAAGGCTACACCGCTCTGCCCTACCACGCCGGCCTGAATGCGCCTGAGCGGGCGCGGAATCAGGAACGTTTTCTGCGGGAAGACGGAGTCATCGTAGTGGCCACCATTGCCTTCGGCATGGGTATCGACAAGCCCGACGTGCGGTTCGTGGCGCACCTGGACCTGCCGAAAAGCCTTGAGGCCTATTACCAGGAGACCGGCCGGGCCGGTCGGGACGGCAAGCCCTCCACAGCCTGGATGGTCTACGGGCTGCAGGATGTTATCAAGCTGCGCCAGATGCTCGAAGGGTCCATGGGGAACGATCAGTTCAAACGGGTTGAACGCCAGAAGCTGGATGCCATGCTCGGATTGTGTGAAGTGACCAGCTGTCGGCGGCAGGTGCTGCTCCGGTACTTTGGCGACACTCTGGATGAGCCCTGCGGCAACTGCGACACCTGTCTCGTGCCGCCGGATACCTGGGATGGCACCGTGGCGGTGCAGAAGGCCCTGTCTTGCGTATTCAGAACCGGGCAACGCTATGGCGTGACCTACCTGATCGATGTCCTGCGAGGCTCCGACAACGAGCGCGTACGCCAGTTCGGCCACGACAAGGTGTCCACCTTTGGTATCGGCACGGAACTGTCCGCCAATGACTGGAAATCGGTCTTTCGCCAACTGGTGGCCAACGGCTACTTGCGGGCGGACCCGGAGGGCTACGGCTCTTTGCAACTCACCGAGCAGTGCCGCCCCCTGCTCAAGGGTGAGCAACCCATCCAGCTTCGTAAGGACCCGGTACCGGTGAAGTCCTCAGGGCGCTCGGGCTCCGGCAGTGCGAAGGCGAAGATCAGTGACCAGATTACCGACCAGGCCGGATGGGAAGCCCTGCGAGCCTGTCGCAAGGCACTGGCGGACAAACAGGGCGTGCCGCCCTACGTGATTTTCCACGACACCACCCTGTTTGACATGCTCGAACGGCGGCCCACTACGCTCTCAGAACTGGCTGAAGTGAACGGCGTGGGCACCGCAAAACTGGAAAAATACGGCGAGATTTTTCTGCAGACGCTGGGCGATCTCAGCGAGGCGTGAAGCCCTTCTTGCGAACCCGATACTGGGCAATGGACGTGGCCACGTGATTGCCTTCGTTGTCATACAGCATGCCCTCGAGGGCAAATGCGGCACGGCCGGTTTCATCGGCTTCGGCCTTGATCGCCCTCACGGTGTCTGAATCCAGCTCGAAGGTCACGGTGACATCCGAGTTTGCAGGATGCAGGAATTGCAGGGTCATCTCTTTCAGAATCGGCGTGTATGCCGGCCCAAGATCGAATAACGTCAGCACGCCTCCGGGAATTTCCGCCACCAGGAAATAGGCGCCCGCGTACAGGCTACCAAAGTGGTTTTTGTTTCCCTTTAGCCGAATTCGTGCCTTGACGAACCCGGGGCGAACCTCCTCAACACTGAACCCGTTTCGCGGCGCAAATGGGATGGCCAGACCAATAATCCGGTTTACCGCCGCGTAGCCGCTGGTTTTCTTCAGCCATGCAACGGGATTGGTGATCGGTGCCCTGGGATCACTGCTGGATACCCACTGTCCGGTAGCGCCTATAAGGCTGTCAATGAATGCCATGATGCTGTATTCCGTTAAGTGCGGGGATAGAGGCCATTGCGGCGAGTGATGGAATGATTGCAGGCCGGTTCCGGGTTTCGCAAGCGTCTTTTACAGTTTTTTAGAATTAGGCACAGTTACATCTGCGAATTATGTTCTAAACTGCGTGAAAACGACGATCCCGCAATCCGGAAGCAGGGAGAAAAGCCAAGCATGGCCAGCTATTCCGACAGTCCTCGGTGCTGGAGAAAACCCGCCGTGCGCGTTGCACTGGTGCTGGCGTTGTCTTTTTTTCTGTTGGAGCCCGTCGCCGCGGCTGTGTCTGCTGCAGACAAGTACCAGCCCCCACCGGTGCGGGAATACAAACTCTGGTACCGAAACTTTGACAGCCCGGCCATTCTGGCACTGCTTCAGCTTGCGCTTGCCAAGACACCGGAATACGGCGACTTCCGCGTCGTACGTAGTGTTGAGATGGGTCAGGGGCGCGTGCTGCGCGAGATGGCAGAATCCCGCAGCAAGCTGATCGACATTGCCAACGTGGCCAGCAGTCGGGAGCGGGAGTCGGCGTTACTGGCAATCCCGATCCCCATTGATGGCGGCCTCCTGGGATTCCGGGTATGCGTTGTACGCCCTCATTCCCTACCCCTGTTCGATGGTGTGAAATCCGTGGAGGACATACGGGACCGGGGCATCCGCATTGGGCAGGGTCTGCACTGGCCGGACACCGACATTCTGGAAGTCAATGACATTCCGGTCGTTACACATACCCGCTATGAGATTCTGTTCCGGATGTTACGGAATGATCGCTTCGACTGCTTTGCCCGCGGCGTCAGTGAGGTCACGTTCGATCTCGCGATCGAGGACGACCCCGATCTGGTGATCGAGCCTACCCTCCTGCTCGCCTACCCTATGCCTTCCTATTTCTTTACCGCACCGGACGACTACCTGACAGCTCACCGGGTTCAGCTTGGCATGGAGCGGGCCATTGTGGACGGCAGCTTCGGCCACTTCCTGAGAACGTACTACGGTAAGCCACTTGAGGAACTCGCCCTGGACCAGCGCAACGTTGTGGTGCTGCGCAACCCCTTCCTGAGCGAGGAATCCCGCACCATCGGCCGCCAGACTCTCAGCAACCTCCGCCGGCGGCTGGAAGTATTCAGCCGCTGATGCCGCGTGACAGGCTCTGGTGCATGAGCAGGATAATCAAGGAAGTTATGTAAGTCTTTCCGTCCTTTATGCGAAGTCTTTAGTGCCATCTGTTAAAATCGGACAGATCGCTGACCCTGATACCTCTGTATCGGGCGTGAACTTCTCATTCTTTTGCCGGGAGCCTCCCTGTTATGGCCCATGAAGAGCTGCACCTTAATCTCCGCAATCTTACCCTGGATGATTACGACCAGCTTCAACAGCTGATGGATCGCATTTACGACGATATCGGTGGTGCCTGGCCGAGAGACACCATCAAAGCGCTGGTGGAGCAGTTTCCCGACGGCCAGATCTGCATCGAGGATTCCGGTGAACTGATCGCTGTAGCGCTGACCGTTTGCGTCAAGTACGAGCGCTTCAGCAACCCCCACACCTACGACGATCTGATTCTGCGCAACGAGAAAATCTGGCACAACGCGAAGGGAGATTCTCTGTACGGTCTTGATGTATTCATTCACCCGGAGTACCGGGGCTACCGTCTGGGCCGGCGGCTTTACGAGGCCCGCAAGGAACTGTGCCGTTCCATGAACCTGCGCGCGATCCTTGCCGGCGGCCGCATTCCCAATTTCCACAAGTATTCCGAGCAGTACTCGCCGGCTGAGTACATCCAGCGTGTCGACCGCAAGGAAATCTACGACCCAATCCTGACGTTTCAGCTCTCCAACGACTTCCAGGTCACCCGCCTGATGCACAAGTATTTGCCGGAAGATGAGAAGTCGCTGGGCTACGCTACCCTGCTGGAATGGCGAAACATTCTGTACACTCCGCCTACGTCGGTGCTGAGTACCAAGAAAACCCAGGTGCGCCTGGGCGCGGTGCAGTGGCAGATGCGGGAATTCACCTCTGTGGACGAAGTGTTGAAGCAGGTGGAATACTTTGTCGACGCCCTCTCTGACTACAAGAGCGACTTTGCGCTGTTCCCGGAATTTTTCAATGCGCCGCTGATGGGCCTGACCGACCAGATGGACCAGACCCGGGCCATCCGGTTCCTGGCCGGCTTTACCGAGCAATTCCGCAACGAGATGTCGGAGATGGCGGTGAGCTACAACATCAACATCATTACCGGCTCTATGCCGCTGCTGGAGAATGACCGGGTCTACAACGTGTCATACCTCTGCCATCGGGACGGCCGGGTGGATGAACAACGGAAAATCCACATCACCCCCCACGAGCGCAGAGACTGGGTCATAGAAGGGGGTGACAAGTTCCAGGTGTTTGATACAGACGCCGGTCGGGTGGCTATCATGATCTGTTACGACATCGAATTCCCGGAGCTTGGGCGCATTGCGGCAAGCCAGGAAGTCGACATCATCTGCGTGCCATTCTGGACCGACACCAAGAACGGGTATCTGCGGGTTCGCCATTGTGGTCAGGCCCGTGCCATCGAGAACGAGTGCTATGTGGTGATCACCGGCAGTGTCGGCAACCTGCCAAAGGTAGAAAATCTGGACGTCCAGTATGCCCAGTCTTCCGTATTTTCACCCTCGGACTTCGCCTTCCCCCACGATGCGGTGATGGCAGAGACCACCCCGAACACAGAAATGATCATGTTTTCCGACATGGATCTGGAGAAGTTGAAGCTGGTACGCAACGAGGGGTCCGTGACCAACCTGAAGGATCGGCGTACCGACATGTATGAGATCAAAACCCGGTAAGTTGGCCTGGCATGAGGCCTGTGGCAGTTGATGAGTTGCCTGAGCGTTTCATTGTATGGCGCTGACCTTGTTGTGAAATCGAGTCTGCGTCGTTGCCAAAGTCAGGAAGTGTGGCTATTGTTTAATCAATCATTCGCGGTTTCACTGCCACCCGGGTCTTCCGGGATCACAGAAGAGCTCGAGATTTTTTCATGAACGAAGCATTACCAGACCTGATCGCACGCTTTCGCATCAAACGGGGACTCTTTCGCAGGGAAACCGTGGAAGCCAGGCTGTTCGAGTTCGATAACTTCGGCTGTGTGATGAAAACCGACAAGGTGTTCAATCCCGGCGACACCGTCATCATTGATCTGATCATGGACATGCCCTTCGAGAACATACAGGCAGAAGGTGTGTCCGGATTGGTCACAGAGCGCAGAAAACACTGCAGCAACTTCTTTTACTCCATTGATTTCTTTGAATTCACTGATGCGGGGAACTCTCCCCTGGCGGAGAAGCTGCGTCGCATTCGCGAGGTGGTCAATAAAAAGAAATCTCTGAAATCACGGCGTTCCCCCGGTTCGGCCTCCGGCTTACAGCAAACGGCCTGATCCAGCACTCCCTTACTCTGAACAAACCGCAAGGAGATACTCTTCATGGGCAAGAAAGCCAAGCCAAGCGTGGATAAAATTGTTAAAAAAGTGAACAAGGAATTCGAGAAGACGTCCTCACAGATTGAAAGCCTGATCAACGACGCTCTTAAGCAATTCGACAACCTGCAGAACCAGGTTCAGGAACCGGTTCGCAAGCTTCTCAAGGAAGTGGATGAGCTGCGCGACCGTGAAATGAAGCGGTTTAACGATGAGTTCGAGCGCCGCATGAGCGAGTTTCAGGAACTGCAGAACAACGTTCTGGAGCGTCTGGGCATTGCCGGTAAAGACGCGAAAAAAGAACTGAAAGCGGCCAGCGATGCCGCCTCTGCGAAACTGGCCGAGACGAAACCCAAGGTCAAAGCGGCGGCCAAGACTGCAGCGGCCAAGAGTCCGGCAAAAACCGGCACAAAGACGGCCAAAAAGGCGCCTGCGAGGAAAACTCCGGCCAAGCCGGCAGCCAAAGCGGCCAAGCCAGCAAACAAGAGTGACCTGACCCGGGTGAAAGGTATCGGGCCGGCCACTGCCACTAAAATGCAGGAAGCCGGAATCACGTCGATTGATCAGATTGCCAACCCATCCGCTGCCGACAAGGAAAAGCTGCAGGCCTTCGCAAAAATGAAGGGTTTTGCAACGCTGTCTGACGAAGCCAAGAAAGCACTTTAATGCGAACGCCTGAGCAGCCTGTATTACGGGACATCGTCCTGATTGGCGGCGGGCATAGCCACGTTGGGGTTCTGAAACGGTTCGCCATGAACCCTGTTCCGGGTGTGCGGCTGACGCTGATCTGCCGCGACACTCACACCCCCTACTCCGGCATGTTGCCGGGGTACGTGGCTGGCCACTACTCCTACGATGACGTGCACATTGATCTCAGTCGCCTGGCAGAATACGCCGGTGCACGTTTCTACCGTGATGAAGCGGTCGGAATTGATCGGAACCGCAAACGGGTTCTGTGCCGTAATCGGCCCGACGTGCCTTACGATCTGCTGTCGGTGAACATCGGCTCATCTCCGCGGGTTGCGGACGTCACCGGAGCCGCAGAGCACGCCGTACCCGTGAAACCCATTACCGGTTTCAACAACCGCTGGCTTGCACTGCTGACGCGGATCGAAAACCACCAGGGCCCGATGACGGTGGCCGTGGTAGGTGCCGGTGCTGGTGGTGTCGAGCTCACCCTCGCCATGCAGTTCCGTCTGCGGAATGAACTCAAGCAGCGGGGCATGGATCCCGATCACTTGCACTTCCACCTGTTTGACGCGGCGTCGCAGATTCTGCCGACGCACAATGACAAGGTTCGTGCGGTGTTCCAGGAAACACTCAGCAGCCGAGGCGTAAAACTGCATCTCGGTTCGGCGGTTGCCGAGGTGGAAGCCGGTCGGCTCCGAACTGAAGCCGGCGAACGCTTTGATGTGGATGAGGTGCTTTGGGTAACCCGTGCGGGCGGTCCGGCATGGCTGGCTGACACCGGGCTTGCGTTGGATGACGGCGGGTTTATCCGTGTGAGGGACACACTGCAGGCGGAAAACGACGATGCCATCTTCGCCGCCGGTGATATTGCCAACGTTATCAACCATCCCCGGGAGAAGGCTGGCGTATTTGCGGTGCGTCAGGGACCGCCGCTGGCGGACAACCTGAAACGGATGGCCACCGGCCGCTCCGCCAAGGCATTCAATCCCCAGAAAAAATGGCTTGCCCTGATCAGTACCGGCGATCAGTTTGCGGTGGCCTCCCGTGGCGACTTCTCAGTTGCCGGCACCTGGGTGTGGCGCTGGAAAAACTGGATCGACCAACGGTTCATGGCAAAATTCAGCGATCTGCCCCCGATGGAGGAAAACACGGCGCTACCGGATACCGCCGCCGCACAAAGCCCTGAAGAGGCCTCTCAGGCGATTTCGGCGGTGGCCATGCGGTGTGGCGGGTGCGGCGCTAAAGTAGGCAGTACGGTGTTGTCGCGAGCGCTGAGTGAACTGCGGCCGATCGAGCGGGATGACATACTCGTTGGCCTGCACGCACCGGACGACGCCGCTGTGTTGCGAGTGCCGCCGGGCAAGGCGGTGGTGCACACCGTGGACTTTTTCCGCGCCTTCATTGATGACCCCTACGTGTTTGGTCAGGTGGCTGCCAACCACAGCCTCGGTGACGTCTTTGCCATGGGTGCAGAAGCACAGAGCGCAACCGCCGTTGCCACGGTGCCTTATGGCATAGAATCCAAAGTTGAGGACGTGGTTTTCCAGATGATGTCTGGTGCCGTACAGGTACTCAACGAGGCCGGTTGCGCGTTGGTGGGCGGGCATACCGGTGAAGGCAAGGAACTGGCCCTCGGTTTTGCTGTGAATGGCCTGATCAATCCTGACGATGTCATGAGCAAAGGCGGGCTTAAGGCCGGTGACGTACTGATTCTCACCAAGCCTATCGGAACCGGAACCCTGTTTGCGGCTCACGCCCGACTGGCCGCCAAAGGCCGCTGGATCGATGCGGCACTGGCGTCCATGATTCAGTCCAACCTGCGCGCAGCGCAATGCCTGCACAGGCATGGATCAAAGGCATGCACCGACGTTACCGGGTTCGGGTTGCTGGGTCACCTCGTGGAGATGACCCGCCCGTCGGGTGTTGACGCAGAACTTGACCTTTCTGCCATTCCGGTTCTGCCGGGCGCGGAGGAGACCGCAACTGCGGGAATACTCAGCTCGCTGCAGCCGGCTAACATCCGTCTTCGTCGGGGTATTCGAGATCAGGAGCGCTGGGTTAAACACCCCCGTTATCCACTGATCTTTGATCCCCAGACCGCAGGTGGTCTGCTGGCCAGTGTTCCGGCGAACGCTGCGGAAGATTGCGTGCGCGAGCTCAAGGCATTGGGCTACCCGCACACAGCGATCATCGGTCGCGTTCTGCCTCAGGACGAAAGCGGGCCCATCGAGCCCATCACCCTTCGGGATTGAGCCTTGCTTTGCTGTTGGCGGTGGCCTGTTCTATCGCCAGCAGCAAGGCGCCCTGCTCCGCTTCTGGAACAAATTGGGACGCCTTGTCCGACACCAGCGCCTGCAAGCTTGCCAGGTAGCCCGCATCGGTGTCCGCTCGCATCAGGCGTTCGGCGAGGTGTCGCTCATCCCCGACCCGGAAATACCCCGGGTAGTCGTCACCCAGTATGCCCCGATTACCGGAAATGTCGGATGCCAGAATCGGCAGCCCGGCCCGGCAGGCTTCCGAAACCACATTGGCACCACCTTCCATAACAGAGCTGATGACCATCACGCGGGAGCGTGCCATCAACGCCTGGGTGTCTGCCTTATTGAGCTCACCGACCCATTGAAAGCGGGGGTTATGGGCCTGCTCCAGTTCCGCTTTAACGCGCCATTCCTGGTTGTGGGCTTTGCCCGCGTTGGTGACGCGTATGCGTGATTCGGCGGGCAGATGATGGCATGCCAGCGCCGCTCTGAGTGGGTCTTTCTCGTCCCGCAGATGTCCGATCACACACACCTCGAACGCGTCGGCACCTGTGGCGGCCCGGCCTTGCTCCGGTTCCGCGGCTGGAATCCGATCCGCTGACTGCAACACGGTCACCAACTTGCTCCGGAACGCCTCCGGAATGTCCTCAGCCACACGGTGATGCAGTCCGACCAGAGCGTCTGCCAGCGCCATTGAGCGAAGAGTGTCATCGGGGTATTGATGTTGGTGGTAGTAGATGTCGGTCCCTGTCAGTACGGCAATCAACGGTACCTGAGGACGGGCCTGGTGGAAAACCTCGATGGCTTCATGGCTGCGCCAGGCGTGCAGCGCAATAAAGCAGTCGCACGGCTGGGATGACAACTCGGTGTGCACCCGAACCCGATGACCGGCCTGCTCGAGCAATCGTTGCCAACGCTCTGCCGTCGCACGGTTCCCCGCCCTCGACCCTGGCGGTGCTGGTGTCAGTATCTGGATGTCCATAACAAGCCTTTTGGTTCATGCCAATTGCATGATTAACGTTTTCCACTCTCACGGGCTGAGCTGATTCCAGCTGGAAATCGTATAGCTGTTCATGCCTGGGGTAAATCAAGGTATCCTCATTCACTCGAGTAACACCCTGAAAAATCCACCGTTCGTAAGGAAATAAAAATGGCCATGAGCTTTATACGGAAATTGATGCTTTCCAGCCTGATCGTGTTAATTCCCTTTGCAGCTTCCGCCCAAACGTTCGTATTCACCGCCATCCCTGATGAGGATGAAAGTAAACTGGTTGAGCGCTTCCGCGGTATTGCCGATTACCTGCAGCAGGAACTGGATGTCGAGGTCAAGTACATCCCGGTGAAGTCCTACGCCGCGGCGATATCCGCGTTTCGCAATAACCAGGTCCAACTGGCATGGTTCGGCGGCCTTTCCGGCGTCCAGGCACGGGAGCTGGTACCTGGATCTCAGGCTATCGCCCAGGGCGTGGAAGACCAGGCCTTCTTCAACTACTTCATTGCCCACAAGAGCACCGGTCTTGAACGATCCGAAACCCTGCCAGAAGAAGTTCGCGGCAAGACCTTCACCTTCGGCTCCAAGGGCTCCACGTCCGGCCGCCTGATTCCGGAATATCACATCCGCACCATCTTTAACGAAGCGCCGGAAGATGTGTTTTCCCGCGTGGGCTTCAGCGGCAACCACACCCGCACCTTGCGGCTGGTGGAAGCCGGTACCTATGAAGTGGGTGCGATCAACTACGCCGTTTGGGAGAAAGAACTGGAAGACGGCAACATCAATACCGACGATGTGAAAGTCATCTGGAAAACACCGGCCTACCCCAACTACCAATGGACCATCCGTGGCGATATCGACGAGCGCTACGGTGACGGCTTCATGGACAAAGTGCGCGAAGCGTTACTGGCCATGGACGACCCTGCATTGCTGGAAAGCTTCCCGCGCAGCGGCTTCATCCCGACCTCTAACGAGAACTACGAGCCCATCCGTACCGTTGCGGAGCAAATCGGAATCCTCGATTGATGTCAGGATTTGAGTTTGCGGGGCTCACGGCCTCCTTTGGTGGAGAGCGGGTCATTGGCCCGCTCTCTCTCCATGTGAAGGACGGCGAACGCGTTGCGCTGGTGGGCAGAAGCGGCGCCGGTAAGTCGACCTTGATCAAGCTGATCCACCAGCGAGTCGACGGACACGCGTCGCTGGTGCCCCAGGATCTCGGGCTGGTGAACGCATTGCCCGTGTTCCATAACGTGTTCATGGGCCAACTGGACTCACACTCCGCCTGGTACAACACGGTGACCCTGGTCAGACCGTTTCGCAAAGACAGAGACGGCGTGCGTCAGCTGCTGACGGAACTGGCCATGGCCGACAAGTTCTGGACCCCGACGGCGTCGTTGTCCGGCGGCCAGCGCCAGCGCGTGGCGATTGCCCGGGCGATCTACCGGCAGTCGAACTTGTTGTTGGCCGATGAGCCCATATCTGCCCTCGATGCTCCCATGGCGCACCTGGTCATGAAAGCACTGAGCCGACGGTTCACCACCAGCGTCATCGCGATGCACGATGTGGATATGGCGCTGACCTATTCCACCCGCGTTGTCGGCATTCAGGACGGCCAGATTGCCCTTGATGAAGCCAGCGACAGGCTGACCGCCGCCGACATTATGCCGCTCTACTGACAGGCGACGCGCGACCCTATGTATCTCTCACCCACTGCAAAAATCAGCCTGCTCTTTCTGGCCATCGCCGTTGCCGCGCTGTTTTTCGCTGACATTGCCATCACCACCGTCAACCCATGGCGGGATCTGGGGCAATTTTTTCTGGGCGTGGCCACCCCCGACTTTTTCAGTACCGAGGGCCTGGCCACTGCGCTGCTCAGAACCGTCGCGTTTGCATTTGTGGGTGTGGCACTGGGTGCCGCCTGTGGCTTTCTGTTGTCGCTGGTCTATCGGTTTTACCCGGTGCGCGTGTTCTGCGCCTTTATACGTGCCATTCATGAATTGTTCTGGGCGCTGATTTTCCTGCAGTTCTTTGGTTTTCATCCGCTGACCGGGGTGCTGGCCATTGCCATTCCCTACGCGGGCATTTTTGCCAAGGTTTACTCTGAAATACTGGAAGAGTCCGATCCCGTTCCCGGCCGGCTACTACCACCCGGAACCGGTGTAGTGTCTGCGTTCCTGTACGCCCGCATTCCCGACTGCTGGGTACAGATGCGTACCTACACCGCCTATCGCCTGGAGTGCGGATTGCGCTCAAGTGCCATCCTCGGATTCGTGGGTCTGCCCACGCTGGGCTTCTATCTGGAGACGTCCTTCTCACAGGGGCTCTACTCCGAAGCCGGGGCCATGCTCATTATGTTCTATGTGCTGATCGCCACCATTCCACTGTGGGTGAAACCGAAGCTGCTGCCGGTGTACGTGCTCAGCGCGCCGTTCTTTCTGGGTGAAGGGATGCCGATTGTCTGGGGTAACGTGGAACGATTCTTTACCGAGGACATCATTCCGGCACCGATACGCAACGGCGAAGGGCTGGCTGATCTCGGTGCCTGGTTCAACGACCTGATGCTGAACGAGGCCCTGCCCGGGATCTGGAATACTCTGTTGCTTACACAGATTGCGCTGGTGGCTACCGGCATTCTGGCGTTGCTTGCCTTCCCGCTGATATCGAATCACTTCGGCGGCCCTGTGAGGCGCACCTCCGGGCATGTGTTTCTGGTGATCGCACGCTCCACTCCCGAATACATTCTTGCGTACATACTGTTGCAACTCTGGGGGCCGTCGATGCTGCCAGCCGCCGTTGCCCTCGCCCTCCATAACGGGGGCATTATCGGCCATCTGATTGGCCGGCAGACCAACACCCTGCAGCTGCGACCGGATGCACCCAACGGCTTCAACCGGTACAGCTGGGAACTGGTGCCCCGGGTTTACCGGTCATTCCTCGCGTTCCTGTTCTATCGCTGGGAAATCATCATGCGGGAGACCGCGATTCTAGGGATTCTGGGGATATACACCCTGGGCTTTTACGTAGACAGCGCGATCCAGCAGATCCGATTTGATCGCGCCATGGTGCTGATCCTGATCACCGCCCTGCTCAATATCGGCATTGATATCCTCGGGCGATATATTCGCCGCAAACTCGCCCTGCAAACCATGCCCACCTGCTGAACGGCCACCTCAACGCCGCTGCTTGTTAAGTCACAGTTCCGGTGTTCGGTTCAGCGCTATTCGCCGTTTTGGGACGGAAGTAGCTTCACCGCTGGTTACAGTCCGTTACACTTGGATAACGAAATCAACATTCAGGGCATCGCATTTCATGATTGATGGGCTGGTATTGCTAACGGAACTGAGTCTGGGGGCGCTGGTGATCGTGCTTGCCTTTAGGGTGGCCACGTTGGCGCGTCACGAGCCGTTATCGTTGTCAGCAACCTGCGACGTGCCGACCGCCGCGACGGCCACCATGCCCTTCGCGGCCCCGAGGCCTACGCCCATGCGGGCAGCCATAGACCGCACCGACTTGCTCACGCAGCTGCATATTCTGATCGGCTTACAGGAGCGGGATTGTCGGGAGCAGGGACTGGACTGGCAGACGGCACCGCCGGAAGTCAGCCAGTTTGCCGTGGCCTGGCTGAATGGTGCGGCCTGTGCCTTGTGCGAAAGGTCATTGAGGCACACGGACACCCTGTACAGTCTGGTGGCACAGATTGCCAGCCGCAAGACCCCGGTTCTGCAGCCCGAGGCGTTGCAAACACTGGCCACCCTCACCCGTAACAACGCCTGGCTGGCATGTTTCCGCCACGGTATGGACGCCGCAGAGCACTGGCGATCCCATCGCTTCGTGCCACCACCCAGCAGCGTCTACAACGCCATCGTTCAAAACGCGTTTATTTGACCGCTGGGCTCTGGGCCAGCGTCCAGTCGGCGCCGAGATTAATCGGTTCCGAGGTGTTCTCGGCCTCTGCTGGCACACCCGCGACCGCAGGTTTACCAAAGCCGCCATCCTCCAACGTGACCATGCTGTCGACGTCGACGGAGCGCACCAGGTAGCGTTGACCATCAACCAGCACCGTGGCCCGGTGAGTCAACCCGAAGATGAATCGGCAATAATCCAGCTTCAACTGAAGCAGATCCTGCTCGGTTTTACGGATTTTTCTCAGAAGTACTTTCTGAACGCTGTCGCCATAGTCCATCGGTTCGTCCCTGGAAGTTTGTTGTTTCTTTTTCTCGGTGTCGGTCAGGCAGGCCGCCGACTCAGTTCGTGCGGCCTTCTGCCCGAAACACCATTTTTACCGGCAGATCCGACATTGGCTGATTGCCCTGTTGCAGATCGATGCGCCAGGTCATCTCAGGCTCGGTGGTGCAGAACGGCGCGGTGAACGTTGCTTCCCAAGCGTCAATGCCGCCGTCAACGCCGGTGTTGTCCAGCGGCACCGGATACTCACCCAGATACATGGATTCGCCCCTCAGCACTGCCAGCAAGCGGTCAGGGTTGGCGCTGGTGTGCACCTGCAGGCGGTACTCCTGCCCCTGGTCGCCGACGCGGCCGCGCTCGAGCTCTGCTACCCACAAGCTGCCATTCATCTTCCACTGGCAGGGGCCGGTATCCAGATCGCACATCAGGGTGGACAAGGCATCTTCATGTTCTGTCGACATCAGCCAATTAGGGCCCAATACCGCAAGTGCGATCAATCCGCTGATCAGCACAACCACTGCGATTGCTCTCAACAAGTCCTTTCTCCGTATGTAAAGCTGGCATTATCGACATTCACGACAGGAAGGCAAAGGTTTCTAAACCACTGCGCATCGTGAGAAAATACCGCCCCTCGATTCACCACCCACAGGATACGCCAGTGCAGCCGGACATTTCCGTTAAGCACCTCAATAAAGTGTACGCCGATGGTTTTCAGGCCCTTAAAGATATCAACCTGGACATCACCCGGGGTGAAATTTTTGCGCTTCTGGGCCCCAATGGCGCGGGTAAAACCACGCTGATAAGCATCATTTGCGGCATCGTCAACAAATCCAGCGGTGAAGTGAAAGCCGCCGGCCACGATATCGTGAAGGAGTATCGCAAGGCCCGGGAAACCATCGGGTTGGTGCCGCAGGAGCTGAACACCGACTCGTTCGAGACCGTGTGGAATGCGGTGTCTTTCAGCCGCGGCCTGTTCGGCAAGCCGGCCAACCCCGCTCATATCGAAAAAGTGCTCAAAGATCTCTCGCTGTGGGATAAACGCAACAACCGCATCATGGCTCTTTCCGGTGGCATGAAACGCCGGGTGATGATCGCCAAGGCGCTGTCTCACGAGCCGCGCATCCTGTTTCTCGACGAACCGACCGCCGGCGTTGACGTTGAACTGCGCCGCGACATGTGGGAGATGGTACGAAAGCTGCGGGAAGACGGCGTGACGATCATTCTCACCACACACTACATTGAAGAGGCCGAGGAAATGGCCGATCGCATCGGAGTCATTCGCCAGGGTGAGATCATCCTGGTGGAAGACAAAGACCGGCTGATGAGCAAGCTTGGCAAGAAGGAGCTGCGGCTGCAGTTACAACAGCCACTGAGCAAGGTGCCCGGTGAACTGGTTCTGGAACCAGTAGAGCTGTCTGACGACGGCTATGAGCTCATCTACACGTTCGATTCCCAGCAGGAGCAGGCCGGTGTTGCGCGCCTGCTGCGAACCCTGGGCGACATTGGAATCGAATACCGCGATCTGAGAACACGGGAAAGTTCGCTCGAAGAGATCTTCGTCGGCCTGGTCCACGAATAAACCGCCGACTTACGGGAGCACATGCATGAACTACTACGGTATCCGCGCGATCTACCGTTTCGAAATGGCCCGCATGGGCCGCACGCTGATGCAGAGCGTGGCATCGCCGGTGATTTCTACCTGCCTCTACTTTGTGGTGTTCGGGTCGGCGATTGGCAGCCGCATGGGCGATATCGACAACATCAGTTACGGGGCATACATCATCCCGGGTCTGGTCATGCTGTCACTGCTGATGCAGAGCATCTCCAACGCCTCTTTCGGTATTTACATGCCAAAGTTTTCCGGCACCATCTACGAGGTGCTGTCTGCCCCGGTGTCTTACGTGGAGGTAGTGATTGGCTATGTCGGTGCGGCCGCCACGAAATCCGTCATCCTCGGGCTGATTATCCTGGCAACGGCGAGGTTGTTCGTGGACTACGACGTGCTCCACCCGTTCTGGATGTTTTCGTTCCTGGTGCTCACGTCCGTGACGTTCAGTCTGTTCGGTTTCATCATCGGGATCTGGGCCGACGGCTTCGAAAAACTCCAGATCGTTCCGATGATGATCGTCACGCCGCTGGTATTCCTCGGTGGCACTTTTTATTCCATCGACATGCTGCCCGAGGTCTGGCAGACCATCAGCCTGTTCAACCCGGTGGTGTATCTGATCAGTGGTTTCCGCTGGGCGTTCTACGGCGTGGCCGACGTGCATGTAGGCATCAGTGCCGGCATGACGTTGATGTTCCTCACCGCCTGTATGGTCACCATCTGGTGGATCTTCCGCACCGGGTACCGGTTGCGGTCATGATTCGATCGCTGACGGCTGTCGGAATGCTGGTTCTGATAGCCGGTTGCGCCACGGCGGAGCCGGAACGCCTGCCAATGGCCGACGCCTGCCTGATCACCGGCGATTGGCGAATTCCCGTGTCGGTGGAGCTGGCGAGAACCCCGAAGCAGCGCAGCAAAGGGCTGATGGGCCGGACGTCATTGCCGCCCGACAGCGGCATGCTGTTCATTTACCAACGCCCGCGTGATCCCGACTATGGCTTCTGGATGCACCAAACACTGATCCCGCTGGACATCGCCTACCTCAATGAGGAAGGTGTGATAGGCGCTATCCGGCGCATGACACCCTGCCCGTCCAAACGCGGCAGCGAGTGCCCGTCATACCCTGCCGGAGTGTCATTTTCACTGGCTCTGGAGATGAACGAAGGCTTCTTCGAACGGCATGACATCGGCGTCGGCGATCGCCTGGAGCTGAACGCTGCCCGGTGTCAGGCAGCGGGCTAACAGTCGCTCCATTCCGGGTTCCGTTTGTCCAGAAACGCACGGATCCCCTCCTGTGCGTCCGCTGCAGCGAGGTTATCGGTCATTACCTGAGCGGTATAGTCATAGGCGTCGGTCAGGTTCAGTTCCAGTTGTTGGTAAAACGCGGCTTTACCCACTTTCAGAGTGTGGCTCGACTTGCCTGCAATCACCCCGGCCATACGGTAAACCGTGTCATCCAGCGCCTGCTCATCCACCACCTTGTTGATCAGGCCGATCTGCTCAGCCCTTAAGGCGCCAATCATCTCTCCGGTCAGCAGCATTTCCATGGCGTGTTTGCGATTCACGTTGCGCGACAACGCCACCATCGGTGTTGAGCAGAACAGCCCGATGTTGACCCCCGGCGTGGCAAAGCGTGCGGTGTCTGCCGCCACCGCAAGATCGCAACTGGCCACCAGTTGACACCCTGCCGCCGTCGCCACCCCCGCCACCCTGGCAATGACGGGCTTGGGCAGGTTGACCAACTGCTGCATGACTTGACTGCACAGATCGAATAAACATTTCTGCCGGTTCTGGTCGCCAAACTGGTCGCGAACTTCGTTCAGATCGTGGCCGGCACAAAATACCTGTCCGCTCGCCGCCAGAACCACCACCCGGGTGTCGTTATCCCCGGCAAGCTTGGTCAGTACATCAGACAACGCCTGCAACATCGCCAATGACAAGCTGTTGCGCTTGTCTGGCTGGTCCAGTGTGACTGTGGTTATTCCATTCTCTGTTGCGACTTTGACCAGCTTTTCTGCTGTCATCCTGACCTCGCCACCGGTGACTTTCCGACAGTATTCACAGGGCTCTGAGGCAAGTCGAGACGACTTTCGTCGGCCACACCGGTGTGACCCGGTTCACAAAATTGACGGGACCCGATGTCCGGCTGGCCAAAGCGCGCGCCGTCATACCTGTGGTGTTATGAACGCAATCAGTTACAAAGCGTCACATAAAAAATAACAATACCGAGGTAACGATGAGCTCATCACCCATTTTCATCAAATCAGCATTCTCCCTGGCACTGGCGGTCACTCTTGTTGGCTGCGGCTCGAGCGGCGGTTCATCCGACTCACCCGGCAACGGCAATAACGGCGCGGTGGAATCCGAGCAGGAGGAACGTGCAGGCGAAGGCGCCATTCGTGTGCTTTCGAACCGTGCGGACCTGATCAGCGGCGGCGATGCTCTGGTTGAGGTGGTGTCGCCGGATCTTGAGAATGCCAGAGTGCTGTTGAATGAGCGCGACGTCAGCGGTGCCATGGTGACCATGGAAAACGGCGCCCTTCGCGGACTGATCACCGGCCTCGAGCTCGGGGAGAACGAACTCAAGGTGATCCTCGGAGCCGGCGAGGTACTGCGTGAAACCCTTATCAATCACCCTAAGGGTGGCCCGGTTTTCTCTGGCCCACAGGTTCAGCCCTGGACCTGTACCAATGCGCAAGCTGTAGACGATAAATGCAACCAGCCGGCGGAATTCGAGTTCAGGTATGTGCCGCAATCGCAGTTCGATCTGTTCGCGCAAAGCTTCGATCCGGAATCTCCGGGTTTGCCGGGCGCCTTCCTGCCCTTCGATCCGGAAAACCCGCCGCCGACTGAGGACATTGCTCAGGTCACCACCGACGACGGTGTGTCTGTTCCCTACATCGTGCGGGTAGAAACCGGGGTGATGAACCGCGATCGCTATCAAATCATGTCACTGTTCCAACCAGATCAGGAGTGGACCGCACTGGCGCCTCAGGCGCAGTGGAATGGCAAGATCCTGATCCACCACGGTGGCAACGTCGGTGTCAGTTACGGCATGGGCCAGCCACCCAATGGCGACATTGCCGGCACAGCGCCGGAAGGCGCAGAAACCCTGCTGGGTGACAGCATTTCCGTCGCGCTCGCCCGCGGATTCGTGACCCTGTCTACCGCTCAGGCCAACCTCGGCCATAACGTGAACCTGGTGACCGCCGCAGAATCTCTGGTGATGGCAAAAGAGCACATCGTCGAGCAGTACGGGCCGGTGCGTTACACCATCGGAACCGGCTGTTCCGGCGGTGCGATTGCGCAACAACACATCGCCAACGCCTACCCCGGCGTCTATCAGGGGCTGATTGTTCAGTGCTCCTACCCGGATGTGTGGACCACTGCGACCCAGTTTGCCGATTACAACCTGCTGAATGAGTACCTGGGTAACCAGGTTTCCGAAGACCCCGCCGACCTCCTCGGTCTCGTGCAGAGCCTGCTTACGTCGCCGGTTCTGGCGGTTCAGTGGCCAGCCCTTTACGGCCATTTGCCGGTGAACCCGATTGTCTCCGACCTGGCGTTTTTCCCCGCCGCCAATCCGGACCAGCAGAACTGCCCGGGACTCGCTGGCAAAGCCGATGTGTACGACCCGGACACCCGCCCGGACGGCCTGCGTTGTGGCCTGATTGACTACATGGTGAATCAGTTCGGTACGCGCCAGCCTGCTGTGTGGTCAACCAACGAGCAGATGCTGTCTCAGGGATTCGCCGGAATCCCGCTGGACAATGTCGGGGTCCAGTATGGTCTCCAGGCACTGCAGGCCGGGGTTATCACCGGCAACCAGTTCCTGGCGGTCAATCGCGACATTGGCGGTCTGAACGTGGACATCAACTACCAGACCGACCGCATCGCAGCTGATGCTGAGGCGCTGGAGAATTCTTACCGTACCGGCGCCGTGAACACAGCGGAGAACCTGGCCAACGTGCCGATCATCGACCTGCGCGGCCCGGATCCCGGCATCGCCCATGACGCCTTCCACTCCTGGCAGGTACGGGCACGATTGCAGGAAACCCAGGGTCACGCCGAGAATCATGTGATCTGGTACGGCGCCTTCCCGCTGGCCGGCGACACCATCTTCACCACGGAAGCCCTGCTGGTGATGGACCAGTGGCTGGCCGGTATGGAGGCCGATGGGGAACCAACGCCGGTGTCGGACAAGGTTCTTGCCAACAAACCGGTTACGGCGAGAGACCGCTGCCTGTCTCTGTCGGCGCCGTTCTCCGCCGAAGGCCCGAAGGCGCCCTATACCGGCAACCTGCTCTACCCGGAGCCCCAGATCGAGGGCCTGAGCTCCGACCAGATTCCCACGTTCCCGGCAGAGCTTGGGCAGATACTGGACGCCGCCACCGGTCAGGTCTGTGGTCTGGACCTCGGGGTGCTGGGATTGCCTGACACCATCACCGATCCGCTGCAGCCGATTACCGATGCGGTGGTTGCCGCTCAGGAACTGGTGGTTCAGACCCGTTTCGGAACACCGCGCACGGTCGCCGGTGACGCCATCACCACGCTGACCAACAAATGCCAGTTGAAGCCTGTGGACCCGGCTGACTACCCGATCAACTTTCTGGGCGGTGAATTTTCGTCCGAAGGGTGTGCCGAACAGGTCGCGGAAATCTTCCCGGAAGGCGTCTGTGATTACAGCAAACCCCCGGTGGGCGCGGTGCCGACACTGACCTGGCTGCAGTATGGAGATGAGAGCGCTGTAACGACTGGCGGTGAACCATTGCCCGCCCGCAGTGGCACTGTCGCAGGCTGGGCTTCGCCGGCCTTTGCGGTGGATCTGAATCCCCGAGCCGATCTTTGATCCAAAGGCAGGTGGCTTGCCTTAGGCTAGCCACCTGCCCCGGTATTTCACCAGGCCTTACCTCTTACCGGGTCTTGATCCATGGGCTTCCGGCACGCGAAGATAAGCGATGACCGAAACCAAGGAACCCCGCCCATGCCCTCCAAGCCAAAGCTGACGGATGCATTGCTCACGCTCGAAGACCGCGTCGCCACCCTCACCTTTAACCGTCATGATCTGCGTAACGCGCTCACCGGCTCACAACTGATTAACGACATTGTCTCTACCGCGAACTGGGTAAACCACTGTGATGACGTCTCGGTGCTGGTGATGACCGGCTCGGGCTCCGCGTTCAGTGCCGGCGGCAACATCCGCGACATGGCCAATCGCGGTGGCGATTTCGCAGGCGGTGTCGCCGAATGCGCCGATCGTTATCGCAAAGGCATTCAGCGCATTCCCCTGGCGCTGCAAGAGGTTGAGGTTCCGATCATCGCCGCAGTCAACGGCCCGGCCATCGGCGCAGGCTTTGATCTGGCCAACATGGCCGATATCCGCATTGCCTCCGAACACGCGAAGTTCGGCGAAACGTTCCTCAACCTCGGCATTATCCCCGGCGACGGCGGTGCCTGGTTCATGCAACGTCTTATCGGGTATCAGCGCGCCTTCGAACTCACACTTACCGGGCGCATCATCGATGCCGCAGAAGCCAAGGAACTGGGCATTGTTCTTGAGGTGGTGCCGGCAGCGGAGCTGATGAGTACCGCCAATACCATGGCCGGCCGCATCGCCAGCCAGCCGCCAAAAGCCACGCGGCTGACCAAACGGCTGATGAAAATGGCACCCCGTATGGAGCTGAAAGATTTTCTGGATGTGTGCGCGAACTTTCAGGGCATGTGCCACAACGAGCCGGAGCATCTGGAGGCGGTGAATCGAATGTTGGAGGCAATGGCGAAGAAGTAGTGTCTGAAATGGTGCTCCGGGCCGGAATCGAACCGGCACGACCTAACGGTCGAGAGATTTTAAGTCTCTTGTGTCTACCAATTTCACCACCGGAGCATCGGGGGCAGGTTTTAAGGGGCCGAATTGTATAAGGCCGTGTTGGCTAACGCAATTCCAAATCCCGTTAAGATCAGGCGGGTTTCACCGCCCTGCCCTTGTAGATGTAGCCGGCGATCTTCGGCGTCTGGGGAACGTAGAGATTTTCCAGTTCCACGATGTCAAAACCGGCTTCCCGGATCAGGTCCGCAATGTGTCGGTTGAGATGACAGCCGCCGGCGAGCTTTTTCCAGCCGGGGGTAATGCGGTGCTGCCATTTTCTGACGCCGTGATCGTGGGATTCTCCGTGTTCCAGAAACAGCAGTACGCCGCCCGGCTTCAGTACCCGCTTCATCTGGTGCAGGGCTGCATGCCAGTCCGGGATGGTGCACAGGGTGAACGTCAGCAACACCGTATCGACGGTTTCATCGCCCAGAGGGATTTTCTCGCCGGGCAGGTCCAGCCACTCCACCTTGACCGGTGACCGCCGAAGATTCGCCTGGGCTTTGCGGCGCATGCCGTCTGAAGGTTCCAGCCCGTACACCAGATCGACCGCGCCCGGGTTGTAGAATTCCAGATTGATTGCCGAACCCATGCCCACTTCCAGCACGGTGCCCCGCGCCTCGGGAACCACCTGGCTGCGCAGCTTCATGACCTGGCCCATGGAGCAAGCACGATCTATTATGTGTGGCAGTATTCGATCTTCGTAAAAGCTCATTGGATTCGCCATAATTGTTATAAATCAATGGGTGCGACAATCTGTCCTGTCGGTTCAGGTCGTGTTTCCAGTAGCATGACCTGCATCTGCCGGTAAAAACAACTCTACAAGATGCGCCAAAGGCAGCGGCCAAGCGGGCTTAACTGGTCCGCTTACGTAACGTGTGAGTAGTTACCGGAGGTTCTTATGGAGCTCGACCCTCTTATCTTATCGCGAATCCAGTTCGCGTTCGTGGTGTCATTTCATGCCATCTTCCCGGTGTTTACCATCGGGCTGGCGTCCTACATTGCGGTGCTTGAGGGCCTGGCCTTCAAAACCGGGAATCCGGTCTGGTTAAAATTGTCTGCCTTCTGGACCAAGGTCTTCGCCGTTGTGTTCGGTATGGGGGTGGTGTCCGGCATCGTGATGTCGTTCCAGTTTGGCACCAACTGGAGCAACTTCGCCCAGGCCTCGGCGAACTTCCTCGGGCCCATGTTGAGCTACGAGGTGGTAACCGCCTTCTTCCTCGAAGCGGCCTTTCTCGGTGTGTTGTTGTTCGGGCGCGACAAGGTGCCCCCGGGCGTCCATTTGCTTGCCGCCATCATGGTGGCGGTCGGCACGTTTATTTCCTCGTTCTGGATTCTGTCGGCCAACAGCTGGTTGCATACACCCGCTGGCGTTGAGCTCCGTGATGGCGCCTTCTTCATTACCTCCTGGCGTGAGGCGATCTTCAACCCATCGTTCCCCTACCGGTTTATGCACATGGGCCTGGCATCGTTCCTGACGGGCGGCTTTGTAGTAGCCGGAGTAAGCGCCTGGTATCTGCTGCGCGGTCGCGAGGTGGAGGCCAACAAGAAAGCGCTGTCCATGTGCCTGTGGCTGCTGCTGATCATCGCTCCGACGCAGGCGGTGGTGGGGGATTTCCACGGTCTCAATACCCTGGAGCATCAACCGGCCAAAGTGGCTGCCATGGAAGGTAACTGGGAAACCTCCCGCAATGTGCCATTGTTGCTGTTCGCGATCCCGGATCAGGCCAACCAGACCAACCATTTCGAGATCGGGATCCCAGGATTGGCCAGCCTGATCCTGACCCACGAGTGGGACGGTGAAGTACCCGGCCTGAATGAGGTAGCAGTGGAAGAACAGCCACCGGTCGCTCTGGTGTTCTGGTCGTTCCGCGTAATGGTGGGCCTGGGGCTGCTGATGATCGCGTTCAGTGCGGCCGGGCTGATCCTGCGCAAAGGCGGCCGTTACTGGCGCTCTCCCTGGTTCCTCCAGGGCCTGCGTTTCATGAGTATCACCCCGTTCATTGCGGTACTGGCCGGCTGGATTGTCACCGAGTCAGGTCGCTCGCCATGGCTGGTGTACGGCATGATGACTCATGCAGAAGGGCTCACGCCGTCCCTGACAGGCGGCATGGCGCTGTTCTCACTGATTGGCTATATCGTGGTGTACGGGCTGGTGTTTTCTGCCGGGGTGTATTACCTGATGCGGGTGCTCTATGTGGGGCTTGAAGACACCCACGATGACGACGAGCATGAGGTGGAACGGCCCAAGCGCCCTCTGTCGGCCACTCACGTGCCCTTCGAGATTCAACACGCCGATGACGACATGGTCGGCACTGCCAAGCCCGTGAACCAGGGAGGTCACTGATTATGGAACTGTTCGATCTGCCCCTGATCTGGGCCTTCATCATCGGTTTCGGCATCATCATGTATGTGCTGATGGACGGATTCGATCTGGGTGTGGGTATCCTGTTCCCGTTCGCTCCGTCTGAGGAAGACCGCGACACCATGATGAACACGGTCGCACCGGTGTGGGACGGCAACGAAACCTGGCTGGTGCTCAGTGGCGCCGGCCTGCTGGCCGCCTTCCCGCTGGTGTACTCCATCTTTCTCCCTGCGCTGTACATCGGGGTCTTCCTGCTGCTTGCCGGGTTGATCTTCCGCGGCGTGGCCTTCGAGTTCCGCTTCAAGGCCAACACCTCCCGATACCTGTGGAACTGGGCGTTTGCCGGGGGCTCAACCGTTGCCGCATTTGCCCAGGGCGCGGTGGTGGGCGCGTACATTCAGGGCATGGAAACCGCCAATCGCGTGTATGTGGGGGGGCCGCTGGACTGGCTGACGCCGTTCACGGTGTTGACCGGTTTCGGCATGCTCGCCGGCTATTCCCTGCTCGGCACCACCTGGCTGATCATGAAAACCGAAGGACGCCTGCAGGACTGGGCCTACAAACTGGCGCTGCCCTTGCTGGCAGCTGTGCTGGTGGTGTTCAGCATCATCAGCGTATGGACGCCGTTCGTGGATGACATGGTCAGGGAGCGCTGGTTCTCCAATCTGACGGTAATCTGGATACTGCCCGCGCTGACACTGCTGTGTGCCTTCCAGATTTACCGCTCTGTGCGCAATCGCTTCGAAGGCATGCCGTTCGTGGCGACCATGGGCCTGTTCATTTTCACCTACTTCGGTCTTGTGGTCAGCCGCTGGCCTTACGTGGTACCGCCGGATTACACCTTGTGGGATGCCGCTTCCGCCTATGAATCGCAGTTGTTCCTGCTGCTGGGGCTGTTGTTTGTCATTCCCATCGTGCTGGCATATACCGCATGGACCTACTGGGTATTCCGCGGCAAGGTGCGCGCCGGCGAGGGTTACCACTAAGTGGCGGAGCCGCAGGCGGTTCGGGCATGGCTCTCCGGGCTGGCCCGCGGCAACCGGCGCTGGATTCAAGGCACCGTTGCCGCGGGTACCGTTGCTGGTATCGCCACCATTGTGCAAATGGTGCTGCTGGCGAGGATTGTCCATCAGGGTGTGGTCGAAGGCGTCACCGTGGGCGACCTCACCGGGCTGTTTGTGGGGCTGGTGGGTGTCCTGGCCCTTCGGGCACTGGCACAGGGGTTCCAGACCCGCCTCGCGGCTCGCTGCAGTGAACGAGTGCAGCAGGACGCCCGCCGCACCCTGAATCGGCATTGGCGGGCGACCGGACCGGTGGCGCTGGGGCAGTCATCGGCTGGGACCCTGGCCCGGGAATGGATCGATCACGTCGAAGCCCTCCACGGATATTTTGCCCGCTTTCTTCCGCAGATGGCGTTATCGGTGATCGTTCCGTTGCTGATTCTGGCAATCGTGTTCTGGCTGGACTGGCTGGCCGGCGCCTTCCTGCTGTTGTCCGCCCCCCTGATCCCTCTGTTCATGGCGCTGGTGGGTATGGGAGCGGAAAAGCTCAACCAACAGCACTTTGAAACCATCAGCCGGCTTTCGGGGCAGTTTCTCGACAAGGTGCGCGGCCTTACCACCCTGCAACTTTTCGGCCAGACTGCCGGGGCGGCAGAACTGATTCAGCAGCGCTCGGACCACTACCGCAGAATCACCCTGAAGACATTGCGGGTGGCTTTTCTTTCCTCGGCGGTACTGGAGTTTTTTGCCTCGGTGGCTATTGCTGTGATCGCCATCTACATCGGATTCGGCCTGCTGGGCTACATCTCATTCGGACCCGCTCCGGAGCTGACATTGTTTTCCGGGCTGCTGATCCTGCTGCTGGCACCGGAGTTCTTTCAGCCTTTACGCACCCTGTCTCAGCATTATCACGACCGGGCAGCTGCGCTGGGCGCCGGCGCCGAAATACTGCAGCGCCTGGAATCGCCAGTGGATAACCACTGCGTGCCGCGGGCGGTTGAGACCGGGGGCGATCAGGCAGATCCCGCCACTGTCTCACTGGCGTCTGTGTCCGTGGTTTTTGGTGATCAACCGTATGTGCTGCGAAATCTCTCGTTGCAGATTCGCAAAGGTGACGTGGTTGCCCTCACCGGCCCATCCGGCGGGGGCAAATCGACGCTGCTTCATCTACTGGCCGGCTTTATGGCGCCTGACCACGGCACGGTTCGGGTATTCGGCGAAATGCCCGGCAGTTTTCGTTTTGGCTGGCTTGGCCAGAAGGGTTTCCTGGTGCAAGGAACCTGGGCCGATAACCTGAGGCTGACAACACCGGAGGCCTCTGACGTGGCCATTGCCACTGCACTTCGCAACGTCGGGCTTGGGCCCTTGCTGGACAGCCGCCCCGAGGGCATTTATAGCCAGGTATCGGAAGACGGCCAGGGGCTGTCCGGTGGGCAGGCACGGCGGCTGAGCCTGGCGCGGCTATTTCTGGCGGATTATGGCCTGTTGCTGCTGGATGAGCCCACCGCCGGTCTTGACAGCGACAGCGAGATCTTTGTTCTGGAAGCACTCCACAAATTGGCTATAGCCGGTAAAACCCTGATATTTGCCACTCACCATCAGGCCTTGCTCACCCTGGCGGATCGCGTCTTGGTAGTATCCGGCGGAGGGGTTCGCGATGCGTGAGCTGAGACCCTGGCTGAGGCTCATCCTCAAACGTCCTTGGCGCCTGTTGCTGGGTGGGATGCTGATTCTGGCCACTCTGCTTTCCGGTATCGCGTTACTGGCGGTTTCCGGCTGGTTCATCACCGAAACCGCATTAACCGGACTGCTGCTCGCGGCGGGCATGGCGGCGAGCATCAATCTGTACGTGCCAGGCGGTGCGATCCGCTTTTTTGCCGTGTCGCGTACCGTGTCCCGTTACCTTGAGCGGGTGTACAACCACGATACCGTGCTGCGGTTGCTGACCGATATCCGCGTGGCCCTGTTCCGCAGGCTCGCTGCATCCAGCCGTCGGCTTCGCAACGAGCTGACCGGGGCTCAGTGGTTGTCCAGATTGACCAACGACGTTGACGCCCTGGACACACTCTACCTGCGCCTGATTGCCCCAACGGCACTTGCCGGCCTGGTCACGGTGCTGATGTTGGTATTAACAGCAATTCTTTTCGACCTCGCCACCGCCTTCATCGTGGCCGGGCTTCTGGTCGCCGCGTTTGTCGTTTCCTCCGGCGGCGTGTATCTCCGCACCAGAGAACTTGCATACCGCCAGAGCGATCGGCAGGAATCCCTGCGCACGGCTGTCATTGAGCATCTGGAGGGTTTTGCCGAACTGACTGCCGCAGGGCGAACCGGAAAGCATGGCGCCTGGCTGATGCGACAGGCGTACCAGGTGACCTCCGCGCAAACGCGAACAGACACCCGCACAGGCTGGCATCTGGCAGGCACCCATTTTCTGGTCAACCTGACCGCAGTGATCAGCCTCTGGCTGGGCCTCGGGCTGTACCACGCTGATGAGGTGTCCGGCCCTGTGTTGGTGTTATTGCCCATCGCGCTGCTGGGACTCGGTGAAGTCTATGCCATGTTACCCGACGCATTCGGCCGACTGGGGGCGACTGAAGCCTCTGCCAACCGGCTGAATCGGGATTGCGCTGGCAGCGCCGACGGCGATCCGCCCGCGCAGCCGCCCTCCCGCACCGGTGTCGCGCTTCACGCAAAGAATCTGGCGGTGAAACATCCCGGACACGCGATGCTACTGACGCATTTTGAGCTGGAGCTCAAAGCCGGTGAACGCCTCGGTATCCTTGGGCATTCCGGCAGCGGCAAATCCTCACTGGCAGACACCATCGCGGGCCTTCTGGCGCCCGCTCAAGGATCGCTGTCTTGCCTGCCCGGAGTGTACCTGACCCAGAGAACTGTGCTGTTTGAGGACACCCTTAGGGCCAACCTGCTCTTGGGTGCGCCTGAGGCCAGCGACACGGAACTCTGGCGTATGCTGGAGATGGTGGAGTTGGCGGATCGATTTGCCGCGGAGCCGGATCAACTGGATACCTGGCTGGGCAGCGATGGCAACCGCCTGTCGGGCGGCGAAGCGAGGCGTGTAGCCCTGGCGCGCGTGTTGTTGAACCGGGCGGCGATGGTGATACTGGATGAGCCGTTCACCGGACTGGATTCGGAGACGCGCAGCAGGATTTCGAAGCGAATGGATGTCTATCTGGAAGGTCGAACGGTGATCAGTCTCGCTCACGGGCCGGATGCCCTGCCGGGCACCGACCGCGTGATTTACCTGACCGGTTAGCGTGTTTCCACGACCTCGAAGGTCAGGCCGGCTTTGCTGGTCAGCCGCTCCATCAACTTGCCATCGAGCAACGAGGCCGGGGTCCAGAAACCACCGGGCTGGTCTGCCGGGATATCGAACGCCAGGCACATACCCGCTTCGCCCAGCATTTTGCCGGTAGAGCCGTACCCCGGGTCCTGATCCCCCGTCACTTTGGTGATGATAGTTTTGCCGTCTTCGGTGCGGCCTACGAAACGCAGGTCATAGAAGCCGTTTTTCTGCGCTTCCGGACTTGGCCCCTCACCCGGCTTGGGCACGAATTTTTCCACCAGCCAGCGGGTGGGCTTCAGAGCCGACGCGGTAAAGAACGCCGCTAGCGCACCGGTGATGCCATAAGCGGTCAGGCGTCCTTTCGCGCCCTGCCCGGTCATCATTGCTTCGTCGTAGGTGAATTCGCTGCCGTAGCGGGCGTTCTGCAAGGCGTTGGAGCGGTGCACCACACGGGTGTTGATGGCACCCATCACAAACGGCGCCAGCCAGGCGTTGAAGGTCGTGTCGAACTCCGCACCTTTCAGGCTGGGCTGGCGGGTTTTGGAACGGTGCTCCGGTGGGCAGATGGAGAACGGGTTCGCCAGTTCCTTGCGCAGCTTCGGGTCAGCCGCGGCTTCCTTGGCGACGTTCATCATCGAGGCCACAGTACCACCGGAGAATTCGCCCTTGGCTACTTTCACCCGCATGCGAACGTCCCGGCAGGGTGCCCCGAAGGTTTCCTCCGCCTTGTTCTGCAGGAACCACACGCCCATGTCGGAGGGAATGGAGTCAAAACCGCAGCAGTGCACAATGCGAGCTCCGGAGGCCTTCGCTTCCTCCTCATAACGCTCAACCATTTTTCGGATCCACTGCACTTCGCCGGTCAGGTCGCAGTAATCAGTGCCCGCGCGCACGCATGCCTGGACCAATGGCTCGCCATACAGCGCGTAAGGGCCGACAGTGGAAATAATCACACGAGTCTGCTCACACATGGTCTGCAACGCAGAAAGATCCGACGCATCGGCCAGGATCACGGGCAGGTTTTTGCCGCCGTCACCCAGTTCGGATTTGAGTGTGCTCAGTTTGCTCTCGGAGCGGCCGGCAATGGCCCACTTGACCGATTTCCCGACCCCGTAGGTCTCAACCAGATAACGGGTGAGAATCTGGCCAACGAAGCTTGTGGCGCCGAACACCACGACATCGTAGGCGGTTTCCTTGGATTCAGTCATTGATCATCCCTTCTTCCGTTGGAGAAACAGCATGAAAAGCGCAACACCCAGGCCCCAGAACCCGTTAAGGATCAGCCCGCCAACCCAGGTCTGGGCGGAGACATCAAGATCCTTGGCTGGAAAAACCACCAGCATCGCAACCGCAGTCGGGCCGACCGCGCCAACAATCACGTGCCCCAGCCAGTAGCTCACACCCCTGAGCCGGCCAAGAATGGCCCACAGTAAGATTCCCCAGAGTCCGCCGAAAAACGCCAGTGACAGAACCGCCGGAACCCCAAGAGGCGGAACAGGGGCCATATTGAACGGCGCCGCGGGTACCACGCCAGCAAGATAGAATAGACCAAAGAGGCCCTGGTGAAAGATCAGTGTCGCTAGAAAACCGCTGACAAACGCTTTTAACCAAACCATGTATTATCCTCTGTTGTGTTTGTACTATCTTTTAACTTGTTGATAATGCTTGCACCCACTGGAAACCGCAACCGTGGCTCAGCGTTTTGAGGACCCGATCTGATTTCCTGCATACCTGGACAATACCGTCGACACGGCCAATCGTTTGTCACACAGGTTCCGGCACACTGCTGCCAGAGTAGCAAAAGAAACATGCTTCCCGGAGGTTAACCTTGGCGACATTACTCTTTCTAGTGAGCCTGATACTGGCTGCATTCAGCGCCTTCCTTGCCTGGCAGGTTCTGGAGCAACGAAAACTCATCGCCCAGATGATGGAAACGGATGACATTACCGACCCCGACCGGGAACCGGAGCTCGTTCTTACGCTCAAGGTGACCGATCCGATTGCTCTTGCCAAGCGCGAGTCCCGCTCCGCCCGGGTTCTGGCCGATCACCTGCCGGTGATGGTCCGGAAAATGGTATACCAGGAGGTGATGAAAGAGCTTGAGCAGGAACTGGATGACCGGGACATTGACGTGCAAATGCACATTGAATACCGCTAAACGAGGCCGCCCATGATTCTTCTGATGACCTCTGCCACCCTGCTCGCCGCCTCGGCAGGCGGAATGGCCTTCACCTATTGGCAGCTGCTGGACAGCCGTCGCGGTGTACGAGTGGTGAATGCCCATCGTATGGCCGCAAACAGCGCCATCCAGAAAAGCCGCATGGACCTGCTGGAAGTCAGGAACCGGGCGAAACTGCTGGAAGAGACGGTCACCAGTGGCGCGTCCGCGGTGGAGCGGGTACACAAAGCGATTTCCGCCACGACATTCGGCCTGATCGATCACTTTTCCCGCGACGATGAATTCCGCAAAAGTGCCCTGAAGGCCCGAGAAACCCACGACCAGACCAGCCGGCAGATCTATCGCGGGGTACGCACAACCAACCGCGCGCTGCATATCCTTGCGGACACGCTGATCATCAGCAAAGCCGAGAAACGCATTGTGTCAAAGAGCCACAAAAAAAGGCACCCGTAGGTGCCTTTTTCAAGGGTTTCCGAAAGTTAGATAACCTTCTTCAACTCTTCTTCGAACTGCGGAACCGCCTCGAACAGGTCGGCTACCAGGCCGTAATCTGAAACCTGGAAGATCGGTGCTTCTTCGTCCTTGTTGATCGCAACGATCACTTTGGAGTCAGACATGCCCGCCAAGTGCTGGATGGCACCGGAGATACCAACCGCCACGTACAGCTGAGGCGCAACGATTTTACCCGTCTGTCCCACCTGCATGTCGTTCGGCACGAAGCCGGCGTCAACCGCTGCACGGGATGCACCAACAGCGGCACCCAGCAAATCAGCCACCTGCTCCAGCATCTTGAAGTTTTCACCGTTCTGCATACCACGGCCACCGGAGATAACGATACCGGCGCTGGCCAGGTCAGGACGATCAGACACGGCCTTCTGCTCACCAACAAAGCTGGACAGGCCGGCGTCTTTTACTACGTCAATCTGCTCTACAGAAGCAGAACCGCCTTCAGCAGCAACCGGATCAAAGCCTGTCGGGCGAACCGTAATAACCTTGATGGCGTCGTTCGCTTTCACAGTGGCGATCGCATTACCTGCGTAGATCGGACGCACGAAGGTGTCTTCGGATTCCACACGCATGATGTCAGAAACCTGGGCCACGTCCAGCAGGGCCGCAACGCGGGGCATGAAGTCCTTACCCGTGGTACCGGCGGCTGCCAGGATGTGGCTGTAGCCTTTGCCCAGCTCGGCGACCAGCTCACCCAGGTTTTCACCCAGGAAATGACCGTAAACGGCGTTGTCGGCAACCAGAACCTTGCTCACACCTTCAGCTTTCGCCGCAGCTTCAGCAACCGCACCACAGTTCTCGCCGGCAACCAGTACGTCGATGTCGCCGCCGATGGCCTTGGCAGCCGCTACAACGTTCAGGGTAGCCTGCTTCAGGCTGCTGTTGTCATGTTCAGCAATTACAAGGATGCTCATTTAGATCACCTTCGCTTCGTTCTTCAGTTTATCGACCAGCTCAGCTACGTCAGCTACCTTAACACCAGCCTGACGGGAAGCCGGAGCTTCTACTTTCAGGGTGGTCAGACGCGATGCCAGTTCAACACCCAGATCAGCCGGGCTGACAGATTCAAGCGGCTTCTTCTTCGCCTTCATGATGTTCGGCAGAGAGGCGTAGCGTGGCTCGTTCAGACGAAGGTCTGTGGTAACAACGGCCGGGAGGTTGAGGGCAACGGTCATCAGGCCGCCGTCCACTTCACGGGTAACATTGACCTTTTCGCCATCAACAACAACTTCGGATGCGAACGTGCCCTGCCCCATACCGGTCAGCGCGGCCAGCATCTGGCCAGTCTGGTTGTTGTCGGAATCAATGGACTGTTTGCCGAGAATGACGAGCTTGGGCTCTTCTTTCTCAACCACAGACTTCAGCAGCTTGGCCGCTTCGAGAGACTGAACCTCTTCGTCTGTTTCGATGTGGATACCACGGTCAGCACCCAGAGCCAGAGCAGTACGGATTTGCTCCTGGGCGGCCTTCGGGCCAATGGATACCACCACGATTTCGCTGGCAACGCCCTTTTCTTTCAGACGAACCGCTTCTTCAACAGCGATTTCGCAGAACGGGTTCATTGCCATCTTGACGTTGGCGAGATCAACACCGGTGTTATCCGGCTTGACGCGCACCTTTACGTTGTAGTCGATTACTCGTTTTACAGCGACCAGAACCTTCATAGATTCCTCGTTCTTCTACGATGGGTTTATGACTTGCAGTCCTCGCGCGGAGCCTGCTGAAATTCAGTGCGCACTAATGATGGAGGCAACGGTCAGCAGAATCAATAGCCTCAAACGACGCGCCAGGACAGACCTTTCAGCCAACTTCCCGATATTGACTGGGAATGGCCGTGAGACGATACTAGAATTCGACTCAGAACACACATTGTTTCAGTGCTGTCATACAATGCCAAATGACAGCCCGAATTTCAAACAAACGTTTGTTTGATTCTTCAATTACGGTATCCTTTTCTTTAGGCAAGTGGCGTGATTCCGCTTGCAACAGTCGTCTATAAGCACTTTTACCGGTATGATGGCGACCCAGAATACTTCGCCTGCGGGCACACAATATCCATTAAAGATGTTTGAGGAGACCAACGTGGAACGCGAATCGATGGAATTTGATGTTCTGATCGTCGGCGGCGGCCCGGCGGGCCTGTCGGCAGCTTGCCGTGTCATGCAGATGGCACAGGAAGCTGGCGAGGAACTCACCGTATGCGTGGTTGAGAAGGGTTCTGAGATCGGCGCGCACATTCTTGCGGGCACCGTATTCGAGCCTACCGCGCTCAATGAGCTCTTTCCTGACTGGAAAGAGAAAGGCGCCCCACTCAACACGCCGGTTACCCGTGACGATATCTTCCTGCTGAAAAACCAGGAAAACGCCACCAAAATTCCCAATGCCTTTGTGCCCAAAAACATGCACAACCATGGCAATTACATCATCAGCCTTGGCAATCTGTGCCGCTGGCTCGCCGAGCAGGCGGAAGGCATGGGCGTGGAAGTCTACCCGGGCTTTGCCGCATCCGAGACCATTGTTGAGGATGGCCAGGTTAAAGGGATCATCACCGGCGACATGGGCGTGGCCCGTGATGGCAGCGAAAAAGACGGCTACATGCCGGGCATGGAGCTTCGCGCCAAGTACACCCTGTTTACCGAAGGCTGCCGCGGCCACCTCGGCAAGCGCCTGATCAGCGATTTCAAGCTGGATGAAGGCAAAGACCCCCAGCACTACGGGATCGGCATCAAGGAGCTGTGGGACATTGATCCAGCCAAACATGAGCCGGGCCTGGTGGTGCACACCACCGGCTGGCCACTGAGTGAAAGCGGTTCCACCGGCGGCTCCTTCCTGTATCACCTGGAGAACGGTCAGGTATATGTAGGTCTGATCACCGACCTCTCCTACAGCAACCCGAACCTGAGCCCGTTTGAGGAATTCCAGCGCCTTAAACTGCACCCTGAGGTCAAAAAATACCTGGAAGGCGGCAAGCGCGTGTCCTACGGCGCACGCGCGATCTCCAAGGGCGGCTTTAACGCACTGCCGAAGATGAGCTTCCCGGGCGGTCTGTTGCTGGGCTGCGATGCCGGTACTCTGAACAGCTCCAAGATCAAGGGCTCCCACACGGCCATGAAGTCCGGCCTGTTGGGCGCGGAAGCGGTGTTCGAAGCTCTGAAGGAAGGCAAGACCGGAGAGGAAATCACCAGCTTCGGTGACCGCTTCAAGGACAGCTGGCTGTATAAGGAGCTGTACAACGAGCGTAACTTTGGCCCGGCTATGCACAAGTTCGGCAATGTGGTCGGCGGCGCCATTGCCTTTTTTGAGCAGAATATCCTGCGCGGCAGCCTGCCCTTCACCTTCCGTGACACCACGCCGGATTACGCCACGCTGAAGCCGGCAGCGGAAGCAAAGCAGATCAGCTACCCGAAGCCGGATAACAAGCTGACCTTTGACCGCCTCTCGTCGGTGTTCATTTCCAACACCAACCACGAGGAAGACCAGCCGGTTCACCTGAAGCTGACCGATCCGGATTTGCCGATCAGGGACAATTTGCCCAAGTACAACGAGCCCGCGCAGCGGTACTGTCCGGCTGGGGTGTACGAAGTGGTCGAAAAGGACGACGGCAGCGGTAACCGCTTCCAGATCAACGCCCAGAACTGTGTTCACTGCAAGACCTGTGACATCAAGGACCCTGCACAGAACATTACCTGGGTAACTCCGGAAGGTGGCGGTGGCCCCAACTACCCGAACATGTAAGTTCGGGTACCGGTAAAAAAACGGCCCCTTGCGGGCCGTTTTTTTTGGGTCGGATCACCGCTGCGCCTGATCCGGCAATTCTTTCGCTCATAAAAAAACGGCCCGCGAGGGGCCGTTTTTTGTACCGCTTCAGAAAAGCTTAGTGCACGTGGCCGTGCTCTTGCTCTTCGTCAGTTGCATCGCGAGCCTCTACCACTTCCACGTCGAAGTGCAGAGTCTGGCCAGCCAGCGGATGGTTGGCATCGATGGTGACGGTCTCGTCGCCAACTTCAACCACACGAACAACCTGCGGGCCGCCCGGTGTTTGCGCCTGGAACTGCATGCCCGGCTCGATGGAATCAACGCCTTCGAATGCAGAACGGGGAACGGGCTGGATCAGCTCTTCATTGACTTCACCGTAGCCTTCACCCGGCGCGACAGTAACTTTTGCCTGATCGCCGGCGTTCTTTTCGTTCAGCGCACTCTCCAGTCCGCCGATAATGTTTTGCGCACCTTCCAGATAAGACAGCGGCTCACGACCTTCTACACGGGACGAGTCAAGCTGCTCACCCTGGTCATTAGTGAGTGTGTAATGGATGGTGACAACACGAGGTTGGGCCATGTGATCTCCTTGCGTGTCGCAATGACTGTTTAATTGAATTTGGGCAATCGCAAGTAATCGTGAACAGCCAGACTGCACAGAGGGACTGACGACCACCGGGCCTCGTTAGAGAGCCAGGCTCGTTAACAAGATCGAAAGCACAGTTTAACAAGTGTCGGACTGCGTTTTCTACCGTGAGTTATTTGGGGCGCAGCGCGGCTTTTCAACCACCCTGCCCGATTTCATAGAAGTTTCCACCGCTCCAGACGCCGAGAACCGCAGAATCTCCGGGAAGTTTGCGCTCCACGACCCGATTCGCGAGATCGTAGAACGCGCTTGTAGCCAGCCGCGCCTCCAGGCCATGGCGCACCGTGATCACAGGCCGTGGCTCATCACCGGCCGGATAGGTGCCCACAACCAGGGGATGCTGCTCGCCTATGGTCAGGGTTTCACCCACATTGGTGGTGAGGGTCAGAGTCTGGGACTCACCCTCTCCCTCCGCTTCCAGTGTGTGCGCTAGCAAGGGGGCATCTTCCACCCCAATTCGCCATTTCTCCACCGGTGTAACCAGATAATACTCGCCATCCTGTTCACGACGCAGAATCGTTGAGAACAGCCGCACGATGGCTTCCCGCGCCAGGGGTTCACCCTTGTACAACCACTGACCGTCGCGGGCGATCCGGATGTCGATGTCGCCGGACAGCTCCGGGTGCCATTTCTCCAGCGGTGGCAGGCCCTTGCCTGCGTCTTTGGACTGCTCGATCTGACTGGCAATGTGATCAGGTTTCTGTTCCATGCTGCACTGTCCTCTTTACAGGCCTCTCATCCATTCCGGGCGCAGCGCCGCGGCTCCGGGATTGGCGATGGCAATATTCACGTCGTCCAGCATACGCTGCTTGTCACGCCCAAGGGTGCCCTTGAGCACCAGATAATTGGACGCATGGTCACTGCGGAAGACGGTGCGTTCCAGCTCGAGATGCTCAAGAAACAGACGAATCTCTCGGAACAGCCCATCCTGGCTGAGAGGAACAAAGTCTTCACCGAAGCCGGCCCGGAAACGCTCCTCTCCCTGCGGAAAGCTGACCACCAGCGTAGACAGGTAATCCGGACGGGTTTCATTGCACAAATGCGCGGTGTTGATCGCGTGCTGCTCTGAAAGGGCTTCGCCGCCCAGGCCATTGAGCACCATCACCGAACTGGTGATGCCTGCCTCTCGCATTTTGAGCAACGCAGAGCGGGTGGACTCGGCGGTTTCGCCCTTGTTGACGCGGCGCAAAACCTCGTCATCGCCAGATTCCATGCCCACATACAAAATCTGCAGGCCAGCAGCACGCAACTCGGCAAGTTCCCCGACGGTTTTGCGGGCAAGATTCCGCGGCAGGCAATAACTCGATACGCGCTGAAGATCCGGGAACGCCGCTCTTAACTGGCCGAGAATTTCCAGTAACCGTCGGGTCGGCAGCACCATGGCGTCACCGTCAGCAAGAAACACCCGGCGCACGCCGCCCAAAGTGCGTGCGGCTTTCTCGATGTCGGCCAGCACATCCTCAGGCTTCCTGGCCCGAAATTTTTTCTGCTCCTGCGTATACATTTCACAGCTATAACTATAAAAACTATCCCAATCGAGTGAGTGAGTGCGTGAATGCTCATTTTCTATATTAGTACCTGTACTAAACATGAATACTAAAACTCTCGTTGGGACTACCTACCAAGATTGAGGACAAAGCCCGCTCGCCGCAAGAGGCGATAAAAAAGGATCTTATGCTCACCCAGTGGTCGCAAATCGAACATTACGACGGGATATTTGACAAGATTTCCTGCACAGAGCTCTATCATTTCGCATATTCGTGTTTTGAGTAGACATTAATCCTAGGGTAGGCTCAACTGAAATCACCATGCTCAATTTTTTGAAGCACCGACGCTATCCGGCAACAACCGTCAGGGGTACCCAGCAGGTCGCAAGGTCTTTCATCTTCAAGCCCTGGAATCGGGCGCTGGATCCACTCCAGTGCTTGTTCCCGAGATTCCAAGATTCGTATCGACTGATGAACAACGTCGACTGAGTGCCGCGTGATGACCAGTTCCAATCCAATCGGCACCATCCGTTCCCACTCTCGAAGCGTGTCTGGAATCGGGGCGTCTGGGTCACACTGGGACACGAGATCACCCAAGTTGTAGGATTTTCTTTCCGTCATCCAGATCCCTCCGACTTGGCATCAAAAGTCCATTCTCCACCGAACAATCCACAAAAGGAAGGCGTCTTACGTTGCTCATATCGCGGCCTGTGGGCACTAGCGAGAGACTAGTAAGCTAAGAGTCTCCACATCAACATAAATTGGCTGCGCTTGGGTCGCAAAGCGGACATTCGAGTAAGACGAATAGCGCTTGCAGTATGCGCGCCCATGGAATGGAACCGAAGGCGCAATGAAATGGGCTTCGTCGCGCCTGCGCTTAATGGGTTCTACCCCGTTACTGTGGACATTCCTAAAAAGAGGCCTGACACGCTGCTCACAGGCTCGGCGTGCCTCCGAACAACAGGTAATAAGCGATGCCCAGTAGCGAACTGACTAAGATCACCGGCAACATGCCCACCTTGAAGCGTAACATGGCAATAAAGGCGGCCAGTGCAAGCACCACACTGGCGATCTGAATACTGCCCCATGTCGGCACCATTAACTGCATGCCAAAGGTCCGAACCGTATCTACTTCGGCGAAAGCGACATGCACCGCGAACCAGATAGCCAGGTTCAGCATCACGCCCACAACGGCGGCGGTGACCGCCGATAACGCAGCACTCACCGCCTGGTTCCCGCGCAGCCTTTCTACATAGGGTGCGCCCAGGAATATCCACAGAAAACAGGGAACAAAGGTCACCCAGGTAGCCAGAATCGATGCAAGAATGCCCGCTGTAAAAGGATCGAGGGGGCCTGCGTCGCGGAAAGCGCCCATGAAGCCCACGAACTGTACTACCTGAATCAAGGGGCCGGGCGTGGTCTCTGCCATGCCCAAACCATCCAGCATTTCCCCTGGCGCAAGCCAGCCATAGTTCTGTACGGCCTCCTGTGCCATATAAGCCAATACTGAATAAGCACCACCGAAGGTGACGACGGCCAGCTTGCTGAAGAAAAGCCCTATCTGGGTGAAGACATCGTCAAAGCCCAGCGATACAGCCAATACAACTAGCGGTGTGAACCACAGCGGTAGCCAGACCGCGAGTACCTTGAGCGCCCGCTTGCGCGTTGCCTTGGTATGATGTGCGGCACCGCCATCCATCATGGTGTCGATCGCCCGTTCACCATCCTCGGGCGTGTCATGTCCCTTGATGACCACGAATCGTTCCGGGTCCATGTACCGCCCCAGCAGGCCAATAACGGCAGCAGTCAGGATCACTACCGGGAACGGGACAGCGAACAAAAAGATGGCAATGAAAGCAAGGGCCGCCAAGATGTACATATAGGCATTCTTGAGCGCGCGCTTACCGATCCGGATGACGGCCTGAATCACGATCGCCAACACCGCCGCTTTAATCCCGAAGAAAAGCGCCTGCACCAGGGTTGCATCCTGAAAGCCCGCATAAAGCACGCTCAACACCAGGATGCTCAAAAAACCCGGCAACACAAACAGTCCGCCGGCCACGAGCCCACCCTTGACGCCATGCAGCAGCCAGCCGATATAAGTAGCCAGTTGTTGGGCTTCCGGCCCGGGCAGTACCATGCAGTAGTTCAGGGCGTGCAGAAACCGGCTTTCGCTGACCCATCGCTTTTCATCCACCAGAATACGATGCATGACGGCGATTTGGCCGGCAGGACCGCCGAAACTCAGCATTGCAATCCTTAGCCAGACGCGCACCGCTTCCCCAAACGTAATCTCATGACCAAACTCGTTGCGATCGCCACCCGATGGCACGGTGTCTTGTTGGGTTCTGTGGGCTGTATCGGTGGAGTGGGACGACTCCGGCATGCTTACTTCCTCTTCGTATAGTTTGTGTACAAACTGTCGAACACCTGATTGGCAGCCAGTAACAGCTGATCATCGTTATGATGAGACTCGCGAAAGCCCATCAATACGCATTCAACTCCAGTGGCCGCCGGTGGCTGATGGCCGCCAACATCGAGGTAATGCACCAGTTCCGCGATCCGCTGCAGTGCCACCTGGCGCAGGCCAAAGCTCGCCAGCAACGTTTCAAAGGTGACCTTGTCAGCTACATGGGTGAAGGCCGCTCCATCGAAATCAAAACCCAGCGCGTGATCAGGGCAATCAGCTGGAGAGCTTAACCATAGAAAATTCGCTTCCGGATCGATGAATCGCTTAATCAACCAGGCGCTGGCCAGGCGGTCCACCCACGGTCGGCGACGAGTTGCCCATACCCTTCCCAGGTAGTCGGCACGGTTGAGGAGAGCGACCGTGCCTGAAACAGGTAGCGGCTCATCAGGCGACAGCACGCGATTTGCGTCGGTTTCCAGTTCCTGCAACGCCCGATCGACCCGTTCACGGGCAGCACCTGGAAAAAAATCAATCTGTGACACGCGCGTGAAGCGCTTACGCAGTTTCCGGGTCTCCCTAATAACCTCCATGGCCGATTCTGGCAGCAGCGTTGCCCGTAGTTCTGCGATGTCCGAGTGCAAGGCCTCATAGTCGTCCGCACGATCGAATAAAGCGGGGAATTCATGAGCATCCGGGCCGTCAGTGGGTACAACATGGGCGACACCGCCGGCTTCACGCACGTCATGGGCCACAGCCTCCAACTTCTCGACGTGATCGGGGTGAGCTGGCAGTAAATAGACGCCGTCGCGAAGTGAAGCCGCGCCCCATGCCTTAATAGAGCGCCAGGCCCGCATACGCACCGTCGCATTTTCTGTAGGAAGTGACAGAATCAGTAGAAGCCATGACATTCTGTAGAATCTACTACGTGTTTGTAGCAATCACAACACTTTTATGGCTGAACGGTTGTGATGGCCATCTGACTACAGTAGCATTCTCATATATCCCCCCACGGGGGATAGGTTAAAAGCTGGTTTTGACCCCAGACTTACCAAATCATCAGCCACGCTAGGAACACTGTGATGCACCACGAACGACTCGATCATTGGCAACATAAGCATGTCTTTGGCCAGGATCGGAAGCGCCCCGGAGAAATCCGAACGCTCATCGTGGTGGGCCTAACGCTGGCGATGATGGTCTGGGAAATCCTGGCCGGGATCGTTTATGGCTCGATGGCCTTGCTGGCCGATGGGCTGCACATGGGGTCGCACGCGGTGGCCCTGGGTATTGCCGCCTTCGCCTATGCATACGCCAGGAAAAACGCAGGCAACGCCCGATTCTCTTTCGGGACGGGGAAGGTCAATGCGCTGGGCGGCTTTACCGGAGCCATTCTGCTGGCTGTCTTTGCGCTCTACATGGTCATCGAGAGTGTTGGGCGTTTTATCCAGCCCGTCCCCATTTCTTTCGATGGGGCCATATTTGTGGCCATCATAGGCCTGGTGGTCAACGGGGTGTCAGCGTGGATACTGGGGGATGCAGGTCATGACCATGGTCACAGTCACGGGCATAATCACGGTCACCACCATCATCACCATGACCACAACCGACGGGCCGCTTACCTGCATGTGCTTGCAGATGCGTTGACGTCAGTCCTTGCCATTGTTGCCCTTCTGGCGGGTAAATATGCCGGGTGGAACTGGATGGACCCGATGATGGGGATTATCGGTGCGATTCTGGTAACCCGTTGGTCCTGGCAACTTTTAAGAGACACCTCAAAAATCCTTCTCGACGAGCAACATCAGGACATGGAGGACGCTGTTAAAGAGGCCGTCGAAGACGACGATGCCAAAGTCAGTGATCTGCATGTGTGGGCAATAGGCCCAAACATTCATGCCGCTATTGTCTCAGTCGTCTCGCATCAGCCCGAGTCGCCCGCAGTTTATAAGGAGCGCATTCAGGCACACTGCCAGTCCCTGGTCCACGTGACGGTGGAACCTCTTCGCTGTGATTAACGGAGAGAACGCAAATTAGAGAGTAACGAGATCAAAGATAACGGGCGATTGCTTTGAACTCGTCGACGCGCCGCTGCTGCTCCGGCTCCAGCGGTCCGATGGCATCGTCCAGGCAGTGTTCAATGTGGTCCTGTACCAAGACGCGCTTGGCCTGCTGGATGGCCTTTTCCACAGCGTGAAGCTGCTGTGCCAGCTCCAGGCAGGGCTTCCCCTGATCCATCATGCCAATCACGCTTTCAAGATGGCCGTTGGCCCGCTTCAGGCGTTTGATGATATTCGGATGCGATTGATGCGTGTGATCATTTATCATGTTTAATTCCTATCCCCCGTGGGGGGATGGTATCCTCTTGCTTCGTTGAAATCCAACCACCGACTCGACCATTGAGACTGATGATTTCGGCCCTCCATCAAAGAAAACTGCTTCCGACGCTCGTCATGCTGTTCGCATTGGCGGGCCTGTCGCTGTCGGTGATTGGCGAGTCATTCTCTCACGGTGTGGCCAACTTGGCAGGCGATTGGGAATCGCAGCCTGACGGCCACCCAGGCAGTTATGGTGCGCATGGACACACCCACGATTTTGACGAAGAGCCAGAGACATCCTCAGTGCATCATGATGCTGGCAATCATACTCACGAGACCGTGGACCAGCTCAGGGTTCCGTTTGTTTCCCAAAGCCTGACCGTTCTCCGGCAGCCCGTGCCCTTTGCCGGAGGTTCTCCCCGCAGTTTGCGCTATCGGCTTGAACGCCCTCCAAAAGCCTCTATTCCCGCTTGATTCTTGCCGCTTACGTGGCCCGAGAAAACAAATTCAATTGGAGTCTTTATGTTGTCAAGCTTGCTTGGCGGTTGCCGTGGTGTGCCCTCAACGGGCACAGGCAGTCGTCTGTTCTGGACATTTCTGACCCTGGGCTTTCTGGGTATGAGTACCGATGTGCTTGCCCACGCAGTCGCTCAGGGCGACAGGGGCTACATCCAGGAAATTACCGGGATAAACCTTATTGCGTTCATCTATCTGGGGGCCAAACACATGGTCACCGGCTATGACCACCTGCTGTTCCTGCTGGGTGTCATTTTCTTCCTTTACCAAATGAAGCACATCGCGATCTACGTGAGCCTGTTTGCCCTGGGGCATTCCACCACAATGCTGCTGGGGGTGTACTTCAATGTGGGCATCAACAGCTACATCATTGATGCGATTATCGGCCTGTCCATCGTCTATAAGGCACTGGACAACATCGGTGCCTACCAGCGGTGGTTTGGCTTCCAGCCCAACACCAAGGCCGCCACGTTGATTTTCGGGTTCTTCCATGGTTTCGGCCTGTCCACCAAGATCATCGAATACGACATCTCGCCGGACGGCCTGATTCCGAACCTCCTCGCCTTCAACGTGGGCGTGGAAATCGGACAGTTGATCGCCCTGGCCATGATCCTGATTGCCATCAGCTTCTGGCGTAAAACCGACGGCTTTTTCCGCCACGCCTATACAGCCAACGTTGCCATGATGAGTGCAGGTTTCCTGCTCTTTGGCTATCAGCTTACGGGTTACTTTGTCGCCTGATTCTGGAGATTTGCTATGTACAACACCGATATACCCAACCGTGAAGAACTGCCCAGCACTGCCAAACTTATTCGATCAACCATCATCGCAGCTATTGTGGCGCTGATTCTGCTGGTGACCGTGGTCATGCCCGCCGAGTACGCCCTGGACCCGACCGGTGCCGGCAGATTGCTGGGGTTGACCGAAATGGGCGAAATCAAGGAACAACTGGCTGATGAAGCTGCCGCTGACGAGGAGGCACAGATGGTTGCCGTGCAATCCTCAAGCGATCAGCAGGAAACCGAAGCAGTACAGCCTGAAGCCGAAGAACCCGCTCAGGAAGCTGCCCCAGAGCCAGAACCAGAACCAGAACCAGAACCTGCGGCCGTGCAAGAACAACAAGCATCAGAACCAGCACCTGCAGAAACACAATGGCAGGACGAAGTGCGAGTGGTTCTTACGCCTGGCGAAGGTACTGAGTTTAAGCTCACCATGGAAGAAGGTGCTGTGGCTCGCTTCTCTTGGGTATCCGAGGGTGGCCCAATCAACTTTGATACCCATGGCGATGGAGGCGGCCAGTCAATTTCATACGAGAAAGGCCGGGGCGTACCGGAAGACGAAGGCCAACTGGAAGCCGCTTTTACCGGCAACCATGGCTGGTTCTTCAGAAACCGGAATGACAATGACATTACTCTCGTCCTTCGTACCGGTGGAGACTACGGACAACTGAAGAAAATGCTTTGATCACGCAGGCATAAATTGCAATTTTTTTTGGAGCCGGTCAGACAATGGCCGGCTGCGAGAAGAAGCGAAGGTTCATGAAATGGAGCAAAACCAGAGGTTATGAATCAGCTCATGAATGTCATGCATACAGCAATTAATTAGGCTACTGAAATACCGCGTTATTCATAATTTTCCATATCATCGGTGATCGCCGGGTCGGAATAGTTATTCCACTTTATCGTTAGTGCATCCGATTAAGCGATACCAGCCTTCAAAAGTGAATCGAAAGCCGATTCGAAGCTGAGAGCTGCAAATGTCCGCTTTTGTTTAGAAACAAACGTTTTGGATCGCTTCAAGTGCTTTCATGAACACAATTTGATGAACAGGAACAGGGCTCTGCCTTCTCGCCGCAAGCGGCGATTCACCAGAGGTATTTAAGGACCAGGGATGATCCGCTAAGCTGGAAATGCGGCACAGCCTGAGGCCCCATTGGCCGCGACCGGCGATGAGGGGGTAGTGCTCTGTCAGACAACCCCCGAATCCCTTTTCCTCTCTGTCAGTAGTTCTCTCAAAAAACTCGCTCGCCGATTCGCATGGCTTTCCGCTTTTGTTATTACCTCGAAATCGCTAACTTGCCCAACAATATGGATTTCTGCCTCGGCGCGGGTAATCGCGGTGTAAAGCCATGCTCGGTCGGAAATGCGGCCCTTCTGTACTACCACGATAATTCTTGGGAACTGGCTACCCTGAGCCTTGTGGAGCGTGATCGCATAGCCAAGTTCCATGCAGTCGAACACATCCTCGGTGATGTCTATCTCCTCTCCGGTATCCAGAGTTACGACACCAAATGTCTCCTGGTCGCCTTGAAAAGCGCGGTCTGCTGAGGATAGGACACCAAGAGATCCGTTCTGGATGCCGACAGTATAGTTGTTCCTAGTGAATAGGATCGGGTCGCCTACCCTCAGATCAATAAAGAAATCATCCCCATGCAGCTTGAACTCCAGCCTCTGGCCGCCTGGATTGATTAGCCGTTGACATTCCAGGTTTAACTCGCCAACCAGGGCCTTCGTTGCACCGATAATCTGGGTATTGTGAGCGGATTCGGCATACAGGGTCTTGCACTTATCGACTACACGCTCCGGAGGCGTCTCGTGGAACGTGATTGCACCAAATGATAACGATGGAGGAACATCGCCTCGGTTGATGGTGGCAGAGTATTCAGGGATACCCGTTGAGCCTTCCTGACGCTTCACGATATTCAGCTCAACATTGGCAATTGCGCCAGATTCGATTATGTCTGAGAGGACTTTGCCACAGCCTATGGGCGGCAGTTGGTTTGGGTCGCCCGTCAGAATAATACGTACCGACGGATCAAGGTGCGTGACGATCCGGTACATGGTCGGCAGGTCGATCATGCTGCTTTCGTCGATAACCAAGAGGTGCTTGGGCTGAACCAGAGAGGGTGAGATCGGCTCCTCCCGCAACATGCGAGCAATCGTCATGGTGAAAAAACCGATGCTTTCGTGCAGTCGCATGGCAGCCCGCCCAGACAACGCCACGGCGTGTATTTCATAGCCCAGTGCGGCGTAAGCCTTTAATACGGTCCGAAGCACCGTGGTTTTTCCAGTACCGGCACCGCCCGTAATGCAGGACACACCGTTGGTGAGACTGGATTCAACCGCCTCCAGTTGATGCTCAGTAAGATCGTAAGGCAACTCCCGGGCGGCTTCGGTCAGTGCTTTGAAAACGGATTCATCTTCGTCCGTGATGGTTGCCAGTGTTTTGAGCCGCTTGGCGACCACCGATTCCATTATTATCTGTGCAGTCGGGTGATAGGTGCCGGTCTGCGGCCTGAGAATGAACTGGCCATTGAGATAGCCATTGGCAAAGACCTCGGCAACCAGGTCTTTATCGCCCAGAAGCTTTATGATCTCGGGCCTTAAAACTTGATGCGTTGCGTAGGTGTGACCTTTTTCGACCTGCCTGCGGATTGCGCTTTCCAGGGCAGCTGCGAGCCTCACCGGAGCTGATTTCTCAAAGCCCAATTGCTCGGACATCGCATCGATGTCGGCGAACGGCATCCCAAAGCCCAGCAGAGCCCAGGGATTGGCTTTTAGGATATCGACAGTGCGCTCATCGTGATATTTGAGAATACGCTGCTGAATACGCAGCGGAATGCCCAGTGAAGCGAGCAAGTTCGCGTGTGCGAGATTCCGATACTTGGCGTAGCCGTTATGCAGGGCTTCAATTGAGGCGTCGCTCAGAACGTCTCTCAGACGCTCTCTGTGCTCTTCCGTGTCCGATTGGAGCAACGGGTGCAGGTCGCTCCCGAAGGCTTCCCAGAGGGCGCGAGCTTTCGACTCACCAATTCCAGTGAAGTCTTTCTCGGTAGCGATGAAGCGAATGAGCGCTTCACCCGTTTCCGGCAGCGTGCATTCCATCTCAGCCGGATCGTTATACAGATGCTGCTGAAGCTCATAACCGCCCGCCTGGACGGCCTCAAGGGCCCGCTGGCCGCGAACCCGCCACTGCTGCCCCACCGACGGCTGGATCGGTAGAGACTGGTTTTCGCATCGGATGCTGACAATGTACTTGCCCGAATTGATTATGTAACTGTCGGCTTTGAGAGGTACGCCTGTGAAGATCGTATACTTTGAGCCACTGTGTTGGCAGCTGGTAACACGGAAATAGTCTTCATGCATCGGGCGCTACCCCGAACTCGGTTAGGACCTCCGATAGCTCGCCATAACGCTTGAGCTTGGCTTCGAGGGTTGCCACACGAGCTTTCAGCTCGATGTTTTCCTGCTCCAGTGCCGAGAGACGCCGGGACTCCAAAGCTTTCTGGTTGACCGTGGGATCATAGCGTTTGGGTTGAGACCTCTGAACCGAAGCCTCCTGAGTGAGTGGTGGCAGCACACCCCGCTCACGTAGACCTTGCTCTAACGTTTCCAGGGCCTCCTTGATGGCTGGATTCTGACGCAGAGCGCTTTTGCCGATGCCAATGGCTTTCGCTACCTCGCCACGGTTTAACTGGCCCCGGTGAACGATTTGCTCAAAATCCTCGTCCGTTTGCGTGGCCGCCCAGCGTTGGAAGCCAACGAGGTTCTGGCGAGCTTTCTCTTGTCCATTAGACATGCTTTAAACTCAGCACTTTTTCAATGACGTCAACGAAGCCATTACGGAAGATCACCTTGCCGTTTTGGTCCTTGATACTTCCACGTTCCCCTCGAACCCAACCCTGCCGCATCAGGAACTCATCAGAAATTGCTTCCTTCAGTGCGTCCAACTCATGACTCAGGAAATTTGGAAGTTGCGATTCAACCGCAGCTTCCGAACCGGAACGGCAATCAATTTCCAGCTTTTTAATCGACGCAAACCCTTTGTTTTCGGCTTTCAGGTGGCGTACCTGGGCAATCAGGTCGAGGACAAGGTAACGATGAGTTGCGTTTCCGAGCTCATTCACCCAGTCGTACTTTCCAGACGGAGTAATTCGACCCTTGACCTCTTTTTTCTTCTCATCGCCAAGGACCCGCCATGCATCAATCACAGCTCGATACGGTTCGCCTGTTTTATTCCGAATCGTTTGAGTACTTGGAACCCCACGATTCGCGCCAAGCTTGGCAATCGTTGCGATTCTAAAATCAACGGCACCCGAACTATGATGCTCCTGACAGACTTCATGCAGCGCTTCCAGAGATTTTCTCGAGCGAGCGCTTTTTAGTTGGCTCAGAACCGCCTCGTAGACTTCGTTTGGATCACTCATCGCAGATCTCGATTCCTAGCGGGAATTTCAGAGACCCGTTCATGACCGATTCGATCTCTTTGCGTATGTCGCCGAATTTCAACGGTTCAGCAAGGTCTTCTAGCGAGATTTGACCGTTCACCAAGCTGTCAGCAAGGTGCCAGTCATTCCCTGTTTGCTTCATGAGCAATTGAACAACCTGGTTGGCAGCGCGTAGCTGTTGGTCATCGGTTAGCCTGAACATCGCCGGAGCGATCCCATTGGTGTCAGCAAGTTTATCTAACATCTGAGTGAGCAAAGGCTGTGCCCTGGACGCACTTGCGCTTTCGTAGATTTCGGCGTTCGCACACACTTCAGCCAATAGCCTGAAATCGCTTTGCTGCTCGTCCAGATGCATATCCATTTCCACGTAGTTTTCACTGACAATCAATTGCTGTTTATCCGTCTCAGTTTTGTTTAAGAGTTCCGTAGATTGAGTGATGAGCCGATATAAGTGCTGAAGATCGCACGCCAGCATGTCGAGTTTTCTGGCTTTTTCTTCATAAGCAGCAGTGACTTTTTTGAGTTTTCTTTCGTTCCCAAACATCTTGCCTGCACTCTCAGCATCGTAGCGTTCATCATCGAACGCTTGCCTTTGTTCCTCAAGCTCGTGGTATTCCTTACGGATGACGTTAATTTCGAGAATAATTTCGTTGACGATGGCCGATAAGCCACCAAGGAAAGCTGGGCCCGTGATGAAGAACCGGCATCGTGGGCAATTTCTTGTTCCCAGATAGCCGCTGGGAACCGGCGCGTAAAAGGCCTCTTGTTTCCGCTCGACCAACGGCTCACCACCTTGGTCACACTTGGCCCCGCCCACGGGACAAATTCCGATACTCATCAATTGAAAGGCGGCGGCTGGCCAGTTTGAATTCAAACACTGATCCAGAGTGGTTCGATCTGTGGCGATGAGTTCTGATCTAGCCTCATCGATCTTCTTCTGAATGATGAGGTCCTGGTAGCGGTCCAGACTTTGTTCGAGCGCCCGTTTCTCGGCAGCAGCCAATTCCTTTCGCATCATGCTATGGCCAACTTTCGTGTAGTAAATCGTCATTACGAGTGACGCATGGCCAACCAACTTCGAGATCACGGCGATGGACATTCGCCCATCGACAATATAAGCCGTAATCAGACTGACCCGTAAGGCGTGGGGGGTGAACTGGCTTTTGTAGTCCACGCTGTTCTTTTTTTGAATTCGCTCAGCCAGATCCTCACCGGGGCTCTGGCTATGGAAAAGCAGGGCCGGCAAGGTGCGCGCGAAGGTGGTTGTTGTGAACATCGGCGACACTTTTTCTTCGCAAGCCAATGAGGCAGGGTCGCGGAAAAGAAACGCTTGTTTACCCCGTCTCTTGAGAATGTCCTTGTTGGTCGGGTGCCGAAGTTTGATCTTGGTCCAAGGCGTCAGCTCATCGATGGGGTTGTATTTTGATTGCCAGTCCCGCAGTTGAATGATCCAGTAAGCTAAGCCATCTGGCATGAAGGGAATGTTGTAGCCACCGAGTTTTTTTCCGGTTTTATTCGTTGTGATGTAAGAGCTCAGCTCGCCTTCCTCACCCCTTCTCAGGAAGCCCTGATTGCGCTTCGGAGTGGCAAGGTGGCTGATATTTTTGACCCAGCAAACCTTCCCCTCACGCAAAACTGGAATAAACTCATCTCCCTCACCGCTGTCCAGCCAACATATCTGTTGGCCTCGAAGGGGCATGGATAACAGCACGTAATTCGCCACAATTTTGACCGGCGACCAAAGTTCGTAAGCTTCCTCAAAATACCGCTCACCATCCTGCTTTTTTCTGTCCTTGGTCACGGTTCGATAAATGCAGTTTGGGTCATTCTCATCGATCAGTTCTGGATCAACCTCAAACCAACAATCTTCTAAAAACGGGTGCAGCGAGTAGAGGTCTCGGAACGATGTTGCGTCAGGCGGAATCAGATGCCCTTTGGCTCGCAGAATTGCGTCCAAGGGCAGCGGCGGTTTGTTGGACTCGCTCCGTCGGTAGCTGGGAAACTGATCCAGCAGGCCCTTGAGCACCGTTCGTAAGGGGTTGCGGAATCCTGGCAGGAAAATCAGCTCGCCCTCATCATCCACATCCGCGCAATAATTCTTCAAAACCCATTCGAGAAAATCCGCACAGATGTTATGCCTAGGTTTTTTTACGGTATCGCCCGTTGCGTGAACAAAAGCCTCATAAGCACTCTCATTAAAAGGGATGTCCCTCGACAGCATGGCCCCAGGATCGTCGATCAGCTTCTGCCCCGCCACGTAGACCCTGAGAAAAGCCCTCAAATGTGAGTATTTGGCGGCTTGGTTTGTGCCTGCCTCCACATAACGCTGGATGGCTTCCCAAATCCTCGGATAAATGGTCAGCAATTCAGGGTCAAAGGCGCTTTCGTTTCCTAGAAACATGGGCCAGCTTACCCAGTTCTCAGCGTAGATTTTATCAGGATCGCTCGGCAGACTGGGGTCTTGCCGGTAGCCCTTTTTGTACTCATGTCGTGATGTTAAGCCCAGTTTCTGCGCGGCCTCGGACGCTTCGGCGTAGGTGGCGTAGAATTTCTCGCCGGGACGCTCTGTACCCAGAAAATCGTACCAGTCCACCCAGTTCTCAGCGTAGGTTTTATCAGGAACGCTCGACAGACTGGGGTCTTGCCGGTAGCCCTTTTTGTATTCAGGTAGTGATGTTAAGCCCAGTCCCTGCGCGGCCTCGGACGCTTCGGCGTAGGTGGCGTATTTCTCGCCCGGGCGCTCTGTACCGAGAAAGTCGTACCAGTCCACCCAGTCCTCAGCGTAGGCTCTATCAGGAGCGCTCGGAAGCCTGGGGTCTTGCCGGTAGCTTTTTAGGTATTCAGATAGTGATGTTAAGCCCAGTCCCTGCGCGGCCTCGGACGCTTCGGCGTAGGTGGCGTAGAATTTCTCGCCGGGACGCTCTGTACCGAGAAAGTCGTACCAGTCCACCCAGTCCTCAGCGTAGGCTTTATCAGGGGCGCTCCGCAGCCTGGGATCTTGCCGATAGCCTTTTGCGTATTCAGATTGTGATATAAAGCCCAGTCTCTGCGCGGCCTCGGACGCTTCGGCGTAGGTGGCGTATTTCTCGCCGGGACGCTCTGTACCGAGAAAATCGTACCAGTCTACCCAGTCCTCAGCGTAGGCTTTATAAGGAGCGCTCGACAGGCTGGGGTCTTGCCGGTAGCCCTTGTTGTATTCAGGTTGTGATGTAAAGCCCAGTCTCTGCGCGGCCTCAGACGCTTCGGCGTAGGTGGCGTATTTAGTCGTCATGCGAGAGTCCTCTCGAAATTGCAGATATCGGATGCTGTTCGGGTGAGAGTCTCTTCAAATGCGCCCGCATCTGTTTCTCAGTGAGTTCGGTGTATACCTGCTGACTTTCTATTGATTTATGATGCAGCGCGTTTTTAATGATCAGGGAACTGGATTTGGCGTCAGACAAAGCCCGCCCGTATGAGTGACGATGGGCATGGGCCGTTGTTCCAGCTTCTTTTGAAAATGGTAGGCCGACCCGCTCTACTGCTCTTTTGAGCGACTGGTTGTAGCCTTTAATCGAGTGAGGAGCGCCAGTGCGAGTTGTAAACGCAAACGGATGCATTCCATCATCCGAATACCGCTGATACATCAAGTACAACCGCCATAGCTCATTGAAAGTTTCGCCGGCAGATTGCGGAAACCACCAAACCGTCATGAAGTGGAGGTCTTCGTTATCCTCCTTCGGATTTTTCCATCCTGCATGCAGGGTGTGAGACTTCGGATACTCGAATCGGGGCTTTAGTCCGAACCGCTGAAGCAGCTCTTCACGTCTACTTGGGCTGTTCGGACTTAGCTTCCCTTTTTCGGGGTGAAAAACTTTGACGAGCGCCGTTCCATCCTCCCAAGGGATAATGTCTTCTACCCAAAGGTGGAAGCACTCGCTGAGCCGAAGCCCTCCATAATGCATCAACATGGTGATCAGTACATTTTTCAGGTCGAGCCGCTCATGAATCCTATCGCTGGTCTCGAAGCCGTATCGAACGAATCCGTCCCAACGCAAATCATCAATCCGTCCTTCCGGAAAACTTTTCGTGCTTTCGGTACCTTTTGAGCGAGAAACCTTCCTGGGCATGACATATCGAAAATAAGAGGGGTCCGGCTTGCTTGCCCAAAGATGGGAGAAAAAGGCACGGCGCTTTTTCTGATAATGGGCTGCCAAGCCCATCCATTCCTCATAACGGGTTGGTTTAACCTTCGGGTTTATCTGGTATTTTTTCTCTTCGTGTTGCTTAGCCAACCAGTCTGTGTAGTGTGTAATGAGCTTGATAAGAAAAGCTGCATCGTTGTCTGAGCGTGGCTTCCAACGCAACCAACTGGGGTCATTACCGTTTTCACCAATCGTTCCCGTGTACAGGCTGTTGGAAAACTCTCGGAAAAGCTGATAGTGCTTATCAAAACAGCCCTCGTTTTGCTTTGTGTAATCGATCAAAAGCCGGACTGCGAAGGCGCTTCTGTCTTTCCAGCTCCGTGACTTGTTCCGATGGACGATCAAATAGTCCAGATAGCTTCTCAACAGGCCATCGTGCGTCACGATTACCGGAAGACTGACCTGGAGTCCGGTGTTATCTACTCTGATGTTCGCTTCCAGACAAACACTATTAAGCACATTTTTTCTCGTATCTGTAGTATGTTTTTAATAGTACTATAGTGGGATTAAAGTGAAGAAGAAAGTGCGGATTAGGAACTTTGGGGGATTTTTAAGGTGTTTTTAGTACAGAAACTTCATTCTACTAATCACAGAACGTGCAGCGGTTCCAGGAACAGCCATTGGTGACCGGCAGGATCAACGACCTGGCTTCGCTGGGTGGCCGGAATACAGGTTCGATGTAATCGATTGGAAAGCTATGCATAAACCGTTGATAAACTCTTTAAGAGGGTTCGACGTTACTTACGGCAGGAACTGCGCCTTCAGATCGGCGCAACCGGGGCCAACCACCGGCAATTCCAGCAAAACCGCCTGAGATGTCATAAAAGGAATGCCCCGCCGGTGCCCGTCAACCAACAGGGTCGACAGCGCCCCGACGAACGGCATATGGGAGATCAGCATCAGCGGTGATTCAGGCGCTTCCAGGAGAGCGTCGAGGCAGGCCCCCGGGTCATCGTCCGGTGTGATGAACGGCACCTCCGAAACCGGGCAATTGAGGATCTCGGAGGCAATGGCAGCGGTCTGACGAGCGCGAACCAGCGGGCTGCACCAGATCCGCTCGGGCCGCCATGGCGATTCGGCAATATCAGCGGCGACAGACGCCACACCGGTGCGCCCCGCTTCGGTCAGCTCACGCTGCTGATCCATGCTGTGCCAGCCGGCCTCTCCGTGCCGCATGACGATCAGAATCAAGGGCCACCTCCAGGTTCGAGCGGGTTACTGACTGATGGTGCGTGGCAGAATGAATTCCACGTCGGAATTCTGCACCGACATCATCAGGCTATTGATGACGGCACTGATGGACGCGGTACCATAGAGAATCTCGTAAAGCCCGCGCACCAGCGGCATGTAGATGCCAATAGCTTCCGATTTCTCTTTCACCAGCTTCAGAGTATAGATGCCCTCCGCCACCTGTCCCAGCTCGGCCACCGCATCATCCAGCTTCTTGCCCTTGCCCACCGCATAACCCACCCGGTAGTTCCGGCTTTTGGATGAAGTGCAGGTGACAATCAGATCGCCCACACCGGCCAACCCCATGAAGGTCATCGGATTGGCCCCGAGGCTGACCGCAAAGCGGCTCATCTCGGCCAGGCCGCGGGTCATCAGCATGGCCTTGGCGTTCTCGCCCAGCGCCAGCGCTGAAGCCAGGCCGGAGACAATGGCGTAGATATTCTTGAGCGCACCGGCCAGCTCGACACCGTAAACGTCGACATTGGCGTATACACGGAAGTATTCACAACCCAGCAGATCCTGAACTGCGCGACGGACCTCCGGGTCTTTGGCGGCAATCACCGTCGCGGTCAGGTCCCGATTGACGATCTCGCCAGCGAGGTTCGGACCGCTCAGCACCCCGATCCGGCACCGTGGAATTTCTTCCTGCAGAATTTCACTCATCAGTTTGAAGCCCTGGGCCTCGATGCCCTTGGTCAGGCTGATGACAATCTGGTCGTCTGCGAATTCGCGGCAATATTCGCGAATGACGGAGCGGAATGCCTTGCTGGGGATGGCCACGAAAACCACTTCAGCGTCTTTAATGGCGGCGGGCAGATCCGTCGTGGGCTGAATATCGCCGGTCAGGTGAACATCAGGCATGTAGCGGCTGTTAACACCGGTGGAACGAACCTCATCCGCCTGAGCGGCGTCTCGCATCCAGAAATGCACGGTATGACCGTTTTCGGAAAGCACCTTAACCATGGCAGTACCGAAACTGCCGCCGCCAAGCACAGCAATATGACGACCGGTAGCCGAAGGCCCCGTCGTTTGCAGGTCTTTTTGATCAGGCATAGTTTGTCCGTTCTTTTTTTGGATCAGCCGGGCTCTTCACATTCCAGGGCACGCACCAGATTTTTGAACTCTTCCCGGTTGCGACTGTTCAGGCCCATCAGCACTCGATGGGCGTCCAGCACCTTGTCGCGCACCTGCTGCTCACTGGCGCGCAGTACCGGGATTTCTTCGAGCTCTTCGATTCTGGAGGCGGGTTCGCGGACAATGATGAAAATCTTGTCGAAGCCCATGGAGGTGATAATTCGGGTAATGTCGGGATTGGTGGAGATCAGTGTAGGCAGAAAGTGGCTTCGTTTCTGGGCCGCCATGGCGATTTTGGCCAGCAGTCCCAACGTGGTGCTGTCGATGATCTCACACTCGGTGAGATCGATGACCACGGTTTTGAATTCCGGATCCTGGGTGATGGATTCAACCAGATTATCCAGCGTCGAACACAGGTTCAGCCGGATTTCACCAATAAACTTCAGGAGGTAGATGCCCTGATTTTCAGCTTGCAGGATCTTGTAACCAGCCATGTTTTACACTGCCACTATTTCGACGACGTGTTGTCCGAACCGGCGAGGATGTCAGTTACCGATACTATCGCGATATCGTCCGGTAACTCTGTGATCGCATCCAGACTCAGCGCCTGGTTCAGAGATGCGATAGTGTGACGACCTCCCGACACGAGTTCAAGTAGTGTCTGTTCCTTTTCATCGAGGCTTTTGGCCCGGATAACTTCCAGAATGCCATCTGAAAACAGAATCAGCCGAAACGGCTTCTCAAGGGAAACCTCGTACACCTCCCATTCCGGAGACTCGAACAACCCAACCGGTAGGCCGCTACCCTCAAGGAATGCCGTGCTGCCGCCATCGAAGGATAGGATCGGCATCGGGAAATGGGCGCCGACTGCATACCGTAATTTACGCTCAGATACCGTAATAATGCCAACGAACACGGTTACGTGTTTACCGAGGCCGGTGTCCAGCAGTTCCGAATTGATGCGTTCCAGGAAACGCTCCGGGTACAGAATGTCATCGCTGGACCCACGACGAAGGTTTCTCTGCAGACGGTTGGAGAGGTTTTTCAGCAATACGGTGACAAATGCAGAGCTGGCGCCATGGCCGGACACATCAGCAATATAGACCAGCACCTTGTCTTCGGAAATGCGGAAATAGTCGAGAAAATCACCACTGAGATACAGCGAAGGCTTGATCAGATGGGTCACGCTCAGGCCGGACAGGATCTGATCGTTGTCCGGCAGCATTTTCAGTTGAACTTTGCGCCCTGCCCGCTGATCCGCCCGGAGCTCGGCTATCCCGTTGCGCAGATCGCGGTTGGCCTCTTCCAGTTCCTGCCGATACAACTGATTCAGCCGATTGACCCGGACCCGGTCGAACAGCTTGCCAATCACATCATCAAGTGCGTTCTTGCCGTCGGCACAGGACTTGAGCACGAAGTCCGCGGCGCCCGCGCGCAGCGCGTCCACCACATCAACAGAGCGGACTGTGTCAGAACAGGCCACAATGGGGGTAAAGGTTTCCAGATCTTCCAGCCGGGCTGCCAGTTCACTGATGGCACTGGTGGGCAAGTCAGCGAATATCACGTCCGGAATGCTCTTGGTGAACATATCCAGCGCCGTGATGCTGTCGGGGCAACCGGTCACATAGAAGCCACGAGCCTCCAGATGGCGGCTCAGTTCGCTGCGTGCCTTCTCGTCGGAATCTATGATAAGAATGCGCTCAGTGCGCGAGGTCATGGCGGTGGCCCTAAACTACCATCGTTAAAGGATAATTCCGGTATATAACGCCTATTCTGGCACGACCGTGTGATATAACAAGCCAAGTTTGCTGATTTTGGGGGAAAAGACACGATGAGAAGCGCCGTAAACGATCTGCTCGGAGCTTACGACAAACTGATCATGGATCCGGTGCACGGGGGCATTCCACTCTATCGTCACGAGATACGCGTGATCGATCATCCGCTTTTCCAGCGCCTGCGCAATATCTGCCAGAACGACATCCTCAGTCTGGTGTTTCCTGGCGCGACCCACTCTCGATTTCTCCACAGCATTGGTGTGATGCACGTGGGCACCCGCATGTTCCGCTCCATGATCGATGCCTACCTGCGGGAAAAACAGCTCAGCGAGAAAACCGATCTCAGCCTCAGCCAACTGGACGCTATTGACTACCTCGCCAAGACCATTCGTCTCGGCTGCCTGCTGCATGATAGCGGCCATTCCAGCTTCTCCCATCAGTTTACCCAGGCGCGGCGTATTCGCGACCTGATGTCCCGGCCGAGCCGGTTCGACGACTTGTGGGAAGGCGTGGATTACTCGGTGTACCACCAGAGCGCGCCGGACGAACTGGAACACGAGCACTACTCCGTGCGTGTCGCCCACGAAGTGCTGGCCGATATCGACATCGCTGCGGCCGGACTCGACGCCCGGGATGTCATCGGTATCATGGAGACCACGGATGTGCAGCCCAGCGAGGCATTCTGCCGCCACGCCCAGACATTCTGGGGGTTCATTGCCGGCGATGACGCCCACTCAGGCGCCCTGAGCAATGCCGACATTCCGCACCTGGTCATGGATCTGTTGTCATCCATTGTCTCTGGTGAAATTGACGCGGACCGGGCGGATTACATGCTGCGGGACGGCTTCCACTCTTCGGTGACCATCGGCGGCTTCAACCTTGACCATCTGTTGAGCAACCTTCGTTTTGGCTGGAATGTGGCAGAACCCTGGCTCGGGTTGGCGATCACCCAGAAAGGTCTGGGTGCGCTGGAGGACTTCGTTTATAGCCGCCACCAGATGTACCGCAAGGTCTACGCCCACAAGACAGCACTCGGCTTCGACTGGCTGCTGCGCGAGGCAATCAACGAAGTCCTCGAAGACCGGGAAAGCTTTGAATGGGTCGACACCTGTCTCAGCAACATGCGGTATTTTGCAGAACTCACAGACAACTTTTTCTGGGAGGCGTTTCGCAAGGTGGCCCGGCGCGACCCCCGCAGCTTTTCCCGTTGCATTGTGGACCGGATCAAACTGGACCATCTCGACACCCGGGAGGATCTGAGCGCCGCCGGCATAGCCGATCACAGCCGCTGGCTCGCCAAGGAGCTCAAGCTCGATCCGGCCCGGGTGGTGACCTGCTCCATGCGGGCGCGCTTCTCGAATATCCAGGATAACTTCAATGGCATCAAGGTGCTGGTGAGAGACCCCATATACCGAACCCGGTCGTTGCGGAAAATCACCGATGTCAGTGCCTTTTTCAGCAAGTTCAGTGACGGCACGATCACCCATTTCTACCTGCAACCGACCGTTACCGCGCCCGCTTAGACCCTGTTCATCGCGTTGATCAGGGACCGGGCACTGTCGAATGCCCCCTCCACACGGCCACCGGCCAGCCAATCACCGGCCAGCCCTATGCCGTCGTCGGGGAACCACAGGCACCCGGGCCTGTCTGAGTCAGCAGATCGGGCATAAAGCCAGCGGTGGCTCACGGTTTCCACCGGTGCGTGTTGCGCACCGGTCAGTTCCTGGAAGGCCGCGACCATCGAACCCATCACCTCTTCCGCGGGGGTGTGTTCGTTGTCGGCTGACCACTGCGGCGTTGCGTGCAGGACCCACCACTGGCCCTTGTCGTCTCGCCCCGGCTTACTGGAGTTGTTGGCAACCCAATACAGTATGTCGTGGTTGGGGCGCATACCCTCGAAGGTGTCAGTGGGTGGGGTTTCATAGTAAGCCGCCACCGCCCAACACGGCAAAATGGCTGATACTGGGCCGTTCAGCTGCTGCGCCAAATCCGGCAGTGCGCTGTCCGCCAGCAAATCCCGGGCCTGGGCCGGCGGAGCGGTGATAATCACGGCGTCGAAGGGGCCATAATGCTGGCCGGCGGTATCGGTCAGTGTCCACTGCGTGTCGGTTCGGGCCAATTCGGCAATCCGGGTTTCTGCCTGTATCTCCAGGCCCGACGCGAGAGCTCGGCTGATGGCGGTCATCCGCGGCGTGCCCACATATCGAGGCTCCTCCGGAAAAGCCTGCCACCGACCATCGGGCTGCTGATAGCCAAAACGTGCCTCCCAGGCGGCAAAGGCCGCCTCACCGGCGTATTCGTGGAGAAAACGGGAGAACTCCGGGCTCCGGATTGTGAAATACTGAGCTCCTACGTCGGCCGAACCACCGGTTACCCGCTTGGCAGCGAGACGTCCGCCGGGTCCCCGGCTCTTCTCGAACAGGGTCACAGAAGTGCCCTGCTGCGTTAACAGTCGCGCGGCCGACAGGCCTGCCAAACCTGAACCAACAACCGCGACACGGCGTATATCCGAGCTCTGACTTTTTTGGTTAATCATTGTTAAAGGTGCATCCAAAAGCAGGGTTAGAACGTAAATTCGAGCGACTGTTGAACCATATCAACGGTAGCGTGCGAATAATGCAGTAACAGTTTATTCACGAAAAAGGGCAGTCTGGGTATGACCCGAGCGCAATATTGGTTAACCAACATTCTGAGATGGTTCGACTCCTCGGCGGGTTCGGATCACATCGACTCCACGTCGAGATCATTCAACATTATCCGGGTCATTCCATTCATCGCACTCCATCTTGCGTGCCTGCTTGCATTTTATACCGGTGTCAGCGGATTCGCGCTGGCCTTTGCATTCGGGTTTTTCCTGATTCGTATGTTCGCGATAACCGGGTTTTACCATCGTTATTTTGCCCACAAAACGTTCAAAACCAGCCGCCCGGCGCAGCTTGCCTTTGCGATTCTCGGCGCCAGTTCTGCCCAACGCGGTCCATTGTGGTGGGCCGCACACCATCGCCATCATCATCAGCACTCTGATCAGGAGCAGGATCTGCACTCCCCCCATCAGGGTGGCTTCTGGTGGTCCCACGCCGGTTGGTTCACCTGCGATGCCGGGTTCGCCATGAACGAGCGCCGCGTAAAAGACTGGCTGAAGTTTCCCGAACTCAAGTTCGTTAACCGGTTTGATTCGCTGGTTCCAGCCGCCGCTGCCGTTCTGATCTACGCACTGGGCGAAGCCCTTGCAGCCTGGGCACCGGGGTTGGGCACGAACGGACTGCAACTGCTGGTGTGGGGCTTCTTTGTATCCACCGTGGTGCTGTTTCACGCTACTGTGTCGATCAACTCGCTCTCTCACGTTTGGGGCAAACGCCGTTTTGACACCGACGACGACAGCCGCAATAACTTCTGGCTGGCTCTGCTGACACTGGGCGAAGGGTGGCATAACAACCATCACCGCTGGCCGCAATCCGTACGCCAGGGTTTCCGCTGGTATGAAATCGACGTGACCTGGTACGGGCTCTGGCTAATGTCGAAGCTCGGCATCATCTGGGACCTTAATCCGATTCCCAAACACATTCAGGAAGAAACTCGCAATCTCGACGCGAAGAGGAGGAATCGTTGATGAGCACCGCCTCAGTCATCGAAGTCGGCAGCAAGGACTCCGCGGTTCCGGTCACTCTGGACCGATTCCGTGAACTGTTTAATGCTCTGGACGCCGGAAATCTGAACAAGTTGTCGACCGTTTACAGTGAAAATGTTCAGTTCGAAGATCCGCTGAACGCCGTCACTGGTCTCGATCAACTGACTCACTACTTTGCCGGTGCCTACGCCAACGTGGTGTCTTGCCGCTTTGATTTCGGTGAGCCTGTGGTAAACGGCGAGAATGTCGGGATTACCTGGGTCATGCATCTGCGGCACAAGCGTATCCGTCGCGGGCGCGAAATCCACGTCGACGGTATGAGCCGGCTGGTGATCCGGCACGGCAAGGTCACCCACCACCGGGATTATTTCGACGCCGGCCAGCTGCTTTACGAGAATCTCCCGGTTATCGGTGCATTTATCCGTTGGCTCAGGAAGCATGCGGGATGAGCAAGAGACTGGAAGGCACGCGCAACATCTGGATCACGGGCGCCGGTACCGGCATAGGTGAGGCGGTGTCAGTGGCCCTGATCGAACAGGGACACAGGCTGATCGTCACTGGTCGTCGTCAACAGCCGCTGGACACACTGGCCGAACTGGCCCCGGACCGGGTAACCTCCGCGCCTGCAGACACGACAGATACAGAGCGGCTGCAGGCGATGGCGCCGGAACTTGAGCGTTACGGCCCGCTCAATATGGTGATTCTCAACGCAGGCACCTGTGAGTACCTGGAGATCGCTGATTATGACAGCCAGATTATCGCCAACAACCTCAATACAAACGTGGTTGGTACGGCACGCTGCCTGGATATAGCCCTGCCCGCGCTGCGGCGGGCGAAAGCCAAGGGTGAGCCGGCAACGCTGGTGATTGTAAGTTCGTCAGCCTGGTGGTTTCCGTTCGCTCGGGCTGAAGGCTATGGCGCCTCCAAGGCCGCGTTGACCTATTTTGCCCACGCCCTCAGAGCCGATCTGGCGGTCGAAGGCATTGATGTGGTTGTGGTGTCGCCGGGGTTTGTGAAAACTCCACTGACCGATCGTAACGATTTTCCGATGCCGTTCCTGGTCAGTTCCGAGGACGCTGCGAACCGGATCGTCCGAGGTCTCGCCAAGGGCAGGAATGAAATCGCTTTTCCCAAACGCTTCACCTGGACGCTGCGCCTGCTCGGTGCCCTTCCCCGTCCGATCATCGACCGAATGTCCGCGGCCATGGCCCGGCAAGGTAATAACTGACAGGAAACACCCTGATGAATGAACCACGTCAGCGCATCGCTGTCATTGGCGCCGGGGTTTCCGGCCTCACTGCTGCCTGGCTGCTTTCTGAAAAACACGACGTTCAGCTTTTCGAAGCGGCGGATTACGCCGGCGGACACACTAACACCGAACAGGTTGAGGCAGGCGGTCGGGTCTGGCCGGTGAATACCGGTTTCATTGTCTTCAACGACTGGACTTACCCGAACTTCATGAAGCTGATGGATCGCCTCGATGTACCGTCGGAAGTCAGCGACATGAGCTTCAGCGTGGATAGCCACGCCACCGGTCTGCAATACAACGGGACCAGCCTCAACACATTATTTGCCCAGCGCAGCAACCTGCTGAATCTGCCGTTTCTGAAAATGATTCGCGAAATCCTGCGGTTCAATAAAGAAACCCGTGAAGATCTGAAAGCCGGCTCGATCAATGACGAGGAAACGCTGGGGGAATACCTGAACCGCAACCGCTACTCCCGGTATTTCCGCAGTTACTACATTGTGCCCATGGGAGCGGCGATCTGGTCGGCGCCGGAGATTGTCCTGGAGCGTTTTCCGATCCGGTTCTTCCTCCAGTTTTTCAACAACCACGGCATGCTCTCGGTGGATCACCGGCCAACCTGGCGGGTGATCTCCGGCGGTTCGGCGCAGTACGTCAGCAAAATGATGGACCGACTCGGTGACCGGACACACCTCAGCAGCCCGGTCACCTCCGTGGTGCGCCATCCTGATAATGTTGTGCTGACCGTGCGCGGCGAAGAGCATACCTTCGACCAGGTCATTTTTGCCTGCCACAGTGATCAGGCGCTCGCCATGCTGGCCGATCCCACCAACAGCGAACGGGACGTACTTGGCGCCATTGGCTATCAGCGCAACGACGTGGTGTTGCATACCGACAGTTCGGTACTGCCCTCCAACCGCCGGGCCTGGGCTGCCTGGAACTATTTCATCCCCGGGCACAGCACCGAGCCGGTCTCGGTAACCTACAATATGAATATCCTGCAGAATTTCCACGACGCACCGGAAACCTTCTGCGTGACCCTTAACCGGAGTCAGGACATTGCCAAGGATAGTGTTATCAAGCGCTTCGATTACGCGCACCCGGTGTTCACCCTCGAGGCCGTCGCGGCACAGAATCGCTATGACGAGATCGGCAATCGCAACCGTAGCCACTTTTGCGGTGCGTACTGGTTCAACGGGTTTCACGAAGACGGGGTACGCAGTGCCCTGCGGGTAACCAACGCCTTTGGTGTGGAGCTCTGATCATGTCTGCATCGGCCCGCCATTCAGCCGAAGCCGCGCTGGCCAGCCAGTGGCTGGAAGGCAGCATCCGCCACCGTCGCAAATCGCCGGTGGGCCACGAATTCAGCTACCGTACCGGCATGCTGGCGCTGGAGCTTGGCGAATGGCACCGAATCACGACGATCAGCCCGCTGTTTTCCAGTGAGCGCTTTAACTGGCTATCGCTGTATCGCAAGGACTACTTCCGGCCCGACAGCCCGGACCTGTTGACCGCCATTCGTGATCAGACTGAGGAAGCCACCGGATGGCGACCTGACGGTGCGGTGGAACTGATCACCCACCCGCGGTACCTGGGGTACGTGTTCAACCCTGTCAGCTTCTATTTCTGCTATCGCGCCGGCGATCGACCCGACACCGGCGCCGTGCCCAAGGTCATTCTCGCGCAGATCACCAATACCCCCTGGCACGATCGGCACCTTTATTGCCTGGAGACCCGTGGAGAGGCTGAAGATTCCCCGGCAATGCACGCGGGTTGGCACAGCGAGCGATTCGGCTTCCAGAAACGCTTTCATGTCTCGCCGTTTAATGGCATGGACCAGCACTACCAGTGGACTTTCAGCTTCCGTGGACCGGAACTGCGCATTCATATGAACGTACTGGAGGGCAGCGCGAAGCAATTTGACGCAACGTTAGTAGTCCAACGAACGCCTCTGACCCGTAAACACCTGCATGGAACTTTGCGCCGGTTTCCGCTGGAAGCAATCAAAGTGGCGGCCGGGATCTACTGGCACGCTCTGAAATTGAAATTCAAAGGGGCGCCGTTCTATACCCATCCGGACAAATTGCCGGAGACCGATCCGTTCCACCGGCTTGGAACTGATGATTCCGGTGTCGATGTGACAAACAACAATACGATTGACCGCAGCAGCGGAAAGGTGAGCTCATGGAGAACCTGAATACCTCATTGCAGACAACCGCCGATGATCCCAGTGCGCCTGCCACAAGCCGCGTCGCCAAACGTTTGGTCTGTCAGCAGCTGGCGCTGCTGCGTGACGGCGTGCTGACCATCCGCGAAGCAGGTCAGGGAGATCTGGTATTCGGCGATGGCAACAGCCAGCATCCCGCTGCGGAACTTCACATCCATCATCACAGCACCTGGCGGGATCTGCTCACCGGTGGCAGCGTTGGCGCCGCCGAATCCTGGGTCGCGGGCGACTGGGACAGCCCGGATCTGGTGGCCTTGTTGCAGTTTTTTACCCGCAACGTAGACCGGATGAACGAGTTCGAGGATCGCTTCAGCTGGATCACCAAGCCTGCTCTGAAGGGTCTGCATTGGCTGAATCGCAATACCAAAGCGGGCTCGCGGAAGAACATCAGCGCCCATTACGATCTGGGCAACGACCTGTTCGAGATGTTTCTCGACCCGACCATGATGTACTCATCGGCCATCTACCCTACGCCGGAGAGCAACCTCGATGAAGCGGCTGTCCACAAACTGGACGCGATCTGTAAGAAGCTCGATCTCAAGCCCGGAGACCGGGTGATCGAAATCGGCACTGGGTGGGGCGGCTTTGCTATTCATGCGGCCCGTCATTACGGCTGTCACGTCACCACCACCACCATTTCTGAAGAGCAGCTGGCACTGGCCAAAGAACGCGTGACCGAAGCGGGACTGGACGATCGCATTACTCTGCTGTTTGATGATTACCGTGACCTGAAAGGCCAGTTCGACAAGCTCGTGTCCATCGAGATGATCGAAGCCGTCGGCCCACAGTTTCTCGACAGCTACTTCCGCCAGATAAGTACCTTGCTCAAACCCGACGGACTGGCGCTGGTACAGGCGATCAACATGCCGGAGCAGCGGTACCAGCGGGCATTGCGCAACGTGGATTTCATTCAGCGATTCATCTTTCCCGGCAGTTTCATTCCGTCCTTTGGCGCCATTCTCGAGTCGGTTCGCAAAGGCAGCAACCTGGTGCTCACCCACTCCGAGGACATCGGTTTCCACTATGCCCGCACCCTGCATGACTGGTGCAACCGGTTCATGGCCCAATCCGATAAACTGGAGGCGAAGGGCTACGACCAAGCCTTCCGCCGCCTCTGGCATTTCTACTTCGCGTATTGCGAAGCGGGCTTCAGTGAGCGCGCAATCGGTGTCTCCCAGTTGGTGTTCGCCAAGCCGGGCAACAAACGTGACAACATCCTGAGCCTATGATCCAGTCCCGGACGCTCCGCAATGTCATCAACTTCGTGCTGTTTCAGGCCGGGTGGCTGATCTGTATTCTGTATCCGGGCATGATGGCGGCCGGCGTGGTGGCCCTTTTCCTGGTGATTCATTTTACACTGATCAGCCAGAACCGCTGGATGGAAGCCCAGTTCATCGGCTTCGGCACTGTCATTGGTGGTGTACTCGATGGTATCTGGTTCAACACCGGCATCCTCGATGACGGCACCGGGCAGGTTGTGATCACACCGATCTGGCTGATTGCGATCTGGGCCATTTTCATGACCACGCTCTCTCACTCCCTGCAGTGGATCAGCAGCAAGCCCTGGCTGCCTTGGGTGCTGGCTCCGATTACCGGCCCCTTCACCTACTGGTCTGCCAGCCAACTTGGTGCGGTGGAGTTGCCGGTACTGACTACGTCTCTGCTTGCGCTGGCCGTGGGTTGGCTGGCGGTTTTCCCAATGCTGTTGTATGTGCGTAATTCACTGTATACGGAGCTAGCCTCATGAGAATCCGGTCCGTAACGACCCTGGCTCTGGCGCTCGCTCTCGCGCCAATGGCTTTTGCCAGCGAAGCGCGCTTCACGTTCGTGGGCAAGGCCAGTGAGAACAATTCGCCGGTGTATGAAGAGCACCACGCCGTCACCGGTGAATGCCGGGAGGGCCGGTGGCGCCCGGCCACTCACACCGTGGAATATCGCAAGCCCGGCGCCAGCGACGCCTTCGCGACCAAGGCACTGGACTACAAACACTCTGCGCTGCGACCCGAGATGGATTTCCGGCAACCGGAGTTTGTCGAAACCATCAGGGTCACGCAGGCAAACAACGATTCGCTGGACATCCGCTGGCAAACTCCGGCGGGTGAGACCGAATCCTTCCGCACCGAATTCGACGAGGCCGTGGTTATCGATGCCGGTTTCGATAACCTGGTTCGCCGTCACTGGGACAGAGTGACCGCAGACAAGCCAGTCGATTTCCGCTTTCTGGCGCCTACCCGAGGCAAGCACTACGCGTTTGTTATGGAACCTGTCAGTACGGACAAGACCGAGGCCGAGCACACCGTCACAATCCGGCCCTCCGGCATGGTTTTGCGCTTTCTGGTTGACCCCATCACCCTGGGCTATGACGAGACCGGCGCGCTGACGGATTACATTGGCCTGAGCAATATCCGCAAATCCGAGGATGGCAATTACACCGTGCATATTCGCTACGAAGCCAGCGAACGCCCGGATTGTGAACTGACTCCCTGATCCCGTCCTGTCAGCCAAGGCGGATTCCCTCCTTGGCTGTGCTAAACTCCCGCGCTAAGCCCATAATCTTGAGCCAGCGTCGCAGAGAGTCGTCACCCATGATGTTTGTGTCCTTCAACGTCAACAGCATTCGCACCCGCCTTCATCAGCTGGAAGCCGTGATATCCGCCCTGAACCCGGATGTCATTGGCTTACAGGAAACCAAGGTGGTCGATGAGGAGTTTCCGGTTGAAGCCATTCGGGAGCTTGGGTACCACGTACATTTCCATGGCCAGAAAACCCATTACGGCGTGGCCTTGCTGTCACGGCAGGCACCGGAAACCGTCACCAAGGGTTACCCGTGGGATGGTGCCGACGCCCAGCGTCGTCTGATCACCGGCACTTTCTCCCACAACGGCGAAAAGCTGACCGTGATCAACGGGTATTTTCCCCAGGGCGAAAGCCGCGATCACCCGGTGAAGTTTCCCGCCAAGGAGAAATTCTACAGCGATCTGATGCGTTACCTGGATGACCTCAAGGCCGGAGGTGGCCAGGTGGTCCTGATGGGCGACATGAACATCTCCCCTACCGACAGAGACATCGGCATCGGTGCAGACAATGCCAAACGCTGGCTGCGCAGCGGCAAGTGCAGTTTTCTGCCCGAGGAACGGGAATGGCTGGCACAGGTAGAGAGCCGTGGCTTCACTGACGTGTTCCGCCACCTGCACCCCGACGAAGCCGATACGTTCAGCTGGTTCGATTATCGCAGCAAGGGGTTTGAACGTGATCCGCGACGCGGACTTCGCATTGACTTGATCATGGCAAGCGACGATCTGTTGCCCAAGGTCGGTGAAGCCGGCGTATCCTATGATATTCGTGCCATGGAGCGGCCCTCGGACCATTGTCCGGTGTGGGCCAGCTTCGACCTGTAACCTGCCTTCCAGGCCGCGATATGAAAAAAATCAAAACCCGCGACCGTATTCTTGATACCAGCCTGGCGCTGTTTAACAGCGTCGGCGAACCTAATGTCACTACCCTGCTGATCTCCGACGAACTGGAAATCAGCCCCGGGAATCTGTATTACCACTTCAAGAGTAAAGGCGATATCGTCGAGGAATTGTTCGAACGCTATGAAGGGGAAATGCTGGATTTGCTGGCGGTTCCGGAAGATGTTGAGATCGGCCTGGATCAACAGAGTTTCTTTCTGCATCTCCTGTTCGAGACGGTGGCGCGGTATCGCTTTCTGTACCAGGACCTGGTCAATGTGCTGTCCCGTTACGATCGCCTGCAAGGCCGGTTCCGGCGGATTCTGAAAAAGAAAACGGCAGCGTTCGTTACGATCTGTGCCAGCTTGCAACGCCAGGGCATGATGGACATTTCCGCGAGCCAACTCTCAGCACTTTGTGAGCAACTGACTCTAACAGCTTGTTATTGGAGCAGTTATGATAGCCTCTCTCACCTGGATGACCGGGACGCTGTGGATCCCGGTCGTGGCGTTTACCAGATGATGCAGTTACTGCTGCCCCACCTTTCAGCAGACGAGCAGGAACAGGTTTGCCTGATGAGCCAGGACTACCTGTAGCAGGGCGTTATTCCTCGTCATCGTCGCCGCGAAGGCGGCGGAGTTCGGTTTCCAGAGCCGCAATGCGATGTTCAAGGGACTCGATTTCCTCCCGGCGATGGATACCCAACCGACGCAGGGCCCCGGATACCCGCTGGTCAAACATGTGTTCCAGGCGGTCCCAGGTTCCGGTTGCACGCTCACGAACATCGCCCACCCGGTCTTCTACTGTCTTGATCTGCTTCTCGACCACATCACGGGTCTTGTTTTCCAACTGCTCGCCTTCCTGTACCAGACGCTCAAAAAATCGCCCGGCGTCCTCTTCCGCCTTGGTGTAGGCACCCAGTCCTGCCAGCCAGATCTGGCGCGCAGAGTCCTTGATTTTGCCCGGAAGCAACGGATCATTCTGGGGCTTGTTTTCGTTATCGTCGGACATGGAACAACCTCTGGGCATGAAAGAGTATCTTGGCGCCATTGTATTACAGCTAGGCACGAATTTCAGTGCATTGTACCTGCCTGAAACCCGCACCGTGCAAGGCCGCAGTATAAGTACTCAATGGATATGAAAAAATGTTTTGAAAGTAAACGACCCTCGGCTTGAAGTGTACAAATTATGGTCAATACTTCCCTATACCGGCGTCCCTGCTGATGCCGGTTTGTCTGGAAGTCTTTCATGGATACTACTCGCACGCCTCTGCCCGGCCACCAGTGCCGGGCTTTTTTTTTGCCTCGCTCCGGCTATATTATTACCTTATAATCTATGCTTATTCCATGTGTCACCTCATTTGATTATTTTAACGTCAGGAGAACCTTATGGTCGACATCGCCTGGAGCGAATTCACTCCCTGGACCGCTCTGGCCGGCGGCATTCTGATCGGTCTTGCGGCTGCCAGCTTTGTGCTGCTTAACGGTCGCATTGCCGGTATCAGCGGCATATTGGGCGGATTGCTCACCCCCAGCACCGGCGACATTGGCTGGCGTGTTGCCTTTATGGCGGGCCTGATTGGTGCGCCCCTGCTCTGGATTCTGGCGGCCGACATGCCCCCCATCAATGTTGAGGCTGGCTATCCGGCGCTGATTGTTGCCGGCCTGCTGGTGGGCATCGGCACACGCTATGGCTCAGGGTGCACCAGTGGCCACGGGGTATGTGGTCTTTCCCGGCTTTCGCCGCGCTCGCTGGTGGCTACGCTGACCTTTATGGCCACCGGTTTTGTCACCGTGTTCCTGATCCGCCATGCTCTGGGAGTATAGAACCATGAAATTCTCTGTCGCCGCGTTCCTGTCAGGGTTGATTTTCGGATTGGGTCTGATTCTGTCGGGGATGGCCAACCCCGAGAAAGTGCTGGGCTTTCTGGATCTTGCCGGGCTCTGGGATCCCTCGCTGGCCTTCGTGATGGGCGGTGCCATTCTGGTTGGTCTGGTGGCCTTCACCGTCGCCCGCAAACGCACGCTGTCGTTCCTCGGGTTTAATATGAAACTGCCCGCCAGCACACATATCGATTCGCGCCTGGTGGTGGGCAGCCTGATGTTCGGCGTCGGTTGGGGTATTGCCGGCTTTTGCCCGGGTCCAGGGCTGGTTGCGCTGGGTGCAGGAGAGCTCAAAGCCGTCGTGTTTGTCTCGTCCATGGTGGCCGGCATGGGCGTTTACGAATGGATAGAACGCAAACGCAGCGCGGCCTGATGCAATTTGGTTAAAATACCACTGGATGTCCTGAAAGATCCTGGGCGCTGTGTCATGATTGCGCCTGTTGCCAACGAATCCAAAGGCTTGTTTGCACTATGGAACTGAGAAAGATTGACGACCAGATTACCGTAGCTCCCCAGATCAGCGTCGACGATGTCGCAGAGATTGCGAAACTGGGGTTCAAGACCCTCGTGGCCAACCGGCCAGATCAGGAAGAGCCCGGGCAGCCCGCCATGGGCGACATCGAAGCCGCCGCCAGAGAGCACGGTCTGGAATGGGTCTACCTGCCAGTTGAATCCGGGCACATCACGGACGACGACGTCGACCGGTTTGCGCTGATGATCCGTCAGGCTGCAAAACCCGTACTGGCTTTTTGTCGGTCAGGAACCCGTTGCACGGTACTCTGGGCACTCAGCTCTGCCCGTTCGCAGCCCGCCATCGACATCGTCAGCAAAGCAGGCAATGCGGGTTACGATATTCGCGGCCTGGCCTCACGACTTGCCCAGCAGGCGACCCGAGAAGACTCCTGACCGGCAGAGGGCAAGCGGATCGGCCCCGACCAGAGCACAACCACCACGATCGCCAGCCAGGACGTTCTACCATGCAGTACAAAGGCACCGATAATTTCAGTCACAACCAGCCGGAAAAGCTGGGAGTGCTGGTCACCAATCTGGGCACACCCGACGCCCCCACACCCTCCGCCCTGAGGCGCTACCTTGCCGAATTCCTGGCTGACCCCCGGGTGGTGGAAGTGCCACGGCCGATCTGGTGGCTGATTTTGCACGGCATCATACTGCGCATCAGGCCACGTCGCTCCGCAAAGGCGTATGCCAGCGTCTGGCAGCCGGAGGGATCGCCACTCCTGATTCACACAGCCAATCAGGCTGAAGGCATCCGCAAAGCGCTACAGAAAAAGTACGGCAACAACGTGGTGGTCGGCTTCGCCATGCGCTACGGCAACCCCTCCATTTCCAAGGTGCTGGATGAAATGCAGGGGCAAGGCGTGAGAAAACTCCTTGTGCTGCCTCTTTACCCGCAGTACTCCGCGTCTACCTCGGCCTCGACGTTCGATGCCATCGCCCATGATTTCACCAAACGCCGCTGGCTGCCGGATTTCAGGTTTGTGTCCCACTATCCGGACTACCCGCCCTACATCGAGGCTATGGCGTCTCACATCCGCTCACACTGGGAACAACATGGTCGCAACCAGAAACTGATCCTGTCCTACCACGGGGTGCCGCTGAAGTACCTGACGCGTGGCGATCCCTATCATTGTGAGTGCCACAAGACCTCCCGCCTGCTGGCGGAGTGCCTGGGAATCTCCAGAGACGACTACCAGACCACGTTCCAGTCGCGGTTTGGCCGTGAAGAGTGGCTGCAGCCCTACACCGATGAAACCCTGAAGGGCCTTGCGGGACAGGGCGTAAAATCCATTGATGTATTCTGCCCCGGCTTTTCCTCCGACTGCCTGGAAACCATAGAGGAAATCGACGAGGAAAACCGTGAGTATTTCATGGAAGGCGGCGGCGAGGGATTCAGCTATATCCCGGCGTTGAATGACTCCCCGGGCCACATCGATGCGCTGGTTAAGCTTATTGAAGACAACCTGCAGGGCTGGAGCGTTCCGACCAATGCGCCGGACGATCTCCAGCTAAGGGAGAGCCTGGCCAAACAGCAGAAAGAGGCGATTTATCCCGGGCGTAACCTGTAACGCCTGACAACCGCCCTACCAACCTTATCCCCGGATTTCAGGCGTACTGAGGTTCGGGGCAACTACTGAAAATGTGGGTATTTTCTGGAGGTACTTCTGGAGGGAACTTCAAAGGCGTGGAGAAAAGTGGCGGTGGGCCAGGGATTCGAACCCCGGGAAGGCTATTAACCTTCGGCGGTTTTCAAGACCGCTGCATTAAGCCACTCTGCCAGCCCACCGTTTTTCTCACTAGCCGTCATTGCGACAGCGGTGAGCATGATACCGGAATTGCCTGTGCTGTCAACGCCCTGCATAAAGTCGACCGGAACTTTCAACATTAACAGCATTTAATGGAATCTGATGGGTGCTTTTCTGTCGTAAATGATTGAAAGTCACGGTTGTGACATTATAGTGATGCAAGAGACTTCTTGTTTTACCTACGGAGATGACAATGGAAGACAGACGATTCGGCGTTCAGAACAACCAGGGAGCCTATAACGCTCCCCAGGCAGAGCGCGCGACCACGGGCATCAGTGCAGATGCCATGAACGTGCTGCGCAACACCTACATGCTTCTGGGCATGACCCTGGCTTTCTCGGCCCTGACTGCCTTCCTGAACATGAACGGCGCTCATCCGGGATTCCTGATTACCATCGTGGGCTATATCGGTCTGCTTTTCGCGACCTATAAACTGAAGAACAGCCCCTGGGGTATTGTTACCTGTTTCGCCCTCACCGGCTTCATGGGCTACACACTCGGTCCGATCATCGGCGCGATTGTCGCCGCGGGCGCTTCCCAGGTTGTCGCTCAGGCACTGACCCTGACAGCCGTTGCGTTCGTTGGCCTGTCCGCCACCGCGATCATCACGAAGAAGGACTTCAGCTTCATGTCCAGCTTCCTGACCGCTGGCGCGTTCGTGCTGATCGGCGCCATGGTGTTGGCTTTCGTCATGGAAAGCTCGGTACTGCACCTCGCGGTGTCCGCCGGCTTCACCATCTTTGCGTCCATTATGATCCTGTTCGAGACCAGCCGGATCATCAATGGCGGCGAGCGCAACTACATCATCGCGACGGTCGGTCTGTACGTGGCAATCTACAACCTGTTTGTCAGCTTGCTGCACCTGCTGATGGCATTCAGCGGCGACGACTGATTCGGGCTGACCTTGTCCGACTCCGAAAGCCCCGGCATTTGCCGGGGCTTTTGCTATGGGTACACTTAACATCATCTACTCAGGATCCCTAGCAAGCAATGTCGCAAGAATCGTGTCATTTCACCCTGGTGATTACCGGAGCGCCCTATTCCAGCCAGGCGCCGCAAACCGCGCTCGGATTCGCATGGGCGGTCGTTGCCAGCGGCCATGCTATTGATCGTGTCTTTCTGTACGGCGAAGGGGTTCACCTGGCATCTGCACTGAGCTGCCCGCCATCCGATGAAACCAACTGGACATCTGCGTGGGGCGAGTTTCTCGAGCAACACTCTGTGCCCGGAATCGCCTGTATTGCCTCTGCGCTCCGCCGCGGGCTGATTGACCCCGCGGAGCAGCAGCGCCACGAGCTGCCAGCCAGCAATCTTGCGGCGCCGTTTTCGATCGCCGGTCTCGGTGAATGGGTGGAAGGCGTTATGCAGTCATCCCGGGTTATCTACTTTCACGGGGGCGACTGAGCCAATGCAGACCCTGATCATCATCGACCGTCCGCCATACGGCAGCTGGAGCGGCCGTGAGAGCCTCGACATGGCGTTTTCCCTTGCGGCCTTTGACCAGCCGGTATCGTTATTGTTCGTCGGTGAGGGCGTGCTCTGGCTCAACAAGGGGCAAGATGCGACCGGCATTGCGCAGAAGTCGGTTGAGCGCAACCTGAAAGCCGCTGCCATGTTCGGCATAGAATCACTGATGGCAGATCAGTCCGCGTGCCAGCGTTTCAGTCTGACCGGGCAAACGCTTATTGACGGTGTTGAAACGGTCGAAAACCTGCGTGCGACCCTGCGCCGTTATGATCACGTTGTCTTCCCCGGGTAGACCCGCACCTTCCAGGCAGAGGAAAGCCATCATCATGCACACACTGCACATTGTCAGTAAATCGCCGGAGCACCCCCGCTTCCGGGAATGTCTCGCCATGGTCGATACCAACGATGCCGTTCTGCTTACCGGTAACGGAGTGGTTGCCCTTGCCGATACCAGCATCGAAGTGCCCTCGCCGCTTTATGGCTTAAAGGATGATATTCAGGCCCGGGCCCTGACACCGGACAGCGCCCAGTGCCAGGTTATCGGTTTTGACGACATGGTGGCGCTGACCATTCAAGCTCAACGGGTCATAAGCTGGTAAATCATGACAACGGCCATACGTAATAACGAAGGTTTTTTGCAAAACGCCGCTGACTGGACCGAAGAGGTCGCGAGGATCATTGCGGAAGAGGATCAGATCGAGTTAGGTGAAAAACACTGGGAGATCATTAGTTTTTTGCGGTTTTTTTACAAAACACATGAGATGTCTCCGCCCTCAAACCGCCTGTTTGTTAAAGCGGTGAAAGAAGCGCTCGGCGAAGACAAGGGCAACAGCATCTACCTGATGCAGCTATTTCCCGGTACGCCGGCCAAAACAGCCTGTCGTATTGCCGGCCTGCCGCGCCCCACGAACTGCCTCTGATTCAGCGTTCTCAGTAATCGCGAGGGCTGTTACCGTCCTGATCGGCGGCTTTTCGCTCAAGGTCGGCCGCGCTTCCCAGAAAGCTGCTCAGCCCGTTCTCGAACAATCCAGAACCAAATTTGAGAAACTGACGCGTCGACTCCTTTACCGTGTTTTCAGGAAGGTCCCGAAGAGACTCTGACACGCCTTTTTTGACGCCCCGAGTGACTCCGGGCTCAATTTCCTTCGACGCCGCAATCAGCTCAGCCACCTTGTCGTTCAGGTAAGGCCGCACCACACGAAACCAAAACCCCGCCAGCGCCGCAAGTACCGCCAACACGGTTACTGCCGCCTGGGCCACGAGTGTCAATGCGAATTCCATAACCGTTTCTCCTTTGCGATCGCCTGCCTGGATCGCTGGCTAGAAGGGTAAGGAAGTGAGGGAGAAAAACTGTGCAGCACCCGCCAAAGCGCCGAACAGACCACCCACTACCATCAATTGAAGCTCTTCCTCACGGAAAGCCGGACGCAGAATGTCCTGAAACTCGGCCGGTTGCAGTGCTTTCATCTGCCCCGCAAGAACACTGGCTACCACCGGTGCTCGCTCACGGTTGAACGATGGGTCACCAAACACATCGCGGGTCGCCAGTACGGCTTTCTGATTCATCGCTTTTTTCAGTTCGGTATAACCGGTCATGCCCACGGTCACCTGAGCGGTGAGTTTCATCACCACCGAGTTGTCCAGCAGCGGCCGAAGGTGCTTCTGAATAATCGCCCGGGTGCGGTCACCATGCCCGCCGTTGATCATGGCATCCGCCACTTTCTCAACCGTTATGAGCTCCTCGGCAACCAGCCGCGCCCATACCTCACTGATTTCTTCCTGCCTGCGCAGAAACAACCCCTGCACTTTCCAGAACAGGATCCGTCGCGGACGCAGCGGGCTGAAAATCAGATTGATGGCCAACCAGTTGGTCAGAAAACCGATTGCAAATCCACCGATCGGCAACAGCCATGGCTCCGGATAGGTCGCCCACAGCGGCGCCAGCGCAGCTCCCAGAAGGCCACCGATGATGGCGCCCCGGTTAATCACCGATTGCAGCTCCACGGAGCCGGCTTGTTTGAAAATCCGGTTCATCAGATCCGGGTGATGCTTGAGTTCCCGGCTTAACAGGGTTTTGAGATCCACCAGCTCGTTGAGATCGTCTCCGAAATCCTCAACCAGCGATTCGATGCGTGACGGCAATTGCTCGCGCGCCCATTGATAGATGCGGTTGCGCAAAAACAGAGGGAGGTTGTCCCAGAGCACGGGCTGGATCTCGTACATCACTTCATCGATGTACTCATCCAGCCGAGGATTCACCTGAGCCACCACCTGCTCGACAATACGCTGGGGCTCCAGCTTGGCGTAGACGGCGTTGAGATCACCGAACTGCTGCAGGGTTCGATCAATACAGATATGGGCCATCTTTTCGGCTTTGCGGGGAATCACACCCTGCCAGCCAAAAGCACCCACCCCGATAAACTGAACGGGATAGAAAGACATCTGGATGGCGAGCCAGTTGGTAAACCAGCCTACAACGGCCGCCATCAGTGGCACAGATAAGAGTGCAACGTCGAACAAATTGAACCCCGGTTATAAATGTCGCGGGCAGAAACGCCAGCGAGACCATCGTTATGAGCCAGGCCAGAGTGGTACTCGCCTGTCGTTTCTGATTATGTGACGAATGATGAAGTAATTGAAATATCGGGGCATTGGCCGTGCCGCCAACGAAAGATGGGAAATGCGGCAGACAATTTGCGCGGGCCGGAACAGAACAGCCCGGTGCATTACCGGGCTGTTCTGTTCGCGATAAGCCGTCAGAAACGGTTACTGATAGTAAGCATTGTCTGTCACGGAATGATCCGTTACGTCCCTCACTGCCGTAATTTCCGGGACTCGCTCTTTAAGTGTGGTCTCGACGCCCTGCTTCAGGGTCAGGCTGACGGCACTGCAACCCTGACAGCCGCCGCCGAAACGAAGCACTGCGACCGATTCGTCCACAATCTCGACGAGTGATACATCGCCTCCATGGGCAGCCAGATTGGGATTGATCTCGGACGCGAGGATGTAATTGACCCGGTCAGGCAGCGGTGCATCGTCATCGATCTTCGGAACCTTGGCGTTGGGCGCCTTGATGGTGAGCTGCCCGCCCATCTGATCCTTGGAATAGTCCACGAATGCTTCTTCGAGGAATGGTACAGAATTATGATCCAGAAACAGGGTGAACTTGCCCAGATCCACTTGCTCGTCGGTGGGTACCACTTCATTGGGTGGGCAGTAGGCCAGGCAGGTTTCGGCATTCTTGGTGCCCGGCTGGGTCACGAAAATGCGCACGCCCATGCCTTCCACATCCTGCTTTTCAATCAGTTGCGCCAGATAATCCCGTGCGGGATCAGTCACAGTAACCAGTGCCATGTTTTCAACCCGTTTGAAAGTTTGAGTTCATTTTAAGGGAGTTCGCCAGAACATGAAAGACCAAGTAAAATAGTCAGGCTTTAGAGCGCCGATGAGTTTCCCTTATTGACACCGGTAATTGACATTAGTCACCCGTACCGGGACGGAATCCGGCAATTTTGCTATGATCCCGCGCCGTTCAGTTAAATATGACGTTAAACACGACTTCCGGAAGTATTCCTATGACCGACCGCAACACTCGCCTGGACCAGCTCCATAAAGCCCTGCAGGAACGCATTGTTATCCTCGATGGCGGTATGGGCACGATGATCCAGAACCTCAAGCTGGATGAGGAAGCGTTCCGAGGCGACCGGTTTGCTGATTACGACCGCGAAGTCCAGGGCAACAACGACCTGCTGAACCTGACTCAGCCGGCACTGATGCGCAATATTCATGCGGATTACCTGGATGCCGGCGCGGATATCATCGAAACCAACACCTTCAATTCCACCCAGTTGTCCCAGGCGGATTACGGGTTGGAATCCATCGCCAAAGAGCTGAACGTCGCCTCGGCCCGGCTGGCCAGGGACATTGCCGATGAGTTCACCGCAAAGAACCCGGACAAGCCCCGGTTTGTGGCCGGTGCCGTCGGCCCCACCTCGCGAACCGCATCCATTTCTCCCGACGTCAACAACCCGGGCTACCGGAATGTGGACTTTCAGACTCTGGTCGACAACTACTATGAGGCTGTCGAAGGTCTGGTGGAGGGCGGCTCCGATCTGATCCTGATCGAGACCATCTTCGACACCCTGAACGCCAAGGCCGCGATCTACGCAACGCAGCAGTATTTCGAAGACAGCGGCATTACCCTGCCGATCATGCTGTCTGGCACCATTACCGATGCTTCCGGCCGCACTCTGTCCGGCCAGACGACGGAAGCCTTCTGGAATTCCGTGGCCCATGCCAGACCGATTTCCGTCGGCCTGAACTGCGCATTGGGTGCCGACGCCCTGCGCCCTTATGTGGAAGAGCTGGCCAACAAGGCCGAGACCTACGTCAGCGCGCACCCGAACGCAGGTCTGCCGAACGAATTCGGGGAGTACGATCAGACCCCGGAAGAAATGGCCGAGATCATCGAAGGTTTCGCCCGCGACGGCTTCCTCAACATCATTGGCGGCTGCTGCGGTTCACGGCCCGATCACATTGAAGCCATCGCCAAGGCGGTGTCCAAATACCCTCCCCGCCAGATTCCGGAGCGCCCGAAAGCGCTGCGCCTGTCCGGCCTGGAACCGTTCACCGGGGATGAAAACACCCTGTTCATCAACGTGGGCGAGCGCACGAACGTGACCGGCTCCAAGCGCTTTCTGAGATTGATCAAGGAAGAACAGTACGAAGAGGCGCTCAGCGTTGCGCGGGATCAGGTCGAGAACGGTGCCCAGATCATCGATATCAACATGGACGAGGGCATGCTGGAATCGAAGGAGGTCATGGTGACCTTCCTCAATCTGGTGGCTTCTGAGCCGGATATCTCCCGCGTGCCCATCATGATTGATTCGTCCAAGTGGGACGTGATCGAAGCGGGCTTGCGCTGCATTCAGGGCAAGGCGGTGGTCAACTCCATCAGCCTCAAGGAAGGTGAGGAAGAGTTCATCAAGAGAGCCCGCGACTGCATGCGCTATGGCGCTGCCGTGGTGGTCATGGCGTTTGATGAGCAGGGCCAGGCGGATACCTACGAACGCAAGACCGAGATCTGCAAGCGCTCCTACGACGTGCTCATCGGCATCGGCTTCAACCCGGGCGACATCATCTTCGATCCCAACGTCTTCGCCATCGCCACCGGCATCGAAGAACACAACAACTACGCCGTGGATTTCATCAATGCCAGCCGGTGGATCCGCGAAAATCTGCCCCATGCCAGCATTTCCGGCGGGGTGAGCAACGTGTCGTTCTCATTCCGTGGCAACGATGTGGTCCGCGAGGCCATCCACTCTGTGTTCCTTTACCACGCCATCAAGGCCGGCATGAACATGGGGATCGTTAATCCGGGTCAGCTGGTGATATACGACGAGATCGATCCGGAACTCAAGGATCTGGTCGAAGACGTGGTGCTCAACCGCCGCGCAGACGGCACCGACCGCCTGCTGGAAATTGCGGAGCGCTTCAAGGGCAAGGGGGGGAAAACCCAGGAGGAAGACCTGGCGTGGCGCGAATGGCCCGTGCAGAAACGCCTGGAGCATGCCCTGGTTAAAGGCATTACCAGCCACATTCTTGAAGACACCGAAGCCTGCCGACTGGAAGCCGGCCACCCTATCGAAGTGATCGAGGGGCCGCTGATGGACGGCATGAATGTGGTCGGTGACCTGTTCGGTGACGGTAAGATGTTCCTGCCCCAGGTGGTGAAGAGTGCCCGCGTCATGAAGCAGGCCGTAGCGCACCTGATCCCCTTCATCGAGGCCGAAAAGACCGAAGAGCAAAAAGCCAAAGGCAAGATCCTCATGGCCACGGTCAAGGGCGATGTGCACGACATCGGCAAGAACATCGTGGGTGTGGTGCTTCAGTGCAATAACTACGAAGTGATCGATATGGGCGTGATGGTGCCGTGCGACAAGATTCTCGAGAGGGCAAAGGCTGAGAACGTCGACATCATCGGCCTCAGCGGCCTGATCACGCCCTCGCTTGACGAAATGGTACACGTGGCCCGCGAAATGCAACGCCTTGATTTCAACATCCCGCTGATGATCGGTGGTGCGACAACCTCCAAGGCACATACCGCCGTCAAGATCGAACCGATGTACAAGAATGACATCGCGCTGTACGTGTCGGATGCCTCCCGTTGCGTGAATGTGGCGTCCCAACTGCTGAGCAAGACCGCGAAATCAGGACTGGTGGAAGCCGCCCGCACTGAATACGACGAGATCCGCGAGCGTCGCAAGAATCGTGGCGATCGCACCAAGCTGGTCTCGCTGAAGGAAGCCCGCGCCCGCGCGCCGGAACTCCAGTTTACCGATTACCAGCCGCCAAAGCCCTTGTTTACGGGCGTCCGGGTGTTCGAAGAGTATGACCTCAATGAGTTGGTGGATTACATCGACTGGACGCCGTTCTTCATCTCATGGGACATATCCGGGAAGTATCCGGCCATTTTCGACGACCCGAAACGGGGTGACGCCGCCCGCACGCTGTTCGACGACGCGCAGAATATCCTGCGGCGGATGGTTGACGAAAAACGGGTGACCGCCCGGGGTGTGATCGGCTTCTGGCCTGCCAGTCGTCGCGGTGATGACGTGGTGGTCTACACAGACGAATCACGATCCGAAGAAATGACCACGCTGCACCACCTGCGCCAGCAGGACGAGAAGGCACCAGGCAAACCGATGATGGCACTGTCTGATTTTGTTGCACCGGAAGCGCTCGGGGCCTGCGATTATATCGGCGGCTTTGCGGTAACAACCGGCATCGGCGCTGAAGAGCTGTCGCTGGAGTACAAGGATCAGAATGACGACTACAACGCCATCATGGTCAAGGCCCTGGCCGACCGGCTGGCGGAGGCCTTCGCCGAGCGCATGCATGAGCGGGTGCGGACCGAGTTCTGGGGTTATGCCGCTGACGAAAACATGGCCAACGAAGATCTGGTCCGGGAACGCTACCGCGGTATCCGCCCGGCACCGGGTTACCCGGCTTGTCCGGACCACACCGAGAAGGCAACGCTGTTCTCGCTGCTGGAGGCTACTGACAAGATCGGCATCGAACTGACCGAGAGTTTCGCTATGTATCCAACGGCCGCGGTTTCTGGCTGGTATTTTGCTCACCCGGAGTCGAAATATTTTGCGGTGGGTAAGATTGGCGCGGATCAGGTGGAAGACTATGCTGAACGGAAGGGCATTTCGAAGGCCGAGGCCGAGCGCTGGTTGGCACCAAGTCTGGCTTACGACCCTGCGGAATAAATCTGAACGGCAAGTTTGTACTGGGAGCACTATGGCTACCGAAGGCAAAGATGACCAGAAACCCAAAGGACCGGGGGTACTGAAAATCATTCAGAGCATCCTCGCCGGCGCGTTCGGAGTTCAATCCGACAAGCGCCGGCAGGAGGATTTCTCGAGCCACAGCCCGCTTCCCTATATCATCGCGGGCCTGCTGTTCACGACAGGCTTCGTGATTACCCTGGTTGTCGTGGTAAAGCTGGTGCTGTCAGCGCAGTAATTTACTGCCCGCTGACCCAGACGACGGCAAACGCCACGACCAGCATGACCAGAAAAACCGCCGCAACGGCATCAACACTGCTGTCTGAATGTGCGTTCTTTTTCATCTCGGATTCCTCCCGATACCTTTTTATTATATGAAAGTGACGATCACGAATGCCGCCAACCCCGTTCCACTATAGTTAAGCATGTAATCGCCTTCCGTCCAGTCTTTTTGGTGTTTGTTTATCACTCGAATCGATAAACATATTTGGAAATAATCATTTTAACAATATATACACGATGATATTCTGCCCTCCTCGAAAAGGGGCCTTATCCCTGATACCACGCGTTTTTGCAGGACGTTTTACTATGTACGTATACGATGAACACGATCGGCAGATAGCGGCCGAGCGGGTTACCCAATTCCGTGACCAGACAGAGCGTGCGCTCGCCGGCGAGCTGAGTGAGGAAGAATTCCTTCCCCTTCGGCTCCAGAATGGTCTTTACGTTCAGCGTCTTGCGCCCATGTTGCGGATCTGTGTTCCGTACGGCATGCTCAGGTCCGACCAGTTGCGTCGGCTGGCGCGTATTACCCGTGACTACGATAAGGGTTATGCCCACTTCACGACCCGCCAGAACGTGCAACTGAACTGGCCGGCGTTGGAAGATGTGCCCGACATTCTGTCGGAATTGGCGGAAGTCGAGATGCACGCCAACCAGACCAGTGGCAACTGTATCCGAAACACCACCACAGATCAGTTTTCCGGCGTTCAGGTTGACGAGGTGGTCGACCCGCGGCCTTACTGCGAAATCATTCGCCAGTGGTCTACCTTCCACCCTGAATTCGCCTTCCTGCCCCGTAAATTCAAGGTAGCAGTCAACGCCTCTGAAAACACCGACCGTGCGGCTATTCAGGTTCACGACATCGGGCTGCAAATGGTCCGTAACGATCAGGGTGAACTGGGTTATCGGGTCCATGTGGGTGGCGGTCTGGGCCGCACTCCGATGGTGGGTCCGGTGATCCGCGAGTTTTTGCCCGAGCTGGATCTGCTGACGTACCTGGAAGCCGTTTTGCGGGTATACAACCGTTACGGCCGCCGCGACAACAAGTTCAAGGCTCGGATCAAAATTCTGGTAAAAGCACTGACTCCCGAAGGGTTTGCGGAGAAGGTCGAGTCAGAGTGGGCCCACATCAAGGACTCCCCCACCCGGCTGACCCGTGAAGCCATCGAGCGTATTCAGGGCTATTTCACCGAGCCCGCCTACGAAGCGATGGACAATGCGTCGGAGCGGCTGGCCTCCCAACGCTTCGAGAACCGTCGCTTTGACCAATGGCTGAGCCACAACGTCGACAGCCACAAAAAGCCCGGCTACGCCATTGTCACGCTGACCATGAAGAAAACCGGCACGCCCCCGGGTGATGTCTCCGACACCCAGCTTGAGCAGATTGCCGAACTGGCCGAAGCGTTCAGCTTTGGTGAAGTGCGGGTGACCCATCAGCAGAACGTAGTGCTAGCGGATGTCCGTCAGGATCAGCTGTTTGAGCTTTGGCAGCAAATTGAGCCCATGGGCTTTGCCACCGCCAATCTCAACACCCTGACCGACGTCATCTGCTGCCCCGGCGGCGATTACTGCGCCCTGGCAAATGCTAAATCCATTCCGGTGGCCGAATCCATCCAGCGCCGGTTCGACGACATGGATTTCCTCTACGACCTGGGGGACATCGATCTCAACATTTCCGGGTGCATGAACGCCTGCGGTCATCACCACGTGGGCAATATCGGGGTACTCGGTGTCGACAAAAAGGGCGCGGAGTTCTATCAGGTAAGCCTCGGCGGCTCGTCCCATCACGACGCCACCATTGGCAAGATCCTCGGGCCCTCGTTTGCCCAGGATGACATGCCGGAAGTGATTGCCAAGATCATTGATGTGTATGTGAATAACCGGAAAGACGAGGAACCGTTCCTCGAAACCTATCGTCGGATCGGAATTGAGCCTTTCAAGGAGCGGGTCTATGCGTGACATTATTTCCAGAGACGGAACCATCTCGGCGGACACCTGGGTGGTCGTCCCCCGGCCCGCTGACGGGGACGCCCTCTCCATACCGGACCAGCCAGCACTGATCCCAGCGGATCTGTGGTTGGCCGGTAAAGAGCACTTTGAGGGCCGCGATGGCATCGGCGTGTGGTTCGACAGTCACGACGAGCCGGAAATTCTGGACGGCCTGGTCAATGAGCTGAAGCTGATTGCCGTCAATTTCCCGAAGTTCAGTGATGGTCGGGGCTACAGCATTGCGCGGCTGCTGCGTGAGCGATTCGGTTACCAGAACGAGCTGCGGGCTATCGGCGATGTACTGTTGGATCAGCTGCAGTTCATGAAACGCTGCGGGTTTGACAGCTACGCATTGCGGGAAGACAAGGACGCCACCAAGGCGGCCCGCTCTCTGAGCTTCTTCAGCCAGGGGTATCAGGCCGCGACCGACACCGACATGCCGCTGTTTCGTCGCCGGGCGTCCTGACCGGTCAGAAGTCATTGCTGGTGTAAAAAAGGGGGAACCGGCGGTTCCCCCTTTTCTGTTCATCCCTGAAACCCGCGCGCCGGGGCGTGGCCTCAGAGCGAATGATCCAGAACAATCTTGCCTGACGATTCGCCCTTCAGAAACGCCTGCAGCGCCCCGTCCAGCTCGCCACGACCGATTGTGCGGGCGGTGGCTTCCGTTTTCGGGCATGCCCAGGCTCCGGCGAACTTCTCCCAGATAGCCGCTTTCTCCGCCAGCGGTATTTCCACCGAATCAACACCCAGCAGGTTAACGCCTCTCAGAATGAAAGGCAGTACCGTGGTTTCCAGTTGCGGGCCGGCGACCAGTCCGCAGCAGGAGACCGAGCCACCCGGCAAGATCTGCTTCAGCAGTTCCGCCAGGGGCTGACCACCGACCGTGTCCACCGCGTTGGCAAATACCGGCTTGAGCATCGGTTTTTTCTCAGCGGCCAGCGCATCACGGCCGACCACCTCGGACGCGCCAAGGGCTTTCAATTCATCGGTGTGGCCGGCTTTTCCGCTGATGGCGACAACGTCAAAACCCAGCCCGGCCAGCAACTCAACGGCAACACTGCCTACCGCCCCACTGGCACCGGAGACCGCCACTTTGCCCTGCTCGGGGCGGGCCCCCATGGTAAGAAGCTTCTGAACACACAGCCCGGCGGTCAGGCCGGCGGTGCCGTAGATCATCGCGGTGCGAGCATCCCAGCCTGGTGCCATGGCCACGCACCAGGAGACCGGCACCCGAATATACTCGCCAAACCCGCCCGCGGTGTTCATACCCAGATCATAACCGGTCACGATGACCTTGCTGCCGACGGCCGGCTCACCCGTAGCGGAATCCACCACCTCACCTGCGGCATCAATGCCGGGCGTATGGGGAAAGTTGCGGGTAACGCCCTTGTTGCCCGAGGCAGACAGCGCATCCTTGTAGTTCAGGGATGAGTGGCTAACCTTGATCAATACATCGTTATCCGGCAGATCGGCGGTATTCAGGGTCTGCTCGCTGCCCTGATACTCGCCGTTACTCTCCCGTACTTGCCAGGCCTTGAATTCGGTTGGGTTTGTCATGATGATGCCCCGTGTCTGTCAGCTACTGGATTTTCTGGTTCCGGAACGCGCTCAGTACTTTCCATACGGTGTGCTCTAGAGCGGCGCTGGTGGCCAGACCAAGCTTTTCCGGCAACGTTCGCTTGCGCTGGAATGTGACCGAGATTACGTCAGCATGCTCGCAGGCTTCAATGAGATATTCGTCGGAGGTCTGAATCTGATCAATCAGATTGACATCCAGAGCACGGCGGCCAAACCAGATGTCACCATTAGCGACCGCGGCGATATCGAGCCCCGGCCTGCGCTCACTGACGTACTCCTTGAACAGTACGTGGGTATCCTCCAGATCCTCCAGGAATTTCTGACGGCCCTTGTCGGTATTCTCGCCAAATACAGTCAGCGTCCGCTTGTGTTCACCGGCAGTGAGCACCTCGAAATCCACGTCGTTCTTTTTCAGAAACCGATGGAAATTGGGTAACTGAGCAACGACGCCAATGGAGCCGAGAATGGCAAACGGCGAGGCCACGATCCGGTCGGCGACACAGGCCATCATATAGCCGCCACTGGCGGCCACTTTGTCAACGCAGGCGGTCAGATGGATGCCCTTGCTGCGGATACGGTCAAGCTGAGCCGCGGCCAGACCGTAGGAGTGGACCAGACCTCCTCCACTCTCGAGCCGAATCACCACTTCATCCTGACCCGGCTTGGCGATACTCAGTACGGCGGTTATGGCGCGTCGCAGAGGGTCTGTATCGCTGGCTTTGATGTCGCCGTCAAAATCCAGCACGAAGACCCGCTTTTTCGGATCCGCGGGCTCCGCTCCGGCTTTGCGCTTTCCCTTGTCAGCCTTGGCCTTGGCCTTTTCGTCCTTCTTGTATTTCTTGGCCCAGGCTTTGCGATCCGGTTCGGATAGCAAGCGAGCCTCCAGGGATTCCCGCAGCCTGCGGTACTTTTCATTGAGTTTCCGCACCCTGAGCTCACCATCGCCGCTTTCCTCACCCTTATCCTTCTGGGCGGCAGACAGGATGACCGAAATGACAACGATCAATGCCACGACCAGTGTCACAGCTTTGGCAACGAACAAACCGAACTCTGTCAGAAATTCCAAATTGCTTCTCCAGGCAGATTTTCAAAGCGGTGATTGTAACTTACAGGGTCTGTTGTAGTAAGCGACCTGCGATTTTAAAACAAGCGTTCGATAGAGGTTGACACTGTCAGTCTGTCACCCTAAAGTCGGGAAGCTACGTCGGCTCTTCCCGGCCCGGAACAGGCGCATGCCAGGGACCCCATAGCCGTCGCCAAGCCAAGACAATCATCAAAAAGGGTAAAATAATGTCTGTAGCTCAGGTATTTGAAAAGCTCGAACAGAATTTCAACGCAGACGCAGCGCAAGGCCTCGATCTGGTATTCCAGTTCGACATCGAAGATGACAAGACCTACCACCTGGTTATCAATGATGGCACCTGCAAACTTCACGAAGGTGCCCACGACGATCCTTCCGTGACCCTGATTATGAATTCAGAAACCCTGCAAGGCATCGTCTCAGGCGAGACTGACGGCATGCAGGCGTTCATGGCCGGCCAGCTGCGCGCCGAAGGCGACATGATGCTGGCAACCAAACTGGGCGAACTGTTCAAGATGGGCTGATCACCTGCCTACAGAACCATCGCTCCAAAAAAAACCTGCCAGTTGGCAGGTTTTTTTTTATTCAGAGCCCGACGTCGTCCAGTGACGTCTCCGCAAGGCGAAGCAGGTCAGCGTTTCGCTCCTCCCGCTTGCCGATACTCTCGATGTAATACTCCAGCGACGTCAAAGCATCCGCCAGCGCTTCCAGCACCTGGGCTGCGGGCGCTCCCCGAGCGTCCAGCAAGCGATCCTGGATCGACGCCGCCACCCGGGCCAGCACATCCGCGGCCGCCGGATCGTTTACCATCTGCAGCCCGCCCCATATGCTGTGCAGCGTGGCGGGCAGGTTGGCGAGGTGGAGCTTGTCGTAATCGGATTCAATGAACGCAGTAATGGCTCGTTTGGCCAGTGTCAGGGCGCTTCTGGCCTCATCCGCAACAACGAACATGGCCTCCTGAAGATACAGGGATTCATCGCGCTTGCGCTCACCGGTCGCCAGTGCGTCGGTTTCCGATGTGATGCCGCGGGTTACGATCTGCAGCACGGCATCTTCAATTCCCAGGACGGAATCGGCGAGAGCGTAGAGTTCATCATCGGCAGGCAGGCGGGATTCCGACTCCCAGGCCCGCAGGCGTGCCGCTTCTTCCCGGCAACGACCGGCCAGCTTGTTGAGATCCAGCATCAGCAATGTGTTGCCAAGACGCTCAAGGGTATCGGCAATGGAGGACAGCTCGGCAATGTCGGGCTCAATTCCCCGTTCAATGATATCAAGCTTGTCTTTAAGCTGATTCAGCTCGTCCTGCAGTGCTTCGGACAAGGACTTCAAAACATCGGAGCCCGGCCCGTACAAACGGCGTGCGTGAGCAGCCATCATGGAATCCGGGTACTCGGTTGGCGCCAACCGGTAAGCGGACAGGATGCTGGTGACTTCAGGGTTGCCGGAGCCACTGCGATAAAGCAGATAGACAAGGTCCCGAATCAACGAGTCCGGGGCGTCTTTCGCGGTGGCAACCTCGCCGACGTAAACCACTTCCCGTGCGTATTTCTCAACTCGCATGAACATGCGCTTGCGAGCTTTGTTGAACGGCATGGCCCGGTCCAGCATGGTGTCAGCCACAATCGCCACCAGACACCACATCTGCCCCATCGGGGCGCCCTTGCACAAGCGCGCGAGTCCACGGGCAGAGCGACCGAACAATTTCTTGCTCACCACTTCGTTACGTTCACGGAGAATGCCCAGAAGCCCGACCTGAAAGCTCAGGCGCATGCGACGGGCAAGAATCTCGTATTCTGATTCATTGCCTTCAAAGGGCTGGATGCTGACACCGTCACAAAAATCCGGCCGTTCCTTCACGTCTACTTCAAAGAAGCAGGATTCAGGGTATGGCTTCTCTTTACGCGCTTCGCGAAGCTCATTGATCACAGGCAGGAGCAATTCGGGGTGATCAGCACGCTGCTGATGGTAATACTCGACATAGCGACGGAGTATGAAGAGCGCACTGTTCAGCGTGGTCAGGAGAATGTTCTTGTCATCGTTCGCGCCAACGGGCACATCGTTGGCCATGCTCACGGCTTCCTGGCACAGCAACGTGCCGCCGCGCAGTTCAACAAGAATGAAAATGCCGCGAAGCTGGTTCAGGAAATCCACGCAGTTCTGAAGATCTTCGCCACTTTCACGGTTTTCCTGAAAGCGTTCGAGGCTGGATTCTGCCTGCTTTATGGTCTGCTCAATTTCAATTTTGACCAGATCAAAAGACTGCGATTTCGTCGCCAGAGACGATTGAACCATAAACGCTTCCTGTTAATGTTGCGGAGACTACCGCGTCCTATTCTTATTACTGTTCGCAAAAAAGTGGCGAACTAATCATTACTTATAACACAAAACTCAAGTTGCTCAAGAAACCCGGAATGTAACAAATGGTACAGGAAGATGCAGTTCTCACTTCCCGTGTATGAAATCCGGTCAGGTCTAATCGCCCGGATTCTCGATGCGGTTCCAGACAGTACCACCGGCCTGCTTTGCAAGTGCATCCATGAACTCGACGTGGGCCCGGGCCTCATCGGCAGACGCTTTCAGAACCCGTAGTGGCTTTCGTTCTGCTGATAGCCGCCGGACACCACCAGAGCCGCCTCCCTCCTCGCTGCCGGCATCCAGTGACAACGCCGTTTGCCCCCCCGTGAGCAGAAGGTAGACGTCCGCGAGGATCTCCGCATCCAGCAGGGCGCCGTGCAGCTCACGATTGCTGTTGTCGACCCCGTAACGCTTACACAGTGCGTCAAGGTTGTTTTTCTGACCCGGGTGCTTCTTGCGCGCGATGGCCAGTGAGTCAACCACGCCGCAATGTTCAGCAGTTTTGCGTACCGGCTTGAGACGGGCGAATTCCGAATCCATGAAGCCGACGTCGAAAGCGGCGTTATGGATAACCAGTTCGGCGCCCTTGATAAACTCGAAGAACTCGTCAGCTATTTCGGCAAACACCGGCTTGTCTGTAAGAAACTCGTTGGTGATCCCGTGCACCGTGATCGCTTCGGCCTCAACCTCCCGCTGGGGGTTGATGTAAACATGGTAGTTACGGCCGGTCAGTTGCCGCTCCATCATTTCCACACAGCCGATTTCGATAATGCGGTGACCCTCGTTGGGATCAATACCGGTGGTTTCTGTATCCAGTACTATCTGTCTCATGCCCTACCTTATTTGCCTACGCGTTCGCCAACTCGTCCACACCCCGATTGGCCAGCTCGTCTGCCAGCTCGTTGTCGGGCACACCGGAGTGTCCTTTTACCCAATGCCAGTTCACCTGGTGGCGAGCCACTTCATCATCAAGCTCCCGCCACAGGTCCTCATTTTTCACCGGCTTTTTCGCCGAAGTCTTCCAGCCGTTGCGCTTCCACCCGGCCATCCACTCGATGATCCCTTTGCGCACGTACTGGGAATCAGTGTAGAGCTCAACCTCACACGGCCGTTTCAGCGCTTCCAACCCTTTGATGGCAGCCATGAGCTCCATACGGTTGTTGGTGGTTTGAGATTCCCCACCGTGCAGGGTTTTGCGTACATCGCCGTAACGGAGTACCACGCCCCACCCTCCGGGCCCCGGATTGCCCTTACAGGCGCCATCGGTATACAGAACAACCTTACCGGCCATGACCACTCCCAAGATCTCGTGTTTCAATGTTGACCTGGCTGGCGCATCCGCGAGAAGCGCCAACCGTTCCGGTACCGGGCAACGGAATCACTTTCTGTTGCCGCCACGCCGGACGACGGGGCATGCGTGAGCAGACCCGTTTTCTGGCAAGGATACAGTAATAGGCCCCAACAGGCAGAATGCCATTGCCGCATACAGATTCAAACAGGCTCATCTTTTGCCCGGCCTCGGCCTTGTGCAGCGGCAACCGATAAAAACAGGAGCGGGAGTGTTCCACCGAAAAATCCAGCAATCTGAGCCAGTCTTCCATACGGCTTTTCATCAGGAAACGTCCGCCCCAGGGGCCGCTTCGCGCTCTCGACAACAAGCGTCGCACGCCCCAGACACTGAGTGGGTTAAACCCGATCAACAGAATGGACCCCTCCCCCCTCAACACGCGCGCCGCCTCCCGTAACGCCTGATGAGGATGCGGTGAAAAATCGGCGGTGTGATGCAGAATCACCAGATCCATGGAATCTCCGGGGAACGGCAGCTCGTCAGCGTCGCACACCGCAACGCCGTCCGGTATGGCAGGGCTCCAGCGGGGCGTAGTTACAATTTTCTGGGCAAAATCGGCACCGCTGGCCAGCGGGAACCGATGGCTGACGCCTACCTGCAACTGTCGCGCGCCCGTGAGCTTTTCAATCTGCGCATCAACGCAGGCCCGTTGGTCAGCAAGCAACGCACGCCCCAGTGGCGTCTGGTACCAGCGCTCAAAGCTGTCATGCCGTTGTGCGTAATCAACTGCTGTGCTTGGTGGCATTGTCTGCGTATCCCTGACCATTTGGGGGTCGCCCTTGGGACGACCTGGTTAATGCTCTATCATAACAGGCACACATTTTTGCTACATGCGAGGCCCTATGCTGACCATTACGCCCATCCCTGCGTTCAATGACAACTATATCTGGTGCCTCGCGGACCACCAGACGGGCAAGGCATTAATTGTAGACCCCGGCCAGGCGGATCCCGTCCGCAGGCATCTTGCCGAGCACAGCCTGGCGCTGGACACCATCCTCGTCACCCATCACCATCCCGACCACGTTGGCGGTGTGAAAAGCCTGGCTGCCGAAACCGCCGACTGCCGCATCGTCGGTCCCGCCGGATCGCCCTTCGGAGGCATAACCCACCCGGTTCATCCAGGAGGCGAAGTCATCTGGAATGGTCTGACCTTCCAGGTGCTTGGCGTTCCTGGCCATACGCTTGATCATATCGCCTTTTTCACTGACACGCCGGTAAATGACCACCCGGTGCTGTTTTGTGGCGACACCCTCTTTGTCTGCGGCTGTGGCCGCCTGTTCGAGGGCTCTCCGGCACAGATGCGTGAATCCCTTGCCAGCCTGCGGCAACTGCCCGACAACACCCGGGTCTACTGTGCCCACGAGTACACGCTGGCCAATCTTCGCTTTGCGCGTCATTGGTTGCCGGATGATATCGCCCTGACGCAGTTCGAAGCAGCCTGTCAGGCAAACCGTGACCAGAACAAGCCCACCGTGCCGTCCGTTCTGGGAGATGAGAAACGGATGAATCCTTTCCTGCGCTGGGACGATCCGGCGGTCATCGCAGTAGCCCAAACCTATTGTGCGAACAATGGCTTGCCGGCAGAAAGCGCGAACGACGTGTTTGCGGCAATCCGCCACGGCAAGGATCACTTCTGACGCGGTTAACAAATCCTCTCAATGACGTAACGAGAGGTTTCTTGACCCTGTTTGAGCGCTTCTCATAGAATCCGTCTAATTTCAGAACTGTAACTTATTAAATATCGCCGGCTTTTTGACACAGGCCGGCGTTGTAATCCAGCCGGAAGTCCTATTATGTCGGTCAGACGTTTTTCCACTGTGTTGATTGCCAGCGCCGTACTCAGCGGTTGCACAACCCTCGAGAGTAGCACGCCGGAGTGGATGAATCCGGCCTCTTACTTTGACGACGACAGCAGCAGAAACGGCGCAGACAATCCGTTGGATTCACGCCGAACTACCGTGGCGGCTGGCGATAACGAGCTGAAGGAATCGGTCGAGTCCGGAGGCCTGTCCAGCAATGAAGCACGCACACAGCTGGACGAGGCCATCTCACCGGAGCTCAAGGCTGCAGCCGAGGAGGCTCGTGACAAACTGGATGCGCCTTCGAATCGCGTTGATGAGGATGCGGATACCACGCCCGATTTGTGGCGCCGCCTGCGAGCGGGATTTGAACTCGACCATGACGTGACGGACCCCAGAGTCAAAACCCAACTGGACTGGTATCGCAAACATCCCAGCTACATCGACCGTGTCGTGGAGCGTGGCAGTCGCTATCTCCACTACATTGTGACCGAAACCGAAAAGCGGGGGCTGCCGGCCGAGCTGGCGTTGCTGCCCATTGTCGAAAGCGCGTTCGATCCTTTCGCCTACTCCCATGGCCGTGCTGCGGGGCTTTGGCAGTTCATTCCGAGCACCGGCAAATACTTCGGTCTGACCCAGAGCTGGTGGCACGACGAGCGCCGTGACGTCATCGCCGCAACGGACGCCGCCCTGACCTACCTTGATCGCCTCGCCAAGCGCTTCGATGGCGATTACACGCTTGCGCTGGCGGCCTACAACAGCGGTGGCGGTACCGTTTCCATTGCCATGCGGCGCAATCGCAATGCCGGCAAGCCAACCGATTACTGGTCGCTCAGGCTGCCCAAAGAAACCACACATTACGTGCCAAAGCTGATCGCGCTGGCAAAAATCTTCGACAAGCCGGAAGATTACGGCATCAGTCTTCCATCGCTGAAAGACGAACCCTACTTCGAGGTGGTCGACACCGGATCACAGCTGGATCTGGCGCAGGCAGCCAAACTGGCGGGTGTGGACGTGGACGAAATTTACCTGCTGAACCCCTCCTTCAACCGGTGGGCCACCTCACCGGACGGACCGCACAGGTTACTGATCCCGATAGAAAAGGCCGCCACCTTCAGCGATGCTCTGGGGAAAATCCCGAAAGACCAGAGGGTTGCGTGGCGCAACTATCAGGTCCAGTCCGGCGACAGTCTGAGCACTGTGGCCCGCAAATTCTCGACGACGCCGTCAGTCATTCGCCGTGTGAATAATCTCAACGGTGACATGATACGGATCGGTCAGCGCCTGATGATCCCCTCGGCCAGCCAGAACTCGGATAAATACGCCCTCAGCGCTGGCCAACGTCTGGAACGCAAGCAATCCCGCGGGCGCAGTGGTACCCGTGTTGATTACACCGTCAGGCGTGGAGACACGTTCTGGGACATTGCCCGGGAACACCGCGTCACCGTGCGCGAAGTAGCCGCCTGGAACAATATGGCGCCCGGCGACCCCCTGATCCCCGGCAAACGCATCGTGATCTGGTCCCAAAGCAAGCAACAACCCGCGGCCGTTGCCAGCAACAACCGCGGTAACGCCATGGTGAGAAAAGTGGGCTACCGGGTTCGCAAGGGCGACTCGCTGTCAACCATTGCCAGCCGGTTTGCCGTGAATGTGAGCGACATCGCAAGCTGGAACGACCTGAATTCAGCACGTTATCTTCAGCCGGGGCAAAGTCTGGTACTCTACGTGGATATCAGGAACAGCCCCTGAAGATTTCGCGTGCAGCGGGAACTCCGGGGAATAAAAAGAATCACTGAATCCTGGACGAATCATCAAAGCGTGCGAGATCTATGACAAAAACACGGAAAGCCTCATACCTTACGTCGTTTTGTTCCCTGGCGGTGTTCATGGCCGCCACCGTGACCCCGGCTCACAGCGCCGACACCGCGGTCGAGCCGCAACACGGGATCGCCATGCACGGGGAACCCACGTACCCGAAGGGGTTCAGCCACTTCGATTACGTCAACCCCGAAGCCCCCAAAGCCGGCACCCTCAGAATGGCGGTTGTTGCCAACGGGTACGACTCCTTCAATCCGTTTGTCATTCGGGGCGTGCCTGCGTCAGGCGTCAGTAGCTACCTTTACGACACGCTGCTGGAATCCTCGGACGATGAGCCGTTCAGCGCTTACGGACTGATCGCAGAATCCATTGAAACCCCGGATAACCGCAGCTACGTGACGTTTCATCTGAACGAGCAGGCGCGGTTCCACGATGATGAGCCCATCACCGCAGCCGACGTAAAGTTTTCGTTCGAGATTCTGACCACCGAGGGCCACCCCTTTTATCGCAACTACTACGCAGATGTGAGCAAAGTAACCGTTGTAGACGATCATACGGTTCGCTTTGATTTCAGCGACACCACCAATCGCGAATTGCCCCTGATCCTCGGGCAGATGCCGATTCTACCGGCCCATTATTGGGAGGGACGGGAGTTCGGACGTGCCGGCCTGACCCGCCCGGTCGGAAGTGGCCCCTATCAGATTGGCGATTTCGACGCTGGTCGGTCGATCACCTTCAAGCGCGCAGATGATTACTGGGCGAAAGATCTGGCAACCCGCAAAGGGCGTTTCAACTTCGATGAAATACGGTTTGATTACTACTCTGACGACACCGTTGCTCTGGAAGCCTTCAAAGCCGGCAGCTTTGATTTCCGGGTAGAGCCCTCAGCGAAGAACTGGGCCACCGCCTACACCGGTGACCGTTTTGACAACGGCACCATCGTCACCGAAGCCATCGAGCATCACCGCCCTGCAGGCATGCAGGCGTTCGCCCTCAACACCCGCAAAACTATGTTCTCGGATGCCCGCGTCAGGGAGGCCCTGTCCCACGCCTTCGATTTCGAGTGGGCGAACAAAAACCTGTTCTACGACCAGTACACCCGCACCAAAAGTTTCTTCGAGAACAGCGAGCTGGCCTCCAGCGGATTGCCGGAAGGCCGCGAGCTTGAAATTCTTGAGCCGTACCGGGACCAATTGCCCGCCGCGGTATTCGAACAGGTCTATCAACCGCCCGTCATCGACGGCAAAGGCGGGCTGCGGGACAACCTCCGGAAAGCCATGGGCTTGCTCAAGGATGCCGGGTATGACATCCAGAATGGCAAAATGACCCACACTGAAACCGGCAAACCGCTCACGTTCGAGATCCTGCTTCACCAGAAGAATTTTGAACGGGTAGTGTTGCCCCTGAAGAACAATCTGGCCCGCCTGGGCATCGACGTTTCCATTCGTCTGGTGGACACCAACCAGTATATTCAACGGGTTCGTCAGTACGACTACGACGTGATCACGCAGGTGCTGCCTCAGTCGGATTCCCCAGGAAACGAGCAGCGGGAGTACTGGCACTCCTCCAATCTGGACGTACCGGGCTCACGAAACTACATGGGCGTAAATGATCCGGTGGTCGATGAGCTGGTTGGCAAAGTGATCCGGGCCCCTGACCGCGAGGAGCTGATCTATCGGGTGCGAGCCCTTGATCGGGTTCTTCTTCACGGGCATTACGTGATTCCCCAGTGGTACCTTCCCCGTGACCGGATTGCCTACTGGGCCTACCTCAAAAAGCCGGGTAACACGCCCAAGAACGGTATTGATATCGATAACTGGTGGATACAGCTCTGACCCCATGGTTCTGCACACCACCGTAGCGGCGAAGGGAATCCATTAGATGGGCGTTTACATACTCCGAAGGCTGGCGCTGATCATACCGACCCTGATCGGCATCATGTTGTTGAACTTCGTGATTGTGCAGGCTGCGCCTGGCGGTCCGGTTGAGCAACTGATTGCCGAAATGGAAGGCCACGGTGGTGGGGCCCTTTCCCGCGCCAGCGGGGGTGGCAGCGGCGGCGAGGTTGCCTCGGGTGGAGATTCCCGCGGGTCCCGCGGCATACCGGACGAAATGCTCCGGGAAATCGAGATCATGTATGGTTTTGACAAGCCGGCCCATGAGCGCTTCTTCAAAATGCTAGGGGACTATGCCACCTTCAATTTCGGGGAATCGTTCTTTCGAGAGCGCACCGTTCTCGAGCTGATTGTCGACAAGATGCCCGTCTCCATCTCCCTGGGTTTGTGGTCAACCCTGATCATCTATCTGATCTCGATCCCGCTCGGTATCCGTAAGGCGGTGTCCGATGGTTCCCGATTCGATGTCTGGAGCAGCTCGGCCATCGTTGTGGGCTACGCCATTCCCGGGTTCCTATTCGCGATTCTGCTGATCGTGCTGTTCGCCGGTGGCAGTTATTTCGACTGGTTTCCTCTGCGAGGCCTGACCTCGTCAAACTTTGACGAGCTCAACTGGTACCAGAAGATCGGCGATTATTTCTGGCACCTGGCATTACCGGTCACCGCTAATGTGATTGGCGGTTTTGCCACCCTCACCCTGCTGACCAAGAACTCGTTCCTGGATGAGATCAGCAAGCAGTATGTGGTAACCGCAAGAGCAAAAGGCCTGGAGGAAAAACAGGTGCTCTACGGCCATGTCTTCCGCAATGCCATGCTGATCGTCATCGCCAGTCTGCCGGGCGTTCTGGTGGCTCTGTTCTTTACCGGATCTCTCCTTATCGAAGTGATCTTCTCACTGGACGGCCTCGGGCTGCTCGGTTTCGAAGCGGCATTGAACCGTGATTACCCGGTCATCTTTGGCACGTTGTACATTTTTACCCTGATGGGACTGGTTCTGAAGCTGATCAGCGACATCACCTACGTTCTGGTGGATCCGCGAATCGATTTTGAAAGCCGGGAGGGTGCCTGATACATGAAAGCACTGACCCCCATCCAGCAACGCCGGCTGCACAATTTCCGCAAAAATCGCCGTGGCTTCTGGTCACTCTGGATTTTTCTGGCGTTGTTCGGACTGTCGCTGGTTGCCGAGCTGATTGCTAACGATTCCCCCCTCGTAGTGTCCTACAAGGGAGAACTCTACTTTCCAGTGGCTGAATCCATTCCGGAAGAGACTTTCGGCGGTTTCCTTCCGTCCGAGGCAGACTACCGGGATTCGTTTATCGCTGATGAAATCAAAGCCAATGGCTGGATGCTCTGGCCCCCGATTCGCTTCAGCTATGACACCATCAATTACCACCTTGAGGTACCCTCACCGGCGCCCCCTACCCTCGAGAACTGGCTCGGCACTGATGATCAAGGGCGTGATGTGGCCGCCCGGGTCATCTATGGCTTCCGCATTTCCGTGTTGTTCGGTCTGACCCTGACCATCGCCAGTTGTATTGTCGGCGTGATCGTCGGAGCCATTCAGGGGTATTACGGCGGCAAGGTGGATCTGCTGGGCCAGCGCTTTATTGAGGTGTGGTCCGGGCTTCCCGTGCTTTACCTGCTGATCATTCTATCCAGTATTGTGCAGCCGAATTTCTGGTGGTTACTGGGGATCATGCTGCTGTTCAGCTGGATGGGACTGGTGGATGTGGTTCGCGCCGAATTTCTCCGGGCGCGGAATTTCGAGTACGTCCGTGCCGCCCGGGCGCTGGGGCTGGGCAACCGCAAAATCATGTTCCGCCACATTCTGCCCAACGCCATGGTTGCCACCCTGACCTTTCTGCCATTCATTCTGACCGGGGCCATCACCGGACTCACGTCCCTGGATTTTCTGGGCTTCGGGTTGCCCTCGGGCTCGCCGTCACTGGGGGAGCTTATCGCCCAGGGCAAAGCCAATCTCCACGCGCCGTGGCTTGGTATTTCCGCCTTTGTGTCGTTGTCGGTCATGCTGACCCTGCTGGTGTTCGTCGGTGAAGCCGTCCGAGACGCCTTCGATCCGAGAAAGAACTGATATGGCCAATCTGCTGGAAATCTCCAATCTGTCCATCAGCTTTGACCACAGTGAGGTGGTGGTGGACCAGCTGTCCATCAACCTCCGCCAGGGCGAAACTCTGGCGCTGGTCGGTGAGAGCGGCTCTGGCAAGTCGGTGTCTGCGCTCTCGATCCTCAGGCTGCTGGATGAACGCCACGCCAGCTACCCGAGCGGACAGATCCTGTTCAATGGCGAAGACATGCTGAAAGCCACTGAAAGGCGCCTGCGCCAGATTCGGGGCCATCACATCAGCATGATCTTCCAGGAGCCCATGACCTCCCTGAATCCGCTGCACACCGTGGAAAAGCAGATCACTGAAACGCTGTCGCTTCACAAGGGCATGCGCGGCCCACAGGCGCGTCAGCGCTGCATAGAATTGCTGGAGCTGGTGGGGATTCCCGAGCCCGCGACCCGCCTGGGAAGCTACCCCCATCAGTTGTCCGGTGGGCAGAAGCAGCGCGTAATGATTGCCATGGCCCTGGCCAACGAGCCCGACCTGCTGATCGCCGACGAGCCCACCACCGCACTGGATGTCACCGTTCAGCGACAGGTGCTGGAACTGTTGCGTGAGCTTCAGGGAAAAATGGGGATGGCCATTCTTCTGATCACCCATGACCTGTCCATTGTGCACCGATATGCCGACAGTGTGGCGGTGATGGAACGGGGCAAACTGGTTGAAGAGGGGCCGACTGCCGAGCTGTTCAGCGCTCCCCGGCATCCCTACACCCGTCGCTTGCTGGATGCTGAACCTCCCGCCGCACCGGTCATGCAAGTGCAGTCCGGCGCCCCGCTGATGGAAATTGACAAACTGAACGTTCGTTTCATCACCAGCAAGAGCCTGTTCGGCCGCTCCTCTAAATTTTACCATGCGGTTCAGGACGTCAGTTTTACGCTGGCTCGAGGTGAAACCCTGGGGATCGTTGGTGAGAGCGGAAGCGGCAAAACCACCATCGGACACGCCCTGCTGAAACTGACCGCGGCCACCGGCGTTATCCGCCTCGACGGCGAGGATATCGGTAATCTGGACCAGAAACGCTTCAGGCCCTATCGGAGCCGGATTCAGATCGTCTTCCAGGATCCGTTTGGCAGCCTCAGTCCACGTATGTCGGTGGCTGAAATTGTCCGCGAAGGCCTCGAAATTCACTCCCCGGACAGCCCCGAAGCCCACGAAGGCAAGGTCATCAAGGCCCTGACTGATGTCGGGCTGGACCCGGAAGCCCGACACCGATACCCCCACGAGTTCTCCGGGGGGCAGCGTCAGCGCATTGCCATAGCTCGGGCGCTGGTGTTGCAGCCGGAGGTGATCATCCTGGACGAGCCCACCTCGGCGCTTGATCGCACCGTTCAGAAACAGGTCATCACGCTGCTGCGGGATATCCAGGCCCGTTATCAGTTAAGCTATATCTTCATCAGTCACGACCTGTCGGTGGTGCGCGCGCTCAGCCACAAGCTGTTGGTGCTGCAACAGGGCAAGGTTGTCGAGTACGGTGATGCAGCGGAACTCTTCCGTGCACCGCAACAGGCCTACACCAGAGAGTTACTGAGTGCAGCCCTGTTCTACCAGAAGCCTACGACCAATTGAGTGTTACCTCCGTCAGAACAGTTCGGGGATAATGCACGGAAATCAAGAACACAGGGAGAACATGTATGGGAATTCTCAGTGGCAAAAAAGCGCTGATCGTTGGCGTGGCCAGCAAACACTCCATTGCCTATGGCATCGCCGAAGCTTTTGCCCGCGAAGGCGCCGAGCTGGCCTTCACCTATCAGAACGAGAAGCTTCAGTCCCGGGTTGAAAAATTCGCGGACAGTTGGGGCAGCACACTCACATTTCCCTGTGACGTCGCCAGCGACGAGCAAATCGACAACGTGTTCAAGGAGCTGGGCAAGCACTGGGACAACATTGACATCATCATCCACGCGGTCGGCTATGCCCCGGCCCATGAGCTGGATGGTAATTTTGTTGACGTCACCACCCGTGACGGCTTCCGGATCGCCCACGACATCAGTTCCTTCAGCTTTGTCGCACTGGCCAAGGGCGCGCGCGGCATGATGCATGAAAACAGCTCGTTGCTGACGCTGAGCTACCTGGGCGCGGAGAAAGTACTCCAGAATTACAACGTGATGGGGCTGGCCAAGGCGTCTCTGGAAGCCAACGTCCGTTACATGGCCGCCAGCCTCGGCCGGGAAGGAATCCGGGTGAATGGCATTTCCGCCGGTCCGATCAAGACCCTGGCTGCGTCCGGCATCAAGAGCTTCCGTCGTATGCTGGCAGAAAATGCCAAACGCGCCCCTCTGCGCCGCAACGTCACCACCGCAGAGGTGGGCAACGCAGCAGCCTTTTTGAGCTCCGATATGGCCAGTGGCATCACCGGCGAGATCATGTATGTGGACGCGGGCTTCAATATCACCGGAATGGGTGAACTGGAAGACTGATCTGATGGTTGGGGTGTCCGGACTGCAACCAGCAGCCTGGTCGCCCCGCGATCAATCCTCGGTCATCACCCTCGCCACTGCCTCGACCCAGTCCACGTAGGAGGTATCGTCAGAGTCCTGGATTTCCACGCCAACCAGTGACAGCCCTTCCGACTCCGTTCGGCACCACACCACTTCCACCGTCAGCTCGAACGATTCCGGATTCTGCCCGAGTGCCACTCTGGCGGGTAGAAGTGCCCCCACCGTCACCGCTTCCGGTGCCACCAGGCACAGCCCTTTCGCGGACAGGTCGCGGATCCGACAACTCAGCGTGCGCGCGGATCCCCGCACCTGCCCGCTCTCTTCCGGAAAGCCGGATTCCAACTCAAGTACGGCAACGGCGATTGCGGAAAGCCGGTAGTCCTCCCGCTGGTCACCCGTCCCGTCATCACCACGTTTGGGACCATTCGGATTGCCAAAGGTGTAATCGACATCACTCATGCCGCTGCTCCGCTGCCATTAATTGCGACCCACCCTGATACGGCCCACCACCCGGCTGAGCGTATCGTCGAATTCGGCGGAACTGCCAAGCACCCGAACCCTGCCCGCAAGCACCTCCTGCACCAACCCATCCACCAGGAACTCACGGCGGTTCAAACCCAGGCGATCAACAAACACCAACTTATTCGACGCGTTGATCCTGACAGCAAGCTTCAACCGCACAGGGTCGCCCACCGCGTCGTTTTCGGCCAGCACGATCCAACCCCCAAGCTTAATGCCATCAACCAGTTTGTGTGCGGCCTGCCGTTGTTCCTGTTCAAGGCGAACCTGCTCGGCGTGTTCATCCGCCTCGCGCTGTTCGCGCTCTTCCTGCTGCCGCTTCTCGAGCTCAGCTATCCGTTGCGACTCTTCAGCCCTGCGTTTCGCCTCAGCTGCTTCCTTTTCCCGGCGCAGGGTATCGGCCCGCGCCCGGGCCTCTTCAGCCGCCTTCTGACGCAAAGCCTTCTGGCGTTCCTGTACCACGGCAAGCGAACCAATCGTCTCCGCCAGTACCCGGCCGAACGGTGTCAGCGCAGGCAGCGGCCGCAGGATTCCGCATTCCCGCGTCTTAACAAACTCCGACCACGGCTGGAGCCCCAGTTTCACCCCAGAGCCATTGGTCCACAGAATCTCGGCGGTTTCCTCCAGCAGGGCGAAAAAATAGCGGCGCTGTTCATCCGTCCCTTCACCTTCAACGAACCATTGGCCGACCGACTCGTTTACCACCTCCGTGGCGGGCCGGGCGGCCTGTAGCCACGAGGTATCCCACTCAAACCTGTCCCGGCCCGGCAACGCGTCGACCAGTTCTGGGGTTTCTCCGCGCAGTCTGGCCACGAGCACCGCCTCGATGCCTTCCAGGGCGTCAGCGGCGAGATCCTCCCCCTGAACGCGCCGCCACACGTCAACCAGCCTGTCGCCGATCTGCTCACCCACATGGTAAAGGCGGTTACGGTCCTTGTCAGACAGCGATGGGTCACCTACCCAGACCAGCCACTCCAGCAGTTTACTGCTATGGCGCCCATCCTCAGCGTCGAGATCGCCCGCCCACACCACCTGTTTCAGCAGCGGCATCCACAGCTCAAAAATGAACTGGGTAATGGCGGGAGGTAACTGTCGTCCGGTCATCGCCCGACCAACCAGGGCCCGCGCTGTTTGATCCGCCCAGCGCTGCCGGGCAGCCCCCTGCTCTGTCTCTAGCAAGCGCTGACGAAGCCTGGACACCAGTTGATCCCTTTTACCGGAATCCGCCTGCCACTCCCGGCAGAAGGCATCAAAGGGTTCACTGACCCCGTTTTCAAAGCAGGCGGACACTGCAATCACCAGCGAGTCCAATTGCTCCAGGAGAACCCGCGCCGACCGGCCGCCGGAATCGCTCCACCCGCGGAATTCCTGGAGACCGTCGAGCCAGTCGAGCAGTTCGTCGGTGAAAGCTGCGGCCCCGGTCTCGTTCATCCGCCAGGCGAGGAAGAATCTGAGGCGCGCAACGCGCCGGGCCAGCTCCGGGTGCAACCCGCTGGTTTTGAGAAAGACGTCCATAATCCGATCGGCGACATACGCCGAATTGATCTGCCTGACCGACCAGGTCAGTGACACTGACCGGACCAGCTGAATCACCCGCTCATCCCGTTGCTCGGTCCAGCAGGAAAACAGCAGCGGTTTCCAGTCACTGACGGTATCCGCTGCCAGCTTGCCTGCCGAGTACGGCAGGTCAGGCACACGGATGCCCGAGAGCACGTCGCCAAGCTTCTCCATAACCTCCTCACGAGGCTGCATTGCAGGCTTTTTCTGCCGCTGTTCAGACATCCGGTTCCCGCACGTTAGAAGCGTTGAAATGGTCTATCAAATAACGCAGTATAACGAACTCGCCGGCCATTGCTTCATACCAACGCCGGCGCATTCGTTAAAATGAGCACGGTTTGCAGCGTATCAGAAACCTGCGAGGGCCGCTGCTTGGATCAGAACCAGGGAAAACAAGAGCATGTCGGGCACCAAACTTGAGAACCTTAATGTGGCGAGTCAGGAACCACTGATTACCCCCGAAGCGTTGAAGCAGGAAATGCCGCTTTCCGGCGCTGCGGCGGAATCGGTCAAGAATGGCCGACAGGCGATTTATGACATCATGGACGGTAAGGATCATCGCCTGTTTGTGGTGGTCGGCCCCTGCTCTATCCATGACGTTGAGGCTGCCCAGGATTATGCTGCCCGTCTGAAGAAACTGGCCGACGAAGTCAGCGATACGCTGTTGATTGTTATGCGGGTCTATTTTGAGAAGCCGCGGACGACCGTCGGCTGGAAAGGTTTGATCAACGACCCCCACCTGAATGACACATTCGACATCGAACAGGGGCTGCACATTGGCCGCAGGCTTCTTCTCGACATTGCAGAGCTGGGCTTGCCGACAGCCACTGAGGCACTGGACCCCATTTCGCCACAGTACCTGCAAGACACCATCTCCTGGTCTGCCATCGGCGCCCGTACCACCGAATCCCAGACGCATCGTGAGATGAGCAGCGGCCTGTCCATGGCCATCGGCTTCAAGAACGGTACCGACGGCAGTCTGGATGTCGCAGTCAACGCCATGAAATCAGTTTCTCATCCCCACAGCTTCCTGGGCATTGATCAGAAAGGCCAGGTTGCGGTCATCCGTACCAAGGGCAATAACTATGGCCACGTGGTTCTGCGGGGCGGTGGTGGCAAGCCGAATTATGATTCCGTCAGTGTGGCGTTGTGTGAGCAGGCGCTCGATAAAGCCGGACTGCGCAAATCCATCATGGTGGATTGCAGCCACGCCAACTCCAGCAAAGACCCGGCGATTCAGCCGTTGGTCATGCAGGATATCTCCCATCAGATTCTTGAAGGTAACCAGTCCATTCAGGGCCTGATGGTTGAGAGCAACATCAACTGGGGCAACCAGTCCATTCCGGAGAACCTCCAAGACCTGAAATACGGTGTCTCCGTAACGGATGCCTGCATCGACTGGCCGACCACAGAAAAAGCCATTCGGGACATGCGGGACAAACTGAAAGACGTGTTGCCTAAACGTCGGGCGTGATGCTGGCCACAAAAAAGGGGAGCTGCTGCTCCCCTTTTTTATGCCGGCGGCGTAACAGCGCCGACCCAGTCGAGTCGTTCTCGCAGACTCACCACATGGCCGATAATCACCAGCGTTGGTGGATGCACCTGGCGCTCGCTCACGCGCTGGACAATATTCGACAGATCACCGGTGATCACCTCCTGATCCGGCGTCGTGCCTTTGGAGACCAGAGCAACCGGCATCCCGGAATCCATGCCATGGGCGCTCAACTCGCGGCAGATGATCGGTAAACCCACCAGGCCCATGTAGAACACCAGGGTCTGGTTGTTCTGCACGAAATCCTTCCAGGGCAGATTGCAGGTATCGTCTTTCAAGTGTCCGGTCACAAACCGCACCGACTGGGCGTGATCTCGATGAGTCAAAGGGATACCGGCATAGGCGGCACAACCGGACGCCGCCGTTATACCCGGCACCACCTGGAAGCGAACGCCGGCCTCGGCAAGTGTTTCAATTTCCTCACCCCCGCGGCCAAAAATGAACGGGTCGCCGCCTTTCAGCCGCACCACTCTCCGCCCCTGTTGCGCCAGTTCCACCAGACGGGCATTGATCTGGTCCTGAGGCAGTGTGTGATTGGAGCGCTGCTTGCCAACATGAATCAGTTCGGCAGTCTCCGGAATCAAGGCCATGATCTCCGGTGACACCAGCCGATCATACAGCACGACCTCGGCAGACTGGATCAGCCGCCAGGCCTTGAGAGTCAACAACTCGGGGTCGCCGGGACCGGCCCCTACCAGGGCCACCTCACCGCTGGAACTGTTGGGGTTATCGGTGACCGGGTTGGCCCTGTACCGAACCGGTGCAGGCCATGCCCTCACGCCCTTCCCTGGTGCAAGATTTCGCTCGCTCATTGAATCTTTTCCAAACCTCCCATGTACGGCTTCAATACGTCCGGAACCAGAATGCTGCCGTCGGCCTGCTGGTAGTTTTCCATGACCGCAATCAGTGCACGGCCAACAGCAAGGCCTGACCCATTCAAGGTGTGAACGGGCTCGGGTTTTCCGGTTTCCGGATTACGCCAACGCGCATGCATGCGCCGTGCCTGGAAATCACGGGTATTGGAGCAGGAAGAAATCTCACGGAACTTGCTCTGGCCCGGTAGCCAGACTTCAAGATCGTAGGTCTTGGCCGCCGAGAAGCCCATGTCGCCACCACACAGTGCGACCACGCGGTAAGGCAGGCCGAGCAGTTGGAGCACCTTCTCGGCATGCCCGGTAAGTGCTTCGAGCGCCGCCTCAGAATCCTCTGGGCGCACGACCTGAACCAGCTCCACCTTGTCAAACTGGTGCTGGCGAATCATACCGCGGGTGTCCCGGCCATAGGATCCGGCCTCGCTACGGAAGCACGGAGTGTGGCAAACCAGCCGCAGCGGCAGCTCTTTCGCATCGAGAATGGAGTCCGACACCAGATTGGTGGCCGGCACCTCGGCAGTGGGAATCAGGTACAGCGGATGATCACCGCCGGTCTTGAACAGATCTTCCTCAAACTTGGGCAATTGCCCGGTACCGTACAGGGCGTCGGCATTGACCAGGTAAGGCACGTAGGCCTCCGTGTAGCCATGTTCTGCCGTGTGCAGATCCAGCATGAATTGCGCAAGCGCCCGGTGCAGGCGGGCAACCGGTCCACGCATCACCGCAAAGCGGGAGTGCGCCAGGCGTGTGGCGGTCTCGAAGTCCAGACCGTTCAGTTCGTCACCCAGCGCCACATGGTCCTTTGCCTCGAAGTCAAAGGTCTTCGGCGTGCCCCAGGTGCGCACCTCAACGTTGTCATCCTCACTTTCGCCGGCCGGAACATCCTCATCAGGCACGTTCGGAATTCCTGCGAGGAATCCGTTGAGTTCTTCCTGCAGAGTGCGCAGTTCCTCTTCCGCCTCGGATTTCTGTGCTTTCAGGCTCTCGACTTCGTCCCGCAGCGGCTGGATGTCTTCACCCGCCGCCTTGGCCTTACCAATCGATTTGGACCGCTTGTTCTGCTCGCTTTGCAGTGTTTCCGTACGAACCTGGAGGGCACGTCGACGCTCCTCAAGCTGTTCGAAGGTGGCAGTATCAAGAACATAATTCTTGATGGCCAGCCGACGGGCGATCTCTTCAGTCTGGGTACGGACACGTTTGGGATCGAGCATGATTATCCTGAATCTTCCGGTTAACGATGTGTGTGGAGTAACTGGCCATTATACCTGCGCTGACGCTGCTGGCTACCGTGCGGGTCGGCTCAGGAATAGCGTTTTCGGGGGCTTTGCGCGTTCAGAACATCCAGACGCTGGCGCTTTTCGGCCAGCTTGATTTCCAGCCCTCGATTAACCGGCTCATAGTAACGACGCCGGTGAACGGCCTCAGGCAGATAGGATTCCCCGGCGGCAAAGGCGTCCGGTTCATCGTGGGCGTAGCGGTACTCGTCACCGTGACCAAGACTTTTCATCAGCTTGGTCGGTGCGTTGCGAAGGTGCACGGGCACCTCGTAGTCGGGATCGCTGCGGATATCCGCCATACATTGATTGAATGCGTTGTAGACGCCGTTGCTTTTCGGCGCGAGCGCCAGATAGGTCACCGCCTGTGCCAGGGCCAGTTCCCCTTCCGGGGAGCCCAGCCGCTCCTGGGCGGCCCAGGCGTCCATTGATAACTGCAGTGCCCGGGGGTCGGCGTTGCCAATATCCTCACTGGCAATTCTCACCAGGCGACGGGCGACATACAGCGGGTCGCAACCACCGTCGAGCATTCGGCACAGCCAGTAAAGCGATCCATCGGGGTCCGAACCACGAACGGATTTATGCAGGGCGGAAATCTGGTCATAAAAGACATCTCCGCCTTTGTCAAAACGTCGCAGGCTGGTTTGCAACACCTGCTCAAGGTGCCCGTTGGTGATCCGGAGTCGGCCCTGACCATCGTCCTCGGCCAGATCCGTTGCCACCTCAAGAATGTTCAGGGCCTTGCGGGCGTCACCGCCCGAGGCCGATGCCATCATCGTCAACACCGCGTCGTCAACGTCCACCGCCGCGTTCAGGCCCTCCGGCGCCTCGAGCGCCCGGCGCAGCAAACGCATCACATCCTGCGCTTCAAGGTTCTTGAGCACATAGACACGGGTTCGCGACAACAACGCGCTGTTCAGCTCAAAGGAAGGGTTTTCGGTGGTTGCGCCGACAAATATGAAGGTTCCGTCTTCAATGTGGGGCAGAAAGGCGTCCTGCTGACCTTTGTTGAAGCGATGGACCTCATCGACAAACAACAGCGTGTCCCGACCTTCCATGGTTTTGCGGTTCTTTGCCCGCTCAACGATCTCGCGAATGTCTTTGACGCCACTGAGCACAGCGGAAACGGTTTCAAAACTCAGATCGCTGAGGTTGGCCAGCAGCTGCGCAAAGGTGGTTTTGCCGACACCGGGCGGCCCCCAAAGAATCATCGAATGCAGTTGCCCCTGCTCGACCGCCCTGCGGAGCGGTCTTCCCGCACCCACCAGGTGAGCCTGCCCGACGTAATCCTCCAGGGTTCGCGGTCGCATACGCGCCGCCAGAGGGCGAAAACCCTCCTTTTCCTGGAAGAGGCTGTCCTGCATCAGGCTCCGTCCCGGATCACATCCACCTCGTCCGGATAGTCGAGGGTGAACACCTTGTCGGCAATGGCACTGTTGAGCTGAATATCGTCGAAGCTCAGCACACTGATCTGAGAGAGGGAGTCCTGCATGCGCATTTCCTGCAATTCTCCCTTGTAAAAGGTTAGCCGCAGCGACACAAACAGCGAATCTGCATCGCGGGGCTCCAGGGTAAACTCCCGGGTATGCTCGCCCTTGACGCTGCCAGAGACCTTGTAGGTGTCATTCAGATTGCCCACTTCGCCGCTGAGCAACAGCGCGGGGGTGGTTTGGACCTGCTTATCCAGGTTGTGGACCGTGACCTGTTCAAGATCCGGATCATACACCTCTACGGTGGTGCCGTTGCTGACGATAAACTGTGAGTGGGGCTGGTTTGTCTCCCAGTAAAACAGACCTGGGCGCTTGGCCTTGAGTGCCCCGCGGGATTCCTGCACGCGGTTGCCATTTTCATTCACCACAATCTGGATAAAGTCGGCCTGATAGGACTCATAGCTTTCCAGCGTCCTGGCCAGTTCGGCTGCATCTTTCTCACTGTCAGCCTGAGCAGCAACGGGTGACAGCATGGCCACCAGCAGCAACGGCATCCAGAAAGCACGGGCAATGTGTTTCATCGTCATAACAACTCCTAATCTCTCGGTGGCGGCGGTGCCAGCACTTCCCGGGCGCCGTTGTGCCCCGCAGCGCTGACCACGCCTGATGCTTCCATGGCATCAACCAGGTTTGCCGCCCGGTTGTACCCGATCTTGAATTTTCGCTGAACAGAGGAAATGGAAACCCGACGACCTTCCGTCACGAAAGCGACGGCCTCATCGTAAAGCGCGTCTCCCTCATTGTCGCCGCCTTCTGACAGGCTTGGTACGCCGGGCAGACTTTCGCCCTCGGCACCGTTCAGCACGTCGTCGATGTACACTGGCTCGCCTCTGGCTTTCCAGGCGCTGACAACCCGGTGAACTTCGTCGTCATCCACAAAGGCGCCGTGCACCCGCACAGGGAGACCGGAGCCCGGGGGCAAATACAGCATGTCGCCATGCCCCAGTAGCTGTTCCGCCCCACCCTGATCAAGCACGGTGCGGGAGTCAATCTTGGAAGACACCTGAAACGACATCCGCGTGGGGATGTTGGCCTTGATCAGACCAGTAATAACGTCCACCGAGGGTCGCTGAGTCGCCAGAATCAGATGGATACCCGCTGCCCGCGCTTTCTGCGCGATACGGGCGATAAGCTCCTCCACCTTCTTACCGACAATCATCATCATGTCGGCGAATTCGTCGATCACCACCACGATGAACGGCAGGGTATCCAGTTCCGGGCGCTCCTGCTCGTCATTGGCCAGGTATTCGTCAGGTTTCCAAAGCGGGTCGAGAATGGGCTCGCCCGCTGCAGCAGCATCCCGGATCTTGCGGTTGTAGCCGGCAATGTTTCTCACACCCAGATTGGCCATCAACCGATAGCGGCGCTCCATCTCCGCAACGCACCAACGCAGGGCGTTAGCGGCTTCTTTCATATCCGTTACCACCGGTGCCAGCAGGTGGGGAATGCCGTCATAGATGCTCAGCTCCAGCATCTTCGGGTCCACCATGATGAAGCGAACTTCTTCCGGCGTGGCCTTCAGCAGCATGCTGAGCAGCATCGCGTTGACACCCACGGACTTACCGGAACCGGTAGTGCCCGCCACCAGCAGGTGAGGCATCTTGGCAAGATTGGCCACCATCGGGTTACCGCCAATGTCGTTCCCCAGGGCGAGGGTCAACGGTGATGACGAATCCTCGAAAACCCGCGCGCTCAACACTTCACTGAGCCGAACGATTTCGCGCTCTTCATTGGGAATCTCGATACCCACGACGGATTTGCCTGGAATCACCTCCACAACGCGGACACTCAGCACCGCGAGTGAGCGGGCCAGATCCTTCGCCAGATTCGAGATCTTGCTAACCTTGACGCCCGGGGCCGGCTTGATTTCGAAACGGGTGATCACCGGGCCGGGGTTGACCTCGACCACTTCGACCGACACACCAAAGTCCGCCAGTTTTTCCTCAAGCAAGCGGGACATATGCTCGAGGGCCTCTTCGGAGTAGCCTTTTTCCTTATGCTCTTCGGGCGGGTCCAGCAACGAAATAGGCGGAATCGGGCTCTCGACATCTTCCAGCAGAGACGGCTGGCTACCCTTCCCTTTCGAGTCGGCTTTGGCCTGTTCGTCTCGCTTGAACGGCGAAATCTTCAGTGCCCTGGATACCGCGCCACCCGTTACCGGCGCCGTCTTCGCCACGCCATTCATTGACGCCTTATCAGCGGCATCGGCATGGTCGTCACGGGAACTGAAGCTCTCCAGGCGCGCAGGCTCGACATCCTGGGTCTCGGCAAGGCCGTCGATGGCAGGTTCCCGCCGTTGCTGAGACGGTGCGGCTTCCTTGGCCGGTTTACTTTTCGGCTTTTTCGGGCCCAGGCCGGGTATTTTCTGCCACCAGCGCAGACCCGCAGCAGCACGCACTTTGGGTACTTCCACGCGATCCTTGACCACCGGCGGCTCCGGCGGTGTTCCTTTGGCGGCCACCTCAGGCTTTGCCGGCTTTTTGGCCCTGCCCTGGGCACTGAACACGCGCTTCAGCCAGGCACCGAACCGAAGGGTAACCAGGCCAAGCTGGTCCATCAGCCAAAACCATGAGAGCCCGGTGGTGACCGTCAGCGCGAACAGGAAAATAGCAATCAGTAGCAGCGTGGTAGCGGGCAGATTGAAAAAACGCACCATGGCTTCGGACACGGCCGATCCAAGCACACCGCCGGACGACACCCCGAGGCCGAACACCGAGTACAGCGACAGAAGACTGGTGGCAGACAGGAGAATAAGAAGAAACCCGCCAAAACGCATGGCCAGCAGCGGCCAATGCAGATCAATGGCGTCATTGCGGCGGCGGATGAGCATCAGCGCGTAACCGGCAATCATCACCGGAAACAGGAAGGCCACATGGCCGAAGAAATCCATCAACAGGCTCGCAATCCAGGCGCCGGTGCGGCCCGCGTGATTCTGCACGCTGGTATCGTGGCCAATGCTCGCCCACCCCGGATCAGACGGGCTGAAGGTGACCAGAGCCATTGCCAGGTAAATACACAGGGCAATCAGCGCAATCACGGCGCCCTCGCGGGTGCCCTGAGCCGCGAGGCGACGGAATCGCTGCTGCTTTTCGGTCAGTTGGGGTGCCTTTTGTGCTTTTGCCGACTCTGCCATGAATGCCCAGACGTTTCCGTGACGGTTATTTTTCCAGAGCGCTGAAACCGCGCTGAAGATCGATTTTCAGGTCTTCGACGGCTTCAATACCGACCGATATCCTGACCAGGTTTTCGGTGATACCGGCCTGAGCCTTGTCTTCCGGCGACAATCGGCCGTGGGTTGTGGTCGCCGGATGGGTGATGGTGGTCTTCACGTCGCCCAGGTTCGCGGTGATTGAAATCATTCGGGTGGCGTCAATGAATGCCCACGCCTCTTCCCGGCCCCCTTTGACCCTGAACGAGAGAACGCCGCCAAAGCCCGATTGTTGCTCCCGCGCCAACGCATGCTGAGGATGACTCTCGAGTCCCGCATAGAATACTTCCGCCACAGCAGGCTGCGCCTCCAGCCACTGCGCCAACTCTAACGCATTGTCGCAATGGGCTCGCATACGGATTGGTAAGGTTTCCAACCCCTTGAGAAACACCCAGGCATTGAAGGGGCTCATGGTCGGGCCTGCCGAGCGCAAAAACCCATAGACTTCATCCATCAGATTCGCTGGCCCCACAACAACGCCGCCCACACAGCGGCCCTGGCCATCCAGATACTTGGTTGCCGAATGAATGATGATGTCTGCTCCATGTTCAAGCGGGCGCTGCAATACCGGGGTGCAGAAGCAGTTATCCACCACAAAGAGGGCATCGTTGGCATGGGCCAGTGCAGCCAGCGCGGCCATGTCGGCCACTTCACACAGCGGATTCGAGGGTGTTTCGATGAACAGCATCCGGGTTTCCGGGCGGATCTCACGCTCCCACTGCGCCTGATCAGTCAGACTGACAAAGCTGGTTTCTACACCAAACTTGGCCATGTACTTCTGAAACAGCACGTTGGTGGTGCCGAACACGCCCCGGGAACACACCACATGGTCACCGGACTTCAACAGGGCCATGCAGGTACTGAGGATAGCGGCCATGCCCGAAGAGGTGGCCACGGCCTTTTCCCCGCCCTCCATAGCCGCAATACGGGCTTCGAACGCCTGCACAGTAGGATTTGTAAACCGCGAATAGATGTTGCCCGGCTCTTCACCGCCAAAGCGGGCCGCGGCCTGGGCGGCACTCCCGTAGACGAAACTTGACGTCGGAAAAATCGCGTCACTGTGCTCAAGCTGACCGGTCCGGATCTGACCGGCACGCACCGCCAGGGTGTCCACCGACATGCCCTCGAGGTCCGACTCCGGAATCCAGACATGCTCGTCGCGGCAAAAGGTCATGATACGCTCCTGAAACTGGCGGTCTGCCGGTTAATCTTCATCGTTATAAAGGTCAATGATGCCGTTGTCTGCGGAGTCCACGTTACCGCCTTCAAACCGGTTTTCATCGTTCCGCATGGCTTCGAGGCGGGTAAGATAGGCCTCGTCCACATCGCCGGTGATGTAGTTTCCGGTGAACACGGAACACTCCCAGCCCTCGATGTCCGGATTGACATCGCTGACGCAGGTCACCAGATCGTTCAGGTCCTGGTACAGCAGCCAGTCCGCGCCGATCAGGTCACGGATTTCCTCCACCGTGCGATCATGAGCAATCAACTCACTGGCTGACGGCATATCGATGCCGTAGACGTTCGGGAAGCGAACCGGGGGCGCGGCAGAGGCGAAATAGACCTTGCGGGCGCCCGCGTCACGGGCCATCTGCACAATCTCCTGACAGGTGGTGCCACGCACGATCGAGTCGTCTACGAGCATCACATTCTTGCCACGGAACTCCAGATCAATAGGGTTGAGCTTCTGGCGAACGGATTTCTTCCGCATTTTCTGACCCGGCATAATGAAGGTGCGGCCGATGTAGCGGTTCTTGATGAACCCCTCACGGAATTTCACCCCCAACAAGTGGGCCATCTGCATCGCCGACGTCCGGCTGGTGTCCGGAATCGGCATGACCACGTCAATGTCGTGGTCTGACCACTCCCTCAGTACTTTGTCAGCCAGGGTCTCGCCCATTCGCAACCGTGCCTTGTAAACAGACACCTTGTCTATGATGGAGTCCGGACGGGCAAAATACACGTGCTCAAAGATACACGGGTACAGGTGCGGTTCCTCGGAACATTGCTCGGTGTAGAGCGTGCCGTCGGTTTCGATGTACACCGCCTCACCCGGCGCTATATCACGCACCAGGGTAAACCCGGCGGCACTCAGGGCCACGCTCTCTGAGGCAATCATGTACTCTTTGCCTTCGTCGGTTTCACGGACGCCGTAGCAGGCGGGGCGAATGCCGTTAGGATCACGGAACCCGACAATGCCGTAGCCGGTGATCATGGCGATGACCGCATAGGCACCGCGGCAGCGCTGGTGTACAGCACGCACCGCTGAGAAAATGTCGTCCTTGGTGGGATCCAGTTTGCCCAGTTTCTGCAGTTCGTGGGCGAACACGTTCAACAACACTTCGGAATCGGAATTGGTGTTGATGTGGCGCAGATCAGTGCGGAACAGGTCCTTGCTCAGATCATCGGCATTGGTCAGGTTGCCGTTGTGCGCCAGGGTGATGCCGTAGGGACTGTTGACGTAGAACGGCTGTGCCTCTGCCGAACTGGAACTGCCTGCAGTCGGATAACGCACGTGACCGATACCCACATTGCCCACCAGACGACGCATGTGACGGGTACGAAAAACATCCCGCACCAGGCCGTTGTCCTTGCGCAGATAGAAACGGTCATCCTGAAAGGTAACAATGCCCGCCGCATCCTGGCCCCGGTGCTGTAAAACGGTCAGCGCATCGTAAAGCGACTGATTCACGTTGGAAGTACTGACTACGCCGACAATGCCACACATGGATACGGTTATCTCCGAAGCGTTAAAACTGAATGTTAGCGGGACACGGAATCGGGTTCCATGCCTTCTTCCTGCTGGGGATCCGACGACCCGGCAGCGTTGTCTGCCGCCGGTCCCAGAAACCGGGCGAACTCGTCCCCGAGCGTGCGTCTGGACCAGTCTTCGACGACGGCCAGCCGGTTGATCATCACCGAACTCTGCCACCAGGTATCCTGGGCAAGCGGCGTGTAACGGGTCAAGGCGATGCCTACGATCACGACCACCACCCCGCGTAGCAGACCGAAACCCATGCCCAGCACACGGTCCGTGGCAGAAAGGCCGGTAGCCCGGACAAGATGCCCGATCATATTATTGATGATGGCGCCCACAATCAGGGTGCCAAAGAACAGAATGGCAAACGCCGCGATCAGGCGCACCATGGGCGTTTCTACGGTGTTTTCCAGCAAAGCCTGCATCTGGGGGTGAAAGGTGCGCGCGATAATAAACGCACCAATCCAGGTGACCAGAGACAGGGCTTCCCTGACGAACCCCCGCTTGAGGCTGATAAGAGTGGATACGGTGATAAGGGCGATGATGACCCAGTCAATCCAGATCAGCGCTTCCATGAAAAACCCGGTGGCGAAATTGAAGCGCGAATTCTAACAGGAAACGCACCCGCACCAAACTGCCGGTTTGTACCAATCGGATTGGATGTCGAACTATTTGCCGCCAGTGGTCACCAGGCTATTGAGACCGAACTCCCGGTCCAGGGCTTTCTTGGCGCGCTCAGCCTCGGCCTTTTCGGCGAAAGGCCCGCTGAATACCCGCGTCAGGGTGGCATCGCCACGCTGAATTTTCTGAAAATGCGAGCTGTAGCCGACTTCGCGAACCTTGTTACGCAAGTTGAGGGCATTGTCGCCGCTGCCAAAACTGCCCAGCTGCACGACCCAAGCGCCGTCCAGTGATCCGGTGAATTCCGCCGGTTCGGCGGCAGACCCACTGGCTTCATCCGCCTGAGTGTCCAGCAGATCTTCCGCGGGGGCCCCGGAATCCGGCGAGTTGGCCACAGCCTGATCCAAGGGTTCAGGTTGTACGGGCTCCGCAGCCCTGCGATCAGAGGCCGTATTTTCCGGCTCAACCGGCTCCGGGCGGACCGGCTGGGTGCTCGCTTCGGTATCAGCGGGCTCCTCCAGACGGTACGCGGGCGCATCGGACATGACCGGGTCCGGTGCATCCACTTCCGGGAATGGCGGCTCTTCAGGGATCTTAATGGAGCTCGAGGTGCGTTCCGAATGAGGCTCATCAAACAGCATGGGCACAAAAATCACTGCGAGTGACACCAGCACCAGCGCACCGATGATTCTCTGCTTCAGTCCGTCCACGTTCTGATTTCCCCTGTTCTGTTCGCATGTGGCCATGGAAAGTGGCAAGCAAGGCAGATACTAACCGCCCGCTCCGGAGAACTCAAAGCTTCGTCGGGGGCATGACCAAACTTTAAGGCTGTCGGCCTCTTCCGGCGACACCCAGACATTGCCGCGCTTCAGCCACGGTGAAGAACGACCCGAACACTATCACCAGGTCTTGAGCCCCGGCATCCTCCAGGGCGGCGCTCAGCGCCAGGCTAACGGTACCAAACTCCCTCGACTTCAGGGGCACCGGTAGCTCACGTATCCGCTGTACCAGTGCGTCACTGCCCAAGCCCCGGTGGCAGCTGAGCCCACCCAGATACCATTCGTCGACAACACCTGACATAGCCGCCACGACGCCCTCAACATCCTTGTCAGCGAGGGCCGCGTACACCGCCCTGACGCGGCCAATTTCCGGTCGGGCCAACCCAACGCGATCAGCCAGCCAGCGTGCCGCATGGGGGTTGTGCCCAACATCCACATACAGTGCAGGCGCCTGCCCCAGACGTTCGAAACGCCCCGGTACCCGAACCCTGGCGATGGACTGGGCAATGGTGTCCGGGCCGACCCCGGGCTCAAGCTCATGGAAAGCTACGGCGGCTGCGGCAACACTGTGCAGAGGCAGCGGCACACTGTCGGCGATTTGTAATGCTGCGCCGTCACTGAACTCCAGACGATGGCCATGCTCCTCAGGCACCAGTCGATAATTTTCTCCGAGCCGTTGCAGGCGCACCTTCTGCGCCGCGACCTGCTGGAGCACCGAGCGTGGCGGATCAATATCGGCGTACACTGCGGCGATACCCGGCCTGAGAATCCCGGCTTTCTCAAACCCGATCACTTCCCGGTTGTCACCGAGAAACGCAACATGATCAATGTCGACGGACGTGATGACAGCCAGATCAGCGTCAAGCACGTTGACCGCATCCAGACGACCACCCAACCCCACTTCCAGAATCCAGTCCTGTACGCCCGCTTTTGCCAGAATCAGAAAAGCGGCCAGGGTGCCGAATTCAAAATAGGTCAGAGTTACATTTTTGCGGGCGACTTCCACGTCGCAAAAAGCGTCAATCAGCTCAGCGTCGCTGACATCGGTGCCGTTGATGCGCACCCGTTCGCTGTAATGCTGCAGGTGTGGTGATGTGTAGGCCCCCACCGTGCGGCCCGCATCCAGCAACATTGCTTCAAGGCAGGCTACGGTGCTTCCCTTGCCGTTGGTACCACCCACGGTGACAACCCGCGCTGGCGGTTTGCGAGGAAACAGACGGCGTAACACCATCAGCACCCGCTCGAGGCCCATGTCTATTTCGGAAGGATGGATGGATTCAAGGTAGGACAGCCACTGATCCAGTGTGGCTCCGGCACCCGGCGCTTGCGGGTGCCGGTCAGAACCTTCAGCTTTGTGGGACATCGCTTTCCGGTCTTTCCGTCACTTCAAATTCGATCGGTGCTTCCGTGGCCGGCTTGTCTTGCCCGGTGAACTTGGCCAGCACATGAGCAATGCGCTCACGCATCTGGTGGCGATGCAGGATCATGTCGATGGCACCGTGTTCCAGCAAGAATTCACTGCGCTGGAAACCTTCCGGAAGTTTCTCGCGGACGGTCTGTTCAATAACTCTGGGGCCGGCGAAGCCGATGAGGGCATTGGGTTCAGCGATATTCAGGTCACCCAGCATAGCCAGGCTAGCAGAGACCCCACCAAAGACGGGATCCGTCATTACTGAAATATACGGGATACCCTCCTGCTTCATGCGCTCAAGCACCGCCGCCGTCTTGGACATCTGCATCAGCGACAGAATCGCTTCCTGCATCCGGGCGCCCCCACTTGCAGCGAAGCACACCAGCGGGATTCGCTCCTCCAGACACACATTGGCGGCCTGCACGAATTTCTCACCGACCACCTGGCCCATCGACCCGCCAAGGAAATTAAACTCGAAGGCACAAGCCACCAAAGGCAAACCCAGGGTTGTCCCCCTCATAACGACCAATGCGTCTTTTTCACCGGTGGCCTTCTGGGCCTGTGACAGGCGGTCCTTGTAACGCTTGCTGTCTTTGAACTTCAATCGATCCCAGGGCTCAAGGTCCGCGGCGATTTCCTGTCGACCTTCCTCGTCAAGGAAAATAGCCAGGCGACGGCGGGCATCCACCCGCAGGTGGTGATTGCACTTGGGGCAGACATCAAGATTTTTTTCAAGCTCGGGTTTGTACAGAAACGCGCCGCACTTGGGGCATTTCTTCCACAAGCCTTCAGGTACACCAGTACGCTGTTTGGATTCCGAACGAATCTTGCTCGGCATGATTTTGTCCAGCCAGTTACTCATGATCTCATCCTATCCTTTGATGCCTGCCCGCCGGGCCATCCTGAGTCTCAGGAGGCCAGACCGTCCAGTGCTTCACGCATTGGGTGGAGCAAATCTGTCAGCGCCCGCTTGAGCTGATCAGAATCTGCCTGATTTCGGGCTATTGTATCGACCAGCACGCTGCCAACAATTACACCATCGGATACCCGGCCAATGGCCGCTGCGGTTTCGGCGTCTCGAATACCGAAACCTACACCTACCGGAAGTGCCGTGATCTCATGAATATGTGCAACTTTGGCAGCAACTTCATCCACGTTTATCTTGCCAGCTCCCGTAATGCCTTTAAATGAAACATAGTACACATAGCCGGAAGAGTGCTCGCTAATTGAGCGAATTCGTTCATCCGTTGTGGTCGGCGCCAGCAAAAAAATCGCATCGAGGTCGCGCGCGGTGAACAATGGCGCCACTTCGTCTGCTTCCTCAGGGGGCAGATCCACCGTAAGAATGCCGTCCACTCCGGCGTCTGCGGCCGCGTCAGCAAAGGTCTCGTAGCCCATGGCCTCCATCGGGTTCAGGTACCCCATCAGCACCACTGGCGTGGTGTCGTTGCTGGTTCTGAACTGCTTGATCATGGCAATCACCTGACGCAGCGACGTGCCATGGACAAGCGCCCGCTCACACGCCTGCTGAATAATGGGTCCATCCGCCATGGGATCGGAGAACGGCACGCCCAACTCGATGATATCGGCACCGGCGTCCACCAGAGTGTGCATCAGCTCAACGGTCAGATCCGGGTGAGGATCACCTGCAGTGATGTAGGGAATCAGGGCCTTCCGGCCCTGCCCTTTCAGGGTTTTCAGAACCCCTTCAATTCGACTCATGCCTGCTCCTGTTTATTATGCTTCCTGATTGCCAATCATCAGGCTTCAATGCCATCGAGCTGCGCGATGGTGTGAATGTCCTTGTCACCGCGGCCAGAAATATTGATGACGATCATCTGGTCCTTATCCATGGTCGGCGCCAGCTTCATCGCGTAGGCCACCGCATGGGCGGTTTCCAGCGCCGGCATGATGCCCTCGACGCGGGTAAGCTTACGGAACCCGTCCAGAGCCTCATCATCGGTGACCGACACATAGTGCGCCCGCCCGATGTCTTTCAGCCAGCTGTGCTCCGGGCCAACCCCCGGGTAATCCAGGCCCGCGCTCACCGAATGGGTGCTGGCAATCTGGCCATTCTCGTCTTCCATCAGATAGGTGCGGTTGCCATGAAGCACGCCCGGGCGACCGGCACACAACGGAGCCGCATGTTGGCCGGAATCGATACCCAGCCCGCCAGCCTCAACACCGTACATCTGCACAGATTCATCGGTGAGGAACGGATAGAACATTCCGATCGCGTTCGAGCCACCGCCAACACAAGCGACCAGGGCGTCTGGCAGCTTGCCTGCCTGCGCCATTGCCTGAGCCCGGGTCTCGCGCCCAATTACCGATTGGAAGTCACGGACCAGCAACGGATAGGGATGAGGCCCGGCCACCGTGCCGATGATATAGAAAGTCTCATCCACGTTCGAGACCCAGTCCCGCATGGCATCGTTCATCGCGTCCTTGAGGGTTTTAGTGCCACTCTGGACCGCGTGCACCTGGGCACCCAGAAGCTTCATGCGATAGACGTTCAGGGACTGACGCTTGACGTCCTCCGCGCCCATGAACACATGACACTCCAGACCGAGACGGGCACATACGGTGGCGGTTGCCACTCCGTGCTGACCAGCCCCGGTTTCCGCAATCACCCGTTTCTTGCCAAGAAAGCTCGCCAACAGCGCCTGCCCGATGGTGTTGTTCACCTTGTGAGCGCCGGTGTGGTTGAGATCTTCCCGCTTGAGCCAGATCTGCGCCCCGCCGGTTTCGCGGGTAAGCCGCTCCGCGAAATACAGCGGGCTGGGACGACCAACATAATGAGCCAGATCTTCATCGAAGGCTTTCTGGAAATCCGGATCCTTTTTCAGGCGCAGGTATTCCTTTTCCAGCGTCATCAGCGAATCCATCAGGGTTTCCGATACAAACCGGCCGCCGTAGGCACCAAAGTGGCCCCGTGCATCCGGAAGTGCGCTCAGCATTTCTTCAGTCAGTTTCATCGACACGGTGAACCTCGTTTATAAAGTCGGAAATTTTTGCGCGGTCTTTCACGCCCTTGCTGCTTTCTACACCACCACTGACATCTACTGCCCAGGGCCTCACCTGCTCGACGGCGCTGGCAACGTTATCAGAAGCCAGGCCACCGGCCAATATCAGGGGCATTGGTCTGTTATCGGGTATCAGTGACCAGTTAAAACGTTTTCCGGTACCGCCGTATCGCTCGGGATCCCACGCATCCACGAGCAACCCGCCGGCACCCCTGAACTGCTCGAAAGCGGCCTCGATATCCGCCTGCTGCCGAACCCTCACCGCCTTGATCCAGCGCCGATCAAAACTGGCGCAGAATTCGGCCGTCTCGTCACCGTGAAACTGGAGCAAGTCCAGCGGGACCGTCGCCAGCACCTGCTCGACCAACGCCCGCGACGGGTTCACAAAAAGGCCGGTGGTGCCGACAAACGCCGGAGTGGCCGCCACCAAAGCCGCTGCCGTCGCCGGGCTGACGTTGCGGGGGCTCGGCTCATAAAACACAAAGCCCAGGGAATCGGCGCCAGCTTGTGCAGCCGCCTGCACGTCATCCCGGCGGGTGATTCCACAGATTTTGATTCGGGTTCTCATAAGCCTGGAGTCAGTTCGGTCGGTGAGTCCATGTTGGCAGCCTGGGTGCGTTCTCGTCATGCTGGAACCAGGGGCGAACGAACCCCGGGCCACACAGCGCGGACGGAATTGCAAAACGTTCGGGGTACCCCACATCCACCAGGTACAACCCGAAAGGGGGTGCCGTTACACCCGCCGCCTTTCGATCTCTGGTTTCAAGTATCTCACGAATCCAGGTCACAGGTCGCGCACCACTGCCAACGGCCATCAGGGCGCCGGCAATGTTCCTGACCATATGGTGCAGGAACGCGTTTGCCTGCACATCAATTACGACAAAATCCCCATTTCGGGTTACCGAGATCCGCTCCATGAAGCGGTTGGGAGAGCGGGATTGACAGCCGGCCGCACGAAACGAAGAAAAATCATGCTCACCACTGAGGGCCTGTGCGGCCTCATGCATGCGTTCCGAGTCCAGTGGCCTGTAGGTCCAGCTCACCTGCCCACGCTGGATGCCCGGCCTCACAGGACTGTTGTAAATCACATATCGGTAGCGGCGATACGTTGCGGAAAAGCGCGCATGAAAATCTCCGACTCCATGCCCGGCCCAGTGCACCGCAATATCATCCGGCAACGCCGTGTTGATCCCCATCACCCACGAACGCAGATTGCGCACAGAGGGTGTGTCGAAATGCACGATCTGGTAGCTGGCATGAACGGCAGCATCGGTCCGGCCGGCACAAACCAGATCGACCGGATGGTCCGCCACACGAGCAACGGCACGATTCAGCTCGGCTTCAACGGAACGCACGCCCGACTTCTGGAGCTGCCAGCCATGAAACGACCGGCCATCGTATTCCAATGCCAGAGCAACGCGACCGTCGCCAATGGCATTGTCCGTGGTAAGCGCTTGGGGGTTCAGGAACAAGAGATAATCCGACTGACCATGGGTATAAAACAAAACGCCGGCTCTGGCCGGGAATGAACCCGGGAGCCGGCGCGATGAACACACTGAACCTGATTATAACGAATCAGGAGAGATTTTTAAGAAGATCCTGAGCTTCGGTCTTCTGCTCGTCATTACCTTCAAGTGCTACTTCCTCGAGAATGTCACGGGCGCCATCGACATCACCCATCTCGATGTAAGCCCTGGCAAGGTCCAGCTTGGTGGCTGCCTCATCCGTGCCCGCAAGGAAGTCGAAGTCGTCGTCATCGCCGAGTTCTGACTCGTCGATCTCATCCACAACACTGCGACGCGCGCTCTTGTCGACAGCATCGGATGCCAACGGCGGCTCTGCGTCTTCCCCGGCCTCAGGGCCGTCGACGTCAAGGTCTGACAACTCTTCATCAAGGCCCTCGACACCCTCCAGGTTCTCGGCTTCCGCCGACAGCTCTTCTGGCGACTCGCTGCTTTTATCCACCAGGTTATCCTCCAGGTCCAGCTCTTCATCAAGAGAAACCCCCGGCTCGGACGTTTCCGGATTGGCCGAATCACTCGAGTCCGCAAACTCTTCCATCAGGGCGAGATCTTCTTCGGACACGTCGAGTTCAAGATCGTCCAATGAAGACTCCTCACTGCCGGAAGACTCAGTTTCCTCACCCGCGACTTTATCGAGTTCTGCGTCCAGCTCGTCCAGGAAAGATTCGTCCAGATCTCCCACGTCCTCGCCTGCATCAGACGGCGTTACCGCGTCTTCGGATTCTTCGGCACCGCGGCCATTGGTCAGATCGGATTCGGTATCCCGGCTGTCGGATTCGGTATCCAGACTTTCGAACTCGTCCAGATCCAGCTCTCCCGAATCATTATCCGCGTCGCTGGTGGCCGGCTCGGGTTTGGCGTCGAAATCCGACGAGTCAAAATCAAAGCTGAGGTCGTCCTCGTCCACTGCCTCACCGGTGGCATCGGCGGCGTGGTCACCCGCGATTCGAGTTTCCCCGGTCGTGAGCGCGTCATCCTCGACGGTCTCGTTCTCGTCACCGGATTCCAGGCTCGACAGATCGTATTCGATCATGTCACTGTCAGCCGCCTCTTCTCCGGGCCTGGAGTCTTCCAACGCCTCGTCGCTGAGATCAAAATCAGCGAAATCGGTATCGAGCTCCCCGAACTCCTCGGCCGAGGTCTCTTCAGGCCTGGTTTCAAACTGATCCGAAAGCGCCTCATCCGTCAGATGGCCTTCCTGCTCAGCGGGTGCATCCGTAGATGGCTTGTCGTCACTGGGGAAGGAATCGGACCGAAGCTGGGATTCCAGGTCATCAATACTGGGCATCGCCTCGGCTTCTTCCAGACGATCGCGCAGCGCAGTCGCTTCTTCGGTAGCCTGTTCGTCGTTCAGGGCTTCGATTTCGCGGAACTGCTTTTCAAAAGACTCGCGATCCTGCGTGTCGGCGTAGACGCCCAGCAGTTTCAGCCGGAAATCAGTACGGCTTGGCTCTCGGGAAATGGCGGATTCCAGAGTTTCGGCCGCCTTGTCCATCTGCCCGTAGGCGATGTAGGTTTCAGCCTCGGCCATCGGCTCGTCTGCGCCAACGTCAACGGTATCTTCATCATCAAGTGTCAGGTCGAACGAGTCTGTGCTGTCGTCAACCTCACCGTTCAACTGCTCATAGAATGCCTTTTCCCGATTCGCGTTGCGGCGAGCCAGAAGCAGCAACAGCAGCAACAGGATTACCAGGCCGCCACCCAGAGCAAGCTGATACAGAGAATTGCCGGTGATCGCATCGATGATGTTGCCCGGGAACCCTTTTTCCGGCTGCTGAGCCGGAACCGCGGGCTGCTCTTCGGCCTCGGGCTGCTCGGCAGGTTCAGCGGCCTGTTCCGGCGCCTCGATGTCATCAGCAACCAGGGCGCTCTCTGCTTCGCTGACGGATTCGCTGCCTTCGACGGCAACAGGCGGCTCCTCGACATCGGTCTCGTTACCCTCACTGTCGGCCATGGCCTCATCAGCACTGGGCTGCTCTTCGCCAGTCGTCGCGCCGTCCTGGCCTGACTCGTCCGGTGATGCATCGGCTTCAGGTGCGATCGCATCCCCATCACCGTGAGGGGCCTGGTCGTCTTCCATAGCGGATTCGCCACCGGTCATCGCTGCTTCCGGCGAATCGTCACCCGCAGTGGGCATGTCTGCCTCGGGCGTTTCGTCGGCGCCCATCTGCTGCATCTCTGCGAGCTGGCTGTCTTTCAGCTCCAGCAGGCGCTGAAGAGTTTCCACCTGATCCTGCAGATCGTCGACACGGCTGTTCAACTCATCATTTTCACGCCGCGCACTCTCCAGTTCTTCCATCGCAACGGCAGAGCCGGCATCAACGCCACCGGCTGTCTGGCCATCGCCACCGGCGGAGCCGCCATCTTCGGACGAGCGAGAGCCGGAGTCGTCTTCAGCGATGAGACGCAACTCGTCACCGGAGGGAGCCTGCGCGGCTGCCTCTGCAGGAGCAGAAGCGGATTCGGTTGCGTCAACGGCGGGCCGGGGACTGGAGAAGGCTTCATTCTGAGCCGCTACCAGGCGGGTAGCCTCGGCAGCGCTGCGACTGCGCATCTGGTCCATGTCCGGAAGACGCAACACTTCGCCCCGTTTGAGGCGGTTGATGTTGCCATCGATGAACGCACCCGGATTCAGATCCTGGATGGCCAGCATGGCCTGTTGCATCGAGACACTGTCATCCGGACGCACATTGGCCGCAATTTTCCAGAGTGTGTCGGAAGAATTGGTGGGACCGAACGTTCTTGCAGCGGAACCGGACGAAGCACGGGTGTCGCCATCCCGGCCGGAGGCGCCAAAAGGCTCCTGACGCTGGGTTGTCGAGGTCTCGGTTCGCGTCGCAGGTGCAGACACTCGCTCTTCGATGCCGGACTCTTCCGCGTAGACGGGCGGATCAACCAATACCGAGTATTCGCGCATCAACCTGCCACTCGGCCAGGTCACCTCCAGCAGAAAATTGAGGTATGGCTCCCGCAAGGGTTCCCGCGACGTCACGTTGACGATCAGACCGCCATCACGGCTGGTCGTCACCTCGAATTGAAGCTTGGTAAGGAATGTGTTCCGGTCGATACCGACCCGTTGATAGTCGTTCTCAGAGGCGATATTGACGAACACATCGCCGGGATCGACCCCCTGGCTTTTACGCAGATTGATATCCGCGTCCAGAGGCTCATTGAGATAGGACTGCAATTCAATTTCACCCAGCCCCAGGGCCTGTGCGACTCCCGAACCGAGCCCTCCCGCCAGAGCCAGGGCAACCGCCAGCTTGCGTACCTTCATGCTTATTCCTTTCCAGTCTCCGTTATTCGTTACTGCTTTTTCAAACAGAATCGGACGAGGTTGGATGACTTCCGTCTGGATAATTCTCGTTATTATGTCAGCTTATTAATCTTCAGTTGGGCAAGTATTGTTGATAAAACCCCTTTTATCAATCGATCAGCAGCAATCCTTGCACCATTTTTTTATCAATCGCGCGGAACTGCTTAGCGTTCCTGAAAATAACAGGGGCGGGGGCTGAAATCAGCCTCCGCCCCCTTGCCGGTTTGCCGAAACCGGACACAGTTGGCATTTAACGCCCCCGTGTAACAATTTTTAACGCTCCTGAAGGATCCGGAGCATGCGGCGCAGCGGTTCAGCAGCACCCCACAGCAGTTGATCGCCTACGGTGAACGCGGAAATGTATTCCGGCCCCATGGACAGCTTTCGAATACGGCCGATGGGCACGCTCAATGTACCGGTCACCTTCGCCGGGGTCAGCTCTTCAATGGTCGCATCGCGTTCATTGGGAATGACTTTGACCCAATCATTGGCTTTGGCGAGGATCGATTCGATCTCTGCGACCGGCAGATCCTTCTTCAGCTTGATGGTCAATGCCTGGCTGTGGGAGCGCATGGCGCCTATCCGCACGCAGATGCCGTCAATCGGGATCGGATGATCGGAGCGACCGAGGATCTTGTTGGTCTCGACCCCGGCTTTCCACTCTTCCTTGCTCATACCGTTATCGAGTTGTTTGTCGATAAACGGAATCAGGCTCCCCGCCAGGGGGACCTGGAAGTGCTCGGTCGGGAAATCCGCAGAACGCATGGTGTCGGTAACCTTGCGGTCGATTTCGAGGATGGCGGACGACGGATTATCCAGTTCGCTCTGGACGCTCTTGTTGAGCTCACCCATCTGGTTCAACAGTTCACGCATGTTCTGCGCGCCGGAACCGGAGGCCGCCTGATAGGTCATGGGAGACACCCACTCGATCAGATCCTGCTCCAGCAAACCGCCTAACGCCAGCATCATCAGACTCACGGTGCAGTTGCCGCCGACATAATCCTTCACGCCTTTGTCCAGCGCGGCATCAATCACATTGCGATTGACCGGGTCCAGAACAATGACGGAGTGATCCACCATCCGCAGCGTGGAGGCGGCATCAATCCAGTAGCCTTGCCAATCTGCGTCGCGCAGCTTCTGGTAGACCTCGCCGGTGTAGTCGCCACCCTGACAGGTCACGATCACGTCCATGGTTTTGAGAATGTCGATGTCGAACGCGTTCTGGAGAGGCGGAACGCCTTCTTTGCCCACATCGGGAGCCGGCTTACCCGCCTGGGACGTGGTAAAAAAGACCGGTTCGATATCGGCAAAATCGTTTTCTTCACGCATGCGCTGCATGAGGACTGAGCCCACCATGCCACGCCAACCTACAAGTCCAACTCGCTTCATGTGCGACCTTTGAACCTCATTTTATGCCCGCCCTCTGCAGTTATCGCTGGCAGGGACAGGATGGATGATCCCGCGGTAACCGCATCCTGTTACCGTCGGGTCTCAGATTCGCATTGCCGGAGCTGTTATCAGAGTGCCGCCAGAACCGCCTCACCCATTTCACGGGTGGACACTTTGCGGGCGCCCTCGGACATGATGTCCGCAGTGCGCAACCCCTGATCCAGTACCTTGCTGACGGCCGCTTCTATGGCATCTGCCGCTTTCTCTTCGCCGAGGCTGTACCTCAGCATCATCGCCGCACTGAGAATGGTCGCCAGCGGATTAGCGATACCCTGCCCGGCGATGTCCGGCGCGGAACCGTGACACGGCTCATACATGCCCTGTTTGTCCGAGTTCAGCGACGCAGACGGCAACATGCCAATCGAACCGGTGAGCATCGCCGCTTCGTCGGAAAGAATATCACCAAACATGTTGCCAGTCACAATCACATCGAACTGCTTGGGGGCGCGAACCAGCTGCATGGCGGCGTTGTCCACATACATATGGGACAGTTCCACGTCCGGGTACTCGCGGCGCAGATCGTTCATCACTTCCCGCCAGAGTACGGTCACTTCAAGCACATTCGCCTTGTCGACCGAGCAGAGTTTCTTGCCACGCTGCTGGGCCGCCTCGAAAGCCACCCGGCCAATCCGGCGGATCTCGGATTCGGTATAGGCATAGGTGTTGTAACCCTGGCGCTCACCACTCTCCAGTTCCCGCACGCCGCGCGGCTGGCCGAAGTAAATACCGCCGGTGAGCTCGCGCACAATCATAATATCCAGCCCTGACACCACCTCCGGTTTCAGCGAGGATGCTGACGCCAGTTGCGGGTACAGAATGGCCGGCCGCAGATTGGCAAACAACTCCAGATTTGAGCGCAGGCCCAGCAACCCCTTTTCCGGGCGCTTTGCCATGGGCAGACTGTCCCACTGGGGGCCGCCGACCGCGCCGAGGAGGATCGCGTCCGCCTTGCGGGCCTTTTCCAGCGTCTCATCCGGCAGGGGGCTGTCGGTTTCGTCAATGGCTGCACCACCTACAAGACCGCCCTCGAAGATCAGGCCAAGATCAAACGTTTCATTGATTTTGTGGAGCACTTTCTCGGCTTCAGCGACGATTTCAGGACCAATACCATCACCGGGCAGCATCAGAATTGTTCTGGACATAGCCGTTCCTTGCAGATTCAGTAAATTGTCAGATTCAGTGACCAGCGCCGAATAACCAGGGAGCGGTTTTGCGACGGCTGTCTTCATAGGATTTGATCAGGTCCGCATCCTCCAGCGTGACACCGATGTCGTCCAGCCCGTTCAGCAGGCAATGGCGACGAAAATCGTCCACGTCGAACCCGAAGGATTCACCGGAGGGCGTGGTTACCGTCTTTGCCTCAAGATCCACCGCCAGCTGATAACCCTCTTCGACTTCAGCTTCACGGAATAACTGATCAACCACTTTTACATCAAGAACAATGGGTAACAAGCCATTCTTGAAGCAATTATTGTAGAAGATGTCGGCAAAACTCGGCGCGATGATCACCCGAAAGCCGTAATCGTCCAGGGCCCAGGGGGCGTGCTCCCGGCTGGAACCACATCCGAAATTGCTACGGGCCAGCAGCACACTGGCGTTCTTGTAGCGGTCCTGATTCAGTACAAAATCCGGATTCACCGGACGCTGGGAGCAATCCTGATCAGGTTTGCCCTCATCCAGGTAGCGCAGCTCATCAAACAGGTTCGGGCCGAATCCGGTGCGCTTGATGGACTTCAGAAATTGCTTGGGAATGATCATGTCCGTGTCCACGTTGGAACGGTCCATGGGAGCAACGAGGCCCCGGTGTTGCGTAAAAGCGCGCATGGTTCTCTCCTGTGGCTCAGTGGGTCAGTTCACGAACATCAACAAAATGGCCGGATACCGCGGCGGCTGCCGCCATAGCGGGGCTGACCAGATGGGTGCGACCGCCAAAGCCCTGACGACCTTCGAAGTTGCGATTTGAGGTGGACGCGCAATGCTCGCCCTGCCCCAGCTTGTCGGCGTTCATGGCCAGACACATGGAGCAGCCCGGGTCACGCCACTCCAGACCCGCTTCGATAAAGATCCTGTCGAGCCCTTCCTGTTCTGCCTGAGCCTTGACCAGCCCGGAACCCGGCACCACCATCGCCTGCTTCAGCGATGGGGACACTTTACGACCTTTCACCACGGCGGCTGCCTCACGGAGATCTTCGATACGGCTGTTGGTGCAGGATCCAATAAACACCCGATCCAGCTTGATATCGGTGATCGCCTGATTGGGCGCCAGGCCCATGTATTTCAGGGCACGAACGATGCCCTCGCGCTTGATCGGATCGGTTTCTTTCGCCGGGTCGGGCACATGGCCGTCAATGCCGGCGACCATTTCCGGAGACGTACCCCAGCTGACCTGTGGCTGGATATCGGCACCGTTCAGTTCGACCACTTTGTCGAACGCGGCGTCGTCATCGCTGTGCAGCGTGCGCCAGTAATCAACGGCGGCATCCCAGGCTTCCCCTGTGGGTGAGAACGGACGATCCCTGACATACGCGATGGTGGTGTCATCCACGGCCACCATGCCAACCCGCGCTCCCGCCTCAATGGACATGTTGCAGATAGTCATGCGGCCTTCCATGCTCAGGCCCTGGATGGCTTCACCACCAAACTCGATGGCATAGCCGGTTCCGCCAGCGGTACCGATTTTGCCGATAATGGCCAGCACCACGTCCTTGCCGGTGACGCCGGCGCCAAGCTTGCCGGACACTTTTACCAGCATGTTCTTCATTTTCTGCTGCACCAGACACTGGGTAGCCAGAACGTGTTCTACTTCGCTGGTGCCAATGCCGTGGGCCAGACACCCGAAGGCGCCGTGAGTCGAGGTGTGGGAGTCGCCGCAGACAATGCTCATACCCGGCAGTGTCGCGCCCTGCTCCGGCCCGATCACGTGAACGATGCCCTGGCGCTGATCCAGAATCTTGAATTCAAGAATGCCGAATTCGTCGCAGTTCCTGTCCAGTGTTTCCACCTGAATACGGGACACCGGGTCGACAATGCCGTCGATGCCCCGGGCGCGGTCAGTGGTGGGCACGTTGTGATCCGGTGTGGCGAGATTGGCATCAAGACGCCACGGTTTACGACCCGCAATGCGCAAACCCTCGAAGGCCTGGGGCGACGTTACTTCGTGAAGCAGTTGCCGGTCGATGTAGATCAGCGCCGAGCCGTCATCACGCTGTTTGACGAGATGGTCGTTCCACAATTTGTCGTATAAGGTCTTGCCCGCCATGATTTTCTCTCACTCTCTGGGGGTTGCTGTGTACCGCGTATCTGGGAACAGTTTACCGCCTTTGCATGAATAACCTCAATTCATGTTTTTTATTCTTTGCATTCCTTTTTGGCATACCTTATTTTGGGATCACAGCACTGCCTGACCAACCACGCAGAGCATCACCGGAGCGGAGCCATGGATGCCAACTTACTCAAAGCGTTCCTGACCATCGTCGATCAGGGTTCATTCTCCGAGGCTGCCGAGATCCTGCACCTGACCCAGCCTGCAATTTCCAAGCGCCTGGCAACCCTGGAAAACCAGTTGAGCTCGCCGCTGATAGACCGCAGCCACCGCCAGATCCGCCTGACAAGCGCGGGTGCCCGCTTGTTGCCCCACGCCCGCAAAATTCTGGACGAGATTCATAACGCCCGGGTGGCGCTGTCGCCAGACTCTGCAACGGTCGAGGGGGAACTGCACATCATCGCCAGTCACCATATCGGGCTTCACCACTTGCCTAACTGGTTACGGCGCTTCACCCGTGACTTTCCCGGGGTATCGCTAAGCCTGCAGTTCATGGAGTCCGACGCGGCCTACGAGCAGATGCGCAAGCGTAACGCGGAGCTTGCTTTTGTCACTCTGAGTGACAGCATGCCGGGCCATTACTCGGTGTATGAACAGTGGTCGGATCCGATGGCGTTTGTTGCGGGTCCGGAGCATGCCCTGGCTGACCTTGACGCACCCAGGCTCGCTGACCTGGCCAGGCATTCGGCGTTGCTGCCTGATACCACAACGGCCACTTACCGGGTGGTCAGCCGCTTGTTTCTGGAAGCCAACCTGCCTCTGCACCCGCAGATGCCCACCAATTACCTTGAGACCATCAAGATGATGACCAGCGTGGGCCTGGGCTGGAGCGTGCTGCCACTGAGCATGGTGGACGAGAGCGTGCGACGGCTGGATCTCGGCTTTCCGGTCACGCGGGTGTTGGGCGCCGTCGGGTTGTCGGGACGCCAGCTTTCGGGTGCCGCGCGGGCCCTTATTGAGGTTGTGCGGGCACAGGAGCACCCGCTTCCATAGCCGTCACGGCGGGCTGGTGTCACCGTCTGACGGCGGTGGCCGCAACCCGCGCCAGGTGATCACGATCGCAACAAGCATGGCGGCCGCGCCGCCCCAGAAGGCTGCTGAGGTGCTGAACCCCTCCACCAGAAAGCCGGACATCCAGGCACCCAGCGCTCCGCCGGCGCCAAACGTCAACCCGCTGTACAGTGCCTGACCCTGGCCGTGGTGATGCTGGCCAAAAAACCCCTGCACATACTGAACCGAAATGGCATGCAACGCGCCGTAGGATGCCGCATGCAACAGCTGGGCAAACACCAGAACAGCAACCACATCGGTGAGCTCAGCGATCAGTACCCAGCGAATCATGGTCAATGTCAGGGCCCCTATGGCGATCTGACGGACCGACAGGCGGCGTGTCAGACGGTGCATGACCAGGAACAGCCCGATCTCCGCCAACACACCCAGCGACCACAGCAGGCCGATCGCCAGCTTGCCGTAGCCGTGCTGCTCAAGATGAATACTGAAGAAGGTGTAGTAGGCCCCGTGGGACACCTGAAGCAGAAAATTCATCAGGAAGAACGCCACCACCGCAGGATGCGTAAGAATGGCTTTCAGGCTTCCCCTCGGCGCCGGGGGTTTGCGCTCACCACGCTCGGACGGCACCAGAAATGCCGAGATCGCAATGCCCGCAAACACCGGCAGCAACAACCAGGGCAACCCCTCAATGGGCATCCACTCCAGAATGCCACCCACCAGTGCAACCGCTCCGATAAATCCGACAGAACCCCAAAGCCTTACCTTGCCATACCGGTCCTTTTGCTTCCCCAGCGCTCTGAGGGTAATAACCTCGTACAGCGGCAGGATGGCATTCCAGAAAAAGGTAAAGGCCAGCATGACCAGCAGCAGGCCATAAAAACCGGGCTCCAGAAACACCCCGGCGAAAAAAAGTGAACCGGTGATCGCTCCGAAACGCACCAATCGAACCCGTTGACCGGTGCGGTCACCAAGCCAGCCCCAGACACTGGGCGCAATAATCTTGGTGAGCTGAATGGTGGCCATCAGGGTGGCAATCTGCAGGTAGGAAAAGCCCTGCCCTTCAAGATAGAGGGACCAGTAAGGAAGGAGCCCTCCGAGGAGGGCAAAGAACCAGAAATAGAGGTTGGAAAGCCGCCAGTGAATAGACAATGGTCTCTCTGCGCCCGTCAGAGCTGGCCGAGTACCGGCGTGGGTACCACGACATCACCGTTCTGACCACGATGCCGAAGGTAATGATCCATCAATACGATGGCCATCATCGCCTCGGCAATCGGCGTCGCCCGGATACCCACACACGGATCGTGGCGCCCGGTGGTGATCACCTCTACCGGATTGCCGTGCACATCAATGCTGCGACCAGGTATCCGCAGGCTCGACGTCGGCTTCAGCGCGATGCTGGCAACGATGGGCTGACCGGAGGAAATACCGCCCAGAACGCCACCCGCGCTGTTCGACAGAAAACCCTCGGGCGTCATCTCATCCCGGTGCTCGGTGCCTTTTTGCTCGATACAGTCGAACCCGGCTCCGATCTCCACACCCTTGACGGCGTTGATGCTCATCAGGGCGTGGGCGAGATCGGCATCAAGGCGATCAAAAATCGGTTCACCCAGGCCCGGCGGCACGCCTTCGGCAACCACATTGATGCGGGCTCCGATGGAATCGCCTTCCTTGCGGAGCGCATCCATGTAGGCTTCCATTTCCGGGACCTTGTCCGCGTCCGGGCAAAAGAACGGATTCTGATGCACCTGATCCCAATCAAACTTTTCGGCTTTGATCGGCCCAAGCTGTGACAGATAACCCCGAACCGTAATACCCAGGCGCTGCTCTAAAAACTTTCTGGCCACCGCGCCTGCGGCCACCCGCATTGCCGTTTCCCGGGCCGAGGAGCGGCCGCCACCCCGGTAGTCACGAACGCCATACTTGTGGGCGTAGGTGTAATCGGCGTGAGCCGGACGGAACTGCTCGGAGATTTTCGAATAGTCCTTGGAGCGTTGATCGGTATTCTCGATCACCAGGCCGATAGGCGTGCCCGTGGTTTTACCTTCGAACACCCCGGAAAGAATCCTGACCTCATCCGCCTCGCGGCGTTGCGTGGTGTGACGGGAGGTGCCGGGCTTGCGGCGGTCGAGATCCCGCTGCATATCGGCTTCGGAAAGCTCCAGGCCCGGAGGGCAGCCATCAATGATGCAACCCAGCGCGGCCCCGTGGCTCTCACCAAAAGAGGTAACCGTAAACAATTTTCCGAATGTGTTTCCCGACATGATTCAGTATCTTATCCAGGTTTTATAAAAAGATTCTCAGGAATTGCTCTGCCATTGACGCAGCTCATCCCCGTAGATCAGGAAGACCCCGTCACCACCGTTTTCAAATTCCAGCCAGGTAAACGGCAAATCCGGGTACGCCTGCTCAAAGGCTACCCAGCTATTGCCCACCTCAACGATCAACAGGCCGCCCGGGTTCAGATGGTCCGCGGCATGGGCAATGATCCGGTGAGCAATATCCAGACCGTCGCTGCCCGCTGCAAGACCCAGTTCCGGCTCATGACGGTACTCGGCCGGCATGCTGGCAAGATCCGCGGCGTCGACATAGGGCGGATTGCTCAAGATAACATCGTACCGACCTTCAACGCCGTCGAAGACGTCCGTTTTTACCGTGCGGACCCGATCCTGGAGACCATGAAACTCGATGTTGCTGGCGGCCACGTCCAGTGCATCCGTTGAAATATCCGCCAGGTCCACCTCCGCCTCGTCAAAAACGGTTGCGGCACCAATGCCGATACAGCCACTGCCAGTGCACAGATCCAGCACACGCTGCACCGGCGCCTCACCCAACCAGGGCTGCAAACCGCGCTCGATCAGCTCACCGATGGGAGACCGTGGCACCAGAACCCGTTCGTCCACGTGAAAGGGCATGCCCATGAACCAGGCCTCACCCAGCAGATAGGCCATGGGCACCCGCTCTTCGATACGCCGCTGCATACGACGGAGGATCAACTCCCGCTCTGCCAGTATCAGCCGGGCGTCCAGAAACAGCGTGTTGTTTTCCAGCGGCAGGTTCAGTGTGCGCATCACCAGCTGAACGGCTTCATCCCAGACGTTATCGGTGCCATGGCCGAAATACAGAGGCGATGCGGAAAACGTCGTGGAAACATACCGAAGGTAATCCCGCACGGTGTAAAGCTCGTCAATGGGGTTGGTCACAATGTTCGGGTTCCTGCCAAAGTGCGTGAGTGCAAAAGTGGCCGGTATTATACGCAGTTTGTTCGCCACACTGCAGCCCCACCGGCTGAGTCAGAGTGCCAACGGTCCCGAGCTGGTGCGGCTCTCCTCGTAACGATCCAGCGCTGCCGCCATGCGCTCGCGGCCGAGCTGAATCAGTTCCGGCGCTTTATGATAGTCGTAGGCACGGCAGGCGTTTTTCGGAACGTTAACCAGCAGATCCGGGGGATAACCCGCGATCTTGTATTGCACCAGGGCGCTCTGCATGGTTTCGATGGTGAGGTTCATCACATCAAACTTGCCAATGCCCAGCTTGTCCCAGTCAATCGTTTCATGGGCCTGCTCGGCCTCTTCCGCTGCCTTGCTGACGGCCACACTGTGTTTGTCATGCTGGCGTTTCTCGGACTGATTTTTCTCCACCGCCTTGCTGATTTTGTCCTCAGCGCTGTCGTCGCTGGGCAGACCGCTCTTCTTGCCGGTGAGGGTCTTCAAGGCATCCCAGTCAAACCAGCGTGACGCTTTGTCTCGCAATACGTCGACCCATTCATCCGCGTCACCGGCGTCACCGAAGGCGGCATCCGGAATCCGTCTGCGTCGATCATCCTCACCGCTGAGGTTCACAGCAACGACCATATCGGCATGAGAAGAAATGGTGGGAATAATCGGCAATGGGTTCAGCAGCGCACCGTCTACCAGCACACGTCCGTTGAGGACCAGCGGCGTCACTACGCCGGGAATCGCCACTGATGCACGAATCGCCTGATCAAGCGGCCCTTCCTGAAACCAGATTTCCTTGTGCGCCAGCAGGTCGGTTGCCACCGCCGTAAAGGCGATGGGCAAATCCTCTATCCTGGTATCACCCAGCATGTCCCGCACCACGGAGAAAATCTTCTCTCCGCGGATAGCGCCCACTGAATTGAAGGTCACATCCAGCAACCTCAACACATCGAACTGCCCGAGACCAGTGACCCAGTCCTTGTAGTCTTTCATTTTCCCCGACGCGTACATGCCACCGATCAACGCACCCATCGAGCAACCGGAAATAGCAATGATGTCGTAACCCCGCTCCTGCAGGATTTCAATAGCGCCGATATGAGCATAGCCACGCGCCCCGCCGCTACCGAGCGTCAGCGCGACGGTTTTCCCTTTTCCGGGCAATGTGGGCTTGCGCGCCAAACTGGACGCCGCTTCCGCAGCAGACAGGTCCGGGCTCTCCACCATGGCTGAGGCGCCGTCGCTGACTCCGCCTTGCCCGGAATTGCGAGGCCCGGGTGATTGATTGTCGTTTGAGTTACTCACTGGTCTGGCCCCGTGATTACCACGATTTCAATGCGGTCGCCCTGCCGCTCAGGTAATGGAATGATGACCGCAGGTCCGACGTTGATCAGTGTTTGTCGCGCCAGGGACACGCCGGTTTTGTCGAGCACTTGCGACAGCGACTCCAACGCCTCTCCCGCACGCGCCATGGCGTCATCCAGATCTTCATCAGCACCCAGGGTTGCATACCCGGTCAATGTCGCCCTGGCGCCTTTCTCGTCCATCCAGTTGCTCAGCATACGACGGTCGCTGGCGCTCCAGTCAAACCGATAGGTTATACCGCCCTGCCAAGGCACGATGATCGGGCCGCGCACTCGGGCATTGGCGGAATTCAGGCCGGGTATCGCAGCACCCTCACCCGCTTCCAGATGCTCAATCCAGACATATTCACGCTGGTTACCACGGGTAACGGTGTACACCAGGGTCAGCCAGGTCTTACCAGACGGGTCCGTCACTGCCGCAACCAGGTAATCCTGATCGGCGTCACGACCATACAGAGTCGCCTGGTCGAAGATCTGGTTTGCCCACACGTTGCTGCGCCCGCAACTGCGGCCGCTGCACTCAAACAATACCTGAGCCCCTCGGGCCTGAAGCACTCTCTGGTAATGCTCACGGGCCTCTCTCCGGCTGGAGTCCCGGGAGATCTCGTGAAGCTGGCCGACGCCGCGAACCGGAATTCGTGCCATTTTATCGGAACGAATCTGGTTGTTCACTTCTCGCACCGGACTGAACAGGACCAGGTGTCCCGATGACACCACCGGCACTTCCGCCTCAAGAGAAGATTGGGCAAAGGCCTCGGGGATACTTGCAGGATCGGGCTCGACCGCCAATGCAAGTAAAGGAAACAGAAGCAGCACGGCGCCGGCCAGACGGATAGCGATGTTACGAGTCATGGTTAATAAAAGCCCTGATTGCGTGATTGACCGGTTCAACGTCGCCATCAAGATGGCAATGGTGCCCACCGGCGACGGTGATGGTCTCAAGGTGGGGAATGGCGTCCAGGCGGGGTTGCCAGCCTTCACGCTGGGCCAGCAAACCGTGTTCTGCACGAATGAACAAGGCGCGAGTCGTCAGTTTGGCCAGAGAGGCCAGCACCTGGGTTTCTTCCAGCATGATCGGTGACGGATGACGCAGCCTTGGATCCGTGCCCCACACGTAACCACCGTCAACGGCTTTCATGTTTCTGGGGATCAGGGTCATGGCCGCCTCGGTGGAGAGCGGACTCAGACCGCCCTCCCTGGCCTTGCCGGCGGTGCGGGTGTCCGGGTAAACCACCGGTTTTCCGGAGCCGGCCAGCCGCTTTTTGATGGCTTTGCGCAGTTGGGGAATGGTGTCGGCGGATGGCCGGCTGATCGGCCCCAGGCTGTCGATCATCACCAGGCTCCGCACGTGTTCCGGGAACGCGGCGGCATAGAGGACGCAGACTATCCCACCCAGTGAGTGACCAACCAGATCGACCCGACCTTCAGGCCCTTCGGCAAAATGTTGCGCGATCAGCTCTGCGAGGTCGGCGACATAATCCATCAGCAGATAGCTCTGCCCGGACGGGCGATGCCCGGAATGACCATGACCGGCCATGTCGATACCAAATACATTCCGGGATTCAGCCAGGGAAGGTGCCAGTCGGTCAAAGGTCAGACAGTTATCCAGCCAGCCATGAAGCATCAGCACGGGGCAGGCATCTGCCGTGGGGTATTTCGCTGGCCAATGCAGCCCCGCCAGCTCAATATCCTGCAGTGGCCAGGTCACCTCTTCACAAGGCGCAGTGTCAGTGTTTTCGGGATTCAGAGCAGTGTCAGTCATCAAGGGTGGGTAGTGGCTTCCAGTTACATGGTGTGGGTAGGTCGGTCAGAACTCAGCGAACCGGCCAGATAGGATTCTATTTTGGTTCTGGCGGTTTCGTCATCGCCATTGAACTGTACGCCAATACCGGCTGCCCGGTTTCCTTGGGCACCTTTCGGGGTGATCCAGATAACCTTGCCAGCCACCGGAATTTTTTCCGGCTCATCCATCAGGTTCAACAACAGGAACACCTCGTCACCGAGTTGATACTGTTTCTGCGTCGGTATAAACAGCCCGCCCTGCCGGATATAGGGCATATAAGCGGCGTAAAGCACCGCCTTGTCTTTGATAGTGAGGGTCAGAATGCCACTTCGTGCGCCGAAACCGGGCCCCATAATTCACACCTTCTGTCTGGCTATGTATCTGTTTGTTGTTGGGAATTTGTCGAATTCCGCAATATTTCCCAATGATAGCAGCAGTGACTGTAATACGCTCTTTCTGTTGTGCCTCCGCACGGTCAGGCGGGCACGCGCCTCTTGACGGGCATCAGCCCTTGCCAGGCAATCAGAAGGCGCCCGGCCTCCAGCTCAGGATTCACGTTATATACCGCCGCGGAACGGGCTTCATGAATCTGGTCCAGTAACTGATGGGCCCGCCATGGCGGATTGTTTCTGGCAAGGTATCCCAGCATGTCCGCCGCGTCCGAATCCAGGGCGTGTCCGCCGGCGCCCAGCCTCGCCAGATCGGCGGCCCAACGCTCAAAAAGCCATAGCGCCGCATCCAGGCCCAGCGTTTTGAAGGGTTTTGCGGCCTCACCAACAGTCATCTGGCCCTTCATGAAGTGCCGGAAACACTCCAGAGCCTGGTCACGCTGCGCGAGAAAGTCGCTGTTGAGATATTCCAGTGCAAGTCTGGGCGCATTGGCGGCCATGGCCAGGGCTTTGACGCACTCTGCCGCAGCGGGGCGAGAATCTTCCTCCAGTTCCATGACCCGAGACGTCAGCCAGCGGGCCGCGTCGTCTTCCCCGGGAGTGGGAATCAGCATGGACTGACACCGGGAGCGGATGGTAGGCAGCACCGGGCGCCCGCTCTCCTGCAACAGGATCAGCACCACATCAGCCGAGGGCTCTTCCAGCGTTTTGAGCAGGGCGTTGGCCGAGTTGATGTTGAGTTGATCGGCGCGGTCAACAATGGCGATTTTACGGTGGCCGACCTGCGGTGAGGCTACGGCAAAGGACGACAAGGCCCGAATCTGGTCGATCTTGATCATCCGCGATTTTTCCGGTGTGTAAACCCGTATATCAGGATGGGTGCCCGCCGCCACCAGTTCGCATTGCTTGCAGCGACCACAGGGGCGGGCCAGGATGCCTCCACCTTTTTCCGGTTGATCGCAAATCAACAAAGACGCCAGGGCATCGGCGAACAGGCGCTTACCCACACCCCGCTCACCGTTGACCAACAGGGCGTGCGGCAGCCGATTCTCATCAAATCGCTTCTGCAGGCTGGCCCAGGCCTCGTTCAGCCAGGGCATTGATAAACTGTCTATATTCAACCTTCTGACCTTGCTGGCGTTTTTCGTGCTGTATTGGCTTGCCCGGAATCACGCTGAAGCTGCCGGCGCATCGTCGACAGCAAACGCCTCATGGCATTCCGGGAATCACTTTGGGCCACAGATTCGCTGCCATAGTAATGCTTGTTGACCAGCCGGGCAAAAGATCGCGCCGTGTTGCTGGCGGCGGGCCTTGCCGCGCCGATTCGTTGTGCCAGCTGAACGGGCGTCTCCCCCTGCCGCACCGGGATACCGCTGCGCTCGCACAACCGGTGCCACTGACTGATCAGGCGGACCATGGGATCGCGCGACCCGCTGCCACGAACCTGCCAGGCGGACACCAGCCCGGCAATTAATAGCGCCAGCCCGACGATGCCGGCCGTGGCGTAACCCAGTTCCTTGAGCCCCATGCCGCCTGGCAGACGGGACATCAGATCCATCTGTGACTGCCCCTGATAACCTACCACCCAGCGCTGCCACTGGTAGTTGATCCGGTCAACCTGGAGGGAAGCCCACTGCAGGACGGCAATATCACCGTAGCGCTGAGGAGACGCCCATTCATTTTCCAGAAACGACCCTTCATCGGCCACAGCATCCCGCAAGCCCAGCTCAATTCGGTCCGGAGCGATGGCGGCGGTAGGGTCGACCCGCACCCAACCCTGCCCCTGAAGCCATACCTCCACCCATGCATGGGCATCATACTGGCGCACGATCAGATACTCGTCATCGGCACCGGGATCTCCCCCCTGATAACCGACAACCACCCGTGACGGAATTCCGGCGGCACGGAACACGAAGGTGGCGGCGCCGGCATAATGAGCACAGAACCCGCGCTTCTCGTCGAACAGTAAGGTATCGACGCCATCGTTCGGCATGGCCGGCGGGCGCAAGGTGTAAAAGTATTCCTGCTCACGGAACTTTGACATCAGCGCATTGACCACCTCGCGATCACTCGCCGCGGTCGCTCGCAGATCCTCCGCCAAATCGCGGGCGCGGGGGTTCCCCTCTGACGGTAGTTGCAGATAACGCCTGACGTTGTCAGGTTCGGCCGTGTCCGTCCGTGTGACCTCGGCGGCCGCTAATTTCATCCGATAACGGACCGATGAATCTGCCGGCCGGCGGAAGCGGAACAACGAGTCATCAGCGCTGAGCACGTTGTCAGAAACGGCAACAGAGTTTTCCAGTGCGAACGCCCAGGTCTGGTCCGTGGGTTCCAGCAGCACATCGTATTGACCACGCTCCAGCTCACCCGCACCGCCGTCAACAGCAACGCGGCCGGGTCGGCGGAACGGCTCTTCACGGCCTTGGCGCCAGGTTTCTCCATCCAGGTAATCCAGGATCAAGCCGCGCCAGTAACGATCACGGTAGGCCGGGAGCTCCTCCCCGAAGGTGGCGCGAAAGGCACGCTCACTGCTTTGCGCCAGGTTCGATATGTCCCCGGGGCGCATCGTGTCGCTGATGCCGGTGCGCGCCTGTCCAGACACCATCGGGACGCTCCACAGCGGCGCCATGCGTGGAAAGAACACAAACAGGAGAATCACAATGGGCAAGGTTTTCAGGAGCATCATGCCCAAACGGCGCCAACCGGACGCCATGGTGTCAGGGAGATCCGGCGCATTCAGTACCTGCAGGCCTACCAGCAGCAGGCCGACGGCAAAGAGATTAAGCACCGCCCAGTAGATTTGCTGGTGAAACAGGAAATTCACTGTTGCGAGGTACACAAGAATGAAGAACAGAACGTAAAAGTCGCGCCTGGAACGGGTCTCGAGCCACTTGAGTCCGACCGCCAGCACAAAGAACGAGGCCGCCGTATCAACGGTAAAGCGACCCTGGACGGTGCCGACGTAAACCGTGATAACCACCAGCATGATCCCCGTTTTCAACCATTTACCGGGGAGTCGGACACGACCGCTCTGTGCCATATAGCGCCAGCCCGCAAGCACAACACAGGTGACCACCAGCCAGATGGGTAACCGATCCCATTGAGGCACCAGTAACACCGCAAAGCTGGCTATCAACCAGAGCAGCGCCCGCGTCGGCAATGCCGGCGCATTGCCGTGAATTCCGCTGGTGGCAGCCAAGCCTGACAAAGCCATTATCCGGATTCTCCCACTGCAAATTCCTGCGTGGTTCCGGTTTGCCGGGTGCCGAAGGGCGCGGAGGAATCATCCCGCGGCTTTTCAATGCCGAGCACCGCCAGACTTTTCAGGCACCGGGCGACATGCGCCGGTCCGGTATCCGGCTCGATCATCTGTCCTGGCAGGTTCAGGCCAAACGGCGCTCCGCTCCGCCCCCGCTCCAGCACCTGAGCCGTGAGATAACTCAGCCGCAAATCCATGTCCACGCCCGGAAAAGCATGAAAATCCAGCCAATGGGGACTGCCCTGCTCCCCTTCCCAATCTGCAATCACCATCTGCCCGGAACGGGCGTAACGTTTCCAGAGCACACGCTGACTCGGGTCGCCTTCGCGCCACGGGCGCATGTCCGCATGATCGTTACCCTCCACCGAGCGCGCGCTGGACTGGTCGTCACCGTCGGTTACCGTGCTGGGCGCTTCCGGCGCCGGCACCGGCCGCGGGTAGACAATGGCGCAGGACACCGGCCTGACCCACGACCAGGCTTTGAGAAGTCCGAACGGAAACCGGGTCTCGACACGAATACGATCCGGCCGGAAATAACCACGCTGATGACAGGCCAGTGCGATCGTCATGTCGGCGGCCTGCCGGGCGGGGACGTGTTGCTGGTCCAGTGTGTGACCGTCGGAACACAGAGAAATGGCGACCGCATCGTGTTTCCCGGAAACAGCCCGGAAATGAAAAGGTAAAGAATCACCGGCGAACCCCTCCCCGGTCTTCACCAGTGTCAGCTCGAGGCCAGCGAGATTGCGGTGGGTCTGATGCATGGCGGCCACCATGATGGCACCCAGCAGGAACGTCAGCAGATAAATCAGGCTGTTCTGGTAGTTAATGCCGGTAATGAGCATGATCAGCAACAACACACCAAACACCACGCCGGCACCGGTTGGCAGAATAAAAATATTGCGCTGGCTGAATACCTGTTTATCGGTACGGGGAATCCTGCGGTTCACCCACCGCTGCCACCGAACTCGTAATGCCTGAAACATAGAGCATCCTTGAATCGTGTTACCCCTCGCTGACAGGGTTTTCATAACAATACTGACAATACACAGGATGTGATCACATTACCGCCACAAAGCCCTTGAATTTGTGTCGGGCAATCCGAATACTGATTATTAAGGGAGCAGACTGATCGAAGTATCCTCAGAAGCGCCTCATTTTCGTGGATCACAAGCCAAGAGGCTACACCATGACACGCCGAACTTCCCTCTCAATCGCCATCATCAGCACAGCCGGTGCCGCGCTGTTCAGCAGCAGTCTGCTGGCCGGTGTTCAGACCATGACCTCTGACGAAATGGTCGAGACCTACGTCAAGGATTCTGCCGTGATCGTGGTGCCCAAGGATCAGCGTAAAAGCGAGGCTGATCGCCAGCGCATCATTCGGTCGTTGACCATCTCACCCGGCGAGCCGGTCCTGACGGAAGCCGAGGAGGAAGCCTACCGGGAGGCAATGCAACGTTACCAGGACGAGGGCACGTCGGATGCGCTGGAAAGCGCAGAGGAAGAATTCCTGCGCCGTGCACTGCTGCTACCCCAGGAAGAATTGGCCCGGGCGCGCCCACCGGCAGACTTCACACCCCCGATTCAGCCGATCATTTTTGGCCAGCAGGCGCAGATCCCCGACGAGCCGTTCACCCAAACATTCCTGAACGATCAACTCGGTGTCGGGTTTGATGGCCAGAATCTGAACTTTTCCATAGGTAACCCTCCTGGGATTGACCGGATCGAAGTCCCGCAGGCCATTAACGAAGGGCCCGTGACCCTGACGCCGCGGCCCGGCGGCGGATTTGATCTGTCCATTGCGGTCCCGGATCGTTAACTGGGCACTTTACTTTAACGGGACGCAAAAAAACGGCACTGGAAAGTGCCGTTTTTTATGCCTGGACGGTACTCATCCAGAAACAAAAACGCCCCGCCTAAGCGGGGCGTTCAACACCATAGGTGTCAGGTCAGCTTAGTGACCGTAAACAGCCAGCTTGGTGTCGGTGATCGCCAGGTTGTCGATGGCGAACGAACCGATGGAAGTTCCACCGATTTCAACAGCACCGATGGACATGTCCATGTAGACGTTGTTCACGTCGATACGCAGCACGTCGGTGGCAGTTGATGCGCCCAGACCAGCACCCTTGTAGACGTCCAAGTTCACGTTAGCGAAACCAGCTAGAACCTGTGCTTCCTTGGAAGTCGGATCCAAACCGAATTCGCCGTCAGCATCAGCTGTCATTACCGAGCCATCACCATCGTAGTCGAAGTTACCGCCTGCACCGGAGATGGTCATGTCACGCACGCCGATACCCAGGAATTCAACGTCGAAATCCATATCCTGCACGTCAAATGCAGCTACGATGTTAAGGTGGTCAGTAGCGGTATCCACACGGATATCCAGTTGAGCAAGGTTACCGTAGCCGCTCATGTTAGAGATCAGCGTGGTGCTGTCTGAACCGGTAGTACCAGCCAGAAGCTCCATGGACCCAACCTTCAAACCCCAGTCGATCGGATTACCATCGAGAGTCGCTACGTGAATTACAGCGTCGCCGTCGTCTGCAACATCGATGTCAATTTTCAGCTGGTCCAGCAGGTCATTGTAACCCGCAGCTGCACCGTCAGTAGTTACACCGGCACCACCAAGGATGATGTCGTTGACCGCGAACGAGCCTTCGTCAGTGTACTTGAACTGTCCGATGCTGACTTTGGTTTCGAGCTCAATGGTCACACCGGCCTGACCGGTAATGTTGCCCATTGCGCTGTCATCCATGGCTTTCAGGTCAGCGTGAGCTGCAAAAGGAGCAGCGGCTACAGCCGTTGCGAGTGCGATTTTCTTCAGGCCTTTCATATTTATCTCCTTATAAACTCATGTTGTTATTATCTGAGTTTGTATTTTTCGTGGAGTCCCTTACCCCACGAGGCCATTTAAGATTGTTTTACAGTCCTAGTCCGTGACTGCATTCACACTTCTTAACGCATTGCTTACAACCTGAAACAAACGGGATTCACATCTCATCTTCAGATTTGATTCGTGGGCGCCTGCCCTCGATCGTCATAGAACATCTCAAAGGGCTTTTCTTTTGTAACAGATTGAGAATAAAAAACTTTTCCATCTTCGATGGTGTAGGGGATGATCTTGTTCCCGGCAATACCGAGCCGGTGCTCATGTTCGATAACCAAAGCCTCAGCTTTCTCGCCCTCTTTAACCTTGCCGGTGTACAGAATGACGGCAGCGTTGATCTTACCTCGTCGGGCGATAGACTTCAGCGCGGCCCGATACATCAGAATTCGCACACTTGCGGGCGTCTGGCCGGTCTGGCCGTCAATGTTGATCCGCTTGATGGTCTCGCCATCGTTCAGCAGCATCCAGGCGGCTGGCATAGTGCTATCGTTTTCCTGCAATCCTACTGTGTACTCTTGCGTCGCCTTTTCCGTCAACCTGACCAGCTGTTCCTGCCCGACAATTGCGTATCGTGCCAATTCCTCACTGGAAAGCTTGCCATCTGACAGAACACTGTTTTTAGGTATTTGCACTTCGATCTGTTCCTCCTCAGCGGCAACTGATAGGGGCAGAAAATTCACAGCGGCGAGTGCAACACCGAAAATGAAACGATTCATCTTTTGCATGACAGGTGTCCTTTTTATTTTGATCTGATTTCCACATTTGAAACCTATAACTCGGGTAAAATACCTTGGCGTATCAACCCACCGATCTGAGCAGAACATACTGCTTTATTATTAGATCAGTGCGGCTTTACGCCTCACAATGCCCGTTTTGTGGCCTGTGTATCATCTTCTATATTTCACGGGGAAATTTTGAGCCTATCTGTTTCCAGACTACTTACCCGAGAGGAGTACCAGAGACTTCAGGCGCAAGCGTCTGGGGCACCGGATTTCGCCTACATAGGCAGTACCGGTGAGGGAAATGCACGGGGTCTGCTTTGTGGCTTCTCCGCCCTTGCCTGCGAATCCATAACGGTCAACAGCAAATCGTCGGACCGGGCCAGATTGTCCGGACTCGCCGACGAGATGGAACAGGTGGTCGAAAAATACGCACTCGACTCGTCAATAGCGGCGGACTTTCTGAGCGGTGGCTGGATCGGTTTCCTGAGCTACGAACTCGGTTATGTCAGAGAAAAACGCCTGGCGCCCCTGTGCCCGAATGTCGATACTCCCCTCTTGCATGCGGGCTTCTATCTCTGGACTGCCAGCCACAACCGCACAAGTGGGACGTATTATCTGTGGATTCACCCGGCATGTGAGCAACGTACCCTTGAAACGCTGGCTCGCTGGTTGCAGTCCGATCTTGCCCCAGGGCCCGCCGACTGGACAATGATCCGGCCTTTTGCCCCGCGGCAATCCGCACGGGACTACCGCGATAGCGTCAGCGCCATTCGTGACTACATCAGCGCAGGTGACTGCTATCAGGTGAACCTGTCCCAGGAATTCAGCGGAGAGTTCCGCGGCAACCCCTGGCACGCGTTCCAGGCGCTGGCCGCTGAAAACCCGACACCCTACAGCGCGTTTATCCGGGCCGGCGGGCAGAGCATTCTGTCGGTGTCTCCGGAGCGGTTTCTGGAAATTCGCGGCAAAACGATCCTGACCAGCCCCATCAAGGGCACCCGACCACGCGGCGATACGTCCGCACAGGACGTGGCCTACTCGAACGAACTGCAGGCATCGGAGAAAGACCGCGCCGAGAATCTGATGATTGTGGATCTGTTGCGGAATGATCTGGGCGTCAGCGCCGAGGCAGGCAGCGTGTCCGTGGACGCCCTGTTTTCACTGGAGTCTTACCGCAACGTTCATCACCTGGTGAGTCACATCCGTGCCACGCTTCGGGAAGACGTGTCGCCGATGCAAGCATTGATCGATGCGTTTCCCGGAGGGTCGATCACCGGTGCCCCGAAGATCCGCGCGATGGAGATCATCCGTGAGCTGGAGCCGCACTGGCGCGGGCCGTACTGCGGATCGGTATTTTACCGGGGATTGAACGGCATACTGGACAGCAACATCGCCATTCGTACGCTGCTGTGTGACGACGCGGGTACCATCCGATGCTGGGGAGGCGGAGGGGTGGTCGCGGATTCCGATCCGCAGGCTGAGTATGAGGAGACGCTGACCAAAGTGCGTCCCCTCATGGCTTTTCTGGAGCACTTCAACACCTGAGACCGATCAGGTCTCGCTGTGCACCGCACTTGCTTTCAGAAACTCCTGCCTGAGTTCCTCAAACGTATGCACCGCCGGAAACTGCGGGAATTCATCGATCACGTTCTGCGGTGCGTGGAACAGAATGCCCGCTTCAGCCTGACCCAGCATGGTGGTGTCGTTGTAGGAATCACCGGCCGCAATGACCCGGTAATTGAGCAGCTGGAACGCCCGCACCGACTGGCGCTTCGGGTCCCGCTGACGCAAGAGGTAATTGGTGATCTGCCCATTCTCCGCCACTTCCAGCTTATGGCACAGCAGCGCCGGATAGCCCAGCTTCTTCATCAGCGGCATGGCAAACTCGTAGAAGGTGTCTGACAGAATGACCACCTGAAACCGCTCTCGCAGCCAGTCGAGGAATTCCCTGGCACCGGGCAGCGGGTCCAGCTCTCCGATCACTTCCTGAATCTGTGGCAGGCCATAACCATGCTCGTCCAACAGGCGAAGACGCTGTCTCATCAGCACGTCGTAGTCGGGAATGTCGCGGGTGGTTGCCCTCAGTTCCTCAATGCCGGTTTTTTCTGCAAACGCGATCCAGATTTCCGGGATCAGTACGCCTTCGAGGTCAAGACACGCGAGTTCCACAGTGTTCTCCTGCTAATCAAGTCAGTAGTTACAGCGCCGATGAGCAGCGCGGCGGGTAATCGGCACGTATGATAAGAAAATACGCCGCCGAATGCATCGTGCATCTTGCCCGCTATAAGGTTATACAACCAGATTCCTTCAGGCCAGCAGCGGTTAATGGTAGATTTATCACACATTTATCACGGACAACCCTTTTCATGACTGATATTGCATCGTTACAACAGGAACTGGACGGCCAAAGCCCGCGCGCCATCCTGAAAGCGGCCCTGGCCAGATTCGATAACATTGCGATCTCGTTCAGTGGTGCCGAGGACGTAGCACTGATTGAAATGGCCCACAAGCTGACAGACAACCTGCAGGTTTTCACTCTCGACACCGGTCGGCTGCATCCGGAAACCTACGAGTTTGTCGAGAAAGTGCGTCAGCATTACGGCATTGAGATAGAGGTGCTGTTTCCGGATGCCACGGAGGTACAGGAGCTGGTGAACGGTAAGGGGCTGTTCAGCTTCTATAAAGATGGCCACGGTGAGTGCTGTGGCATCCGCAAGGTCAATCCGCTGAGGCGCAAGCTGGCCACGGTGGATGCCTGGATCACTGGCCAGCGTAAGGACCAGAGCCCGGGTACCCGCAACGAGGTGCCGGTGGCGCAGATCGACAGCGCCTTTTCCAGCGATACCCATCAGTTGATCAAATTCAACCCACTCGCTGACTGGACCTCAAAAGAAGTCTGGGATTACATCCGGATGTCTGAGGTTCCCTACAATGCCCTGCACGAAAAGGGGTTTGTCAGCATTGGTTGCCAGCCCTGCACCCGGCCAATCTTGCCGGGCCAGCATGAGCGGGAAGGACGCTGGTGGTGGGAAGAGGCCACACAGAAAGAGTGTGGCCTGCACGCAGGTAACCTGATCGCGAGTGACAATCAGTAAGTCGGCAGATTCACGTCCTTGAACAGCTCTTCGATTTCTGAGCGACTGCCCTGATGCGCGACCGCCTCATCGACACTGTCCTTGGTGAGATGAGGCGCGAAGCGCTGAATAAAGTCGTACATATAACCCCGCAGGAAGGTGCCCTTGCGGAATCCGATGCGGGTTACACTGGGACGGAACAGCTTGCGGGCATCCAGCGCGACCAGATCGGTATCCACTTTTTCATCAAAGGCCATGCTGGCGATGATGCCAACACCCAGGCCCAGGCGGACGTAAGTTTTGATGACATCGGCGTCCGCCGCCGTAAACACCACTTTCGGGGTCAGTCCCTGTGACTGAAACGCCTCATCCAGCTTTGAGCGGCCGGTAAACCCGAACACATAGGTCACCAACGGGTATTTGGCGAGTTCCGGCAGCGTCAACTCGGAGAGCGCTGCCAGCGGGTGATTCCGCGGCACGATAACGCTGCGATTCCACCGGTAGCACGGCATCATGATCAGGTCGTTGAACAGCTCCATGGCTTCTGTGGCAATGGCAAAATCTACTGCGCCATTAGCCGCCATCTCCGAAATCTGCATGGGTGTGCCCTGGTGCATGTGCAGAGATACGTCAGGGTAGGCTTCGATGAACCCGCTGATCACCGGTGGCAGCGCATAGCGGGCCTGGGTGTGCGTGGTGGCAATACTCAGATCGCCCTTCCGCTGATTGCTGAATTCCTGAGCAATCTTCTTGATACCCTCGACCCGTCGGAGAATCTCTCCGGCCTCTCGAATGATGATCTCACCCCCGGGCGTAATGCGGGTGAGGTGCTTGCCGCTGCGCGCAAATACCTCAAGACCCAGTTCGTCCTCGAGCAAACGGATCTGTTTGGAGATCCCCGGCTGTGAAGTGAAAAGGCTCTGGGCGGTTGCCGATACATTGAGATCGTGGTGTGCCACTTCCCAGATATAGCGCAACTGTTGTAATTTCATCGACCCTGTCGCTCCCCTGAACGCCCGCAAATGTCGGGCCGCTTGTGCTCTGTTCCTGCGGCCCTGCCGTAAGGAACAGAATACGTATAACAATAATATTTTTCATTCTTTTTGAGTATACAAAACCTATCTCAGTCAGTTTAGACCAAAAATCGAATAACGCCGCATCGCTAATGACGTTTTTGCAGCTCTCTCCCTTGACTTCAGTGTGACAAAGCACACAATCCGGTATCGACACTTCAAGCGCATTCAGGGAAAAGATGCTTCTCACCACCAAGTTCCTCAGACCCACCTCAGACCCCCGCGCCGTAAGGCGCGAGCGGTTATACGGTCTGTTGCAACCGGGAGCTCCCAAGCGTCTCAACCTTGTGGTCGCGCCGGCCGGTTTTGGCAAAACCACCCTGGCCAGCCAGTGGTGCGCTCAACTCGGGTCTTCTACCGCCTGGCTGTCCCTCGATGAGCATGACAACGAACCCAGGCGTTTTTGGCAATACATGACCGGTGCCTTCGAACACAGCGGACTGGCAGGCATGGACACCTGTCGTCAACAACTCAGTCACTGCTCGCTTCAAGAACTTGAGGGCCCGATCACGGCCCTGATCAACGCCCTGTCCAGCGACGGTGCCAACTGGTCACTGGTTCTGGATGACTTCCATTTCATCCGAAACCCCGAAATCCAGCGCCAGCTGGCGTATTTCGTGGATTACCTCCCGCCCGGGGTCACCCTGACTCTCACCTCGCGAACCGAAGCCTCCCTGCCGCTCGCGCGTTGGCGGGTCCGACGCTGGATTGAAGACGTGCACCCTGCTCTGCTCGCCTTCTCCGAGGACGAGTGCCGACGTTTCTTCCGGGAGACGATGGAGATGGAGGTGTCCGAACATGACATCCGTCATATTCTTCAAAAGACCGAGGGCTGGGTGGCTGCCATGCAGCTCTCCGCGCTGACAGGCGCGACGGATGCCAGCGGCTCGCCCACCGCCTCCGCCATCTCTGTGGATGTCGACGAGCGCAGCATTAACGATTACGTGCTTACCGAGGTGCTGGAGCAGCAGCCACAGGCAATCCGGGATTTTCTGACCAGCACCGCCTGCTGTCCGCGCTTGTGCGCATCGCTGTGTGATCGCGTACGCGACACATCAAACAGTCAGACGATGCTTGAGCAGTTGCTGCGCCAGAACCTGTTCCTGATCCCTCTGGACACCCGAAATCACTGGTTCCGATACCATGACCTGTTCCGGGATGCCCTGCTGAAAAGGGCGTGGGCGCGCGATCCGGAATCGGCCCGCCTACATTGGCAGCGGGCCGTGCAGTGGCTGATGACCCACGATCACGTTCAGGAGGGCATAGCCCAGATCGTTCGGCAACAGGACTGGACCTGGCTGGCACAGGTTCTTGCTGAACACGGCAACAACCTGATTCATGGCGGGTATCACCTGCCCGTGCTGCAATGGCTGGATGCCTTACCCGTGGCTACCGTGGACGACAGCCCCCAATTGCAGATGCTGCGAATCTGGTCGCTGTTCTTTGCCAACCGGGTGGACGTGTTGGAACCCTTGTTGTCAGACCTGGAAGACATGCTCGACCGCCGGGTGGCGGACTCCCACCCGGATGCGGAGGGTGCGCTGGGCCTGCAGAGTGAAATCTCACTGATTCGCTCCTACCTGGCGCGCACCCGTAGTGACGAAAAAAGCGCGTCAGATCTTACCCAACAGGTGCTTCGGGATATCGACCACACCCGTATTCCGCTGAAATCGGTAACCTACTACGGTGTGGGTCTCGATTATTACGACAAGGGGGATCTGGCATCGGCCCAGGAAGCGCTTCGTTCAGCGGTAAGATACGGCGAGCTCGAACGCAAACCCAGCACAGTCCTCTCCAGTGGCGGATTGCTGGCGTGGATCCAGTACAACCGCGGAGATATCGATGAGGCGCTGGAAACCTGCACATCGGTTCGCCGCTGGGTCGACCAGCATTATTCTGATCCGTCCCAGCCCAGGCTGATATCCTGCTGGCAGAACAGCGCACTGACCGAGATCTACCGGGAGCGCAACGAACCCGAGCTGGCGGCATCGCACCTTGCGCCGCTGCTGGACCACGTCACCAACGGCACCGAGCCTGGCCAGCATGTCATCATTCAGTATGTTCGCGGCCACCTGGCATTCAGCGAGGGGCGCCATGAGGACGCCATATCGGCCCTCGAGGATGCAGTATCGGTGGCTCGGCGACGCCGCGATCACATCGTGTTCGAGCCACCGGCGTGTTCGGCCCTCTTGTCTCGCTGTTACCTTGCCTCGGGGCACCCTGAACAGGCCATGCAATGGGTTGATTCGGTGAAAGGCGAGGCGTTTTCCAACCCCCTTAATTTCGAGCAGAACCAGATCAGCACCGCCCGAGTTCTCGTGGCGTCACACCGCGCTGACGAGGCAATTGCACTGCTCACCCCGATGCGCGCAGGCGCAGAGAGGGATCAGCATTTCCGTCATCTGGTGGAAATCCTTACCGTGCATGCGGAGGCCCTGTACTGCGCAAACAGGACAGAGGAAGCGGATGAGATACTGACACTGGCTGTAAAGAAAGGGGCGCAGGCGGGCTTCATGCGGATCTTTGCCGAGGAAAGTGCGGCCATTCGCCAGCGATTGCTGGACCTCCCGGCGCTGCATGCGCCGTCAAGTTGGAACGGCCGTGTGCTCGACATGCTCCGGAATCTGGACCCGGTTGCCCCTGAACGGGCCGAAGTCGCAGAACAACCCCCGCACGTAAAGCCGCCCGAATCAGGCAATGACGCCCTTGCCGAACCCCTGAGCCAACGGGAATTAGAAGTTCTCGAATTGATTAACCAGGGGCTTGCCAACAAGGAGATTGCCACGCGGATGACTGTCGCCCCGGCGACGGTAAAGGCTCACATCCGCAATCTGTACGGCAAACTTGGGGTCAGTCGCCGCACGGAGGCACTGGCAAGAGCGCGGGAACTGGGATTGCTGGATTGACGCCGTCATCTGGCGGCATCACGTTGTGATGCACGTCACAGTTTTCCCGGAGTAATCCGCCCCACTACGCCCTTTGGACGATCCGGGTACGCCCCGCCTTCTTCTATGATGATCCCCATGGTGAGGCGAGCCCTCACCGGGAATTCTGAAACTTCAGGCCTTCAGACTTCTTGTTCCGCGTTGTTTCGACGCCCGGGTTCTAAACGAACCCCCTTTGACAAGAGCCGCTCCTCATCGAGTGGCTCTTTTTTTATGGGCAGGGAACGGTCAGTGCTCGATGATCCTGCGGAACGGCGGTAGCGCGTCCAACAGCAGTTGGCCGTACCGGCGTGCAATAATGCGGCGGTCAAGAATGGTCACCCGTCCGGTGTCCTGCTCGGTGCGCAGCAGTCGGCCCACGGCCTGCACCAGCTTGATGGAGGCGTCCGGTACGGTGATTTCCATGAACGGATTGCCACCCCGCTGAGTCACCCACTCGGCGAGGCTGGCCTCAATGGGATCATCCGGCACCGAAAATGGCAGCCGTGTGATTACCACGTGGCCGAGGTACTTGCCGGGCAAGTCGATTCCCTCGGCAAAACTCGCGACGCCAAACAACACGCTGGGTCGCCCCTCATCGACGCGGGCACAGTGCTGGCGCAGCACTTCGCCTTTGGCCATGTCGTCCTGGGTGACAATCAGGTCCGGGTATTCCGGCGCCAGCGCATCCCGCACAAGTTGCATTTGCCGGCGGGAGGTGAATAGCACCAGCGTGGCCTTCTCCCCGGCCCACAAGTCCGGCAATCGTGACACCAACGCGTCCGTGAACGCATCATCGGTGGGCATGGCGGTCATCGCCGGCACTTCCACCGTGGCCATTTCGGCATAGCGGAAAGAACTGGGCACCACCAGGAAGCGGCTGGCCTCCGGTAGACCCGCCCTCGCCTGAAGGCGGTCGAATCGTCCCAGCGCTGTCAGAGTGGCGCTGGTCAACACCGCGCCGTAGGCCCGCGACCACAAACGGGAATACAACAGGTTGTCTGCCAGTACCGGGCTGCTATAGAGGGTGATATCTTCAGCATGATCCCAGCGCTGGCGCACAGCCCAGCGGGCCGCTGGTGGGCTTTTCAGCTTTGGCCTGGGCTTTGACGGCGCCTCCTCGCCAGACGCGTCCTCCTCGGCTTTCACTGCCGTGGGCTCACACCAGGCTGCCCAGAGTCTCAGTTGCTCTTCCGAACGCGCGTGAAAGGATCCGATCACCGGGTACCAGGACTCCGCCGTCTCCCGATCCACCTCATGCTCTTTACGCTCATCAAAGGCTTTCTGCAGCTCGTCCGCCAACACGCCCAGCTGACGAACCAGGTTGGCGGTTACCAGGCGCGCGTTTGCGGCCAAATCCGCCAGTGCTTCCGGCAACTCACCTTCCGGATAGCGCCACTGGGCAGAACGACGTTCCTCACTGAATTCCCAGCCGGTATTCTGCTCGGCTTCGTCGTAGACCTCTGTCAGCGCCACGTCCACCTCCCGGGAGGCATGGCTGACACGATCAATGGTCTTGGCCGCCAGCGTCGTCGGCGACAGGTAGGGTTGCATCTTACCCAGGGCCTGCGAAAGCTGCTTGAGCCACTGGCGCGTGGCATTCAGCGGAACCGACGCGGCGAAGTGGTTGAGGGCCTTGTCGGGCAAATGATGGGCTTCGTCAAAAATGAACAGGGCATTCTCCGGCTCCGGCAGAATGGCGCCGCCGCCCAATGCCAGATCCGCCAGCACCAGATCGTGATTGGCCACCACGATATCAGCATCGTCCAGGTCTTTACGGGCGTCGAAGAACGCACAGCTGTCAAAGTAGCTGCAATGCCGGTTGGTGCATTGGCGGTGATCGGTTGTGACCTGGCGCCAGACGTCATCGGGAATCTGGTCAGGCCAGTGGTCCCGATCACCATCCCAGGTGCGGGACCCGTAGCTGGCCAGCATTTCCTCAAAGAAGGCACGGGTGCCCGGCTCTTCATGCCCAGGGCCGTCCAGCAGAAACAGCGGCATGGTATCGCTGTCGCCGTTACCCTCATCGTGCAGTCTTGCCTCCAGCCGCGACATGCAAAGGTAGCGTCCGCGGCCCTTCGCCAGGGTCCAGGAGAAGTCCATTTTACTGTGTTTCTTGAGATCCGGCAGATCCTTATGAACGATCTGGTCCTGCAACGCGACCGTGGCGGTCGAGATGACCAGGGTCTTACCCAGCGCCTTGGCAACCGGAATGGCCGCAATCAGGTAAGCGAGGGTCTTCCCGGTACCGGTACCGGCCTCCACCACACAGGCCGACGGCGGAGAGGTTCGCTGGCCATCATTTTCCGTGATATCGCCCATATACCGCGCGATTTCCGCAATCATCAGGCGTTGACCGTAACGGGCACGAATATCCTTGCCTGCCAGCACGTCCCGGTAACTTTGCTGAATCTGCTGCTTTGTGTCGTCAGCGAGGGCCATCAGCGGGGGCTCATCCAGTCACGTACCACACCCACGCGAAAACGGCGGCCTTCCTTGCTGAGTTCCACCCCCTCTTCGGTGATGCGCTCAACGCGAATGCCGGAAAAGCTGTCGCCTACCCTCATGTACTGGTTGTTGATCATTACCCGTCTCGCCGACGGCTCTGAGGCGTAGATGTGACTGTTGAACTTCAAATCGGGAATGCTTCTCTGAAAGGGCACGGGTAGTTCAACAAGATGCGGTACACGGCCCTCCGGGATTTGCTCGGATTCAGCGGGGGACGCCACCGGCAACCTGCGGTCCGGTACAATAATCGTAGGCGCCAGCCGCGGCTCCGGCTCCCCGGTCTCAGCGAGTTCAGGCTCACCCACCGGGGGCACATCGGGCAGGTTAACCGCAGACATTTCCTGAGTTTCCGTGGTTTCCTGAGTTTCTGGCACATCCCGTATCTCCGGCGCAGCAGACGTGCGAATCTTCTCCGCCATCACTGGCCAGAAAATGAAGGCCAGAACCACGGCATTGATGATCAGGGCAATCGTGATCCAGACAGCAGGCGGGACCGATTTCTTTCGCGGTTTATGAATGATCTGAACCTGCTGGCCCAGGTCAGGGACCTTGCCCTGACGACGCTCGCTTTCGGATTTTCTGAGGGCGTCGAGAATGTAGGACATCAGTTCCCTCCACCCGATGCACCGTCGCTGAGCCGCGGGAGGTCTGCGTCCAGATCATTATTAATCTGAATGAGGGTCATGGGCCCGGCAATGCCATCCACCGTCAAGCCTTTCTTGCTCTGAAACCACCTTATCTGCTCGGTAAGGTCCATCCGATTGATCCGGTCGTTCTCTGTGGGGTCAGTGCTGTGAAGCTCGGCCAATTCCATCATTCTGGCGGCCATGCCGGCACGGGCAGCCGGGGTCTCATCGCGCTCACCCAGCATATAGGACGGCAACTGCCAGAGCACGGTGAACTTTCCCGTCCAGAGGCGCTCAAGGGAACCGACACTCACCGTATGCGAACCGTCCGCGGTGATCAGCACCCCCTCCTCACCGTTGATGCTGCGCAGTACGGCATAACCGGTTGACCCCCTCAGACCTGCTTGGGAATCCTCTCCCGTAACCTCTTCAGTATTGCGCAGCTCCAATATGGCGGGTCTGTCCAGGAACGAAAGGCTCCGCCAGGTGCCCTGACGCTCGAGGCATCGTAAATTGTTTGTCACGGCAAACAGGCACTCGGCAGGGTTTTCCGAGGGCGAATACTCCAGATCCCAGATTGAGAACAGCAAACGGTAGGCTCCGGTTCGCGAGCTGGTCTGGCGGGCGAAATCCAACGCTGGAAACGTCGGGAGGTCGGCCTGCGCGGGGTCTTCTTTCTGGTTCTGGTTCTGGTTCTGGTTCTGGTTCTGGTTCTGGTTCTGGTTCTGGGTCTGTGTCTCGCTCTCGATCGCGTCCTCGAGGCGTTCGATGGCACCTGCCAGTGGTTGTATGGTTTCGCTGGCTTGCGGACTCGGCGACACTGCATCGGAATTCCAGCGATCGAGCAGCAGTACAGTGGCAAAAAGCGCCAGCAAAACAGATGCCGATATCATCAGCCAGTGACGCTTGTTCCCCCCGCTTCGAGAGGTAACTCTGGCAGACAAACCACCGTTGACCTCGTGTGCGGCCGTGCGGATGTGCCTGCGGGTAATGACGTGTTCGCCTTCCGCATAGGCCCCCAGCAAGGCTCGGTCACTGATCAGGTTGACCAATCTCGGAATGCCGTCACTGACGCGGAACAATGTCTTGATTGCCCCGGCGCTGAAAATATCGGCCCGCAGCCCCGCCACACCGAGCCGGTAGCGCAGGTAGCCCGGCAGCTCGTCCGCAGCCAGCGCATCCAGGTGATAGCGGGCAGTCACTCGCTGGTTCAACTGACGAAGCTCCGGTCGCGCCAGCAACGCCTGAAGTTCCGGCTGCCCCAGCAGCACAATTTGAAGCAGCTTTTTTTCAGCGGTCTCCAGATTGGTCAGCAGCCTCAGCTGTTCCAGCACGTCTGCGGAGAGGTTCTGTGCCTCGTCAATCACCAACACTTTGTGGCGGCCCGCCGCATGGGCTTTCAGCAGGTCGGCGTTAATCAGATCAACCAGCTGTTTGATGCTGGCACCCAGGGGGTGAGAAATTTCAAGCTCATCGCAAACCGACGACAGCAACTCGCGCGCGGACAGCCTGGGGTTGAGGATCAGGGCGATGTCGACGTGGTCGGGTACATTTTCAATAAAGCAGCGGCTGACGGTGGTTTTCCCTGTGCCCACCTCACCGGTAATGACAATAAATCCGCCCTGCCCCTGGACGCCATACATGAGATGCGCCAAGGCTTCTTTGTGGCGCTCACTCAGATACAGGTAGCGGGGATCCGGAGCAATCGAAAACGGGGGTTCCCGAAAACCGAAGAAATCGTAGTACATGAGTGTCCAGTCAGATGCTCAGGCGGAGAAAGAAAAAGTCGCAGGGACAGACGTCGCCCCCGATGACGCGCTCATCATACCGCCCGGCTCCCTGGCGTGTCATCTCAAGAGCTCCCGGATTCGGCATTGCTGACCAGCCTCAATTCACCGGTGGCCCGTTTTTGCTGGTTTTTCAGACGACGGACGCAGCGCTCAAGGGTCTTGGATATCCGGGCGTGTGAACGAATCATTGAGATCTTGGGCCAGGTCGCGCGCTCACCAGCGAGGATCATTTCCCGCACATACGCCGGCTCCGGGTTACTCAGCATACGGCGAAAATCTCGCAAACGGTAATTCGGCGCTATGGTGACATCGCCGGAATAACGTTGCGCCATGATCGTGTACATCTGTCCGGAAATCTGTCGAAGGATTTCCGGGCGAACCCGCTTACGGAGGTAGTCGAACAACCCCTGGCCATGAAACTGGATTTCCGACTTGATCAGGTGCACCGGCAACTTGGCAAGACTGAGTTTTTCGTCCCGCCCGCCCCGGGCGAGAAACGGAACCACATGGGGATTGGTCTGGCTGACAATGGTGTAGTTGACGTCGTACAGGTGCATCAGACGCTCGATGGGCAGATCGCTCACCACCGAGCCATCCACAAACTTCAGCCTCGGCATGTAGGGCAGCGAGTGCCCGTGCATGTCCTTTTTCATCAGAGTGACCGGCGGGAAAATACCCGGGACCGCCGCACTGGCCAGTGCGGCACTCCAGACCAGCAGGTACGGGGAGGTGTATCCACTCAGTAACCGTGCCTTCTGATGGGCCTGTACCGGTGAGACGCTAACGTTGATGGAACGCCCGGTACGCTGATACGCCTCTTCGAACGTCAGCTCACCCATGTTGGCCCGCAGGCAGGACTTTAGCTGATCCTGATCCATCAGGCCGTCACCCCGCATGGCGCTGAGCAGCCCCCGCCATTTCCAGGCTTTCAGGTGGTGGTTTTCCGGCACCAGCATTTCCGGGATTTCCGCGTCCGTATGCACACCCAGTATGCCTGCAATGATGGCACCAATACTTGAACCGGCAATCACCTGCGGCAATAGCCCCTTCTCCCAGAGCGCCTTGATTACGCCGAAATGAAACATGCCCAGAGTCGCGCCGCCGCTGAGCAGGAGTGTCGGGCGACCATAGCTGTTCAGGGTGTCGCGGAAGAACTGGAGCTTTTCAGAAACCGGAAAACCCTGCACGGGGTGATCGCAGAGGAAATCCAGCGCCTCACACACCTGAACGATATACTCTTCAATCAGATGTTTGGTGCCCACCCGTGACTGGGTATAGAGCGCTGGGTTCCCCATGTTCCCGAGGTCGTGATGCAGCCCCTCCCGGAGCGCGCGCTTCAGGCGCTCGACATCGTTCTGTTGACGGTACTGCTGGAGATTGCTGAGCCGATCGTAAATCAGCTCGTAATGGTAAAGATCAGAAACAAAATCCTCTTTCCACTCCGCGCTGCCCTCGAGGAAATCGAGTTCCAGGGCAGCGGCTTTCCAAACTTCGTAATTGGGGGCCTCCGCCAGCATTTTGCGAAACTTGCGAATGCGGTCGTCGGTCATTGGCGTCAGAAATCTTCCAGCATCAGGTCTTCGTCTTCTTCAGCAAACGGATCGGAAGTGGTTTTACCATCATTGATCAGGAACTCCCGCCGCTGCAGATAGGCATTTCTCACGAAAGTATAGCCGTCTCCGGACATAAAGCCTTCAGCGGGGATCAGATCAGCGCGCTTATCGACAACCTGCAAGCCACGGGCGTAATACACGTCCGGGGTTTCGGCATAATCCCAGGCAGACGGCAGTAATACCATATCCGTGCCGAAACCGGTCAGATCACGGGGGTTGGACGGGCCCAGAAAGGGTAACATCAGGTAAGGGCCGGAGTTCATTCCCCAATAACCCAGTGTCTGACCGAAATCTTCCGGACGTTCCGGCAGCTCGAAGGCGGTGGCGACGTCAATCAGCCCCCCAAGGCCAAATACGGTGTTGTAAGTAAAGCGACCCGCCGCAACCACCGCAGACTCGCCCTTGAGCTGGAACAGGCTGTTCGCGAAATTTCGAACTTCGGTGAGGTTATTGAAAAAGTTGGTGACGGCCCGATCCGCAAAACCGGGCATGACCGTCCTGTACCCAGTGGCGATGGGGCGCAGGAACCAATCGTCGATGGCCTCATTGAAGCCATACACCTTACGGTTCCAATTCTCGTAGGGATCCGATTCTTTCACCGGCTGCGATTGCTCCGGCGCCGGCTCCTGCATGTTCTGGGCGGCCACGTTCGACACACCGGCAAACAGGGCAAGCACCGCGAATAAAACCAGCGTCGGCGACGGGCGCCGGAAATAAAAATGTGTCATCTAAGAGCCTGAGGTTGTTAATTCCGTTTCTGTTCGTCGAGAATACCAGCTCTGTTATTCTTTTTATTCGTTCTCAGGTTCGGAGGAACCCGATGTCAGTACCGGGAAATCTAGTCAACACCTTGTCCACGCCCCTGCGTTGGGGTGATATGGATGCTTACGGCCACGCCAACAACACGGTTTATTTCCGCTTTTTCGAAGAAGCCCGGATTGTGTGGCTGAACTCCATGAACCTCGGCGGCTCCGAGGCCGCGGACGGTCCGATCATTATAAAGACCAGCGCGACTTTTCTGAAGGAGTTGAACCACCCGGCAACAATTGTGGTCAAAACATACGCTGACAAGGCGGGTAATACCAGCCTTGACACCTATCACACCCTGACAGACGCCGAAACCGGGGAATTGTACGCCGAGGGCTACGCGAAGATCGTGTGGTTTGACCGTGTCAACCGCTCATCGACCCGGTTGCCGGACTCCCTGCGAGCCCTGGCAACCCATTGATCAAAGGGGCTATCGGCGGCGCACGACAACGCTGCCGATGGAATACCCGGCACCGAACGAGCAAATTACCCCGAGATCGCCGGTCTGTAAATCGTCCTTGTTCTTGTGGAAGGCAATGATCGAACCGGCGGAACTGGTGTTGGCGTATTCGTCAAGAATCACCGGGGCCTCATCGGTGGTGGCGTCGCGCCCGAGCACCTTCCGGGCAATCAGCTGGTTCATGTTGAGATTGGCCTGATGCAGCCACATGCGCCGCAGATTGTCAGGTACCAGGGTCAACTGCTGCAGCTGAGACAGTATGGTCTCTGCCACCAGCGGCGACACTTCCTTGAACACTTTCCGGCCCTGCTGGACAAACAGCTTGTCCGGCTTGCCCAAACCGGATTCATCGGCACGGTTCAGGAACCCGAAATTGTTGCGGATGTTGTTCGAGAATCTGGTTTTGAGGCTGGTGCCGAGAATCTCGAAGCCCTGACCGGCGGCAACATCGGATTCCCGCTCAACCAGGATCGCGGTGCAGGCATCACCAAAAATGAAATGGCTGTCGCGATCGCGAAAATTAAGGTGGCCTGAGCAGATTTCCGGACTCACCACCAGCACCGCGCGAGCGCTGCCATTTTCCACGGAATTCACCGCCGCCTGCAAACCGAAGGTTGCCGAACTGCAGGCGACGTTCATGTCATAGGCAAAGCCATCAATACCCAGGGCCTCCTGGACCTCGATGGAAATGGCCGGATACGCCCGCTGCAGGTTGGAACAGGCGACAATCACCGCGTCCACGTCAGCTGCGGTTTTGCCGGCCTGCCGTAACGCCTCATGACAGGCCGCAACGGCCATGTCGCACTGCACTGACGGTTCATCATTGCTGCGGTCCGGAATCGACGGAGCCATCCGCTCCGGATCCAGAATACCTTGCTTGTCAATCACATGGCGGCGTTTAATCCCGGATGCTTTCTCGATAAAGGCAGAGGACGAGGGTTGCAAGGGTTCCCTTTCGCCACGGGAGATTTCGTCTGCGTTTCGGGCATTCTCAAGCTCCACGAAGGCGTTGAATGCCTCCACCAGCTCATCGTTATCAATGGTTGCAGGCGGTGTGTACAGACCGGTTCCGCTAATGACGGCTTTAATCACGCTAACTCCACGTCAACTGTCTTAAAAAGAGTGAAAGATAATTCCGACAATGCACCAAATAGTAACACAGTCCCGGCGATTTGCCCGCGACGACCAAAGTATCACACCCGTGTCTGCTCCCACTGGCGGTCAAGGCGCTTGACCGACACCGGCATGACCGTGCCCAGTTGCTGTGCGAAGAATGACACACGGAACTCTTCCAGCATCCAGCGGTACTGGGTAAGCTCCGGATCCCGAACCCCCTGGCGCTGCTGCTGCTCGAATTTACTGGCGTAACGGGACCACAGAGGTTCGATGGTATGGAGAAATTCTCGCTCGCGACCGGTCTCTCGTGGCATTTTCTCCAGCCGCAAAGCCGCGGCCTCGAAATAGCGGCCGAACTGCTGAAGCCAGGCCGCCGGTGTCGCCACCAGAAACCCGGGGTAGACAAGGTGTCGCAGCTGAAACTTCAGATCCGCCATGCTGTTGGCAAGGGACAGGCTGATTTTCCCTTTCAACTGTTTGGCGACCCGGTGATAACCCTTCATGGCGTCGTGCAAGTGGTGGTCTGCCTGTTCCAGTGCAGGGATGAATTCACCACGACCCTGGTTGAAGATGGCGTCAAAATGCCCCTGGTCACGGGGTAATTCATCGGACAGAAAATGCATCATGACTGTCGCGAGCAGCAGGTCATCCAGTAACACCCGGGCCTGACCGACTGGGGCGAACATCAGCGCCGAGGCCTTGAAATGGGGCAATTTACGCTCAAGCTCGTCCAGGGTATTGCCAAAACGGTTCAGCATTAGCCTGGCGACAGCCTTGCGAGTGGCATCCTCGGCGGTCAAGCGGTCAAGATATCGCGCAACCCTGACCCCTTTACCCAGGTCATCCAGCGCCGGGTAGACCGTTACCTGCATTCCGCCCCGTTCGGTCTGGACCGATTCAGGCAAGGCTCCGAAATCCCACGTCTCGTGAACCTGATCCGTGAGCTTGTCGTCGCTGGCTTGTGCCGCCGATGCAAGAGCCTCCTCGGCCTTGCCCTCAAGCTGCTCCTGCAGGACCGATGCCTCGCGGCCCTCAGCCATGACCTTGCCGCCATCACCGAGCACCCGGACGTTCATCCTGAGATGCCGCGGTAACTCATCCTCTGACCACACCTGGGGATCAATCTGCACACCGGTCATTCGCCGCAGCTGCTCTCCCAGCTGCAGGGCCAGCGGTTCATTGGTGGGCTGCAGGTTCTCCAGGGCTGCGTCCACAAAATCCGGCACCGGTACAAAATTGCGTCGCAAGGATTTGGGCAGGCCTTTCACCAATGCGATGCATTTCTCCCTCAACAGGCCCGGAACCAGCCATTCCAGCCGCCGGGCCGGAATCTGTTTCAATGCCATCAACGGCACCTGGAGCGTGACGCCGTCGCGCTCACTGGTCGGTTCAAACTCGTAACTGAGGGGATATTGAACGCCCTCCCACGCCAGAAAATCCGGGTACAGGTTGCCGGCCTGCGCATCCACAGGTCGCTGCAGAATATCCTGTTCCGTCAATTCCATATTTTTCAGGTCCGGCGCACTCAGCCCCTTCCACCAGGTTTCAAAATGCCGGCCGCTGACGATGTCCTCTGGCAGGCGCTGGTCGTAGAACGCCACCAGTGCCTCGTCGTCCACCAGCAAATCCCGCCGACGCGTTTTCTTCTCCAGGTTTTCCACCGTGTCCAACAACGCCCGGTTGCGTTCGATGAACGGCGCGCGTGACCGGTAGTCTCCTTCGACCAGGGCGCGGCGGATAAACAGATCCCGACAGACCCCGGGGTCCACCTTGCTGTAGGGAATACGGCGCCGCGTCACGACATCCAGACCGTACAACGTGACTTTTTCATAGCCCATCACCTGGGCGCGTTTCTGCTCCCAATGCGGCTCGAAATAGTGGCGCTTCACCACGTGACCGGCCAGTGGTTCAATCCATTCGGGCTGGATCGCGGCCACCGTTCGTGCAAACACCCGGCTGGTTTCAACGATTTCAGCGGCAACAATCCACTTGGGTGCGCTCTTTGAGACTTTCGAACCCGGAAACAGCGTCACCTTCCGGTTTCGGGTAGCGAGGTACTCACGCTTTTCCACCTTCAGCGCCACCTGCCCCAGCAGTCCTGCGAGGATCGCTTTGTGCAGCGAATCGTAGTTGGCAGGCTCGGTATTGATCGCCAGTTTCTGCTCGCGACAGATCAGCGTCAGCTGACGGTGGATATCACGCCACTCCCGCATGCGCATCCACGACAGAAAGGTTTTCTGACACACTTTCTTCAACTGATTCTGAGACAGCTCCTGCCGTTGATCCTCGTAAAAACGCCAGAGATTGAGCAGGCTGGCGAAATCGGATTCCTTGTCATTAAACGGTGCATGGGCCTGGTCGGCTGCCTGCTGTTTATCCTGTGGGCGCTCCCTCGGGTCCTGAATACTCAGGCCGGCAATGATCACCAGCGTTTCCGACAGGCTGCCAAGCTCTGCCGAGGTCACCAGCATACGCGCCAGACGAGGGTCCAGCGGGAGCCGCGACATGGTCTGGCCGAGACGGGTCACCCGGCGCTTGTCATCGACCGCGCCCAGCTCTTCCAACAGTTTATAACCATCATTGATCAGGCGGCTGTCCGGCGCTTCCAGAAACGGAAAATGGCGAATGTCGCCCAGACCGGTGGTCGCCATCTGCAAGATAACGGAGGCCAGATTGGTGCGCAGAATTTCCGGATCGGTGTATTCTGATCGGTTGATAAAATCCGTTTCATCGTAAAGTCGAAAACAGATGCCCGGTGCCACCCGACCGCAGCGCCCTGCCCGCTGGTTGGCACTGGCCTGGGATACCGCTTCAATCGGCAACCGCTGAATCTTAGAGCGCACACTGTAACGACTGATGCGGGCGACGCCGGTGTCGATAACGTAGCGGATGCCCGGTACGGTCAGCGAGGTTTCGGCCACGTTGGTGGAAAGCACCAGACGCCGGCCCCGATGGCCCTGGAACACTCGGTTCTGCTCCTGATTGCTCAGGCGGGAGTAAAGCGGCAACACCTCAGTGTGCTTCAGATCCACATGCCGCAGCACCTTGCTGAGATTGCGAATCTCCCGCTCCCCGGGCAGGAACACTAGTACATCGCCCGGAGGCTTTTTCTGCTGACGCTCGTGTTGCTCGATCTCCTCAAGGGCCTGAAGCACACCGTCGGTCCAGCCCTGGTCACGATCATCCTCGTCGCCCGTCAAGGGGCGGTAACGGATATCCACCGGGTAGGTCCGACCACTGACCTCGATCACCGGCGCATCGTTGAAAAAATCGCTGAACCGGTCCACCTCAATGGTGGCAGAGGTAATGATCACCTTCAGGTCCGGCCGCTTCGGCAGCAGCTGGCGCAGGTAACCCAGCAAGAAATCGATATTGAGACTGCGCTCATGGGCTTCGTCAATGATCAGCGTATCGTAGCGGTCCAGAAACCGGTCATGCTGGATTTCCGCCAGCAGGATACCGTCAGTCATGACCTTGACGCGGGACTGCTCCGAAGTCGTGTCGGTAAAGCGTACCTGGTAGCCCACCTGTTGGCCGGTCTGCTCGCCCAGCTCTTCAGCAATCCGGGCCGCGACACTGCGAGCCGCAATCCGGCGGGGCTGGGTGTGGCCGATCAGACCGCGAATGCCTCGCCCACTGTTCATGCAGATCTTGGGAATCTGGGTGGTTTTACCAGAGCCCGTCTCACCAGCAATGATAACTACCTGGTGGTTCTCGATGGCGTCACGGATATCATCAACCCGTTCCGAAACCGGAAGGTCCGGCGGGAACGTCGCCGGCTTGTGCAGCGCCTGGCGTTGTTGCACCCGTGCCAGACCGCGATCCAGCCATCCCGCTATCTTCTCGAGGTCCTTCTGATCCGGCCTGCCCTTGTTGCGCGCCAGCAATTTGTGAATGCGGGCCGCTTCCTGCTGGTTGCAGGCATCCAGTTGTTCCTGAATGGCCTTCACTGCCGCGGCATTGTCAGGTGCGGGCGAGGATGCGTTTGTGGGAGTCCGAGTCATGAACGGAAGTTACCAGTGTCGTTTGCAATCAATGGAAAAGCGCCAGTCTAACGGCATTGGCTGGCCTGTTAAACGGGAAAACCCCGCCGTGGCGGGGTTTTCCTTACCGTAAGAGCCTGTCGGAACAGGCCCAGGCGGAATTTTACTTCTTATTCGCTTCGTCGCGCAGTTCACGACGCAGAATCTTGCCCACGTTGGTCTTGGGCAACTCATCGCGGAATTCGAAGTTCTTCGGCACTTTGTAAGCGGTCAGACGCTCACGGCAGAACTCTTTGAGTTCGTTCTCGGACACCCCTTCCGGAGTCGCCACCAGGAACACCTTGACGGCTTCACCGCTTTTCGCGTCTGGGATGCCGACGGCCGCACACTCGACAACCTTCGGATGGCTGCTCACCACGTCCTCGATCTCGTTCGGGAATACGTTAAAGCCGGACACAATGATCATGTCCTTTTTACGATCGACAATGCGGATGTAGCCGTCTTCCTGAATCAGCGCGATATCGCCGGTTTGCAGGAAACCGTCGTCGGTAAAGGACTTCTGGGTATCTTCCGGTCGCTGCCAGTAGCCGCGCATGACCTGGGGGCCTTTGACGCAGAGTTCACCCGGCTCGCCCAGCGGCGTCTCATTGCCGTCGTCATCGATGGTCTTCACCACGGTAGACGGAATCGGGAGACCGATGGTGCCCAGCTGAATGGCACTGTGTGGGTTGAAGGTAACAACCGGAGAGGTTTCGGTCATGCCGTAACCTTCGGTGATCTCGCAGCCGGTTACCCGCTGCCACATCTTGGCGGTGTCGCTGGTCAGCGCCATACCGCCAGAAGACGTCAGTTTGAGCGCGCTGAAATCGAGCGCCTGGAAGTCTTCGTTGTTGCACAGGGCGACAAACAGGGTGTTCAGGCCCAGGAACGCAGTGAATTTGTGGTTCTTGAGCTCCTTAACGAACCCGGGAATATCCCGCGGGTTCGGGATCAGCACGTTGTGCGCGCCGGCTTCCAGCATGATTCCGCAGTTCAGAGTAAAGGAGTAGATGTGATACAGCGGCAGCGGCGCAATGACCACTTCCTGGCCTTCCACTATGATGTCTTCCATCATCGGGCGGGTCTGCAGCAGGTTAGCCACCAGGTTGCCATGGGTCAGCATGGCGCCTTTGGCCACGCCCGTGGTTCCACCGGTGTACTGAAGAACGGCAATGTCGTCCGGTTTGCTTTCAACCGGCGAAAACTTCTCTCGCGCGCCGGCACTCAGCACGGCCGGCAGTTTGTGCGCCTGCGGCAGGTTGAACGGCGGTACCATTTTCTTGACGTGCTTGATCACGGCGTTCAGCAGCGTGCGCTTGATCGGCGAATGCATGTCGGCGATCTCGGTCACGATCACGTGCTCGATACCGGTGTGAGGCAGGACCTTCTCCGCGTTCTCGGCCATGTTGGCCAGAACCACCAGGGCCTTGGCGCCGGAATCGTTGAACTGGTGCTCCATTTCCCGCGTGGTGTAAAGCGGGTTAGTGTTGACCACAATCAGGCCGGCGCGCATGGCACCGAACACAACCACCGGGTATTGGCTGACGTTCGGCATCTGTACCGCGATACGGTCGCCCGGCTTGAGGTCGGTCTTGTTCTGAAGCCAGGCAGCAAAATTGCGGCTCTGGGTGTCGAGGTCACGGTATGTCAGGGTGGCGCCAACGGCGCTGAATGCGGGACGGTCTGCGTATTTCTGAACGGCCTGATCAAACACATCTACCATGCTTTTATATTTGTTCAGGTCGACCTCTCGGGGCACACCAGCGGGGTACTTGTCCTGATAGAACTGCTCGAAATCCATCACCATCTCCTGTAGGGCGCTTGTGTTTATATTGTTCTACCGCTGTCGGGGTGGTTAAAAAATCAACCCGACAAAAGTATCAGCCTAAAAATGAGTGGCAGAGAATAGCAGTTTTGTGACCGATGAGGTAGTTTTCAGAGCACACCTGTTCCGTGCCTTTACAAACCTCGCCCAATCGTGGAGAAGCCCATGAGCGACACGCCTGACACCCTGGAAAACATCACCTATGACGAGTTGCATGAGGGCGATTCTGCGACCTTTACCCGCACCCTGACGGAAGATGAGCTCGTGCTGTTCGCGGCTGTTTCCGGAGACGTCAACCCGGTGCATCTGGATGCAGATTTCGCGGCCGGCTCGATGTTCAAGGAGCGTATTGCCCACGGCATGTGGAGCGGTTCGCTGATCTCAGCCGCACTGGCCACAGTCATGCCCGGCCCCGGAACCATCTATCTGGAGCAGAGCCTGGCGTTCAAACGTCCCGTAAAACTCGACGACACCCTCACCGTCACCCTGACCGTGCAGACGAAAGAGGCAAAAAACCGGGTGGCGTTCCAGTGCGTTGTTCACAATCAGAACAGTGAAGAAGTCGTCAGCGGGCAGGCCCGGGTTATTGCGCCGACCCAAAAGCTGACACTCAACAAGCCCCGCCTGCCAAGAATCACGATCGAATACTGATTATCCCGGCAGGAAATCAATCGGAAACTTGACCCTTCGCACCGCAACGTCCGCGGAGCCGAAGTTGAACAGTCGGACCCGGGTTGCGATCCGGGTTTCCAGTTCCGGGTTGTCCAGATCGGAACTGACCACCTCGCAATGGGACACGGTCCCATCGGGCTCAATGACCAGCTCGAGCAGCACCTTGCCTTCAAGGGTCGGATCCTGCCTCAGTTCACGGCGATACATGGAATACAGTGCGGTTTTCTGGGCGTCGAACACTTTGCGGATATTGCTCATGCCTCGTTCAGCGGCTCCGGGTCCGGTTTCAGCCGCTGCTGCCTTCACCGGTTCACGATGTGGAGTGGCCACCACCTCACGAACCTGATGACCACTGACCTCTGCCACTCGTGCTGGCGCCTGTTCGTCCACAACACCGCCGCTGCCTTTGAGAGCGTCGTCACGGGTGCGGCGGTTGGCCGGCTCGTTCGGGTTTCCTGACGGGACATTAGCGGCAAGGGTCTGGACCGGCTCGGCGTCTGTCCCATGCAGCGCGGCCATCTGCTCTTTCATTGCGAACAGACCCGAACGGGACGCCGTCGCCCTGGCTTGCTCGGTGGTCTGGCGGTCAGGGTCAGGTGGTCGCCGGCTAACGTCCGTTCGTTCTGGTTCTGGTTCTGCTTCGGGCTCGGATCGATCTGCCTGCGGCTCTGGTTGCGGTTCAGGCAGTGCCACAGGCTCGGGTGGCTGACTCTGCTCCACCAGTTTTGCCAGCGTTGGCGGCACTTTTTCCGTTTCGCTGCGTTCAGGCGCGGGGACGTCCAGCATGGGAATGACCACCGCAGGCGGCAAAAACACCAGCAGCGTCACCAACAGGATTCGTACAAAACGTCGGTTTTCACCTTTTTCAGGGGTCCAGGGCAAGCCGCGCTGGGCATTGGAAGGGTCAACCATTGCGGACCTCCCCAACCGACTCGACTGCCAGCTTCACCTGACGATACTGCTGGTCGACACAGGTCTGCATGATTTTCCGTAGTAGCCGGTAGTCGGTGTCGCGGCCGGCCATGATGGTCACCTCAAAGCCGTTCTCCGGCGGCTCGCCGCGACGATCCCGCCGCCAGCTCAGCTCATTCGCCAAACCCGCCACCGTCGAATCCCCGGCCTGAATGGTGTCGAGGCGAGCGACTTCCCGGCCCTGCACCAGTATCGACTGCCCACTCACCTGCACCGTGAGGGTGTCCTCTGCGGCCTGCTGCGCTGTCGATTGGGGCAACGGCACGTCCGCCGTGTTCTGCATGACTTTGACGTCGGATGAATTCACCATCAGAAAGAACACCAGAATGGTGAAAATATCCATCAGAGACACCAGATTCAGCCCGCCTGCACGGTGCATGCGAGCGTAATGGCGCTTCATTCGCTGGGAGCGACGGGATGTTTTCATGCCCCCTCCCCGGTGTCAGCCGTCCCGGCACTGGCGGTGCCCGCCAGCTCACGGTCATCCGGCGCATCAGCCAGTGAAACGTCCGGAAAAAGCTCCGCCTCCACCTGACTGGCCGCTACCACCGCAGCATAGGAGCGAACCGTATCCAGGGTGGTCACCAGCGTCTGGTAGTCAATATCTGCACCGACCTCCAGTACCAGATCGGTTTTTTCGGGCACCCTTGCCTTGATCTGCTGCAGAACCGCTCGCAACCCGTCAAAGTCCTGAGTGCTTTCAAGTAACGGCAGAGTCCGTATCACACCACGTTCACTGTCAGACACTTCGATGCCGCTCGGGATCACGGTGACCACCAGTCGCAATTCCTCCACCGAGGGTGCCTCGCCGGGGGCCATGCCGGGAAAACTCAGTTCGATGGTGCGGATCTGGCTGAACACCATGCCCAGCAACAGCACCGGCACCAGAACAATCATCAGGTTGAGAAAAGCGGTAATGTCCAGTTCCGGGTTGCTCACCGCCCTGCGATGTCTGCGTCTCATACCGTGTCCTCCGGCTCAGGCCGCAGACTGGCCGGGAAACTGGTCGGAGATGATGTTCAACAGCTTCACCCCGGCCATTTCGAAACTGTCTACGATTTCGTTAGTTCGAGTCTGTAACAGGGCATGAAACATCAACAGGGGTATCGCTGACATCAACCCGAACGCCGTGGTATTCATGGCCACCGAAATACTCTCCGACAGCAATGTGGCCTTCTGCGCCGGATCCGCTGCGGCAACGGCGGTAAACGCCGCAATCAGTCCGATAATGGTGCCCAGCAGCCCCATCAGGGTTGCAATATTCGCCAGGGTCGCCAGGTACTGAGTGCGCTTCTCGAGACGCGGCAGCACTTCCATCAGCCCCTCTTCCATGGCGCACTCGATGTCCGCACGGCGGTGGTTATTGAGCAAACGGCCGATTCCGGCACCCATGATCGAGGCAATGGCGCTGTCGGAACCGTTGGCGGCTTTCATCGCACGCTGATAATCCCGCTTGCGCAGCAACGGCAGAATACCCTTCTCAAAAGCGAGGCGGTTACGCCGTCGCACGCTCCCCAGATAGATAAAGCGCTCTAGGGTGATGGCCAGACCTATCATCAGCACAACCGCTATCGGGTACATGAAGGGACCACCTTCCTGAAAAAAACGAATCACAGTTTCCAGCATTCTCAGACTCCCGCAGTTACTGCAAAGACAGGGATGAATCCAGCGATGGATTCAGGGTTTCACGAAACACCCGGTGGCGCTCAAGCGCGACCGGATCCTTGGGTTCCAGCAGGTCCGGCGCGCCCTCATCCAGCCGCGCCCGAGGCCTTCGGGGTAAGGTGGGGGGCTGCCAGGGCAGAATGTACAGAACACCGGGATCGTCGTCGGCAGCATGGTTGGAAATTCCCTCCACCCTGAGCGCCCCGGACACTTCCGTTTGTGGATCGGCCGCAACCGGCACAGTGCTGATCATTGCCAATACAAGGGATACGGTTAACAGCCAACCCACCCTGCCCCATCCTGACCATGGTTTTATCCGTTGAACCATTTACTGCAGCCTCCGTTCCAGATCAGCCATCCAGCCAGCCACCTGTCGGTCGTCGTCACCGGTCAGCTCACGGTAGCGTCGGTAGTGAGCCAGAGCGGTTTCAAGATCCAGCAGGTACAGCTCAGTAATCACCGCAAGGTTGTAGTGCAACTCGGGTGTTGCAGGAGACGCCTCAACACCGGTGCGGAGCAGTCTGGCCGCTTCACGAAACTCGCCTTCGTCCTTCAGAGAAAGGGCTCGATTGTTGAGGGCCACCACTGCCTGCGGGTCCAGAGTGGCGGGTTGGGCCGGCGGCTTTTCAGACATGGGCTGAGGCTGAGAGGCGCATCCCACCAACATCAGCATCCATACCAGCAATCCGCTCAATACGCGTTCAGGCGTCATCGTTCGTCTCTCCAGTCCAGGTCATCCATCGAACGTCGCGGTCGTAGCGGCCCGGGAACAGTTCCGCCAGAGCGTTCAGGCTTTTCTCCACCCATTCGTTGTAGCCATGGTCGGGTAATAACTGGTGGTTTCGCGCATGCAGGTTGATCGCTTTTTCCTCGAAGGGATACGCCTCCTCCTCCAGGAGCATCCGGTACTGGGCCCGCTCAAGATCGTTCAGCTCATCGGGAACGGCCGAGTTCATCAGGTCATGGGCAAGGGTCCGGTAAAGCTCCGCGCGTCGGTAAAGAGTTTCAGATCTGACACCTTGCTGATCGAACTGTTCTGCTTCCGAAAAACGCTGGGTGGCCAGCGCCAGCGCTTGCTGCTTGTGGCTCAGGGATTGTTGAAGGGGATGGTTCAGAGGAATGGCCCCGAATGCCTCCGCAGCCGATATTCCCAATGCCAGGGCCGAGTTGGCAGACCAGCGCAGTGTGTCCTCAGAATGCCACTGGCTGGCCAGTTCTGCGCTCACCATGTCTTGACGGTAGTGCGGGACCGACACTCCGGAATTAATCAGACGTTGACGCATACGTTGCAGACGCAGATGCTCGGGAGCGCCGGAAGGCTCCGATGCGATTGCCAGGTAATCCTGATATATGGCATTACGCCGTCCCGTGGCCTGCCCACGATGAAAATACTCGGCGGCCTGCAGAGTGTTCGGCCAGGGATCGGCGGCCGTCCGGGCCGCTTCCATCAGCTCCAAAGCCGCCCGAACCGGCTGGTCAGAGGATTCGTAAGCCAGCACCAGCTTATCGCTGATGTGGCGGCTCAGTTGATGTTCGGGAAAATCGCCGCGGAACCGGATGAATTCGTTGACGGCACTCTGCCAGCGCTCCGCCAGAAGCAGGCTGTTTGCGGCATCGTAGCGGCCCTTGATTGCAATATCTGAGCCCGGAAACACGGAATCAACGCGCTGGAAGTGGGCCACAGCCAGATCGGTCTCACCGGAACTCTGGGCGGCCTCGCCCTGACGGTATATGGCGGCAGCCAGTTGGCGCTTCACAGCCCGGGTTTCCTCGGAATCGATATCCTTCAGGACACCGGATTGAATCAGGCTGTCAGCCTTGCGCCAGGCATTTTCCGCGGCTCGATGGTCGTCCGAATCTGTGTGGATTTCGCCCAAAACCAGCCAGGCAATGTATTGATCTGCAGGTTGTGATCCGTGCAGCTGATGCACGCGTTCGGCAAATCGCCGGGCTTGAGTCAGCTCTCCTTGTTCAAGCCACCGATTGGCAAGATCGGCATACAAGGCGGGTAGCCTCGCGTCATTTTGAAAGATGGCTTCGAAACGCTCTGCCTCGTCAGAGAGCGCCTCGAGCGTGACCGGGTGGTCAATGCGCTGGTACGCGCCGTCACGCTGGATGACGACCGCCGCCCAGGCGGCATCGGCAGAGTCCTGATAACCGGGCGTGTCATAAGCGGCCTGCCGATAATTGGTCAGCGCCCGAGCAAAGTCACCGGACTGGAGGCGCGCGTCCCCTGCCAGCCTGAAAATGTCTCCCGGCGCTGCGTCATGCATACCGAGGCGCTCGTAATACCCAGCGGCGCGGGCAAACTGCTCCGGATCGGAACTGTTCTGACCCCGGCTGTAGTGATAGTCCGCAAGCTCGCGGCCGAACGTCCGCCACAATGCCTGATCCTTCGCATCCAGCCGCTGGTATGCTTCCGCCTCCTCGAACGCCGCGACGAATGCTGCCTGGCCGCGCCGCGCTTGCCCCTGCTCGCCAGACTGACGCCACACTTCCACCACCTGCGCCATAAACGCCGGCACAGCCATGTGTCCGGGCTGCAATTCCACGAACCGCTGATTCACCGCCACGCTGTCGGCATGCCGGCCCTTGCTTGCGTAATAGTCCGCGAGTCGATCAAACAACAGGTAGTCATAGGGTTTTGAGCCAGCCTCACTGAGCCAGGCTAACAACGCATCTGCCCCGTCGGTCTCAGCGGCCATCAGCGCCAGCATACGGAGCGTATCATCCACCAGCTCCAGATCACTGTCGGAAACGTGCGCGATACTGGCCTGATCCGGCATGCGCTGATCCAGCACTTCAAGAAACGAGGCGGCCGACCGGCCCCAGGCTCCGGCGCCCTGTTTGAACTGACTCCAGCCCTGCATGTAGCGGGCTTTGATTTTCAAACCGCCCCCCTCATCACCGGCGATCAAGCGGCCGTATTCTGCCTCCGCTTCGACGTAGCGGCCGGCCGAAAACGCCGATTCGGCAATGCGGAAGCGTGCTTCCGGCACCAGTGCTGATTCTGGATACAGCCCAACCAGCTGTTTGAGCCGCTGCATGGACTCGCCTCCCTGCCCCACATAGGCATGAGCCTTGGCCATCTGATACAGCAGTTCATCCAGCTTGCCCTGAAAGGCACCCCGTTCAACGATCGCCTCATAACTCCCCAGAGCTTCGCGGTAAAGCCGCTGTTCCTCTTCGACATCAGGCTGCACCACGTGCCCGGTAGCGTGCTGGATATTGGCCAACCGGTTCAGCGCGTCGATTCGCACCTCCGGCTTGTCGGTGGAGTCAAAAAGCCGCTGATAACGGCGAGCTACTTCCTCCGGCGATATCGCCGGCATGGGGCGGGCTTCGAACGTCAGGAATACCGGACGCATATCGCCGATGGTTTCACCGTCACGGCCCAATTCGACACGGAAGGATTCCTGGGCCAGCACCGGCGTTGCCGTCAGCAACAGGACGACGCCAACCCAGTCACGACAGCGACGCGACATGCCGTAAATCAGGTGACTCATTGTCCACCCCGCTCAAGCGCTTCCAGGGCGAGGTATTCGTAAAGGTGGGCAATCTGTTGCTCGGTTTTGTCCAGAGCGAACGCCATCCGCTTGTCCTGATCTGAAACAAAGGTCAGCGCTACACGGTCGAGACTGGATTCGGCCCGTTCCTGCAGCTTCGCCACCTGTGAGCTGAGCGATTGAATGTTAGTCAGGGCGGCATCCGCACGGCGCACCAGAGCAGCAATCTGGGCGTCTCTTTTCGCCAACCGCTGCTCCAATGCGTTCAGCGCGTTTTCCACGGCGCTCAGTGTCTCAGCCGTGTTCGATAGCTCATCCGGGACTGACTTGGCACCCTGGCGTTGTGCCAGCGCCTGAACCTGTTCCCTCAGCGTTTCCGCCCTGTCAGCCAGACCTGCCCAGCGCATCCCGGCTGAACCGGGATCTGTAGCCAGCCGTTCGCGCAATGAGGTCTTCCACACGATAAGGTTTTGTTGCTTTTCCGCCAGATAAAGCTTGAGGTCAACCAGTTCAGAGACCCGGCTGACCGCCTCCTGGGCCACCGAACTCTCCATGAATTGCAGCAGATAGGCCATGCGCGGCTGGGTCAGAGTTCGGCTGTCGGCGAGGAACCACTGGGCATCCGATCCCCTGGCGTCTAGGATCAACGCCTTCCAGGCCCCGTCAGCCTCTATTCGAGCGGCCAGCTTTTTCAGAGTGACCCGCTCGCTCTCATAGGAGGCATTGGCAGCAAGATACGCCTCACCCGCCTGTCCCAGGTAACCGGACAGGTCGTACCCCCGGCCCATTCCGAGCCAGGCATCCTCAACACCCGGGTAAGCCAGCGGGTATTTCCTGGCGCGATGCCAGGACTGCATGGCTGCCCGATGGTTATCACGAGCGGCAAGAGCAAGGCCGTGCAGGTACAGAGCCCGTGGCATGTGATAGCTATTGAGGGGAACCTGTTCAAAGAACCCGATGGCCTTTTCATGATCTTCCTGCAGATAGGACAGGTACCCCACCCTGACCAGTAATTGGCTGCGCAATGAAGCGCTCCGCTCACCCATGGCATCCTGCTCTGACATCGCCAGGGCAACTCGCAACGCGACCAGCGGACGAGCCGCGTTGAGATCCCTGATGCTGTAAACGCCCGCCAGATTCATATAGCCCAGTGCAGCCCAATACCCCGGCTCCATCTTAGCAAGCAACTGTCCTGCGGCGTCCGGATCATCTGCTCCGAGCTTCAAAGCCGCCAGCTCATACAGGGCTTGTTGTCGCGTTTCCCCGAAACCCAGCCTAGCGGCCGTGTCGAAATAGCGGGATGCGCCGGCGGCATCACCCTCACTGTTAGCGATTCGCCCCAATATCAACGCAGCGTCACCACGGTGGGTCTGACCTTGCAGCTGGCGTTCAAGCAGGTCGCGGGCCCTGACCACTTGCCCGGTTCCCATAAGCGCCCGGGCCCTCTGCCAGGCCACACTCTCGCCTTGTGAGCCCTCCGTCCGCGCAAGCGCCAACCGGGGCTTACCGGCAGCAAGGTCGAATTGCGCCAGCGCAGCCATACGCGCGACTTCTGTGGCATTGCCCGCAAACGCAACATTTTGCCCACAGACCGTCAGGACGCCCACGGCAACCAGAGCGAACCGGACGTTACGAACGAAAGAGCGACTCATCCTGACGTCAGCATCCATGCCACACTACTTCCATTCCGAGAACAGGAACCGGGGTTCGTAATCCGGAGCCCGTGCGTCCAGCGACAACTGGATACGTGATTCCCCGGGACGCTTTTGAAAGCGGTGTTCGGCTTCTCGACGAATGTAACGGTCATTGCCCGTTCGTGCTGTCAGCACCGCCCTGAGCTCATGTTCCCCGTGAGGCACATTGCCCAGATACAGCTGCTGCACCCCACCCTGTTGCAACGACTGGCGTTCCCGGTCGGTGTACAGATGCGAAGACACCGGAGTGTCATTGACGAACAGCTCAATAGAATCAAGTTCCAGGACATCTTTGCGGGCAAGTGTCAGGAATACTGCCACTTGGGTATCGGCGGGATGCAAAATGGATTCTTCAAGCGCGTAGAGCTCGCCGGCCAGATCGGCGACCTGGGCTTTCAGGCGATTGATATCAGAGTTGAGATCGTCAGCGGTGGTCAGTGCCGGGGTCATTACGATCAGCAGAGCGACTGCTGCTGCCAGCGCATTCTGCCCCGCCCGGGACACTCTCGCGGTAGCTACCCTTGCCTGTTCTGTGGCGACCATACGCTTCCTGCCTTTTGTAATGTTCCGTTACAAACTGACAGGGAGGGTAACATCAGGTAATCGGCAAGAACGGTATCCAGATCACCAATTGGACAACTCGACGTGTCGACTTTTTTGACGGGTGTTGCACAAATGATACACCCGGACAGGCTGGTGCGACCCGGACAGTCCACTTGCGCACTGTTTTCAAAGAAGAAATTTCAGGTGGCCCCGTAATTGCTCAGGCTCAGGGGACGGGGGAGCCTTGACCGCTACCCCGTTTGAAATGCCGAGCTTTGCCGATGCACTCAACCGCATCGGCTTTTTTATTTGCTCAGTTGCTTCATCGCCGACTCGAGACCATCCATCGTCAGTGGGTACATGTGATCTTCCACCAGCTGACGGGTCATGCCCAGAGAGCCACCGCTTCCCCAGTAACTTTCCGGTAGCGGATTCAACCAGACCACCTTGCGGAAATGATCGGTTATCCGCTGAAACCACGTGGCCCCGGCTTCCTCGTTCCAGTGCTCAATGGAACCGCCAGGGTGGGAAATTTCATAGGGTGCCATGGTGGCATCACCCACGAAAATGACTTTGTAGTCCGGTGTGTACTTGTTGAGGATATCCCAGGTGTTGGTGGTCTCGTTCATGCGGCGAATGTTGTTCTTCCACACACTCTCATACACAAAGTTATGAAAGTAGAAGTACTCCATGTGCTTGAACTCCATACGGGCAGCCGAGAACAACTCCTCACACACCCGCACGTGGGGGTCCATGGAACCACCAACGTCGAAAAAAATCAGCACTTTGACCGCATTGTGACGCTCGGGGACCATTTTCAGGTCGAGGTAACCGGCGTTACGGGCGGTGGACCGTATGGTGTCGTCCATGTCCAGCTGATCGGCGGCACCCTGGCGGGCAAACTTACGCAACCGACGCATGGCCACTTTGATGTTGCGGATACCAAGGGTAATGCTGTCATCAAGGTCCTTGTATTCCCGCTTTTCCCATACTTTGACAGCGCGGCCCTGACGGCCGTTTTTCTGGCCGATCCGGAAACCCTCGGGATTGTAGCCGTTGGCCCCGAAAGGCGACGTGCCCCCGGTGCCCACCCACTTGTTACCACCGGCATGCCGCTCCTGCTGCTCTTCCATGCGCTTTTTGAAGGTTTCGATCAATTCTTCAAGGCCGCCCAGGGAATCGATCTTGGCCTTGTCTTCCTCGCTGAGATGCTTCTCGAACTCGGCACGGAGCCAATCGTCCGGAATCAGCATTTCCATCAGGTCTTCAAGGTTTTCAATACCTTCGAAATAGGCCTTGAACGCTCGATCAAACTTGTCGAAGTGGCGCTCATCTTTCACCAGGCACAACCTTGACAGGTAATAGAACTCTTCCATATCGGCAAAGGCCAGGCGATGCTGCAGGGCCTCCAGCAGGTCGAGAAATTCGCGCAGGCTGGCAGGCACTTTCGCCCGCCGTACTTCGAGAAAAAAATCGATCAACATAAGGTATAGCTCTTGCTGAATGTCAGCTGCGACGACGCGCCATAAATGCCAGTTTCTGCAACAGGTGAACGTCCTGTTCGTTTTTCACCAACGCCCCGTAGAGCGGTGGCAGAGCCGAGCTGGTGTCTTTTTCCTGAAGCATTTTGGCAGACAGTTCATCGGCCATCAGCAGCTTGAGCCAATCGATCAGTTCCGAGGTGGACGGTTTCTTTTTCAGCCCGGGTACCTTGCGCACATCGAAAAAGACTTCGAGAGCATCACGTACAATGGCCTGCTGCAGGCCGGGGAAATGCACATCGACGATATCTTTCATCGTATCGTGATCGGGAAAACTGATGTAGTGGAAGAAACAGCGACGCAGAAAGGCATCCGGCAGTTCCTTCTCGTTGTTACTGGTAATGACGATGATGGGACGTTGCTTGGCCTTCACGAACTGCTGGGTTTCATAGACAAAAAACTCCATGCGATCCAGCTCGAGCAGCAAATCGTTTGGAAACTCAATGTCTGCCTTGTCGATCTCGTCGATCAGCAGTACCACCTGTTCGTCGGCTTCAAAGGCTTCCCAGAGCTTGCCTTTGACAATGTAGTTGCTGATGTCCTTGACCTTTTCATCACCAAGCTGAGAGTCGCGAAGGCGTGATACCGCATCGTACTCGTAAAGCCCCTGCTGAGCCTTGGTCGTGGACTTGATGTGCCAGGGGATCAGCCGCATTCCCAGGGAAGACGCCATTTCCTCTGCCAGCAGGGTTTTGCCGGTGCCGGGCTCACCTTTAATGAGCAGCGGGCGTTGCAGCGAGATGGCCGCATTCACCGCCATTTGCAAGTCATCAGTGGCTACGTATTTTTCGGTACCGGTAAACTTCATGCTGTTGGTTCCTGTTCGGTTATCAAATCATCCGGGCGAGGAGTATAAAGGCCTGAGCCACCACCTTAACACCCCGGACTATTTTTTCGGTTCTGTTTCATCGGGCTCATCGTTATCGAGCCGGCCCTTCTTTTGGTCATCGAAATCCGGGAGATCGTCAAACTCTGACAGATCGAAGTCTTCGAGGCCGAACTCATCCACAGGCTCGTCTTCGCCTTCTGCCAAAACCGGCAGTTCCTCCTCAGGCTCGTTCAACGGCTCGCCAACGGGAATGCCATCATCGCTGTCATCGGTTGCCCCGGCATCAGTGGCTTCAGCCGCTGTCGCTGGTTCCGGTCCGGGCTCCGGTTCCTGCTTCGATTCTTGCACTGGCTCGGATTCTGGCTCCAGCTCGGGAACTTCGTCGGATATCCCCTCAGGCTCGACAACCGGCACCGTCTCTTCGTGACTGTCGATGTTATCAACAGCGCCACTGTCCGGGTCCCCGGACGGCTCCGACGCTGTTTTACGGCGATAAAGCAGAAACAGGCCACCTCCCGCCACCACAACCGCACCCAAAGCCGCGGCCACCAACAGCCACGCCGGGGAGCCCGGCTCCTCGCTTTCAGCAGGTGCAGGCCGGGGCGGCGCTTCCTCGATGTTGGTCGGTTCTTCCACTTTGCTGATATCGATAGGCCCACCGCCCGCAGGCTCGGCTTCGGACTCGGCTTTTTGCCCTGAAGCCGGTTCACCTGCGAGTTCACGGTTCTCGGTCGCTGGAGCATCCTCGCCGGCGGCCAGCAGGCTATCGTCAGGCGGGGATAGAACCGCTTCCTCCGGCATCTCGAAACGACTGAAACTGCTGAATTTCCGGGAGAAGGTCTGGCCATCAGCGATCACCTCAATGGTGTACCGGCCGGCCGCAGGGAGCGCGCTGATGGTATCGCCGTATAGCCCGTTGGCCGGCGGTTGACCGGAAGACAAAACCTTGGTGCCGCTTCGGTTGTCTTCCGACGTCACCGTCACCCTAACCTCCAGCACCCCAAGAAAGTCCGGATCGGTCAGCTTTTTCTCGTCCTCGAAAAAGGCAATCTGCAGAGCCAAAGGCTGCGCTTCGCTGAACGATGACGGCACCGGCGACACAACCATGCGCAGGTCACTGACAACGGTGACACGACTGCCCTCGCCCAGCTCACCGTTTATCCGCCATTTGCCCGGTCGCGGTTCAGTGACGGTGATCAGGTCGTAACCGGGCTCGCGCGCCCACCGCATGCCTTCTCCCGTGTCACCAACCACCGCCCCACTGCCCTCGGGGTCGGTCAGTTCCAGCTTCCGCGTTGCACTGGTTTCATCTTCTCCCCAGAAAATCAGCGCGGTGAATTCCTGCACCCCGCTGTCTACGACAAAGCCGTCTCCCTCAATGGGCAACTGTTCCTGTGGAACCGCCGCATTGAGGGCGTCCAAAAAGGCCAGGTTCAGCGCGTTCGCCGAGGGCGCCACGTTATAGCTCCCACCAGTGCGATCGGCCAGGGTTTCGAGAAACTCGCGGTCAGCCTCGTCGGACAGCGCCACAGTATGGAACGTTGCCCCCTTGCGAACCAGCCGGTCAAGGACCGGACCAAGAATACGCTCGCGCTCTTGCCGGTTAGCGTCGGCGCTCGCCGATACGTCCACTTTGCCGTCGGTCAGCAGAATGAAGTCGGTGCCGCTAAGGTCGCCCTTCGTGAAGTAGTCATCGCTGGCCACTTTGATGGCTTCGCCCAGATTGGTTCGCAGGGCCACGGAGTTGATGCCTGCAGACCGGTTGATGGCGAGCTCGCGCCAGGCGTCGTCAACAGAGTCGTAGGGCACCAGCATGTTGACGTACTGCCCGAAGGTCCACACACCGGCGCTTGCGCGTTCCGGAAGCAAACGCGCCAGAAGCCGGACGGCAGGTTGGCGAAGGTTATCGGGGTCGTTGTCTTTCATGGAGCCGGATATATCGACGATGATGCGCACGTCAGCACTGTCGGCCAGCTCAGGCGCAGGCGGTGCCTGGGCGACAAGCGAGGCGGGCAGGAAGAGGCCAGCCAGGAATGAGGCCAGAAAAATCTTGCTCAGTATCCGTCGCATCTCGGCTCCGTTTTCTTGTTCTTACAGTTATCAGCCTAGCGTTTCACCAGGCGGTAGCGAACCAGATCCAGCACCCACACCAACAACATGGCCAACGCCGCTACCCCCAGGTTGAAAATCGCCCTGCCGGACGCTTCCGCATCACCGAGAATGAGCTCATACCCACCGTAGAGCCAGGCGGGCACCCACCAACTGCTGACTTCCGCAGACTCCACGGGGGTCAGTAACAGCACGATAAGCGCGGACTGTAACAAGGTTCGGAGCCCATAAAGCGGCAAAATCCTGAATAAGCGGGACATGGTGTAGAAAAAAACCACAAATGACACGGCATAGATGACCCAGAAAATGCCGTAAGCGAGTTGAGCGTCAGTATCAATCATTACAGAACCCAGTGAATTATATGTTCTTCCCAGTCTTCTTCAGCGACGCCGGCTTCGGACGCAACCCGGTGCTGAACCGAAACGCCTGCCTCATGCACGCTATCCGGATCGCCTGAGCGAAGCGGATGCCAGTCAGGCAAGGGTCGACCATCCGCCAGCGTCCGATAGGCGCAGGTGAATGGCAACCAGTGATAGTCTGCCAACGAGTCCGGCGTCAGCACGGTGCAGGCCGGCACTTTGTCTAGCCGCTCAGGATAGACGGTACAACGACAGCTGTCCGTATCCATGTAACGACAAACCAGATCGGTGTAATACACCTCTCCGGTGTCTTCATCCTCCAGTTTGGCGAGGCAGCATTTGCCGCAGCCGTCACACAGGGATTCCCACTCCGCAGACGTCATTTCGTCGAGACGTTTGCGCTGCCAGAACGGGATCTGCGCGATCATGACTGGCGTTGCTCCGGCTTTCTCCGGAAGTCCACCACGTAGGAATCCTGCTCTTCCGGCATCTGCAGAAAAAAATCCTTGTCTGCGATGGCATCCAGAACCTGCCTTCCGCTGGTGCGGGCAAGTTTCCGCTCCGGCGTAAGAATCAGATCCATGGCATGAACCGGCGTCCCGAAGATACCGCGCAGGCTTTCGGGAAGCTCCTCCCAGATTTGCCCGCGACGGACATAAAGATAGGTGTCCGCTTTTTTACTGCTGCGGAACACCGACACAAACTGTTTGTCACTCATGATTTCAATAAATCCTCAAGCTGCTCACGAACCGGCGCGATAATCTGACTGCGCCACCCGCTGTTGAAAAGACCAGCAGCAAGATCCCGGCGATGAACCACCGCCTCAAGCCGTTTCCGGGGTGCCAGCAATTCCACGGGCACATCTGCCCTCTCGGCGGCAGCGACAAGTACCCGTTTGACCTGCTTGTAGAATGCCTGCTCGTCGCGAGTCAGCGGGGCCTGTATTGGCTCGAAATCTGCCGTGGGCGCATCAAGGCCCTCATCCAGCAGCTCCAGTATCTTATCACCATAACGACGGATGACCGGCTGCGGTAGCCCCTGGATATTGGATAACACCTTGAGCGAACCGGGCATGCGCTCGGCGATTGCGATCAACAGTGGATCCCCTACCACCCGATTACGCGGGCGGTCGCGACGACGGGATTCCTGCTCCCGCCAGAGGACCAGCCTTTTGAGCGCAGTCTGCTGCTGCAGAGGCAGCGCCCAGCCGCCACGGAGTTTCAAATAATGATTCTCGGGATCGTCCTGGCTGGCGAGCTCCGATGCAAACCGGTCGGACTCCTCTGCGAGAGCTGCCTCAAAACCACGAACCGACAGATTGGACATCACCCAATCGTACACAGGCGCCAGAAACCGGATATCGTCCAGCGCGTAACGCTGCTGCGCTTCGCTGAGCGGCCGCGAAACCCAGTCCGAGCGGGTAGCGGACTTGTCGAGGGTAGCACCGAACAACGTTTCCACCAGGCGAGCATAACCCACCGAGAATCCCGCTCCGGCAAGCGCCGCGCCAATCTGAAGATCGATAACGCCGGCGGGCTCCAGTTGAAGCCAATGGCGAAACAGCTCCAGATCTTCACTCATGGCATAAAGCAGTTTTGGCTGACGGTTGTCCGCGAGAACCCGGCGAAATTCAACGGATTGCTCTGCGACCGCTGGGTCCACCAGACGATACTGTTCGCCCAGCCCCAACTGCACAAGGCCAGGAATCGGAAAGAACGTGCTTACCCGCTCAAATTCCGTATCCAGCGCCAGTGGCTCGTTCTTACCCGCCAGCAACCATTGGTCGAGTGATTCGGGCTCGGTGATCCATTCAATAGTTGTTGGCGCCGGGGGCGCGGTTGCGACCGGAGTGGTTGGTGGGGCCATAGGAAATGCTCGATCCGTCGTTATTCAGAGAGGGGTTTGCGGCCCCGGAATGCGTGGGTCAACGTGAAGCCGTCCACGTAGCCAAGTTCGCCACCCACAGGAATGCCGTGAGCCAGACGGGTAATCAGTACGCCCCGGCCATCGAGACGGTCTGCGATGTAATGGGCGGTGGCTTCGCCCTCCACCGTGGGATTGGTGGCGAGAATCAGCTCGGTCACATTTTCCTGCGCGATGCGATTCAGCAGGCGCTCGATACCAATCTCTTCCGGGCCCACGCCGTCGATGGGCGAAAGGTGCCCCATCAGCACGAAATAGCTGCCGCGATAGTCACCCGCCTGCTCGATCGCTAGCAGATCCGACGGACTCTCGACCACACAGAGCGTACCGTTGTGCCGCTCCGGATTCTCACAGATGCCGCACCGTGACGAATCGGCGAAGTTCTGGCAGCTGTCGCAGCGGCGCACGTCAGCCATGGCGGTACCCAATGCTTCAGACAGACGAACACCGCCCGGACGACCGCGCTCCAACAAATGAAACGCCATACGCTGCGCGGTTTTCTGGCCTACTCCGGGAAGACACCGAAGGGACTCCACCAGTTCATCTACCAGCGGGCTGAACGCCATGCAAATTCCTCTTACTTCACATTAAAAGATACGCTTAGGCCATTGAACTAAAACGGCATCTTGAAGCCCGGCGGCATCCCCATGCCGGACATCATACCGGACATCTTTTCTTTCTGATTGGCCTCGACCCGCCGAACCGCGTCATTGACAGCCGCCGCCAGCAAGTCTTCCAGAATCTCTTTCTCTTCACTCATCAGCGAAGGGTCAATCTCGACCTTGCGGACGTCGTGGCGACCGTTCATGGTGACTTTCACCAGTCCCGCTCCGGACTCGCCTGTGACCTCGGCCTTGGCAATTTCTTCCTGGGCTTTCTGCATGTCTTCCTGCATTTTTTGGGCTTTTTTCATTAAATCGCCCATGCCGTTCATCATAGCGTGTTCTCCTTCAACCTGAATTCTGAGCGGGCCGGATACTCTCTTCAACGACCCGTGCCTCGAAACGTTCAACGATGGACCTGACCAGCGGATCGCTCTGAATCGAACTCACGGCCGCCTTCTGCCGCGCCACCCGCTGGTGCTCTTCCCAGGCTGCCGGAGTATGGCCGCCCGTATTCCCCTGCTCGATACGCACAGTAATGGCGTCGCCAAACCGGTTTCTCAAGGCAGCCAGTATTTTGTCCTGATGCCTTGCGTTCAACAGCCGCGCGTGGCCTTCCTCCATGGTGAGGAGAATCTGATTACCTTCCCGGACCATCGCCGTATGGCTGGCCAGGTTGCCAGGCATGCCCACGATGCCCAGACTGCGGAAATCACGCTGCCAGTTGAAATCGCCGCTGTGCGCGGGCTCTGAAGCAGGTTCGGGCTCTGGCATTGGCATCGCCGCTGTCTCGTCAACTTCCTCCACTGAGGGCTTTTCAAGATCCGCCGTTGAGGGCGCTTCAGGATTTGCAGCGGTTAGCTCTGCATCAGCTTCCGCCAAAGGCGCTTCAGACTCCATCCCGGAAGGTCGCTGCAACGCAGCGGACCCAGGCTCAACCGGCTGCGGCTCGTTATCACTGAGGTAATCGGGCACCGGGCCGGGATCGAAGTCGTCAGTGGCGCCAACATCGTTTACCGAAGCGGGTGGTGACTCGACTGCGGGCTCGCGCCGCGCCTCAGGTGCCTCAGTATTCGGCACCTCCGGCACCTGTTCGGCCGCCTGCTCAGGTCGAACCGCAGGCGCTGATGCCGGGGCGGAGACAGGTTCAGGCTCGTCGCGAGGTTCCTGAGCGTCGGCGCCGGTACGCGAGGAACCGGTTGCCGGCGGCTCCCGGCGGTCCGTTCCCGGACGAAACGCCAGCATGCGCAGCAGAGTCATTTCGAATCCCATGCGGGCGTCGGGCGTGACCGCGAGATCTTTACGGCCCATTAACGCTGCCTGGTAAAACAGTTGCGCATCTTCGGCACTGAGCTTGCGGGCCAGGGCCTGCACCTGAGCGGCGTCACCCAGGGCATTGTCGGCACTTCCGGGTACCACCTGCTCCATGGTGACCCGATGAAACAGCGACAGCAGGTCAGCCAGGATCACACTGTAGTCTGGCGCGAAATCGGAAATACGCTGAATTTCAGCCAGCAGTGAGGGCCCATCATTTTCCACCAAGGCATGGACCAGTCGTTCGATATCACGCTGATCAATGGTACCCAGCATGTTGCTGACATCACTGGCTGCCAGTTTCTGATTGCCAAAGGCAATGGCCTGATCGGTCAGGCTCAGGGCGTCCCGCATGCTGCCATCGGCGGCGCGAGCCAGCAGCCACAACGCGGGGTCTTCGAATGGAATATGCTCTTCACCGAGCACATGTTTAAGATGACCGGCAATGTGCTCAGGCGTCATGCGCTTCAGATTGAATTGCAGGCACCGGGACAGCACCGTTACCGGAAGCTTCTGGGGATCGGTGGTTGCCAGCAGGAACTTCACATGCTCCGGCGGTTCCTCCAGTGTTTTCAGAAAGGCATTGAAGGACTGGTTTGTCAGCATGTGCACCTCGTCAATGAGATACACCTTGAAGCGGCCACGAGTCGGCGCGTACTGCACGTTGTCTGTCAGTTCGCGCATATCGTCGACACCGGTGCGGGACGCGGCGTCGATCTCGATGAGGTCTACAAACCGGCCATCCTGAATCTCGCGGCAACTGCTGCACTCGCCACAGGGCGTCGGGCTAACACCGGTTTCACAATTCAGACATCGCGCCAGCAGCCGGCCGATGGTGGTTTTACCCACACCTCGGGTCCCCGTGAACAGGTAAGCATGGTGAAGACGCTGGTTTTTCAAAGCGTGGATCAGTGCCTGCAGCACATGCTCCTGGCCGACCATGTCTTCAAATGTGCGGGGGCGCCATTTACGGGCAAGTACCTGGTAGCTCATGTTTCGCCAACTGCTGTGAAAATGACCTTAACCTTAGCACGGTCCCAGCGTGAGAAGAAGACGGACAGCGCCGGGTCGGAACTGGAAAAAGCGATGATTTCAGCCAGATAAAAACGAGAAGAGGAGGAGGTCTGGGGGTGACTCCACCAGCGACACTCCGGCACACAATTCCACCGCTTCGGCTGCTCCCTTCCGGGCCTGACCGGGTTCACGGTTTCATGTTGCGGAGGCACCAATGGAGCCACCATAACGGCGTTCCGGGACAATTCCCCGAAAGCGGCGCGCATAGTAGCAAATGGGGTGCCCCACTACAACGACTTAAAACGGAAAGCAGCGCTTCCTACAACGGAAGAGGCACTTCGTCCTGCCGGAACCAGCAGGCAAGACTGTAGCGGGTGCGGTTGGCCGGTAGCACCTCATGGGGAATATCCTCGCTCATGAACAGCGCGATTCTCCCCATCTCTGGCAGGACCGTTCCACAGACCTTGTTCTGACTGTCGCGGCTGTAGATCTGCAGCGCCCCTCCATCGGTGCTGGCCCACTCGTCATTCAGGTAAAGAACCAGACTGACCACCCTCGAAGCACGGCCGGCAAAGCTGTCCACATGCCGGCGGTAAAAATCCCCCGAGTGGTAGGTCGCATAGTGGGATTCAATGCGCTTCAGGCCAAGAAACAGCCGGCGGTTCAGGCCCATGCGCACTTCATCCAGAAAGCGGAGCAGGAGCTGCTGGGGAACCGTGGCGCCCTGCAGCCACGCAATCTTGTCGCGCCGTACCGATCGGTCGCGGATCAGATCGGCGCCGCGGCCGATGCCCGCATCCTTCATTGACTCGGTCACGTCGAGGATGCGCACCTCATCCAGCAGCCCCTGCAACAGACTTCGGCCCAGCTTTTCGCGCACGTCCAGGCTCATCCAGCCGGAGTCCGTCAGGCCTGCGGCCAGGGTGTCGAGCCACGCTTCACTGACCGGGACATCGATCGCCGGCGCTTCACGCGCCGGGACACAAAGATCCACGTCGCCAGATACCGCTCCGAGTGCCGGTCGGGCTCCTCCGGGAAGACGCCCACGAATGGGTCTGATGACGCTGGATTTCATGCATTGCCTCCTGTGACAGGCCGATATTTTAGGCCGGAATCTCGCGACAGCGTCAGTTTTAATTTACTCTGTGGCTACGCAAATACACGTAATCCCCGGCGCAGGGCCGGCGAATTAAAGAAACTTTCTGCGGTATGAGGCACCTAGTGACGACGAAACCCGGGCATTGGTCGTTTACCCGCTGGAAAACCCACGGGGAACTGGAGGCCATGGAAGTGCACCACCCGCTTTTCCGCGCCCAACTGTTTCTACAGGGTGCTCACCTGACCCACTTTGCCACCCATGACAAGCCCGACTGGCTGTGGCTGAGCGATACAGCCCGCTTCGCAACCGGGCGGGCAATCCGTGGCGGCATTCCTGTCTGCTGGCCGTGGTTTGGCGCACCGGAGCGGAATCCTCCGGAGGTCCGCAAGCGAATCCATACCAATTCCGCCCATGGCTTTGCGCGAACCGCCCTGTGGAAACTCGAAGACGTCCGGGAGTCCGCCCACGAGGTGGAAATCTGCCTGTCTCTCGATGCCAATGATGATTTTGCAGACACGTGGGAGGGGCATGCGTTGCTCCTCGCCACCTTCAGTTTTTCGGTCAAGGGCTGCCAGATTGCGCTGACCACCACCAATCTGGGCGCCGCACCTCTGGCGTTTACCCAGGCTCTGCACACTTACCTGCCAACACCGGATATACACCGAACCCGCATTGAAGGCCTTGCCGGTGCGGATTATGTCGACACGCTGCTTGACTGGAGCTACCACCCCCAGCATGGCGATGTCACGTTTGACGGAGAAACGGACAGGATCTACGAATCCGGGGCGCCAATGGTAGTAGCCTCACCAGCGTCGCGGCGAACACTGAACGCCATCGGCAGCGACTCAACCGTAGTCTGGAACCCCGGCCCCGCCAAAGCCAGAGCGCTCAGCGACTTTCCGGACAGTGGCTGGAAATCCATGCTGTGTGTCGAAACCGCCAATGCGTTAAGTGATTATCGGGTATTGAATGAAGGCCAAAGCCATACCCTTGGCGTGTTGATCGGACGAATTTAAACCATCAGGGAGTCGCCATGAGTCTGGCATCCATTCTGAAATCGAAACTGGTTCCGGCGGAACTGAGCGAACAGATCAACCGGATCCGCAAGCCTATCGGCAGCCTGGGATACGACCCCTGGGGCTACAACAACGAGGCCATCAAATACGGGCTCTCGCTGACCCGCCACGTGTATGAGAAGTACTTCCGGGTGGAGGCCAGCGGCGTTGAACACATCCCCGCCGAGGGACCGGTGCTGATTATCGCCAACCACAGCGGACAGCTTCCGATTGACGGGCTGCTGATCGGGTACGCCCTGGCCTCACGGAAAGAAAAACCACGAATTCCGCGAGCTATGATTGAACGTTTCTTTCCCACGGTCCCTTATCTTGGCAACCTGCTGAACGAGGTAGGCGCCGTGCTGGGCGACCCGACCAATTGCGCCAAAATGCTGGCCAACAACGAAGCGGTTATTGTGTTTCCTGAAGGGGTGCGAGGATCGGGCAAGCTCTACCAGGACCGGTACCAGCTCAAGCGATTCGGAAACGGCTTCATGCATCTGGCCATGAAATACAAGGCGACGATCGTGCCGGTGGGCGTGGTCGGCTGCGAGGAAACCATACCGGCCATTGCCAACATCAAGCCGTTGGCAAAGGCCCTGGGCGTACCCTATGCACCGGTGGCTTTGCCGGTCATCCTGCCGGCCAAGGTGCACCTCAACTTCGGTCCACCGATGTTCTTTGATGACCGGGAAATCCCCGAAGAGCAGGTGACCGAACGGGTAGAACAGGTCAAAGGCGAAATCAGCAAGCTGATTGACAAGGGGCTGAGCGAAAGGAAAAGGCTGTTCTGATGAGCAAGCAACAAAGACCACGCATTCTGGTAACCGGCGTCGCCGGTGCTTTGGCACAACAGGTGATTGATCGCCTGCGGGATCACTGCGATCTGGTCGCTGTGGATTTCCGGGAACAGGTCTATCTGGGCGATGACATCCCGAGCTACTGCATTGACTTCAACAAACGGGTTTTCGAGGATCTTTTCCGGCGATACAAGTTCGACGGCGTGATTCATCTTGGCCGCATCATGTCCAGCCAGCTGACCCGGATGCGCCGCTACAACGCCAACGTGCTGGGCACTCAGAAGCTACTGGACCTGAGCCACAAATACGGTATTCGGCGGGTTGTGGTGCTGTCGACCTTTCACGTCTACGGCGCCGTTGCCTACAATCCGGCGCTGATTGACGAAGAGGCGCCCCTCAAGAGTGTCGGGCTGAGCGCCGATCTGGTTGATTCGGTTGAGCTGGAGAACCTGGCCAATATTTACCTCTGGCGCTATCCCGAACTGAATATCACCATTCTGCGGCCCTGCAACATTGTCGGTCCCGGGGTCAGGAACTCTATCAGCACCCTGCTGGCCAGTGAGCGGGCGCCGGTTCTGGCGGGCTTTTCCCCGATGATGCAGTTCATCCACATCGACGACATGGCCGACGCCATTGTACTTGCCTACAACAAAACCCAGCGGGGCGTCTTCAATGTGGCGCCCGAAGACTGGGTGGCCTATCAGCATGCTCTGAAGCTTTGTGGCTGCCAGCGCCTGCCGATTCCGTCGGTGCCTCCGATTGTGCCGAGACTGATATTACGGACACTGAATCTGAGAAGTTTTCCGTCGTATCTGATGCACTTTTTCAAGTATCCTGTCGTCATTGACGGCAGAGCCTTTGGCAAGGAATTCGGATTTACCCCAAGAAGGCCGCTGAAAGAGATCTTCCGCTTTTACCGGGAGAACAAGAAGCCCGTGTGACAGCCCTTGCCTGTCGGCCGGCAGGGCAAGTCAGGGATCGAATGAGGACGACGCAGGACGCGCGGCATGTTGAATGATTTCAGCTTTATCAGTCACTCTGTGGCAGCGCTTGCATTCGCGCTGCTGGGCCTGCTTGTTTCCTCCCGCTACTTGCGCCGGGATGTTGATCGCGTGCTCCTGCTGGCATGCGTTGTCTCGGTTACCTGGGCAGTCGCGCTGGCAGCCCAGAGCCTCTGGGGTCAGCCTTCGTTTTTCGTCCGCTACCTGCTTGAACTCCTGAGAGACGGGGCCTGGATCACACTCCTGTTTGCCCTTCTCCGCGACTCTTTCCGCTCGACGCCCATCGTGGGTCGGCTGAGGCGCATGCTAGGCGCCGCTACCATCACCTTACTGTTGCTGTTACTGGGGTTTGGGGTACTGGAGTACACCTTTGACCTCGACCTGCTGAATGGTAAAACCAAAGTAGTGGGTCAGATGGCGCTCTCACTGATGGGCCTGTCACTGGTGGAACAGATCTGGCGCAACGCCGTTTCATTCGGTCGTTCCAGCATGAAGTACATCTGCATCGGCGTTGCCGCCATGTTCGTGTTCGACTTCTTCATGTACGCCGATGCGCTCCTGTTCGGCCAGGTCTCAGACTCCTTCTGGAACGCCCGAGGTCTGGTCAACGCGGCCCTCGTGCCGCTGTTCGCCATCAACACCATCAATACCCGCAAACAACCGGTCGAATTCCAGCTGTCCCGCTCCGCGGTGTTTCACGCCGGCACCTTCATGTTTGCCGGTGCCTACCTGCTTTTCCTCGCCGTCGGCGGCTACTACGTTCGTGCGCTTGGCGGCGCATGGGGTGAAGCCCTGCAGGTGCTATTCCTGACGGTGGCACTGACCTTCCTGGTCACCCTGCTGATGTCGCGCCGGGTACGATCACGCCTGATGGTCTTCATCAGCCAGAACTTTTTCGACTATAAGTACGATTACCGCGAACAGTGGCTGAACATGACCCGGGAACTGGCCAACCTTGGTGATGAACCTCCGCTACCGGAGCGTGTGATACGGATTCTTGCTGGTCTGGTCGAAAGCAATGCAGGTGCCCTGTGGATTCGCGACGAACAGAACGCCTATGTGCTGAAAACCGCAGTTAACCTTGCCGCCCCACGGTTTACCAGCATTGACGCAGACAGCGAGATCGGTCGCTTTTTCAGTGACCGGGAGTGGATTATCGATCTTCATGAGTACCGATCAGATCCCGTGCGCTACAACCTGTTGGAGATCCCCGACTCCATCACCCGGATTGCCGACGGCTGGTTGATCATTCCACTCTACCTTGGAAACGAGCTATACGGCATTGCACTGATCGGTAACCCCTACGCGCCGGTTGAACTTAACTGGGAAAATTTTGACCTGATCAAGGTGGTTGCGCGGCAGACCTGCAACCTGCTCGCCCAGGCGGACGCCCAGAGCCGGCTATCCCGCGCCATGCAGTTTGAAGCGGTCAGTAAGGCATCCGCCTTCATGGTTCATGACCTCAAAACTCTGATCGCCCAACTATCGCTGCTGGTGAAGAACGCCCCCCGACACCGCAACAACCCGGCATTCATCGACGACATGATCCAGACAACCGATCACGCTGTACGCAAGATGGCCAATCTGGTTAACCACATTCGCAAGCCGTTTGAGGACAACGACAGCACCGATGTGCTGGATTTGCGCGATGTGGTGAAGGACCTTGTAGAGCACTACAACCGTCAGAAGCCGGCCCCACACCTGGTCGGGACACCCTCACCCGCCCTTATAGAAGCGGACTCTGAGCAATTGCGCAGCATTCTCGGTCATCTCATCCAGAACGCCCAGGATGCAACCCCTCCCAGTGGCGAAATCACTCTGACCCTGAAGAACGCCCGTGATCACGTGGTGTTGTTTATCCATGACACCGGCACGGGCATGACCCCGAACTTTATCAGCTCCCAGTTGTTCAAGCCCTTCGAGAGCACCAAGGGCCTGACCGGAATGGGCATTGGTGCCTACCAGGCCAGAGAGTATGTGCGCAAAGTAGGCGGCAATATTGATGTAACCAGCGAACCGGGTGTTGGCTCGTGCTTCTCCGTGCGCTTCCCACTGGCCGCTACCGATTCGCACGAAAAGCCCGCGATACAGGAAAAACCGGTTTGTGAACAACCACAATCCGAACAAAGTGCCAAATAACCGTCGTTTTCAAAATTCAGCTCACGGAATCATTGCAAAGCGTCAATCTTCGGTTAAGAATCACTGCAGGGAAGAATTGAGCCATTGGGCATCAATGCAGTCACAGACAGAAAGGGATTTAAGCTGTTGTGAGTAGACGACTGTTAATCGTAGAGGACGACCCGGGCCTGCAAAGCCAGATGCGATGGTGTTTCAGTGACGATCTTGACGTTACTGTCGCCGCCGACCGTGAATCTGCGCTGACGACCTTGCGACGCACGGAACCCGACGTGGTCACCCTGGATCTCGGATTACCACCGGATGCGGGCGGCGCCTCCGAAGGATTCCGCCTGCTTGAGGAAATTCTTCGGCTGTCACCCCAGACCAAGGTCATCGTGGTTACTGGCCGCGAAGACAAGGACAACGCCGTCAAGGCCATTGGCATGGGGGCTTGCGACTTCTACCAGAAACCCCTGGATGCGGAAATACTCACCTTCGTGGTGCATCGCGCCTTCCGTCTGGCGGAACTTGAGAAAGAAAACCGCGAGCTTTCCCAACATCGTAATGGCACCAGCATCAAGGGCATCGTTGCGGCCAGCCCGCAAATGCTCGGCATTTGCCGCACCCTCGAAAAAGTGGCACCAACGGATGTCACCACACTGATCACCGGGGAGACCGGCACCGGTAAGGAATTGCTGGCCCGCGCCCTTCATGATCTCAGCCATCGCGCTGCCAAGCCCTTTGCGGCCATTAACTGCGCAGCGATTCCCGAAAACCTCCTCGAGAGCGAACTGTTCGGATTCGAGAAGGGCTCATTCACCGGGGCGACCCAGAGCAAGAAAGGCAAGATCGAGCACGCCAACGGCGGCACCCTGTTTCTGGACGAGATCGGTGACATGCCGATGGCGCTACAAGCCAAATTGCTGCGTTTTCTGCAGGAACGCGTGGTCGATCGTGTCGGTTCGGTCAATCCCATTCCGGTGGATGTGCGGGTCGTGTGCGCTACCCATAGGGATGTTCGCCAACTCATCGATAGCGCTGAATTTCGTGAAGATCTCTACTACCGGATCAGCGAAATCACACTGGACGTACCCGCACTGCGCGATCGCGACGGCGATGCCCTGGTTATCGCCCAGTCGCTGCTGAAAACCCTCGGCAAACAGATGGACCGCCCCAACCTCTCTTTCACCGAAGACGCCATCTGCGCCATCAGCCAGTACCCGTGGCCGGGGAACGTGCGGGAGATGCCCAACAGGAAAAGCCCGAATACCGACGCCGACGTCAGGATGTCGCTGAACCCCAGATACCAGAGCCAGTCATTGCCAAGCAGAAAAATAAACGCGGACGCCGGAACGCCAATGATCAGGGAAAAGATGGTCCGCAACATCATGCCGGACATACCCTCTTCCAGGCGCGACTGATGAACGCCCAGGGCAATCATCACCACAAGGTTCGCCACACCGAACGCAATGGCCGAGGGAAGCAGATACTGGATATTATCGAGGAAGAAGGAAACTTCACCAAAATGCCGGAAAAAAACGGCAATACAGAAGCTGAAGGCCAACACCACCAAGTCGATAAGGCCCAGTATTACGAAAGGAACGTGAATGTAGTGCCTGAACAATCTGACGTGGGCCACGCCAACTCCTTTTGTTGCTCACTGTAAAAGCGCCTGCGCATCCGATGCATCAGGACTGAAAATGAACAAAGTTTACTGCATTTTTACAATACTGCAACGCACTGTTAACAACTTTGACAATTTGAAACGTAATATTGATTGACACCCCGGAACAATCTGTTTACCCGGGGTGACATTAGTCAGGCCGACTTGCTTCTGCGCATCATACCGAAGCCCAGCAGACCGAGACCAAACAGGGCCAGCGTACCCGGTTCAGGAACAGCCTTGACGTCAGAGATACCCACAATCAGGTCGTTGTAGTCGAAATCGCCATCGATCAGATCTTCAAAGGCCACGATCAGGGAGCTGCCGTAAAAAGCAGTATTCTGACTCGCTGTAACGTCGAAGATACGTGTCATATCCACGCCGCCGTTCAGACCGGCGTCAGAGTAGAAGACGTTGTCGCCACGCTGAAGATAAAAGCCGAAAGAGGTTCCGATGTTTGCCGTACCGTAGACGGTCTCTGCGGTGCCGGCACCCAGATCAAACTCGACCTGGCGACCACCGGACGCATCGCCACCGGAAAACACCTGCAGCATCTGGCTGGTGTCCTGTACGTCATAGATGCCGAAGCTGTTGATGTTGGCAAACCCGGCAAATTCGAAAAGCAGAAAGGCACCTGCTGAATCCTGGGTGCCATCGGTGTCTTGAAGTGTGGCGAAGGTTGCGCCGTTATCGAAGAAATCACCCTCTCCGAGTGTGTCGCTGAATACCGCATTGCCGGAATCGGTTTTCAGATCGAACACACTCATCGGCGCGGCATGCGCCATGGAGAAGGTTCCGGCCAGCAATCCTGCGGCCAGAAGGTTTGAAGTCATTTTCATGTTACTGCTCCTGTGTAACTTGACGTTATGATCGTGCAAGCGACAGGTAGCAAACAGTTTGCCAACTATTTTTATTCTTATTTTACAGCTAGTTAGTTGTCTTCATTTATGAATGTGTAAATTTAATCGACAATCCCGGGCACGCGCACCCACCCTTCCATCAGAATTCGCGCGCTGCGGCTCATGATGGCTTTGGTGGCTGTCCACTCGCCATCCCGCTCTTGCGCTTCCGCGCCCACCCGCAGTGTTCCCGAAGGGTGGCCGAAGGTCACCTGGGAGCGGTTTCCGCCCCCGGCTGCCAGGTTCACCAGCGTTCCCGGTACCGCCGAGGCGGTTGCAATGGCAACGGCTGCGGTTCCCATCATGGCGTGGTGCAGCTTCCCCATGGACAGGGCTCTGACCAGAACGTCCACGTCTCCGGCGCCGATGGATTTGCCACTGGAGGACAGGTAATCCGAGGGCCTGGCCACAAACGCCACTTTCGGGGTGTGTTGGCGGTTGGCGGCTTCCTCTGTGCTCTTGATCAATCCCATCCTCACCGCACCGTGAGCGCGGATGGATTCGAATTTCGCCAGAGCGACAGGATCGGAATTGATGTCCTCCTGCAGTTCGGTACCCTTATAGCCGATCTCTTCGGCGTTAACGAAAATAGTGGGAATACCGGCGTTGATCAAGGTTGCTTTCAGCGTGCCCACACCCGGCACCTCCAGATCGTCCACCAGATTACCGGTAGGGAACATGGAGCCTTCGCCGTCTGCGGGATCCATGAATTCCACCTGAACCTCCGCGGCCGGGAAGGTCACGCCGTCCAGTTCGAAATCACCGGTTTCCTGCACTTCCCCGTCGGTAATGGGCACATGGGCGACAATGGTCTTGCCGATATTGGCCTGCCAGATCCGGACCGTGCAGATGCCGTTTTGCGGGATGCGCTCTTTGGCCACGAAACCGCCGTTGATGGCAAACGCACCGACTGCCGCCGTCAGGTTGCCACAGTTACCGCTCCAGTCGACAAAGGGCTTGTCGATGGACACCTGACCGAACAGGTAGTCCACATCGTGATCCGGTTGGGTCGGCGCCGCCAGAATGACCGTTTTGCTGGTGCTGGAGGTCGCCCCGCCCATGCCGTCGATCTGCTTCTGGTAGGGATCCGGGCTGCCGATGACCCGCAGCAGGAACGTGTCCCGGGGCTCGCCCGGGACTTGCGCCGTGTCTGGCAGGTCCTGCAACCGGAAGAAAACCCCCTTGCTGGTGCCGCCACGCATATAGGTGGCGCGCACTCGGATTTGCGCGGGATGGGTCATGCTGCACCTTCCGATTGCAGGAAGTCCTCGGCAAAGCGCTGCAGTACACCGCCGGCACTGTAGATGGACACTTCCTCAGCGGTATCCAGTCGACAAATCACGGGTACCTGCTCGGTACTGCCATTCTTGCGATGGATAACCAGGGTCAGCTCGGCGCGGGGCGCCGGCGTGCCCTCCACATCGTAGGTTTCAGTGCCATCGAGGGCCAGAGTCTGGCGCGTGGTCCCTTCTTCGAACTGCAGCGGCACCACCCCCATACCGATCAGGTTGGTGCGGTGGATCCGCTCGAAGCCCTCAGCAACAATGGCCTCGACACCGGCCAGCGCAACGCCCTTGGCGGCCCAGTCACGGGATGAGCCCTGGCCGTAGTCCGCACCGGCGATAATGATCAGCGGTTGCTTGCGCTCCATGTAGGTTTCGATGGCTTCCCACATGCGGGTCACCTTGCCCTCCGGCTCAATCCGCGCCAACGAGCCCTGCTTCACGTTACCCTCGTCATCCCGCACCATTTCGTTGAACAGTTTGGGGTTGGCGAAGGTGGCACGCTGGGCGGTCAGGTGGTCACCCCGGTGGGTAGCGTAGGAGTTAAAGTCCACCTCGGGTACACCCATCTTGTGCAGGTACTCCCCCGCCGCGCTGTTCATCATGATCGCGTTGGATGGTGACAGGTGGTCGGTGGTGATGTTGTCCGGCAGGATCGCCAGCGGGCGCATGCCTTTGAGGGTTTTCTCGCCCACCATGCCACCTTCCCAGTAGGGCGGGCGGCGAATGTAGGTGCTCTGCGGCCGCCAGTCGTACAGCGGGTTGGTGTTGGCCTGGGCATCCCGGGTGACATCAAACATCGGAATGTAGGTACTGCGGAACTGTTCCGGCTTGACGCTGGCTTTTACGATCGCATCGATTTCCGCATCGTCCGGCCAGATGTCTTTCAGCGTGACCGGGTTGCCATCCTTGTCGTGACCCAGAATATCCTTCTCGATATCAAAACGGATGGTACCGGCAATCGCGTAGGCAACCACCAACGGTGGTGACGCCAGGAACGCCTGCTTGGCGTAGGGGTGAATCCGGCCATCAAAGTTACGGTTACCGGACAGCACGGCGGTGGCGTAGAGATCCCGGTCGATGATTTCCTTCTCGATCACCGGATCCAGAGCACCGCTCATGCCGTTACAGGTGGTACAGGCGAATGCCACGACGCCGAAGCCGAGCTGTTCCAGTTCGGACATCAGTTGGGCTTCTTCCAGATACATTTTCACCGTCTTGGAGCCCGGTGCCAGAGAGGTTTTCACCCAGGGCTTACGGGTCAGACCCAGCTTGTTGGCATTGCGGGCAATCAGCCCGGCCGCCACCATGTTGCGGGGGTTACTGGTGTTGGTACAGCTGGTGATGGCGGCAATGATGCATGCGCCATCCGGCATCTTGCCTTCTTCCTGCTCCCAGGCACCAGCGATGCCCCGCGCAGCCAGTTCCGACGTTGGCAGATGCGCGTGGGGGTTGGACGGGCCCGCGAGGGTGCGGTGTACGCTGGAGAGGTCAAACTTCAGTATCCGCTCGTATTCCGCGTTCCGCATGCCATCCGACCACAAACCCGCCTCCTTGGCGTAGGTTTCCACCAGCGCGACCTGGTCGTCTTCACGGCCAGTCAGCTTCAGGTAATCGATGGTCTGACCGTCGATGTAGAACATCGCCGCAGTCGCGCCGTACTCCGGCGTCATATTGGAGATGGTGGCACGATCCCCCACGGTCAGGCTGTCCGCGCCCTCGCCGTAGAACTCGAGATAGGCCCCGACAACCTTTTCCTTGCGCAGGAATTCGGTAATGGCCAGAACCATGTCGGTGCCGGTGATGCCCGGTTGCAGTTTTCCGGTGAGCTCAACGCCCACAATATCCGGCAGGCGCATCATCGACGCACGGCCCAGCATCACGCTCTCGGCTTCAAGACCACCCACGCCCACAGAGATAACACCCAGGGCATCGACCATCGGAGTGTGGCTGTCCGTGCCCACACAGGTGTCCGGAAACGCTACCCGCTTGCCTTCGCCATCGGGCCGGTTCTGAATCACCGGGGACATCTTCTCCAGATTGATCTGATGCATGATGCCGTTGCCCGGCGGGATCACATCGACATTCTTGAAGGCCGTTTTGGTCCAGTTGATAAAGTGGAAACGGTCGTCATTGCGGCGATCCTCGATGGCGCGGTTCTTCTCGAACGCGTCCGGATCAAAGCCCGGGGCCTCAACGGCCAGCGAGTGATCGACGATCAGCTGCGTGGGCACTACCGGGTTGACCTTGGCAGGATCCCCCCCTTTTTCGGCAATGGCATCACGCAGGCCGGCAAGATCCACCAGCGCGGTCTGACCCAGGATGTCGTGGCACACCACACGGGCGGGGTACCAGGGAAAATCCAGATCCCGCTTGCGCTCGATCAGCTGTTTGAGGGAATCCGTCAGCGCCTCGGGGTCACAGCGGCGAACCAGCTGCTCAGCCAGAATCTTGGACGTGTACGGAAGCTTGTCATAGGCGCCGGGCTGGATGTCTTCCACCGCCTGGCGCGTATCGAAGTAATCCAGGTCGGTGCCCGGAAGTGCCTTACGGTAATCGATATTCATCATGTACTCCCTCAGCGCTTGTCTATCGGCAACCATTCCGCATGTTCCGGGCCGGTGTAATCGGCGCTCGGGCGAATAATGCGGTTGTTCTCACGCTGCTCTTTAACGTGAGCGGTCCAACCGGATACCCGCGACATAACAAAAATCGGGGTAAACAGTTCAGTCGGGATACCCATGAAATGGTAGGCGGAGGCGTGGAAGAAATCGGCGTTACAAAACAGCTTCTTCTCGCGCCACATCACCGCTTCGCAGCGCTCGGATACCGGATAAAGCACGGTGTCTCCCACTTCGTCCGCCAGTTTCTTGGACCAGTGCTTGATGATGGCGTTCCGCGGATCCGACTCCTTGTAGATCGCGTGACCAAAGCCCATGATTTTTTCCTTGCGCTCCAGCATGCCCATCAGGCCCGCTTCGGCCTCGTCGGCCGTCTGGAAACGCTGGATCAGCTCCATGGCGGCCTCGTTGGCACCACCGTGCAGAGGGCCCCGGAGGGAGCCAATCGCGCCTGTCACACAGCTGTGAATGTCTGACAGCGTGGATGCACAGACCCGGGCGGTGAACGTGGAGGCGTTGAACTCGTGCTCGGCGTAGAGAATCAGCGACACGTTCATCACACGCTCATGCAACTCACTGGGTTTCTTGTTGTGCAGCAGTTCCAGGAAGTGTCCGCCGATGGAGTCCACATCACTCTCGGTTTCGAGGCGAACGCCCTCATGGGCAAAGCGATACCAGTAGGTGATGATGGACGGAAAAACCGCCAGCATGCGATCGATCTTGTCGTCCTGATCGCTGAAATCCTGCTCGGTTTCCAGATTGCCCAGCATCGAACAGCCGGTGCGCATCACATCCATCGGGTGCGCGTCTTTGGGAATCTGCTCAAGTACGGCTTTCAGCGCTGCAGGCAGGCCTCGCAGGCTCTGAAGCTTTTTCTTGTAAGCGTCGAGCTCCTGACGGTTCGGCAATTTGCCGCGCAACAACAGATACGCCACTTCCTCGAACTGGGCGTTTTCCGCCAGCTCGGCAATATCATAGCCACGATACGTCAGGCCTGCGCCTGATTTGCCGACGGTACACAGTGCGGTTACACCCGCTACCTGGCCGCGAAGACCTGCACCACTCAGTTGTTTTGCTTCAGCCATTGGTCTTTCTCCCCTCATCTTGTCTCGGTTGTCGGATTACGCCTGCGGCTAATCCGACCTACGGTTACTGCCTGAGTCTTCGTAGGTTGGATCAGGCGAAGCCGTAATCCAACAACGGGTTAATCCTTTTTCTGCTGGAACAGCTGGTCCAGCTTCTGCTCGAAATCGTGGTAGTTCAGGAAATCGTAGAGCTCCATGCGGGTCTGCATGAGATCAACGACGTCTTTCTGGTCACCTTTTTCCAGGATGTTCTCATACACCATCAGTGCCGCCTTGTTCATCGCGCGGAAGGCACTCAACGGGTACAGCACCATGTCAGCACCCGCGTCCGCCAGCTCTTTGCGGTTATACAGCGGTGTTGCGCCGAATTCGGTGATGTTGGCAAGAATCGGCACATCCAGCGCTTCTGAAAACGCCTGATAGTGTTCCAGCTCGGTGACCGCCTCGGCGAAGATGCCATCGGCTCCGGCCGCTACACAGGCTTTGGCGCGCTCAATCGCCGCTTCCAGGCCTTCTTTCTGGAACGCATCGGTGCGGGCCATGATGAAAAAGTCTTCGTCTTCACGGGCATCCACAGCAGCCTTGATACGGTCGACCATTTCCTCCTGGGAAACGATTTCCTTATTCGGTCGGTGACCACAGCGTTTCTGTGCCACCTGGTCTTCGATGTGAACGGCAGCGGCGCCAGCCCGCTCCATTTGTTGAATGGTGCGGGCGATGTTGAAGGCGCCGCCCCAACCGGTATCAATATCCACAAGCAATGGCACATCGGTGGCGGCGGTGATGCGGCGGACGTCTTCGACCACGTCATTCAGTGAGGTCATCCCGAGGTCCGGCAGACCATAGGAAGCGTTTGCGACGCCACCACCAGACAGATAAACGGCCTGGTGCCCCACCCGTTCGGCCATCATGGCTGAGTAGGCGTTGATGGTACCGACAATCTGCAATGGCGCGTTGTCTTTCAGGGCCTTGCGGAAGCGGGCGCCCGGGCTGAGTTTTCTGGACATGGTGTTGGGCCTCTCTGTCTGTTGGAATGTTCGTTGCCGGATATTGCCTGCCGCAAATCCGACCTGCGGAATCAGATGGTCAAGCCGCCCTCAGCAATCTTTCGCTCGATATTACGGCGAGCGGCATTGATGTGGCGCTTCATCAGGAATTCGGCCAGTTCACCGTCCCGTTGAGCGATCGCTTCCACAATGCGACGGTGCTCACCCAGTGCCATGTGTGGCCGGCCGGAGGCCGTACTGAGCCGGTAACGATACATCCGGACCATATAGTAAAGATCACCGAGCAGCATTTGCGCGAGTTTGGCGTTGCGGCTTCCAGTGGCAATGCGGTGATGAAAATCGTAATCCCCTTCGGCCTGATAGTAGGCCTGGCCGTGAGCCTGTTCGATCATGGCCTCGTGTGCATCCAGGGTAGTATGGAGAGCGGTGATTTCATCGTCGGTCATGCGTTCTGCAGCCTGGCGTGCTGCAAGCCCTTCCATCACCTCACGGATGCGGTACAACTCCATGAGTTCGTCGGTACTGACGGACACCACTTTGACACCGGCGTGAGGCCTGCGAACCAGCAAACCGCGGGACTCAAGCCGACCGAGAGCTTCACGCAGGGGGCCGCGGGTCAGGTTGAAGCGGGAACAGAGCTCCACCTCACCAATTTTCTCACCGGGTGCGAGATCCCCTTTTACGATCGCTGTTTGCAGACAATCGAAAGCCTCGTCGGCGCGGGTGTAGGTTTGAATCACGTCTTCAGGCATATTTTGTCAACAATAGTGACTTTAATTGCCGGAAATCTACGCCTGACTGGTCGTTTTGTCAACAATCCATGCGAAACTAGAAAAGCTCTCGCTCTTCTTGCGGAGGCGGCGTGTACTGGTAGAGCCAGGTCTCTGTCAGCACCTGCTCGCCCAGTTTCAGTTGCAGACGCAGATCGATGGGCTCCAACGAATCGTCCGGGACCCGATCAAACATGGCCCGGTACGGGTGGCCCTGACGATTGCCAGATCCGTTGGCCGGTTAGGTGGCTCCGCGCGCCAGGTCAGGGTGTAGGCGTACAAATATTCCTGACCCGGCTCCAATGGCTGTTCTGGTTTCCAGAAAGCGACGATGTTATCGAACGTTTCATCCCGGGTGGGGATTTCCACCAGCAGCACACTGCCTGCACCCCACGAAGCCTGGGGCTCGACCCAGGCGCGGGGCCTCAGATCGTAGAACTCGCCAGAGACTGTCCTCCGGGTTGAACCGGATCGCTTGATATTCGGGGTAATCCAGATCTCGCAGAAAGTCCGGAGCCACAGGTGGCGGTGCGTAATCGCCAGCTACCAGCTCTTTCGCCTTTTCGACGACCTGACTGAACTCGAAAGCCTGGGCCGGTGTAGCTGAGATAAGGCACGGCAGTAGCAGCAACGCAAGTAATCTTGAGCCTGACTCCATGGCGTTCTGCTCCCTTTAATGATCTCCTGATCACTAATGTAGCATCTGCAGCCAACGCTTTCTCAAGTGACAAGTTCGTAAGGCTTGGCCGGTGAACGGCAAGGCACCCTGGATGGGTCAGATGCCCATGGACAATGAAAACCGCACGTCCGGGTGATCCGGCATGGTCATCGCCGTAGTGGAAGCCCGGATCATCCGCCCCACGCTGACGTTGGCGGTGAAGGCCCTGCCCTGCATCTTCAGCGACACCTGTCCCGCGCTGGCGATGCCGTGGCGGTCCGCCTGGACGGCCGAATACGGAACCCAGCCCTGCAGCAAAGAAACGTTCAGGCTCGACAGCACACCGTCCGTGAAAGGCATGTGCCAGAGCGGGCTGACGGTATCAAAGCGAAGCCAGCCACCACGGACCGCTGCCACCGACTGACCATTGAACCCGGTGAGCATGGAAGGGCCAGCTACCGTCAGGTATTCCGAGACCGGCAAATCTTCATTGGCAAACTGATACCGGCCGTTGACCCGCCACGTCCATTGGTACAATGCCTGCTCGACAGACGCGGACATGGCCACTTTATAAAACTGCCCTGCGTCCGAGGTGTTCTGATCCAGTGGGTAATCGGTTGCGGAGCGTTCACGGCCGCTGAGCGCGTGGATGTGGGTGCTGGCGAACAGACCGCCAGGCAGTTCGTGGCCACCCCGGGCTTCAAGCCCCAGTGATTGCAACTCGTAACGGGATTCGGACACCTGTTCGTCTTCCTCGAACGACACATGATTGCGCCCGCGATGCCTGACAAGACCATCAAAGTCCATGCCGAACTGTGAAAACAGTGAGCGGCTGGCACCGAAGCCCAGCACACGGGATTCTCCCCCGGCGGAATAGCGATGCGAATCGCTGCTGACCGCATGGTCATAACGGGAACTGCCCGCCTCAACCTGTAACTGACTGGAACCGGCCGGAAACTGGTAGCGGATGGAGGCGGCACTGGAATCGGTATCATCCTTGTAGGACCGGGAGTCCCGGTAATTGAAACCGATCGCATCCCTCTGACCGATCAGGCTGTCTGCCGCCAGGCCCAAGGCCCCATCACGGCCGTCGCTGCTCATGTCCGTTTTTCCGGAGAATTTCAATCGTGATCGCAGCCAGTGCTCCCGCTCCTCCCGGTAGGCCTCCACACCAACCCCGAACGGGTCGGTGTCAGGCTGCCAACCATTACGCGACCAGGTGCCACCCTCTGCGGCCTGGAGGGGCTGACTGACTGCGCACCACAACAGTGCGATCAACAGATGAAATTTCAAGTTACAGAGTCCTGCCATAGAACGGCGGCTACAGCTCTAACGAAATGCCGGCGAGTCTGAATTATTTTTCATGGGGGGAATGTATGGCATCAGAGCACAGAAATCCATCGGCTGTTGCCAAAATTTACAAACAGAATATGACTTAAATACAGTCAGTTACAATGTTATTTAAAAGTTTTTTCTATGCAAATCAATCGCCAACACAGAAATCTGCAGAGTTCCCTGTTTTACCAATCTCTACATTTCCGTACCCGAGCCTCCATTTAGACCAACAACTTGGTTACACTTGGCACACTTCGTGACTGACCTTGCACATCAGGCCGAGCATCGCAGCAGACATAAGGACCAACGTTATGATCAAGAAGTGCCTCTTTCCGGTTGCCGGGTACGGAACCCGCTTCCTGCCGGCAACCAAGGCAATGCCCAAGGAAATTCTGCCGGTGGTGAACAAACCGCTGGTTCAGTACGGCGTGGAAGAAGCTGCTGACGCGGGAATACACGAGTTCGGGTTTGTCACAGGGCGCGGCAAGCGGGCCATCGAAGATCATTTCGACATCAGTTACGAATTGGAGCATCAGATCGCCGGCTCCGGAAAAGAAGGACTGCTGACGTCCATCCGTGAGCTGATCGACAACAATTCGTTTGCGTTCACCCGACAGAACGAGATGAAAGGCCTCGGCCATGCCATTCTTACCGGTCGGAATCTGGTGGGCGACAATCCCTTCGCCGTGGTACTGGCGGATGACTTCTGTGTTGAAGATGGTACCGGGGAAGGTGTGCTTACCCAGATGGTCAAGCTCTACAACCAGTTCCGCTGCTCCATCGTAGCCATCGAAGAGGTGCCCTCGGATGAAACCCACAAATACGGGGTTATCGCCGGCGAATCGATGAAAGATGGCCTCTACCGCATCACCGACATGGTCGAAAAACCGGCGCCGGAAGACGCTCCCAGCAATCTCGCGATCATCGGCCGCTACATACTGACACCGGATATTTTCGACATCATCGAGCGCACGCCGCCGGGCAAGAACGGCGAGGTACAAATCACCGATGCCCTGCTTGAGCAGGCCAAGAACGGCTGTGTGCTGGCGTATAAATTCAAGGGGAGACGGTTCGATTGCGGAAGCATCGACGGCTTCGTGGAAGCCACCAATTACGTATACGAGAACATTTACAAGAAAGGTAAGTAAGGCACGGGCCGGTTTACCGGCCCAGAATCTGCAGGATCATACGCCGGTTTTCAGTGGACGCTTTGCGGAACCGGCGCAGCAACTCGCCCTCCTCTTCCGAGATCTGAACGCGATTCAACTCCTTTTCCAGCTCCGCCAGGGCCACGCCCAGGTCGTCGCTGTGACTGAATGCCAGACCGGGTAGCTGCAATTGACCGGTGTCACTGGCCGCATCCAGATCCAGAACATGTTCAAGCGGCGTATCGGTGCGGATGCACAGATCGAGCAGCTCGGTGACTCCCGGATAGCTGCGCTGTTTTACCTCAGCCGCTTCCCAGCTGGCCACACGCGGCTCATCAACGCCGCACATACGCGCCACATCTTCCCGGGACAAATGCCCGCTCTCGCGAATCTGCCGCAGGCGTCGATGAAAGGATTGCAGGTACCGCATAGCGCTTTGCCTCAGCCTGGTCAGCACAGGTTGGCCCGAGGAGACCCGTCCGGGTGTCCCGCAATTAAGCCGTGAAAGTGAATCAATCTGGAAATGTAACGTACATATAGCTTTATACACAATCTGCCTATACTGAATCCATCGGCAACGGACAAATACGCTATGGCTGCCCGACTACTTGATACACATTCTGCCTGGCATCTGGTGCTGGATGCAGTCAACCGTACCAATGTGACACTCTCATTGCCGGACGATGACGCGCCATCACTGGAGCTCAATGGCAACCACTGGCAGTTGTTGAAACCGGCGACCGAAAGTGCCCGCAACCTGCTGAAGATTTTTCTCCCCCTGTGTCGACCATTGGCGGCTGCTTCGGGCTGCCGTGTGGTCGGCCAACTGGGCCAGAGCCTGGACGGTCGCATTGCCACCGTCACCGGAGCATCCCGTTTCATCAATGGTGAGGACGGCATCACCCATCTCCACCGCATCCGCGCAATATCCGACGCAGTGATTGTGGGCGCTGGCACGGCCACAACCGATAACCCCCGTCTGACAGTCCGGAAAGCGTCCGGGGCCAACCCGGTGCGCGTGGTGATCGATCGTCAGCGCCGCGTTCCGCATGACCACCATCTGTTCACTGACGGCGAAGCGCCCACACTGAGGCTGACCGCCGGCGATTACTGCCCCCCGGCGTCGCCGGCCGCTGCGGCCCGTATGCTTGAGCAATCCGGTCCTGTCGAGGTGCCCTGCCTTGGCGACGCCCACGCTGACACACCCGCGGCACCGGCAATCATACTGCGGGTGTTGTCCGATTTCGGTCTGAGGAAGGTGTTCGTCGAGGGCGGCGGGCTGACGGTATCCGCTTTCCTCAATGCCGGTTTGCTGGACCGTCTGCATGTGATGGTTGCCCCGATGATCATCGGCAGTGGCCGGCCGGCCTTCTCACTGCCGGAGATCGATCTGCTATCCGATGCCCTTCGCCCCCGGGCGCAACTGGTCAACCTGGGTTCCGACATGTTGTTTGATCTGGATTTCAGCGAGCAGTTGCCGCCGAACTGAAGGTGAACACCGCGCCCGGCAAGCTGGACAGCAGCACCAGCAGGCCATAACCGATACTCAGTGCAACGCCCTGTTCCGCGGGCAAGCCCGCCAGGGGCCAGAGAACGGCTGCGGCGCCCTCCCGGACCCCCCAACCGGCCACGGTGACCGGGATCACCATACTGAGCAGCAGACCGCTGCACAGAGCGAGCAGTATCAACAGCGAGTCAACATCGACCAGGTAGCCCGCGCCGAAGGCAAGAACCACGAACACCGCAAGATAACTTCCCACCACCAGCAATGATGAAGCCAACTGAATCAGCCATACTGGCCAGCGCAGCAGCGCAGCTCGGATATCTCCCGCGAGTTGGCGTCCGTAGCGCAACAGGCGGGTGCGGAAAATCACGGCGGCCGCCGCTAACAGAGCGAGACAGATAGCCAGAGCAAACAGCAGGCGGGAGGTATCCATCGCTCCGGACTCTGGCAGGGTGGCGGCCGGGCGGCCGTTAACGCCCCCTCCGAAAGCGAATGCAGCCGCCATCAGCAGAGCGGCCAGGGCAAACAACACCACCTGCCCCGACAACCGTTCGATGACCACCGCATGAACAGATGCGAGGCGGGAGGCTGCGTCGAGACTGTGCCGCCACGCGCGATTCACATCCCCCAGCACCCCTCCCGGTAACACCTGATTCAGAAAGGTGGCGAGATAGTATTCCTTGACCGCCACGCCCAGCGGCAGCTGGAGACTCAGGCATCGGGCGGTGAAACGCCAGCGCCACGCGGATACGCACACCTGCACCACGGTGAGTGCCAGCGCCGGTACCACAACCCAGAGCTGGAACCGCTCCAGCTCTGCCATCAGTTCAGGCACATCCAGCCACCAGAGCAGCCCCAGCAGCAACAGTGCCGTCGCGGCCCAACGCCACAGCGGGCCAAGCCGAGGGACCTGTTCAGCCACCACTTGCCCCCGACGGGAAGGCCAACAGGTCCTGGTGGCCGACCTGGACGGCGAGCTCGCCCCTCTCGGCCTGGTGCCGCCGATCATTCAGCCATCCCCTGATACGCTCCGCCATCGCCGGCGCCTGTTCGGTCGCCGCAGCGCACCAACCGTCCATCAGGGCGAGCTGAAGTTCCGCGTCTGACCCCTCCAGTTGCCAAGGGCTATAGCCGGTTGACACCCGATAACCGTGAACCTCCAGCAATTGCTGCAACACCGCGGTCGCGCCCGGCCCCAGCGCTGCACCTGCGCCCTTGTTGCCATGCTGGTGCTCGTTCACCAGTTGCCGGATCAGACCATCGTCCGGGTGCTCGGGAACAAGGCTGAAATGGCCATCGTAACTGAGCACTACGAACACCGTCGCGTTTCGCTCGGCTGCTGCTGCGGCCAACGCCTCCAGCCAGTCTCTGGACACAAGATCAATCAACGCTGAGGCAGAAATGACTTCGGCATCCATCGGCAGGTATTGCGCCAGTGTCTCCGGCATCAGGTCCGCAATCACAGGCTTCAGGGGCACGTCCAGGGACGCGAGTCGTGCCTCCGCAATTCCCATCAACTCGGCGTCCTGATCCAGCAGGGTCCAGTGCTGAGGCACCCCGATGCGTGGCGACAGGTACCGGGCGTTCGAGCCGCCACCACTGCCAAGATCGGCAATGGCTATCGGCGCCCGGTCTTGATCGGCCTGGTAGCGCCGGGTCATCCAGCCCGCCAGTTGCTCGGTCAGGGCGCGATCACGGGCACGATGATCCGCCGGTTCGCGCAACGCCAGCCAGGTGGCATCGAACAGAGTGGCGTCACGCTCACCGGTGAGCTCCGCCAGGGCCTGAACAAACGCTTCAGCTGTATGTTCCCAGGTCTGCACACTGGTTGACGCAGACTCGAGGTCTCGCCTGAGAGCGACCAGCCGTTCGGGCTGACCGAGCAACTCGCTCAGCAAGCCGGTCAAGGCATCGGTATCATCGGCCGGATACGTGCGAACCCCGGGCGTACCCGTCACGCGGGACAACGCGCCCCCGTCAGACGTAACCACTGGCAGGCCTGCCGCCAGCGCTTCATCGATGGCCATGCCATAGCCTTCATACAATGAGGGGAAAACAAAAAGATCCGCGCATCGATAGGCCTGTTCAACCTCACGGCTGTCCAATTCCCCCGCGACCGTGATCCGGCTCTGCAGTCCAAGCGATACCACAGCTTCGGTTACCCGAGCCGCATATTCAGCATGCCGCTGGTCTGAACCAATCAGTGTGCAATGCCACGGTGACCGAGCCAGCCCGGCCAGAGCCTCCACCAATTGCAACTGCGCTTTGCGGGGCGACAAGTGGGCCACACAGAGCAGTTCAACGGTTGCCGAATCACCGTCCGTATCACTGGCCGCCCCCGAATGATCGGTCGGTAGCGCGTCCACACCGGGCCGCGCCACCCTGACCCGCTTTGCAGGCACACCGAAATCCGCCAATCGGGCAGCGGTGTAGTCACTGGTTGCTACAACGCCACGCACAGCGGCCAGAGCCCGTTGCTCACTGCGGAAAAACAAGGCCTGCTGATCCGGCTCCAGACCGGTTTCATCCGCCAGTGGGTGGTGAACCAGCGCAACAAGATTCAATCGTTCAGCATGGCGCTCAATGACCTCCGGCATGCCACCCATGGTCAAACCGTCCAGGATCACCACTGCCCCATCGGCCATTTGTGCCAGTTGCTCATCGACCGCTGCCAATGCCGTGTCGTCCGGACAGGGAAACCGTCCGTCCACCCCGACCACCCGGGCTCGGTGCCCGGAGTCATTCAACGCGCTCACCACCCGGCCGACGTAGCGGTAACCGCCGGTGTTCTGGTCCGGATCTCCCGGCACAAGAACGGTCAGCACAGCGGAGCCGTCAAAGGCTGCCATGAAAACTCGCCCAGGCCAGATGCGACTCTCCGAGAGTCACTTTCATTCCGGTCAGGCCCGCACCGGTGCTGCCCAGATGCCCCGCCCTGACGGCTGCGGCCAGCCGCTCGAACACCTGACGAGCCATAAACTCAGTGGTGGTGTTGCGGCCACGGAATTCCTCGATGTCGTCGAGGTTTTTCATGTTGAGGTCCGCCAGCACCTGCTTGAGCACATCCGATGCCAGGCCGATATCCACGATCAGATCGTCGCTGTCCAGTTCCGGCCGCTCAAACGTGACATCCACAACGTAAGTGGCGCCATGGAGCGCCTGGGCAGGCCCGAAGATTTCGCCCCGAAAGCTGTGGGCAATCATCATATGATCTCTGACGGTCAGGCTGTACATAAACGCAAAAACCTCTTCAAGGGTGTCTGTGGCTGAATTCTGTGGAGGATGTTTCAGTTATAACGTATACGATGGCAAAGCTCATCGGTGGTAGCGGCCAGCGTCGCCATGGTCTGAGGCAGATCCTCAAACCTGCTTTCGCCAGTGATCAGGACGTCCAGCGTGGCATTGTCGAGCAAAGACAGCGCCAGTTTCAGACGGTCCGGGTAGGTCCAGCGGGGGCGCTGGATCGGGCTGATCTGTCCGACCTGACTGGAGATCATGGCCAGACGTCTGGAGTGAAATGCGCCGCCCAGAGCAACGGACACCTCATGGGTGCCGAACCAGCTCATCTCGACAATGCGCCCTTCCATACCGGCCAGGGATAACGCAGTGTTCAGACCGTCCGGATGGCCGCTGGTGTGGAACACCAGGTCGTGATCATCGCGCTGAGCTCGGGTTTCAAACGCCAGCCCCAGTGCCCCGGCTACCGTTGACCGGGCCGGATTAATATCGATGGCGGTTACCCGCGTGCCCGGAATCCGGCTGGCCAGCCAGGCCACCAGAAAGCCGACCACCCCAAGGCCCACCACGGCAATTCGGTCTCCGACCCGGGGCGCTGCATCCCACAATCCGTTGATGGCCGTTTCCATATTTGCCGCCAGTACCGCTCGTTCCGGCGGTACGCCATCCGGCAGCGGCATCACCGCCGTCGCCGGGAGTCGGAACCGGCGCTGATGGGGAAACAGAGAGAACACGGTTCGCCCTGTCAAGGTCTTGTCTCCTTCGGTGACCTTGCCGACATTGCAGTAGCCATACTTCACCGGATAGGGAAACTCTCCCTCCTGAAAAGGCGCGCGCATGCGCTGGTACTCTTCCGGAGGCACGTGACCGGAGAAAATCAGCGATTCGGTGCCCCGGCTCACGCCGGAATACAGGGTTTCCACCTCAACCACCGACTGCGCCGCCTCCGACGCCGTCAGTGCTGCGGCCGTGCGGACGTCAGTAGGACGAATCGCGCCCCGGCCCGCCCCGGTTACCCAGAACGCTTCCGTGGCCGAATCGTCAGCGACCCCCGATTCATCGCAGGCTTCGGATACTTCTGGGTCAGAACGGGACATAATGCCTCCTTGCTTCGGGGGTTTCACCGCCGGGCGGAGGTCTGTTTCAAACCGCCGGCCGTAGGGAACTAAACTCAGTCTCAACAACTATAGTTGAGAAAGGCCTGTTGAAATACGTCGAGGTTACAGCATGGATTCCCCCCTTCGCTCCGAACAAGTTGGCTGGCCGACGTACCTGGATATTGTCTGGGCGGGCATGGTCACCGCCGCGCTGGTGTTCGGGGCCGATGTTATCGCTCAAACCGGCCCTCTCCTGCACGCCATCGCCGCTGCGCTATTCGGCACAATGGCAGGACTGTTGCTCCGCTTCTGGCCTGCCGGCCGCGACTTCGGCTGGGCTAACCGGGCAACGCTGTTACGCGGAAGCCTGGTTATCACCCTGATCAGCCTGGCGCCCTTCTCCGACAGGCTGGGACCGTGGCTGTGGCTCTATGGCGTACTTTGCCTGCTGGCACTGATCCTGGACGGTGTCGACGGTGCCATCGCTCGGAAGACCCGGTCACAAACCGCCATTGGCGCCCGCTTTGACATGGAACTGGACGCACTCTTCATTCTTGGTTTGTGTGTCGCGGTCATTGCCCTGGACAAGGCAGGATGGTGGGTTTTGCTGCTCGGACTGATGCGCTATGCCTTCGTCATAGCCGGGCATTTCCTGCCTTTTCTGAACGATCCGCTTCCCGACAGCTTTCGCCGTAAAACCGTTTGCGTCTGGCAGGTTGCCACGCTGATGGTTGCTGTACTCCCACCCGCAAGCCCCGGGTTTGCGACCTGGACCCTGGCCGCTGCACTGACTCTGCTCGTGTATTCCTTCGCGACGGACATGCACTGGCTTTATCAAAGGAGAACACCCACATGAAATCCAACCTTGCTCACGCAGCCCTGTTTTCGGCACTGCTGACGGCGACGACAACGCCGGTGCTGGCCGAACCGGAAAAATTCGTGGTAGATGACGAACATTTCTCCATGGCGTTTGAGGTCATGCACATTGGCTATGCCCCCGTGATCGGAATGTTCCGTGACATCGAAGGCCGCTTTGAATTCGATGAAGAGGCCAACGAACTCAGTTCCGGTACTCTGATTTTCCGCAGCGATAGCGTGTTCACCAACCACGACAAACGCGACGAACACCTGCGTAAACCGGATTTCCTCGACAGCAAAAAATACCCGGAGGTCACGTTCGAGCTGACCGATTTCGAAACCACCGGCGAGAACACCGGCACGGTGACCGGGGATCTCACCATGCTGGGCAAGACCCGGCCTGTGGACGTGGATGTCACGCTCAACAAATCCGACAAGTACCCCATCGGGCACAAGGACTACACGCTTGGGATCAGTGCAGAAGCCACCATCAAGCGCAGCGACTGGGGTATGACCTACGGCCTGGATCCTGAACTTGTCGGCGATGAAGTAAAACTGAGGTTTGGCTTCGAGGCGATCAAGGATTCCAGCTTCTTCTAGCATTTGTGCGCAAGATTACTGGCCTGAGACACTCTTTTGGGTTCTCAGGCCAGCTCTTTGACCAGTGAGCCTGGTTTACCACCGATTGCCTTGTGATCCCTTGCCTGCTGGAAAACGAGGCTGAGTGGCTCAGGCTGAAGGGCGACAGCCGCTACCGCAAACCCACCAGCGTGCGGATCTTTCTTTTTTAGTTCGCAAACTATACATTGTCCGCTTTCCTGTTTTCTTCTGCTCACCGGTTAAGCGGAACACCGATGTCCAACGCGCACAAATCCGACCTTTTTCTGATCATTGTGACCCTGCTCGCGGCGATCAGCTGGATGTTCTCCAAAGAGGCCGTCCTGTTGATGCCGCCCCTGCTGTTTATGGCTGCGCGGTTTTTGCTCGCCGGCGGGCTACTGGCGCTGGTGTCCTATCGGTCACTCAAGCGCCTTTCCGCCGATCAACTGAGCCGTAGCGTCGGTGTCGGGTTGGTGTTCGGTACTGCCATGAGCTGCTGGATCATGGGTCTGTTCCACGGCACTCACGTTGGCGAGGGCGCCTTTCTGACCAGCCTCGGGGTGGTCATCGTGCCAATCATTGCGCGAGTAATCTTCAAGGAACCTCAACCGGCAAGCACCTGGATTGCCATTCCCATTGCCGTAGCCGGCCTGGCGCTGTTGTCACTCAAGAACGGGTTTCGTCCAGAGCTCGGTCAGCTGTTCTTCGTGATGGCCGCGTTCATCTTTGCCTTGTACTTTACTCTGAACACCCGCGCCGCCAACCAACGGACGGTCATTAACCGCCGCGGTGAATCGGTCGAGAAACATCGGGTTCCCGCCCTGCCCCTGACCGCCATCGCGTTACTCACCGTTGGCGTGCTGACCCTGATCGAATCCTTACTGCTGGAGTCCTGGACACCGGCGGCGGAAGCATTTTCCCCGATTCTGGTGTGGTGGATTTTCGCCAGCGCGGTCATCGGCACCGCCGGGCGCTTCCTGCTGCAGACCTACGCCCAGAGCCTGTCGGCCAACAGCCATGGCGTCGTTATTCTGGTGCTGGAACCGGTGTGGGTCGCCCTGTTTGCCGCCGGCTGGTTCTCCGAAACCATGGTTGCCTCACAACTCGCCGGTTGCGGGCTGATTTTTGCTGCGTTGCTGGTCAACCGTTGGGGGGTGATCAGCAAGGCACTGAAAGGCTGGCTGCGCCACCGAAAGCCCGTATAAAAGTGGTTGACCCACACAGCCGGAATCAGTATATTTCGTCCCCGTTGCAGAGACAGGACCATAGCTCAGTTGGTTAGAGCGCTACCTTGACATGGTAGAGGTCCCCAGTTCGAATCTGGGTGGTCCTACCACCTCTGTGAAGAAAGTCAGTTGCTTGCGTAATGCGTGAGAGCTGGCTTTTTTTGTGCGTGTTCGCTTTAATCCCCCATCCCCGCCACCAGCAGTTCGCCCGGGTCGCGCCGTCATCCCGGCGCGTCAAACTTCCTTACAGTTGACCTGGGTACACGGCAGTAAGTCCCTGATTTATTGACGGTGGCCTGATCCTTGCTGTCGAACTTTTTCAGTAATTCAGGGAGCACGACCAATGAAATGGATTCTGATAACAATGCTGTTTCTTTCCGCTCAGGCTGAAGCCACACTGATTCAATACACGTTTGAGGTTCTGACAAAAGAGCGCACCGGCACCCCTGGGGGAGCAACGGATCGCGCCGACATGACGCTCCTGGTTGACGCAGACTCGCGTCAGATCACAAAGCTTCGCTATACGACACGGTTTTTTGATATCGATTTTCAGGGAGGAGCGGACATTACAGCCCAGTTCAGGTGGTTAAACCAGGATGGATCGGGCTACTACGGCATCAATTCATTCATGGAAGGCGCCGTGCCCGACGGCACCAGCATAAACATGTTTCTTGAGGCCACAATGCCGATCAATGGCAATCCGGCCCATTTTCTCAACAACGGCACGGATGGTCAGCATTTCATTTTTTCAACCGAAAACCACTCGAACGCCTATATTGGAGAATGGATGCCAGGCGAGAAGATCATCGTCCCGGAACCTGCCACGCTGTCATTACTTGGACTCGGCCTCGGGGTTATTGGTCTGAGGCGCTACTCCCTCAGAGCAAAGAAACACTAAACCTGTGCCCCGGTACGTGATACAGACGACTGTAAATAATCTCGACGTGCGGGGGCAGTCGTTATCTCCGGGTTTTGGTTCGCTTCTTAAATGTTCTTCTCCTGCTCTACCACGATCAACTCATCGAGATCAAAACCCTCCGCCCTGGCGCGCGCCCTGAACGCCTCAAGAGCGTCGTCACTGACCTCGGGCGTGCGTGAGAGAAACCACAGGTACTCACGGTTGTAGCCGGTCACGTAAGCGTAGGAATAGTCCTCCTGTTCCAGTTCGAATACCACATAGGAGGCGTAGAAGGGTCCGAAAAACGAAACTTTCAGGTGACCGGTGCTGTCGTCACCCACAAACACCGCGCGTCCATCCGCCTGTTCCCACTTACCTTCCTCACTGTTGTAGCCACGGTTAGTGACCTTGATACTGCCATCTGCGTTACGGCTGTAGTCCGCCCGGACGTTGCTCAGGCCGCGCTCGAAGGAATGATCCAGCCTGGCGATTTCATACCAGGAGCCGAGGTACCGATCCGCATCAAAACCGCGAACCGGTTCAATGCCCTCCGGCACGCTGGTGCAGCCCGCCAGCAAACTCATCAATGCCACTAACGCCCACGTTCTCATATCCCTGCTCCCTGAATTTGCACCCACAAAGAATATTAACCCACGAATCCCGCAGGAGTGGGCGTACCCATCAGTAACTACGGGTATACTGCCCGTATTCGATCAGCCACTTCCCTACCCGGAACCGAAAACCCTATGCGCACGATTGTAGACATTACCCTGAAAACGCCCCAGACCGCCGTAGATGCACTCAGTGAGGCAACCGGGTTGTCCAAGATGCGCATCAAGGACGCGATGGCCAAGGGCGCCTGTCGCTGGACCAACAAAGGCAAACAGGTGCGCTTGCGGAAGGCGAAGCGGGAAGTGAAAGCCGGCACCCGGCTGCAACTGTTCTACGATGACATCGTACTGGCGCGCAAGGCCGAGCCGGCAGAACTGCTGACCGACTTCGGCCAGTACAGCGTGTGGTTCAAGCCGCACGGATTGCTGGCCCAGGGATCACAGTGGGGCGATCATTGCAGCCTGTTGCGCGAGGCGGAGGTGCGACTGGCAAAGCCCTGTTTTCTCGTTCACCGGCTGGATGCAGACGCCGCGGGGCTGATGCTGATCGCCCACGACAGCAAAGCTGCCGCAGCGCTGTCAGATCTGTTCGCCGGACGAGCCCTGCGCAAGCTTTACCACGCACGGGTCAACGGTCATCTCGAGGCCAACGCGATGTGCATCAATGCGCCGGTGGAAGACAAGGAAGCGATCAGCCATGTCACTACCCTGGCGCACGATCCGGACAGCAACACGACGGTGGTGGAGGTGACCATTGAAACTGGCCGCAAACACCAGATCCGTCGCCACCTCGCCGGACTGAACCACCCGATTACAGGTGACCGGCTCTACGGCACCGCGGCTGCGGTGCCCCTGCAGCTGGTGGCCGCAGAGCTTGAGTTCACCTGCCCGCTGAGCCGAAAAAAACGTCAACTTAATCTGCCAGCTTCTCTGAACAGCGTTTTGCCGAGAGCCTGATCGTAAAAAAGGCCAGCAGTCGCTGGCCTTTTTCGTCTGGTGTGTCGACTACACCTTGTAAAAATCCCGATACCAGTCGACGAAGTTGGCAATGCCCTCGTCTACCGTTGTGGATGGCTTGTAACCCACGTCTTTGATCAGATCGTCCACATTGGCATAGGTGGCCGGCACATCACCCGGCTGCAACGGCAACAGGTTTTTATCCGCCTTCTTGCCTACCCGCTCTTCGATAATCTCAATAAAGCGCGACAGCTCCACCGGATTGTTACTGCCGATGTTGTAGATTCGGTACGGTCCCTTGCTGGTGCCCGGGTCCGGCTGCGCACCACTCCAGTCCTCGTTGGGCTCGGCGACATGGTCGAGCGTGCGAATGACACCTTCGACGATGTCGTCAATGTAGGTGAAATCCCGCTTGTGGTGGCCATGATTAAAGACGTCAATCGGCTCGCCCGCCAGAATCTTCCTGGTGAAGATAAACAGAGCCATATCCGGGCGACCCCAGGGGCCATAGACCGTGAAGAAGCGCAGCCCCGTTGTCGGCAGGTTATACAGATGGCTGTAAGTATGCGCCATCAGCTCATTGGCTTTCTTGGAGGCGGCGTAGAGGCTCAGTGGGTGATCCACGTTGTCATGCACCGAGAACGGCATGGCTTCGTTAGCGCCGTACACGGAGCTGCTGGAGGCATAGACCAGGTGCTTGACGTCGTTATGACGGCAGCCCTCGAGGATGTTCATAAACCCGACAAGGTTCGCCTCAACGTATGCATGGGGGTTCTCGAGGGAATAACGAACCCCCGCCTGCGCTGCCAGATGCACTACCCGCTCCGGTTTGTGTTCTCGGAACAGCGCTTCCATCGCCTCACGGTCAGCCACGTCCTTGCGGACTTCGGTGAAACCCGGCTTGCCAGTCAGGCGCGCAAGTCGGGCCTCCTTCAGGCTCACGTCGTAATAGTCGTTGACGTTATCCACGCCAATCACCTCGTCACCGCGATCCAGCAAGCGGTGAGCAAGGTGCGAGCCGATAAACCCGGCGGTTCCCGTTACCAGGATTTTCAAGGTATCTCTCCCTGTCAGAATCGAACGCCGGCGCTTACAAAGGGGCCACCGAGGTCGATATCCAACTCGTCGTCGCCATCTTCGTAGTCGATGGCAATTTGGCGGTAGCCGGCTCGCAGTTGCAACAGCGCAACCTCGAACTGACCGTAGGCGTTGTAGTCGTAGACTGAGTCACCGTCAAAACTGATAACATTGGCTTCGCCACCGACGGAAACGCCGGTAAACGGCAGGTCAAAACGGGCAGCCAGATAGCCCATCGGGATGACAGCGTCCACTTCTGTTTGACTGACGGCGGTTCCGAGAACCTCCTGCACGGTCAGCTCCCCGTCAAGATCACGGGCGGTAATACCCAGATCCAGATTCACCCAGTTATCCAGCACTTCGTAATAGAGCGTCAGATCCAGCTGCGTGAGCTCAAGGGAAGAATCGACTTCGCCCTGTACGCCATCGAATCCGGCAAGCGACACTTCGCCACGCCCGTCCTGCTCGATTTTCGTGTAGTTCAGCCGCACGTTTGGCAGCAAGGGAACCGGGTGCTCGATATAGGCGCTCAGATTGGCGTTGGAGTCGCTGCTCAGATCCAGATCGTTATCCACATCGACCGCATCGCCGCCGTTGCGGACATCGCCGGAAAGGTCCGAGTCCCAGTAGCTCACGTTGGCACCCAGACCGATAACATCGGCGTGAACCACAGGCGCTGCCAATGCGGTGGCGCCGCCGAGGGCAAGAATCAGTTTACGCATGTAACACCCATTCGTTGTTGTATGGTTATCGTCGGTCAGTCGAACTGAATGCCCAGACGGCGACCAACTTCCTCGTAGGTTTCAATCACTTCACCCAATCCCTGGCGGAAACGGTCCTTGTCCATCTTCTTGCGGGTTTCCTTGTCCCAGATACGGCAACCGTCCGGACTGAACTCATCACCCAGAACGATATCGCCACCAGAACGGCCGAACTCCAGTTTGTAGTCCACCAGCAGCATGCCGGCGTCGTCAAACAAAGCCTTGAGCACATCGTTCACCTTATAGGTGAGCTCTTTCATTCGCGCGAGTTCGTCAGCGCTGGCCCAGCCGAAGCTTACGGCAAGAGACTCGTTGACCATCGGATCATGCAAGGCATCGTTCTTGAGAAACAGCTCGTAGGTGGGCGGAGTCAGGTTCTGCCCTTCCTCCACACCCAGCCTGCGGCAAAGGCTGCCGGCGGAAACATTTCGAACCACGCACTCTACCGGAATCATATCCAGCTTTTTCACCAGTGACTCGGTCGGCGACAGCAGCCCCTCGAAGTGCGTGGGCACACCAGCGGCCTCCAGCTTTTCCATGACAAAGGCATTAAAACGGTTATTGACCATGCCTTTGCGGTTCAACTGCTCTTTTTTTTCGCCATCGAACGCAGAAGTATCGTCACGGAACACCAGCACAAACCGCTCGGGATCGTCCGTGCGGTAAACAGATTTGGCCTTGCCAGCGTACAGTTCTTCGCGCTTTTCCATTTCAGGTCTCCGGAGATGACCGGCCCGCAGCCGGCACCTGGTAATTAATAAAGATATTCGAACAATTCCGAGAGCAGCTCTGGAGAACGGTTGTCACCGTCGTAGCCATCGGCTCGCGATGCCGTTACTACCAACACGCCATCTTGCTCTTCAACGTTCAGATCAAAAGTGTGCTTCGCCTCTTCTTCATCGGCAAACCAGCTGAACCAGCCGGGATCACGTTCCGACTCGCTGCGGAAATCCACATTGAACCAGCCCGCACTGCGGTTCAGGTCGACCACCGGAATCTCCGCTTCATTCAAGGCACGGCTGACTTCAGACCAGCCCCGACCGTAGTCCAGGTCCAGTTCAATGGACACCGGCTGGTCATTCTCGGAGTTCAGTCGCACCAGTGGCTCGCTGACCATACCGAGAGCTGCCCGGGAATAGGACTTGCTCTCCTCGCGACCTTTGAGGAACTCGCCCATGTCCGTGAGAAGCTTCTCGCTCGCATCGAGGTCATCCCGGGAAGGTACAGAGCCCGTCTGCCACGCCAGCAGTTGATCCGGATTGCTGTCCACTTCGTTCACCCGCAGCTGCACCTCTGTGGTCTTGCGGCGCACGCCCGGAGCCACACGGGCCTGAACCACCAGCAGTTGCTCTCCGGCGCCGGGATCGCTGTCCAGCTCCATCAGTGTTCGCGCGCGTTTGCTGAAGTTGACCAGTTCACTTTGCAGCAGCCCGAGTTGCGGACTGTCATGGGCGACACCGAGGCCTCGGTCATTCAGATAGGACGAAACCGCGGGCCAGACCCGGCCGGGCACGTCATTGATCAACAGCCACATCTGGCCATCAAGCTCTTCCACCACGTAGTTCTCCTCGAGAATCTCCGAGGTCATATCGGGCGGCGTGGGAATGGAATCGCGGTACATTTTGCCAGAATCGGCGGTAGTCACCTCCCGAACCGGCATAACCTGGCCGAAACGGGCGTCGTCCGCCTGTTCCGGCAGGCGCAGGGGCTCGCCCTCACTGGCGTTGACGTAACGCTCGGAACGGTCCTCGAGAAGACTGCAACCGCTGACAGTGAGAAGCACGGCCAGACCGGTTATCCTCGCTGCCGTGCCCATCACGTTTTTTCTTGCTGTCCTGAACAGGAACACCATCAGGCTACTCCAGAGTTTTGGTGGTACGGAAAGCTCAGAGTACACCTGAGGCCTTGAGGGCATCTTCAACTTCACCGTGGAACTTGTCACTCAGTGGGGTCAACGGCAGACGTATACCTTCGCCGATCATCCCCATCCGCTGCAACGCCCACTTGACGGGAATGGGGTTAGCCTCGAGGAACAACTTGCGGTTGAGCGGCATCAGCAACTCGTTCAGCCGTGCCGTTTCCTCACGGTCACCGGCGATCGCTGCTTTACAAAGCAGAGCCATGTCCTTCGGCGCCACGTTTGCGGTAACCGAAACGTTGCCCTTGGCACCGGCCAGAATCAGGTCGGCGGCTGTCGCATCATCACCGGAATAGACCGCAAGGCGCCCCTTCACCGCCGCTATCAGTTCAGTACCCCGTGGAATGTTACCGGTGGCGTCCTTGATGCCAATAATATTGGGGATATCTGCCAGGCGCTCAACCGTCTCGTTGAGCATGTCGCAGGCCGTGCGGCCCGGGACGTTATACAGCATCTGGCTCATACCCGGAACGGCTTCGGCGATCGCCTTGAAATGACGGTACAGGCCTTCCTGGGTCGGCTTGTTGTAATACGGTACAACCAGCAGACAAGCGTCGGCGCCGAGCTTGTGAGCCTCAGTGGTCAGTTCGATGGCTTCCCGGGTGCTGTTGCCACCGGTTCCCGCAATAACCGGGATACGGCCACTGACACGCTTTATGATGTGACCGATGACGCGGCAATGTTCCTTGGGATCCAGTGTCGCGGATTCACCGGTGGTGCCCACGGCAACAATACCGTCGGTGCCGTTTTCAAGATGAAAGTCCACCAGCTTGTCCAGATCCTCCCAGTGAATGTCACCATTGGGATGCATGGGTGTGACCAGTGCGACAAGGCTACCCGTAATCATAAAAGCTCCGTCCGAATAAAACCGATATGGTAATGTTGGGTGCGTACTGACACAAGGGAATTAAAGGCGATGTCATGCCCTTGTCCATCAGCCCTGCTCGACCCTTTCCTCAGTTGGGCTGTCCTTCACCGGCCACGCCGAAAACACGGCCTTCAGCATGGTGGCCAACGGGATGGCAAAGAATACGCCCCATAACCCCCAGATGCCTCCGAAAAACAGCACGGCCACGATAATGGCCACCGGGTGCAGATTGTTCACCTCGGAAAATAGCACCGGCACCAGCACGTTGCCATCCAGCGCCTGAATAATGCCGTAGACCACCATCACCCAGATGAAGTGTGAGCCCCAGCCAAACGCAAACAATGCGATCATGGCCACGGGTATGGTCACCACGGCGGCACCGATGTAGGGAATCACCACACTCAGGCCCACCAGTAAGGCCAGCAGCGCCGCATAAGGCATGCCCAGCACCTTGAAGGAGATGTAAGTGACCCCACCCACAATCAGGATTTCAACCGCTTTGCCGCGGACATAGTTGGCACACTGCAGGTTCACCTCGTGCCAGATTCTGAGCATCATCGGACGCTGCGGGGGCAGCAGCCGCGCGATCGCGGTCAGCAGCAGGTTGCGATCCTTGAGAAAAAAGAACACCAGAATCGGCACCAGCACTATGTAGATCAGCAGCGCCACCAGATCCGGAATACTCGAGAGGGAAAAAGACACCAGCCATTGGGTCAGATGCCCTGCTTCGGTGCTGATCTGACGATAGACGGTACTGACCGCTTCCATGGATATCAGCGTCGGGTATTGCTGCGGCAGCAACTCCATGTAGGACTGCAACTCCCGAATAATCCGGGGCGCCTCACCGGCCAGCGAGGTCACCTGGGTCCACAGCAGCGGCAGCAAGCCAAAGATGAACCCGACCAGAATGCCCAGGAACACCAGAAAAACGCCAATGATGGAAACAATTTCAGGCACACCCGTTCTTGTCAGCTTGGTAACCAGACCCTGCAGGATAAACGCAATGATGACCGAGGCAATCGCCGGCGCCAGCATGGCGCCGAACAGAATGACAAATACCGTGCCCGTGATCAGAAGCAGAAAAAGGATGACGGCTTCGTCATCTGAAAAGTATTTGTGGGCAAGACCGCGTAAAATTCTGACCATGTACATCTCCGTGGAAACACGGTGTGGGACCGTTAGTACCTGAACATCGACGGCGGCGCTGTCAGTCGCCGCACCTTATCACGAACCGGAAGCGGCCTCCGGCCTCCTCGGAACTCACCAGATGATGGCGGGAGAGTTTCAGGAACGCAGGAATGTCACGGGCAGAGCCGGAATCGGTAGCGATCACTTCAAGCTCATCGCCCGGCGACATGCTGTTGAGTTCGAGCTTGGTTTTCAACAAGGGCATCGGGCACCGCAACCCGGATGCATCCAGAATTTTCTGAGCCATGAACGGTCCACACCTTGCAGAACCTGTATTAACGAGGCGGCATTATGACGGCACTGCCCCCTGATTGCACCTCAATCGTATTTAATGAAGGGTACTAGAACTTTTAATGGCAAAATGCTGTCCTATCAAGCGATTTGGCAATGGATTTCAGACACTGATGCTTACCTTCTCCTCTCACCACACACCGGCCCGGGCATGGCTGATACGGGCGCTGATGCTTGTGATCGCGGCACTGCCGGTAATCCCGGCCCAGGCCCAGGACAGCACGCTACCGTCCATCGGGGGAGCGGGCGGCGGTCTGATCTCGGAGCAGCAGGAGACAGAGATCGGTCGTCAGGTCATGGTCTCCATTCGCCGGTCCGCGCCCCAGATATCCGACCCACTGGTCTATGACTACCTGCACGACGTGATCTACCGCCTGGTGCCCTCGGCCCCCCTGAAAAACCGCGACCTGACTCTGGCGATTATCGACAGCCCGGATATCAACGCCTTCGCGGTGCCTGGCAGCATTGTCGGCATTAACGGCGGCCTCATGCTGAATGCCCGCAGCGAGCAGCAATTTGCCTCCGTGTTGGCCCACGAACTGGCCCACCTGAGCCAACGGCATTTTGCGCGCCGGATGGAGCAACAGGAAACCAGCGCCCCGCTGGCCCTCGCCGGGATGCTCGCCGGCATCGTGCTGTCTGCCGTCACCCAGTCTGACATCGGCATTGCGGCGATTGCCGGCACTCAAGCGCTCTCGATCCAGAACATGCTCGCCTACAGCCGCGCCCACGAGCAGGAGGCGGACCGGGTCGGCATGGACATTCTGGCTGACGCCGGTATGGACCCACGGGGCATGCCTGAAATGTTTGAAATCATGATGAGGCAGAACCGCCTGCAGGGAAACCGGGTCCCTGAGTACCTCTCGACCCACCCTCTTACCCAGAGCCGCGTCTCCGATACCCGTAACCGCGCAGAGCAGTACCCGATTCGGGACGTCCAGGACACCCAGGAGTACCACCTGATACGCTCCCGGCTGCAGGTTCACTACGCCCGCTCCGGCAAAGTCGCGGTGGATACCTTCCAGGACTACCTGAATCGTTCGGACACCGAAAAAACCGATGCCATACGGTATGGCCTGGCCGCCGCTCACCTGCGCAACGGCGACCCCGGTAGTGCCATCGCCGTGCTGGAGAGGCTGCTGGAAAATAATCCCGGGCGCATTACCTATGTGGTGACGTTGGCTGAAGCCCTGATCACACAGGGCAACCTGGACGAGGCCCGGAGCCGATTAAAAAACGCGCTCGAACGCAATCCGGGAAATTATCCGATCACCTATCGGCTGGCGGAGGTGGAAACTGCTGAGGGCAACGGCGAGGCAGCCGCCGACTATCTGAAGCGACTGACCCGGGAACGTCCGAATCAAGAGACTCTGTGGAGCCTGCTCGCCGAGGCAGAGGGCATGGCACGGAATATCGTCGGTGTGCATCGGGCTCGGGCGGAGTATGAGGCGCTGATGGGAAATCTGGAAGCAGCCCAGCGACAGCTTCGCCAGGCGCAGGAAAAGCTGCCGGCCGGGGCACCCATGCGCCAGATTGTGACCGAACGCCTGACCGAGATTACCGAACAGTTGATTGCCCGGCGCAGCTAGCCGGATCAGGCGTTGCCGGCAGCCTGCAGATTCATCCCCGCCGTGAAATCCAGCATTCGCGTCAGTGGTTTTAGGGCCTGCTCACGGAGGTTGTCTCCCACCAGCACTTCCTGGTCTCCGTGCTCAAGCACATGGAGCAGGTTTTCTAGCCCATTCATTGCCATCCAGGGGCAATGAGCACAACTTCGGCAGGTTGCTCCGTTACCCGCAGTCGGCGCCTCAATCAGCGTTTTGTTCGGAGCCAGCTGCTGCATCTTATAGAAAATGCCGTTATCGGTGGCAACGATAAACTGCTGGTTAGGCAACGTCTGAACCGCATGGATAAGCTGTGAAGTGGATCCCACCACATCGGCCATTTCCACAACGGCATCCGGAGATTCCGGATGGACCAGCACGGCGGCATCCGGGTAGATCGCTTTCAGATCTTCGAGACCGCGATACTTGAATTCCTCATGCACAATGCACGACCCATCCCACAACAACACATCGGCGCCCGTGGTTTTCTGCACATAATGGCCCAGGTGCTTGTCTGGCGCCCAGAGGATCTTCTCGCCCCTGGCATCGAGTGATTCCACGATGGCCTGAGCACAGCTGGAGGTGACAACCCAGTCGGCTCTCGCCTTCACCGCGGCTGAGGTATTGGCATACACCACCACAGTGCGGTCCGGATGCTGATCGCAGAACTCCGCGAACTCATCCGCCGGACACCCGATGTCGAGCGAACAGGTAGCTTCCAGAGTGGGCATCAGCACTCGCTTTTCCGGGTTGAGGATTTTCGCGGTCTCACCCATGAAGCGCACACCCGCCACCACAACGGTCGTCGCCGGATGCTGATTACCGAATCGGGCCATCTCGAGAGAGTCAGCGACGCAACCGCCGGTTTCCTCAGCCAGACGCTGGATTTCCGGGTCGGTGTAGTAATGCGCGACCAACACCGCATCCTGCTCTTTCAACGCCTGACGGATGCGAGCTTCGAGCCGGGCTTTCTCGTCATCGCTTAACGGTTTCGGTTCAGCCTGGTGCGCCAGATGCTCTTGAACCAGAATGCGGTCTTCGGCTTGTGTCATTACTGCGTCTCTGTGTTTCAGTGGCCATCGGAGTATATCATTGGGTGCGTGCGGGCAAAAAAAAAGAGCCCGAAGGCTCTTTTTCAGATCAGAAGCATGACGCTTCGTCTCTTATTGGTGGGTCGTGAAGGATTCGAACCTTCGACCAATTGGTTAAAAGCCAACTGCTCTACCAACTGAGCTAACGACCCATAACAGGATCAAGCACCGCAACCGCTCAGCCAGCTGCCATACTTTCAATTTGGTGGGTCGTGAAGGATTCGAACCTTCGACCAATTGGTTAAAAGCCAACTGCTCTACCAACTGAGCTAACGACCC
>NZ_JAKZAI010000019.1 GCF_023156235.1 Marinobacter goseongensis | reverse complement strand
TAATCATAGTTTTTTGTACGTGATTTCTGGACACAAAACAACAAAAAATTGCAGGTTTTCGTACGAAGGGGCTAGGCCTCCAACAAACGACCGTTTGTTGATGGTTTAGTCCGCGGGTTTAGAAAGATTGATTTGGGTGTGGGCAAAGTCCTGGCCATGTCGAGGTTTCTGCTGCAATGAGCACTCTATGAAGGGAGGTTTTCGGTGCCCGAGTAGGGTTAGAGGAGGGCAGTGCAAAGGTCAGAATGTTAGGAGCTGATCCTGTCGCCGTAAATTTTAGGGCACTGTTAGGGCACCGTTTGGGCACAGACCAAAAAAAAGGACTGGCGTTCTCACGCAAGTCCTTGATATTTATGGCGCGCCCGAGAGGATTCGAACCTCTGACCTCTGCCTCCGGAGGGCAGCGCTCTATCCAGCTGAGCTACGGGCGCTTGAAATCGCTGCTGTTGCGTCAATTTCGAGTGCGCAATCTTACGTGCGCAGCGGGTGTCTGTCCAGCCCCGTCACAGGTTGTTTTCAGGCCGGGTGCAGCGGTTCCGGCGTGATGCTGACCAGTGAGTCCTCGTTACCGATGCTGACCTCGCCGTCCTGGATGGAACATTGCAGGCTCATGGTACGTTCGACCATGGCAGCCAGGGCTTCGATCGGTGCGGTGGGCAGGTTGATGATGGTGAGATTGTTGAATCGCGTCAGCTTGTTATGGTGTTTTTCCCACCACAGCGGTACCGCGCGTCCTCCGTAGGTGTACAGGATAACCTGGCGTGAGCGGTTGCAGGCTTTGCGCAGGCGGCTTTCGTCCGGCAGCCCCAGTTCGATCCAGAGTTCAATCTCATCGCTTAGGGATTTCCGCCATAACTCGGGTTCATCGTCCGTGCTCAGCCCCTTGGTAAACTCAAGATCCTCACTGGCATTGAGCACGAACGCCAGCAGCCGGCTCATCATGCGTTCGTCGTTCTCGGAGGGGTGGCGCGCCAGGGTGATGTGGTGGTCCGCATAGTAGTGACGGTCCATGTCGGCAATGTTCAACGTGGCTTTGAAGATGGTGGCCTTGAGCGCCATAAGGCTTCCTTGCGTTGGTCGATGGATCTGAATGATGACCGCCAGTGTAATGCAATCTCGCGTAGTTTTTAATCAAAGGGCTTGCAATTCTGCATGCAAATAACAATAATTATCACTATCTTTCATTGGGCAGTGAGTGATTCGTATGTATGTATGCCTTTGCCATGGCGTAACCGACCGTGAAATCCGTGAAGCCGCCGATAACGGCATCAGTTCCATGCGCCAGTTGGGCAAGGAGCTCGGTGTGGGCACCCAGTGCGGCCGCTGCGCCTGTACCGCGCGGGAAATTCTGCGTGAAAGCCGCACCCCGGACTATCTGGCCATGGCAAACATGCTTGCTCAGCCCGCCTGACATCGCGCTTACTGCGAGCTTTTCCCAATTGTGATTTTTTCTCCCTGAACAAAGGTCTATCCTTGTTGGAATTGCTCATTCATCCAGGAGACCCGTCATGAAAGGCGACAAGAAAGTCATCCAGTTTCTGAACAAGGTGCTCGCCAACGAGCTCACCGCCATCAACCAGTACTTCCTGCATTCGCGCATGTACAAGGACTGGGGCATCACCAAACTGGCCGCCAAGGAATACGAAGAGTCCATTGATGAAATGAAGCACGCCGATCAGTTGATCGAGCGCATTCTGTTTCTGGAAGGGCTGCCCAACCTGCAGGATCTCAACAAGCTGCTGATTGGCGAGAACGTGGAAGAGATGATCTCCTGCGACCTCAAACTGGAGCACCTGGCCCACACTGACCTGAAAGAGGCCATTCTCCACTGCGAAACGGTACAGGACTTCACCAGCCGTGAACTGTTCCGCAGCATTCTGGACAGCGAAGAAGAGCACATCGACTGGCTCGAAACCCAGCTGGAAATGATTTCCCAGATGGGCATCCAGAATTACATCCAACTGCAATCAGAAGCCGCGGAGTAACACCCGACAATGGACCTGTCCTGTTTCAAGGCCTATGACCTGCGGGGTCGTGTTCCGGACCAGCTGAACCCGATCCTGGCCGAGCGTATTGGCCGTGCGTATGTGGAAGTCACCGGCGCGAAACGCGTCATCGTAGGCTATGATATTCGCCTGTCCAGCCCGGAAATCAGCGAAGCCCTGAGCTCTGGTCTCATGGCCGCGGGGGCTGATGTTTTCGACATCGGCTTGTGCGGCACCGAGCAGGTGTATTTCGCCACCAGCCACTACAAGATGGACGGTGGCATCATGGTAACGGCCAGCCATAATCCCCGGGATCACAATGGCATGAAAATGGTCGGGCCGGATTCACGCCCGATCAGCTCGGACAATGGCCTGAACGACATTCGCGACCGAGTGCCGGAACCGTTCGGCGATGCCCCCCGACAGGGCCGCTACGAGGCGCTGGAAGTGATGTCCGCGTACGTGGATCACCTTCTGGGTTACGTTGACGCTGCTGCGCTCAAGCCGCTGAAGATCGTGGTCAATGCCGGGAACGGTGGCGCGGGTCTGGTGATCGACCAACTGGAACAGCACCTTCCGTTCGAGTTCGTCAAAGTGCACCACCAGCCTGACGGCCATTTCCCCAACGGCGTGCCCAACCCCATCCTTGAGGAAAATCGCGCGGCCACCGCCGATGCCGTCATAGCCAGCGGCGCCGCCATGGGCATTGCCTGGGACGGAGATTACGACCGCTGCTTCTTCTTCGACGAAAACGGACGCTTTATCGAGGGCTACTACATCGTCGGCCTGCTAGCGGACCAGTTCCTGCGCAAGACCGGCGGCGGCAAAGTCATCCACGACCCGCGCCTGACCTGGAACACCCTGGATCTGGTCAAAGCGGCCGGCGGCGAAGCCATCGAAAGCAAAACCGGCCACGCTTTCATCAAACAGCGCATGCGGGACGAAGACGCGGTCTACGGCGGCGAGATGAGTGCCCACCATTACTTCCGTGACTTCGCCTACTGCGACAGCGGCATGATTCCCTGGCTGTTGATCGCCGAACGCCTGTGCCAGACCGGCCAGCCGTTCTCCTCCCTGATCGACGCCCGCATCGAAGCCTACCCGGCCAGCGGCGAAATCAACCGCACAATCGCCGAACCGCCAAGAGTCATCGCTGCCATTGAAGCGGCCTACAGCGTTGGCGCCAAAAACGTCAGCCATGTAGACGGCCTCAGCGTGGAATACGACAACTGGCGTTTCAACCTGCGGATGTCCAACACCGAACCGGTGGTGCGGTTGAACGTGGAGTCGCGCGGGGATATCCCGTTGATGGAAGCCAAAACCGCCGAATTGCTGGCGGAAATGGACAGGTTGAATACCTGAGGCTTGTATAAGAGCTCGGGGCCGAGCGGAACGGCACCTTTTCCTGAAACTGTGCGGAGCCATGGATGGCGGAGCCCAAGCGCCACATGGATGTGCTTGAGCGTGTTTCAGGAAAAGGTGTCGTTTCGCTTGGTCTTGAACAAGGTCTACAGCCAGTCGTTTAGCATAATGCCAACCCCGACCCGCTGAATCCGCTCGTTGTAGTCGATCAGACTCTCCCCGTAGCCGTTGTAGTACTGGAAAAACCCTCTGATCGTATCCCCCATGGGAAAACTGTACCCGAATTCCACCGAAGTCTTGTTGTCCTCCGAGCGCAAATTGTTGCGCAGCTTCAGGGAGAGGGTGCGATCCTCTGTCAGCTTATAAACCGCGAGATAATCCGCATGCCCCAGAAAACGCTCGATATCCGGGTTGTCATCCTTGCTGTCGCTCTCCGGCAATCGGTACCAGGGCTTTAACAGGAACAGCCAGCGGTTGTAGCTGTAGCCCACCGACCCGACGATTCGGTTCCAGCTGCGTGAGCGGGGCTCTGACTGACCGTTGGACTGATGGTTAAAGCCCACCGTGAGGCCGCTCAGTGTGCCGGGGCCAAGGTCGTAGTCTGCCTGATAACGCAGAAAAATCTCCGGCTCGTAATTGGTCTCCCGGAAGGGGGCGGAATCGTCGGTATTGTAGACCTGCCAGAACGATTGCTGGGTATAGCCGAACCATAGGGTTGTGCGGTCATCAAGCCAGCCGGTCAGCAATGGCACCTTGAAGCTGATCTGGTATTTGGCTTCCTCGTTGTCGAGCGAGTGGTCATACGCCGTCTCGCCGAGTCTCGGGCTGACGGGTCTCTCGTTGGGTGTGTCCACCCAGGTGATCGGCAGGATGTAGGTTGGCCGATGCCCGACAAAGCTGCCGGAGAACGAGAACACGGCCTTCTCCGCGGCGGTGTAACGTTGCACCAGTGCCGCCATCACGCCGTCGTCCTCGTCCTCCGAATCGCGGGCTATCTCCTCCACCAGAACCTCATCGTCCGAAGCCTCAGCGAGCGCGTCGTAGGCAAAGGTGTCGGTGGCCTCCTCGGCCTGGCGGACGTCTTTCTGTTCAGCCTGCCCACGGGCTTCCACGGGGTCATTCAGGCTGTCGTAGCAGGCCAGCCGCTGGATGCCGTCGTCAATCAGGGCGCAGTCCTGCAGTGTCAGGTCTTTTGGCAATGACGTATCTGCAGGGCTGCCATCGGTCTGACCGAGGCCGAGGGCGGGTAACAGGCAGAACGCCAGGAGAGGCATTGTCGGGGAGCAGGCGTGCCGCAAGCTGCTGAATGAGAAGTTCATGCGCGAAAGTCCTTGTTAGGCTGAAAGGCTGACCCAGGTGTTGAAGATGCCATAGGACCATACGCCGAGCAGGGTAAGGGCCAACAGTGAGAAAACGAATTTGTGCCGGGTTTTCTCGCGGGTTTCGGCAAGCGCGACCCACCGCAGATACATCAGGCCGATGAAACTGCAGAAGACCGCCAGGCTCGCCATCGCCGGAATCAGGAGCCAGCCCGGATTGAGAGCACTTGCAGACTCGGCTTTGTGGGAGAAATAACCCATGGAGATCAGCAGGATGGCAAGTGATCCGAATTCCAGCGCCAGTAAAGGCTTGCGAAGCGGGTGGGGCGTTTTTTCAGTAGGTTGCATAAATCCTGGTCCCGGGAAAGGTCGTATGCCATGGTAACCGCAATAGCGATTGAACGTTTGAATGCTTACGAAACGGCAATAAAAACGGTTGAAATCGAGTGGCGATTTCGAGCTTTGGTTTTTTTGCCTTGCCGCAATCGCTATAATGCAATGTCTGACTATTATAACGCTCTGATGCGAGGTGCATTGTGAAGATGAAGAGAGTCCTGGCTGCTGTATTGCTTGGCTTTGGCCTGACAGCGGGTGCCGTAACGGCAAGTGTTGAAGACGAAATTCGTGCGCGCATCGCCCCGGTGGGCGAGGTGTGTGTTCAGGGTGAGGATTGCGGTTCTGCGGCCGCGCCGGTTGCCAGCGCCAGTGCTGGTCCCCGCAGTGGTAATGAAGTTTACGATGCGGCCTGCATGGCCTGTCACAATACCGGTGCTGCGGGCGCGCCGAAACTGGGTGATGCCGGGGCGTGGAGTGGTCGTGTCGAGAAAGGTTTAGACACTTTGGTTAGCCATGCCATCAATGGTTTTAACGCTATGCCGGCCAAAGGCGGCTGTGGCAGCTGTTCCGATGCAGACATTGAAGCGGCTGTCGAATATATGGTGTCAGAAGTAAATTGAAAGTGAAGAAAAAGTATTAATAAAAAAACCCGCCGGCTGGCGGGTTTTTTTATTAATGCCCATCATCCGTGGACTGGGCTACGATTGGCCGCCAGGTGAGCCGGCCTGTAATGGCTGAGACCTCCTGTTCGCCCAGTTGAACGGGAATGCGCCATTGGGCGGTTTCATCGGACTGGTCGACCTCTGGTTTAGACAAACGTGAGTCTATCCACACGAAAGTGCCCGAGCCAGAGACCTCCACCCAATGTGTATCCTCTGCGACCGCATATCCTTCGCTCTGAAGGAGATTTGGCCAGTCTACGCTGTGGACGTGCGCCTGTACGCTGCTATCTGTGAAGCGTAAGAAAGGCTCGTTCTCAGAATCGTAGACCGTCAGCACTTGCTCACCGTCGTAACGAATCATCAGAGCTGGCTGCGGCGCGTCCACCACCATGGCACTCATTCCACCAACATCGCCCTCGTGGGCGATGGTCGCGATGGTTACTCCCTCGGGTACATTTTCTGCACCCGGGGGTTCGTGGGCCATCCCTGGCCCGGCCATGGTCAAAAGCGCAGCAGTCAAAAGGCCGGAAGCTATCCCGTGAATGCCTGACTTTTGATCACTTTGGTTCATGACGCCTCCTAGCGCTGCCCGGTCAGGGTGCCAAGAAGATTAGAGAGCGGCCCGTCACGCAGCTCTTCGTCAGTATCGCCACCCTCATCAACCATCTGCATACCGCCGCTGCATTGCAGAGACCCAGTGGTTTGCACCATGATTGGCGCAGAGACCGACGGTACCCGGCCTTCCTCGGTGTTCTTGCTGGCGAACAGCATATAAGCACCGGCTGGCGTCACGCTGGCACTCTCGGGCATTTTCAGCCGAATGTTATTACCATTGCGGCTTTGCACCGGCAGCTCGATGGCGCGCTGATCGCTGTCAACGGCATGTGTCATCACTGTTCGACGGATCAGCAGTACCTTGTCGATCTCTGCTGCCTGGTCTACCTGAATGCTGAACTCATCACCCGGCATCAGGGTTTCCGGTGCGGAAAGGATCTCTGGGCGGTCGTTTCGCATAGCGTACGGCGGGGTGTAGATCTCAAAGCTCGGATCCCGGCCGTCATACGGTGCCAGTCCGAACTCTTGCAGGTCGACAAACCGCAGGTACGCGGTATTGATCGGAGAGTGACCTGCCACCATGACGCGGCCATCCGGAAGCAGCACAGCGGTATTGTGGTAGGTCCGCGCACGGATACCAGACGCCATTTCTGTCCAGGTGCTGGTCTCGGGGTCGAAGCGCTCCGCGGTTTTGATCGGACCTTCCAGGCCGGGCACGACCACACCGTCACGATCGCCACCACTGAAGACCATGACGGAGCCATCGGGCATCAGCACGTTGGTGCCATACCAGCGCGGCCGATTGAGTGGTCCGGTCAAACGTGATTCGTAGTCGACTTCATCGCCGTCGGTGCGAATCGTATCGATCCGGCTCTGGGCGATGGGGAAATATCCGCCCGGGCTGGTCAGCAGAGCATAGCTCGGTACGCCACCTGCAGTCAGGAATTCGGCATCGGTGTATTCGCCGTTTTCATTGGGCTTGAGGGGGAGCATTGTGGACGAGGTCGAGCCGCGCATCCCGCCACCAATGGCACTTTTCAAAGTGTCGGGATCAATGTCGAGTTCACTTGCGAGCGTCAGCAGGTTGCCGGCTGAGCCGACCAGGTCGCCGACCAGAGATGCACCCTGTTCCAGTGACAGGTTAGTCACGTTCAACGTGCTGGCCAGTTGACCCAGGCCAATTTCATCCAACTCCAGCGGCAGACCGGCGTAAGCAAGGTCTGTCCAGCGCTGTTCGGCCGGGTTGTAGGTGGCAGCGATATTCCACAGCGCTTGATCGTAGGCCTGTCCGAAGGGATTGAAGGCCTGTCCACCGGCGTTATAGTAAACGTGGCCGTTGGGGAGCAAATGCAAGCGGGGATAGAGTGGCAGCGAGCGGTCCGCAGTGGACGGATTGACGCTCCAGGTGCCGGTGCACGGATCGAAGACTTCTGTCTGCGCAATGTTGCGACCACTGTTCAGCGGGTCACTGGGATAGACTGGCTTGAGGAGCTTCTCAACACCACTGGCGACTAGTACTTTGCTGTCCGGCAGAGTAACCAGGGAGGGGTACCAGCGACCGTACTTCATGTCGCCGCTTTGAGTCTAGGTGTTGGTCTCGGCGTGGAAGATACGGGAATTTTTGATGCCTTCCAGCTCGGCAACGCCCAGAGGCAGGCCGTCAATACCGGGTTCGGAATAATAATCGGTGCCGCCAACCGCAAAGACACTGCCATCAGCCAGACCGATAACGTCTGAGCAGAACAGGGCGCCGTCGTTCTTGTCGGTGTTGTCTGCGGTGTCAAGCAAGCCGTCCAATACCGCCAGCGGCGTGTTATTGAACAGAGTTTCACTGTCCGCACCGTCCGGGTTAGCGCCAGCGCGAAGCACATCAGGCTTGAGCCAGGTGGGCTCATCATTTTCGCCCAGAGACAGCACCCGGCTCTGATCGTTCACAGAGACTTCGCCGAACTCGGCAACGATGGACAGCTCCACGTTTTCAGTGCCTTCCAGGGCGTTCAGGTAAAGCAGACGACCGTCTTTCAGGAGTGCCATGGTACCTGCGGCGGGCTTGCACTCGGCCAGGCCGTCAGCCGTTTCCACGCACTTCTCATCGGTTTCCACGACTTCGCCGTCCACAATGATGGTGGGTTCGGCGAAAGGCTCGCTGAACGCGCCCATCGGCGAGTAGTTTTCTTTGAATGTCGGTTTCGGTTCAGCGGTGGCCGTCACCTGATCTCCCGCGACCGCCGATTCCTGGTTCTGGGATGTGGTTGAGGTGCTGTCATCGCTTCCGGAAGAGCCCCCGCCGCATGCGGACAGGGCCACAGTGCTCAGGGCAAGGGCGATATGCCGGTACAGTAGGTTCTTGTTCCAGTGCATGTTTTGTTCCTCGACGTTTGTTTTTGTATTGAAATTTACTTCAACAGGGTTAGGCGAAATTCACCTACGCGTTAACCCTTACGCTCGAGGGTAACAAAAAGTTTCACGTGTATGGCAGTTTTTTGAAATATTGTCCGACAAAGAGTGTCGTTTAAATACCCAGGTCCCCCAGCAATGCGCTCAGGGTGGCCTTGCCTTTTTTCTGGTTGGCCTCCACATCAAGGTCGCCCAGCCCTTCCCATTTCAGGTCGTCTTCCGGCAGTTCATCGAGGAAGCGGCTGGGGATGGTCTCGATTTTCTCGCCGTACTGTTTGCGCTGGGCGGCGTAGGTGAGGGTCAGGGTTTCCCGGGCGCGGGTGATGCCGACGTACATCAGCCGGCGCTCCTCTTCTATGTTGCCCTCCTCAATGCTGGCGCGGTGGGGCAGGATTTCCTCTTCCAGCCCCATGATGAACACGTGGGGGAACTCCAGCCCCTTGGACGCGTGCAGGGTGAGCAGCTGAACCTTGTCGCTATCGTCGTCTTCTTCCCGTTGTTCCATCATGTCCCGCAGGATGAGCTTGCTGATGGCGTCCTCGATACCCAGCTCATCGGCGGTGCCCTTGCCGTCGTCCAGCATGCGCTGGATGGATTCCACCAGGTACCAGATGTTTTCCATGCGGCGCTCGGCCTGTTTTGGGGTGCCGGAATGCTGGTGCAGCCATTCCTCGTATTCGATGTCGGTAAACAGTTGCTTGATCACCGGTACCGGATCTTCCCGGTGCACCCGTTCGCAGATGTAATCCACCCAATGGGCGAAGCGTCGTAACCGGTCAAGGCCCTTCTCGGTGACGTGGGTTTCCGCACCCATGTCCCCCAGGGCCTTGAACAGGCTGACGTTGCGGGAGCGGGCGTAGTGACTCAACTGCTCCAGGGTGCGGGGGCCAATCTCGCGGCGCGGCACGTTGACCACCCGCAGGAAAGCGGCATCGTCGTCCGGGTTGATCAGCAGTCGCAGGTAGGACATTGCGTCCTTGATCTCGTTTTTTGAAAAGAACGACTGCCCCCCGGAGATGCGATAGGGAATCTGGTAAGCCTGAAGTTTCATTTCCAGCAGCCGGGCCTGGTGGTTGCCGCGATAAAGCACCGCGAAGTCCCGGAACGCGAGCCCCTTTTTCAGCTTCTGGTCGAGGATTTCAGTGGCCACCCGGTCGGACTCGGCGTCCTCGCTGCGACAGCGCACGATGCGGATCTCCTCGCCGATGGTGTGATCACTCCACAGCGCTTTCTCGAACACGTGGGGGTTGTTGGCGATCACGGTGTTGGCGCTGCGCAGAATACGGCCGGTGGAACGGTAGTTCTGCTCCAGTTTGACGATTTTCAGGCTGGGGAAGTCTTCTTTCAGTTGCGCCAGGTTCTCCGGGCGTGCGCCGCGCCAGGCATAGATAGACTGGTCGTCGTCACCGACCACGGTAAAGGCCGCCCGTTCCGCGACCAGCAGTTTGACCAGTTCGTACTGACACACGTTGGTGTCCTGATACTCGTCCACCAGCATGTAGCGGATCTTGCGTCGCCATTTGGCCAGCACGTCCGGGTGAGTGCGGAACAGTTGCACCGGCAGCAGAATCAGATCGTCGAAGTCTACCGCGTTATAGGCTTTCAGGTACTCGTTGTAACGCTTGTAGATCAGCGCGATGCGCTGTTCGCGCTCATCGGCCGCCTTACTCCACGCTTCTTCCGGTCCGCGCATGGCGTTTTTCCAGGCGGAGATGGTCATCTGCACGTCGGACAGTTCATCGCCGGCGTCAGCGCTGTCTTCCCGCAGCATCAGGTCCTGTAACAGCGCCTTGGCATCCTCGGCGTCAAAGATCGAAAAGCCGGGATGGTAGCCCAGATGCGGGTGTTCCTCCCGGATCATGTTGAGGCCAAGATTATGAAAGGTCGAAACAATCAGTCCGCGGGTCTGTTTGCGATCAACAATGCGGCCCACCCGCTCTTTCATCTCGCGGGCGGCCTTGTTGGTGAAGGTGACCGCAGCAATGTGGCGCCCGGGAATGCCGAGGTGTTCGATCAGGTAGGCAATCTTGCGGGTGATGACACTGGTTTTGCCACTGCCGGCACCGGCCAGAACCAGCAGGGGACCGTCGGCATAACGCACTGCTTCGTTCTGTCTGGGGTTGAGTTTGTTCATCCGCGCATTCTACACCAGCAACAGACCCTGTACCTTGACGATCTATCAGCTATCCTTGGGGAACTGACAGCTGTTTTTGATGAATTATCAGGCGCTTTTGATGACACTTCCAATGGAAACAATGAGTTCCAGCCAGGTGCGATTGCTGGTGTTGACGCCGGAATACACCGACTTCCTGTGGATGCAGACCCTGCTGCGCACTGACAGCGAACTTGTCCCGGACATGGTGTGGTGTCCGGATCTGATCGATTGTGATGACCTGATCCGCAACACCCATTTTGATGTGATCCTCTGGGACTGTGTGTTCCATGGTGATTCCGAGGCGGCCTTCCTGGATTACCTGCACGTGGCCAGCAACGACAAGCCGGTGCTGGCCCTGAGTGCCGAACCCTGTGCCGAGCGTGCCCCGGACCTGCTGGCCAACGGCGCCACCGATTACCTCTGTCGTCAGACCCTGGATGGCTGGGGCCTCGCTCGCTCGGTCAAGTGCCTGTGGTATCGGGAACAGTTGGCAGGAACCGCGCTCGGCCACCTTGGCCGCGATGTGGCCAGTGGTTTCATCAACCGTGACCTGTTCTTCGACCGCCTGCAGCAGGCTTTGCTGAGGGCCGAACGTGGCGCTCACCGGTTGGCCCTGCTGCACCTGAATCTGGATGATTTCCGCAGTTTTAACGAATCGTTTGGTTACCAGAAAAGCGATCAGCTGGTGTTGAAGCTCGCGGAACGGCTACGCCACTGCCTGCGCCGGGTCGATTCGCTGATGCGGATTGGCGGGGATGAGCTCGCCATCATTGTGGAAAAGGTGGAAGACTCCCTCGATATTACCCAGATCATCCGCAAGCTGGTGAGCGCCCTGAATGATCCGGTCACCGTCGACGGCCAGAGCGTGGTGGTCAGCGCCAGCCTGGGGGTGGCGACCTATCCGGAAGCCGGCGACAGCCCGGAGAACCTGATGCGCCGGGCCAATCGTGCCATGTTCGAAGCCAAACGCGATCCCGGCACCAGTTACCGGTTTTATGACCGCCAGTTGCACATCACCGCCGGCTACCAGCTGCGCCTGGAAGCGGACTTGCGGAACGCCCTGCGGGGCCGCGAACTCGAGCTGTATTACCAGCCGCGTATCGATCTGGCCACGGAGGAGGTGCGTGGTGTCGAGTGCCTGCTGCGCTGGAATCATCCAGAGCGGGGGCTGGTGGGGCCGGACGAGTTTATCCCGGTGGCCGAGCGTAGCGGTCTGATCGTGCCCATCGGGTACTGGGTGATCGAGCAGGCCTGCAAACGGCTGCAGGAATCCGCCGAACTCGGCTTTCCCGGGCTGGTGTTCGCCGTCAACCTGTCATTCCGCCAGTTCCACGATCGCAAGATGACCGAAACCATTTTCCGCATCATCTTCAACGCCAATGTGGACACCAGCCTGCTGGAACTGGAGCTGACCGAAAGTGCCATGATGCACGATCCGGAATACGCCCAGCGTTGTCTGCGGGAACTCAACCAGCTGGGCATCAGCTTTGCCCTTGATGATTTCGGTACCGGCTTCTCCTCCCTCAGCAATCTGCAACATCTGCCAATTTCGCTGGTCAAAATCGACAAGTCCTTTGTCCAGGAGCTGGGGCATTCCGCCGATGCGGAACACATCATCCGCGCCATCATCAGCCTCGCCCACAGCCTGCAGATCAGCGTGGTGGCGGAAGGGGTGGAAACCGAGGGTCAGCTGGAGTTCCTGCGCCAGCAACATTGCGACGAGATTCAGGGGTACCACTACGCCCGGCCCATGCCTTGGCAGGATCTTGTGCAGTTCCTGAGCAACCGCGGCCAGGCTGCTTGCCTGCAGCAGTAAGCCGCTGTACCTTTGCGCTTTGATCCAGAACGCATCACAGAGGTTGCATGAACAGTATCTCCAGGCGTATCGCCGACGAGCTCGGCGTACGCGAGCAACAGGTCAATGCCACCGTCGCCCTGCTGGATGAGGGCGCCACCGTTCCATTTATCGCCCGTTACCGCAAAGAAGTGACCGGTTCGCTGGACGACAGCCAGCTGCGGAACCTTGAGGAGCGTCTGCGCTACCTGCGGGAGTTGGAAGACCGCCGGTCTACCATCCTCAACAGCATTGAGGAACAGGGCAAGCTGACCGAAGAGCTGCGCACCAGCATCACCGACGCCGACACCAAGAACCGCCTGGAAGATCTGTATCTACCTTATAAACCCAAGCGCCGTACCAAGGCCCAGATTGCCAGGGAAGCCGGCCTTGAGCCGCTGGCCGATGCTCTCTATAACGACCCCACCCGGGAGCCGGAGGCCACCGCGGCCGACTACGTCAATGCCGAAGCCGGCGTGGCGGACACCAAGGCCGCCCTCGACGGCGCCCGTTACATCCTGATGGAGCGTTTTGCCGAGGATGCCGAACTGCTCGGCAGCCTGCGGGAGTTCATCTGGCACAACGGCCAGCTCAAGGTCACGGTGATTGAAGGCAAGGAGAACGAAGGCGCCAAGTTCCGCGACTACTTTGATCACATTGAGCCGCTGAAGAAGGTGCCCTCGCACCGGGCCCTGGCGATTCTGCGTGGCCGCAACGAGGGCATCCTGGGTTACGCCATCGTGGTGGGAGACGCCGAGGATGATCGCCGCCAGCCCCATCCGGCCGAACAGCGCATTGCCGCCCGCTGGAACGTGCGTGACAACGGCCGCGCGGCCGACAAGTGGTTGTCGGATGTGGTGCGCTGGACCTGGCGGGTGAAGCTCTCCACGCAGATTGAAACCGACCTGATGGCGCAGGTGCGCGAAGCCGCCGAAACCGAAGCCATCAACGTGTTTGCCAACAATCTTAAGGACCTGTTGCTGCTGGCGCCTGCGGGGCCGCGCCCCACGCTTGGCCTGGATCCCGGTCTGCGTACCGGCGTTAAGGTAGCCATTATTGACGGCACCGGCCAGGTGGTTGGGCACGGTGGTATTTTCCCCCATGCGCCGCGCAATCAGTGGGAGCCGTCCATTGCTCAGCTGGCCGCCTGGTGCCGCGAATACAAGATTGAGCTGATTGCCATCGGCAACGGCACCGCTTCGCGGGAAACCGAGAAACTGGTGGGGGATCTGTGCAAGAAGTACCCCGAGCTGAAGCTGGCCCGTATTGTGGTGAGTGAGTCCGGGGCGTCGATTTACTCCGCGTCGGAGTTTGCCTCCAAAGAGCTGCCAGACCTGGACGTGACCATTCGCGGTGCGGTTTCCATCGCCCGCCGTCTGCAGGACCCATTGTCGGAACTGGTGAAGATCGAGCCTAAATCCATCGGCGTGGGGCAGTACCAACACGATGTGTCTCAGGTGCAGCTGGCCCGCAGCCTGAACGCGGTGGTGGAAGACTGCGTGAACGGTGTCGGCGTGGATCTGAACACGGCGTCTGTGCCGTTGCTGTCACGGGTGTCGGGGCTGAACCAGAGCATTGCCCAGAACATTGTGGATTTCCGCAACCAGAATGGGGTCTTCAGGAATCGCAAACAGCTGTTGAAAGTGTCCCGTCTCGGAGACCGCACCTTCGAGCAGGCCGCCGGTTTCCTGCGGATTGCCGGCGGGGAGAATCCGCTCGACCGCTCATCGGTACACCCGGAGGCCTATGGGGTGGTGGAAGCCATTGCTGCGAAGAACAATCGCAAGGTGGAAAACCTGATGGGCGATGCCGCTTTCCTGCGCACGTTGAATCCCCAGGACTACGTCACCGAGCAGTTCGGCCTGCCCACGATCCGGGATATTATTGCCGAGCTGGAAAAGCCCGGCCGTGATCCGCGCCCGGAATTCCGCTTCGCCAGCTTCGAGGAAGGCGTGGAAACCCTCAGCGACCTGAAACCGGGTATGGTGCTGGAAGGCTCGGTCACCAACGTCACTAATTTTGGCGCGTTTGTGGATATCGGAGTGCATCAGGACGGCCTGGTGCACATCTCGGCGCTGTCGAATACCTTTGTGAAGGACCCCCGGGAAGTGGTCAAGGCTGGCGACATCGTCAAGGTCAAGGTCATGGATGTGGACATTCCCCGCAAACGGATTGCCCTCTCCATGCGTATGGGTGACCAGCCCGGTGAAACGTCCGGCTCCAAGTCCGAGGGGGCCGCTTCGCGGGGTCGGGGTGACAACCGGTCCGCCGGCCGCAAGCGAGAGCAGGGTGGGCAGCAGCCCCGGCAGCAGGGTGCCATGGCCGGTGCATTGGCCGAGGCGCTGGCGTCGGCTCGCAAAGACAGTCGTTAACCGACGGCATCGTTATTCATTCCACAGGGGGTTCTGCCCACAAGACAAGGCGGAACCCACCGTAGCAGGAGTCATCCATGGCAGAATCCCGCCATCAGATTTTTCATCAGCTCGCTGCCAGCGATTGGGGCGGTTTTCTCAAGGGTGTGGAAAAAGAGGGGCTGCGGGTTGACCGCAACGGCTTCATCGCTCAGACCCCGCACCCGCGCGCCCTTGGCTCCGCGCTGACGCACCCTGCCATAACCACCGACTACTCCGAAGCGCTGATGGAGCTGATTACCCCGGTGTTCTCCTCCACCCGGGGCATGTTGGATTCGCTGCGGGATATCCACCGGTTCGTGCAGCGTCACCTCGGCGACGAGGTGTTCTGGGCGGCCAGCATGCCCTGCGAACTGGACGGCGATGCCAGCATTCCCATAGCCGAGTACGGTACGTCGAACATCGGTCGCCTGAAACACGTGTATCGCCAGGGTCTGGCTGTGCGTTATGGCCGGATGATGCAGAGTATTGCCGGGGCTCACTACAACGTATCGCTGCCCGATCGCTTCTGGTCGCTGTGGCAGGAAGCGCTGGGTGACGGTCAGAGCCTGAAGGATTTCAAGTCGGACCAGTACTTCTGGCTGATTCGCAATTTCCGCCGCCGTAGCTGGTTGCTGATGCTGCTGTTTGGCGCCTCGCCGGCGCTGGACAACAGCTTCGTGGCGAACGTGAAGCACGATCTGTCGCGCTTCAATAACACCACCTGGCACGGCTCGGATGCCACCTCACTGCGCATGGGGGATCTGGGGTATCACAACAATGCCCAGTCCTCGTTGAACATCTGTTTCAACGAGCTCAGCACCTACACCCGCACGCTGGACCGTGCCATTCACACCCAGTGGCCGGCCTATGAAGCCATTGGTACACGCCGCGGTGACGAATTCATCCAGATCAACACCAGCGTGCTGCAGATTGAAAACGAGTATTACAGTGCGGTGCGCCCCAAGCGCACCACCGAACGGGAGGAAAAACCGATCCAGGCGCTCGAGGCCCGTGGCGTGGAATACATCGAGGTGCGCTGCCTTGATCTGGACCCGTTCTCTGCTGTGGGTGTTTCCGAAAGCCAGATCGACTTTCTGGATCTGTTCCTGCTCGACTGTCTGCTGTCTGACAGCCCGCGCATCGGCGACGCGGAATGCGAGCGTCTGGACGACAACTACAAAGACGTTGTGGCCCATGGCCGGGACCTGTCCATGGCGCTGTGCCAGGGCGGTCATCGCTCCGCGGTCGGAGACGCTGCCGCTGAGCTGCTTTCCGGTCTTGAGCCACTGGCTGAGCGTCTGGATGGCTGGGCCGGTGGCGACAGCTATCGCCGCGCGCTTCAGGCCCAGCGTGCCAAGCTGGAGGCACCGGAGCAGATTCCGTCGGCGCGGGTAACCCGTGCCATGGCCGAGGCCGGGTTGGGGCACCGGGAGTGGGTTCAGTTCATGTCTCTGCAGCACCAGCGCAGCCTTCGTGAGGAGGCGTTTGCCACGACGTCCGAGGCGGAGTTCGAACGCATGTCCGAGCGCTCCCACGGCGAACAGGCGGATATGGAAGCCGCTGACACGCTGCCGTTCGGCGACTTCCTCGAGCAGTACCTGGCTTCCTGAGAACCGGGATCAGGGCCGGGGGTCACAGCCCGGCCGGACCTGCCGCACAGAATCTGCACAAACATTTGTCAGCTTCTGACCCTGCTGTTACGTTCTTTAGCAACAGTGTCACTGTGTGTTTCCGTGACCATCAGGCATCAGGGAGAGCCGGCATGGCCAGAGATATCAAGCTGGGTTGGGATGTGGAATCACTGAACAAAGCCTACCGCCAGGGTTATATGGCCGCGTCCATGGGCATGGAACGCAGCCGCTGCCCGTATCGCGGCGAGGTGGTGATTGCCGCCTGGGAGGCGGGCTGGGAAGATGCCGGGCAGGTCGCCCGCGAGCAGCTTCCCGCCAGCGATGACCTGTTTTCCCGCATTGCCTGACCGGGCGCCGGTTATCCGCCCTATCGCTGTACCACAAACTCGGTAAACAGCACCCCGGTGATCGCCTCTCCGGTCTGTTGTTCTTCCAGGGCAGCATTGATCCGACGTGTCGCTTCTTCCCCGAGTGCAGACTGCCCACCCCCTGTTGCCAGGCGGTCGGTATCGGTCTGCTCCCCGAACAGCATCACCAGCTCGTGCCGCAGGCGCGGCATGTGAGCTTCGACCGCCGGCCGTGTGGTTTCTTTCGACGCCCGCAGGGTCACCGACGCTTTCAGGTAGGTCAGTTTGTTCCCGGCTTCGCCCACATGGGTGACAAACGGCGGATCCATCTCGATGTAATCGGTGATCTTCGCTTCCTGGTTCTCCTCCTGACTCTCCTCCTGACTTTCTGGGTCGGATGCCTCGTTCTGAGCCAGGGCGGTGGCCACGGGCGCGGCCGGAATCAGGCACATCAGGATCAGGAAAAAGCGCTTTAGCTGAGGTGTCATAGGCTTGAAGTTCACTATGGTTTAGGGTTTAGTGGCAGACCAATGGCGATAACCGCCCGGTTCTCGCAGAATAGCAGGCCCCGGGGCTGCTTGCAGCACCCTGTGAACGCCCGCCGATCTCTGGCGGCTCGGCGGGCCCGAATGTCTTTCCCGAGGTGAACTCTTGACGTCCAGACTGGTTTTTTCCGGAATCTTTGTGGTGTGTGCCGCCCTGCTGGGTGTGGCGTTTTACATGGAGCATGTGATGGGGCTGGAGCCCTGCCCGCTTTGCTGGCTGCAACGTTTCGGATTTATGGGCGCTGCGCTGGTGAGCCTGCTGGCGGTGCTGCATAACCCCCGCGGTTTTGGCGTGCGGGTATACGGCTTCCTGCTGGCGCTGGCCGCGGGCGCCGGTCTTGCGGTTGCCGGCCGCCAGCTGTGGTTGCAGAGCCTGCCTGCGGATCAGGTGCCTGCCTGCGGTCCCTCGGTGGATTACATGCTGGATGTACTGCCGATCATGGAAGTGCTGACCACCGCCCTGCAAGGTACCGGTGACTGCGCCAAAGTGGTCTGGACCTTCCTCGGTCTCAGCATTCCCGGCTGGACCGCGGTGTTTTTCTCACTGCTGGTGGTGACCGGCCTGACGCTGATGTTTCGTCCCGCCAAAGGGTCGGAGTGGGTTGGTACCTGAAACGGTTGCGGCCCACTGTAAGCATGGGGTACCTTGAGTCTCGACACTATAAAAATGAACTTGAAACCGGACAGGTCAGGTAACTGGAGAGAGGCGTCATGTTGGAAAATTGCCGTAATGCGAGGGAGCGTTGGGGTGGCGTCAGCGAACTGATTGATCGTTGGCTGAAGGAGCGCCAGGAGCTGCTGGTACATTATTGTGAGTTGTCCGGGGAGACCGACTACTCCCAGACAGAGGCCCTGCGGGAAAAGTTCGTCAGATTGTGTGAAGTTCTGGTGGATTACGTGTCAGCGGGCCATTTCGAGATCTATGAACAGCTGATTCAGGAAGCCCGGGAGTTCAATGACGGTGGCCTGGAACTGGCAGCCAAGCTGTATCCGCGCATATCGCAGACGACGGAAACCGCGCTGAATTTCAATGATCGACTGAATGGCCAGTCGTTGACCGAGGCACAGGTTCGGGAGCTGTTTGCGCAGCTGTCTGAGCTGGGAGAAATTCTGGAGAGCCGGTTCGAAATGGAAGATTACCTGATCGAACATCTGCACAACGCCCACGCTGACAAGGTGATGTCCTCAGCCTGATGGTTGGCGCGGTATTCGCACTGCCGTGTCTGGAAGACCAGGCCGGCAGACTCCTCACCAACGGCGGAGGCTGCCGGCTCTGATAACCGGTTGTTACTCCGGGTTTACCTCGATCAATTCCACGTCAAACACCAGTGTCTCATTGGGTCCGATGCTGTGGTTGCCACCCGGGCCGTAGGCCAGGTCAGACGGAATGTACAGTTTTGCCCGGCTGCCTTCGTTCATCAGTTGAAGTCCCTCGGTCCAGCCGGGAATCACCTGGTTGAGTCCAAAGGTTACCGGCTCGCCGCGCTCACGGGAGCTGTCAAAAACGTCGCCGGAAAGCAGTTCGCCGGTGTAGTGGACCTTCACCCGATCCGTTTCGCCGGGTTTGTCGCCGTCACCTTCTTCCAGAATTTCGTACTGCAGGCCTGACTCGGTGGTTTCCACGCCGTCACGCGCCGCGTTCTCGGCGAGGAAAGCCTCTCCGGCTTCTCTGTTCTTCTCGGCCAGATCTTCCATCTGCGAGGTTTCCTGCTCCTGCAGCTGTTGCTGATAGGCCATCAGCGCTTCCTGGACTTCCTCGCGGCTCATCCGGCTGACCTCTTCATCGCCGGCATGCCCATGTTTGATGCCCTGCAGGAACTGATCCATTTGCAGGTCTGGCAGATCGTTCTTCATCCGCTCACCAAGAACCAGTCCCATGCCGTAGCTGACTTTCTGGTCGGTCGAGTCCAGGCTGGGGTCTTTGGCGGAATCGGATTGAGTGGAGCAGCCGGCAACAATGCCGGTCACTGCCAGAGCGAGCAGTGCTTTCTTCATTTCATTGTCCTGTGTTGTCGGGAGGGGTCTGAATCAGCCCCCCTGTTGTGTTGACTTGAAATAGGGAAAGGTAGCGGGTTCTGTGACGAGATGCCACTGAACATGTGTTAAGAAACCGGTCAGGTGCCGGGCTCAACTGCCGTTGTTCGCAGGTGGCGTCGGAGCCAGCGAAAACGGCGCGCTGTAAGGCGACTGCCAATCGGTCTCCAGATTGGGTTCGGCAAGACGCGGCAGGCCACCGCTGTTCTGGCGCTCAATAGCGAGGGTGTTCCAGGAGCCGTTTTCCGGAGGCTTGTCGGCGTAGTGCCAGCTGCCATCGCTGTCCTGCCACTTGAACACGATATCCGGGCCTTCCACCGGCACCGGTGAAGGCACCAGACCTTCAAAGGCAGGAATCTGCTCCTTGGTGTCTGTTTCTGTCGTGCTGGTGACCGCCTGGGGTTCGGGCTCGTTAATGCCGAAGAAAATCAGGAACAGCAGGACGCCGAGGGCAGGGAATGCGAGCCGGATAAGCCACTTCATGATCATGCTCCCTGTTTTCCGGTCGAGAAAGCCACCACGTGACGCGCGAGGGCGTCCAGTAAGCGCCCGGTGTCCGGGTCCAACGCGGCCTTCGGGGCGGCCCCATTCAGGTTGGTGCGGGCCAGTTGTTCCAGTCCATGCATGCCGGCGTTCTCTTGTTGGGTTTCTGCGAGGCTCTGATAGGTCAAAGCCAGCTCAATCCGCTCCGCTTCCAGCTCACTGCGGGCAATTGTCTCCCGTAGGCTCTTGGTGCCCGGTTGGTTTCGCGGGATAAATGTTCTGGCCGAGCGCAGCGACTCGGTTACATGTGTGCGCCACTCTGTTACCGTATCGGCTTCATTACCGATGTATTTCTGGCCTGAAATGGCAAGCCAGCATGCGCTTAAAATCCGGGTAACACTCCAGCCTTTGCGTTGTAAATCCAGGCAGGCGGTTTCGGTGCCGGGACTTGCCCAGAACGCGATAGCAAAACGCCAGAGCGGGTTGTCGGGTTCCAGTTCTGTCACTTTCCGCTCCAGGACGCGCTGCATAATGGCCTTATGTACGTTCTGTGAAAAATATCCTGATAAAATGACAACATGTTAACGATAACCGATCTCAGTTTACAACGGGGCGGCGTCTGGTTACTAGACGCCGTCAGCGTCACTATTCAACCGGGCCAGCGGGTGGCGATTGTCGGTGCCAATGGCGCGGGCAAATCCAGTCTGTTCCAGCTGTTGCTGGGCCAGCTGGCGCCGGAGCAGGGTACGGTATCGCTCCCCGGCGGTTGCCGCATCGCTCACATGGCTCAGGAAGTGGCGGCGTCTGCTCGCACCGCGCTGGATTTTGTGCTGGATGGCGATCACGATCTGCGGCGGATGGAGCGGGAACTGGCCGACGCCGAACAGCGCGGCGACGATCACGCCCAGGCCCGAATCCATGGTGAGCTTGATGTGCACGAAGCCTGGTCGGCGCCGCGTCGGGCGGAGTCGCTGTTGCGGGGGCTGGGCTTTGCCGATGCCGACGCGCTGCGACCGGTTTCTGCATTCTCCGGGGGCTGGCGTATCCGCCTGAACCTGGCTCAGGCACTGATGCGGCCCTCGGATCTGTTGCTGCTGGATGAGCCCACCAACCATCTGGATCTTGACGCCTGCCTCTGGCTCGAAAACTGGCTGCGTCGCTATGCCGGCACCCTGCTGTTCATCTCCCACGATCGCGATTTCATGGATCGGGTCGCCACCCATGTGGTGCACTTTGACCAGCGCAAACTGGAGGTGTACACCGGCAACTACTCGGCGTTCGAAGGTCAACGCAGTGAACGGCTGGCCCAGCAACAGGCGGGCTTCGAGCGCCAGCAGGCGCGAATTGCGGAAATCCAGCGGTTTATTGACCGGTTCAAGGCCAAGGCGACCAAGGCGCGGCAGGCTCAAAGCCGGGTCAAGGCGCTGGAGCGCATGGAGAAAATTGCCCCCGCGCACGTGGATTCGCCGTTCAGCTTCGAATTTCCGGTTGCCGACAAAGTGTCGAACCCGCTGCTGTCCATTCGCAACGGTGTGGCCGGTTACGGCGAGACCACCATTCTTGCGGGCATCAATCTGAGTTTGTTGCCGGGTAGCCGGGTGGGCCTGCTTGGCCCCAACGGTGCCGGCAAGTCTACGTTGATGGACGCGTTACGGGGTGAGTCCACGCTGCTGGCCGGCGAGCGCACCACCGGAGAGCACCTGGCCATCGGCTATTTCGCCCAGCATCAACTGGAATCCCTCGATCTGGATGCCAGCCCTTTTCTCCACTTGCAAAGGCTGTCGCCCCGGGCCTCGGAGCAGAGCATTCGCAACTTTCTGGGGGGCTTTGATTTTCACGGTGATGAGGCGCTCAGTGCCATCCGTTCGTTCTCCGGTGGCGAGAAAGCTCGCGTAGCGCTGGCGGTGATTGCCTGGCAGAAGCCGAACCTGCTGTTGCTGGATGAGCCCACCAACCACCTGGATCTGGAAATGCGCCAGGCGCTCACCATGGCGCTGCAGAATTTTGACGGCGCCATTGTGGTGGTGTCCCACGACCGGCACCTGCTGCGGAATACCGTCGACGAGTTCTGGCTGGTTCACGACGGCCGTGTCAGCGATTACGACGGCGATCTGGAGGATTATGAGCGCTGGCTGGCGGATCGTCGCAAGGATGAGACAGAGGCGCCGAAGCGTACACCCCAGGGTGGCGCGCCTTCGGCGGGAGCCTCAGGCGCCTCCGCAGGCGAGGCTGTCGGGGAAAGCGCGGAGGATCGCAAGGCCCGTAAGCGGGCCGAGGCGGCTCTGCGTCAGAAGCTGAGCCCGTATCGTAAGAAGCAGGCGACACTGGAGCAATCCATGGAGCAATTGCAGCAGGAACTCGCGTTGCTGGAGGAATCGCTGTCGGCGCCGGAGCTCTACCAGGAAAGCGGCAAGGCGCTGCTCAAGGAGCGGCTCGGCGAGCAGGCGCAACTGAAAAGCCGGCTGGAGGAGGTCGAGGCTGAGTGGCTGGAAATCAGTGAAACGGTGGAAAATCTCGAGGCGGAACTGGTGGCCTAGGGGTTTACGTCCAGGGTGAACCCCTGTTTGGCCAGGTATTCTGCCTCGTTTTCCAGATCCGCCAGAGTCAGCGGACGCTCATCGAGCCAGCCATCGGGGAACTCGACGGCGAGGCGATCGTCTCCGGCGTGGAGGCGAAATGCCGGCGGCGCCTCCATGTTCCGCGGGTGCTGAAGCAACACGCCGAGGCGCACCAGCACGCACAGATATTTCAGGCGCGGAATTTCCTCAGGATCAAGACCCTCGAAGATCGCGGAGGCAAACTTCCGGCGATGGCCCCGTACCAGGGTGGCCAGGTCGCGCTGGAATTGCTGGCTGAAGCCGGGCAGGTCGGAGTAGCGCAACAGGTAGGCGCCGTGTTTGTGGTACTGGCTGTGGGAGATGGTCAGGCCGATCTCGTGCAGGCGACACGCCCAGCGCAAGACCTCCTCATCCGGTGCGGTGCGCAGCGCCCAGGTGTCGGCGACCTGGTCCCAGGCGGCGATGGTGGTGTCTTCCACGGCGCGACCGTGGGCCTGATCCACGTGATAGCGCTCCTGCAGCGCGGTGATGGTTCGCTCCCGCACGTCTTCATGCCAGATTCTTCCGACGATATCGTAGAGCAGGCCCTCCCTCAGCGCGCCCTCGGCAAACGACATGTCCTCGATCTGCAGCGATTGGAAAGCCCCCATCAGAATGGCGAAGCCGGCGGGAAAAATGCTCTGGCGGTCGGCCCGTACGCCAAGGTCGCCGAGCTTCTCCACCTTGCCCATGCTGACCAGACGCTGACGCAATTCGGTCATCGCCTCCAGCGTGATCGTACCGTCGGTGATTTTCAGCGTTTCCAGAACGCTGGCAATCGCCTTGATCGACCCGGAAGAACCGACCGCGCTCTGCCAGCCTACGCTGCGGAAATGCCGGCGAATGTTCAGCAGCTCCTGCTGGGCGTGGGTCACGGCTTTGTCCATTTGTCGGCGGGAAATCTTGCCGTCGGCGAAGTAACGATTGCGGAAAGACACGCAGCCCATGTGCAGGCTTTCCAGCTCCTGGGGCTCAAAACGTTCGCCGATGATGAACTCGGTGCTGCCGCCGCCAATGTCGATCACCAGGCGGCGACCACTGTCGTCAGAGAGGGTGTGGGACACTCCGAGATAGATCAGCCGAGCCTCCTCGCGCCCGGCGATGATCTCGACCGGATACCCCAGAACCTGCTCCGCCCGTGACATGAATTCCTGGGCATTGCGCGCCACCCGCAGCGCATTGGTGCCGACAATCTGCACCGTTTCCGGGTGCATACCCTGCAGGCGCTGTGCGAATCGGCTGAGGCAGGCCAGCGCCCGTTGCTGGGCGTCTTCGGTCAGGCGATTGTAGGTGTCCAGGCCCGCGCCAAGCTGAACCTTCTCCCCCATTTTCTCGAGGGTTCGTATTTCACCGTGAACAAGGCGGGCAACCACCATGTGGAAGCTGTTGGAGCCCATGTCGATGGCGGCAAGCAGCTCAGGCGTGGTGGTGTCTGATTCGGCAGAGGGGGTGGCCGTCACGTGTGAAGATTTCCTCTTGGCGTTACCGGTGCCGGTACTATAAGCGAATTCCGGCGGGTCTGTCAGTAAAGGCTGCCAGCGGATTTGACCCTCCTCAGTATAGCGGGAAACCGAGAGGTGGGCGGAACCGCTTCACAGACGGCGGACCAATCGCGTAAAGTATGCGCTACTGAGATGAGGATGAATGGCCGCCGGACACACCCAGGGCAGCCTTCAGCAACGTTCAACAGCACCGACGCTTCGGCATGGGCCGTAAGCTTTCCAAGGTGCCGGAATCGGGAAAAGGTAATGAGCGGAAATATCGTAAACGTAACCGACGCATCCTTCGAACAGGACGTACTGCAGTCTGACGTGCCTGTGTTGGTGGACTACTGGGCCGAGTGGTGTGGCCCGTGCAAGATGATCGCGCCGGTGCTGGAAGAAATCGCCGATGAATACGACGGCAAGCTGAAAATCTGCAAGCTCAACATCGACGAAAACGAGCAGACTCCGCCCAAGTTCAACATCCGCGGCATTCCCACCCTGATGCTGTTCAAGAATGGCAACGTGGACGCCACCAAAGTGGGCGCACTGTCCAAGTCCCAGCTCGCGGCCTTCCTCGACAGCAATCTCTGATTGCTGGCCGCAAGCCGGAAGCCGCCCCTGAGTCTGAGCTCACGGGCGGTTTTTTTATGGCTTCAGCACACCGGGGTGCCGTGCCAGATCCGAGGCTTTCTGCTCGACCCAATGCTCCGATGATCCGGACAGCTCCTTTTTCCAGAACGGCGCGGATGTTTTCAGCGCATCCATGATGAACGCGCAGGCGGCGAAGGCATCCCCGCGATGGGCACTGCAGACGCCGACGAACACGATCTGATCGCACAGCGCCAGTTCGCCCACCCGGTGCACCACCCGCGCCTTGCGGACATCCCAGCGTCCGGCAGCTTCGGCAATCAGGCTCTCGATCACCTGCTCCGTCATCCCCGGGTAGTGCTCCAGGAACAAACCGTTGACCCCCTGCAAATCACCGCTGTCGCGGACCAGCCCGGTGAACGTCGCGATCGCGCCGGTGCCTGGGCCACTGTCACGCATTGCCTGATACTCGGCGGCGGTGTCGAAATCGTCCTGCTGGACGGAGATGGAATAGTTCATGTCAGCCTCCGGTTACCGGCGGAAAAAACGCCACCTCATCCCCGGGCCCGATCGGCGTGTCCGGTTTGGCCATGGTCTGGTTAACGGCGATCATCACCGGTTGAGCGCCGGTCAGCTGTGCCCACGCACCCCCTCGCCGAGCCAGTTCAGTCAGCAACTGGCCGGCGGTGGTATCGGGTTGTATCGGCAGTGTCAGGCTTTCGGTGTTCAGTTCTTCCCGCAGGCGGGCAAAGAAACGGACAGTCAGCGTGTGGTCTTCGCTCATGGTTACCCCAGCAGCTCTGCGAACGAATAATATGTGATCATATCACCGGGGCTGACCGTCGTGTGTTCCGGCACCACCGCCAGCCCGTCCGCCCAGCAGGCGGAGCTGAGCATGCCGGAACTCTGGTTCGGATAGGCCGCCACGGTCACCTGCTGGTCATTCCATTCCTTACGTGCACGGACAAACTCCCGTCGGGCAGACGTCGGCGTCACCGCAAAACCGGCGGGCAGTTGCTCGCCCCGGACCCGGACATCAGCCACACCCTGGCGCTTGCGGAGGTAGGGTAGGCCAACCATCAGAAATGTCACCAGCACAGAGGCCGGGTTGCCGGGCAGGCCCAGTACGGGCGTGCCGTCCATCTCGCCAAAGGCCAGGGGCTTGCCCGGCTTGATGGCCAGCCGCCACAGGGACAGCTCACCGGATTCCTCCAGCACGGCCCGCACGTGATCTTCCTCACCTACCGAGACACCCCCACTGGTGATGATCAGATCGGCCTCTGCGGCCGCTCGCACCAGCGTCGCGCGGGTGGCCTCGCGGGTATCCTGCAGGGTTTCGCACAGCACCACGTCACAGCCGGCCTGGGCCAGCAAGCCCAGCAGGGTGAAGCGATTAGAGTTGTAGATCTGCCCGGGTTTCAGGGCGGTTCCCGGGTCCACCAGTTCGTCCCCGGTGTTCAGGATCGCTACTCTGAGGCGGCGCCACACCGGTACCTGCGGCGCCCCGAGGGACGCCAGAACGCCCATTTCCTGGGGGCGGATGCGGCTTCCGCGTGCCAGCGCAACGTCACCTGCACGCAGATCCTGGCCGCGGCGCCGGATGTTCTGGCCGGCGTTCGCTTCGGTCTGGATGACGATGCCTGCGTCGGTCACCTCGACGTGTTCCTGCATCACCACCGCGTCGGCACCGTCGGGGATTTCCGAACCGGTGAAGAGGCGAACGGCAGTTCCCGGTTCAATGGCTGAGGGTGCCTGGCCGGCGGCTATCCGTGCCGAGACCGCAAGGGCGTGGCCGGCCGTCAGGTCCCCGGCGCGAACGGCGTAGCCGTCTACCCCGCTGTTGTCCGCCGGCGGGACATCCGCCGGCACATGTTGATCCTCCGCCAGAATGCGTCCGAGGCTCTCGGCCAGGGGTACGATTTCCTGAGCGGTGACAGGCCTGGCCTGATCCAGCAGCAGCGCGACGGCCTCCTCCAGCGGGGTTAACAGTTGGCCGGTCATGATTACTTCTGCCCCCGGCCGCCAATTTTCTCGTGCACGCGGTTATGGGGGCTGGCGGGTTTGCCCAGCACCAGCGCCGAGAAGTTGCAGGGGGTGTGGCGGCTGTCCAGTTGAGAGCTCAGAATGCCGTTCCAGCCGGTGCGGCAGGCGCCGGTGGAACCGGGCAGGCAGAAAATCACGGTGTGGTTGGCCAGTCCTCCGAACGCCCGGGACTGAACGGTAGAGCTGCCAATCTCCGTCGCCGACAGCCGGCGGAATTCTTCGCCGAACCCTTCAATGGCCTTATCCAGCAACGGCGCCACCGCCTCCGGTGTGCTGTCGCGCTCATGAAAGCCGGTGCCGCCGGTAATGATAACCGCGTGAACATCGGGATCGGCAATCCACAGTGACATCAGTGCGCGCACCAGGTACACGTCGTCGGGGAGAATGCGCCGGGCGATCAGTTGGTGACCGGCCTCAATAACGCTGTCTTCCAGGAACTGACCGGACGTGTCTTCGTCGACACCGCGAGTGTCAGATACGGTCAGGATGGCAATGTTCAGGGGCTTGAGCTTGCTGCTGCTCTCACTACTCATGGTGTCGCTCCGCAGATTGACTGGCTGTTTGTGGTTAGTATCCCCATAGCCCGGGAGGAATGGAAGGGGAGGACCATCCATGGCGGGGTGGCGGATGGTGGTTTATTTTTAGCCAGCATTACTTGACATTCACAGGTCAGGTGGCCGATTATCCTTGTTGCCCGACGAATGGTTGTTCTTCCCGTCTCTGGCTTCAGTACTTTTCCGGCTTTCTTCATTATACCGGTTGCTCCATCTGGCCAGCACCAAGATCAGCTAATACCCGATCAATCCGTTCAAGGGCATTCCTGTCATTCCAATATTCGCTTACTTCCATTCCTGACTATCTAACAACCTATGAACCTTACTGAACTCAAGCAGAACTCCATGCCCGAATTGCTCGACATCGCGCAAGAGATGGGCCTCGATAACCTGGCCCGTTCGCGCAAGCAGGATGTCATTTTTACGATCCTGAAGAAGCATGCCAAGGGCGGTGAAGACATCTACGGTGATGGCGTACTGGAAATTCTGCAGGACGGTTTCGGCTTCCTCCGTTCCGCCGATGCTTCCTACCTGGCTGGCCCCGACGATATCTACGTGTCCCCCAGCCAGATTCGTCGTTTCAACCTGCGGACCGGTGATACCGTCGCTGGCAAGATCCGCCCGCCGAAAGACGGCGAGCGCTATTTTGCCCTGCTGAAAGTTAACGAGATTAACTTCGACAAGCCGGACAATGCCCGTAACAAGATTCTGTTCGAAAACCTCACGCCGCTGTTCCCGGACGAGCGCCTGATGCTCGAAGCCGGTAATGGCAGCACCGAGGATCTTTCGTCACGGGTTCTGGATCTGGTAGCGCCCATCGGCAAGGGCCAGCGTGGCCTCATCGTCTCCCCGCCCAAGGCCGGTAAGACGTTGCTGATGCAGAGCATCGCCCAGTCCATCACCCGCAACAACCCGGAATGCCATGTCATGGTATTGCTCATCGACGAGCGTCCGGAAGAAGTGACCGAAATGCAGCGCACCGTGCGCGGTGAAGTCATCGCCTCCACCTTCGACGAGCCGCCGGCCCGTCACGTGCAGGTGGCGGAAATGGTGATCGAGAAGGCCAAGCGCCTGGTGGAGCACAAGAAAGACGTGGTCATCCTGCTGGACTCCATCACCCGTCTGGCGCGTGCCTACAACACCGTGATTCCGTCCTCCGGCAAGGTCCTGACCGGCGGTGTGGACGCCCACGCCCTTGAGAAGCCCAAGCGGTTCTTTGGTGCGGCCCGTAACGTGGAAGAGGGCGGCAGTCTGACCATCCTTGCCACTGCGCTGGTCAACACCGGTTCCAAGATGGACGAGGTGATCTACGAGGAGTTCAAAGGTACCGGCAATATGGAGATCCACCTGGATCGCAAGATTGCCGAGAAGCGTACCTATCCGGCCATCAACATTCGCAGCTCCGGCACCCGTCGCGAGGACCTGCTGATGTCCGAAGCGGATATCCAGCGCGTCTGGATCCTGCGCAAGCTGCTGCACTCCATGGACGACGACACCGCCGCCATCGAGTTCCTGCTGGACAAGCTGAAAGAAACCAAGACCAACGCCGAGTTCTTCGACTCCATGAAGCGTCGTTGATAGTCGGTCGAGGATGCCGGCCGGCTTGTGGCGCCGTCATCTGAAGCCCGCTGAATGAGGTGTGGGGCAGGGGTTCCAAAACAGTCAGGGAAACCAGTTTCCCGTTTTGGAACCCCTGCCCCACATCTCGTTCTACCCTCTGACAGCGGTCCGGAAAGGATCGACCTCCGTAGTATCTCGTGACACAAAACGGAGCACCTGATGAAGTACAACGACCTGAGAGACTTTATCGACCAGCTGGAAAAACTGGGCGAGTTAAAGCGTATTTCCGTCGAAGTGGATCCGCACCTGGAGATGACCGAGATCTGCGACCGCACGCTACGGGCCGGCGGCCCTGCGCTGTTGTTCGAGAACCCGAAAGGCTATGACATGCCGGTGCTGGCTAACCTGTTTGGCACGCCGAAGCGGGTGGCCATGGGCATGGGGCAGGACGACGTCACCGCGCTGCGGGATATCGGCAAGTTGTTGGCGTTTCTCAAGGAGCCGGACCCCCCCAAGGGTTTCCGCGATGCCATCGAGAAATTGCCGCTGTTTCGTCAGGTGATGCGCATGAGCCCCAAGGTGCTGCGCTCCGCACCCTGTCAGGATGTGGTGATCGAGAAGGATCAGGTCGACCTGTATCAGATTCCGGTGCAGCACTGCTGGCCCGGCGATGCCGGCCCGCTGGTGACCTGGCCGCTGGTGATTACCCGCGGTCCCCACAAGGAGCGGCAGAACCTGGGTATTTACCGGCAGCAGGTAATCGGCCGTAACAGACTGATCATGCGCTGGCTCAGCCATCGTGGCGGTGCACTGGATTTCCGGGAGTTCCAGAAAGCCAATCCGGGTCAGCCCTACCCGGTGGCGGTCGCGCTGGGAGCCGATCCGGCCACCATCCTTGGCGCGGTGACGCCGGTGCCCGATACCTTGTCCGAATACGCCTTTGCGGGCCTGTTGCGTGGTGGTCGCACCGAACTGGTGAAGTGCGGTCTCAGTGACCTGCAGGTGCCGGCCAGCGCGGAGATTGTGCTGGAGGGCTTCATTTATCCGGACGATATGGCGCCGGAAGGACCGTTCGGCGATCACACCGGGTACTACAACGAGGTGGACCAGTTTCCGGTGTTCACGGTGGAGCGGATGACCCACCGTAAGAACCCGATCTACCACAGCACCTACACCGGCCGCCCGCCGGATGAGCCTGCGATTCTTGGGGTGGCGCTGAACGAGGTGTTTATCCCGATCCTGCAGAAGCAGTTTCCGGAGATCGTGGATTTCTATCTGCCCCCGGAAGGTTGTTCCTACCGCCTTGCGGTGGTGACCATGAAGAAACAGTACCCGGGCCATGCCAAACGGGTGATGATGGGCGTATGGTCATTCTTGCGGCAGTTCATGTACACCAAGTTCGTGATCGTCACCGATGACGACGTCAACGCCCGGGACTGGCAGGACGTGATCTGGGCCATGACTACCCGCATGGATCCGGTCCGGGACACCACCATGGTGGAAAGTACGCCGATTGACTATCTGGATTTTGCCTCGCCGGTGTCCGGTTTGGGATCCAAAATGGGGATGGACGCGACCAACAAATGGCCGGGTGAAACCGATCGGGAGTGGGGCACGCCGATTACCATGACCGAGGACGTCAAGCAGCGGGTCGACGAGCTCTGGGACAGCCTGGGGATTGAAAAATCGCCGGCTCGCCCCGACTAACGAGGCATTCGGGTGCATCGGGTTGTCCTGACACCGTCCGGGCTGGCGTTCAGTGTTGCCCCGGATGAGGATCTTCTCGCGGCGGCCGCCCGGGCAGGCATTGCCGTACCGGCAGCCTGCCGCAACGGAGTCTGTGAAATCTGCGAAGCCCGCCTGCTGGCCGGGCGCGTACTGAACACCCGAAACCAACAAACGATGACGGTCAACGAGCGGCTGATGATGTGCCGAAGCCTCGCCCTCGACGACCTGACACTGGAGATTAACGCCGTTATGGCAGCAGGAACCAATCAGCCACGTACGTATCAGGCCAAGGTGGTGGACGTTCGTTCCATCAGCCACGACGTTTACCGGGTGGAGCTGCAACTGCCGCGCCGTCGTGAGCTGTCGTTCCATGCCGGCCAGTACCTGTCGGTCAATCTGCCGGACGCCGAGCCCTGCTACTTCTCCATCGCCAGTAGCCCGGCTGAGGCCAGCATCGAACTGCACATCCAGGCCTCGCCGGACTGGGTGTCGGCGCAGAAAGTGATCGAAGCTCTGATGTCGGGCAACGATGTCACGGTTGAGTTGCCCCATGGCAAAGCCTGCCTGGCTTCCGCACCGCAAAAGCCGCTATTGCTGGTGGCGGCAGGCACCGGCTTCGCCCAGATGAAGAGTCTGGTGGACTACCTGCGAACCACCGGTTACCAGCACCCCGTCAAGCTCTTCTGGGGGGTGCGGCGCCACGAGGATATGTACCTGCGGTCGCTGGCGGAGGAGTGGCACAAGGACTGGTCGCCCTTGACGTTTCTGCCGGTGGTCGGCGATGACGAGGACAACGACTGGGCCGGTCACCACGACCAGCTGGTGCGGGCCGTGCTGGCGTCTGGCATGGACTGGAAGCACGTGGAAGTGCATGCCAGCGGGTCACCGACCATGGTGTATACGCTAATGGATGCCCTGATTGAAGCTGGCTTGCCAGAGGCGGCGTTTTTCTCCGATGTACTGGAATACGCGCCCAGGAGCTGATGCTCAGGCTTTCGGCATCGGCAGATCCGGCAGTTCGCTGTCACTCATCAGGCCCTGCATCAGCAGTTTCACGCTGGTGCCGCTTTCGCCCATGTGAGCGTTCAGCCGGCTCAGTTCAGCCAGGGTTTCACGACTGCGGCGCAGGCGCAGGCTGGTCTCGAAGTACTCCCTGGCCTTGCCCCAAAGCTCGTTTCTCAGGCTCAGCCGACCCAGTGCCAAGAGTAGCTCGGCGTTGTTGGGTCGGTCCTTCAGCCACTGTTCCGCCATCAATAGTTGCTCATCCGGTTTGTGTCCCTCAATGCGCCCATACAGGTTGATCAACTCATCACTCCAGTGATTACGCAGCACTTTGCGCAACAACGTTTCGGATTGGGCTTCGTCGCCCAGGGCCGCAAGCAGGCGGGCGTATTCGCGAATGGTGCGCTCATCCCGGCGTAACACGCCTGGCAGCTCATCCCACAGGCGCGTCAGCGGCTCAAGCGAAGCGGAACCGCTGCCGGTTTGCCGACGGCAATCCTCGGCGGCTCGTTGCAGCAGGTTCTGCCAAACGGTGCGCTCCAGATTCTCCAGTTCATCCGCGGTCAGCAGGTTGCGCTTGCGCATTTCCGGCAGCAGTTTCGACAGCTCACGCCAGTCTTCCAGCCGCAGGTAGGTGTTTTTCAGCAACTTCAGCACAAAAGGATGGTGTGGAGCCTGTTTGCGCAGGCGCACCAGCGTGGCCAGCGCCTGTTCCAGCCGGTTGCCGGCCAGTTGCAACTGGGCCTGGGTAATGCCGACTGCCATGTCGGAGCCCGGCGTGCTCTCGAAGGCCAGGCGCAACAGCCGGTCCACCGCGTCGTGATCACCCGACTCGAACGCCGCTTGTGCCGCCGCCAGGTAATTGATCAGCGGAGTGTCGGCATGGCTTGCCGATGAGGTCAGCAGCTTGCGTGCGCGGGGCCAGTTGCCCTCTGCCAGGGCAAGCAGACCCTGGGTGGTGCGGCGACGGGCGCGGCGCTCGTTGCCGCGGCGAACCCAGGTGGTGACCAGGCCAGTGCCATGGCGCATGCGCCGCAGCAGGTTGACGCTCACCACTGACACCACCACCACGGCCAGCAGCAGGGCAAGGCCGACCCAGAAGTTGGTCTCAATCAGGTAATGGCCAAGGCTGATGCGAATGTAGCCAAGGTCGTACTCGAGGCCGAGTGACAGGCCGACACCGATCAGCAGGGCGACGAGAATGATCAGCAGCAGGCGGATCATGAATCAGTCTCCCCGCCGTTGGCTGCGCTGTTGCCGGTGTCAGCGGGGTTGGCCGCCTCCTGACGACCTTCGAGGCGCGCCTTCAGCAATTCCAGTGAGCGACTGATGTCGGGCAGGTTCGGGTCAATGTTGCGGTCCTGAAGTTCATCCAGGGTCTGGGTCAGTGCTGCAACCTGGGGGTTGGTGTTGTCGTACCAGTCGTCGATGGCGTTGCCGGCTTTCGTCAGCGCACGCTGAAATAATTCCTGATGGGCGCGAAGTACCGCCATTTCCGCTTCCTCCAGCATCAGCTGCAGGTTGAGGCGGGCGTAAGCGCTCTGGTCCGGTGACAGCAGCGGTTTGACCGGTTCATCAAGCCGGCGCACCACAATAACGTTCGCCAACGTGCTCTTTACCTGTGACCAGCCCTGGCTCAGCACGCCGGGCTCCCCGTCGGCTTCGTCGCCGAGGGCCTCGTCGGCACGGGTAACGAATCCGGGTGCCCGCTCATGCACCAGGGCGTCGTCAGTCAGCCGGTTCACGCTGTCGATGGCGGCTTCGAGGGTCAGGTAGAGGCCGGTGCGGTCCACATCAGCGATGCCCTTCAGTGCCAGAATCTCTTTGGCCAGCTGCTGGCGTACCGGGAACACGCCAATGTCGTCCGATTCATTGAGTACGTCATCGCCGGCTTCCAGGGCCGCCAGGGCGCCGCGGATGTCTTTCTCGATCAACAGCCGCTGATTGGCCACTCGCAGCAGGTATTCCGCTTCAGCGAGAAGCCAGTCGGTGCGGCTGCGATTGCCGGCTTCCAGCAGTTGGCGGGCGTTGTGATCGATCTGGCGTTGCTGGGTGGCAATCAGTTCACGCTGGTCTGCCAGCTTATTCTCCAGTGCCCGGATGCGCTCGCTTTGCTCGTTGCCACTGTCGCCGTACAACCGGTCAAGCCGGGACACGTCGCCGCGGGTATCGCCGAGGGTCTGCTGCAGGGCTTGCTGATTGTTCCACTGTTGCCAGTTCCACAGCGCCAGTGCCATAACCAGGGCTATGGCAATCAGGCTGATGACCCACACTGGCCAGAGCTTCTGGCGACCAGGCTGGTCTTTGGCGATGGTGGCGGGCAGTTGCGTGTTTGATTCAGTCACGGGCATCCTTACTTGGTGGTGCCGGCGCTACCGGTCCGGCGGTCGAGCTCCCGGGCGACAGTCTGCACAATATCGGCGTCGGCAAGGCTCTCTGGAATACAGGTATGTGTCAGCCCTGCCTGATGGGCCTGTTCAGCAACCCGGTTGGCAGGGACCACAAGTAACGTTTTATCAGGATTATGGCCACTATTCTTACTCAGTGCGATGAAATTGTTCAATGTTTCCCCCGAAAGGGTGACGACGACCTCCGGCAGAAAGCATAGCAGAGCCTCGTCTATCACGGTTTTGTCGTGGTGGGGCTGGTGGCGCCGGTAAAGCGGCAGCAACGTGACATCGGCGCCCCGCTCCGTCAGCGTCTGGAGGATCAGTTCGCGGCCTTCCTCGCCGCGGACCAACAGCACTTTTTCATGGCGGAAGTGTTGCAGAGAGGGCATGGCCAGCAGGGCTTCGCTGGTCCAGCCACTGGTGGGTTTGCGAGGGCGCAGGCCATGGCGGGCAAGAGCGGCGGCGGTTCCGCTGCCGACGCCGTACCACTGAATGCCGCTGGGCCATTGCGGCCACCAGTTGTCTGCAAGGGCCAAAAACAGGGAGGCCGCGTAAGGGCTCACCGCGATGACGTGGGAATACAGATCGAGGTTCTGGATCAGCGTGCGGATTTCCGGAGTTTCCGGCAGAGGTTCCCGGGCGATCAACGGAAGCACCCGCACCTCGGCCCCGGCGTCACGAAAGCCGTTCGCCAGGCGCGAGGCCTCGGGTTCCGGCCGGCATATGAGAATGCGACGGCCGGCCAGGTTGCGGCAATCAGGTCGGGGTGTGGCCATAGATCTCTGCCAGCACCTTGTCGGCTCCCATGGCCAGCAGGTCTTCTGCCAACTCGCGGCCCAGACGTTCACCTTCCGCTCTTGGCGCCCGCCCCTCCACCCGGAAGATCTGGGTGCCATCCACCGCGCCCACAAGGCCTCTCAGCCAGACGGTGTTGCTGTCTTCCAGCAGCGCGTAGGCGGCAATCGGTACCTGGCAGCCGCCCTGCAGGCGGCGGTTGAGTGCGCGCTCGGCCTTGACCCGGTCGGAGGTGTCCGGGTGGTTCAGCGGCGCCAGCATGGCCTGCAGTTCACCGTCGTCGAGACGGCATTCAATACCCAGGGCACCCTGGCCAACGGCCGGCAGCGACAGCGAATCCGGCAGGCAGTAGCGGATGCGGTCGTGGAAGCCGAGGCGTTTCAGGCCGGAGCTGGCCAGCACGATGGCGTCGTAGTCGCCGGCGTCCAGCTTTGCCAGACGGGTGTTGACGTTGCCGCGCAGCACACGAATCTGCAGATCCGGGCGATAGGCCCGCAGCTGGGATTCGCGGCGCAGGCTGGCGGTGCCCACCACCGCGCCCTGGGGCAGGGCGTCAACCGTGTCGTGGTTGTTGCTGACAAACGCATCCGTCGGGTCTTCCCGTTCGCAGATGGCGACCAGCCCGAGACCTTCGGGGAATTCCATCGGCACGTCTTTCATGGAGTGCACCGCCAGATCCGCGCGCCCATCAATCATGGCTTCTTCCAGCTCTTTGACAAACAGGCCCTTGCCACCGATTTTGGCGAGGGGAACGTCGAGGATCTTATCGCCCTGGGTTTTGATTTTCACCAGTTCCACGATGACGTTGTCGTGAAGCCGTTCCAGCTCGGATTTGATGAATTCCGCCTGCCACAGTGCCAGGGCACTGCTGCGGGTTGCGATACGAAGGGTGCGTTTTGACATGGGGTGCCTTGCCAGTGAGAAAAAGTGTTCGCCAAGGTTACCTTGGCGAGGCGAAAAAGTCCCGTGAGCACCGTTGCAGGCTGTCCGCAAGGAGGTTGTGGTGATCAGCCCGGCTGGTGTTCCTGCAGCCATTGCTTGACGGCGCCGGTGTGGCGGCGGCTGACTGGCAGCTCGCCGCGGCCGTCGCGCAGTATGACGGCGCTATGACCGTTGGCGTCTCGGGACAGCGCCCGGATGAACGCCACCCCGACCAGGGTATGGCGATGGATGCGCAGCAGCGCCTCGGGGTGACTGCTCTCCAGTTCTTTCAGGGTGTAGTCCGACACGGTCTCACCACGGGTGTGGTGAATGGTGACGTACTTCTGGTCAGCTTCGCAGTAGAGGATTGCCCCGATGTCGATCAGCTCGGTGCCGCGGTGGGATTTGATCGCCAATTGCCCGCCGGCGTCGGCGCCGCGGCTGCTCAGTGCCTGTTGCTGCACCCGGTTGACCTGACCGGTGCGCTCGAGAGCCTCGGCCAGCGCCTCCCGGCGTACGGGCTTGAGCAGATACGCCGCCGCGCGAACCTCGAAGGCCTTGATGGCGTAGTGGTCGTAGGCGGTGCAGAAGATCACGGCGGGTGGATTGTCGAGCTCGCTGATCGCAGCGGCGACGTCCATGCCATCCATACCGGGCATGCGGATGTCCAGCAGAACGATGTCAGGGCCCAGCTCCGCCACCTGTCTCAGAGCGCTGCCGCCGTCCGCGGCCTCGCCACACATGCGGTAGCCGGGAATGTCGTCGATCAGCCGGCGGATGCGATCCCGCGCCAGGGGCTCGTCATCGGCAATCAGTACATTTTTTGGTGGCAGGTTTGCGTGTGTCATGGGTGTCAGTCACTGGTGTTCGGGCGGTGCTCTGCACGCGGGGCCGCGTTCTGATCGGCGGTCCGGCGTGGCAGCCTGAGGGTAACAGTGTACACGTCGTTCTGGTGGCTGTGCTTCAGCACCGCCTGCTCACCAAACAGCGCCAGCAGCCGCGACTGGATGTTGGCCAGCGCCATGCGGTTGCCGTCGTGATGGCTGTTGCCGGCGTCCGGGCGAGGGTTCTGCACCATCACGTACACAAACTGGCCACGGCGGGACGCGTCGAGTTTTACCGTGCCACCTTCGGGCCGGGGCTGGATGCCATGATAGATGGCGTTCTCCAGCAAGGGTTGCAGGGTCAGTGGCGGAATTGCCTGCTTGTCGAGATCCGGCGCAATGTGCCACTCCAGAGTGAGCCGCTCGCCGAGACGCAGAGCTTCAATGTCCAGGTAGCGCCGGCACAGGTCCAGCTCGTCTTTCAGGGGAATCAGGCGGTCGCCGCTGCGCAGACTGGCGCGGAACAGCTCCGACAGATCCAGTACCGCATCCTCGGCCCGCTCGGGATTGACCGCGATCAGGCTGGCGATGGTGTTCATGCTGTTGAACAGGAAGTGGGGGTGGATGCGTGCCTGCAAGGCGGTCAGCCGCGCCTGCATTTCTGCCTCCCGCTGTTGTTGCCACTGGTGCTGGAGATAGAAATAGCGCAGCACCATCAGCGCAATCAGCAGCGCCAGCAACAGTTTCTTGGCAATGGCCTGCCAGTCGATCATCCCTGGCTGGGAGTGCAGCACATTGTCGGCAAACAGGCTGAAGGCCAGCACGTCGAGCAATACGATGGTGAGCATGGCGAGGGTGGCACGGGTAGTGGTCAGCCGCGCCAGCCGGCTGCGCAGCAGGCAGATCAGAGCGGCACTGGTGAGCACTGTCCACTGCACGAACAGCGACAGCAGGCCGAAATAGTTCCAGTCGATCCAGCCGCCTTCCGCCTGCACAATGGACAGCACCAGCACCATCAGTTCGCTGGTAATCAGCAGCAGAAATACCGAACGCACCCGGCACAGATCCGGAACGTAGAAATCGCTGGTTTTCGGTGCTGCTGCCATTACATCCTGATCCTGAACCGGGAGCACAACAGGACGCGCGGCAATGCTATAATCCCGCGATCATCCATTTACTCACTCCCGCAAAATAATGCCGGGCTGTCAGCAGGAAAGATAGACCATGACGGATCAGAAAAAGCCTGACCAGAGCACAACCCCTGAAAAACCCTCGGAGAAACCCTGGGGTGGTCGCTTCAGCGAGCCGACCGATGCCTTTGTGGAACGCTTCACCGCGTCCGTTGGTTTCGACCAGCGCCTTTACCACCACGACATCACCGGCTCCATCGCCCACGCCACCATGCTGGCGGAAGTGGGTGTACTGACGCCCGACGAGCGAGACAGCATCCTCGAAGGTCTGAAGGCGGTCAAGGCTGACATCGAAGCGGGTACCTTCGAATGGTCCGTCAGCCTGGAAGATGTGCACATGAACATCGAGGCGCGGCTGACCGACCGCATCGGCATTACTGGCAAGAAACTCCACACCGGCCGCAGCCGTAATGATCAGGTGGCCACCGATATCCGTCTCTACTTGCGGGACGAAATTGACGTCATTGCCGAAGAGCTCACACGGCTGCAAGCCGGCCTGCTGAATCTGGCCGAGCGCGAAGCCGACACCATCATGCCGGGCTTCACCCACCTGCAAACAGCGCAGCCGGTCACTTTTGGCCACCACTTGCTGGCCTGGTACGAGATGCTGGTGCGCGACGCCGAGCGCCTGCAGGATTGCCGCAAGCGGGTCAATGTGATGCCGCTGGGCGCCGCGGCACTGGCGGGCACCACCTACCCCATTGACCGCGCCATGACCGCCCGATTGCTGGGCTTTGACCGGCCCACCGAGAATTCGCTGGATTCGGTCAGTGACCGGGACTTTGCCATCGAATTCTGCAGCTTTGCTGCGCTGCTGATGACGCACCTGTCCCGCTTCAGCGAGGAGCTGGTGTTGTGGACATCGGCCCAGTTCGACTTTATCGATTTGCCGGACCGTTTCTGCACCGGCTCATCCATCATGCCCCAGAAGAAGAATCCGGATGTACCGGAACTGGTGCGCGGCAAGACCGGTCGGGTCAATGGCCACCTGATCTGCCTGTTGACCCTGATGAAGAGCCAGCCACTGGCCTACAACAAGGACAACCAGGAAGACAAGGAACCGTTGTTCGACACTGTGGACACCATCAAGGGCTGCCTCAAGGCCTACGCTGACATGATTCCGGCGATTCGCGCCAAGGCCGACAACATGCGGGTGGCGGCCAAGCGCGGCTTCTCCACAGCGACCGACCTGGCGGACTATCTGGTCAAGAAGGGTGTGGCCTTCCGCGACGCCCATGAGATTGTCGGCAAGGCCGTCGCATTCGGGGTGGCAGAGCACCGCGATCTGTCTGACATGACTCTGGAAGAGCTGTCGCGTTTCTCAGACGTCATTGGCGGGGATGTGTTCGACGTGCTGACCCTGGAAGGTTCCGTGCAGGCGCGGGATCATCTTGGCGGTACCGCACCGAATCAGGTCCGTGCCGCCGTGGCAAGGGCTCGCCAGCAGCTCTGATCCGGGGTTGCAAGGAATCGGCGGCCTAGCCGCCGATTCGCCCGGTGCTCAGATCCACCGCCGCCGGCTTCAGCTCGTTCAGCGGGCGCGGCCGGTACAGGCGGAATCCCTGTCCGTAGTGAATCCCCAAGGTGCGCACTTTGCGCAAGGTGTCGTCGGTTTCGATAAACGTGGCTACCGTGGTCTTGCCGGAGGCTTCGGCAATCTTGTGCAGCGCTTCCACCATTACCTGCTGCACCGGGTCGTCATGGAGATGCTGCATCATTTTCCGGTCCAGTTTGATGATGTCCACCGGCAGCTTCGCCGCGAGGCTGTAACTTTCCACGGACGCACCGGCGCCGTCCAGCGCGACCCGGCAGCCGATCCGGTGCAGGGCGTCGCACAGCACCGCGACGTCGTCCGGGTACTGGGTGGCGTGGGACTCCCGAATCTCCAGGCAGAAACATTCCGGAGCGAAGGGTGAATCGGCCAGCGCGGACTCCATGAAATCCGCGAAGGTGTCATCCAGCACGCTGGCCAGCGACAGGTTGAAACCACAGTACTTCAGCCGGGGTTCCAGCAGGCGCTGGCTGTTCAGCCACTGCAGCGTCTGGCGGATGACCTGGCGATCCAGCAATTTGGCCAGATCAAAACGCTCGGCAACGGGTAGAAACTCGCCGGGCTGCAGGCAAGGCTGCTCCGGGGTCTCGCCGGGAATCCGTGACAGAATCTCGATGTGGTCGCCCCAGGTGACACTGGCGACCGGGCGCAGCGCCTGGTATTCCAGAATCAGCCGGTCGTTGTCCAGCGCATCACGGATCTGCTCGGCGAGTTTCCCGGCACCTCCGTCCCCGGCCCGGTGAGACAGGGCGTGCGCGGCGTGAATGCGGTTGCGCCCCGATGTCTTGGCGGTATGGCACAGGTCCGCGGCCTGCCCGAGCAGTTGCTCCGGATCGTCGGGAAGGTCATCGGTCAGCATCAGCAGGCCGCCGCTGGCGGTGGTTTGCAGCTGCTTGCCCTGCCAGTCAAAGACGAAACCGCTGATCAGCTCCAGGATGTTGTCGGCAATTTTGCGGGCCTTGACCTCGGGGCAGTTTTCGATGAGCAGCGCGAAGGTATCACCGGACAATCGTGCCAGGGCATCGCGCTGGCGCACGCGAACCCCGAGGTTGCTGGCCAGTTCGCGAAGGTAACGATCGCAGGGGCCACTGCCGGCGTGTTCGTTGATGCTGTTGAAGTCATCCAGGTCGAGATACAGCAGGCTGTCGGTGCTGTCTTTACGACGGGCCTGCTCCATCAGCCGCCCGAGCCGGTGAATGAAGGCCTTGCGGTTCATCAGCCCGGTCACTGGATCATGGCGTATCCGATACTCGTTGTTGGCGGCGGTGTTGACCCGGGCACTGATGTCCCTGCCCACGTAGACTGCGCCGGTGACCTCCCCCTGAGGGTTGGTGAGGCGTTGATAGTGGAACTCGTACACCGGCAGCTCTCGGTTTTGCTGGGCCAGCGGCATTTCCACCACAAAGCTGTCGCGCTCGAACGCCCGGTTCCACAGCCGCTCGATCAGCCGGCGCTCGTTGGGGAAATCCTGCAGCATGTCGATCAGGTTGGCGGTGGCGCGGGGGAGCAGACCGAAGGTGTGGGTAAACTGGCGGGCAAAGGCCTGGTTAAAATGCAGCAGGTTGAGCTGTCGGTCCACCGCCACCACCAGATCGTTGGTGGCATTCGTGGTCGCACTGAGGAGCGTCCGCGCCTGCCGCTGGCCTTCTTCCCGCGTCATCTCGGCTGTGTGATCCACCAGAGTGCCGCCCAGTCTGCAGACACGGCCGTTTTCTTTCAGGGCGCGACCGTTGAGGCGGACCCGCCTCCGCTCCTGCTTCGCGGTCTGCAGGTCGAGCATGACCGAAAAGGGCTGGCCGGTGTGGATGCAACGGCGGAACAGTGCCCGTACCCGGTTCTGGCCGGTCTGACAGTAGAACAGCGCCTGTTCGGGTGTGATCTCCGTGCCCACCCGCAGTTCCAGCAGGGCGTAGAGACCATCGGTCCAGCTCAGCTGGTTGGTTCGGACGTCAAGTTCCCAGAGTCCGAAGCCGGCGGAGGATTCCGCCAGGCGGACCAACTGGTGGTCAATGGGGGAGTGGTCCCGCAGTGTAATGTAGGCATTGGCGGCCTGATCGGAATCCCGCATCGTCATGCGCAGGCTGAGACAGGCTGTGAAAAAGAAGCCTTCCTTATGTCGGAAGGTGATCATCACCGGTTCGCCGCTTTCGATGCGATGGCGATTGGCGGGCGCAAAGGGGTCGTCCTGGCGCGCGGCAATAATGTTGTGAACCGGCCGGCCTTCAAGCTCGCTGGCGTCAAAGCCCAGCACCGCATCGGCGTGGATGTCCGCGAAGGTGATGATGCCCTCGTCATTGATGCGGATCAGCGTGCGGCGATCCGCGGGTCCGGAAGTATCGGACCGATAGCGACGGATAAAGAATTCTTTCACGACGGGGAAGCCTCAGCCAGTGTCTCGCCGGGAGTGTAAAGCAGTCCCGCTTTTATTTTTTTGCCGGTTTTGCCACGATGCGTCCATCATACTGATAATACCATCGGAAAGAACCTCTCCCGCGGAGCTACCTTGACCAGTCACAGTCTGCCTATTGCCCTGGATTTCGACGAGGGTATTGATCGAAAGACGCTGCGCCGGTTGCGGGATCGATTTCTGATGGTCAACGAACAACGCTGGCAGCGAACCCATTCCGCCCTGACGTATCGGCAGCAGGTGGTTCTGGAGGTTCTGCCGCTGGTTTTCCATCTCAATCATCCCTCATTGCCGGGCTACCTTGATCGGGATTGTCCCTACGGCCTGACCCGCTACCAGCCGTCCGAGCCGACGCTGAACGCGGCCAAGCGGCTGGCCCGTACCTTTTCGGTCAAGGACGAGGGGCGTCGCCGGCCGGATATCGACGCTCTGTTTCTGATGGGCAGTCCGGGCACTCTGGGGCACTCCGTCGCCAGCGATCTGGACGTCTGGCTCTGTCACCGGGCGGACCTCTCCGGGCGGGGCGTGCGCTGCCTTGAGCGCAAAGCCGAACGGCTGGCGGCCTGGGCGGCCAGTCTTGGTGTCGAGTTGCATGTGTTCGTGTTTTCCGCCGCAGACTGGCGAGAGGGGCGGCAGCGGGCCGAGGTTACCGGGGAAAACTGCGGCAGCGCCCAGCACTATCTGCTGCTGGACGAGTTCTACCGCACCAGCATCCATCTCGGTGGCCGCGTGCCCCTGTGGTGGCTGATACCGGCCAGCAAGGAAGCGCAGTACGATGAATGTGCACGGCAGCTGATTGAATGCCGCTTCATCAAGGGGGATGAGTACATTGATTTTGGCGCGGTGCCGTCGATTCCCCAGGCAGAGTTTCTTGGCGCGGGTGTGTGGCAGCTTTACAAGGGCATCGATGCGCCCTGGAAATCGATTCTCAAGCTGCTGCTGATCGAGTGTTACGCCCGCGATACGGATCAGCCGCTGCTGTCCAGTGTCTTCAAGGCCTCAATCTATGGTGGCGAGACCTGCGCCGACCGGCTCGACCCCTACGTGCTGCTGTACGACCGCCTCGAGCGCTGGCTGCTGGCGCAGAATGCCCCGGAGCGGCTCGAGCTGGTGCGGCGCAGCCTGTATCTGAAGTCGGGTCTGCCCTTATCCCGGAAGGAATCGGTGGTCGGCAGCTGGCGGGCCGGGTTGCTTCAGCAGCTGGTGGTCTCCTGGGACTGGCAAGCGACGGAGTTGCGCAATCTGGACAACCGCCAGCAGTGGCGGGCGGAAGGAGTGATGACGCTGCGCCGCACCATCGTCGCAGAACTGACCCACAGCTACCGTTTGTTGTCGCGACTGGCGCGGGAACATGGCGGCGAGGCCGCCATCAGCGCCACCGACATGCATCTGCTGGGGCGCAAGCTTTACGCCGCCTTCCAGCGTAAGGCCGGCAAAATCGAACAGATCAACCCCGGACTGGCGCCGTCACTGGCGGAGGAGAACCTGGCGTTTCATCACCAGTCCGAGCAGGGTGGTTCACCGGGCCAGAATGGCTGGCTGTTGTACCGCGACCTTGAGGATCCGTCGGATGCGTTCTGGCAGCCGGTGATCCGCCGCAGTGGCAACCTCAGTGAGTTGATGGTGTGGTGTTACTGCAACGGCTTGTTGAACCGCGCCACCCGTCTGAACGTTCGGGCCGGCACCAGCACGGCCTCGGTGTCTGAATTGCGTGAGATGCTGGATGCGCTGTGCCAGTTTGTGCCGTTTCCGGTCGCGCCGGCCAGTCGCGAGGCGTTGTCCCTTGGGGTGAAGCCCTTGCGCAACCTGCTGTTCGTCAATGTCGGTGTCGACCCTCAGGCGCACCTCACTGACCGCGGCCTGCACAAACTCAGCGCCCGCCACGATTCTCTGGGCTTCAGTGGTGGCCGTGACAACCTGGTATCGACCATTGATCAGGTCACTCTCAACAGCTGGCATGAGGTGAGCCTGCAACATTACGCCGCCGGGGATACCCTGATCCAGTGCATCAAGAACATCCTGGCAGCGGTGGTAGCGGCGCCGGCCAGCCTGCCGGAAATTCTGGTTCACAGTCATAACAAGGGGCACGGCACCGCGATCGCGCGGCGGGTGCAGGAGCTGTTTGCGGATGTCCTGCGGCACTACTTCGCCGGCGGCCTCGGCCCCCACCCTCTGCGTTACGTGATCGAAATGGACCGGCGTTATTTCGTGCTCCAGTTTCACGGCAACGAGCCCGGTTTCGTTGCGCTGGACAGCGCCGGAGCCCTGATGGAGCAACTGGCGCGTCCGCAGGAACAGTATGTTCCCGTGGTGTTCGATCGCGGCGCATTACTGGACAATCTGCTGCTGCGCACCGTCTGCCATGCCAGTGAGCCGGCCAACGTGCAGGTGTTCTATCGGGTGGCCGGGGAGGTTGCCACGGTGTGGGTGGTGGACGAACTCGGAGCGGTGGTCAGCTGGGAGCAGCCATTCACCAATCGTCGTTACCTGCTGGTGCCGTTGTTGCGTTTCCTTGACAATCTGGTGGAGCGGCGCCAGTTGCGACAGCTGCACAGCGTGGCCGGGATGGCCGGCATCCAGTGTTATGAGCTGGTGCGTCGTGATGGCGACTGGAAAGCCGAGCGTCGTTTTGATGAAGACACCAGCGTTACCCTGCCGGGGCTGGAAGTGCAGGCTGTTGGTGTGCAGGAGGGGGATAGCCACCTGCGCTTTGATATCTTCTGCGGTGATCAGGAGTTCACCGTGCAGGAATACGGCGATCAGCTGATCCCGGCGGTGGCGCACTATATCCGCTCCGCGCGTCAGCCCGGAGAACATTACCCGGTGTACCTGACCGACGTGCATCTGCCCCATGACCTGGATCCGCAGGTCTACCAGCAGGATATCCAGACCACACAGTACCTCTACTACCGCGCTGCCCTGGAAGAATCGCTCAATCGTCAGTTATTGGGGTGAGGTGTGCCCTCCCAGCCTCGCCCGCCGGCCGTCGAGTCAGGTATACTGCGGCCATATCAGAAACAGGGGCAGAGGCCATGCAGGCGTGGAAAACAGTAGGGGTCGGGCTGGTGCTGGCGGGCGTTCTGGCCGGCTGTGGGCAGAAAGGCCCGCTGTACCGGGAAGCGCCCGACAACATCGCCCGTGATGCTGTTCAGGAGAGTCGCAGCGACGACACCAACCGCGAACAGGACGCCGACGCGTCAACACGCTGAGCCATCGCCCGGCTAACGGAATCAGGATTTTCATGGATCATTTCAATTATCGTAACGGCCAGCTGTACGCGGAAGACGTGCCGGTGGCTGACATTGCCGCGGAGTTCGGAACCCCCGCGTATGTCTATTCCCGTGCGACGCTGGAGCGTCATTACCGCGCCTATGATGAGGCGCTCAAAGATCATGCTCATCTGGTGTGCTACGCAGTCAAGGCGAACAGCAACCTGGCGGTGTTGAACGTGCTGGCCCGCCTGGGTGCCGGCTTCGATATCGTCTCTGCCGGCGAGCTGGAACGGGTTCTTCGAGCCGGCGGCGATCCGGCGAGGGTGGTGTTCTCCGGCGTTGGCAAGCAGCCCTGGGAAATGAAGCGCGCGCTGGAAGCAGGCGTCCGCTGTTTCAACGTGGAATCGGATACCGAGCTGGATCGTCTCAACGCGGTTGCCGGTGAGCTTGGCACCCGCGCACCGGTGTCGCTGCGGGTGAATCCGGACGTGGACGCCGGAACCCATCCCTATATCTCCACAGGCCTGAAAGAAAACAAGTTTGGCATCGATATCACCGAAGCGCCGGCTGTGTATGCGCGTGCGGCGGCCATGCCCAACCTGGAAGTGATCGGCGTGGATTGCCACATCGGTTCACAGCTGACCACCCTGGCACCGTTCCTCGATGCGCTGGACCGGGTGTTGGCTCTGATTGACGCGCTGGCAGCGCAGGGCATCAGCATTCGTCACCTCGATATGGGCGGCGGCCTGGGCGTCACTTACGATCATGAGCAGCCTCCTCAGCCCTCGGATTACGTTCAGGCCCTGGCCGAACGTCTGGGCGGCCGGAATCTGGAGCTGGTGCTTGAGCCCGGTCGGTCCATCGCCGCCAACGCCGGCATCCTGCTGACCCGGGTTGAGTTCCTCAAGTGCACCGAGCACCGTAATTTTGCCATCATTGATGCGGCCATGAATGACCTGATCCGGCCGGCACTGTACAGCGCCTGGCAGGCCATCATTCCGGTGCAGCCGCGCCAGGACGGTGAAGAAAAAGCCTGGGATCTGGTGGGACCGGTGTGTGAGACCGGTGACTTCCTCGGCAAGGATCGAAACCTGCGCCTGCAAGCGGGTGACCTGCTCGCGGTGCGCTCTGCCGGTGCCTACGGCTTTGTCATGAGTTCCAACTACAACAGCCGTAATCGCCCGCCGGAATTGATGGTCGACGGTGACCGGGTGCACGTGGTGCGCCGCCGCGAAACTCTGGACGACCAGCTCGGTCCAGAAAGCTGCTTGCCGGAATGAGTTCGGACATGGGCAGGAACGATGACACCAGGCCACAACGGCCGCAGGGCCCGGCCATGCGGTTTACCAAGATGCATGGCCTGGGCAACGATTTCATGGTGGTGGATGCCATCAGCCAGCCCTTCCGGCTGCGCCCTGACATGATCCGAGAGCTGGCGGACCGCAACTTTGGTATCGGTTTTGACCAGTTGCTGGTGGTGGAGCCACCGGGGTTGCCGGATGTGGATTTCCGCTATCGCATCTTCAATAGTGACGGCTCGGAAGTCGAGCAGTGTGGCAACGGTGCCCGCTGCTTTGCCCGTTTCGTGCGTGACCAGCGTCTGACCAACAAGCGCGTGATCCGCGTGCAAACCGCCAAAGGCGTGATTGAATTGCGGGTCGGCCGTGATGGCCTGGTGATGGTGAACATGGGGGTGCCCGAGCTCAACCCGCCGGCGATTCCGTTTGCGGCGGATCAGCGCAAGAACGTGTACACCGTTGAGGTAGATGGCCAGACCGTCGAGCTCAGCGCCGTGTCCATGGGCAATCCTCACGGTGTGCTGCTGGTCGACGATGTCGACAGCGCGCCGGTGGAAACGCTGGGCCCGAGTCTGGAAAACCATCCCCGCTTTCCCGCGCGGGCCAACATCGGCTTTCTGCAGGTGATCGACCGTGGCCATGCCCGCCTGCGGGTGTTCGAGCGTGGCTCCGGAGAAACTCTGGCCTGCGGCAGTGGCGCCTGTGCCGCGGTGGTGGCCGGACGCCTGCGGGGGCTGCTGGATGCGCGGGTGGAAATCGAACTGCGTGGTGGGCGGCTGATCATCGAATGGCAGGGTGAGGGTACCCCTGTTATGATGGAAGGGCCTGCGGCGACGGTGTTTGAAGGCCAGATTCGCTTGCCCGGAGACAACCCGGGGCGGCGTCGCAAAGGCAGCCGACCGCCAAAAACAAGGTCCTGAACAGCAGGAGAGCAACATGACAGAACAAACGGCCCAGCAGAAGGCCGGAGGGCTCACCCGGGAAGAGATTGCAGATTACCTGCGTAGCCACCCGGATTTTTTTGTGGATCAGGATGAACTCCTGCGCAGCCTGACCCTGCCGCATGACAGCGGTCGAGCCATTTCGCTGGTTGAGCGCCAGGTACATCTGTTCCGTGAGCAGCGCGACACACTGAGGCGTGAGCTGGTGGAACTGGTGTCCATTGCCCGCCATAACGACCGCCTGTTCGAGAAAAGCAAGCGCCTGCTGCTGCAGGTGATCGAGGCCCGCAACCTGAACGACATGGCCTCCGCCATCGATGACAGCATCCGCGGTGACTTTGGGCTCGATGCCGCCTCAGTCTTGTTGTTTACCGATGCCGATTTGCCGCAGACCTCCCAGGGTGCCCTGCACGTGGTGTCGCCGGAGCAGGCCGAGGAGCGCCTTGGCAACCTGCTGGATGGCGCCCGCGCTGTGTGCGGCCAGTTCCGTGAGTCCGAGCGCGCCTTCCTGTTTCCTGACCGGGAAGAGCCCATCGCGTCGGTCGCGCTGGTGCCTCTGCGCGGTGAGACCGGTTTGCTGGGAGTGTTTGCGGTGGGCAGCTGCGAGCCGGGGTATTTTGATCAGAGCATGGGCTCCCTGTTTCTCACCTACATCAGCGATACCCTCAGCCGTCTGTTGCCGCCGATGGTGCAACGCCATACCGGCACCGCGTCCGTGGCTGGTGTCATCGCCGAGTCCCGCTGAGCGTGGGGACGTCCGGAGACGCCGAGGAGCTGACAGACGCCCTGTCGGCTCCGCTCTCTGCTTTCCTGGTTCACCTCGCCTCTGAAAAACGCCATTCGCCTCGTACCTGTGACAGCTACCAGCGCGATCTGCAGCGTTTTGGTGACTGGTTACAGGGCGGTCAGGCGTCTGCCTGGCACGACGTCAGCGGCCACGATGTCCGTCGCTACGTCGCTTCGCTCAGCCGCGAGGGTCTGGGTGGCCGCAGTATTGCCCGGCACCTGTCCGCCATTCGCCGCTTCTATCAATATCTGCTGCGAGAAAAGCAGGTGCGGGACAATCCGGCGCTGGATATTCGTGCCCCGAAGTCAGGGCGGCGCCTGCCCAGGGTGGCAGATGTGGACCAGCTCAACCACCTGCTGGATGCCCGCCCCGATGACCCGCTGGAAGTACGCGACCTGTGCATGTTCGAACTGATGTATTCCTGCGGGCTGCGTCTGTCCGAGTTGTCTGGGCTGGATCTGGATGCGGTGGATGCCCGCGGCGGTGAAGTCCGTGTTCTGGGTAAAGGCAGTAAGGAGCGCGTGTTGCCGGTTGGTCGCAAGGCCCTGCAGGCTCTGTCTGCCTGGCTGGCGGTGCGCCCGGGGCTGGCCACCGAATCCGAGCGGGCCCTGTTTGTCAGCCAGCGCGGCGGGCGACTCAGCAACCGCAGCATTCAGGCCCGGTTGGGCCGCTGGGGCGTTGCGAAAGGCGCTGAACAGCGACTCCATCCACACATGCTTCGCCATTCCTTCGCCAGCCATCTGCTGGAATCCAGCGGCGACCTCCGTGCCGTTCAGGAGTTGCTGGGCCATGCGGACATCGCCACCACCCAGGTCTATACTCATCTTGATTTCCAGCATCTGGCCCGCGTGTATGACCAGAGCCATCCACGCGCGCGCCGACGGGGTGGATCGGATGACAGGCAACAAACACATGAAACACAAGAAACACCCTGAACGACCTGTTCGTTCACCGCCGGGAGAGCCCAATGACATCGGATCAGTCCTGGAAGGAAAAGTACCTTCAGGAACTTGAGTCAGCAGAACAACGGCAAAAACAATGATTCCCGCTTGCCAAACTGATACATGCTGTTAGGGTATCTAGATGGACCTTTTCTTCAGCACTAGCAAGTTCAA
>NZ_JAKZAI010000018.1 GCF_023156235.1 Marinobacter goseongensis | reverse complement strand
TGTTGTTTTGGCGAACTCAAAACTAACCGGTTTTACCGCCGTCTCCTACTTTTTCACGCTAACCCGCGATGAACCTTAAAATTTTCCCCGCGATCAAGTGCCCCTCTAAAGACCTCTCGGGCCGGCGTCAGTTTTATCAGACTTTAACGCCAACCGACAGCGAAGCGACTCCGGTGTTGCCCGCCTGGTCGGTCGCTGCGATTTACGCGTTTTGAACAGAACCCGACACTGGGAAAATACTTTCTCTCGAGAAACTCTGCTACCGGCGAGAAGCCCAGCTCAGACCCTAATGCACTGGTTAAGGCTCCCAAGAAAACGACAGTATAATGATCCAAACGCACAAAAAAGATGCTATACGACGATAAAGTGATGTCAAGATAGCTTAACACCAGTATACTGACGGGAAGAGCGGAGAAGCGACCACAACGACAGTAAAGTGTTGGAGATTGACATGAAATCAAAGCAAGGGCTCCTGAAAGCGTTACGCGCACAGATCGCCCAGTTGGAGGCGCTTGAGGACCAAATCGAGAATTCTGAGGAACCCGATCTGAGGCCCGTGCAAGATCTTGGGGAAATAGTAGAGACTCGCAGAGAAGCCTTGTCACTCAGTGCCGAAGATGTCGCCGAGTTGTGCGGGGCATCGGCCACCACCATTCGCGCCATTGAGAAGGGCACCGGCAACCCGACTCTCAAAACCCTGACCGGAATTGGCAACGTTCTAAACCTCAAGCTATGGATCGAACTCAAATGAAGGCGGTAGTGAAGATGTATGGACGGCGTGCCGGGCTCCTGGAGCGCCACGGGGAAACCGTTACGTTCCAATACGACACAGACTATCTGTCGCTGAACCAGCCACCGCTAAGCATGAGCCTTCCGTTGCAGGAGGAGCCTTACGAGAGCCAAGGGCTGCCGCCCTACTTCAGTGGGCTGGTCAGCGAAGGCTGGCTACGGCGGGTACAAGCCACAGAGCAACGCATTGATCCCGGCGATACCTTTTCACTGTTGGTGCATAACGGTGAGGATTTACCTGGAGCTGTCACCATTGAACTGCTTGATATGCCTTAAAACGATCGCGAAGCCGGGCAAAACCAACCCGCATTACCACGCGAAATGTCTCGAACACATGTTTGGCGATCGGCGGCCACGGTTAGACCTGGCGGAAAGTCGGGGCGATCTCGTTACGTCTATGCCGCGCAAAACCGAAGGGTTTTCGATCAGTGGCGTGCAGATGAAAGCTCAGGTCGAGCTGGCGGATCGCGAGTTACGTCTTGTCGACAACGGCGGGCAGTTCATCATGAAGCCTTCGCCGGAGGAGTACCCACATGTTGCCGAGAATGAACACGCGACACTCACGTTGATGGCCCGGCTGGGATTCCCGGTACCGCCGTGCGGCCTAATCGAGTTGAAGGACAAACACTTGGTGTTTCTGATCCGGCGTTATGACCGGGAGTTCTCTACCGGAGAGAAGCGACATCAGGAAGACGCCATGCAAGCCCTGGGGATCTCCAATGCCGATTCGTCGCAGAAGTACATAGCGGCGAGCTACCAGGAAGTCATAGAGCTGATCATTGACCGTGCCGGCATGGCGGTTGGCATCGAGCTGCTTGAGCGCATCGCGTTCAGCTATCTGGTCGGCAACGACGACCATCACCTCAAAAACATCAGCTTTGTTCACGATGGGCTGGTCAAGCTTGCGCCCTGCTACGACGTACTGGCGTCATCCCTCTACACCAACAACGCTGCCGAATCGCCGATGGCTCTCAGGATGCTCAGGCAGGGAGAGCCCGAGGCGTATGCGCAGATGGGCACCGGATTCTATTACGGCGCAGACTTCTTGGAGCTGGGGACAAAGGCCGGCTTGCGAGCGCGAGCGGTGACCAGTCGGTTAATGGCACTGGGGAGGCGAGTATCGGACATCGCGCCGGAGGTTATACAGGCATCGTTCATGCCGGAAGAAATGAAATCACTCTACCAAGCTTTGGTGGATCAGCGCCTGAAATTCTTTGAGGTCATGCAGGATTTCTGAGAACCAAGACGGGGTAGCAGGGTGTCGGCCCGCCCGGCTGCATTTCGCGCAGTCATGAGATCATCGGGGCGTGGACGATTGACAGGCGCTAGCTATTTCTAGAGGGTGTGCGGAGTATATCTTGTGCCATATAACTATATATACTCGTTTGGGACGGCGCAACGAAAACACGCCGGTGTAATCAGAGTGCTTGACCTCGATAACCACAGGAGTGCCAAACACTCCATACCCTTAGAGTTCGATAAAAAGACTCGTTCAGGCCATCGGATCGACCATTTTAGCCTGCACTTTCTGGTTAGTTTTGGTTAGTTTTGGTTAGTTTTGGTTAGTTTTGGTTAATTTTGGTTAGTTTTGGTTTGTTTTGGCTTAATTAACCTTTAATCGCGGGGAGTCAGCTCTGATAAGAATCTATGCTGCCTTTGTCTGGCGGCTACAAGCGGGGTTTTGTGCTTGTGTTTGGGGGTAACGGCGATTTTCAACCCAGTTGTCCAAATGACCGCGTTTAAGCGGCCAGTTTATTACGCTCAATTTCCTTCAATTTGCCAGGATTGAGCGATACCGGTCCGGACATCTACAGTCTCATGGCCGGTCAGATCTGCAAGCGGTGATCTCGCTGTGGCGCACACGCACGACACCCAAGACGGCTGCGCCACGGTGGCCAAATGACACCTCGGGCGATGTCTCGAACTCGATGGCCGGATGGCTGGCGGCCCTCCCGTAGCACTCTGCAAGTTGATCCGCGCCGTCGCAATACTCAGGAATGTCTGCGTCCAACTCGGACACCCAGAACCAGACATCCACGAGGACACCGTCGTCTGTCGTTTGAACCGGCAAATCCGGCACCTCGACTCGATCATCGCCGCTATGGAGCGTTCGGACATGATGGCGAGTCCGTTCGTCGTCGGTGAGATCATCGGGTTGCCAGTGCAAATCCACAATCTGGCCCAGCCGGTTGCCGGCCGCGGTGCGAGCGGCACCCGTGGCGTCGAGTTCATGCTCGATGTCGGACATGGACGCCGATAAGGGCATCCACCCAGCCAATGCAGCCAGCGCTTCGTTTTTGTCGGATGTACTCAAACGACGATCCTCGACCAGTACCTGGTAGCGTTTTGAAGGCTTTAAATGCACCGTTTTCCCTCAATCAGTGAGTTGTGCTTCCCATTCTCCATAGGTTGACCAAAATGCGCGACAAGCCCCGTACTTTTAGTGCGGGGAAGGATAGCGCTGGGAGGCGCTAGCCTCCCTCAATGCGGTCGGGTTTGTTGTTCAATGTATTGCCTGATCACTGAGATAGGCGCACCACCAACGCTACCGGCGTAGTAACTGGGACTCCATAGCGCGTTTTTCATGTATGCAGGTTTAATCAGCTCCGGGTGTAGTTGCTTGAGCCTCCGACTCGACACACCTTTCAGACTGTTAACCAGTTTCGACAAGGCCACCTTCGGCGGAAAATTCACCAGCAGGTGAACGTGGTCGGCCTCGCCATTGAACTCCACAAGCTCCGTTTCAAAGTCCTCGCAAACGCTGCGAAAGACGCTTTCCAGCGACCTAAGATGTTCATCAGTAAACACAACGCCTCGGTACTTTGTGATAAAGACCAAATGAGCATGTAGATCAAAAACGCAGTGTCTGCCTGTTCTATACTGGTTGTGTACTTTCATAGACCAATTATAATGGAAGATATGAAGCACACCAAGACCCTTAAAGTTCGCGTCCGAGACAAGCATCGTCCGCTGCTGAACCAAATGGCACGGTCGGTCAATTTCGTTTGGAACTACGTCAACGAACTCAGTCACCGCTCAATCAAAGAGCGCGGTGTGTTTCTGTCTGCTTACGATATTCAGAAGTACACCCAAGGTGCGCATAAGGAGCTGGGGCTGCACAGCCACACGGTTCAGAAAGTGGGCGCGGAGTACGGCACCCGCCGTAAGCAGTTCAAAAAGAGCAAGCTGGCGTGGCGCAAGTCTGGCGGTGTCCGCCGCTCGCTGGGGTGGATACCGATCAATACTGGTATGGCGAAGTGGAAGAACGGGCAGGTTTACCACAACGGTCAATACTTCAAAGTCTGGGACAGCTACAACCTGTCGCGGTACACGTTCAGGTCTGCCTCGTTCAACGAGGACGCCCGTGGACACTGGTACTTCAATGTCGTGGTTGAAGTTGAGGTAGATATGCCTGCCGGTCAAGACAAGATCGGTATCGACCTTGGGCTGAAGGATACCGCCACCTCCTCGGATGGCGCAAAGTTGGAAGCTGGACGTTTCTACCGTGATTTGGAATCAAAGCTGGCTGTTGCACAACGCGCCGGTAAGAAAAAGCGCATCAAAGCGATTCATGCCAAGATCGCCAACCGGCGCAAAGACGCTCTGCACAAATTCAGTCGCCAATTGGTTAACCGCTCAGGCGAAATCTACGTTGGCAACGTGAAATCATCCTCGTTGGCCAAAACCAAGATGGCCAAGTCAGTGCTGGACGCTGGCTGGGCTATGCTGAAAACAATGCTGGAATACAAATGCGATAGCGCAGGCATTGTTTTTAAAGAGGTCAACGAGTCGTACACCACCCAAGCCTGTTCGTGCTGCGGTTGTATTTCCGTCAGTAGTCCGAAGGGTAGAGCAGGCTTGCGAATAAGAGAGTGGACTTGCAGTGAGTGTGGTGTCACTCACGACCGCGATGTAAACGCGGCCAAGAACATTCTTGCGGTCGGGCATGGCCGTCCTGTAGAGGGAATCCCCGCGCTAAAGCACGGGGAGGATGTCAATTACCTGCAAGCAGGGATGATCAGAGCCGGAATCGCTAAATCAGCCTTGGAAAGCCCCGCTTACACCGATGTGACTAACGCGGGCAGCATTGCAGAAGCCCTGGAAGTGTGCCATTTGGGAATCATTGGATTTGGTGAGCCGCCGCTGTCTCAGTCAAACGGATGGCTAAGGTCGCGCAGCACAGGTCGATTAGCTAGGAAACGGCTCATGGCGTAGCTTTTCGTATAATTGCCATGCTTTCTTCCGGTTGAGCTCATCCAGGCTCCAATTGTGCGCCAGCATTTGGATCAACGTGTAATTGTCCGATTCAAAAATGTCCCTCAACACTTTGACCGGCAGGTTTGGCTCATCGGCTATCTCGGCAAGGAGCAAATACTGCAGGTGTCGGCGATGCATGTCACTGACGGGTAAGCCGGATATCAGTCCTTGCAGATCCTCATAACGCTCCATAATCGGTAATGCTTTTAGGTTACCCCTCAGCTCACGACTGGCGGATCCGTTGCCTTGAGCCCAGCCATCGCTTCGCATGATCGTGACCACGCGCATCAAATTGTCTCTGTATTTTCGCATCTCGTCAGTCATTTGGCTCAGCGAAAATAGCTCACGAACACGATCAATATGCCACCGCCGGACGTTGTCGCTGTTATTTGATAAGCCTTGGATGGCCAATCCTGCATCGATGCCGCTTTGGGTTGGCGAGCCGTCGACCTGGCTGAAACCCAGCTGGGTAAGCTTCCGAACGATCTGCTGTTCGCTCATATCCAGAGCGCGGGCAATGGATGAGAGCGGCTGGAATCGTGTAATTGAAGAATTGTTTGGCTCATATGACATGAATAGTAAATCCTGGAAGTGCTTTGGTCTGAAGCAGTGGCACACGGGCACCTGATGAACGCGAATTGTCAGCCTCGAACAAATAACCCCCGCGCTCCTCTGGAGAAAACAGGCTGATCACCATAAAGGGCATTCGTGTGAGAAAAATAGAATAAACCGCTTGGTTTCTCCACCTTTGCAGAATCAGTACCAATTTCCGATGTTAATATGCGAATGATCACTGCGATGCGATGCCCACCCTGGACCGTCATCGTGGACCAATCAACGTGTCCAGTTCAGACATCCCCATGGTCGGCTGGCCCATGATAAAGTGTGACGAACGTCACGTTCGCGATTGCAGAGATGAATCAAGCCAGCCCGTCGAATCGCCCATCCATCCCTATGCCTGATTTTCGGGAACCAATCCCGAGAATGAGCATTAACGGGTTTCCTACCCGCTTTCGCCGGGATCCTATTGGCGACAACCTGGTACTTTGGGTGCCCCAGCGAGTGACCCGGAACCGCAGAAGCCGTGGCTGGCTGATCGATATCAAACACGCTCATGGGAGAGTGCGGGTGTGGGAGGGCGATCGTGGTCGAACGCCGCTGAAGTCGCTCCAGTCAGCCTGGCACAGACTCATCAGGCATTTGCACCAGTTGGAGAGCCCTTATATCAACAATCGTCGTGCAGCGCCTGGTGGGAAGCCGCGGATCAAGGCGCTCGACACCGGTGTTGAGGGGGTACTGATCGCTCGCCAGAGAGCCCGCAATGGCCGGGCCAACACGGTGTCAGTGCGGTTGTTCCAACGCATTGAAACAAAGGTGGGGGCATCTAAGCCCATCTCCCTCGATACGGTGCACATCAGTGAATCGAAATACCAGAACGATCCTGCTGGCGAACAGCAGCGCTTCGAGCAAGGGTTGTGCCTAGCTATGGCGGTGCGCAGCCGCTACCTTCAGGACTATGCGGAGACCGGCCCATTGCCAACCCCGATTCAGGTTCAGGACATAGAGCCGGAAACCGTTCCCAGCAAGCCCGTGGTTCGACTCGATCTGGGCAAAGTCTTTGATACTTTTAGCGTGTTTTGAAATTCCGGCCCCTCCAAGCCAAGAAGGCTGTGGGATCAGATTAAAGTTGGTGACAAGATAATAGAGTTGGTATCTGAAAAATTGCTTTATGCAATCTATTAAAAAGTCTTTGTCTTGCGCATGAGCCTGATCGCGCTAAAGTTATTACCTTTTAACCGGTCTTTTCGGGGGTGTTGTGGCCAATCAAATTTATTCTGAAGTGACCGCGAGCATTTCAGAGTTTAAAAAAAATCCGATGGCGGCCGTGGACTCAGGAGAGGGGTTTCCGATCGTTGTTCTGAACCGCAACAAACCGGCGTTTTACTGCGTTCCGGCTGAAATCTACGAAGCGATGCTTGACCGACTAGACGACCAAGAGATGGTGGAAATCGTGAAAGAGAGACTTGTAGAGCCAACTATTCGAGTCGATCTGAATAAGCTTTAAGTATTCGCTAGCCTGGAGCGCTAAATTTTCGAGAATGAACGTAATCCTTCCATCGTTAATGACGATGGAGGCGTAACCTATAACTGAAAAACGAAACCCTAGTACGGAAAGGTTGCTCTTTCTTGGCTTTGCACATGTAGTAACATATCAATATATGTCAAACGTGCGAGGTGTTACCGTGATAATCACCACTTTCTCAAGTCGCGAGTTCAACCAACGCACAAGCGAAGCAAAACGAGCCGCGAATGATGGCTTGGTTTTCATCACAGACCGGGGCCGTCCGGCTCACGTGCTCATGAGCATCGAGGAGTATCAGCGCATCACCGGAAACCACAAAAAAATTGCCGATTTACTGGCAATGCCGGAGATGGCCGATATGGACCTTGATATTCCGCGTTCGCGTGAACCTGCACGGCCGGCAGATCTGTCGTAGGATGTTTATTCTTGATACAGCCGTTGACCAGCGGAGTGCTTCATACAAAGGCAGGGGGCAGGTCAGAATGATTCCCCCAAATGAAGAGCGACACGTTGTTGGCTTCCTAGACGTTGCTAAGAAGACTGGGTAGAAGCTTTGCGGGCTTCGGCTGGCCATCGTGCAGCAAGCAAATTAGCAGCCTCAAACACATTCAGGCCCATGTTTCGGGCACTCGGCAAATTGTCGTTAATAGCGGTGACGATTGCATAGACGGATGGGCAATCTCTGGTAACAGTCACCGTACTATCATCTTCGGTCATCAGGCGAACGTCCTCAAAGGTCATGCTCATGTGTCCGACGAACGATTCGGAGTTTTGGTAGCCGGTCATGGTCAACGTAAAAGATCCAAACTCGACTGAAAACTCGAAAATAGTATGTCCCACGCCCAATTCCTCGTTTTGCTGTTTTAGCGTGCAGATAAAGTACATCTTTTAAAAACATAGCTCATCTTTATGGAATCGTGAATTTGTAATGGGCAGTTTGTGTGAGTGAGACTTTAATGGGTGTGCGGATCGCGATGTCGTTGAACGCTTTGTGAGCTTGGTGGGAGCAAATGTTGTACAGCATGCTGCATGTGCAAGTGAGGAGGGCATCACGTTCTATGCAAGCAAGTCGGACTCCGACAGCGGCTTCAGCACTCCAGTTGCTGTCATCTTCCGGGCCATGGTGAACCTGGCGAGGGCGTCGACGGGATCCACGGATACCAGGTTGCTGAAGTTCAGGCCTTCCCAAGCCGAGCGTCCGACTCGGACATCCAGAAAGTAGCAGTTTTCCTCGTGTCCGGTCGCCGGGTTGATCTCGCTGGTGAAGGCGGACAGCGCAACCGTCTCAATGCTGGGATTAACGGCGAAGGCCTCGCCGATCAGCCGAAAGGCCATCGCGTGAGTGTATCGAGCGAATAGCTGGTTGCGCTTGCGCGTCGAAAAGGGCTTCACGGACAGCCCAATGCCACGCTTATAGGCGGCCACATCCTCAGCAGGTAGCGTTTCGATCGCAGGCAGCTCCAGCTCAATGTCGAATTCCGACGTCGCGTCTTTGGCCTCGATCGCAATGTCGCCCTCCAGCGGCCAGTCGATGTCGTCGAGACGGTCCTCGAACACAGACTCCATAGCGCGCCAGTCTCCCTTCTCCGCCCGCCGGTAAAGAGCGGCGCGTTCAGCCTCTGCCTGCTCGTGTGCCTGAACGGCGAGTTGCCAGCTCTGGTGTTGCTTGCGGTAGCTGGCCAAGATCTCATGGTTTTTGCGCTCTACAGCTTCGCGTTTACTGCGAAACAACCGGGCAAAGACGCCCAGCTCGAGTAGCGCCGGCCGCACCGGCTCTGGCGTGTTGAAAGGGGTGGAACTGCAGGTTGGTTGCGCCGTGGGCGCGGGCGTGTCCTCATGAACGGTCTCGTAAGCCCGAAGCCGTTGGTTGTGCTTGGCAACATGAGCGTCCAGGGCCTGGCGCAGTGAATCGGCCGCGTAGGTCTTTGCGGCTTCAAGCCCGGCTTCCCCGAGGTCATCGCCATGTTCATCCAATACGCGGATGGACCCGTCTTCCGATTGAATGTGCACCTGGTGAATTCGGTGGGCGACGTCCGGAAGCCGGCCCCGGGAGGGTACTTCCCCCGCTGGTCCGGATCCGGGCGCTTTGTGCTCAAACCGTTCCCGATAACTCAACCCGGTACCTGGCAGGCCGACGTTGCCCCACAGCCCCTGCTTGTTCCAGGTGACGGATGCGCCTCGGGCGCCGGCGGAGAGGCTCACGCCGCGCTTGCCGAGGTTTACCCGCAGGCCTGGGGCAATGCGGATTGATCGCCGAAAACGAAAAGCCATGTGTCCGGGCCTCGGTTAATGTCGAGAAGGTTTGGCGCGCGCGTTGTGGACCTCAACGGGCCACCGGGCGGCCAGCAGAGTGGCGGCCTCAAAAACGTTCAGGCCAAGGCTGCGGGCATTCGGAAAGCTGTCGTTGATGACTGTGACGATCTCTGAGACGGACGGGCGATCCCCGTGGACGGTCGCGGTGCCATCCTCAGCGGTCAGCATACGAATACCCTCGAAGGTCATGCTCAGATGTCCAATGAACGTCTCGGCTCCATGGTGACCGGTCATGGTCAGTGTGAAGTTCCCATATTCAATCGCAAATTCGAAAGCGGTGTTCCCCACGCTCAGTGTCTCCTATGGCTGGTTGCAGCGTGTGTTTTGCATACGCATTAACGTCATCGGCAGCTCAAAGGCCAGTACCAGATGATACGACGGTGGGAAGTGTGAATCGACAAGATGACCACGCTGCGACGGGTTTTAAATCCGCAATGCGCGTGACGAATACAGTCTGGCTCGCTACGATCAGTGCGTAAATTAGCGCTGGCGGCTCTAATTTCTCAGCCCAGCGTTGGTTTCGTTATCGTGAGAAGCGGCAGGAGTTGGCGTGAGCAAACTATCCTCTCGCCCCAGCAAGCGGGCGTACTATGATGTTTTCCGTGATCGGCGATTTACCCGCCAAGATCTCTGGCGGGTATTTGCCAATCCCTACTTGACGGCTGGCGGGAAAGACGCGTGGCCAAAGGATGATTTCATGTCCTGGCTGGATCTGGATACCAAGACCTGGATCGAGTCGGCACCTGGCGTCAGGGGAGGTGAGGGATGGCGGTTAAGCCGCTCGGTTATCCAACACTTCACAGATCAGCACACGGACCATCTGAAAGTGCGCATAGAGGTCTGTGAACGCATTAGCCAAGTAGAGGTTCGACTAGGAGAGCTCACGGTCCAGGAGCATCTGTCGCAGCGACGCTCTATCGAGATTTGGTGGATGTTCGAGCCTTCGGTACCGATCCCGGGCCCGGACATTAATCAGCGGCGGCGTGACCCGCTGCAGTACTTCATTTTCGCGGCCCCAGCCGCGACCCCGCAGGAAGAACTTCAGCGCCGTGTAAAGGCTGCCGAAGCCCATGTCATTGCGTTGATCGAAGCTGAGCAGACAAGAATCGCAAGCAATTTGCTTGCCTTACAGAATCTGTTGGAGGGCATCAGGCGAAACCGCTCCTAATCCTGCCGACAGTCCTGCGCTCTTCATCGTCGTCTGGAGTGACTCGCGGCGTCCCAGCCATACGCGCCAAAGAACGCGGCTGCTGGATCACGGCGAGTGTTCACAAAATGATGCGCTGTAGGCGTCTGCCAAACGTTTTGCGTCAGGCAGGGCACGATGTTGAGCAGGGTGAGTGCGCAGATGTTTGCATAGCCGCACGGTGGCCGCAGATCCGATCTCACCGAACACTTCCCGTATATCCAGAATACGAAAGTCTCTTTGAAGGCCTGCCGCCTGCATAAGACGATTGACCCAGAATGAGTCGAAATCCGGCGCGTCGCTGATGATGTCTTCAAGCTGAAGGCTTCTGGCAAGCCTGGCCGCAGCCTCATTAACATCAAGGCCATCCGTCAATTCGGCTCGTGAAAGTCCGTGGATTCTTTCCGCATTTGGATCCCAGTACACCCAGTCGTGTGGTGGCCGAATCCGAAAGTTGTCTGCATTGCCCAAACTGTCGACCCAGGCGATCTCTATCGGGTAGCTGTTTATCATGTCCAACCCGGACGCCTCGACATCTATGAATGTTTTCAGGGGAATGGCTGGGATACTGAGGGACATAACCGGTCTAATTTCTGATAATGTGAACGGCTAGGTTAGCAGATCGACGGCGTCGAGTTCAGGACTTCACCATTGTGCGACTGGGGGATAACATGACGAAAAAGTTCAGTGAAAAAGAGCTCCTCGAAGGTCTGGACGCCCATGGTGCGCACGCCGATGAAGTCGCCACGCCAACGCCCGAAGAGCTGGAGCCATTGGCACGTCTACGGGGATCGGTACTGAAATACGAGGATCCGCTGGCGGACACTTGGGATGCATGGTTTGACTCTGATCCGCGTGAAGAAAGCGAGTTTCTTGAGCGTCGTGATCAGCCAACGCAATCCGCCAAAGCGAAGATCGAAACACTCGCCCAGCGCCACGATGTGGTCGAGCTTCTGACCGAATCTGCAGAAATGGCCGAGGTGCTCAATAAGCTGACAACCGAAGACGGAGCGCTTGATGATACGGAGCTGTTACTCGCCGCACTGGAACACTCTGGCGTCCTTCGGGACGACCAGGTGATGGCGTTGCACGTTCAATACCTTAATGAGAAGTACGGTAGCTGACGGTGTCAGGCTCTACAACTCGTCCCTCCAGAGGCTGACACCTTCCTCCGCAATGTCCTGTATCTCACGGCCCTCTTGGCCATCAGCCGCCCGTTGCCATTGCGCTTGCCAAATAGGGTAGGGACGAATGCGCAGCTTATGGCTCAGAAGGGTATCAAACGCAATTTCTGACATCTTCAGTTTGGTCTCCAGAAAATCCCCCTCTGATGCGTTCAGGATCACAGCCAGTTCAATTTCGTCGTCCGCGGCATAATGACCCCGCGCGCGGGCGCCAAACAAAACGAGCTCGGTGACAGGGAATTTGCGCAGGCACGCTGTCCCGAACTGCAGGGCAGCCTGCACGGCGTCAGACTGGTTCAACAAAACGGACATTTCGTTGCCGACCTCTGGGGACCGGTCCCAATCGGTTACCTCTTGTGGCATTGGGGCACTAGGGTCACAGTCTTCCACCAGGTCGGCCAACGTGTATCGGGCTTTGGGTGTCTGACCTCGACGATGCCCGCGATAACCCAGGATCACCACAGCCGGGTGCGTCCGACCGCCATCGCCCCCGAAGTCTGACGGGCTTTGGAATTGGCCGTCGTATTCCTGCGCCTTTCGGAACGCGAAGACCGGTTTCTGGGTGATTTCCTGGATGCCGTCGAATCCGGTTTCATACCCCTCAACCAGCACCGGCGCGGATGGATCGTACTCGGACAACAGGGCGATCAGTTCTTCTACAGTCATGGGCGCATCCTCGATCATCATTTGGCCGTGGTTTTCAGCCATCTAGGCTCAGTCGCAGATTGGCCTCAATCTCATCCACCAGAGAGGCGGGAACCTCGTTGTCAGTGGCCATTATGCGCCAACGAGATACGGCTTCGGTACATTGCTCAATAATGTCATTGGCGTTGCGCTCTTTGAAGTTTCCGATCTGGGTGGCAACCGACAGCAGGTCGTTACGAGTAAAAGCGGAGCGTTTCCCGTTTAAACTCATGTTGTGCTGTTCAACCCAATGAGACCCGGGTTTATAGCTATACGCTACATCGTAAGCCGGAGAGAGACGCCACTTTCCATCTTTATTCGTCAGGAACGAGAAGTTTTTGGTGTGATCGTCTTGGTTTCTGGCTACCACGTTGAAAACCATACGACGGTATATCTCGAGGGCCTCGGTCCTGGAGAGTCTCAAGCGCCGCGCTACTTGGAAAAGCTCCTCGTAGCTGAACTGACCTGGACGCTTGTAGTCGGCATGGGCCATCGCGCAGAGAGTCTGCATATGGATCTTGTGATTCCCTTTCCGATCAAAGCGACGGGTCAGAAAGTGTGCCCGGGGGCCGTCTGCCAGAATTTCACAAGGTTCCATCTGAATGCCGGCGGCAGTCGCCATCTGATAGTAGGTGTACTCCATGAGGCCATAGCCCTTGGGGTCACCGAAGATTTCGCTGTTGCTCGTGTGCTCAACGACGCCGTCGAATTTTAATAGGTAGTGCTCGTAGCCTTCCGGAGCGTCCACCTGTCCCGATCGGATGTCCGTGCGGTTTTTGTTCAGCGCAACCACAGCTTTCGGCCGGGCTCCGCCGGCGGAGGAGCCGACCTGAAAAATGGAGCTGATCCCATGATTATTATCCGGGGCAAGGGAGCCTCCGGCCCGGCTGCGCTCGTCTAACACGCGCTGTGCTGTGCTGATGAGCGTGTCGAGTTCAAAGGATTCGCCGCTTTCGAGGGAGTTGTGCGCAATTGCTGGGCGGAATTCCAGCGCGCCCATGCCGCGGCTACCCGTATACAGAAGCCGCTCAACCGACGTGAAGGTGGCAGGGTCTCGGCCCTGGCGAGCCAGCCAGGCGTTGATAACTGCATTGCCGAAATCGTCCGGAAGAATGTCGGCGAAGCATCCGGGCAGCCCCTTGTAGGTTTCCGGATTCAGGGATGCGAACTCGAATACGTCCCGGCGTGCACCGAGCGGCATCTGCAACGGGGCAATCTCCAGGCCATCCTCTTTCCAGCCAGGGTCATAACCGAACCTGTATGCACCTGTGCTGCGATCATACATCAGCGCACCGACACGCTCGCCCCATAGCATGACCTCGGCATAATCTGTGGGATCTAGGCCGTTGTTTTTATCTCTCACCATCCGAGATCACCGCCTTCATCGTTCTGCGTCTTTTGCTGGCTGTTCAGACGATCGGGCACTGCATCAAGCTGCGCGGTGTACCGACGCTTTTTCTTAAACAGGGCTGGATTTGCGGGCGGCGGCTCGATAAACGTTTCGAGCTGGTCCAGAGCCTCAAGGGCTCGCAGAGCGGCAATCAGGATCGTCAGCTTGCCGTGCCCCTCGTCAAGCAGGCGACGGACGGTTGGCTGACTGACGCCAAGCTCCTCGCCAAGCTCGTCTCGGCTCATTTTGCGATCTTCCCGCAGGCGATCGAGTCGCCGGCCAATCTCTTGGCACCAAGTTTTGTCGCTTAAAGCGTAAGGGTCCATCTGGTACTCTCCGGCAGCACTTACGGACAGTATAGAGTATTATAAAATGAAAGTAATCTTTCAAAACCGGATCATTTAATTCATGAAATGAAAATATTGTTTCACATTTGCATAGTTCCGAAGATTGCCACGATGATGAAAGTGAAAGAATTGGTTCAGATAAATGGCGCTCGGGTATAAAAATGAAAGAAACTATTCATATTGGGCTCAATGTTTAAAGATCCAGCACGATTGGCGGATTGGTAGGGGAGTACCGAGCAGTACACGTGCTGGCGTTGATCAATCGTGTCTGACCGCGCTCATAGCATCCATAGCCCTCGTGGATATGACCAAAGATGTGGGCTTTGAGTGATAGCTGGTCGATGCGTGACAGAAGATCGAAACAGCCCACGTTCTGGCACGTGAACCCCAGGCTTACCTGATCACCGATGCTCTTGGGCGGGCCATGGGTGATCAGTACGTCTGTATCGTCGGGGATCATCTGCCACTTCTGAAAAAGCGGCTGCCCACGATCAAGCATGAAGGCCCAGTCCATGAAAGTGGGTGTCCAGGGTGCCCCCCAGAATCGGACGCCGTTAATCTCGACGCCACTGTCTTCAAGATAGATGGCATTGGTCAGAGCCTGTCGGGCCAGCTCCGGGGTCTCCTGGAAGGCCCAATCATGGTTGCCGGCAATGACAATCTTGTGTCGATGCGGCAGTGTGCCGAGCCAATCGTTCAGCTCCTCGATGTTCTCAAGGGTTCCCTGACCCAGGCAGTCGCCGGCGTGCACCAGAATATCCCCGTCGGGTATCTCTGGAATACGCCTGTGGAGGCTGTGGGTGTCGGACACGCTTACGATACGCATAGGATCTTGCTGGTACTCATGCTGGTCTTTGAGCTCTATATTGCCCGCAGCGAAGTCGCGCCGCAAACGCCAGCGCAGCGACATGACATGTCGGTACGCCGTAGTACTATGCGCCGAAAAACATAAAACGCATCTTGCGGGATAATGCAAAAATGGCTAGCCTCATCGTAACTGATTACATCTTTGAGCATATTGCATGAGCAATCAAGCTAACCATCAGGCTTCGTTAAGCAGCCTGGCGACCATTCGCCCGGGCTATCCGTTCCGCGGCAAGCTGGCGATGGACAAGAACGGAAATGCCTCCGTCGTGCAGTTCCGGCACCTGGTGGTTGGAGTGGCCCTGGACGACAAGGACGGCAAAACCCTGGACCGGGTGATGCTGCCCGGCCGGCGGCGCCCGGATTATCTTTGGCCCGGGGATATTCTGTTCATGGCCCGAGGCGCCCGGAACGACGCGGCGGTGGTTAAGGCCCTGCCACCTGATACCGTGTGTACCCCGAACTTTTTCCACCTGCGGATCAAGCCCGAGGCCTGCAGGTTGATGCCGGAATTTCTGGCCTGGCAGTTGAACCATGTGGACGCCCAGCGGTACTTCGCAATGTGTTCGCAAGGATCTGCGACCCCGAACGTGACAAAGACCCAGCTGAGTGAACTGCCCGTGATGGTTCCGCCCATCGATCAGCAGACGCGAATGATGCAGCTCGTCGATGCTGCGAGGCGCGAGTCTGATCTCTTGGAACAGTTGATTGAAAACCGGCAATGCATGATTGATGCGGTTGCCCGACAAATACTTCGCCCGGATACGACAACAGGAACGCGAGCATGAACAACGATTCGATCAAGCAGGAACAGATCAACAAAGCGGTTTGGAACGCATGTGATACCTTCCGGGGCACGGTGGATCCCAGTATCTACAAGGATTACGTCCTCACGATGCTGTTTGTGAAGTACCTGAGTGATGTCTGGCAGGACCACTATGACACCTACAAGGCGGAGTATGGGGATGCGCCGGAGCTGATCGACGAACTCATGAAGAACGAGCGCTTTGTGCTGCCGCGGGACGCTGGGTTCTATGCGCTCCACGACCAGCGTCATGAGCCTGGCAACGGGGAGCGGATCGACAAGGCTCTGCACGCCATTGAGGAGGCGAACATCGTCAAGCTGGCGGACGTGTTCCAGGACATCAGCTTCAACTCCAACAAACTCGGGGACGAGAAGCAGAAAAACGAGATCCTGCGCCATATCCTGGAAGACTTCGCCCGGCCGGAGCTTAACCTGCGTCCGAGTCGGATCGGCAAACTGGATGTCATCGGCAACGCCTACGAATACCTGATCAAGAATTTCGCGGCCACCTCTGGCAAGAAGGCCGGTGAGTTTTACACCCCGCCGGAAGTCTCCGAGCTGATGGCCGAGATTGTTGACCCCAAGGAAGGTGACGAAATCTGCGACCCCGCCTGTGGGTCTGCCTCGTTGCTACTCAAATGCGCCAACCAGATCCGCAAAGACCATGATGGCTCAAAGAGCTTCGCGCTGTTTGGTCAGGAAGCGATCGGCAGCACCTGGGCCCTGGCCAAGATGAACATGTTTCTGCACGGCATCGATAACCACAAGCTTGAATGGGGCGACACGATCCGTAATCCCAAGCTGCTCGATGCCAACGGTGGCCTGAAGCACTTTGACATCGTGGTAGCCAATCCTCCCTTTTCGTTGGAGAAGTGGGGCGTTGAGGGCGCTGACAGCGATCCCTTCACCCGCTTCCGCCGGGGCGTTCCGCCGAAGACCAAAGGCGACTACGCCTTTATTCTTCACATGATCGAGACAATGAAGCCGAAGACCGGCCGCATGGCGGTGGTCGTGCCCCACGGCGTTCTGTTCCGGGGATCCAGCGAAGGCAAGATCCGTCAGAAGCTGATCGAAGAAAACCTTCTGGATGCCGTCATCGGCCTGCCTGAAAAGCTGTTTTACGGAACCGGCATTCCCGCGGCTGTCTTGATATTCCGCAAGGACAAGACCGACAACAACGTGCTGTTCATCGACGCCAGTCGAGAATTCAAAGCCGGCAAGAACCAGAACCAGTTGTCCGATGAGAACATCGCCAAGGTAGTCGACACCTACAAGCAGCGCGAGAACCTCGACAAGTACGCCTATCTGGCCAGCCTGGAGGAGATCCAGGAAAACGACTTCAACCTCAACATCCCCCGCTACGTGGACACCTTCGAGGAAGAGGAAGAGATCGACTTAATGACCGTGCAAGCGGAACGGAAAGAGATCGAGGCTGAGATTGCGAAGCTGAACGAGCAGATGGACGGGTATTTGAAGGAGCTGGGGTATGGTGCCTGAAAAAGGCAAGGAGCCACGGGCCATCGAGCCCAGCCCACGACTGGTGTCCGAGATTCGAGAGCTGATCGAGACAGCGCGGCAACAGGTTGTGCAGGTGGTCAACAGCTCCATGGTACAGACCTACTGGCACATTGGTCGGCTCATCGTCGAAGACGAGCAACAGGGCGAGGCTCGGGCCGCCTACGGTAAGCAGCAGCTGCAACGTCTGTCCCGCGAGCTTACCCAAGAGTTCGGCAAGGGCTTTGATGTGACCAATCTGCGGAACATGCGCCGGTTCTATGAGGTCTTTCCAAAACGAGACGCACTGCGTCTTGATTTGAGCTGGACGCACTACCGCATCTTGCTCCGGGTTGAGAGCTCGCAGGCCCGGGAGTGGTATATGGCCGAGGCGGCCAGTCAGCACTGGAGCAGCCGGGCGCTGGAACGGCAGATAGGCACCCTGTATTACGAACGGCTGCTCAGCAGTCAGGATCGGACAGCCGTGCAGCAGGAAGCAGAGGCCCAGACGCGCCCACTGTCCGAACGGGACGCCAGAAACTATCTGCGCGACCCCTATGTATTGGACTTCCTCAATCTGCCCGCTGAGCGGTACCTGGAAGCTGACCTCGAGCGGGGCCTGATCGACAACTTGCAGGCCTTCCTGCTCGAACTGGGCAAGGGGTTCGCGTTCGTGGCTCGACAGCAGCGCATCAGCACGGACGACCAGGACTTTTATATCGACTTGGTGTTCTACAACTTCAAACTCAAATGCTTCCTCCTGGTGGATCTCAAGCTGGGCAAGCTCACCCATCAGGATGTGGGGCAGATGGACAGCTATATCCGTATCTACGACCAGCACCGCAAGGGTGACGACGACAACCCGACGATTGGTCTGATCCTATGCAGCCAAAAAAGCGAGGCAGTCGTGAAATACTCCGTGCTCACTGACAGTGAGCAGATGTTTGCGGCGAAGTACTTGCCCTACTTGCCGACAGAAGAAGAGCTGCGCCGGGAGTTGGAGCGTGAGCGAAGTCTGGTACAGCAGCAAATTGAACAGGCGAACGCGCCGGGAGAGAGCAATGACTGAAATGATTATTCGGCGGGGTGTGAGTTCTCGGATGCGAGCCGGATGTGGGATTGAGAAGCTGAACGAGCAGATGGACGGGTATCTGAAGGAGCTGGGTTATGATGCAGAATGATCGGTTAACTGCTCTCGATGATTTCGTGGATAGCGGTGCCCCCATCTGCTACGGGATCCTGAAACCCGGAAAGCATATTCCTAACGGTGTGCCTGTAATAAAAGTAAAAAATATAATGGGGGGGGGCGTATTAGAAAGAGGCTTGCTGAAGACCTCACAGGAAATACACCAGCAATATAAAAGGGCCGAGGTGCGATACGGAGACCTCCTGTTAACCATCCGTGGTTCTACTGGCCGTGTCGCTATGGTTCCAAAGTCACTTGATGGGGCCAACATTACTCAGGATACGGCGAGAATCAGGGTTTCATCGGACGATGATCCGTGGTTTGTGTTTTATGCTCTCCAAGCTCCCAACGTGCAAAGGCAAGTTGAGCTCAACACTGTTGGCCAGGCCGTTAAAGGGATTAACATCGCTGAAGTCCGCAAACTCAAGATATTTCATCCTCCACGGAATCAACAGAAAAAAATCGCCCAGATCCTCTCCACCTGGGATCAGGCCATCACCGCCACCGAGCGCTTGCTTGAGAACAGCCAGCAGCGGAAGAAAGGGTTAATGCAGCAATTGCTGACCGGGAAGAAGCGGTTGCCGGGGTTTGAGGGGGAGTGGACTCAAGTACCTCTTGGCTCGATATTTAGCCGAGTTACGACACGGAACGAGGGACAAAGCACAAATGTTGTCACTATTTCTGGTCAGCGAGGCCTAATACGTCAGCAAGAATTTTTTAAAAAGAGCGTTGCATCAGAAACTCTTGATGGATATTACCTACTCAAGAAGGGACAGTTTGCTTACAACAAAAGCTACTCAAACGGTTACCCGATGGGTGCAATAAAACGTTTGAATCGCTATGGGGACGGTGTAGTCACAACGCTCTATATCTGTTTTGAGCTATCTGATACAAACGTAGCTGATAGTGATTTTTATGAGCAGTACTTCGAATCAGGACTGATGATCAACGGGTTGATGCAAATCGCCCACGAAGGTGGGCGAGCTCATGGTCTACTGAATGTAAAACCGTCCGATTTCTTTTCATTGAAGCTTCTCTTGCCTCCACTGGTCGAACAAAAAGCAATCTCGCTTTTGCTTTCCAAAGTTGGCGATGAGGTTGATGCACAAAAACGACGGCTAAACCACCTCAAGCAGGAAAAGAGATCCCTGATGCAGCAACTCCTGACCGGCAAACGCCGGGTAAAGGTGGACGCTAATGCTTCCTGAATGTTGCAGCCTGGTTGCCAGAAGCAGCCAGGTGGTGCATATTTCTATCACGACTCTCCCCTTGCAGGCGCATTCAGTTGCGATCGGCTCGGGGCGGAAAAACCGCCTTCTTGGCGGTTTTTTCATTTCTGGGCCCGCTTCGCCTGCAATGGGTATCCGCTAACGGAAGGCAGTAACGATGAACGCAACACCCCAAAGCAACGAACAACACGCCAGCCATATCCCGGCCTTGGCCACGCTGATCAACCTGGGCTGGACGTTTATGCCGGCGCCGGAGTGCATGGCCCTGCGGGGCAGCCAGCGGGAAGTGGTGATGAAGCCGGTGCTCGAGCGGGTGTTGCGCCAGCGCAAATTCGAGTTCAAGGGGCAGTGGTACCCACTCTCTGACCAGGCAGTTGACCAGGTCATTCGTGAAGTCACAACGCCGTCCATGGCCCAGGGCCTGATGGACGCTAATCAGTCCGTGTTCGACATGCTGACTCTCGGCATTACCGTGACTGAGTTCATCGGCGGGAAGAAGGCCCAGCCCACGATCCACCTGATCGACTGGGAGAACCCGGACAACAACGAGTTCCACGTCACCGAAGAAATGGATGTGCTGTCCACGCAGGGTACCCACACCCGCCGGCCGGATGTGGTCGCATTCATCAATGGTATCCCTTTGGCGGTCATCGAAGCCAAGAAAGCCGCCTCCGGCAACCCCAATAAGAACATGGTTGAGGAGGGCATCAGTCAGCATCTGCGCAACCAGAAGAACGACGAAGTGCCGTACCTGTATGCCTTCGCCCAGCTGCTGTTCGCGATCAGCCGCAACGACGGCCGGTACGGTACCACCCATACCCCGCTGAAGTTCTGGTCCAAGTGGACAGACGAAGAATTCGACGACGCGTATGTGCAGGGTATCAAGAATCGGTCATTGTCCGAGTTGGACAAGACTGTTCTTTTCCAGGATAAGCCGCCGCGGATGCGGGCCTACTTCGAGCAGCTGTGGTCGAAGGCGGTCATGCCCACCGAACAGGATCGTCTCCTGGTCGGGCTGCTGGACCGATACCGGTTTCTGGAGTTCATCCAGCTGTTCATTCTGTTCGATCGCAAGGTCGGCAAAATCGCGGCCCGGTACCCGCAGGCCTTTGGTATCAAAGCCCTCCTGGAGCGTATTTCCGACTTTAAGCCCAGTGGTGAGCGCAAGGGCGGCGTGCTCTGGCACACCACCGGCTCCGGCAAGTCTTTCACCATGGTGTACCTGTGCCGGGCGCTGTTGCTCAGCGATGCCCTGAAGAACTGCCGGGTCATCGTGGTCACCGACCGAGTGGATCTGGAGAAGCAGCTGTCCAAAACCTTCCTGACCGGTGGCGCCTTTGGCAGCGACATCGCCGGGAAGAAAAGCGGGGATGCGTTGGCGAAAACCCGATCCGGCAAGGAGCTGGCCAAGCGCATTGGCCATGGCAATGAACGAATCATCTTCACCATCATCAACAAATTCGCCTCGGCCGCCAAACAGCCCGAGTGCTATAACCCGTCGAACAACATCGTGGTTCTTGTCGACGAGGGTCACCGCAGTCAGGGCGGTGAGAACCACCAACGCATGCGCCAGGCGCTGCCCAACGCCTCCTTCAACGCGTTCACCGGCACGCCGCTGCTGAAAAACGAGAAAAGTGAAACGGCAGAGAAGTTCGGGGCCATCATCCACGCCTACACCATGAAGCGGGCGGTTGAGGACGGCACTGTAACGCCATTGCTCTACGAGGAGCGCAAGCCCGTACTGGATGTGAACCAGAAAGCTGTCGATACCTGGTTCGAAAAGGTGACCGCGTCCTTGTCAGACGATCAAAAGGCCGACCTCAAACGCAAATACACCCAGCAGGGCCAGATCTACACGGCCCAGGACCGCATCAAGCTCAACGCCTTCGACATCAGCGTGCACTTCAGCGAGAACTTCAAGAAGGCCGGGCTGGAGCTCAAGGGGCAGCTGGCCACCGACAGCAAACTCAGCGCGATCCGCTACAAACAGCACCTGGACAGCTTGGGCCTGGTCACCAGCGCCATTGTGATCTCACCCCCGGACACCCGGGAGGGCCACACCGATGTCGACGAGACCAATTTGCCACTGGTCCAGGACTGGTGGAAGAAGAACGTCACGGGTGAGGCTCAGGACTACGAGAAAGCGGTTATCGAGGACTTTGGCACCGACGGCCCCCCTGACATCCTGATTGTTGTCGACAAGCTCCTGACAGGCTTTGATGAGCCCAGAAACGCGGTGCTGTATATCGACAAGCAACTCAAAGGCCACAACCTCATTCAGGCCATCGCCCGGGTGAACCGATTGCATCCGCAAAAACCGTTCGGTTACCTGATCGATTACCGCGGTATTCTGAAAGAGCTGGACACCGCGATTAAGGACTATCAGAACTTTGAAGACCAGACTCAGGGCGGGTTTGCCGTGGAGGACATCGAGGGTCTCTACGCCAACGTGGACACGGAGTACAAAAAACTGCCGGCGCTGCGCGATCGCCTGTGGAGCTTCTTTGCTGGTATCCGGAATACCTTGGATCAGGAGGAGTACCGCCAGGTGTTCATGCCGAAATACGAGTCCGACCCCGACGGTGTGGAAGTGGATACCCGCCAGGCGTTGCGCGAAGACTTCTACGAGGCGGTCACCAACTTCGGCATGTGCCTGAAGACGGCGCTATCGACACAGAGCTTCTTCGAGGATAAAGCCTTTACAGAGGCCGATATTCGGAGATTCAAAGCGGACCTGAAGTGGTTCTCTGAGCTGCGTAAAATCGTCCGTATGGATGCTCAGGAGACGGTGGATTACTCTGCCTATGAGGGCCAGATCCGGGACCTCATTGACCGCTATGTTACCGGCGTGGATGTCACGCCCGGGGACGAGCCGGTGCTCATCGACCCAGTGGATGACAAGCCGGAAGATTGGTCAGAGGAAAAGACCAAGAACGAAACCGACAAGATCAAAACCCGCACCAGGAAGACCATCGAGGAAAAACTCGGCGACGATCCCTACGCCAAGAAGGTGTTCTCAGCCTTGCTGAAGGAGGCGATCGAGAAAGCGGAGTCCATGTTCGACTACAAAGCCCAGTTCAGGCTGTTCAGCGATCTGGAAGCTATGGTGGAGGACCGGGAAGTCCCGGATTTGCCCACTGACCGGTTCGAGGGCAACAAGCACGCTCAGGCCTACTATGGCGCCTTTAAGCTGGTGCTTGGCGAGGCGTTCGCTTCACTGGAAGCGGAAAAGGGTGAGCAGCTCATACAAGAGGCCTTCGAGATCGACCAGGTGGTGAACCGGGCTGTGGCCGAAAACTCTCTGAACCCCGTCGGCATCGAGCAGGATGTCCGCAAAAGCCTGCTGCCCCGCTTGTTCGCCCTGATCGGGCTGGATAAGGCCAAGGCCATGCTCGATGAAGTGGTGCAAATACTGAGAAACGGAGTTGCCCGTTGATGACCTCGGTCGAGTCCTGCCAGGACGAACAACCATTGGAGTACCTGGCCCAGTACGGTGACCGGGAGTTCCGGTACCACCTCTGCTATGTGCCTGAACACAAGAAGGCAACCATCAGGGTGCACGTCCATCCCAATGGCAGGGTGCAGGTGGACGCCCCGAAGGATGCCCGGCTGGCGGACATCAAGTCCGCGGTCCAGCGCCGGGCTCGGTGGATCCTCAAACATCTGGACGATATCGCGGAGCGCCACCGAGATGTCCGACCGCGACAATGGGTCAGCGGCGAGAGCATGCTGTACCTGGGCCGGCGGTATGTTCTGAAGGTCATCCAGGCCCCAGAGCAGCGCAAGAGCTCCTGCAAACTGATCGGCGGCCAGCTACGGGTGCAAGGCAAAGAGCTACACCCGGAGCAGATACAGAAAGCCGTGCGCCAGTGGTACCGGGATCGTGCCGTTGAGGTATTCCAGCGCCGGCTTGATCTGATGGTTGAGAGTCTGCCCTGGACAACGACGGCGCCAGCCTGGCGTTTGGTCGAGATGCAAACCCAGTGGGGGAGTTGCTCACCGGAAGGGACCATATTACTCAACCCGCACCTGATCAAAGCACCGACGCGGGCCATCGACTACGTGCTGCTGCACGAGCTGTGTCATCTGGTGGAGCACAACCACAGTTCGCGCTTTTATGGGCTACTGGACCGGTTTATGCCGCACTGGCGGTCGGTGAAGGAGACCTTGGATGGGTCTTCGGAGATGATCTTTGGGCAAACCTGAAGATCCCCATGAAGGTCTGTCTGATGGGGTTGCGCCCGGTTGTGGGTTGGTCAACAACTTGTGAGAACGAGGGAAAGCATGAGTTCACAGAGTCAAAATTACCAAAACCTGATCGTTGGGAAAGGCGAAACAGTTGTCGATGGCAAGACCCATTGGCAGGACTTTATCCAGGTTTAAATTGAAGACCCTCAGCGAGCTTTCAAGCTGGCAATGGATATCCTCCGGCAGCTAGAACATCAGCAGATGAGCGGTCGGCAACCACCGATAACTTTTTCCCTGACCGGCGCTCTTGAGCCTGAAGAAGAGTAAGCAAAACTAGCATTGGAATTCGAGAACTGGGTTGCCGGAACGCATCGAGGTGTGTATTGTGATGCAAATACATATTGAAAGGTGTAGGATGAATTGTTTTCGTGTGCCCGGCCTTTCATGGCTTGGGCCTAACATAAAGTCACGTCGGCACGCGGTTGGCCGTCCGAACCAAGGGGTCGTAGGACGGAAGGCAGGCATGACGCAGCAGCACTACCAAAAAATTGAGGCCGGTTCGGACTTGATGGTATCTACGCTGCTCCGCGTACTGGACACTCTGGATCTTGAAATGGTCCTTGTGCCAAGAAACGATCTACCTCTGGTAGAAAAGGCGCTGTTAGGGAAAGAGATGGAGGCGACCGCCGCCGATTATGACCCGACGCAAGGCATCTGGAAATCGATCTTTGATGAAGAAGATGGGGGGGCATAATGGCATTAGGACCTGCAGAATCGGTCGCCGCACTCAGTCTTAGCCTTCATGGCCGGAGGATCGGCATCCTGGCTCATTATACGAGGGGGCGAAATATGTTAACTTTCGATCCTTCCTACGTTGTTGCCCAGCCCGAGGACCGGCCGACTTTTACGTTGCCGCAGCTCGCGAGCAGCCGATACTTTGAAAAGCCACTTGCCTGCTCGCAACGCCTTCCTCCGGTACTCTCCAACCTATTGCCTGAAGGCGCGATGCGCAGTCACATGGCGAAAGTTCTGAAGACGCACCCAGACAATGAGTTTCCACTGTTCGCATGGGTGGGACAGGATCTCCCTGGTGCCCTTATTGCAACCCCGATTAAAGCCGGAGAAATACCGGGCTGGGCTTTGGCTGGCGGGCTGCCAGCGGAGCCTGTTCAAATTGATGCAAAAGCCCTGGCACAGACGTTTTCGCTGGCCGGGGTACAGGTTAAATTTTCCTCGTCGAAGAAAGACGGTCGATTCAACATAGGTGCCGGCGACGGAAACGGTGACTGGATTGTCAAAACACCATCCACCATTCACACGGACGTACCCGCGAATGAGTATTCTATGATGGAGCTGGCAAGGTCCATGGGGATCATGGTACCGGAGACTGCGCTCGTTCCGCTATCTGACCTTGATAACCTCCCCGCAATTGCGCTCCCGAAGGAACAGTGGGCCTATGCGATCCGGCGCTTTGACCGTAGCCCGGGCGGACGAATCCATGCGGAGGATTTCGCCCAAGTGTTTGGCCAGTATGCACACGACAAGTACAGCCGACAGAGCTACGAGTCGGTAGCCAGGGCCTTGGGGATGTTTTCACGGGATCGGCTTGGGGACGCGCAGGAAATGGCGCGCCGCCTCTTGGTAAACACCCTTCTTGGCAACGGGGATGCCCACCTTAAAAATTGGAGCCTGATCTATCCCGATCAGCAGCACCCCGAACTGGCACCAGCCTACGACATTGTATTCACCAAGCCTTACGTTCATGAGGACGGAAACGCCCTTAATATGGATAAAACGAAGGTTTGGAAGCACCTTTCAATGGCATCCTTTGAGCGCTGGGCAAAGAAAGCTGATATCAGCTGGAGCGCAGTAAAGCCGCACCTCAAAGTAGCGATGGAAAAAGCTCGGGATGTTTGGCCTAAGCAAATCCGTGACCTCCCCCTGAACGAACGTCAAAAATCATTGCTGCGGGAGCACTGGGGCACACTTTCGCCTGACTTCAGAATTGAGGTATCGAAACCGTGGCAGACCGAAACTCACTCTACTTCCAGAACCGCAAAGGGGCGCGGTGGCGACCAGAAGGACGGCGAGTCCGTGGCGGGAGGACGTTGTCAACCTGAACGCCAAGATCACCTTTTTGAGACCCATGATCCAGAAACGAATATAGACGACCATCTGGACGAAGCAGAGGAAAACGACGATAGCCCTGGTCCGTCACCGTTTTGATGTGCAGATGGCCAACTAAACAATAATTGGAATCCGCCTTAGTTCTCCATAGACATATGCCTTGCATATGCGCCCGCCTTGGTGCTATATTGCCTCTGTTATCCACATAATGGAGACAAAAAGATGCGGATTGTTTCTATTTTCAAAAACGGCAAAAATCAGGCCGTGCGATTACCTGCTGACATGGCCTATTCCGGCGTTGGAGAGCTTGAAATTTCGCGAGACGGGGACGTAATCACTCTTCGCCCTGTTAGGGCATCTTGGGCTTCTTTTGCTAATCTCCCGAAAGCGGACCCCGAGTTCCTTGATGAGCGCCCTGTGGTCGCGAGTGATGAAAGCAGGTTTCATCTGTGACTACGTACATGCTCGATACCTGTATCTGCTCATACATCATGCGAGTGCGTCCAGCGTCAGTGTTACAACGATTGACCATTGAGGTTGAGCAGGGTAACCAAATTGTCATTTCAGCCATTACGTATGCAGAAATGCGCTATGGTCAAATCGGCAAAAAAGCTTCGGCCAAGCACAAGGTTTTGGTTGATGAATTCGTAGAGCGAGTTGACGCTGTTCTATCATGGGATCAGAAGGCGGTAGACGCGACAGTCAATGCGATGAGCCAGCTTCGCAAAGCTGGCACCCCCATTGGCCCTAACGATACGGCCATCGCGGGACATGCAATCGCAACGGGTTGCACCCTAGTAACGAATAATGTTCGTGAGTTTTCTCGTGTTCCTGATCTCGTTTACGAAGACTGGGTGTGAAGACAGGTATCTTCGGGCGTATGCCCGACCGTAGGACGCGAACAGCAAGGCGGTTTTCGGCCCTGTCTGGTGATTTCGTTGGATGTGCGCTTTCGACGAAGACTAAAGCCTCATAGAGCGATCGAAGCCCCAGCAGGTAATTAATAACGGAAACATGGCAATTCGGGCGCAGGAGGTCACCATGCACGAACAAATCGACGCCAACTGCGATCATGAGATCGGAGTTACCGTTGACATCCTCCCCGGCATGAATGCCGAGGATTCCTACGGCGCTCAGCGGCGGCATTAAGCCGCTACTGAGTCGCTTCGGTGGGTTCCTGCTGCTGGCGACTTTATTGCATCACTCACTTCACAGGCTATCCGGGCGTGTCCCGCCCTTAAAACATTGATCGCGCCAACGGTGTCGGCGTTTTCCTCAAAGCCACATTCCACGCAGTGGAACTGTGACTGTGTTCGGCGGTTGTCCGCCGACACATGGCCGCAGGCCGGGCAGGTGCGACTGGTGTTGCGTGGCGGTACCGCCACCAACCAACCCCCGCTCCATTGGAGCTTGTAGTCCAGTTGGCGCCGGAACTCGAACCAACCCTGATCCAGAATGTTCCGGTTCAGACCGGATTTGGCCCGGACGTTGCGCCCGGGTTGATCGAGTGTGCCGGCCGCTGACTTCGACATATTCCGCACTTTCATGTGCTATATGTAACCATCGCGTGGTTTTGGCTGATGGTCGTCGTGGCTTTGTGCAGGTAGTCTCGACGGGCGTTGCCGATCTGGGCGTGAATCCGTTGGATTCTGGCCTTCGCTTTCTTCCAGTTGTTGCTGAATTTGGTTTTACGACTGAGCGCCCGTTGCGCTTTGTGCAACCGATCTCGGTACTTCTTGAAGCTGTTGAGGGGTTTGAGGTGGTCTTCGCCCTCAAACGCGGGCAAGGGGCGATCAAAGGCGGCGAAGCGGGCGACGCCCAGGTCGATGCCGATGGCATCTCCCTTGGGGATCGGCGCTTCCACCTCCCGCTCGGTCTGGATGCTGACGTACCACTTGCCACCCGACTGGCTCACTGTTACGTTTTTCACCGTACCCAGAACCTCGCGGCTGTTGCGGTATCGCACCCAGCCCAGTTTGGGCAGGAACAGACGGTTGTTCGCCTGGTCGAGCTTTATCTGTTTGGGGTCTGGGTAGCGAAAGCTGTCCGATCGCCCCTTTTTCTTGAAGCGGGGGAATTCAGCCCGTTTGGCGAAGAAATTGGTGTAGGCCCGCTCCAAATCTTTCAGTGTTTGTTGCAGTGGGTGAACCGGAGCCTCCGCGAGCCAGACGGTTTCCGGAGTGTTTCGCCACTCGGTGATCTGCTTGCAGAGTCCTGCGAAATTGAGCTTCTTCTCGCCTTGCTCGTAGCGAGCCTTTTGCAACGCCAGCGCCTTGTTGAACACGAACCGACAGGAGCCAGCGAAACGGCGCATAAGGCGCTGTTGCTGACCATCAGGCCGGAGTTCGTATTTGAAGGCTTGCAGGCGTTTCATCCAGCTCATCCATTACTGTTCAAATATACAGTATTATAGGCCACTTTCAGTGGCCACGCTATCCTTCCCCGGCCTGAAGTGCCGAGGCTTGTCGCGGGTTTTGGTCAAGTCTCTTTTACATCAATGGATGACCCGGCCATCGTCGATTACATCGAGCGTGTCCAGTTTTTCAACGCGCACACTCACCGGTATGAGATCAGACATCCCGGCCACATGAGCCTCCACAGGTATTGTCCGTTGTGCGGAAAAAGACTGCCCCACGATCAGCACGAGGCCCAGTTCCAGAAAATTCTGACGGATATGGGCGGCTTCAAATGATGGAAATGCCCCCTGCTTGCAGTTTGCCGGGCCGCTAGCCCCACACGCTTTACTTTGCGTTCGTAGTAAAGCGGCGATAAGATTTACCTATATTCCAGAGTAAAGAGGTCTCGTATGCCAGTTGTCAGCCAAAAAAGACAGGTGACTCTTCCTGCTGAACAGTGCTCCATTGCAGGCATTCAGCCTGGCGATGAGTACGAGAGCTTTGTCAGTCGAAAGGGTGTTATTTCTATAGTTATTAAGCACAAAGGAGCTGCCAGTGGACTGCTTAAAGGGATTCCAGTCAATGACCAGGTGAGCGATGAAGAATCTCTTGAGAGTGCTGTTAGCTGATGATTGCCGTTGATACAAATGTGGTACTCCGCTATCTGCTGCAAGATGAGGCGAAGCAGTCGGCACAGGCAAGCAGCCTGTTCCTGGGGTCAGAGAAAATCCTAATCACCGATGTGGTGTTAGTGGAGACTATCTGGACGCTTCGAGGTAAGCGGTATGCGCTCTCCAGGGAGGCACTGGCGGAAGTGGTGCACAGCCTAACCGAAGAGCCGAATGTCGTGTGGGAAGATGGCCATGCAGTCTGGTGCGCCCTAGATGATTTTGTTAATGCCAAGCCCATAAAGGTGAATGGAAAAACCAAACGAGCCGATTTTTCCGATGCACTGATTCTGAATAAATCCCAGAGATACGGGATCAGTAAAACGTTGTCAGTGTACCCACTGTACACCTTTGATAAAGCGGCACTGAAGATTGATGGGACTAAAGAGCCTAAGTAGGGGCTATGTAGGAATTCGAGGCGTAGCCACACTATCGCGTCTTACGTCGATAAAGGAGTGACATGGATAATCTAACCCAAATGGTTTCGAGCGCTTTGGCTGCGGCTCGAAAAGGTTATGGAACACTCTCTACCGGGGAAGCGCTCGCTGCGGCGTTGATCCTCAATGACCATGCCGTTCTGGCTGATCGCGGAATGACAATCCCCGAAGCGTTGGACCGGATAGGTCCGGACTGGTCTGCGCTGATACCCGAAGCATCGAAGCGAGTCGCGGCTCAGCTGGACGATGTGGAGCAGACCCGGCGCCAAGTCAAGAAACAAGAGGCTGACCAGAGATTTGTTGATTTCGCAGAAGACGGCGAACCCGTAGAGCTTGAGGCAAAGTTCATAACGTATGGGGAGGCTCCTGGTTACCGGGATGCATATCTCACTCTCAAGCTCGTTCCGCTTGGATCTGAGATGGATGGGCCAAAAACCGTAACGGCTACAGTGCGACTCGATGCCATCGATAGCGCGAAAGTTGCGCAATCCATCATCGATATCCATCAGTTAGCGTGGCGTGCCGGCCACCGGCCGATCGATGCGAACGAGACCGAAACCCGCCCTGGTTGGCTGGCCAGTTAAGGCCTGCAATGTTCAGCGATCCAATCACGAAATCTTGCATCTTCAAACTCGTAACACCCCGGTGAAACCGCTGATAAACACCATCCTCTCAACCGATTGAGCGCATTCTGTATGGTGTGAGTCTTCACCGAGCTTACGCCCAACTGTTCCTCCAGATAGCGCTTCCCAGCGCTATCCTTCCCCGCACTTTTAGTACGGGGCTTGTCGCGTATTTTGGTCAGCTTTGCGAATGCCGCCAGCGTGGCTGAAGACGATCTTTCGGTGGCGCATGGGGGCGATAGTTGATTGGGCCGGCAGGCGATGGGCTGCACCTGTGCACATTGCCCAATCCAACATGGTAGGCGAACGTTTAACTGGTCAATAAACGGAGATATGAATAGGCTGTAGTGGAGGAGTACGACATCAAAAAAGACAAGGTAACTGAGGAAACGCCGCGGGTCTTCGTGTGTATCGCCCGAGACTCAGCCGGAGCGTTTCAAAACCCTTGTCAGCGAAAGAGGAAAAGATGGCTACAACCGCAGATAAGCTTCGTGACATGCGCCGCAATGCCGGCAAAAATCACGATGAGAACCTTCGGACCTATTACGACCAGGTGAACGCACAAGAACGCGGGATGTCATTGCCGTATGCCATCAGTGGTGATGTCTATGTGGCTCAAAATGACGGTCGGATGGTTAAACTGGATGTGAACTAGCGTGCAAGGGTTGCTGCAAACCTCTTGCACGGGTTTGCGCCGCAGCTGAAACACCCGGTTTTGTCTTCGTGATGTTTGTAAGGGGCATTATAGATGGAATTGTCTCGGGACACCGCGCTTATCCTGGGTCTGACGCCCGTCGCCCTGGTTGGCGTCATGTATCTTGCCCACTGCTTGAAACACAGGAAATAGGTATCCAACGTTCCTCTGTGCGCGTTCCTTAGGTGAGGAATGCCGCGAATGGTGCCTGCTACGGATCAATAAAGGGATTGGTCGATAAATCCGGTAGAGCAGGACGCCCTTCAAAAACGCAATCGGCCGCGCTCCGGCGGCTTGACTGCACCCCCAAAAAGCTGGTCCATGCCTTTGGCGTACTCAGGATCCCGATATTCGGCCATACGATCGGCGTCTTTTTTCGCCGCGCGGCGATCGAAGAATCCAGGCTCAGCGTGTTTGGCGTTAGAAGCGTTCATGACCGTTATCAACATTGGTGATGTGTGGTCAGAGCATAACCGAACGTGTCGAGTTTTTCAGCTCGATAGAGAACAAAATGGACATGTCGAAGTTGGACACAGCACGCCAACTGAACCGCCTCTGTTGTGATGGGTACCAGGCCGGAGAACGTATCCGTGCTCCAAGAGGGCTCGAGGAGCACCGTCGTCAAGCCGGCTCGCGTTTGCGCCCATCGGGCCGATAACGTTCGATCTCAGAAACGAGCGCCGCGGCGAAGTCGCCGAGGTCGTTGTTGTCCCATTGTGCCTCGGAGTCACGTTGCCCTGGCGTGCCCAGTGCGTGTTCGGCTTTACGGCGTTTGAGGGCCTCGCGTTGACCGGCGAACACATGGTGCAGGGCGTCGACCGGAATGTTGTGGCCTTCGTGTTCATTCATCTGTCGTCGCAGCGCTTTGAAGGCCTCGGGCGAGGGCTTTTTTGTGCGTCGGATTCGGACAGCGTCCTTGGGCCGGACATCGTTGATGGTTTCCCAGGCATCCATGGCGGCGTTCCATGCCTGGTCCAGCGTTTGTGTGTCGTTAATGCAGAACCGCTGAGTTTTGGCGCGACGGTTGACCATAAACTGGCAGCGGTAGTGTTCGGTACCGGCGCTTTGCAGGATGGCCAGGGTCATGCCCTGGAAGCCGAGTCCGCGGCCGGGCAGTGTGCTGCGGTGGGTGGTGCTGATGAAGTCGATGTATTGGCAGGCGGCGGAGCGAGCCAGCATTTTCGCCTCGAAGTAGCGCGCTCGCAGTGCTTGGTAGTCACGCCAGACTGTGTCAGTGACATTCGGCAGTGGGTTCTTCAGAGAGAAGTACTTCTGGTAGCGTTTTCCCCGGATCGTGCCGGCGACCCGCCAGCCGGCGAAGCCGCTGCTCAATTCACCAAAATCGTAAAAATCGATGGCCATGGATGCGTCAGGTTTCCTGTCTATGAGTGGTGGATTGTACGACAACTGAGCCTTTTCAGACTAAAACTATACCATCATGCCAATGCCCTTTTCCTAAGAAACACAACGGAGTCCGCCGCAAACCCATCCCTATCCGTCCAGCCCAGCGATCCAATTTTTTCATATTTTTTATTATTTTTTCATCCTTATTATCATGCCACGCCGAGTCAAAACGCTTGGTAAAAGGAGGCGGCCTGCACCCGTAGTGATAGGTTACCGTCTGGCATGATGGTATAGATTTGCAGTGTTCACGTCAGATCACACCGTATCAAACAACCCCCGGGCAGGACGCACAGTTACACGGGCGGCCGCCCGCAGGCCGTCGTGAATCAACGCCGCCAGATCCGCTTCCGGATCCGCCGACACCGGCCGGCGCGCGCGGAAGTGCGAACCGTCCGGACACGGCCAGGCCATGACCCACATCCGGCCGTGCCGCTCAATACAGTCCGGTAGACGCACGTGCTGGCCATCCAGCTCGATCGACTGCCATCGGATCGGTACCTCGCGCCAGACCACCAGACGCATCTCACCCCGCACCGCTTTCAGTGCGCGAGCTTGAGCGTAAACCGACAGGGTGTCGTGCTGGCGGACCTTGGCCTGGTCCAGCTGGTCGAAAACACGATCCACGTCCAACTGCATCCCCGGTGTCCGACCTCGACGCGGCGCCAACACCTCCTGGTACACCATCGGAAGCACCGTCACAAACCCGATGGATTCTTTGCCATCGATTCGCACTTGCGCATGGTCATGGATGAAATCTTCAAAACCCGACAGCGTAGCCATCCTCAGAAGCCTCCAGATCGTCTTCTGACAAAAACGGAGGCACAAAAGCACACGCTTTGCGCAGATCGTCGATCCCCAAGGTTCGATCAAAACCTTTTACTCGCAATGCATGGGCCCGCCAGAACGTATTGGTGACCACCTGCCGCGGCATGAGCCACTTATGCAATTCATCGGCATTGGAAAAATACAGCTTGACGTTGTAGCCCAGTTTCGGACTAAGGGTGATCCCGCTGATACGAAACCGTTCATCTGCCGGAATGCGGTCGAGCAGTTGAAAAAGCGGCGACTCTGGAACCAGGAGCGGAATGTCTTTGTCTTCATGCGTGTCCCACGAACACAAGGGACGACCTGTGACGGGAGAATGAGTTGCTGGGTTGATCTGCATGGCTACCTCCATTCGTTAGGGAAGCATTATCGCCAGCCCCCTCGTGAAGGCTTCGCAAAATCATGGTCGAATTCCGACCGTTACCTTAAAATGGCAAAAAGCGGCTTCGCTTGCGGAGAGAGTTGGTAATATCAAATATGATGGCATAGACGCCGGCAGGTTGTAATCGATGTCATTTCAGGTATCTTGCGTCGCTTCTGTAGCTCGGAATCTATAATCAAGGATTACCATGCAGCCTTCACACTTATTGTTTTGTTCTTTGTGTCTGTCCCTACTTCCTCAGTACTTGTTCGCGATAGAGACGCCTGACGATAGCTACTTTGTTTGTGGTGAGTATTTGATAGCCATTGAAACGGGCTGGAAACAGAGAATGGAAAATAAACTAGAGGACGATTTTGCCTTAGTGCGTACTGATTACACTAAGTTGGTTGAAGGCGAAATAGCTGACCAATTGAATCCTACGACGAGAGGTCGTGCTTATCCGGATAGAATTGATTTAGAGACCGGCGTTCATTCAGTTCTTGACCGCAGAACAGTGGTTCTTGAAAGAAGAGAACGCCGGGATATAGACCCAACTGAATGGTTTACTGCGTTGTCAAATACCGAAACTATAGAAACACACAAAATGCAGCCTTATCCGTGCAAGATAGTGACCAAGCCAAAGCTCCAAAAAATGATTGAAAAGCATAACAATGCTTTTGGCAGCCTGAAGTTTTGATCGATAAGCAGGCAATAATTGCCAGACAGATAAGCTTATCGTTGGCTCAGTTCATACTTCAAATCCCATCAGTTCACGCACATACGGTGAAGACAGACCATGGCGCTTAACAACTCGCTGGTCGTCGACACGAAGCGCTGGGTACCGGTTTAAAATCTGGCGCTGCTTGGCGTCGGAAAGCGTCTGGAACCAAGGCTGATCGACGAGCTCCTGCTTCTGCGCCTCTACGCTGGATGCCGCAAGGGATTCGTGGGCGTCCTCGGTTTCAGTAGCAGGTTGATCGAATGTCTTTAAACGTCCACTGATTTGCTTGTTGAAATAGGAATTGTCGCCAGACAACGGATCGTCTCGGTCCCGGGTTACGGTCAGTTCCAGTACTTTGATCGGCCGTCCATTTTTCTCGACATCCGCATGTTTCAGCACAAAGACGTACCCGAACATTCGCGCTTTGTTGCTGGTGAGCGACTCGTCCCAGCTGCCTTTCGGCATATACCGCTTCATGAGCTCGCAGAAGTCTTCCTGGAACCGGGCGTAGCGGCGTGTGGCCCACAGGGTGTTATGGAGCTGGTGCAGGGTAGTGACAAAGACGCGCTCTTCAGCTCCGCGATTGCGTCGGCCCAGCGTGCTGGTGAACAGGTTGTAGAGTGTCTGGCCCAGCCCGGACTGCTCTTTCATGATCTCTTCATGAGCGGTGAACAGCTTCCGCTCTTCCGGGTTCAGAAGTTTATCAAACAGCATGGTATCGAGGGACAGACGCCAAAACCGCACTCGCTCCAGCTCACCTTGGGCATAGGGATCGACGTCATTCTCAATGCGCTGAACTTCTTTGCTGTCGACGTCGATTTGTGCCGGTATTGTGCCGGCCGCTGTGTCGGTTTGAATGTCTTCGTCGGACTCATCAAGGAACGCGTCGTCGTATTGGCTTTTCAGATCCGTCAAGAAGCGAAAGTCACTGGCAACGTCCGAGAGTCCGAACATCCGCATAACCTTTGCAACTTCTCCGTCATGTTTTCCACGAATGACCATGCGGAAATTGGTGTCATAGAGCCGCCGCAGGCTTTGGTTGATGAAACGTCGCGCCGAGGTGCTGTGAGGATTCTTGTAGCCCATCCTCTTGGCAATGTTGACGACATCAATGACGAATGAATTGCGGATGCGATCAGTAGCGGCCTGCTCGAGGGCTTCGCGCTGTTGCTCTGCGCGAGTCTGCAGATCAACGCTGTCATCCTCATCGGGTATATCGTGGTCAATCCGTTCAGACGCTGTGGCTGAAATCCCAGCCAGGGCATCGGCGGGTTCTTCGTCATCACCGAACAAAGACGGCTGTCGAGGCTGCTCAACATAGAGAATGTATTCATTGATCGTTTTATCGATCCAGTCGACGATTTCCGACAGCAGGGCACGAATGACGCGTTGATCTGATAGTGCGGCTAACTCTGAGGAGGGGCCGGTGGCAGTCGTGGCCAGCACGAGGATTTCGACCCCTTTCACCTTGAACTTGCTACTGATGCGATTGTTGTCCGGTTTCTCTTTGGTGCTGAAGCGCATGGCGCGGTCCAGTAGCCCGGTAAAGATCGTCTCCGTAACCGGTTTGATATCCCTCATATGGGAGATCAACTGCGCATCCGACTCTCTGAGAAATTTCAGCGTGGCTTGTGTCGTTTTTACGCGGTGATTTCGATGGCCTTGTGCGCGTTCTCGCAGTTCTCTGGCATCTTCATGCTCAAAATCCGCTTCGTGGATGGGCTGAAGAATGAAGTACAGAGGGAGACGGCCACCGCGTTTCGGATCGCGAACACCGTCTGTCATGCGGAAAAAGCCGGCGCTGGTGAGCCGTTTGCACTTGGATGTGATGGCGCGCTGTGTGTTGCCTACCTGCTCGCGTGTCTTCATGCCCTCGGAGATGTCCGGCATTTCCAGCACGACGACGTCGTCTAGCGCTGATAGAGATTCCAGACGTTCGGAGCTCATGTCCAGGACCGTCAGCAAGAATTCCGATTCTTGAGCAATTAACCCGGCGTTTTTTATTTTCGCCCGAGCCTTTTCCAGGCTTCGAGTGACCGATACCGGGATGAAAAGGCTACTGATGGTGGGCTTTGTATTCTGCGCCATGATGTCGTCGTACTCGCGATCCGTTTGTGCGATGTCCGTAAGGGATAGTCCACCAGCGGTCATAAAGAACGCAGGTTGATGGGTAGCGAGTATTGACCATTATTCGCAATGGTTCAAGTCGTGTCGTATAAATCGCATGTTGGTTCACGGCGTGTCGTTGAGGGCGCTTGTTGGTTCGCGACGTATCGTTTGAATGACGTATTGGTTCAAGTGGTGTCGTTGAAATGGCAACTTGGTTGCAGTGGTGCTGTAAAAATCGCCTATTGCCTCGAGAGGATGATGGTTCACGACGTACCTTTAAAATCGCCTATTGCTCAGTGAGAAATGGGAAAAGTCTTGTAAGGTATTGAAAAACAGTAGATAAGGGTCTGGTTGGGCCGTTCGCATCTGCGATCGCGAAGGTGTTGTCCGGGAGCACTGAATTGGCTGTTATCCACAGAGAACAGAACGTTTAATAACATTTTTTTCTTATTCTCGTTAACCAGTATTCTCTTTAAGGGCTGTAAAGCGCTGATATACATGGATAAAATTAGCGAAAAAACAATGTACGGACCATGATTGGCAACAGACGAACCATCGACAGCAACCGACGGGCCATGAGTTACAAGATCGGTTAGGGCATGAGCAAACGACGGACCAGGCCGAGCAATGTACGAACCATTCCCGCAACGGTTGTCCACAGCGCCAGCAACCGATGAACCATTGTTCTGGGTCGCCTGTCTGTTGCGATGGCATCGCCACACATCATCGACCTGGTCATCGTTCAGACCCAACCGACGAACCATTGGACTGTTTTGAGCGTCAGTGCAGTGTTTCCAATATTAGGTCTGGGCGCCAACAATTAGAGCACTCTGTATATTGGGGCGCAATGGCTGACAGGCTCATACCGGCCGCTATCAGAGCGGGGTGGTTTCCCGGCGCGGTCAGCGGCGACAAAGGACTTCAAAGGTCCAACCCGGACATCGCGTTGAGGGTTCAAGATGATTACCGGCGTGTGGGCCTCGCGCAACAGAGTTTGCGGATGATCATCTTCGTCCCGACCAATCGCAAAACGCAGATTCATCATCGGCCTTGGCCGCAGCACCCGACGCACTCGCAGCTCATCCGATTCCGCCAGCGACATCAACGCGCTGATGTCATCCTGAATCCAACTCTCAAAGGACGTCGGGTCCGCGCCCTCGGAGAGGCCGTCGGCACGGTACCGCCCGACCATTTCGATCGCTTCCTGCCGCGTGATTTTCTTGATGGCGACTTTTTGGCCCCATGTAAAGCGGACAGACTGAACCGCCGGGGCAGGGGAAAGAACCAACAGGTGGCGGGTCAACTGTTTGAGCACCAGGCGCTTGAACCGAGTGCTGATCAATGCGAACCGGTCGTGCCGATCGCCCATTCGTGCCATAGCGGCCTGCAGGGCGTCCTTGGTCTGATTGATCGCCTCAACCAGGGTAAGAATAGCCTCTGGCTCGGCGCTTCGGCCGATCCAAACCCCCGGTGTGCGGCTGACAAAGCGGCCGCTCATGCCCATATCAAAATGCCAGTCTGACATGGACGCCAAAAGGGCTGAGCGCGCTTGCACCCCCACGACAGGGGCGACCGATACATCCGTTGGAGGATCCTTCTCTTCCGCTCTGCTGAGCTTCGGCAGAGGGTAGATCTCTTGATGGATGACCTCGGCATCACTCAACATTGCCGTCAGCCGGTTACTCTGCTCTCGCAAGACGCCCATCAACATTTCAAACTCATCGATCGCATTAAATTGCTCGACGGAAAACGTCATTCACCCCCCTTATAACGACCAGTTGTCGCGTTTCTGGCCCGGTCGAGCCAATGGCACCATCGCCCACACACCCGCCTGCGCAGCCCCGGCGGGCTTCTGCGGTGTGACGGTCTTCGGACCAAGCGCGAGCTTGCCACCTACCATGATGCGGGTTTCCTGACCATAGCAGGTCGCCGCTTGCGACGGTGTACCAAAAACGCGGCCATTGGAAGCGTTCAGCAAGTAGGAACCCATGAGCTTACAGCCTTTGTCCTGCTTTGCCTGCTCTTTGATGATTACGCCGGGTCTGATCTGCGCTGCGCCAGCTCGTAGCCAAACCGCTCAGCGTCGTTGCTTAGAATCTTGGCTTTCCCAAAGCCCACCAGCGATCGCCCGGCCCCTAACCCCCACAACTTCTGGATCTTGCCGGAGTCGTTGCATTGGCCGTATAGATTGGAATTTGTCAAAAGGTAGCTTCCATCACTTCTGACCTAAACCCCGAGTAATTCACAGCATCGGGAACCACCACCCCGCCAACCCCAACCTTGAAAATGAAGCTCTGCCCGTTGATTATGACTACTTACTCCAGAAGTTTGGAACGCCTGAGTCACTCGGACATCAACACATGCCCTATCCATGGAACGATGCGGACAGTCAAACACGCCCTCCTCTTGTCATTTTGCCGATTACATCAACGGCCGTTGATCGACTTCTATCCAGTGGGTCACCAGGCACCTGGTTCTCCGATGCCTCGCGCCTTGAGACAGCCTGCGTTTATCTGCTGGGCATGCTGCCAAAACTGGCATCGAACCCCGACAAAGCCGCCCATCACCTTCAGCGTGCGCTCAACGACCTGCTTCAACAACTCAACACCCCAGCGGCACTGGCAGAGTTTCGCCGGATGGCGGCAATGGATTTTGACCCGACACAGCTTAGACAGAGCCTGGATTTGATGCCGGCACTGAGAGTAGACCTGCAATTTGAGTCCGAGAAAGACGCGGCGCCGGCGGTTAATGCGGACGGCACGCTTAACGGTGACTTCAACGCAGATGTCGTTAACCGGCGCCTGGGCAAAAGCTTCTACAGCGATGACCCGACTTTACAAAAGCTTGGGCTGAACACCCACCAGAGCCGCATTGCTACTGCGATACTGGGGGATCCCGAGGAACCGGTTCACATTCAAGGATTCGCGGGGACCGGAAAAACACACATGATCCGGGCCATATTGCAGTCGCTGCCTGGGGAGCACACTGCGATTCTGGCCAAGACGCAGGGCCAGCTGCAGGGCATCCTGTCTGACGTCGACATGCAAAACGTCCATCACTTTCTGTTCGGTCAGTTCGCCCGGGACCACCTCATCGATGCAGGGATTCCGCCTGGCGCCGTTCGGGGTTTACACGCGCAGTTAGACTTCAATATATCCGACGGTACCATTGCAGACACTATGGGTTACGGTCGCGTAGGCTCGTTAACGCCCGAGGGGGTCGCAAAGGCGGTACGCGCCATTCTGTTCAAATTTTGTGAGTCCGATGCATCTGTCGTTGGCCCTTTGCACCTGACGTATGCGCATCTGGCGCTCTCCGCGGCCGAGCAGCGTCTTCTGATTGGTCATGCACAAGCCTATTGGGACCAGCTGACGGGGCCCAGCTCGTCGGAGCGTTGGCAGCCAGTTCGTCACTACCACCTGATCAAGTGGGCGTCACTGGTGCCGAAAAAAGATCGCAACAGCCTGCGAGTGTCTGGAACAGACACGCGGCCACTCGACCTGAAATTCGCGCTCGTCGACGAAGCTCACGATCTCACGCCGGCCATGGCTTGCCTGCTCGATCAGTGCGGAGTTGCTGTTTACTCACTCGGCGATACGTTCCAGAACGTTCAGGGGGCAGCGCCCAGGTTCTCATCGCATACATTGCGCAGAGAAATGAATCTGTCGATGCGTGCAGGGGAGGGTATAGGCGTCGTCATCAACCCGGTGCTGGAGGCACACCCGGCATTCCAGAAAATGGAGGTGTTGAAAGGCTCCAAAGAGCTCGATACGCAGTGCCAATTTTATCTGACACGCCGTATTCCGAAAACGCCATACGCGATTCTTTGCGGGACCCATTTCCATGTGTTCGAGTATCTTCATCAGCTGGTGAACGCCGGCGCTCGAGTGTCACTGTTGCCTGGTACCGCCTTTGCCTTACCTGCGTTTGTCGACGCGCTGTTGATGCTGCACCGCGGGTACCGCCCCTCCAGCTCTGATCTATTCCGGTTCCGGGATTGGGATGCCTTGGAGAAATCCTATGGGCGCATGCAGGTGTTTGGAAAGATAAAAGCCATGCTGATGAAGGGTTACAGCGCGACCGACTTCAAGAACATCATGTCCAAGGTTCAGCTGATGGGACGCGGCCACTATACGCTCGGCCGGGTCGAAGACGCCAAGAACTGGCAGTTCCCCAACGTCATGTTGTCGCCGGAACTGATCACACCGAACAAGCAGGCGCAATACGTGGCCAGCGGCTTGTCAAAGGTGTATCTCGCCGCGTCCCGGGCACAGAGGACGGTTGCGGTTCCGGAACGACTCCATGAGTGGATCGAAACTCAGAGCCAGCTGAAGTCCTGAGATGGTGACCGCGCCCCACAGACCCGCAACGCTCTAACCGAACTGTGCCAGAGCGGTGAAACTGTTATCCGCGGCAGCTTTCGCTCTGGCATGGGCCTTTTGGCCTCAACGCTGTTCAGGTTTTTTTACATTCTCCCCGCCTTTGAAGAAGTATTTAGCGCTTTTTCAGGAACGGCAACGATTCTGACGAAATCCTCCAAAAAGCCCGTTAACCATCTGTTTTACAAACCCTAAACTATCGCAGCCTGCCAAAGATCACGGTAGACATCTAACTTCTCCTTGCGCGAGTGGCATTGCTTGCAACTCTCAGGGCTGATCGGGCCGTCAATCACCGGCTATTTAGCCAGGCTTGTTTGAAGTTGTTTCAATTGACCCTGGAGGACAGCTTTCTCCTGGAGTAATTCGCGGTTCTGATCGTTGAGGAACTGGTTTCGGTCGTCAGCCGCTGCCACGCGCTCTCTGAGGTCGGAGATCCGCTGCTGGCAGGCCGCGAGATGTTTTTCAGAATCCGTTAGGGCCGCACCAAGCTTCTCCCGGTGTTCGGCGTCGCTATCTCGCTCCAGCTGGAGGCGGTCGACTGTCGCTTCCAGCGTTTCTGTTCGCGTTGCCCATTGTGTTATGACGGCCTGGCTCGCGTGCAACTTTTCTTTCAAGTTTTCAGCGTGATCCTGACTGGCCTTATAGCGCTGGTTTATTTGGTCGCGATGTTGTCTCAGCGTGTCGCGATCCTGTTCGCTGGAACGGAGCTGCTGCGTCAGCTGATCCACCTGACCCTCCAGTCCTGACTGGGTCCTGTGAAACTGATCCCGTTCATGACGGCGATCCTCGGCAATCTCCTGCTGGTAGTGCTCGAAATGGCTGCGGATATCGCGGTTTTCCTGCTTCATCTCTTGGACGGTTGCAGTGGTCTCACTGAGTTTCTCCTGACTTGCCTCCAGTTTGGACGTGAGTGAGGCCGCCCGGTGCTGTTCCTGTTGCAGAGCGTGGGCCTGGGCATCGCTTTCGTTGCGAAGCGCTTCATTGGCCTTCTCCAGTCCGCAGCGTTGCTCTTCCAGTGACTCGCACCGCTGCCGCACCTCTTCCAGCTCGGTGCGCCATTGCTGTTCCAGCGTCTGGTGCGCTTCGCGCTCCTGCGTAATACGTTCATCGGCCGCGTATTGAGCTCGCTCATGCAGGGCTTTCACGGCGGCCACCAAGTCAGCCGGGAGTCCGTTCAGATGCGCTGCGGCTTCGCTGCCTGTTTTCCAACGTTTCAGCATTGGCCCAAGCGTGCTGCGACTGCCGGTACCGAGTTCCGATCGCACCCGGTCGACAGTAGGCTCGTCACCGCGTTGGCGGACGCGTTGCGCAGCGTTGGCGACATCCTGGTAGGTAATTCCGGCGCGGGCCATGACATGCCTCATTTTTTTCATATAACGTGATATGTAATATTACGTTATTTATGAGATAATTAACAAAGTTAATTTAAGAAACATAACGCACGTTAAAGAGCATTAACGTGCGTTAGAGTGTGGTCTGCTCTATTCTGCCCCTGTAACACCGGTACACCACCGGCTCTTGAGAGCACGCCTCGAATTGGAGTGATCATGGATCCAAAACCCACCACCAGGTCCACATTACGTAATACGGAAAAGACCCTGTTAGCCGATTCGGCTAATCGGTACATCCACATGGCCACCACGGACAACACGCGCCGAACCTACCGTGCGGCCATTCGAAGCTTTGAGCGCTGGGGCGGACGTCTACCGACACAGCCGGCGACCTTGGCGGCCTACCTGTCCGACCAGGCAGTCGCGCTTAATCCTCGCACGCTGGATGTCTACCTGACGGCCCTGGGGCGCTGGCACCAGACTCAGGGATTGCGTGATCCCGCTCGGGACCCTGGCGTGCGCAAAACGTTGGAAGGGATTCGTCGCGTCCATGGTCGGCCGAAACGGCAAGCCCGGGCGCTGCGCCTCGAACACATTGCCGTCTTTCTGCAAACACTCCAGCAGCAGCCTGACTCGCTCAAGAAGCATCGCGACTGGGCCCTGCTGCAGGTCGGTTTTTTTGGGGCGTTTCGCCGCAGTGAGTTGGTGACTATTGAAGTGGAGGATTTGTCGTGGGAGCCGGAAGGGCTTGTGGTGACTCTGCCGCGCTCGAAAACGGATCCTCACGGTGAGGGGCTAAAGCGGGCCCTGCCTCGGGGCAACGGGCCGGTCTGCCCGGTCAGTGCCCTCGAAAACTGGCTAAAGCGCGCGGGCATTCACGAAGGACCCGTCTTTCGAGCCGTCAATCGCTGGGATCGGTTGCAACCCCAAGCCCTCTCAGGCGGGTCAGTGAACCGTATCCTGAAGGCGCTCGGGGAAACCTGCGACCTGGACTTCGTGCCGACCCTGAGCAGTCACAGCTTCCGGCGCGGTTTATCCACCGCCGCCGCGCGGGAGAAGGTCGACTTTGCGCAGATCAAGCGTCAGGGCGGCTGGAAGCATGACGGGGCGGTGCGGGGCTACATCGAGGAAGGGCAGCAGTTTACGGACAACGCCGCAAGCACCCTGCTGGCCAAAGTTGCTAGCCTGATCGAGGGCTCCGATTAATGTTTAGTATGACAGTGGTTGGCTACCCATCCTGAGAGAGTTCGCAATGCATTGGACAGGTATGGACTATCACAGTCACATGCACAAGTGATGCGTTATCCGTTTGGATACGATCGCGGTAATGACCGGGCGGCTGAGGGTCATGGGTAACGACCGCGACAATCGCAGCATACAAGTTAGGCCCAATCGACCAAACATGAAGATCACTCACGCGCGTATCGCCGCATTCTACCGCTCGTTTAACGCCCTGCTGGATACCGGTTTGCTGTTGATCGAGTAACACGCGCGATGTGGCTTTCAATAATCCCCAAGACCACCGGGTAATGAGAATGGCACCGACGATACCCATTGCCGGGTCCATCCAGTTCCACCCGGCGTATTTACCCGCAAGCAGAGCCACGATGGCCAATACAGAGGTGAGCGCATCGGCCAACACGTGGAAATAGGCCGCACGGCGGTTGTGGTCGTGATGGTCATGAGAGTGGTGTGAATCGTCTTCCTGGTGGGCATGACTGTGGTCATGGTGGTCGCCAAGAATTTATGCCGACACGCCGTTGACGATCAGTCCGATGATCGCTACGAAAATAGCGCCGTTGAACGAAATCGTGACCGGATGGATAAAGCGATCAATGCTCTCAACCACCATGAAGAGAGCGAAGCCGGCCAGGAGTACGGCGCCCGTGAACCCTCCCAGCGCATTCACTTTGCCGGTACCGAAACTGAACCGCGAGCTCGATGCGTTTGAGTTCGGCAACCCCGTTGGGGCGAATCACACCGGCGAGTTGTAGAGCCTGGAAAGCACTGTGGGGCGCGTTATCCAGTGGGTGGCGCGTCCTTTTTATTTGGGCCAGTAGATGTGACGATCATCAACGACAAAGTCATGCTCGTGAGCCCTCGGATGGCACCAAGGCATTTTGACATTTTAAGGCCAGTTTTAACGGGACGATCTCGCGATCACTTCTGACCCATCCGATTTCGATATATCTCAAGATCGTCCCGCAGTGGTTCCAGATCATAGCCGGCTGCGCTGGCTTGGCTGAGCAGGTCCGCGATCGGATAGTGAGCCGCCTTGGCATAGGCCCACAAGTGGATGGCGCGCTTCCCGGTGCGACAATAGCCGAGAACCGGGTCCGTGGATGATTGCAAAGCGCTGGCAAAAGCCTCGATATCCTCAGGGGCGTACTTTCCCGGTTCGACTGGAATTTCGTACCACGTCATGCCCAGGGACTCTGCCTTGTTTTTCAGGGTTTGGGTATCAGGCTGGTCGTCCGTTTCATTTCGAGCTCTGCTGGCAATAATCGTGCGGAAACCCGCGTTTGCCAGTTGTTCAATATCGTCAATACCAGGTTGCGCCGTTACACTAAAGCGCTCATCAAGTTGTTTGATATCCATCGAATATCTCCTTTAATTTCAGGGAACTTCTGAATAAGTTTATGTCAGCTCATAGCGGCTGGGTTTATCCAAAAAGAGACCGGCGAGAATGCCAGCAAGGATCGCTATCGCCAGGGCACGATCGAGGCCGGACTCAGTACTCAATGCAGAGTGCTGCGCCATTGGGTAACAATCCATGCTTACAAACGTCACGGTTGCTTTCCGCATGCCAGATTTGCAGGCACGGCAACATCCATCAGTTTGGGGTCGGGCAAGTTAAGATTATTCATGATCCGGGCGTACTCGGCTTCCGATTTGCCCGCCAGACGTGGGTTGTAATGCTTCTCCTCGTAGATGGAGGAGCTCAGCATTCCTTTGTAGTCATGCGCTGGATATACCAACGTATCGTCAGGTAAGCGGAACAGTTTGTTAACGATAGAATCGTAGCTCTTGCGTGGGTCGCCGCCCTGAAAATCAGTCCGGCCACTACCGCGAATCAATAACACATCGCCAGTGAATACCGCCTTCTGGTCGCCCTGATTCCAGTAAAAACTGAAGGATTCATCAGTGTGACCCGGAGTGTAAATGGCTTCCAACCGAATGCCGTCGATATCAATTCGATCACCTTCCGATACATGTTCTGATACGCATTCCGCGTTAGTAAATTCACCCATGATGGTGACGCATTGGGTGGCGTCACGCAGATCACCAAGGGCAGTGACGTGGTCAGCATGAGTGTGGGTATCAATCGCCCGGACAAGCTTAAGATCAAGTTGATTAATTAACCCAAGATAGGCCTCCGTCGACTCTTTTACGGGGTCGATGATGAGCGCTTCTCGACCCCGGCCGGACGCAATGAGATAGGTGTAGGTGCTGGATGTTTTGTCGAAGAACTGACGGAACAGCATGAATTTCAACCTTGCGAAAAACGCTAAAAGATATAAGGGTGTAACTAAATGTAATAATAGCAAAGGTAGCTGTCAATCGCAGGGCGAGTGGGCGCCATGCCTAGTGTCTCGCCCTTCGGGAGGCCCTGCTTTTTTTGGTTGGTGAGGTTAGCGTACCTCCCTTCAGCCCTTAATTTTGTGTACGCCTCGTTCACGGACTGTCTTGTTCTTTAATCAGGTAAAAGCCGAGTTTTCAAGCCCATCCTGGAGCGATGTGATTAATGGGCATTCAACATTCCCACGCTGAGCGCAGCATTCCTGCACTAACCCGTCCAGCGCACGCTCGATGCGTCGCAGGCTTGAAATTTTCGCCCGCACACTGGCTAGTTTTTGCTCGCCCAATACCCGTGCTTCATCGCAATGGGTACCGTCCTGCAGTGTCAGCAGCCCTCCGATTTCATCCAGACTGAACCCCAGCCACTGGGCCGTTCGAATAAAGTGCAGGCGGGCCAACGCCTGATCGTCGTAATGGCGGATGCTTCCATAGGGCTTTTCAGGCTCTGCCACTAACCCCCGGCGCTGGTAATAGCGGATGGTTTCCACTCCCATACCGGCGGCTTTGGCCAGGGCTCCAATGGTCATTGAGTGTTGTTTTTTGGACATAGGGGTTGATTCCGTAGCTGACTACGGGAGTAACCTTACCTCAGTCACCCATTTTTAGAAAGGAGCCATCGTAATGTCAGAGTCCAAAAAATCCGGTCGCGGTTCGCTGATCGCAGGAGGGATTGCCGCTGCTCTGGCGTCTGCCTGTTGTCTTGGCCCCCTGGTCTTGATCACGTTGGGCATTTCCGGTGCCTGGGTCGGCAGCCTGGCCGCCCTGGAACCCTATCGGCCCTGGTTCATCGGTGCGGCACTGGTGGCGATGGTCTTTGCCTGGCGCCGGATATATCGACCTGTCGGGGCCTGCCAGCCGGGCGATGTTTGCGCGGTACCGCAAGTGCGCACGGCCTACAAGGTCGTTTTCTGGATCGTCGCGCTGCTCATTCTGACTGCGTTGGCTTTCCCCTTCGTCTTACCGCTGTTTTACTGAAACCTGATCCACTATGTTGACTGAGAGGCACTACACCATGAAAAAGTCCCTGATTGCTGCCGTACTGTTTACGCTGTTCAGCCTGCCTGCCCTGGCTGCGCAACAAACGGTGACCTTGTCCGTTCCAGGCATGACCTGTTCGGCCTGCCCGATTACGGTTAAAGCTGCCCTGAAGCGGGTCGACGGCGTGAGCGCTGTGGATGTCCGATATGAGGAACGTGATGCGACGGTTACCTACGACGATGAGAAAACCTCCGTTGAGGCGCTGACTCAAGCCACGACTAACGCGGGTTACCCGTCCACGTTGAAACAGCCCCAGGCGAAACAGGAGTAACCATGCGAACCCCAAACCTTGTTGCGGGTGAGCATCATTTGCACCGTGCTGGTCGCGCTGTTTCACGCCGATACTGGTGGTTTTGCTAGGAACGTTAGGCCTGGCTGCCCTGACCGGTTATCTCGACTACGTGCTGTTGCCCGCACTGGTCTTATTTATTGGCCTGACCTGTTATGCCGTCTGGCGCAAGAAGAAACACGACGCCTGCTGCGATAGTCCATCAACTAAGGAGTAACATTTATGAGTGACGACAACCTGCACATTGCTGTGATTGGCAGCGGCGGTAGTGCCATGGCTGCCGCCCTGAAGGCGACTGAACGCGGTGCCCGGGTGACACTGATCGAACGCGGCACCATTGGCGGAACCTGCGTCAACATTGGCTGTGTGCCCTCTAAAATCATGATTCGGGCGGCTCACATCGCCCACCTTCGCCAGGAAAGCCCGTTTGATGACGGCCTGAGCGCCCAGGCGCCGGTGGTGAATCGTCCGGCGCTGCTTGCTCAGCAACAGGGACGAGTGGAGGAACTGCGCGAGTCCAAGTACCAGAATATTCTCAATGACAATGCCGCGATTACCGTCCTCAAGGGCGAGGCGCGGTTCGTGGACGAGCGCACGCTGACGGTTACGCTCAACGCCGGCGGCGAACAGACGGTGAGCTTTGACCGGGCCTTTATCGGCACGGGCGCAAGACCCGCCGAACCACCCGTTCCGGGGCTGTCCGAAACTCCCTATCTCACGTCCACCAGTGCGCTGGAGCTGGATCACATTCCCGAGCGCCTCGTTGTGATTGGTGCCTCGGTGGTGGCCATAGAGCTGGCTCAGGCCTTTGCCCGCCTTGGCAGTCGGGTCACCATTCTGGCCCGCAGCCGGGTGCTGTCTCAGGAAGACCCGGCGGTGGGTGAAGCCGTGGAAGCGGCCTTCCGTCGCGAGGGCATCGAGGTGCTCAAGCAGACCCAGGCCAGTGAGATTACCCACAATGGCCGGGTGTTCACCCTCCAAACCAACGCCGGCACCCTGGAGGCGGAGCAACTGCTGGTGGCCAGTGGCCGCACACCCAATACCGAGAACCTGAACCTGGAGGCCGTCGGCGTGGCTACCGAGCGCGGCGCGATCCGGATCGACAACCACCTGCAAACGACCGCGTCCGGCATTTATGCAGCCGGGGACTGCACCGATCAACCCCAGTTCGTCTACGTGGCTGCCGCCGGTGGTAGTCGGGCCGCCATTAACATGACCGGCGGTGACGCCAGCCTCGACCTCAGCGCCATGCCCGAGGTGATCTTTACCGATCCACAAGTGGCCACCGTCGGTCTGTCCGAGGCGGAGGCCCAGGCTCAGGGATACGACACCGACAGCCGCACCCTGACCCTCGATAACGTGCCCCGGGCCCTGGTTAACTTCGATGCCGGGGGCTTCATCAAGATGGTCGCTGAGCGTGGCAGCGGACGATTGCTGGGTGTCCAGTCCGTCGCGGGCGAAGCCGGTGAGCTGATCCAGACGGCCGTCATGGCGCTGCGTGCGCGTATGACCGTGAACGACATTGCCGATGAGCTGTTCCCGTACCTGACCATGGTGGAGGGGCTCAAGCTCTGTGCCCAAACCTTCACCAAGGACGTGAAGCAATTGTCGTGCTGTGCGGGATAAGACGGTGCCGCCAATGTATAACATGGATGAGATCGTGGAACGGCTGGGTCTGACCGGCGAAAGGGAAGCCGCGCTTCATGTGACGCTGTTGCGCGAGCTTGCCCTGGGACAACCGGTCACTGTTGAGCGGCTCGCGAAGTCGCTCAACTGGACGACTGATGAGGCAGAGTTGGTGCTGGAAAAACTGCCCTGCGGGACCATCGAGTACGACGGCCAGGGACGGCTGATCGGCTCCGGCATCACACTGCGAGAAACCCCGCATGCATTTGTTGTCAACGATCGGCCACTTTATACCTGGTGTGCACTGGATGCCTTGATGTTTCCAGCTGTCATCGGCGAACGGGCGCAGGTGCAATCGCGTTGCCCGCAGACGAACAACCCGGTCACCTTGACGGTTACGCCACAGGGAGTGGTTTCGCTTGAGCCGGAGGACGCGGTCGTCTCTTTAGTCTCGGTGGCCGCAGCGGGAGACATTCGAAGTGCGTTTTGTTGCGACGTCCATTTCTTTGCTTCACGGCAGGCCGGGGAGGCCTGGGGGCGGGATAAAATGCATGTGCACATGGTGAGTGTTCAGGAAGGTTTCGAACTGGGGCAGCGGATTGCGCACCTTATACTCAACAGGGCAAGGAGTGACCAACATGGGAGCTAATACCCGAATGGTAAACCCCAACCTTGAAGGTGGGCCGGGGGCGCAAAAAGAAGGCTGTGTCATTTCCGAAGCGGCCCGTCTCTGCGGCCTGTCAGTGCATCAGATCCGGACTTATCTGGACATGCGATTGGTGTACGCCTGTGGCACCACTCAGGGGGGCTCTCGCTTGTTCGATGACGGCTGCCTGCAACGGTTGGCGTTGATCCGCTCCTGTCGTGAAGCCGGTCTCGGTCTCCCCGAGATTGCCGAATTTATACAGGCGCTCGACAACGGGGATAAAGGGCAGTGTCGAGCCGTCGAACGGCAAATTCAACACACAATTGCTGTTAAACGAGCCGCACTGAATCGCTGCACCCAGGCACTCACCAAGGCGGCGCATGGAGTGAAGTTGAGCGCTCTCAAAGGGCCGTAAGTTGAGGTGGCACCGGACAGTGGCCGAATTGGGCTTTTGCAGGGAGTCGTAACTCTTCAATGCATTGGAGGTGGTTTATGACGAACAATGAGCGCGAACCGACAGAAGTATCCCGGTCGCGCAATGGTTACTTGTGGGGGATATTGGCCGTGCTCAGTTGCCCCTGTCATTTGCCGATTCTCGCCATCGTGCTGGCTGGCACGAGCGCCGGCGCTTTTCTCGGGGAGCACTGGGTAATCGTGGGTATCGCGCTGACCGGCCTGTTCGTGCTGTCGCTGAGCCGACTACTAAGGGCCTTCAGCAAGTAACGGTCCGGTGTCGTATCCGGTATGGATCGCGGCCCACTGTATGTCAGATGCTAATCACGCGAGTTTACATTTACATAATAGCTGGAGAAAACTAAGGAGGCTCTGAATAAGTCTCAAAATCAGCGATAATACGGTCATCGTCAACTGCACAGGATTCGTTGCCACCAT
>NZ_JAKZAI010000017.1 GCF_023156235.1 Marinobacter goseongensis | reverse complement strand
CACATGGCATATAAACGAATAGATTCAATAGGTTAAACTAGAGTAACATGTTACAAGGTCGCGTAATACAATGGGAAGCCGAGAAGACCTCTCTCCAGCGCATGCTGGTGCGTACCTGTCTGGCCTCAGAGGGTCAGGCGGCGGAACTTGACCTTCTTCTGAACGAACTGCGCAAGGATTTGCGCAAGGACTCGCTGGATCTGGTCAAATGGCGGACACTCCAGGATCAGATTGACCGCCAGATTGCCCTGCTGGATGAACCCGCAGTGGCCTCCTCGGCTGCGCTCTCCACGCCAGTCTCCAGTCCAATCTCCGCTGCCCCGCCGCAACCTGCTGCCGCCGCAGGCGATGACAACGATCTGGGCAACAACCAGCAGCGACTGCGCATTGCCCGGCGTGTTGGTCAGTTGCTCGGTCAGTTGCTGCAACAAGTGACGCTGGAACCCGGCGCGGACGCCGAAGCGCGGCAATTGCAGCAATCGTTGCTGAAGAGTGAGGACTGGGAAGAGCTGCGGGAAGGGTTGAATCGTGTGGCAGAGCTGGTCATCGCCGCGGTGACCCGGGGCCAGCGCGATTTCGAGGCGTTTCTCAAGCGTCTGGATGAACGTCTGCAATCCCTGCGTCAGCATTTTCAGGATCAGTCATCTGCGCAGGCGGGCCGGCTGGATGCCTCCGTCGAGCTTGACCGGGAAATCCAGCAGGAGCTGGCGCAGATCGGTCATCAGGTTCAGTCCAGCCACGAACTCGCCGGGCTGAAACAGTCGGTGACCCGGCATCTGCAGTCCATTGGCGGCGCGGTGCGGCGGTTCCGTGAGCAGGAGTCGGAACGGGAGAAGAACCTGTCGCACCAGCTCGAAGCCATGCAGGAAAAGCTGGCGGCGGTCGAGGCCAATTCCGAGAAGATGCAGGAACGTATCCGCGAGGAGCGGGCTCGCGCCCTGATTGATCTGCTGACTCAACTGCCCAACCGGGAGGCCTGGCAGGAGCGGCTGGCCTTCGAGTACAACCGATGGCAGCGTTACCGCCACCCGTTGACCATCGCGGTGCTGGATATTGATCTGTTCAAGCGGGTGAACGATTCTTACGGTCACATAGCCGGTGACCGTGTGTTGCAGTTGGTTGCCCGGGAGTTGCGGGACCGTCTGCGCAATACCGACTTTATTGCCCGCTTCGGCGGTGAGGAGTTCGTGCTGTTGCTACCGGAGACGCCTTGCGCCGCCGCAGAGGGTGTACTGAACGAGATGCGGGGACACATTGCTCAGTTGCCGTTCCACTTCCGGGGAGAGCCGGTTACCGTCACGTTCTCGGCGGGGGTAGCCGAATTCGGTGATGGCGACACGGAAGAGGCGGTATTTGATCGCGCAGACCGCGCGCTTTATGCGGCCAAGGATGGTGGCCGGAATCAGGTCCGGCTGGCCTCGGCCAGGGGCTGACTCAGTGCCGCATCCGCGCATCCAGTTCGTCAATGATTTCGGCCCAGTCCGAGTCGTCTTCCAGTCCCTCTTCAAGAAACTGTGCCTGACTTTCCGACCAGAAGGGCGCGTCCTGAAGCGCAATTTCGGTGGGGAGTGGTGAATGCCGGGTGATGAATTCTTCAATGGCGGCGTCGTCCGATGCCATGCCGAGTTGCTCGAAGAGGGTGGTGAATGTGTGTTTGCTGGTGTCCATGGCCGTCACCTCCATACGCTGTGCAGTGCTTGAATGAAATCGGGGACAATGGCATGCATTGTCTCCTGAACTTTAGCGGAACCGTTGAGGATATCCAGTGAAGGCTGTGTTACGGGGGTTGTTGACGTTGCTGTGCTGCCAGTTCGCCGGGCCGTTGCTGGCTGACCCGCCGCAACTCTCGCCGGCACCGGTGCTGGGCGTCGAAGACCTGGTCTGGGTGGCAGAGCAGGAGGGTTTCCGGGTGGGTGTAGCCGGTGGCCAGATCCCGCTGATGTTCGATACCGGGAACGGTGTGTTGGCGGGTATCTACATCGATTATCTGGCGCGGCTTTCGGACAAACTGGGTGTCGCCATTACGCCCGTGGCGGGCGGTCATGGCGAGATTGACCGGCAACTGGCCCGCGGCGAGCTGGATGCCCGCGTCGTCGCCCGCAGCGCGCAGCAACGGGATCCCGCAGGCCGTGACACCGTGGAGGCGCTGATGAGCCTGACCTACGGTGTGTTTGTCAGTGCCGGCGATGCCGGTATCCGCAAGTTGTCCGACCTTGAAGGCAGCCGCGTTGCACTGATTGCCGAGGATGCCAACCAGTACACGCTGCTGGACCCGGTGGAGAACTTTACGCCGGTGCCGGTTGCCAGCATTAGCGAAGCGGTGAGTATGGTGCTGTCCGGTCAGGCCGACGGCTTTGTCGGGCCGCTGCCGGTGGTTTCCGATTACCTGCAGTCGGCGATGATCAATGGCATCGGCCTGGCATTGCTGCTGGATCAGCAGCCCGTGGATGTGATGCTGGAGGTCGATGCCGATAACGAACGCCTGAAGCGGGTGCTGGATCAGGCGGTCAATGCCATCAGCCACAACGAACACCGGACCATCCGCCAGTCCTGGTTGCAGACGGATATGCCAGAGGTAAGGGACGACGGCATCAATCTGTCCGCGAAAGAGCAGAACTGGCTCAAGAGCCATCCGGATCTCAAGGTGGCATTCCGTGCAGACTGGCCGCCTTTTGAATTCATTCAGGACGGCCGTCCGGCAGGGCTGGTGCCGGACCTGGTGACGCGCCTTGAAACCCAGCTCAATGTGCGATTCCAGCGCGAACAGATTCCCGACATTCTGGCCGCCGAGGAGCGTCTGCAGGCCGGGGAGATCGACATACTGCCTGCGTTCAGCAAGACGCCGCGCCGCAGTGAGGATTTTCTGTTCACCCGGGCCTACCTGACCGTACCTATAGCGCTGGTAATCCGTGACGACGGCCGCTTTATCGGCGATTTGCGAGAGCTGCGCTCGGAGCGCGTGGGGGTGGTAAACCGCCACGCGGCCCACGATTACCTGCTGATCAGCCACCCGGATCTGGACCTTTACCCTATGGTTTCGGTCGAGGATGGTCTGCTGGCCCTGTCCAATGGCGACCTGGATGTCATGGTGACCCACATCCCCGCGGTCAGTTACACCGTCGCCCGCCTCGGGCTGTCGAATCTGCGCATCACCAGCATTACCCCGTACCAGTACGAGCTGAGCCTGGCGGTGCGCAGGGACCGGCCGGAACTGCAGCGCATACTCAACAAGGCCCTGGGCAGCATCGATGCGGCGGAATCGGAGTCCATCTACAACCGCTGGATTCACCTGGATATCGAGCAGGAGACCGACTACACCGTGGTGCGCCGGGTGGTGGGTATTGCCCTGGTGGTGGTGCTGATCTTCCTGTACTGGAACCGCAAGCTGTCGCGGGAAGTGGATGAGCGTATACGCTCGGAAAATGCGCTGCGCCGCAGCGAGGACGAGCTCCGTGCGGCCAAGCTGGAAGCCGAACGGCTGGCCCGGGAAGCGGAAGCCGCCAGCCTCGCGAAAAGCGAATTCCTGGCCAATATGTCCCATGAAATTCGCACCCCGATGAATGCGGTCATCGGGTACAGCGACCTGCTGAGCGACAGCGTGAAGGATCCGCAGCAACGTAATTATCTGGATGCGATCCGGGCCGGCAGCCGCAGCCTGCTGATGCTGATCAACGACATTCTTGACCTTTCCCGCATCGAGGCCGGCAAGATGCGGCTGGACTACACCGCAGTATCCTTGCGTCGGTTGCTGGGGGATGTGCGACATATCTTTGACCTGCGCGCTCGCGAGCAGGGCATCACCCTGGAGGTCAGTGTGAACTCGAAAATGCCCGCCTCGATGATGCTGGACGAAACCCGTCTTCGTCAGGTGCTGTTCAATCTGGTGGGCAATGCCATCAAGTTCACCCACGAGGGTGGTGTTACGGTGCGGGCCACCGCGACGCCGGTGAAGAATGGCAAGTCAGGAGCCGCTGCCACCGACGACAGTCGCAAGCTTTACCAGCTGGCGGTGACCGTCCGTGACACCGGCATCGGTATTCAGCCGGATCAGCTGGAGCGGATCTTCGATGCCTTCGAGCAGCAGGAGGGGCAAAGCAGCCGTCGCTATGGCGGCACCGGGCTGGGATTGGCCATCAGCCGCAAGCTGGCCCGTATGATGGGCGGTGAGCTGGTGGTTGAGAGCCAGCCGCAGCAGGGCTCCACCTTTACGGTGACGTTACCGAGGGTAGACGCCACCGGGGAGCAGGCCGAGGACGACGGCGCCCCGGAAGAGGCAGAACGCCTGCTGGCCCAGACCCTCAGCATGCAGGAGCGTGGCTGGCTGCAGGACCAGCTGGCGCGGGATTTCGGTGACGAGTGGCAAACCGTGCGGGAAAGCGGGGATCCGGAGCAAATGCGGGATTTTGCCGGTCGTGTTGTGGCATGGGGGCAGCGATTCCGATCGCAATCGGTCACCGGCTACGGGGAGAAACTGTTGGCTGACGTGGAGGCGTTCAACCTCGACGCAGTAAACAGTGCACTGGAGGCCTTCCCCCGTTTGTTGGGTCGGGAACAGTAACCGCTGGAGACATCAGAGGCAGTCGAACTGGGAGCGGCGGTCGAACGCCACAGAGATCATGTCGTAACCGGAATCCGAGAGAGTGCGAATCAGGTCCCGATCCTTCAGCAGGGCCATACACACCTTGTGGACGCTGGCCTGCAGTTGATCCTCCGCCGGCTCGGAATGGAGCCGGAAATCCACAATCAGGTACTTGCGGTCGACCAGGGCCGACGTTGGGATATCTTCCCGTTCGACACTCTCAAAGCCGATGTAGGTGGCCTGCTCGCTGTTGAATACATTGCTCATCAGCACGTCCAGGTTTTCCGCAAGCGCCGGCCGGGCCGCGAAAACCGACACGAGAGCGACAGCGAAGACAAAGGACGGTTTGCGCATGGGGGCCACTCCCTGGTGTCTGCCCGGTGTTATCCGACATAATGTAACTGAACGTTACAAAGATTATTGCAGAGTCTGAAGAAGTTTGCGCCGGATGTAATGATGATTTTTCAATTGTTTTCAGTTTGTATGAAAAATGCGCAACGCGCCGCAGGTTTCCCCGGCTGTGATGGATCAACTATCATGGTGGTATATCGATTCAGTGAGAGGCAGTGACATGTTTCAGCTTGTGTTCAAGGGAGAATGCGCGCCCGGGGCTGACCCCGCCGCCGCCCGGGCCAGCGCACGAACGTTGTTCAAGGCCAGCGTCGAGCAGATCGAGCGCATGTTCAGTGGCCAGCCGGTGGTCATCCGGAACAGGCTGGAAGAAGATCAGGCCCTGAAGTACCGTGCGGTGCTGGCAAAGCATGGCATGCGGGCCTATGTACAGCCGATGCCCGGTTCGTCGCCCTCGGGGCCGGAGGCCGCTGAACGGAAACCTGCGCCGCAGACTCCGGCCCGGCCATCCCCGCCACCCGGGTCACCCGCACAAAGCACTGCTGCTTCCAGCGCAGACGCGCCTGCCGTCGAGCCCGGAGACCGGTTGCCGGTGGCTGGCGACAAGGTGGACACCATACTGGCGGGATCCGGGCTGTCGCTTGATCCGGTCGGGGTCACCCTCGCGGAACACCACGATGTGGAAGCCCCCATGTTTCAGCATCTCGACGACTGGACGCTGGCGCCTGCGGGTACGGATCTGGGCGTCGAGCGTGATCTTCCGCCGCCCATGGTGCCGGACGTGTCTCACCTGTCACTGGCCGACGAGGAACCCCGCGGCAACCAGTGAACTGACTTCAGGAACTTCCCCTTGTTCAGGATTGTAGTTTGGCTGCTGGCCGCTTTTTGCCCGGCGCTCACACTTCCCGTTGTCGCGGCAACCGCTGCTGACCGGCCTTACGAAGATCGCCCAACCGTGGGCCTTGTACTCAGTGGCGGTGGCGCCAAGGGCATGGCCCATGTCGGTGTGCTGCGGGTGCTGGAGGAGATGCGCATTCCGGTCGATCTGGTGGTCGGCACCAGCGCCGGCTCCGCGGTCGGTGCGCTATACGCCAGCGGCATGCCGGTGGAAGAGATCGAGCAGCGGTTCATTGATCTGGACTGGGTGTCCAGCTTTCAGGATGACCCCGGTCGTGCCTATAAGCCGGTGCGACGCAAACAGGAGGACTGGCGTTTCCCCGTGGTGCCCGGCATTGGCGTGCGCTGGGATGGGCTTCACCTGGGTGGCGGCATCATTGCCGGTCAGAACCTCGGTTTTATCCTCAATGAGCTCACCCGTAACGCCGCACTGGTGGAAGATTTCGACGAGCTGGCGATCCCATTCCGCGCGGTTGCCACCGATCTGGAAACCGGCGAACAGGTGGTGTTGGGCAATGGCAATCTGTCCGAGGCCATTCGCGCCAGCATGAGCATTCCCGGGGTTTATGCGCCGGTGAAGCGTGAGGGCCGCTTGCTGGTTGACGGTGGTGTTGCCAACAACCTGCCCGTGACCGTGGCACGCGACATGGGCGCCGACATTGTCATCGTGGTGGACATCACCGATCCGTTGCTGAAAGCCGAAGACCTGCAGGAGGCCTTCTCGGTGGTGGGTCAGCTCACCACCATGATGACGCGAATGAACACCGAGTATCAGCTCGACCGGCTTGAGGACGGCGATGTGTTGATTCGCCCCGACCTGGAGGGCCGTTCTTCCGCTGATTTCTACGATGCACCCATCCTGTTCGAGTTGGGGGCCACGTCGACCCGCAATCATGCTCGCGAACTACGCCACCTCAGCGTCGACAAACCGCGCTGGGAGCAGTTTCGCGCCCGCATCAACGACAGCGCCTATTCACCCGGTGAGATTGTCCGCGTCCAGGTGGAGCAGGATTCAAAGCTCGCCGGGGAATTCCTGCGCTCGCGCATCCGGCAACAGACCGGCGAGGCACTCGACGTGGAGGTGCTGGAGGAGGATCTCAAGCGGATCTACGGACTGGGCTATTACGAAACCGTATCCTATTCCCTGTCTCCATCGGCGGGGGGCACGGTGTTGACAGTTCAGGTCCAGGAAAAATCCTGGGGGCCGGGGTATCTGGCGTTCGGGTTGAATTACGAAGACAACTTCGACAGTGAAACCCGCTTCAATGTGGGCGCTGCCCTGCGGGTCACGGAACTCAACGCGCTCGGTGGCGAATGGCAGACCGGCCTGCAACTGGGCACCGAGCCTTACGTGCGCACTGAGTGGTTTCAGCCGCTGGATTTCGGCTACCAGCGATTCCTGACGACCGGAGTGGAATACACCCGGGATACCTTCAGCGTGTTCGATGGCGAGGGTGAACGCGTTGCCGAGGTCGACGTGACGTTCCGCCAACTGGATCTGGCTCTGGGTATGGAACTGGGTGGCAACGGCGACGTGCGACTGGGCTATTACCGAGGCTATGCCACTGTGGATGAGCAGGTGGGTGACGCCGAGGCACCGTCCGGTTCGATTCATCAGGGCGGACTAAGCCTGCAGCTGGTTCATGACTCGCTGGACGACATCTTTCACCCCCAGTCCGGTGGCTTCGCCGGCATTCGCGGCCGGATGGAGCGCGAAAGACTGGGTTCGGACCGCTATTTCGACTCGGTGACTGGCATGGGGCTGGGCACCGGGAGCTGGCAGGGCTTTACCCTGACCGGTCTGGCGTACGCCCACGCCGTCACCCGCGGTGAACCGGGCATCGAAAATACGGTCAGACTGGGCGGTTTCCGTCGGTTGTCGGCTTATGCGCCGGGTGAGATTACCGGGGAGAATGCGGCCATGGTATCGGTGTTTGCCAGCCAGGAATTTGGTGGCCCATTCGTGCCCTGGTTTGCCGGCGCAGGTATCGAGACCGGCAACGCCTGGGAATCGTTCGACGATGCCAGCTGGAACAACACGGTCAGGTCCTACAGCGTATTCGCTGGCGTGGACACCATTCTGGGGCCGGTGCAGCTGGCCACCGCCTACAACAACGAAGATAACTGGACGGCGTACCTGAACATCGGGTTTTCCTTCACCCAGCTGTTTTACTGAGCGCCGGCCAGAGTGCTGTGGCTCAGGCGCCGCGCCGGGCCTTGGTGTCCGCCAGGGCATCCAGTACCTGACGGCACTGCTGTTGGGCAAAGCGCTCAAGAATCCGGGCAAGGCGCTCTTCGTCCCGGTCCTTGATGGCCTTGATCGATTCTTCCATATGCGCCAGATTGTCTTCCAGCACCCGGTTGCCGCCGCTCTGAAACGCCACGAACGCGCAGCGTCTGGCGGAGGGCCAGAGATTCTCAATGGCCGAGACGATAAAGTAGTTGTCGGCGTAGGCGAGCGACGCCTGGGTGTATTCGATGCCGAGCTCCAGAAAGCCTGTCAGGTCATTGCGGCGATAGCAGTCTTTCATGCGCCCGTAAAGTGATTCCAGTTTTGCCATGTCCTCCGGTTGCCACTGGCAGGCCAGTTTGCGGCCGGTGTGGGTCAGGTACAGCTCCAGAATCTCGTACAGGCTGCGCACGAAATACTCGTCCAGCAGGGTCACAAAGGCGCCTTTGCGGGGCACATTGCGAACCAGATGACGCTTTTCCAGCAACAGCAGACCCTCGCGGATCGACCCGTGACTGACGTCCATCTGCTTGGCCATGGCGCTCTCGTAAATCCGTTCGCCGGATCTCAGCTGACCGAAAGCTATGAGGTTTTCGATGTGGCGGGCGACCTGTTCGGTCAGTGTTTCTCGGGGCTTGAATGTGGTCATGATCCTGCTTCGTTACTGCGTGCCGGGCTCGGAATAATCTGCATACTCTCACATTCTCGCGGTCGGGAAAACGGCCGCCCTGGGGTCAGAGCAGCGGTGCCAGTAACCGCACCGCCCGGCAGCCGAGGCGGAAGGCGATCGACCGGTCCTGGTAATCCCGCTCGGTCATCAGCCGGGTATTGGCCAGGTCTTCCTCGAGCATGGTGGCCACATCGGCCACAAACGCCTCGGAGGTATTGATCGCGGTGATCTCGAAATTCAGCCGCATGGAGCGGTTGTCCATATTGGCCGTACCCACGGCGGCGTAGCGATTGTCCACCAGAATGACTTTCTGGTGCATGAAGCCGGGCTGGTAACGGTAGATGCCGACGCCGGCCTGACAGGCCTGCACCAGATACGAATAGGCCGCGATCTTGATCAGCCAGTTGTCGGACTTTTCCGGAATGATAATACGCACATCCACCCCGCGCAGTGCGGCCAGCTGCAGTGCATTCATGATCTGGAAGTCCGGCACGAAATACGGCGACGCGATCCAGATCCGCTCGCGGGCGTTGTTAATGCAGTTAAGGAAGAACAGCGCGCAGGTCTCATAGGTATCGGCGGGACCGGTGGGCAGAATCAGCACTTCCTGGTCGCTATCAGGCGTGATGTCAGGTTCCCAGCTCAGCTCCGGGAATTCGCTGCTGGCCCAGTTCCAGTCTTCCAGCCACGCCAGCTGCAGTCCGGTCACCGCCGGCCCGCTGATCTGGCAATGAGTGTCGCGCCACGGCTCCTGGTCCATGGCAGTGCCAAGGTATTCGTCCCCCAGATTGATGCCGCCGACAAAGCCGGTGTGGCCGTCGCAGACCAGCAGTTTACGGTGATTGCGGAAGTTGATCTGGAAGCGTCGGCGGCGGATGTTGCCATCCCCGAACGACGCCACCCGCGCGCCGGCGTCGGCGAGTTCCGTGAGGTACTTGCGGGGCAGCCCGACGCTGCCGATGTCGTCATACAGAAACCAGACTTCAACGCCCTCCGCGAGCTTGCGCTTGAGGATCGATTTGATGCGCTGTCCCACCTTGTCGGAGCGCACGATGTAGAACTCCAGCAGGATATAGCGCCGGGCGTCTTCCATGGCTTCGAACACCGCGTCGAAGGTGGCTTCGCCGTCGCGCAGCAGGGCGCATCGGTTGTTGCTGGTAAACGGCTGCCGGCCAAGCTTGCACAGCACCTGCAATTCGTCGCTGAAGTGCTCATGGCCGGGGAGGGAAATGGAGGTGGTCTGCTTTTCGAAGCGGTTAAGCAGGTTGGTCAGGGCGGCATCTCCCATCCGTCGTGCGCGGACATAGCCACCAAAACGGTTGCGCCCGAACAGCAGGAACATCGGTACCGCCAGATAGGGCACGGCGACCAGTCCGATGATCCAGGCCAGGGCACCCTGAGCGGTCCGGTAAGACAGCAGAATGCGAACAATACAGGCAAAGGCGGATGCGTACAGAAGGCCAAGGGCAATGGCGATGAACGTGATTTCCGGCATTGTCAGTCCCGGATCGGGCCGGCTTCACCGGCGAGGTGGTGGGCACGGTACTGGGCCGGCGCCCGTCCGGTCCAGCGTTTGAAGGCACGGCTGAAGGCGCTGAGCTCGGAGAACCCCAGCAAGAACGCGATTTCACCCAGGGCGTAATGATCGGCGGCCACATAGCGCAGCGCTTTGTCCTTGCGCACCTGCTCCACCAGTTCATGGAAGCTGACGCCCTCCTTTTTGAGGCGACGGTACAGGGTTTGCCGGCTCATATGGCACTGGCGCGCCAGAGTGTCCGCGTCAATGCGGTCGGTGGCCATCTGCCGCGAGATCAGCCGGCGGATCTTGCGCCCGAAAGTGCGCCGGGTCTGCAGCCGTGCCAGTACGCCGTTGACCTGCTTCAACACGGCGGAATACACATAGGGATTGCGATGGGGGATGGCGTGGCTCAGGTGGCGACTGCTGAACGCCAGTCGTGTGGTGGCGTGGTTGAACGTCACCGGACCACCGAGCAGGGTGGCGTATTCCCCGGCGTACGAAGTTTCGGGGTGGGCGATTTCGGCCCACTGGGCTGTAATCGCCGGGTGGATGAAATGCCGGGTGCGACTGAGAGCAGCGGCGAGCGTGCGGTCCATATCCTGGCGGCAATAGTGGCCCGGATGGTCCGGTTGCCAGGCCAGTACGGCCAGATCACCGGTCTGCTCGAAGCTCAGGGTGACCGACTCGTTGATCAGCCGGTGCAGCCGCACATACTGGGTCACGGCCTCGCCAAGGGTGTCGCAGTTGAAGAACACGTGCCCGACCAGCCCCATCCGTTCCGGATCCACAACCTGCCCAGCGTGCAGGCCAACGGCGGGGTCACCGGTGACCTGTTCGGCGTATTCCCAGAGCCGGTAATGATATTCCGCCGGCACCCTGAGATCTGGATCTTTCAGGGCGTCCAGCGTGGTGCCGGTGATGCGTTCGACCTGATCCCGGTTCAGCACGCCCCGGCAGTCCAGATAATGCACCAGCGCCAGGATGCTGGAGGCCGCAACCAGAGGCGTGTTGGGCATGTTGGGAGTGTCAGCCGGCAGTGCGTTCACGTGTATAGCTTCCTGTTGTTAACGGCTTGTCATGATGGCTGGTACAAAATGTCAAGCGGTTGGGACAGCCTGTCAAAGGTGTGCCATGCCAGTAACGATAGCATTAACCCGTCAGGTTGGAGCAATCGGCCCACCAATATTGAGGAGGTGTAATATGGATCGTGAAATCTTCGTACCCCATTCCGAGCTTGAGCGTCGCAACTGCGCCGCGCTGGCGGAATACCTGAACAGCATGTATTACTGCTGATCAAACGACTTGTAAGCTACTGACCTTTAACCGGGGCCATCCCCGGTTTTTTTGTGCCCGTCTGCCTCTTCGTTTCCACGCCTCTGTCTTGCCCCTGCGGTGATCGATGGTAATGTATCCGACTGATTCCCGTTAACAATACCGACCCCGGAGCCCCTGGCCTATGAGCGTTGAACTCAACCACCGTATCACCGGCGACGGTCCGCCATTGATTCTGCTGCACGGCCTGTTCGGGTCTCTGGAGAATCTCGGAGGCATCGCCCGGCGGCTGGAGGACGAGTGGCAGATCCATGCCCTTGACCAGCGTAACCATGGCAACTCACCCCATGTCGACGCCATGGACTATCCGGCCATGGCGGACGATGTGATCGCCTATATGGACGCGGCGGGTCTGGAACACGCCGCCCTTCTTGGTCACTCCATGGGTGGCAAAACCGCCATGCAGGTGGCGCTCCGTGCGCCGCAGCGTGTTGACCGGCTGATCGTGGCGGACATAGCACCAGTCAGTTACCCGCCCCGGCACGATGCCGTTCTCGAAGGTCTGAGCGCTCTTGACCCGGCGGCCGTTCATTCCCGGCAAGAGGCCGACAAGGCTCTGGCGGCGTATGTGGAATTGCTACCGGTGCGCCAGTTCCTGTTGAAGAACCTCGAGCGGGTGCCCGCCGGTGAGGAGAGCGCAGGCGCGTATCGCTGGCGGCTGAATCTGCCGGTGATTGAAGCCTGTTACCCCAAGCTGGCTCTAGCGCCGCAGGGCGACGGCCCGTTCGAGGGACCGGTGCTGTTCCTCAAAGGCGCCGAGTCGGCCTACATCCAGGAAAAGCATCGGGATGAGATCCGTCGCCTGTTTCCAGCGGCTGAGCTACGCATCATCGAGGGCACCGGCCACTGGCTGCACGCGGAGAAGGCCGATACGTTTGCGGCGCTGTGCCGGCGATTCCTGAAAGCGTGAATCGGGCCCTGGTGGCGATGTAGACCGGGGCAGGTCTCTGTTAAGGTTAGGCAAACGTCATCGTTGGAACGGACATCTGTTATGAAGTGGTTTTTGGGGCTGTTGCTGATCGTATTTTTACTGCTCGGGAGCTTTTTGCTGGCGCCGTCGCCCGTCGACAGTAAAGCCTGGGAGGCGCCACCGCCACCGGCGCTGACCGGTAAGCTGGCGCCCAACGAGCGTCTGAAACTGGCAGATCTGCTGGCACAAGGGCAGGTGTATGGTCCGGAAGACACCACGGTCAGTCCTGATGGTGTTGTTTACAGTGGCACCCAGGACGGCAAGATTGTCCGGGTATGGCCGGACGGCCGTGTGGAGAACTGGCTGGACACGGGGGGGCGGCCGCTGGGCCTGGTGTTTGACGCCGGGGGGAATCTGATCGTTGCGGACGCCTGGAAAGGCCTGGTGTCCATCGCGCCGGACAAGACCATGACAACGCTGGCGCTGGAGTCCGAAGGCTTGCCGTTCCGCTTCACCGATGATGTGGACATTGCCCCCGATGGCCGCATCTACTTTTCCGACGCCAGTTCCCGATTTGAACAGCCGGATTATGTGCTGGATCTTTTGGAGATGCGCCCCCATGGGCGTTTGCTGAGGTACGATCCGGACACCGGCCGCACCGAAACCCTGGTGCGGAACCTGCACTTCGCCAACGGTGTAGCAGTGTCACCCGAGGGCAACTACGTCCTGGTCAACGAGACCTGGAAATATCGCATTCTGCGGTATTGGATCAGTGGCCCCAAGGCGGGCCAGGCCGAAGTCTTTGCCGACAACCTGCCCGGTTTCCCTGATAATCTGGCGGTCGACGAGGCGGGCCGCTATTGGGTGGCCTTTCCGACGCTGCGCAACCCGCAGGTGGATGCCATGCACCGCAAGCCCTGGCTCAAGGATCTGGTGGCCAAGCTGCCGGACGGCTTCCAGCCGAAGCCCGAGGAGTACGGGCTGGTACTGGCGTTCGATGCCAGCGGCAACGTGATCACCAGCCTGCACGACACCCGGGGTACGCACCTGCAGGAGATCACCTCGGTGAATCCCCACGATGGTCATTTATACTTTGGTTCACTTCACAACGACCGTATTGGCCGGCTACCGTTGCGGGCCATACCGGATCTGGGAGAGAGCCAGGAATGACCGCGCACGCTGACCGCATTGAGTGGGACCTGCCGTCGCCGTTCACCATCGAGATTGAGGTCAGGGCGGAAGATACCGACCGCCTCGGCCACGCCAACAATGTGGTGTATGTGCGGTGGCTGGAGGACGTCAGTTGGGCGCACATCGAGAGTCTCGGAATGACCTGGGCGCTGCACGAGGAAACCGGCAAGGCGATGGCCATTACCCGCACCGAGATCGATTACCTGGCCGCGGCCAACACCGGAGACCAACTGGTTCTGGCCACCTGGCTGACCGGTTATGATGGCCGTTTCCGGTCGTCGCGTCAGTTCCAGCTGGTGCGTCCGGCAGATGGCAAGACTCTGGTCCGGGCCACCTCCACCCACGCCTGCGTCGATCTCAAATCACAGCGGCCATCGCGGGCGCCAAAAGCGTTCGCCGACATTCTTGGTGCCGCCGTTGTGACCGGTGCGCCGGGACTCACATCCGGTTGAGCGTGCGATTGATGCGCGCCACAATCTGAACTTCTGCTAATCTGAAAAAACACAGGCCCCTTGCCTGTTGCCAGCCCGCTGTCCGGAGAGTGCCATGGAAACGACCGTTGATCAGAACGCCGAAACCGCCATGTCCTGTGTTGCTTATGCGCACTTCGGGGAACGGGACGTGCTGCAGGTGGTGCGCTCAGAGGTTCCCCGACCGGGCGCCGGGCAGGTATTGATCCGCGTGCACGGTGCCGGATTGAACCCCATCGACTGGAAAACTCGCAAGGGGCTGGGTTTTGCGGCGCGGCAGATTGAAGACCGCCTGCCCTGGACACCTGGATACGACGTGGCCGGTGAAGTGGTGGCGGTGGCTGAGGACGTGACCACCCTGGCGGCCGGAGACCGGGTGATGGGTATGATCGGCTTTCCCGCCGCCGGTGGAGCCTACGCCCAGTATGCCATTGCCGCGGCGGATGAGGTGGCGATTGTGCCAGAGGAGCTGGACCTGGTCACCGCCGGTGCGCTGCCGCTGGCGGCCCTGACGGCCTGGCAGGCGTTGTTTGAAGTGGCGAAGCTGGAATCCGGGCAGAAAATACTGGTTCACGCCGGCGCCGGCGGTGTCGGGCATTTTGCCGTGCAGTTCGCACTCGAGCGGGGCGCCCATGTGGTGGCAACCGCCTCCGCTGGCAACCGTGATTTTCTCGCGGAGCTGGGTGTTCATGAAGTGATTGACTACCGCACCACAGACGTGGCTGAAGAGTGTTATGGCCTCGATGTGGTGCTGGATCTGATTGGCGGCGAGACCGGCAAACGCTCCCTCCACACACTTGGTGAGCACGGCGTTCTGGTGACCATCCCCACGGTGACGGCGGATGAAATCATCAGTGCGGCTGAGGAACTGGGCCTGCGGGCCCATGGCATGACCGTACGCCCGGATGTGTTCCACCTCGACGAGATTGCCGAGCTGATCGAGGACGGCGACGTCAAGGTGCACATCGAGCGTGCCTTCCCGCTGCACGCGGTGGCCGAGGCCCATGAACTGCTTGAGGGCGGTCATGTGCGCGGCAAGCTGGTGCTGGACTGCCGCTAGGGCCTTGGGCTGCCTTCGCTGTCTGCTTCCCGCTCGTCTTTCTCACGGCGTTCTTTCGGTGGCTGGGGTGGCACCAGGCTGATCAGTGCCCAGTTGGTTTCCGGCTCGACATCGTCTTTGTCCAGTACCGGTGCAACCCGCCCCTTGCCGTCGAACACGAACAGCACCAGCGCCTGATGCTGATACTTCTCCAGAAAATCGTCGTAGGTGAACTCGTCACTAAGCTGGGTGGTTTTCACGGTGTAACCCTGGCTGGCCAGGCTCGCCAGCTTGGCGTAGCTGACGCCATCGAACAGGCCGCGGGTCATCTGGATCTTTTCAGCGGTTTGATGCCGTGCCTTCTGGTCGGGGTCGCCTTCGGCCAGGGTAAACACCGAGTCTTTTCCGAACCAATCCAGAAAGTGGTAAGTGGCCAGCGAGTTCATGTGCTTGTAGGGCGATATGACCAGCAGATTGCCGATGCCGGTCAGGTCCAGGTGGGTGGAGGCGTGCTCCGACACCGGGTTACCAAAGTAGACATTCAGGTTTTCCATGCGCGCTTGCCGGATATTCTCCCAGTTGGTATCGGCCACGGTTACCGGCACCTCGTATTTTTTCAGGGCCACGGCAATTTTCCGTGCCACCGGGTTGGCGCCCAGAATGAGGAAGCCGAATTCCGCCGGCTCGGCCACCTTGAGCAGCCGTGCCAGCGGCCTGGCGGTCAGGCTCTGGAGGGTGACTGTGGCAATGATCAGCATGAATATCAGTGGAACCAGGGCGCCCGCGCTCTCGTAACCGAGTTTCTGCAGCTGGAAGGCAAACAGCGCGGAAACCGCCGCTGCCACGATGCCCCGTGGAGCGATCCAGCTCAGGAACAGCTTGTCGCGCCAATGCAGGCTGGTACCGATGGATGACAGAAAAATACTGGCGGGCCGGGCGACCAGCATCAGTACCGCCAGCACACCAACCAGGCCCCAGCCAAGTTCGGCGATGGCGGCAAACTCGACCCGTGCCGCCAGAATGATGAACAACGCCGAAATCAGCAGTACGCTGAGGGATTCCTTGAACTCGAGGATGTCGTCAATGGGCACCTGCTTCATGTTAGCCATCCAGATCCCCATCACCGTCACCGTCAGTAGCCCTGACTCATGGGCAAGCTCGTTGGAGATGGCGTAGACGCCCAGCATGAATGTGAGCGTGCCGGCATTATGCAGATACTGAGGCACCAGGTGTTTACGCAGCACCAGCCCGTTCAGGTAGCCGGCCACGGCGCCGATGAAAAAGCCCACTGCCAGGGTCTTGCCGAAGATGTAGAGAGAATGCCCGAAAACGTTGCCCTGGCCCCAGGACACGATGCCTTCGAACACCAGTACCGCCAGCAGTGCCCCGACCGGATCAATGATGATGCCTTCCCAGCGAAGAATATTGGCAAGCTTGGCGTCGGGACGCACCGATCGGAGCAAAGGCGCGATGACCGTGGGGCCGGTTACAATGGAAATGGCACCGAACAGCAGGGCAACCTCCCAGGATACGCCCAGCATCCAGCGTGCCGCCAGCGTGCCGATCAGGCAGGTGACCACTGACCCCACCGGAATCAGGTTGCGGACCATCTTGCCGTGGCCGCGGATTTCCTCGTAGCGCAGGGTCAGGCTGCCTTCAAACAGGATAATGGCAACTGACAGGGAGATCAGCGGAAACAGCAGATCCCCGAACACCGCCTCCGGGGCCAGGAAGCCGAACAGGGGGCCCGCGGCGATGCCGCCCGCCAGCAGAAACAGGATGGCAGGCATTTTGACCCGCCACGCCAGCCACTGACAGAACAGAGACAGGACGCCAATGCTGGCAAGTAGCAGGACAGTGCTCAGTGGCATGGTGATGTCAGATCCATTGAGTTAGAGAGTGGTACGTCTGGCAATACGGTTGAGTACCCGTGCGGCCGCAAAGAAACCGAAACTGGCGGTCACCGGACTGGCCGCACCAAACCCGGATGCGCAATCCAGGCGAACCGGTCCTTCCGTTACCGGTTTCTGGAGGCAGACCTCGCCATCACCGGCAGGATACGTCAGCTGCTCCAGCGAGTATACGGCCTCGATGCCGAAACGGCGCTTGGGGTTGCGGGAGAAACCGTAGTCACGACGCAGCATGTTGCGAACCTTGGCCAACAACGGATCCTGGATGGTTTTGCTGAGATCGCCCACGCGGATCTGGCTGGGGTCCATCTGGCCCCCGGCCCCACCGGCACAGACAATCGGAATCTTGCGTCGCTGGCAGTGGGCAATCAGGGCGGCTTTGGACTTCACGCTGTCGATGGCATCGACCACACCGGTGATGTCTGCGGTGATCAGATCGGCCGCGTTCCCGGTGGTCAGGAAACCGAAGTGGATGCGAATGTCTGCGTGGGGATTGATTGCCTGCAACCGCTGGGCCATGGCGTCGGTCTTGGTGCGCCCGTACTGTCCTTCCAGCGCATGCAGCTGGCGGTTGGTGTTCGAGACACAGATGTCGTCCATATCGATCAGGGTCAGCGTGCCGACGCCGGAGCGCGCCAGCGCTTCTGCGGCCCAGGAGCCGACACCGCCAAGCCCGACGATGGCCACATGGGACTGGCGAAAGGCATCCAGCGCACGGCGGCCATACAGGCGCTCAATGCCGCCAAAACGGAAACGGTAGTCATCAGTGTCCGGGGTGTCGCCGGTTGGGCTCATGGGGGGCTCCGGTGTCAGGCAAAGACCGGGATTGTAACGCAATGGGAGGAGGGCATAAAAAAAAGCCACGCAGAGCGTGGCTTACAAGCAAGTTGTTCAGCCCGACGGGGAGCTGAACAGGACTAGTTCAGAGACACTAATCAACCTAGCCATTATCGGGTTCCGGCGCCGTTGGCGGAAGGTCAGAACCTGACAATGCTCGGTCATTTCCGGCCATAGCTCGGCCGGGTGTCCCTCAGGCGGCCCAGTGGTCATCCTCGAACGCCATCATGGCGTCCTTGCCGCTTTCGATGTCAGACAACAGCCACTGTACTTCCGGCAGCAGTTTTTCGAAGTAGTAACGCGCCGACACCAACTTGCTCTGCAGCAGAGGCGTATTGCCTTCGCCGGCCTCGAGTTGCTGCTTGGCAACGTTGGCCATGCGTGACCACATGTAGCCGACCACCGTCAGTGCCATCAGGCGCAGGTAAGGCGTTGCTGCCGCTCCAGCCTGTTCCGGGTCTTTCGGGGCGTTAGTGGCCAGCCAAAGCGTAGCGGTCTCGAGTGCCTTCATGGCACCCTTGAGCTCTTCCCGGTGGGGCGCATCAGCGTTGTCTTTCAGGTAATCCGTCAACACACCGAACAGCGTGCGTACCAACTGGCCACCCTTGAGGCTCAATTTACGGCCTACCAGGTCCATTGCCTGGATGCCGTTGGTGCCTTCGTAGATGCGCGCGATACGGCCATCCCGAACCAGCTGCTCCAGCGGCCAATCAGTGGTGAAACCGGAGCCGCCCAAAACCTGAAGGCCGGTGTTGGCGTTGTTGGCACCTTCGTCCGTCAGGAAGGCTTTAACAACCGGGGTCAGCAACTGCACCAGGTCGTCTGCAGATTCACGAACGGCTTCGTCCGGATGGGCTACCGACAGGTCAAGCTGGTGGCCGGTGAACAGCGCCAGAGCACGCATGCCTTCGTTCAGGACTTTCTGCCGCATCAGCATGCGCCGCACGTCCGGATGCACAATGATCGGGTCGGCCGGGCCGTCGGCGTTTTTCGGACCGCTCAGGGAGCGGCTCTGCAAGCGCTCACGAGCGAAGCCCAGGCTTTCCTGGTAAGCCATCTCGGCCAGCCCCAGACCCTGCATGCCCACCATCAGGCGGGCTTCGTTCATCATGGTGAACATCGATCGCATGCCTTTATTGGGCTCGCCAACCAGCCAGCCTTTGGCACCCTCGAAATTCATCACGCAGGTGGCAGAGCCCTTGATGCCCATCTTGTGCTCAAGGCCGCCGCAGAATGCGGGGTTTCTCTCACCGGAATCCGGCAGTACCTTGGGTACCACAAACAGGGAAATGCCCTTGGTGGTGTCGGGCGCGCCGGGCAGCTTGGCCAGAACCAGGTGCACAATATTGTCGGTCAGGTCGTGTTCGCCGCCGGTGATCCAGATCTTGGTGCCTTCGATGGCGTAGCTGCCGTCGTCGTTGGGCGTGGCGCGGGTGCGGATCAGGCCCAGATCAGTACCGCACTGGGGCTCGGTCAGACACATGGTGCCGGTCCACTCGCCAGAGATCAGCTTTTCCAGGTAGGTCTGCTTCAACTCGTCGGAGCCGTGGGCGTGCAGGGCGCTGATGGCGCCGTGGGTCAGGCCCGGGTACATACCGAGCGACAGGTTGGTGGAGCACACCATTTCGTCCACCACGAATTTCAGGGTGTGGGGCAGCCCCTGGCCGCCAAACTCGAGAGGAGCGTCCAAAGCGGTCCAGCCGCCCTCAACGAACTTCCGGTACGCCTCCTTGAAACCCTCCGGAGTCTTGACAGCGTGGCTCTCAGGATCGTAGTGGCAGCCTTCCCGGTCACCAATCTGGTTGGTGGGCTGGATCACCTCAGCGGCCAGTTTGCCGGCTTCGTCGATAACAGCGGAAATCAGGTCGGGTGTTGCGTCGGCGTATTTTTCCAGTTCGTGGAGCCGATCGGCACCCAACACGTCAAACAACAGAAAGCGAAGGTCATTCGCCGGAGCCTGGTATTGCATGGACTTCTCTCCTCAACTCAACGCGTGTCGTTATGCACTTCCGCACGCCCGGTTGTGGGGCGCACAGTGGTTACGGTTAATGCTTGTGTTCATACGGGTGTTTGAATCTGCCGGTTCACTGCCGGGGCAGTCTGATGCGCAAAGAATTCGTATGATCTCTATCGTTTGGATCAATCGTGGCCAGCAAGTGGGGAGGGTAGTTATGCGGAAGGTGCTGATAGCGGGGATTTCCGGAGCCATAGGCAGCGGTATAGCTCTGGAGCTGCTTGAGCGGGACCCCTCGGTGCGCGTTATCGGGCTGTGCCGCAGCCCGGGAAAGGTGCCAGAGGCGATTGCGCAATCGCCCAGGGTTAGCCTGCTGGACTGGGATGCAGCTCGTCCCGGGGCCGCTGAAAATGTGGCCGCCAGTCTCGTGGGCATGCTCGCTGCTGCGGAAGGCCTCGACGATGTGGTCTTTGCGGCAGGTATCCTGCACGGTGCAGGCATGTTCCCCGAAAAGCGGGTGGAGGATCTGGAGGGTGATGCACTGGTGCAGGCGTTTCAGGTCAATGCCGCCAGTTTCGCGTTGCTGATCCGGGCGCTCATGCCCTGGCTGAAGCATCGCCGCTTCAAGCGTGTGGTCGCGATCTCCGCCAAAGTCGGATCCATCTCTGACAACCGCTTCGGTGGCTGGTACGCCTACCGCAGCTCGAAAGCCGCACTGAACATGCTGGTAAAGACGCTGTCGGTCGAGCTGCCCCGCCGCTGCAAGCCGGTGGCCTGTGTGGCAGTGCATCCGGGCACCACACGATCTGCCCTGAGCGAGCCTTTCGCGGCCTCACTGGCGCAACTGGAAGTGCACAGTGCAGGGCAGACGGCGACAAACATACTGGCGGTCATGGACGCGCTGGATGAGAGTGGCAACGGCTGCTTCTATAACTGGGATGGGGCAGAACTGCCCTGGTAAGGAATGCCGGGGCCGACCAGGGCCCCGGGATGCACGCTTGCTTCAGCGAATGAACGGATTGAGCATGCGGGTGAACGTGCCGGTGAGCTTCACCGGGGCGCTCAGCACAGACAGGGTGATGCAGTCTTCGCAACCGACAGCGACTGGCTTGTGTTCGTCCTGATCGTTGAGAACCACGAAGTCCCACTGATTGAACACGCCCTTCTGATCCGCAAACGCTCCCTGCAGGACGATGGTGGTCTCTTCACCGCGGTGGGTGTGAGCCGGCGCCTTGCCGCCCGCGGCCAGTTTCTGCAGAACGACCTGCTCGCTCTGGCCCGGAAAGCGTTCAGAAATGTCGAGAACACTCACATCCCCCAGTTGCCGCTTCCACGGCAGGCTGTCCAGATCTTCGCCCAGCAGTTTCTGCAGCGGACTCATCCTGTGAACGTCCCGCCTCACGACGTCATTCTTCTCGACGTCGCTGTCGATGCGGGAAAGGATGCGGTCAAACATGCTCTCACTGACATCGGCTTTGGGCTGATGCTCCATCATTACCGCGCCCAGGCTGTCGAGCGTATCGACGCGGCTGCAGCAGTGCGGGCACTGGTCCAGATGGAGCCGGATGCAAAGAGCATGGGGCTCGGTCAGGTTGCCGGCGCTGTATTCCATCAGCGTCAGACTATCAGGGTGGTGCCGTGTCATACGTTCTGATCCTGCAAAATCACTTTCAGTTTGTTCAGCGCCAGGCGCACCCGGCTTTTCACGGTGCCGAGGGGAATGTCGAGTTCGTCTGCCACCATCTGGTGCGACTTGTTCTCCATGTAGACCTTGGCGATAACCGTAATCTGCTCTTCGGGGAGATGGCTCAGCGACTCCCGAATCCGGCGTTCTGACATCAGACGGTGCAGCGAGGTGACGGGCTCGTCCTCATTATCGCCCGGAATCTGCCACAGGTCCTCGGTTTCGACCTGCATTTCGGCGCTGGTGCGCTTCATTTTGCGCAACATATCGATTCGCTGGTTCCGCGCGATAGTGAAAATCCAGGTAGACGCCGCCGCTTTGCGCCAATCATACAGGCAGGAACGTCTCCAGATTGATACAAAGACTTCCTGCACCAACTCTTCGGCGTGACTGGCCAGGCCATTTGCCATGGCGTAGTACTTGATCTGCGGCCCAAAATGCTCAAACAGCGCATGGTACGCCTGGCGATCCTGGTTTTTACCCACTTTTTCCAGCATTTGGCTCCAAGGGTCCTTTCGTCCCTCGGCGCGGGCTGGTTTCTGCTCCAGTGTGGACACCGGACGCTCCTTGACTGTTGCATGATTTGAGCTTGTTCTAGTCATCATTCTATGCACTCGTCGCGGGTTTGTCAGTCACGAAATGTACGGGACACTGATCCGGATGGATCAACCGCAGCAGCAAAAAGCCGTTATCGGCAAACATTGCACGGGCGCCGGGTTTTGGGTGTCGGCAGGGTGATTGCGCAAGGCAATAAGCCGGACTAGTCTCAAGCATTAATAATAACCAGAGATCATCCCCGTCATGAACGCTCCCGGAGCTTCCGGCTCTCTGCCGGTCATTCGCGCCCATTACGCTGACATCCTGTGCCAGCTGGCCGGCGAGCACGACGTTCTACGAGGGCCACTGCTGACGTCGGCGGGTATTCGTCCGTCCATGCTGAGCCATCCTGACAATCTGATCACGGTTGACCAGTTTACGATGCTATGCCGTGAGGCCCTGAGGCGCAGCGGTCATTCCGCATTGGGTCTGGAGTTTGGCCGCCGCCTCAAATTCACCACCCACGGTTCACTGTCGCAGGCCGCCATCAGTTGCGACACCCTGCAGCAGGCACTGTCGGTGCTGATCAAATACTTTCGCATACGTTTCGAGTACATGGACCTGGATTTTTTCGTGGAAGGCGAGGATGCGGTGGTCCAGCTGAGCCTGGCTCACGAAGTTGAGGACCTTTACCGCTTTAACATCGAGGTGGTGATGGCGTCACTGATGGACGTCAACCAGTTGCTGTTCGGTGCCCGGCTGATCGAAAGCGGCGTATGCCGGCTGGATTACCCGGAGCCGGAACACGCTCGGGATTACCGGGCCATTTTCGGTGATCGAGTCGATTTTGCCTGCGGCGTTAACCAGCTTCGTTTTCGCAAATCGTTTCTGGATCTGCCGATCTCGTTGTCCAATCCGGTTACCCGGCGTGTCGCCGAGGCGCAGTGCGAGGAGGAGTTGCGATCCATAGATGCGGCCACGTCGGTGACAGCGCGAGTGATGCGAGTGTTGGAGTCGGTGCGCGGTGGCAGCCTGCCGGGGCTGGAGGCGGTCGCCGATCAGCTGGGCGTGTCGCCGCGAACCCTTCGGCGGCAACTGAGCAGTGAAGGTGCCCGCTATCAGGTGCTGCTGGACCGGATCCGGCATAAACGAGCGCTGGAGCTATTGCGCCGTGGGCGACTGGGTATTGACGAAATCGCCGTCACGCTGGGATACAGCGACCCTTCCAATTTTGGCCGTGCTTTTCGCAAGTGGGAGGGCGTGGCGCCCACCGCATGGCGGGCACGGCACCTTCCGGGTCGCTGACAGGCCTCACTCTTCCAGGTAGGTGTAGCCTTCGAGGCCGTTCCTCAGTTCGCCAAGCAGCTGTTCCTGCTCCTCTGTCCCGAGTTCACTGGCCTCGAACTGGTGCTGATAGGACTGCAGCAGCGCCGCCGGCTCGAAATTCACATAGCGCAGTACCTTGGCCACGGTATCGCCGTGGATGGCATCGCTGACGGTGTAATGCCCGGCGTCGGTAAGATGTACGTCTACCGAATGGGTGTCACCGAACAGGTTGTGCATATCGCCCAAAATCTCCTGATAGGCACCGGTCATGAAGAACCCCATTAGCAGCGGGTCACCGGCCTTTTCTTCCGGCAGCGGCAGAGTCGTTTCGATGCCCTGACCATCGACGTAGCGATCGATGCGGCCGTCGGAATCGCAGGTAATGTCCTGAATCACCGCCCGCCGGCACAGGGGGCGGTCCAGCCCGTTGATGGGCATGACCGGAAAGATCTGATCAATACCCCAGACATCGGGCAGTGACTGAAACAGCGAGAAATTGACGAACAGCTTCTCCGCCAGCTTTTCATTCAGCTCGTCGATGATTTCCCTGTGAGCGCGGTTGCTGCTGTCCAGTCTCGATCGCAGAATGCGGCAGCAGTTGGTGTACAGGGTTTCAGCGCTGGCTCTCTCGGTCAGCGACAGCAGGCCATGGGCGAACTGGGCATGCACGTCGGTCATGGCGTGCATCACGTCGTGATAGATTTCGGCCAGCGAGCGCGGTGATTGCTCGTCCTGAAGACTCTCCAGGTCCCGCCACAAATCCAGCAAGGGCGCGCTGGCGTCGGCAGTCGGTGGCATCGGTTCGCGGTGGTCGGGCACTTCGCGGTCAATCACGTTGGTGACCAGCACCGAGTGGTGCGCGGTCAGTGCGCGCCCGGATTCGCTGATCAGATCCGGATGGGGGATGCCGGCACGGTCGCACTCCGATTGCAGCACGTGAACGACGTTGTAGGCGTATTCGTGAACGCTGTAGTTCATCGAACAGCTGCTGCGGGAGCGTGTGCCCTCGTAATCAACTCCCAGCCCGCCGCCGATATCCACCGTGCCAACGGGCGCCCCGAGCTGACGCAGTTCGCTGTAGAAGCGTGCGCACTCCCGCAGACCGGTCTGGATATCGCGAATGTTGGCGATCTGTGAGCCCAGATGGAAATGCAGTAGCTGCAGGGCGTCCAGTGCATTAGCCTCGCGCAGGGTGCTGACCACGTCCAGTACCTGGCTGGCCGACAACCCGAATTTGGACTTCTCGCCGCCGGTATTCTGCCAGTTGCCCTTGCCGATAGTGGCGAGCCGGGCGCGCACGCCGATGAGTGGGGAGATACCGAGATTGCGGGCTTCGTCCAGAATCAGCGGCAGCTCAGACTGTTTTTCCACCACGATGAACACCCGGTGTCCCAGCTTCTGTCCGATCAGCGCCAGGCGGATGTACTCGCGGTCCTTGTAGCCGTTGCACACGATAACCGAACCGGGCTGGCGTGACATCGCCAGTACCGCCATCAGCTCCGGTTTGCTGCCGGCCTCAAGGCCGATCTGGTGATTGCTGGCTGCCGGTTCGGCCCGCAGCAACTCTTCCACTACGCGCCGCTGCTGATTGACCTTGATGGGATAGACCGCCGTGTAGCGGCCCTGGTAACCGTGTTCGTCCGCTACCCTGTTGAACGCGCCGCAGAGTTTGTTGACCCGATCGTGAAGGATATCCGTGAAACGGATCAGCACCGGTAGCTGGATGCCACGGGAGGTGAGCGAACGGGTCAGCTCCGGCAGATTGATGGTGCCGCTGTCGCTGCCGTGACCCCGCTCAGGCCGGATCAGCACTTCGCCCTGCTCGTTCACGTCGATATAGCCATCACTCCATTGGGCGATGTTGTACACCTTGTGGGCGGCGCTTCCGGTGGTTCGGGTCATCGTGGGCTTCCTGTGCTGAATCCGGGCCGGGTGAATGCCGGCGTATGGGCGCCATTGTATGGATTCCGCGGGTTCGCTAAAAGAACCCTGTACGGAAAATACGTGGATAGCGGTGCGCTATAGTGCTTTAGCTGACGGCCCTGCGCCCCTACAATACCGGCAAAACCTATCTGGCTCGCGTGAGCGTTATCTGCTTTGACGAAAGGGAGACATACCATGACAGCATTGAACGACGGCTGGTTTACCGAGGTATTCCAGGACCAGGGAACGGCGTTTTCCCTGCAGGTAAAACGGAAGCTGCACGAGGAGCAGAGCGAATTCCAGAAGCTGGAAATCTACGAGACCGAGACCTTCGGTAATCTCATGGTTCTGGACGGTTGCGTGATGCTGACCACCCGGGACAATTTTCTTTACCATGAAATGATGACCCATCCCGCACTGTTTACCCACCGCGACCCGAAGAAGGTGGTGATTGTCGGTGGCGGTGACTGCGGCACGCTCCGGGAAGTGCTGAAGCACCCCGGCGTTGAAGAGGCGTGGCAGGTGGAGATCGACGAACGGGTGACCCGCCTGTCGGAAAAGTATTTTCCCGAGCTGTGTGACGCCAATGACGATCCCCGCGCCAACTTCTTCTTTGGCGATGGCATACAGTGGATGCGCGACGTAGAGCCGGCCAGCATCGATGTCATCATCATAGACAGCACCGACCCGGTTGGTCCCGCCGAGGGGCTGTTCGCGCTGGACTTCTACCGCGACGCCCTGCTGGCACTGCGGGATGGCGGACTGATCGTCCAGCAGAGCGAGTCCCCGCTGTTGCACACTGACACCATCATCAAAGGCATCCACGAGGATATGCGCAAGGCCGGATTCGACCACGTGAAGACCTTGCCTTTTCCGCAGCCGGTGTATCCGACCGGCTGGTGGAGCTGCACCATGGCCGGTAAAGACAAGCCGGTGCAGTATTTCCGTGAGGAAGACGCCGAGCAGCGACCGTTTGTGACCCGCTATTACAACGCCGGAACCCACCGCGGCGCGCTCGCGATGCCTCAGTTCATGGTGGATGCGCTGGAAGATCGGGTGATTCCCGGCGAGGCCTGAAGGAACGGGCAAAACAAAAAAAAGGGGCGCTCTTGCGAGCGCCCCTTTTCGTTTTGCTGTCGTCAGATTACTTGCTGCTGACGAACTCCGGATAGGCTTCCATGCCACATTCGGACAGATCCACACCTTCGTACTCTTCCTCTTCGGTGACGCGGATGCCGATGACCGCCTTGAGGATACCCCAGACAATCAGGCTGGTGACGAACACCCAGACAAAGATGGTGAGCGCGCCCACGATCTGGCCGAAGAAGGTCGAGTCACCGTTGGTGATCGGCACCAGCAGCAGACCCAACAGACCACACACACCGTGGACCGAGATGGCGCCGACCGGATCGTCGATGCGCAGCTTGTCCATGGTGACGATGCTCAGGACCACCAGAATGCCACCCAGGGCGCCGAACAGAGTTGCTGTAAGGGCGGTCGGGGTGGAAGGCTCTGCGGTGATGGTCACCAGGCCAGCCAGCGCACCGTTGAGCAGCATGGTCAGGTCAGCCTTGCCGAACATCAGACGTGCCATGATCAGCGCGGCGATACCACCACCGGCAGCGGCTGCGTTGGTGTTCAGGAACACCATGGCAACGGAGTGCGCACTTGCCACGTCACCCAGTTTCAGTACCGAGCCACCGTTAAAGCCGAACCAGCCCATCCACAGGATGAAGGTACCCAGTGTCGCCAGCGGCAGGTTGGCACCCGGGAAGGCGCGGATTTCACCGTTCGGGCCGTACTTGCCTTTACGGGCACCCAGCAGGATCACACCCGCCAGAGCCGCAGCGGCGCCTGCCATGTGAACGATGCCGGAACCGGCGAAGTCACTGAAGCCAAGGTCACCGAGCGTGTACATGCCGAACACGGAAGCTCCGCCCCAGGTCCAGGCACCTTCCATCGGGTAGATGAAGCCAGTCATTACGACCGCAAACACCAGGAACGCCCACAACTTCATGCGCTCAGCAACCGCACCAGACACGATGGACATGGCCGTGGCCACAAACACCACCTGGAAGAAGAAGTCAGACGCGCCAGAGTAGATGGAACCACCCTCGAAGCCGCCGTCACGGCTGGCGAAATCGCCCATCACACCGCCGACGTCCACGTCGCCCATGCCGGACAGGAAGATGTTGCCCCCGTACATGATTGCGTAGCCGCAGACCAGGTACATGGTGCAGGACACCGCGAACAGTGCCACGTTCTTGGTGAGAATTTCAGTGGTGTTCTTGGCACGAACCAGGCCGGATTCCAGCATGGCGAAGCCAGCTGCCATCCACATGACTAATGCACCACACACCAGAAAATAAAAGGTATCTATAGCGTACTGCAGGTGAAAGATATTGCTTTCCATATGAAGCCCTCCGCACGAGGCTTTTCAGGTTATAAGTTTTTTGCGTTGGCTATTGGGAATTCAGACGGTCGTCAGACCGCTTCCTCGCCGGTTTCACCGGTCCGGATACGAATTGCCTGTTCGAGTTCGGTCACGAAGATTTTGCCGTCACCGATCTTGCCCGTGTTGGCTGCCTTGGTGATGGACTCGATAACCTGGTCCAGCAGGTTGTCGCCAATGGCAACCTCTACTTTGACCTTGGGCAGGAAGTCCACCACGTATTCCGCGCCACGATAGAGCTCTGTGTGGCCCTTTTGCCGTCCGAAGCCTTTCACTTCAGTGACGGTTACGCCTTGCACGCCAATCTCGGATAGTGCCTCACGGACATCATCCAATTTGAAAGGCTTGATGATCGCTGTCACAAGTTTCATTGCTTTCTCCTTGGTAAAGCCGTCCCAACATTGAGGGCCCATTGGCCGTTTGTGTTGAGGTCGGGATGCTGCCACCTCGCACACCAATTGTGCGGATTGCGTACTAGGCTTATAGCATCGGGTGTGCCAACGCAAAAAATGTGTTTAAAACCAGTTGCTTGAGAAGCTGCCGCTCCAGTTTGGAACATTATGCTGCACCAAAACAGAGCAACGGTGTGTGCAGCGAGCCAAATTGGCGCACTGCGGCAACCGTTTCGCCCCGCCATTATACTGCGGACGGCCTACAGTATGGCAGGGCCTGCGATGTGATACACTTCCGCGAGTCCGTTCCGGGCGGCTGAGTCGCGGTCGCGACCGGGAATTGTCGATGCCAGAGAGGTGATTTCGTGAAAGGACCGCAAGATTTTCTGACCCAGCTGCAGGGGCAGTTTGGCCAGTTTGTACCCGACATGGCCCGTGCGGCCCGGGAAGACTTTGAAACCCAGGCGAGGGCCACCGTGATGTCGGTGCTGTCCCGGCTGGAACTGGTAACCCGGGATGAGTTTGATGCGCAGCAGGCTGTGTTGATGAAGACCCGGGAGAAAGTCGATGCGCTGGAAAAGCGCGTGGCTGAACTGGAGAAACGCCTGCCACCCGCCTGAGCAGGTTGCCGCTTGTAAAAAACTGACCATGGAAGGTCGTCATGTTAGCTATAGTCCATTCCCGCGCCAGCATTGGCGTGTCTGCACCGACCGTTACGGTTGAAGTGCATCTGTCCGGTGGTCTGCCGGCTCTGTCCATCGTCGGGCTCCCGGAAACCGGCGTGCGCGAAAGCAAAGAGCGGGTGCGCAGTGCCCTGCTGAATGCCGGTTTCGAATTCCCTGCCCGTCGCATCACCATCAATCTGGCGCCTGCAGACCTGCCGAAAGAGGGCGGTCGCTTTGACCTGCCGATCGCGCTGGGTATTCTCGCCGCGTCCGGACAGATACCTCGAGAAAGCCTCATCGATGTGGAGTTTCTGGGCGAACTGTCCCTGGATGGCGCATTGCGCCCACTCAAAGGTGTGCTGCCTGCTGTGCTGGCTGCCCGTGCTGAGGGCCGCCGCCTGCTGGTGCCGCAGGCGAATGCAGCGGAGGCGGCCCTGGCAAGTGAGGACGATGTATTGGCGGCAGCCCACATACTGACCGTGTGCGAGCATCTGTGTGGCCGCGCCAGGCTGGTGCCGGTGCCGGCCGAGGAGTTGGGCCGGAATGACCAGGCAGGCCCCGATCTGGCCGATGTCCGCGGGCAGAGCGTGCCTCGCCGAGCGCTCGAGGTGGCCGCCGCGGGTGCCCACAACCTGCTTTTTTTTGGCCCGCCAGGGACCGGGAAAAGTATGTTGGCCAGTCGCTTGCCGGGCATTCTGCCGCCGTTAACCACAGACGCTGCGTTGGAAGTGGCCAGCGTGCACTCCGTGGCGGGGCTAGCGGACCGGAACGGCGGTTGGCGTCAGCCGCCGTTCCGGTCGCCGCATCACACAGCTTCGGCGGTGGCCATGGTGGGTGGCGGCAGCAGTCCGCGACCGGGGGAAATCTCACTCGCCCATCGCGGCGTACTGTTTCTGGACGAATTACCGGAGTTTGAACGTCGGGTCCTGGAAGTGCTGCGTGAGCCCATGGAGAGTGGCGAAATTGCGATCAGCCGTGCGGCCCGCCAGGTAACCTTTCCGGCGCGATTCCAGGTGGTGGGGGCGATGAATCCGTGCCCCTGCGGCTACAACGGCCACCCCACCATAGAGTGCCAGTGCACACCCCAGCAGGTAATGCGGTATCGCGGCAAGGTATCGGGCCCCCTGCTGGATCGGTTTGACCTCCATGTGGAGGTTCCGGTGCAGGGCAGTGAGGTGTTGATGCAGCGCCAGCAGGATGGTGAATCCAGTGCCTTGGTTCGTGCCCGTGTGGCGGAAGCCCGGGATCGTCAGCTCCGGCGCGGTGCGGTCAACGCGTCCCTGGCCGGGGCCGCGCTGCACACCCATTGTCGCCTGGACCGTCAGGGCGAGACCTTGCTGTCCGGCGCCCTGGAGAAACTGGGGCTGTCGGCGCGGGCACTGCACCGGATTTTGCGGGTAGCACGAACGCTTGCGGATCTTGACGGTTGCGAGCGCATTGCCAGTGGCCACCTGGTCGAGGCACTGGGGTATCGGAAGCTGGACCGGCAGCAGTCCCGCAGCTCTTTGGTATCAACCTGAAACCGCTCTCTCTGGTAAACTGTCGGTTACTATTTTTAGAACTTGAATCCGCTGCCCGCGGTTGAGGAAGACCGATGACCGATGAGAAAGATCTGTCCAACGAATCACCCGTCACAACCCGCCGGGGAATTCGCAGCTTTGTGCTGCGTCAGGGACGCATGACGGAGGGCCAGAAAAAAGCCTACGAGCGCAGCTGGCCGGTGTATGGTCTCACCCGGGAGCAGGGCATGATCGACCCCCGCGAGGTGTTCGGCCGCGATGCCATGCTCAATCTGGAGATCGGCTTCGGTATGGGCAAGTCGCTGGCGGATATGGCGGAAGCCGCCCCTGAGCAGGACTTCATTGGTGTGGAGGTGCATCTGCCCGGCGTCGGCGCCCTGTTAAAAGAGGTGGAAGACCGCAAGCTGGAGAATGTGCGGGTGTACGCCATTGACGCCAATGATGTGATTGATCTGTGCCTGCCGGATGCCTGCCTCGACCGGGTGATGGTATTTTTCCCGGACCCCTGGCACAAGAAGCGTCACAACAAGCGGCGGCTGGTTCAGCCCGAGTTTGTTCAGCGCATTCGTCACAAGTTGAGGGTCGGTGGGGTATTACACCTGGCGACAGACTGGGAAAACTACTCCGAACACATGATGGAGGTGATGAGTGGGTCGGAGGGCTTCGCGAACACCCAGGAGCCCGGCCAGTTCTCACCGCGCCCGGACGATCGCCCCATCACCAAATTCGAGAAGCGCGGGGAGCGCCTCGGCCACGGAGTATGGGATCTGCTCTTCCACCGCACCAACTGAACGGCCGTGGTCGGGCGTTATCCGTGAGCCAGCGGGTGACGCCTTGCGGCCCGGATGATTACAAGCCCCGCGATTCCCAGCAATAAACCGGTGAACTTGACCAGCGCGCAGAGCGTGGCCGACAGGCTCAGGCTGTCTGTGGGCGGGTTGAGGTTGTTCAGCAGCAGGATGTTTTCCGCCACGTCGCTGATGCCGGCACTCACGAACAGAGCTCGCACCCAGCGCGCCACGTTGCGTTCACGCACCCCGGGACGATCCTGCGTCAGCTGGTTGGTCAGCATCAGCAAGGTGAACACGTAAGCCGGCACCAGCAGGAAATCGAGCCAGAGCGAAACCTGGGCCCAGACCATGGCGTCGCCTCGCCAGCTCCTGAGGATGGCCATGGACTGATCGGCGGTAGCCGCCAGTTGATAGCTCACGATGCCCTGGGGCGCTGAGCTGGTCTGAAGTGGCTGGTTGATTACCAGCAGGGCTGCCAGCATCAGGGTCGTCACGATCACGCCGAGCTTCAGTCGGCCCGGCAGGGATCGGATGATGTTCACAATGTCCATTACAGAAAACGCTCCAACAGGCTGTTGAGATACCTCTGGCCCAGATCTGTTGTTTTGATTCGGTCAGGGTCTAACAGATGTTCCTTCCTTAACTGTTTAAGTTTTACCGCAACTGTGCTCAGGGGTAAACCGGTTCTTGTTCGGAACAGGGATTCTTCAACGCCGTCGGTCAACCGCAGAGCGTTCATCAGGAATTCCAGCGGCAACTCATCTTGCTCGATCACTTCTGATCCCGCTGTGCGGCTGCCAATGCGGTTCAGGTACGCCGTCGGCTGCCGCGTTTTCCAGTAACGTGTGATCGAGTCGGGTCGGGTGATCTTGCCGTGGGCGCCGGCACCCAGCGCCAGGTAATCGCCGAAAGTCCAGTAGTTCAGATTGTGGCGTGAGGCCATGCCGGGGCGAGACCAGGCGGACACTTCGTAATCGTGAAAGCCGTGGGCCCGCAGGCAGTCTCCCCCCCGCTGGTAGATCTCCCAGAGGCGGTCATCATCGGGCAAGGGCGGCGGGCGGCTGTAGAATTCCGTGTTGGGCTCCAGGGTCAGCTGGTACCAGGAAAGGTGGGGTGGCTGCCATGCCAGCGCCGTTTCCAGATCCGCCACGGCGTTTTCCGGGGTCTGCCCCGGGAGGCCGTGCATCAGATCCAGGTTGAAATTGTCGAACCCGGCAACCCTGGCGGCCTCAATGGCCTGATGGGCAGCCCGGTCATCGTGAATCCGGCCCAGTGCTTTCAGGTGGTCCGCATTGAAACTCTGGATGCCCAGTGACAGACGGTTGATGCCGGCGCCGCGAAAAGCCTCAAAGCGGCCCTGTTCCAGGGTGCCCGGATTGGCTTCCAGGGTGATTTCCACGTCCGGGGCAAAATCCAGCCGCTGGCGGAGGGCCCTGAACAGCTCACGATAAAACGGTGCGGACATCAGTGAGGGCGTGCCGCCGCCAATGAAAACCGTCTGAATGGCGCGGTCCTGAACCAGCGCAAGGTCCTGGTCCAGATCCTCGATAAGGGCACGGAGGTAGGGCGTTTCGGGGATATCGCCGGCCAGGGCGTGGGAATTGAAATCGCAGTAGGGGCACTTGCGGACACACCAGGGCATGTGCAGGTAGAGGCTCAGCGGGGGTAGCTGTGCCACGTCCGCCCGTGGTGTGTCGGTCACGCTGAGCTGGCTCCCTGCTCAAGCTGGGTCAGCAACTGGGCGAGAGCGCGGCCGCGATGACTGATCCGGCCTTTCTGTTCCCGCGTCAGTTCCGCCGCACTGGTTCCGGTTTCCGGTACCAGGAATACCGGGTCATAGCCGAAACCACCGTCGCCTTGAGTTGCGCTGAGAATGCGCCCTGGCCAGCGCCCGTGGCAGATCACCGGGGTGGGGTCGTCGGCGTGACGCAAGTACACCAGCACACAGTGGAACTGCGCGCCGCGGTCAGCCTCCGGCACATCGTTGATGGCTGCGAGCAGCGCGTCGATATTGTCACGGTCACTGGCCTGTTCGCCGGCATAGCGCGCCGAGCGGACGCCGGGGGCGCCACCGAGGGCGTCTACCGCGAGCCCGGAGTCGTCGGCAAGGGCTGGCAGGCCGGTGATGCGGGACGCATGCCGGGCTTTGAGAATGGCGTTCTCCACGAAAGTGACGGCGGGCTCCTCCGCCTCACTGACTCCCAGCTCGCCCTGGGCTACCGGTTGCAGTCCCAACGGACTCAGAAGATCGGTCAGTTCCGCGATCTTGCCTTTGTTGTTGCTGGCAATCACCAGCTTGCGATGAGTGTCTGTCATCAGTCGTTGAACAGTGTGTGGGCGAACCGGATTGGCAGGTCCTTGCCACCGCCGGTGGGGCGGGCGGTGATCTGGAAAGTCATCAGCTCCGCGGAGCGATACTGGTATTCCGCGATGAAGTAGACCGCGTCGCCTTCCTGAATGCGCCGAAAAGGCAGAAACCGTGTTTGCTGGATATCATTGAGTACCTTGCCTTCCACCTGGCCCGATACCGGCTCCAGGCCGCCGTCTTCGCCCTCGCGCATGATGGCGATATTGACGATGCCGATGCCCTTGCTGCGGTTGAGGTCGTTGGCCTGAGCAACCTCGGCGCTGAGAAAGGTGCTGGGGAACACGCTGTAGTGCACCTGATAGTCACCGAAGTTCTTGGAGCCGGCGTGGGCAGGGGTGCTGAAGGTAAACAGGCAGATCAGCGCGATGCCCAGCCAATGTTTGAGATTGCTCATCATGGTGTCTCCCGGGTTATACGGTAAATGGCGATTTCCCCCAGCATGTTGGGCCACAACCGGGCAAGCCAGCTGTTCTGGTGCTGCCCGTCGACCACCCGCCGGCTCTTGATGCGAATGTTCTTCTGCCGGCACAGGGCTTCGAAATCCTTGAAAGTGCACAGGCGGATGTTGGGGGTGTTATACCACTTATACGGCAGCGCGTCGGATTCGGGCATACGCCCTTTAAACGTCAGTCCCCAGCGCAGCCGCCAGTGGGCAAAATTGGGGAACGTGACGATACCTTCACGACCGACCCGCAGCATTTCATCCAGCACCATATCCGGGCGGCGAACGGCCTGCAGTGCCTGGGTCATCAGCACGATGTCGAAAGTCTGGTCCTCGAAATTGCCCAGCCCCTGGGTATCCAGGTTCTGTTCGATCACCGCAACGCCACGCCCCATGCAGGTGGTGATGTGATCCGGATTGATCTCCAGCCCAAATCCGGTGGCGCCCCGTTCGCGCTGGAGGAAGTCCAGCAGGGTGCCGTCACCGCAACCGAGATCAAGTACCCGGTGGCCGGGCTGAACCCACTGTTGAATAATTTCCAGATCCAGTCTCATGCGCCCACCTCTCTGGCGACACGGTCCATGTAGGCGGTGAAGATGTCGGTGTAGCGGGGGGTGGGTATCAGAAACGCATCGTGGCCCCAGGGGGCGTCGATTTCCGCGTAACTGACCCGTTTACGGGCAGCAATCATGGCGTTGACCATTTCTTCCGAGCGCGCCGGGGTGAAGCGCCAGTCGGTGCTGAACGACAACACCAGGTATTCGCAGCGGGCCGCCGCCAGCGCTTTCGACAGATCGCCGCCGAACTCATAGGCCGGGTCAAAATAATCCAGTGCCCGCGTCATCAGCAGGTAGGTGTTGGCGTCAAACACTTCGGAAAAGCGTTCGCCCTGATAGCGCAGGTAACTTTCCACCTGGAATTCTGCGTCATAGCCGAACTTGTAGGCCTGGTCCCGCAATTCGCGACCGAACTTTTCGCCCATGGAGGCATCGGACAGGTAGGTAATGTGCCCCACCATTCGTGCCAGCATCAGGCCGCGGCGCGGCAGTGCCTCGAAGTCCTGGTAGCGGCCGTCGTGAAATTCACGATCCGAAGTGATCGCCTGACGCGCCACCTCGTTGAAGGCGATGTTCTGGGCCGTCAGGCGTGGGGTGGACGCGATCACCACTGCATGACGGAGACGGTCCGGGTAATCCAGGCTCCACTGCAGCGCCTGCATGCCGCCCAGGGAGCCGCCCACGACCGCGGCCCAGCACGCGATGCCGAGTCGGTCCGCCAGCAGCGCCTGGCTTTGCACCCAGTCACTGACCGTGATCACCGGAAACTCCGGGCCGTAGGGCTGTGCAGTGGCCGGGTTGATGCTGCTGGGGCCGGTGCTGCCGTGGCAGCCACCCAGATTGTTCAGGCTGACCACGAAAAACCGGTTGGTATCGATGGGCTTGCCGGGGCCAATGCAGCTGTCCCACCAGCCTGGCTTGCGCTCGTCCATGGTGTGGTAGCCGGCGGCATGGTGGTTACCGCTGAGCGCGTGACAGATCAATACAGCGTTGCTGGCGTCGGCGTTCAGTTCACCGTAGGTTTCGATCACCAGATCGTAGCTTTCCAGCGTTTGCCCACACGCCAGAGTGATCGGCGCGTCAAAGTGTAGGGTCTGCGGGGTGACTATCCCGACAGAATCCGTTGGCAGGGAATCGGGCATCGGCGCGACAGGTTCCTGGTTCAGTCAGTGGAAGTCCGGAGCAACACAGGGAGAGAGTGTTTGCCAGCCCAGCAGTTTAAAGGCCGGCTCCGGTGGCTGCAACCGCCGGATGCCCGGGCGCCTCAGACGGCGCCGGAGATGTTCACGACTTTCTGCTGGATCAGCGTGGGGGCCGGCTTGCGAATCTGGCGCTGCATGGCATCGGCCAGTTCCAGTTGGCGGCGCAGGTCGGTAATGGTGTTGTGCAGGCGTTCCCGCTCTGAGCGGCCGTCACGGTCGCTGCGCACCATGTCCCTGAGGCGGCGGATCTGGTGCTCCAGCAGCTGCTTCTGTTCCATGGAATACTGCATGATTGGCAGCAGTGCCTCAGAGGGCCAGCGGTCTACATCGGCGCGGGTGCGCTGGTGCAGAGTGCGGGCTTCGTTCACCATGACGTTGAAGAAGCGACGCACCAGCACAGACTGCTCGGTCAGCAGGTTTTTGGGGCTGATGCGGAAGCGTCGGGCTTTTTTGCGCAGCTCGCGGATCGCAATGACATGGCGTCCCGACCTCAGCGGAATCGGTTCCAGGTGCCGGGCCCGGGTGTCTTCGTTGTAGCGGCGATAGATGGCGCCGACCATCTTTTCGGCCAATTGACCTTCGCTCATCAGATTGTTGAGGTCGCTTTCCAGCAGCTCGAAGAAGTGGTCCATGCCGCGGTTCATGCCCGCGGTGGTCCAGCTTTTCGACATCATCTGGCGCACCTTGTCAGCGTGGCTTTCGAATCGCTCCTCACTAACCAGCTTTCTCAGCATGTTGCCCTGGGAATCCATCAGGCGCCGGCTAGAGCGCAGGGTAATCAGCTTCTTGTAGTAAAAGTCGTAATCTTTCTGGGCGCGGTCGGCGAGGCGACGCAGGGCGGCCTTGTCCATGGTAGCGCCGGAGCATGCCTGCAATTCCTCTTCGAGAGCATAGAGCCGGGTCTGCATGGCGGCCTGACTGTTCTGCAGCATGCCCAGCAGGTCGTTGATCAGGCTCTGGGTGATCAGCTGTTCCTTGTGCATCAGGATGCGCTGAATGATCAGTTGCTCCAGTTGACCAAGATTGGAGCGCTCGAACAGGTCGGTGTTGTTTCTCACCCGCGCGACCAGGCCCTGTTTGGCGGATAGCGGGATCACGTCGCCATGGCGGATGCCCAGATGATCGGCGGTATAGTCGCGTACTTTCTCGATGGCGTCGCGGGTGTGCTGGTCACCTTGCAGGTCATCCCACAGCACGTCGATCTTGTTGAGCACGGCAAAGCGGCCGGCGCGATGGTCCGCATGCTCGGTATCAATATGCTCTTTCCAGATGGTCATGTCGCTTGCGGTCACGCCGGTATCGGCGCTGAGCAGGAAGATCACCGCATGGGCCCGGGGCAGCATGCTGATGGTGAGTTCCGGCTCGGAGCCCAGGGCGTTCAGCCCCGGTGTGTCGAGAATGCGCAGGCCACGCTCGAAGAGCGGATGGCGGATGCTGATCTGGGCATTGCGCCAGGCCGGTACCAGTACATGGCCGGGGTTGTTGCGATCGTGCTCGAGCATGTCCTCGTCGAAGCCGAGTGCCCGCGCCTCGGCCGGCGACACGCTTTTGACTCTGGCCACTTCCGCCAGCACTTCCCGCATGATATCCGGGTTGCGCTCGTCCAGGTCGTGTTTGACCCAGCGCTCCGGCTGTCTGCGCAGGTCCTGCAGGGAAAGATCGCCGGTGCGGGTCTCGATCGGCAGCAGCAACAGGTAGTTGGCGTTGGCGGTGCGATCAAAGAACAGCTCGGTGGGACACATGGTGGTCCGCCCGGCCTGGGACGGCAGCATGCGCTGACCATACTCGGAGAAAAACAGCGCGTTGATCAATTCGGTTTTACCGCGGGAGTATTCACCCACGAAGGCGATGGTCAACTCGTCTTCAATCAGCAGTTCCAGACCGTGGCGAATACGGCCGCTGACATCCTCTGAGAACAGGTTGTTGTCCTGCAACCACAAACGGTATCGACCGATCTGGCGGATCAGTTCTTTCTTCCAGTTGTGGTAAGCCTCTACCTGCTGCGACAGAGTTCCTTGTTTGTTCATCGGAATTTCCTTCTGCGCGACTTCTGGGTAACAGTTTCTGGGTGGATCGAGGTATCTCGGCGCTCGACGGCTGAACCTCGGGCAAGCTACCAACAAGTGTAACGTAACCACCGGATATGTCTTTATTTGTGCAAGCAGGTGTGTATAGCAGAACGTCAGGTTTCGGTCAAAAAAAGACCGTCGAATCAGTAGGATGAATCGACGGTCTGGATGTGATGCTTGGTCTGGAAAGTTGTAACCGATTGTAGTCTTGCGACCTGGTTTACATTCCGGCCAGTGCGCCCATGCCGGCCGCGACCTTCATGTGGTCGATGACCACCGACACCACATTGAGGATCAGAAATACAATGATGGGCGAGAGATCCAGTCCGCCCATGGACGGCATGATGTTGCGCACCGGGCGCATCACCGGCTCGGTGATCTGCGCCACCAGCTGGATGGCGGGATGATGGCTGCCCGGGGCAATCCAGCTTACCACCACCACGGCAATGACGGACCAGAAGTAGATCTTGACGATCAGATCGAGCACGTTCAGTACTGCCCAGACCAGCAGCGTCAGCGGATTGATGCCGGGGATGCCGCCATTCATCGCGACCAGGATCAGGAACAGCGCCAGCGCCTGGATCAGCACCGCCAGCACCAGGGCGGCTCCGTCGATGCCGCCCCAGCCCGGAATGAAGCGCCGCAGGGGGCGCAGTAGCGGGTTGGTGGCTTTTACCGCAAACTGGGAAATCGGATTGTAGAAATCCGCCCGTGCCAGCTGCAGCAGGAAGCGCAGCAGCACGATGGTCATATAAAACGTCGAGGCGATGAGCAGGATGGTGATCAGAATATCAGCCAGCATGAAGCCTTGTCTCCGTTATTGGTTTGCCAGTTCTTTGGCCATGTCTTCAGAGCGCGAGAAAGCGGCGGAGTAGGCTTTCTTGACCAGCTCCCGCAACCCTCCGTCCTCGAAGGTGTGGATCGCGCGCTCGGTCGTGCCACCGGGTGACATCACATTGCGCTTGAGCTGGGCCGGATCGTGTTCGCTGCGACCGGCCATCTCGGCGGCGCCTGCCATGGTCTGGATCGCCAACTGGCGGGCGGTTTCCGGATCGATGCCGGCTTCTGTGGCGGCCTCCTCGAGAGCCTCGAGCATCAGAAAGAAGTAGGCTGGGCCGCTGCCGGAAAGTGCCGTCACCGCGTGCAGCAACGGCTCTTCATTCACCCAGAGGGCCGAGCCGATGCTGCTGAACACCTTTTCCACCATCTGCTTCTGCTTGTCACTGACCTGATCGTTGGCAAACAGCCCGGCGGCACCTTTGCCGACCAGGGAAGGGGTGTTGGGCATAACCCGCACCAGTGGCAAGCCACCGCCGAGCCATTGGTCCAGCGTGCCGGCTTCCAGGCCTGCGGCAATGGAAACCATCAGTGGGCGGGTGTTCTGAACCATCGGTGCGATGTCACGGCACACATCCGCCATGACCTGCGGCTTCACCGCCAGAATGACCAGATCAGCCTGCTGCGCGCAGTAGCGGTTGTCGGTGGTCACGCTGACCCCGAAGCGCTTGCGAATGGCCTGTAAATGACTGTCATCGGGAGCGCTGACCCAGATATCGGCTCCCTTGAAACCGTTGTCCAGCATGCCGCCAATGATGGCGCTGGCCATGTTTCCTGCGCCGATAAACGAAATGGTTGGTGATGTACTCAAGGTTCACTCCACTGTTGAACTGTCGATGATCCGGGCCTGATGATAACAGGAACTGGCGCGTTCAGCTCTTGGCCGGTCTACGGCCGAACAGCGCGGTGCCGACGCGCACCCAGGTGGCGCCTTCTTCGATCGCCATCTCCAGATCCCCGGACATGCCCATGGACAGGGTGTCCAGCGGACCGGCATCCGGATGATTCTGTCGCAGCGATTTGAGCGCGTTGGCCAGGGCGCGGAAGCTGGCGCGCAGCGCCGACTCCGGCTGATCGGGATCGGGAATCGCCATTAACCCGCGCAGCGCCAGATTGGGCAAATCACCGATCTCCGCGACCAGCCCATCGAGCTCGGCCACGGTGCAACCCGCCTTGCTGTCTTCCTCGTTGATATTGACCTGTAGGCAGATATTCAAGGGGGGCATGTGCACATCCCGCTGTTCGCTGAGCCGGCGGGCAATTTTCAGCCGGTCGACGCTGTGTACCCAGGCAAACCCGGTCGCAATCTGGCGGGTTTTGTTGGACTGAATGGGGCCGATAAAGTGCCAGTCGATACCCTCGAGATCGGCCAGCGCGGCCTGCTTGTCGAGCGCCTCCTGCAGGTAATTTTCACCGAAGGCGGTCTGCCCTGCGGCCACCGCTTCGCGCAGTTCGTTCGCCGTGCGGGTCTTGCTGACTGCCAACAGGCGCACGGAATCGGAAGCTCGTCCCGCCCGCAATGTTGCTTTTTGTATGCGTCGGGTTACGCTCCCGATGTTGTCTGCTATGCTGCTCATACTGTGAGTTTGCCGCTTCTGGAATAAAAGAAAAAGCCTTCCGAGGAACCTATGGATATTACCGAACTGCTTGCCTTCTCGGCGAAACAGGGTGCGTCGGATTTGCACCTGTCTGCCGGTTTGCCTCCCATGATTCGTGTTGATGGTGATGTTCGCAGAATCAATCTGCCGCCCATGGAGCACAAAGAGGTGCACGGGCTGATCTACGACATCATGAACGACAAGCAGCGCAAGGATTACGAAGAGTTTTTCGAGACAGACTTTTCCTTCGAGGTACCCGGGGTTGCCCGTTTCCGTGTCAACGCCTTCAACCAGAACCGCGGTGCCGGCGCGGTATTCCGGACTATCCCGTCCAAGGTGCTGACCATGGAAGACCTGGGCATGGGGCAGGTTTTCAAGGATGTGTCCTCGGTGCCCCGTGGCCTGGTACTGGTCACCGGGCCCACCGGCTCCGGTAAGTCCACCACGCTGGCGGCGATGATTGATTACATCAACGACAGCCGTTACGAGCACGTGCTGACCATCGAAGACCCCATCGAATTTGTTCACGAGTCCAAGAAATGCCTGGTTAACCAGCGGGAAGTGCACCGGGATACCCTGGGCTTCAACGAAGCCCTGCGCTCGGCGCTGCGGGAAGACCCGGACATCATTCTGGTGGGCGAGCTGCGGGATCTGGAAACTATCCGCCTGGCGCTGACAGCGGCGGAAACCGGCCACCTGGTGTTCGGCACCCTGCACACCACCTCTGCCGCCAAGACCATCGACCGGGTGGTCGACGTGTTCCCGGCGGAGGAGAAGTCCATGGTGCGCTCGATGTTGTCGGAGTCCCTGCAGGCGGTTATCTCCCAGACCCTGATGAAGAAGATGGGTGGCGGTCGGATTGCGGCCCACGAGATCATGATCGGCACGGCGGCGATTCGTAACCTGATCCGGGAAGACAAGATTGCCCAGATGTATTCGGCGATCCAGACGGGCGGCTCGCTGGGCATGCAGACACTGGATCAATGCCTGGAAAAGCTGTTGAAAAAAGGTCTGATTTCGCGCGAAGCGGCCCGCGCCAAGGCCAAAATGCCGGATAACTTCTGACTGCCGGTGCGCCCTTGCACCCTGGATTGATGAATAGGTAAGACATCATGGAATTCGAAAAACTGTTGCGGCTGATGGTGGAAAAAGGCGGATCGGACCTGTTTATTACCGCAGGTGTGCCTCCGAGCATGAAAGTGAACGGGAAGGTGCTGCCCGTCACCAAGAACGCTCTGACGCCGGAACAGACCCGTGAATTCGTTTACGGCGCCATGAACGACAAACAGCGGGCGGAGCTCGACGAGAGTCACGAGTGCAACTTCGCCATCAGTGCCCGCGGCATCGGCCGCTTCCGGGTCAGTGCCTTTTTCCAGCGCAATCTGTGCGGCATGGTGCTGCGACGCATCGAGATCAAGATTCCCCAGATCGATGAGCTGTCGCTCCCGGAAGTCATCAAAGAACTGGCGATGACCAAACGTGGCCTGATCATGTTTGTGGGGGCCACGGGTACCGGTAAGTCCACGTCGCTGGCCGCGATGCTGGGGCACCGCAACCGCAACAGCCGTGGCCACATCATTTCCATTGAGGACCCCATCGAATTCGTTCACCAGCACCAGGGTTGCATCGTGACCCAGCGAGAGGTGGGCATTGATACCGAAAGCTTCGAAGTGGCCCTGAAGAACACTCTGCGGCAGGCCCCGGACGTAATACTCATCGGTGAGGTGCGTACGCGCCAGACCATGGAGTACTCGGTGCAGTTTGCCGAAACCGGTCACCTGTGCCTGGCCACCCTGCACGCCAACAACGCCAACCAGGCGCTGGACCGCATCATCCAGTTTTTCCCGCCGGAGCAGCACAACCAGATCTGGATGGACCTGTCCCTGAACCTCAAGGCCATCGTTGCCCAGCAACTGGTACCGACGCCGGACGGAACCGGCCGCAAAGCGGTCATCGAAGTGTTGATCAATACCCCGCTGGTCGCCGATATGATCCGTAAGGGCGAGGTACACAAGCTCAAGGAGTTGATGTCCAAGTCCACCGAATCGGGCATGCAGACCTTTGACCAGGCGCTGTACCGGCTGTACGCCGAGGGTTCGATCACCTACGAGGACGCGCTGGCTCACGCCGATTCCGCCAATGACCTGCGCCTGATGATCAAGCTGGGCGCCGACGCCCAGGGTGCGGACAAGCTGTCATCTTCGGTCGACAAGCTGTCAATTCAGGACGATTGAGCGATCTGTCGCCAAATCAGACTTTAGTCTTAAACGGTTAGGTCCCTGAACCAGTAGGGATGGCATTTGAGGCCATTGGCCCGAGATGCGTATACTTCCTCGCAAAATTGAATGGAGGAAGTATGCGCAACAACAAGTCCAAACTTTATTCTGCGATCCGTTTTGTCACCCTGACCGCTGCCGTCGCGCCAGCCCCGGCCCTCGCGGGTGGCTTTGCTCTGAATGAGCAGAGCGCCAGCGCCATGGGCGTTGCCAACGCTGGCACCGCTGCCAATCCCGAGAATGCCACCACGGTCCTGTTCAACCCCGCCGGCATGAGCCAGCTGTCCGGAACGAATCTGTCGTTCGGCGCCGCGGTCCTCGATATCGATGCAGAAGCCAAAAACGACGCGCAGGCAACCAACCAGATCGGCCTCCCGGTGCAGGGCTCCAGCGGTGGCGACATTGCCGATCCAGCCGTGCTTCCGAACCTGTACATGACCCACGAAGTCAGTGATTCCGTTGATGTGGGTTTTGGCATTCACGCGCCTTTCGGCCTCGCCGCAGACTATGAAGACGATTTTGTTGGCCGCTATTTCGCCGACGAGACCGAGCTGACGGCGATTTCGTTCAGCCCCTCCATTTCTGTGAATAACGGCAACGGCCTGTCGATGGGGGCGGGCATCAATATTATCTATGCCGAAGGCAAACTGACCCGATTCCTCGATAATTCCGCTTCCAGCGTTGCTGTCACCGCGCCCAGCGGCACACCAAATCCCGGCTTTTACGATGAGGGCTACGCGGACATCGAAGGTGATGACGTGGGCGTGACATTCCGCGTCGGCTTCCTCTACGAGTTGTCGGAACAGACCCAGTTCGGTCTGATGGCGCAGACCGGCACTGAGCTGAATCTCGAGGGCGACGCCGAGCTGAGCAACTTCGTGAATCCCGCCAACGGCGTGGTGACACCGACCAGTGCCACTGAGAAAGTTGAGGTGCCGCTGGCGATCCCGGAAAGCATCACCTTCGGCGCTCGCCACCATTTGACGGACACCGTGACCCTGCTGGCGGGCGCGACCTATGCCAAGTGGAGTCGGTTTGAAGAGCTGGACATCGTAAGCCGTGAAGCCGGTGGTGAAGTCACCCAGGCGCCGCAGGAAGGCGCTGTGCTCAGTCACGTTACTGAAAAATGGCAGAACACCTGGCAGTTCAATGTGGGTGCGATCTGGCAGGCCACGCCGGAGTGGGCCTTCAAGACCGGTTATGCGTTTGACGAATCACCGGTCAACGACGACTTCGTAACGGCGCGCATTCCCTCCAATGACCGCCACTGGCTCACGCTGGGTGCTCAATGGGCTGATCAGCGCAGTGGCTGGACCGTGGACGTGGCTGCCGGCACGCTGATTTTCGACGGCAACGGTCGGGTTGATGAGTTCAACTATGCGCACGAGAACCCGTCACAAGTCGCCGAGCTTCAGCCGGGTGTAACGGATCAGAGCAACTACCAGGGCGAGTACGAGCTTGAAGCCTGGAGTGCCGGTATCCAGGTCAGCAAATCCTTCTGAGCACACTGCAGTAACAGGCTGACCGGTCCCGGTCAGCCGACCACCTGGCCACGATAGATCACCTTGGTACGTCGTGGCTTCGCTTCCTCGCCCTCCGCCTCCGTGTGCTGTTGTTCGCGGCCTTCGTCAGGAATTACCTGCCCACGATACGTGCGCTTGCCGCTTTCCGGCGCGTCAGCCTCCGGTGCCGGTATATCCAGTTGCGGTACCCGCTCCACCAGGGTCTCCCAGGTGCGGGTCAGTTGTGTGGAGCGTGTCTTGCGGGCGTAGTCCGCCAGCTGCGCTTCGAGGTGTTCTTCGGTCAGGTGCAATTTGACGCCAAATTCGGTGTGAATCAGGCGGCGGCATTGGTGCACCAGTTTCAGCAGGCCCGGGTCCAGAAGCCAGCTTCGTTGAGATGCCAGAGATGTCATGGTAACGGCCTCGGAAACGATGTGTCACAACCTGGCTCCGTGCTGAGTAGCGGGAGCCGACAACAGGATTACTTGCGAATTTCGTGCCGTGTCGTGAAAGGCGCCAGTGGTGGCGGTTGGTTTCGATATTGTGACCGGAAACGGGGCGTCGCCCCGTTTCCTGCCCCAAAATGACCCGTTTTCAGGGCGTTATGGTCTGGCGGCTGGCGTCAATGGGCTTCGTCCCAGTTATCACCGACGCCCGCTTCCACCAGCAGCGGTACGTCCAGGCTCGCCGCTGCGGACATCCGCTGCACCAGGCCCTTGCGGATGGTCTCCACCACGTCCTCCCGCACCTCCAGGATCAGTTCGTCGTGTACCTGCATGATCATACGTGCGTCGTCGGCGTGGCTGTGCAATAGCCAGCGTTCCACGTCAATCATGGCCCGCTTGATGATGTCGGCGGCGGTACCCTGCATGGGTGCGTTGATGGCGGTGCGTTCGGCGGCCTGCTGCATCTGCTTGTTGCGGGCGTTGATTTCGGGCAGGTACAGTCGGCGGCCGTACAGGGTTTCCACGTAACCGTCGTCGTGAGCCTGCTTGCGGATGTTGTCCATGTATCGGAGCACGCCGGGGTAACGTTCGAAATACCGGTCGATGTATTCCTGGGCCTGGTTGCGGCCCACATCCAGCTGGCGGGCCAGCCCGAACGCGGACATGCCGTAGATCAGGCCGAAGTTGATGGCTTTGGCACTGCGCCGCTGGTCACCGGTGACCGCATCAACAGCCACCCCGAACACCTCCGCCGCTGTGGCCTTGTGGATATCCTCACCTTTTTCGAAGGCGGTCAGCAGGCCTTTGTCGCCAGACAGATGCGCCATGATGCGCAGCTCGATCTGGGAGTAATCCGCGGCCACCAGTTTGCAGCCCTCCGGGGCAACAAAGGCCTGACGGATGCGTCGGCCCTGTTCGCTGCGAATCGGAATGTTCTGCAGGTTGGGTTCCGATGATGACAGGCGACCGGTTGCCGTGACGGCCTGGTGATACGAGGTGTGAATACGCCCGGTGCGGTGGTGAATCAGCACCGGCAGGGTGTCGGTATAGGTGGACTTGAGCTTGCTCAGGCTGCGATGTTCCAGGATCAGTCGGGGCAAGGCGTGCTCGTGGGCCAGTTCCTGCAGCACCGGCTCCGCGGTGGAGGGCGCTCCTTTGGGGGTTTTCTTGATGACCGGCAAGCCCATCCTGTCATAGAAGATGACCTGTAACTGTTTGGTGGAACCCAGGTTGAACGTTTCGCCGGCCTCTTCGTGGGCCTCTTTTTCCAGCTCGGCCATGCGTTCCGCCAGTTCCTGGCTGTGCTGCTTCAGGGTGCTGGCACAGATCATTGCGCCGCGCTGCTCCATGCGGGAGAGCACCGGCACCAGTGGCAGATCGATCTCCTCATACACCGATTTCAGCTTGCCGGTTTCTGCCAGCCTGGGGCGCAGCACCTGGTGCAGCCGCAGGGTGATGTCGGCATCCTCCGCCGCGTAGGGGCCGGCTTTGTCCAGATCAATCTGGTTGAAGGTCAGTTGTTTGGCGCCCTTGCCGGCGATGGACTCGAAGGTGATGGTCTGCTCGTCGAGATACTGTCTGGCCAGCGTGTCCATGTCATGTCGGGACGCCACTGAGTTGAGCACGTAGGACTCGAGCATGGTGTCTTCGGCAATGCCCTCGAGGGTGATGCCGTGGTTGACCAGCACATTTTTGTCGTACTTCAGATTTTGCCCCAGCTTGGGCCTGGCCGGGTCTTCCAGCAGAGGCTTGAGCTGCGCCAGCACGGCGTCGCGATCCAGTTGCTCCGGGGCCCCCATGTAGTCGTGGGCCAGCGGCACGTAGGCGGCCTCGCCCGGCTCGATGGCGAAGGAGACGCCAACCACCTCGGCATCCATATACCGCAGACTGGTGGTTTCGGTGTCGAAGGCGAACAACGGCGCCTGCCTCAGCCGCGCCAGCCACTGATCGAAATCGGCCTGCTCGGTGATCACCGTGTAGCGCTTGTCGACTGGCTCGGCGGTTGCGTCGGCACTCGTATCCGGCGTCCGGTCAGACCCGGTGCCGGTACTCTCCAGCTCCGCCGTCCAGGAGCGCAGCTCATATTCGCGGAACAGTTCGAGCAGTGCGTCGTTGTTCTGGTTCCGCAGCTGGAGATTTTCCAGCCCGAAGTCCAGTTCCACGTTGGTGCGGATGGTGGCCAGGTCGCGGCTCAGTGGCAGTATCTCCAGCGCTTCCCTGAGGTATTCACCGATCTTGCCCTTGACCTGGTCGGCGTTCGCCATGATCTCTTCAAGGCTGGGGTGTTCCTGGAGCCATTTGACCGCGGTTTTGGGCCCGCATTTATTGACGCCGGGAATGTTGTCCACCTTATCGCCGACCAGTGCGAGGTAGTCGATGATCTGCTCCGGGGTTACGCCGAACTTGTCCACCACGCCGTCCCGGTCCATGCGGGTTTCGGTCATGGTGTTGATCAGCGTCACGTGGTCGCTGACCAGCTGCGCCATGTCCTTGTCGCCGGTGGAAATCACCACGTCGATTCCTTTGCTGGTGGCTTCGTGGGCGAGGGTGCCGATCACATCGTCGGCCTCCACGCCGGGCACGATCAGTAGCGGCAGTCCCATGGCCTTGACCATCTCGTGGATGGGCTCAATCTGGCAGGCCAGGTCGTCTGGCATCGGCGGGCGGTTGGCCTTGTACGCCTCATACATGTCATGGCGAAAGGTTTTCCCCTTGGCGTCAAAGACGACCACCATTTTCGATCCCGGAAAATCCTGCTCCAGCCGGCGCAGCATGCTGATGACGCCTTTGATGGCGCCTGTCGGGTGGTTCTTGCTGGTGGTCAGGGGCGGCAGGGCATGGTACGCCCGGAACAGATAGGAAGAGCCGTCTACAAGAACAACCGGTGGGGTCTGTTGCTGTGTCATATCAAAACAGGTCCGGAATGTGATTGAAGCGTGGGTTGCCATGTGCAACGCTATAGTCATAAAGGGACAATTGCTGTCGCCATAGTTGGACAAAAGGGTATCACGAAAATGAAACGAATCGCCTGCCTCGGTGTTGCCTCCCTGCTGCTGTCCGCACCCATTTCCGCGCAGGACAGAGGAGGGCTGGATCAGGAGGTGGTCGCCACGCCACAGGAGCCGCTGGTGGTGTCTGATTACCAGCCCTCCTCGGACGGTGCCCAGATCGTGATCCGCCCCGGTGATAACGAAGTGTTCTATGAATACCGGGTCAATGGTCAGCTGGTTGAAATCAAGGTAGTGCCGGAGGTGGGGCCGGAATACTATCTGGTGCCCGCCGACGGTGGCGGGTGGATCCGCGAGGATCAGACCGACATGCTGGTGCCAAGCTGGGTCATATTCCGCTGGTAGTTCGCCGGTTGCGAGTGCTCAGCCCTGTCGCATCTGGGTGAGATTGATGGACACCGGCGTTGAGCGGCGGCTCTCCAGGCCATTGTTATCCACTGTGGTGATGCTGAATTCGTACGCACCCGGTGGCAAGGTGTTCAGAGTGAACCGGTTCTTTTGTGGGCTGTCGACCGGAATCACTTTGAGTGTGTTTTCGTGTTTCAGCCGATAGTAAATGCGGTAGCCGCTGATCTGGCCGGGATAGAGTGATGAGCCGTCTTCCCTTGTCAGCGGGGCGTTCCAGGTCAGTGTCGGAGTGCGCATCCGCTGCTCAGTGCCGCTGTCCTGCCCCAGCGCGGTACGAAAGCTGCCCATGGCTTTGTCCAGCCGCTGTCCGGCGATGGATGCCGCCTGATCGGTGCTGGTTTTTGACGCCCGTGAGTCCTCCTGGCAGCCCGCCAGAATAAGTACGCTTGCCAGCGTTGCGCTGAGGGCAAGGCTTCGCCCCCGCAGAGTCTGCATTGGTCTGGTCATCATGATGTTCTCGCCATTTTTCTTGTTGCCCGGATCGGGCGATCCGGGAGCGCGCAGCCTGAATAATGCGGAGAGACGGGCTTTGAGATCAGGTTGAAATTATGCGGTGACGTGGAAAATCATCAAATGAACAATCTTTAAGTTCGGTAATGGGTCACACATTGGCTTTTAGTATGAACATTCTAATTTTTGACCGTAACCTGATGTTGTGAATTAGGGATCCGACAGGAATCCACCCTTTATATCATCTCAGGAGAGAACATTATGGGTAAGCTCAAAAGCTATCAGGAACAGCTTCAGGAAATCGTGGAAAAAGGCATCAATGCCGCTGAAGACCAGCAGAAGAAGCTGGCTTCCAAGCCGTTCGACTACGCTGAGAAGCTTGAGTCAGAAGCACGCGAGTACAGTGTCAAGACTCTGCGTACCCGTTACTACGGTTACAGCGAGAACCTGTTCGAGCAACTGCGTACCCTGAACAGCCGTTTCGGCAACTTCGCTGCGGATCTGGTTGCCAAGCTGGAAAAAGAAGCGGCTGAAGGCGCCGACGCAGTTTCTGACGCAGCAGGCGAGGTTTCTGAAGCTGCCCAGTCAGCCAAGAAATCTGTTGCAGCCAAGAAGCCTGCAGCGCGCAAGACCGCCGCTCGCAAGCCGGCTGCCAAGAAAACCACCGCTTCTGCCTGATAGGTCGTAAGACGGTGCGAAAAGGGCCACCCGAGGGTGGCCCTTTTCTTTGATTGCTCAAAACAGGTTGATCAGTTGCCCGGTTCGGGCGGCTCAAGTGGAAGGGTTCGCGGCTCGCCGGTGATCTCTTCAAGGCGGCGTATGTCGGCCTCGTAGCCATCCCTGAGGTCCTGTATTTCGGCATTCTGGATCGCAATTTCCCGCTCTATGTCGCGAACCTGGGCTTCAAGGCGCCGGATTTTTTTCAGGGTGGTTTCCGGCACTTCGCGCCCGGCGCGCTCCATGTCGGCGGCACGGCTCTCTTCGTTATTCAGTTGGCTGACAATGACGGAAATGTTGCCCCGCTTGAGTTGGCTCAGACTTTCCAGCTCACGGACCTTGCGGTGCATGGCACTGACGGCCTGATCCGGATGGCTGAAGCGTTTGAGCAATTTGCGGTCCTGCTCTTGCTGCCGCTTCTGCGCTTCCTGGCGCTTTTCCTCAGCTTCGCGGGCGGCTATTTCCTCCGGGGTCGGAGCCGGGGCAACCGATTCGACGACACGTCCTTGGGTATTCAGGATGTCGTAGCCCCGCCGGGAAGCCTCCTGGGGGATGGTGTTGCTGATAACCATCTGGCCGTTTTCATCCGTGTAACGGTACATTTGTGCCTCGGCGACCGTTGCGGCAAACAACAGAGCGGAGGCAGATGCTGCGAGTGAAAACCGGGTCAGACATTTCATGGATATTCAGACTCCGTAACGGTCCCGATACTGGGCGACGCGACTGGCGTGGTCGGCGAAATCCGGACGCTTGCTCAGGTAGTCGAGAACCTGTTCAAGCCGGATGATGCTGACGACGGGCAAACCGAATTCCTGTTCCACCTCCTGGATGGCGGACAGCGCGCCATTGCCGCGCTCCTGTCGGTCCAGGGCAATCAACACGCCCGCGGGCTCGGCGCCTGCGGCGCGGATCAGGTCGATGGACTCGCGAATGGCCGTGCCGGCGGTAATGACATCATCAACGATCAGCACTTTGCCCTCAAGTGGCGCGCCGACGATGTTACCACCCTCGCCATGGTCCTTCTTTTCCTTGCGGTTGAAGGCAAACGGCTTGCTTTGGCCTTCAGAAGCCAGCGCCATGGCCGTTACCGTGGCCAACGGAATGCCCTTATAGGCAGGCCCGAAGATGATGTCATAATTCAGGCCGCTGCACTGCACGGCGGCGGCATAAGCTTTGCTTAGTTCAAGCAGGTCCTCGCCGGTATTGAACAGCCCGGCATTGAAGAAGTATGGGCTGGTGCGTCCGGACTTGAGGGTAAATTCGCCAAAACGCAAAACGTTACGGCGGATGGCAAACTCAATGAAATGTTGCTGATAGTCGTGCATGGCAAGGCTTCTGGCGGGTGTGGATCTTTAATTAAAGCGTAAAACCGGTATCATACACACAAACCGAATCAGGAAACACGTATGCGGGTAGTAACAATCAGCGTCAACGGCCTCGCCCAGGCGGTTGAGAAAGGTTTCTTCGAATGGCTGGCCGGGCAAGATGCCGACGTGGTCTGCGTTCAGGATCACCGCATGCGCGCCTACGAAATCGAGGACTTCAACCTGATTCCGGAAGGCTACGAGGCCTACTTCATTGATGGCGAGAACAACGAGGACGGCGGCGTGGGCATCTATACCCGCCACTTTCCCAAAGCCATCATGTACGGCTTCGCCAATGAGCAGGCGGATCGTGAAGGGCGATTCATCCAGGCCGACTTCGACAAGGTGTCGGTGGCCTGTGTGCTGGCGCCCTGTGCGCTTGGCCGTGAGGACGAGCTCATTGGCGACAATGACCTGACGGTGCTGGATCACAAGGACGACTTCATGGAAGCGTTCGGCCTGCACATGCAGAAGACATTGCGCAAGCGCCGCCAGTTCATTTTCTGCGCCAACCTGCAGACCGCCCATCACGTGACCGACGCCAGCCCGCTCTATCATCAGCTGGACGCCTCCGGATTCATGCCCCATGAGCGGGCGTGGCTGGATCGGCTGTTCGACGAGATGGGCTGCGTGGATGGATTCCGCGAGATCAACAAACAGAGCAATCAGTTTACCTGGTGGCCAGAACAGACCGAGGGGTCGCGCAAGAACGCCGGCATCCGGGTGGATTACCAGCTGATGACGCCGGGTATCCGCAAGACGATTCTGGATGGCTGGATTGATGACGGCACCCGTTTTTCCGATCACGCGCCGGTGATCATGGACTACGACATCGAAATCGGTTTCTGAGTCTGGGAGAGCGCCGTCGGTCGGATCAGGCGCAAGCCCTGATCCGACAACAGCTTACCCGGTAACTTATCCCTCCAGAGCCGCCTTCTGAATCTCAAACAGCTGCTCAATACCCTGCCTGGCTAACGTCAGCATGCTGTCCAGCTCTTCCTGCACAAACGGCGCGCCTTCGGCGGTGCCCTGTATCTCGATAAAGCCACCGCGGTCGGTCATGATCACGTTCATGTCGGTTTCGGCTTCGGAGTCTTCCGGGTAATCCAGGTCCAGCACCGGCGTACCTTTGTACACGCCGACACTCAAGGCTGCGACCATCTGCTTCAGCGGTGATTTCTTCAGGCGTTTTTCCGCCACCAGATGATTCAGGGCGTCAACCAGGGCGACGCACCCACCGGTGATCGCCGCGGTACGGGTGCCACCATCGGCCTGGATGACGTCGCAGTCGATGGTGATGGAGTGCTCGCCCAGGGCACTCAGGTCAACCGCAGCGCGCAGAGAGCGGCCGATCAGGCGCTGGATTTCAACCGTGCGCCCACCCTGTTTGCCGCGGGCCGCTTCGCGGCCCATGCGGCTGCCGGTGGAACGGGGCAGCATGCCGTATTCGGCGGTGATCCAGCCTTTGCCTTCGCCGCGCAGGAAGGGCGGCACCTTGTTTTCCACCGAGGCGGTACAGATGACCTTGGTGTCACCGAATTCGACCAGTACCGAGCCCTCGGCGTGGCGGGTGTAGTTGCGGGTGATTCGGATGTCTCTCGGTTGTTCCGGCGTTCTTCCGCTGGGTCGCATAGTGTGTCCTGATATTAGTAGTGGATGTCCGGGGCGGTGCGCCCGGCGTTCGGAATAGGATAACGGCGGAGTATAACACGGTGAGGCAGTGGTCTGTTCCGGTGCGGCTCTCCGGCTTTGGTCGGGTTCGCGGTTTCGCGCCGCACCCTGTTAAACTCGAAAGATTGCATCGACAGACCAATGGAGCTGCCATGATTCGAAGCATGACTGCCTTTGCGCGCCAGGACACACAGGGTGACTGGGGAACGCTGACTTGCGAGATTCGCACCGTGAATCATCGTTACCTGGAGCCGTCGTTCCGTTTGCCGGAAGCGCTGCGGGAGCTTGAGAATGCCTTTCGTGAGCAGCTGCGTAACCAGCTCAAACGGGGCAAAGTGGACGTGTCGATGCGCCTGCAGACGGCAGAAAGCGCCGCGCAGAACTTCGAGGTCAGCGACGACATGGCCCGTGCCGTCAACGAGGCGGCCAACCACGTCAACCGGATTCTGGACAATCCTGCCCACATCAACGCCCTTGATGTCTTGCGCTGGCCCGGCGTGCTGTCGGTGAAAGAGCTGGATTACAGCCCCGCTCGCGATGCCGCGGCGGAACTCTTCGAGCGCACCGTAGCTGATCTGGTCACCGTTCGGGAGCGGGAGGGCGAGCGTCTGCGGCCGCTGTTCGAGGACCGGCTTGAGACCATGGGGCAGCGGGTCGAGGAAGTGCGTGAGCTGATGCCGGAGTTGGTCAAAGCTCAGGAGCAACAGCTCAGGGATCGCTTCGAAAAAGCCCGGGTCGAACTGGATCCTGAGCGGGTGGCGCAGGAAATGGTGATGCTGGCCCAGAAAAGCGATGTGGCTGAGGAGCTGGATCGCCTGGATGCCCACATCTCCGAGGTGTCTGACACCCTGACGTCCGGCGACGCCATCGGCCGTCGTCTGGATTTCCTGATGCAGGAGCTGAATCGCGAGGCCAACACCCTCAGCAGCAAAAGTATCGATGCCCGGGTGACCCGGGTGGCGGTGGATCTCAAGGTGCTGATCGAGCAGATGCGGGAGCAGGTCCAGAACATTGAATGATGTTCTTAGACGTTCATTTGTGTTCTTAATGTCAATATAAATCAAATATTTATGTAATTTTGACGGTCATGATGTTCGTGTAAGTTCTGCCAAGTTTGGGTAGTGGTGGGTAGTAGATTGGGGAGTGTTTTCTCGCTATATTGTATCGGCGAGATTGTACTCCCCAATTTTTTTTGAGGCAGGAAGGTGGGCAAGCTACACGACAAAACCGTCAAGAAATTGATCAAAGAGAAGCCATCCGTTCGGCATGCCGACGGCAATGGCCTCTACCTCATGACCCCGAAGCGCGGCGACGCTTACTGGATGCTGCGCTACACCACGCCAGCTACCAAGCTCCGGCGTGAATACACCATCGGCAAGGTGGACGACTGGTCACTGGCCGACGCCCGCGATGAAGCGGCGAAGCTGAGGTTGGCGATCAAGCGTGAGGGTGCTGATCCGGTTCAGGAACGGCAGAAGGTCAATCAAAACCCCTTCAAAACGCTCAATGACCTATATGCTGACTACTACGAGCTTCGCAAGCGAGAAATCGCGTCCCACCAGAAAGAAAAGAGCCTGTACGAGCGCGAGGTGGCCTGGCGCATCGGAAAGGTGGAACTGGAAAAGATCCGGCCAGTGGATATCAGCGAGATCCTGCGCGACGTGGCCAATGGCTATGACCCTGAATCAGTGACTTTGCAGGCCAGTATACTCCGCAAAGCGCCATCGGCGCTAACGGGAGCCATCACTTGGTCAAAAGCAGGTTGATAATGCCGGAACGTGCAGTCTGACGTCGATCAGCGGCCAAATTTGGG
>NZ_JAKZAI010000016.1 GCF_023156235.1 Marinobacter goseongensis | reverse complement strand
TGAATGCTCCCATGCCGCCCCGACTAGTGAAATTCAGGCTAAATCGCCAACTGGACAACTAGGCTGACAGAGGGGGGTCCCCGGACATTTGATGAAAGGGTATCCCCGAGAGCCGGTTGCCCCGGTGCTCCGAGACATCATTCCCCAGGGCGCCGGGCGACGGTATTTGCTCCGTCATTGGGACGTAACCGTGGATCCGGGCCCCTCCGTCGACTTCAAATTGCTCAGCGAAGGGTGCATCGCACCGATCGGCAACCTACGCATCAAGGAGGCCGCGGAGGCTTTCGAGGCCCAAGTAAAAGAGTCCAAAGTGACCTCGTTTACTATGGAGGACATCAGCGATCGAGGTGAGTACCTGCTGGAGTATGCCGACCAGCAGGGTTTGGTTGTCGCTGGCGCCACCGGTGCCGGCGGTGATGCGCCAAAACTGCTGGTCGTCCAGGCCCGGAACGGGGGCTTCTACCTGGAGGGGACTCTCTCGGAGCCTGAAATCGCCAATCACTGGCTGGTGAAGTTTCCCCGGGGGCGGATGACGCCGGAGGATCAGGACGTCCTGCGAGCAGAAGGGATATTTTACGAGGCCTTAGATCGGCTGGGCCAAAACACGATCCGGGGTGCCCATGTGGTAGAAGGCAGGGTCCCGGCATTGTGGCTGCCGCGATTCGATCGAGAGGTAACTCCGGATGGGATCCGGCGGTACGGAGTTGAATCGATGTACAGCCTGAACCGGATGGTCGGGGACGGAGCCCGGATGGAGCACCCGAAAGTCCTTTCTCGGCTGCGCGAGGCGATCACGCATCCGCCGGAGTTTGATGAAACCCTCTGTGAATACCTGGTGCGTGATGTCATCAACTACACCATCGGCAACAGTGACAACCATGGTCGCAACACCGCCCTGATAAAGCGCGACGGTAGAATCAGTCTGTCCCCGGCTTATGACTTGGCGCCCATGGTGCTCGACCGGGAGGCGATTGCCCGGACGACAGTCTGGCCGCTGGAGTACCGGCGCTCGGTCTACGAGCCAAACTATGACAAGATCATCCGGGACGTCGCCGAGGACCCGGAAATCACCCGGGCCCGATTCATTGCTGAGCTGGAAAAGCTCGTGAGCCTGAGGAAGGAGGTGCGGAGCCTAGGTGCGCCTCAGCGGATCCTGGGACATAAGAACATTGTTTTTGAGCGTCCGGAGAGGTACTTGGAAACTCTGAAGCGCGAGGCGGGAGGCGACGATGCCTAGAATGCCCCCAAAGTTTGAAGATCATGAGCGCGAGTCGGCCCAGGCCGATCTGGAAACGCGTATGCGGCACGGCAAGGTTACTGTGGGGGCCGCAGTGCGTGAGATTCGCCAGCGCTTTGTCGGTATCACACTGGCAGACTACGCTCGACTGTGTGGTCTGTCGAAAACTACCCTTATGAACATCGAGCGCGACGACCCCCGGGTCCTGCTCGAATCTGTCAAGAAGGCGTTGAAGCCACTGGGTTACGAGTTGTCTCTGGTGCCCGCTGAGGATCTATAGCGAAGGGGTCCCCAAGCGAGGGGTCCGAGGTCTTTACAAATTCCTGATGTAAAGAAGGGTGTTGGAGACTGCCTGATGACTATAACAACGGACAACGACCCCATGCATTCAGCGACGGCAGTTCGCCCGCTGCAGCTGAGGCAAACCTCAAAATACTGTCCGGGATTAGTTGACCACTACACAATCTCATCGGTTTAGAGCGGAAACGTCAACCATATGACCCACATTCACTGAACCTCAACGGCATCCGCCCAAATCTCGTCTGATCTGTGTTAAAAACCTTGGTTGTAAGTTGAGCATCAGCTGGTGCGCGATTGAGCAGACTCGGCCGATGCACGTGTGAGATGGGACTACCATAAAGGACGCGATGTTATGACCAGTCACAATTCTATCGAGACCTCAGACACCTCGATTCTCGTGCTGCATCCCCTGAGCGCGCCAAATGTAATTAACACCGATGGAGCATTAGAGTTTGAGGAGGAGAGAATGCTGGTGTTACCGGCACAACAGCAGCTGAAGGATGCAATGATAAGAGCACTTGCTGAGTTCGTCAGTTTTCGAAGGAAGTCCGTTTTCGCAATTAAGTCTCGATTTAGGGTTGAGTCTCAGGGCTTAACTGAATTTCCTGCTATTAATGTTGTTAGGCTTGATGGACCTGGAGTGACCCCAGACGAGGTGTCGTTGTTTCGTGCCGCGGGTCGGGTCATCCTCGGCTCTATGATTCTACAGCGCTCTCTGGGAGAGCAGGATATTAGCCATCTCTTCAGTGAAAAGGAGCGGTTGTTCTTAGTGGAGCAGGGGAATGTTATCGCCGCGAAGTTTGCGAATAGGTCGATTACGCAAGGCTTTAAGGTGAGATTTGGTGTCACCGACCTTGATGGGATTACCGTGCAGGGGGTTATGCCAGCACTGTCTTTGAAGCAGCGCGCACACGGAACTGTGGCGGGTATCTGTCGGCCGTTAGGGTTTGATGAACAAAAAGGCACGGCAATACTGTTGGTGACGGAAGCTGCAAATGATGAGGAGCCAGAGTCAAACGAAAGTAAGGAACAGCTTACAGGTCGAATTGAGGTCGTATGCCATAATCTGAGCCTGTTCCGCACATTAGCGCTTGCTTATGCGAATCGGAACCTCGTTGAGTTTAAGGCTCTCAGTCAGCCAGAGGCGAGAAAAAAGAAACCTGTGTTTACGCTGCTGGAATTGCTGGAGATAGCCGCGAATGACAAGGATGATTTTAAACTTGAGTGAGCCTGCTGGAGTTAAGGTGGCTGTGACAGAGGACCGGTCCGCGGGCAGTAAGCTGCAGCAACAGAAAGATAAGCCAACACCAATTCAAAACCGTCATGGAGGGGACCTAACGCCGGCTTTGCCAGAACAAGGCCGGCGTAGGATCTTCCCCTCCCAAAGGCTGTACTGTAATCCTCATTGAAAGTATCTAACTGAATTAACGTGCCCTTCACTGGTTCGAACTGACCTGCGCGCAGCAAATTCTGAGCCCGTTGCATATTGTCAGGCTTGCTCTTGATTACGGCCATATAAGTGGTTTTCGGCAACTCAAAACAGTCGACCACGAGGCGAAGGAGGTGAGACTCCTCGGGCAGGTTCATGAGCAAATGGCCGTTTCTGCCAACAAGATTGGACGCCTGATCTAATGAGGGTAGAACAGGAGATTCGGTAAGCTGAGATCTCGGAGGCAGCGCCTCAGTGAGCTTCAACAGCCTTGGCCAGACGCCTGCGGGGCGTGATTTGAGAAGGAATTTCGGTAGGGACTTCCCGTAGACGTATGCCTTCTTACCTTTTTTAGGATCAAATACCTTAAAGCGAATACCCGCGTTGATTCGATCAACCAGGGTTTCAACGTCTGCCAACTCCCCGGGCTCGAGTCGCAACAAGTACTCTATGCGGTGCGTATTGTAGCCGAGGGCTAGCAGCCGCAAGGCCTCAATCACAATTAAAGGCGTCAGTTCGACTTTTTTGGAGAAGATCGTCTGCAAAACGTCCTGATCCGGCGGAGTTTCAACGGACCACGTGTCAATTTGAATTGCGTTTGGAATGGTGCTGGCATAATGGGATTTGACCGGGGTGAGTGCGTCCGCCCACTCTGTGAGAAGGTGATTGTATGAGCGCAACTGCGTATGCGGAGTTTGGTGCCCCAGCGCCCGGCCGATTGCCATCGTACATCTTCGCGATGGAAGCTCGCTTTGTCCCAGCAAGATATGCTGGATGGCTTCGACATCAAAGGGCTGACACAAATCGTTAGCCAGCGGCGATTCAATCCCAAACAGCGCAGTGGTCAATATATTACAGAAGACGTGCCGTGCCTGGTGGAGACTCATCCTTGGATTGCCGGTAGCAACCTTCAACGCTTTGGCAATTTCCGAAGGGATCGACCGTGCATAGGGCGTTAGGGCTCCGTCATGATCCCCGAGAACGGGTTTGTTAGTGACATCCCCGAAGCGGGTTGTATAGCGAGTAAGTAACGTTTCAACCAGTGTCCGCTCGATCTCTGAGAGCTGGAACATCAATGGTATGGCGCGTCGGCTGTTCGTTGTGTTCTTCAAGGATCGAATGCTGTTGCTTTGGACCAATACCCAGGTCAGTCTGCCTGATTGACACCAATCGGAACGCAGCAACCCTAGGGCTTCTTGTGCTCGAAGACCAAACCGAAAGGCCAGTAACAGAACGAAAGCAGCCTGCGTACCAAGGTCTTCGTCCTCCGAGTCTGGATGCAGCAGTATCCGGAGCGTCTGAAAATACTCTGCTTCTGAAAACAGTCGGGGACGAACCGACCGTTGCGAGCTACCGACATCGAGCTCATCCCAATCCGGAGCGGAGACGCCGCGCTCGCCGGCCCAGTTAAAAAAGTCGATGAGACGGGCAGAAAAATACTGAAGATCCGTCTGTTTTTCCGTATGCCGAGAAAGCATCTTGGCGCAAAGTTCAGTGACTTCTTCTTCGGACATGATCATCAAATCCGCGCTTGAGGCTAATCCACTGAAAGCACCAGATAATGCGCTCAGGTAACGTTTTAAAGAATTGGCTGCATAGGGTTTGTGAGCACGATTGCGTCTTCCTTTGCCCCTTCGGATCCGGTAAGAGACCCAGTAACCGACCATTAAAACGGCACTGCTGACTCCATGAGCACTGGCTCTACAGAAACGGTCAATTTTTTTGGCAAGTTCCAGTGATGTGCTTTTAGTGTACTGATTCAGAATGTCATGCAGCGTTCGGAAAAACGCTTTTGACGAATCATAGAATTCCTCCGGGTAATGGGCAGAGGCCATGGCCGGAATGTTCGGTAAAGTTTCCAGCTCAGGAATTGGGTCTTCCAAGGTATTTCCTAGTTTTTTGTAGCGAAGTCCCTCGGTGAGCCGCAGGTAATCGTATAAACAGACGCTGGTAGGAGGACTCCTTTCACTCAGGGCGCCAGCGATAATTCCGGGCAGTTCGAGAATATTAGCTTGCTCGACGACTTTATGTAGGGACATAAAAACACTGGCTAAAGTCGTGTCTGAAGCTTTGTTTCCATGTTCAGGCCAGGCGATCTGTAGAAGTTGGAGAAGCGACTGCAAGGGCTTCGGGCAGGGTATTTGCGCAAGGTCCTTTGTGTCCTTGATCCCCAGTCCTCGCGTTAACAGACGACCCGTGGTGTGATCAATCTCGTGACGCTGAATGGGTTGATCTAAGTTGTCAGGTTCCAACGCCTCACTGTATTCTAGGTACACGTGGTGCTTGTGTTGGATCACTCGATAATTGAGGCCCTGAATCAGATCCTCGAGCAGCTGTGAGTAAGAAATTCGCTTTTCGATTGCAATGAGGGCTGCGGCGAGCGCCAACCCGTTGGATTTCGACAGTCGGGTCTGTCGGATAGTTTGTTTGGTTTCGCTTGCCCAACGCTTGAGCTCAGGCATCACCTGCAGCGCCCGGGGGCTGGAGCTCCTGCACAGCGAGCGCTCAACCCCAATCTGTGCCGGTCGGCGGCGGATAAACTGCCTTGCATGGGGTCCTTCAGCCTCAAGCCACTGAATCAATATTTCCATCCGGATGGCTGCGCGTGGTTGTGGCAGTCCGTTCTCGCGCAACAGCATTCTTCTCACCAGGTCGTCAACATAAGCTTGTGTTAGCTGCTCATCTTTATTGAGCGGATTAGCTTTTAGAGCTAGATCCAGATCCTTCCGGGCTAACGAGCGAGCTTGATCACGAGATCGCAGTCGCTCCCGGTGACGTTTCGCCTGACCAAAGAGCATCGGCTCACTGTAGTTGGCTGCATCCGGCTGAAGCTGGATCTCGGCCTCGGACAACACGCTCGGTGGGACCTCAAATCCAAGTCCTTCAAAGCATTCATTGACCACGTGGCGATATCGTTTGGCATCATCTTTCCAGCATCTTGGTGAATGGTCACTGTAGGTGGTTACCCCTCGTTCTCCGTGTCCCATCCATCCATCAATAACCTCCGGGTTTACATCACGTCTTGCTAACTGCTGGGAAAATCTGTGGCGAAATAGATTCCGTGGCAATGTCCATTCGAATAGATCGGCTCCCGGTACGCTCGTATCGTTAAGAGAATGCCAAGAGCCTGACCGATCCAGAAAGAAAAACAGTGGTAAGAAGTTGGATGTTCCTTGCAGTACCTGTTCAATACGATCAGCTAGTCCGGTGTCTTGAATTGCCAGCATATCTCGGAGTTTTCGAAGGTGATCACAATACGTGTTGACAATCTTCCAGGCTCTATCGGCCAGAGGAATCATTCGACCACAGTGAAGACCATCGTCTGTTTTATCATTAATAAAGACCGAAGGAGGCCTGTCACAAAAGTAGCTCAAACACTCGAAGGGTTCGGAAAGATGACGGCACCCGGTGGCAGCATAAAGGGCGGTTACAGTGTATTGCACCAGATTATTGTGGAAAGTGATTGGATCGCTGTTGATGCTTTGAAAAAGGCGTTTCGTGCCTTTTTGGATTTCTTCGACCAGTATCGACTCCAATGGCGCCAATAGACTCCCTAGCAGGTTAATCCTTTCCGCGCCTTCGGATGTGTTGTTTACCGGTAACGCAAAGCCACTTTGAACTTGTCTGATATCCCAGTTGGCGTAGCCGCAAGCTGCTGGAAGGGCGGAGCGGGGGTGAGCGGAAATCAAGCGTGCGAGCGAGTGATCGCCGTTTATCTCAAACACCCGCTGAGATTGAGCGTGCGCGAGTTTTGCGCTGGAGAGTCTCGGAAAGTGCTTGCGTGCGTGTTGTCCGAACCATGTTTTCAAAAGAAGAGGACACGCTAATGCCCATAATCGTCTCAGTGATGACGTCTCTCGATGTTGCTGAGTAGCTTGTTGGAGAATTTCATGAATCTGCACAGGGAGAGTGATGCGAAGAGGTTCTTCAAATGGCTCGATGAGAGACTTATCCGCCTTTGGGGGATACCAGGAACTGTGTCGTCGGGGTGGCTTGCGCTTCGCTGTGACAAGATCGCTGGAGAGGCTCCACTCAGCCTGCACTTCGTCGGTGATCTCGAACTCCAATACGAATTCTAGTGATCGTCCAAAGTTCAGTGCCAGCCATACCAAGGCTCCGCCCAGTCTTTCCCCAGGTTCGTCGTGAATCAGTGTCTCTGCAAGCCATTGCTCGAGAGGGTCGATCTCAGGAGGGAGTGGTTTATCCCATGACCATGGCAGATAGTGTGATAGCTCTGATGTTTGCATCAGAATACTGCGGCCTGTGAGTTGCTGCTGTTCTGGCGTCTCTCCTGGGTCTACGTCGAACAGTATCAGCTGTTCGAGCTCATCTTCATCGGCTGAGTCACTCTCGCTATCTGAATAAGCCAGAATCTGAGGTGAACTAGAGCGCTCGTCCAGAATTAGGTGATGGTCAGAACTTGTGATGAGTCCGGCGAAGGATGGCTTGAAGAGGTTGGCAGCGTTGTGAACAGTGGTTGGATTTCGCTGACCTTCGGCTACTCGTTGGATGGCTTTGACTAATAAAAGTTGTTTACGGTTGCCGCCGTCTGAATATCGCGCTAACGACTGTGTTGCAGCGTGCCGTATCGCAAGGGTGAACTGTTCATATGAATAGCGATCTGAAGGGCATTCCCGCAGAGACATCTCAAGAATTGAGTCTATCACCCCCCATTTGCTGTTCTCGCCGGATAAGCTGAGCGCGCTGGCTACCTGCTGTATTTGGCTGTCATAGAAACAAGAATGTTCGACCATCCGAGCAATGGCCTGCACGATGAGCCAGATTCTGAGAGTTCTGCGGAGGTGATCCAGCGCGCCAGAGCCGGATATGGCCAGCGGGTGCACGATCATTTCGAGCAGGAAATGTTGGTGCTTGATATCGGCCCCCGCAGCACGGAGGGTGTTCTTGGTATTACCCCTTGATACGCCCTGAGGAATGCCAGCGAAGGCGGAAGATATTTCGGTGCTTTTACCGTAGGCAGTTATCAGTCGGTTCAGTTGGTAGATATATAGATTTTCGGTCCATTGGGTTAATATGCGCACTGAATCTGAGCTGGACAGCTCGCGAGAGAGATTTCCGATAATGGTAAAGTTTTCGTTGAAGCCAAACGTAAGTGCAACGGCCTCAAAGATTTCGGAGACATTCTGCTCATCCGCCCACGTTTTGATCGCCTCAAAATGTGGTCCTCGGAGCCTTAAGGTCAAATCGTCGTCGACAGGTTTCTTGATTTGGTGCCTATTCAGCTTGTCGTTCTCTGCCATTAATACACCTAGATTCCAAAGCGTTTCACTCTCTGGAATCTAGTTCAAGCATCAATTTATGGCAATTTTTATGATCCTGGCACAATAAAAGTGGGTTTAACCCATCAGTCTCATAACCGTCGTAGGTTCGAATCCTGCCCCCGCTACCATATAAGAGAAAGGCGGATCAGTAATTTACTGATCCGCCTTTTTTCGTTTGGGCGTTAGAAATTGCAGTGAAAAACGTGCCACACCCCCGAACCCCAGTCGCCTCCTCCGGAGTCACCAAAGCTCGCAGATGGCGGGCTTTGGTGTTTGTTTCAAACTTTAAATGCCATCTTTAAGGTAGTTGCAGGTTGTCCACTGGCACCACAGGTAGCGTCAGGCTGGATGGTGTTTCTGGCCCTGTGTGCAAGGTCATTACGCCGAGCAGAGAAGGGACCAGCGCGGTGAGCAGTGGTGGAACTCCCTGTGCAACGTTGCTGGTATTTACCGATACCAGCAGGGAACTGCCGGGTGGCACCCAAACACTGCTGGGAAAGATTTCAACCGAGACTTTCCGGATCTCACCGGGGGTCAGCGGGGAACGATCGCTGGCCCGATAGGTGTGCCAGGGTTGAAGCATTTCTCCATTCACAAAGCGCGACCGGCTCTCATCGACGGAATGCATGCTGGCTGTAAGCAAGCCGTTCGTTATGGGCTGAGTGGTCCCGTCGGGATCAAGAATGTCGAGCCTGACTGAGAGTTGAACATCGCTGGCGGTGGTTGATACCCAAAGGTCTGCCTGCATGGGGCCGTTCAGGTAGATTCCGTCGTCAATCGCTGGCAGTTCAAACTTCAGCGCCGCCAGTTCTGAGGTTCGGTTATCCTCCAGGCAGGGCAGGGGTATCAGGCCGGTCAGGCCTGCGGTCCACTGGGTGGTGCTGAAGGAACACAGTCCGTTGAGTGGCTGTTGAAGTGTGCTCTGCTCTCCGCCATCTGCTGGCAGGTCCAAGCTCATAGCGCCATCGCTGTCCAGAAAGAAGCGTTCGGCCCGCAGTTCCGGATGCGGCCAGTTTGTCGCTGTCTCGTAGCGTTCTAATCCAAGCACGTATTGCGTTACGTCTGGCTGGTCGTCAACGCCAGTATCCAGGCCCATGACATATTCGTCGAACCACTGTAAGCGCAATACATCGAGAGTCGGTACGCCATCTCTGGGCAAGCCGTTGCTGGGGACTCCGGCGGCTTCAATGTGCGTCCAGGGTCCGATGAGCAGTTTGGTGGGCACCCGGCCATTAAGTCGCTCAAACCACAGGGGTTCACTGCGCTGAAAAAGGTCGAACAGCCCGCCGACCACGAAGGTGGGGACATTGATGTCATCCACACCCTCCATCGGCGAGCGAATTTCCCAGAACCCTTCATCGAAAACGGTTTCCTCTTCGCCAAGCAGAGCTTTGAGGATGGTGGGCACCTGAAAGTCGAGAAGGGCGCCGGTCAAACGATCCGGAACAGCCCCCAGGAAACTGGCGGGATCGGTGGCCAGTAATTCCACGGGGAGTAACCCAAGGCCGGTTACCAGAGCCATCCAGGAAGGGATGAAGGTCGCGTTGACGTTGCCACCGGTGAATACAATGTCCCGGTAGCCATCACCGATCGGTACGATGGGGAATGAGGCTTTCACCGCCGGATGATTGTGTTGTGATGTCAGGATCGCCGTTATACCGAGGTAGGAAATGCCTTCCAGTCCGATGCGATCAAGCGCCCACGGTTGCTCCACCACCCATTCGACCACCTCAAGGTAGTCCGCTTGCTCCCGATCGCCGAATGCTTCCCAGTTGCCGGCGGAGTTGCCCGTGCCTCGAACATCGACCACAACATGAGCGTATCCGCGGGTCACCAGGAATTCATTCGCGCCCCCTACCTCCGGCACGAACTGACCAACCGACGTGTTATAGGACGTTTGCGTCAACACCACCGGAAACGGTCCGGGTTCTGGGTTGTTGGCACTGAAACCGGGCAAGGATACCTTTACGAACAATTTGGTACCGTCTGACATGGTGATCGTCTGGTTCGGCAGCGCCACGGTATGGGTAAAGCTCGGTGGCCGATCGTACATTTGCCACTGCGTGGGCTCGGGGTTGCCCACGGAGACCAGCTGCGCCTCGGTATTGCGGCTGCCCAGAGTCATTAACTCTCTGCGAGACTCTGTTGACTCGTTATCGACCACTGGGGGGCGTACTTCGGGTTGAGCCGTTGGATCCGTGGCTACTGAGGCCGGCTCTGAGGAACCACCACAGGCAGCTAAGGCGAGCGACAGGGTGGCGACCCAGGCGATATTGATTGTTTTTATGGTCTTTGTCATGGAGCCCTCAACAGGATTCGGAGTTACGTGACGACTTGTCATTTTAAGCCGTCAGTCATATGGCACATTGGCTAGAGTGCCGTGGGCCTGTGTCAGGGTGGCGTTGCTCGCGTTGGCGGCTGGACAAACATGATGCCCGGCTGTGAATACTCTGCCCGCAGCAGCAGCGTCGTCTCCGGAGTCCGTTAACGAATTGGATCCCGGATGATAGAGCATAATGATGAGCGTACCGGTCTTTGCACTCCCCAGTTTGTCCTAAAATGTTTATCGGTGGTCCCAAGATGTGATGGTCAGTTTGTCCACATGTCCAGTATTGTGCATGGAATGTACACATTATTGGCTTGCCGGGTCTGGCCCTGGTCCGGATTTCAATGATTGGGAAGAGCGGTCTCGGTATGCAATCAGACATTGAGGATGGTGGCGTCAACGACGATGGGGGGCGGGTGCAGGCCGGCCTCTTGCAGAACCTGGTGATCCTGGCCGAGCAGTTCGGTTTATCTTACAGCACCCTGTTAGGTGACGCCGGGCTGAGCCCTCAGGCCCTGGCGGATCCGAACCGGATGGTCCCCATGCGGTACGTTCAGCAAGTACTCGATGCGGGTGTCAGGCGCACCGGCGATGATCTCCTCGGGCTGCATTTATCGGAGTTGACTCAGCCCGAAAGTTTCGGGGTGGCTGGCTACATCGTGCGGGCCTGCGGATCGCTTCGCGAGGTGATTGAGATGTGCATGCGGTATGAGCACCTGGTGAGCAGTGTTGGCAGTACCTCGTTTGATGTCAGGCCCGGACAGGTTGCCTGGACCTGGAAACTGACTACAACCAACCCGGTGTTTCGGTTGCAGGCGGTGGACTACATGTTAGGCAGTCTCGCCACGGTGAGGGGGCACCTACCGAACGTAACCCACTGGGATTTCGACTGCGTGCGGCTCCGTCGAAGGGCGCCAGAACTCGCTGACCAGATCCGGGAATATGAGCGGGTGTTCCGTTGCCCGGTGTATTTTGATCAGCCAATCGATGCGCTGGTATTCCCACTGGCGGCGTTGGACGCACCGCTGTTGCATGCCAACAGCGCCATGCGCGATGTCTTGGAGAGCCATGCCCGGTTCCTCGAAAGCAAACAGCCCGAACCTGATTTTCTCGGTAGCGCCCGCGCCATTCTGAAAACGATGGTGATGCGCGGGAAGCCCTCCCGGTCTGTGTTGGCAAATGCCATGGGTATGAGCAGCCGTCACCTCCTGCGCCGCTTGACCGATGCAGGCAGCAGCTATCGAGCCTTGTTGGGTGAATTGCGTGAGGAGATGGCGAGGAACCTTCTTCTGGAAAGTGACGAGAGTATCGAAACCATTGCGCATCGCCTGCAGTACACCGAAAGCCAGTCGTTTATACGATGGTTCAAGGCGTGTCATGGGGTGACTCCCGCCCGGTTCAGGCAGCAAGCAGCCAATCAAGGCAATGACGGCAATTAAAAGAGGTAAAGAACGGTATGGACTGGAATCAAAGGCAGGTGCTGGTAACCGGTGGTGGCAGTGGTATTGGGCGTGAAATGGTCATCATGCTTCACGCGATGGGGGCAAGAGTGGCAACGGCGACTCTGGACCCGGATGAACTGGATTCATTGCAGGCCGAACTGGGCAGCGGTCCCGGCGAGTTCATTCCCATCCAGATGGACCTTACGGCTGACGACGCTGTGGAAGCGTTGATTCAGCAACTTGATGATCAGGGTTTCAGTGTGGAAGTACTGGTGAACAACGCCGGAACGGGCTTGCTGGGCAATCACACGGAACTGGACACAAAAAGCGTGCGCAAGGCGCTGATTCTCAACGTTCAGGTGGTCACTGAACTGGTGGCCCTGGTTGCCCGGCGGATGATAGAGAACGGAGTGAAGGGACACATCCTCAATGTCGCCTCCATTGGTGGTTATGTTCCGGTGCCGAAACTGGCTGCCTACGCCGGTAGCAAACATTATGTGATTGCCTTCACTCACGCCCTGGCTGATGAGCTGGCGACCCATGGGATTTATGTGGGCATGCTCTGCCCGGGAATAACCCGCACCAAGATCTACGATGCCATGGGATTATCGTCCGAGCAGCACAGCCGTGGATCCATCAGCTCGCTCGCCGACCTGGTGGCGATGGACGCAACGCAGGTTGCGGAGTGTGGAGTTCGGGCCATTGAGAAGCGGCAGCGGGTGGCGTTGCCAGGGTGGAATAAACTGGTTCCTGCCTCCGCTCTCTTCCCTCAACAGTTTGTTTCGCGGATGCTTCACGGGGTTGTGGGCAAACGTTCCGCCCGTTAAGCGGAAGGGGCAGTGACGCTGCCGGTTCTCGATACATGGCATTTACGCTAAGGCCGTGTATGCTGATTGGCATACACGAGGCTATGCTGATCGGCAGATTAACGGGCGAAAACTCATGCGTACGATTGGATGTGTTCAGGGGCTACTGCCAAAGCAGCTCTTTCTTCTAATCGTCAATGAGGTAAGTCGCCATGAGAAATACCATTGTTAATCGTCACGCGTTGAGTCTGACTGCTATTGCTGCCGCAGTCGCATTTTCTGCCACCGCATCGGCAGACATTACCGAAGCGGAGGTGGTTTCTGCCCAGAAAGCGTGGGGCGATGCTGTGGTCATGCTGTCGGCGCACTTCGATGAGGGGGGCGTAGAGAAGGCCCGGAGCTCCGCCCGCGAAGTCATCGATGCAGCCTACGGTTACAATATGGGGCCTGTGCTGTTCAAGCCTACCCTCGCGCCGATCCCGCAGAACATTCGGCTTACTGCCGATGGTGCTCTCGCGTATTTTGTCGGTCACGATGACAACTACCCTGAGGACAGTGGCTTTGGCATTAAAGGCTGGACCAAGGTGGAGTTTGAGAACGCAGCGATTCACTTCGCGGGCCCGGTCGCTTTGACGATGGGTAACGTGCATTTCACAAACACAGATGGTTCGATCACTACGGTTGATAAATCCTTTGGCTATCAGCGTGATGACGAAGGAAACCTTCGTATCGTTCTCCATCATTCGTCTCTGCCATTCGGTAATCAGTAATCTGTTTACCCTGGCTCTCCGTCACGGTCATACTCCGGTGCAGTAGTGTAAGAGTGAGGGCAGGTTTCGGAGAGTCAGTCGCTTGGTGAATGTTTGGTCCATGGTCGGATTTTAGAGATATCCGGAGAGTCTCCGATGGCTCTGAGCCGTCGGTAGAGGTGTCGCGTTTCCAGAAGATTCCAGACCCGCAACACCACTTCCATCCGATCGAATGGTTTGGTGAGAAAGTCCGATGCGCCCATGGACAGCGCCCGGTAACGCGCTTCCTTGGTAATGTCGGCGGTGAGAACGATAACCGGAATCCACTCCTGATCGCGCAAATCATCGATTAGGCTCAGTACACTGAATCCGTCGATATCCGGCATTCGCAGATCCAGTAAAATGATGTCCGGTCGGAAGCCCTGTATCAGAGAGGAGGCGCGCCGAGCATCGATGGACGAGAGCACATTTTCGAACCCTTCCTCCGCAAACAGGTCCTCAAGTAGTTCGAGGTTGGCAGGCTCATCATCAATGATCAGCAGTCGGCTTTGCTGAATGTTATTAGGCTGTTCAGACATAATCCATTTCCTGAATTAGGCGCCGCATGCGTCTCGCCGTAATTGGGGCGGCGAGCCATAGTATGCTCTTCTGGTCACAATGGGGCGGCGGTTCCGCGGTGATGTAAAGCCGTTTCGTGATCATCAGATTCTCAGGCAATGTCAGCCTTTGAGGGGGGATGTCAGTCAGCAGAAAACACGGCTCTGTCAAAGATATCGACCGCCAGTCCAATTGCGAAGACACAACCACGCATTGGGCCCGAAAGCGAGCAGCCAGCGTTTCTGCAAGCATCAGGAATTCCGGGTCCTGAACCATCAGGATCCAGGGAAGCGGTGAGTGTCTGGTCTTTTGTAATTGATTGGAGAGAGTGGCGCGATGTGGCTGTTGCGAGGGCTTATGCGACTCGGTTGCGCGGCGATCCAATAGCAGCCAGAGAACAAAATCGCAGCCGCCCCCGGGGGCCGCTCGGTAATCAAGGCGCCCCCCCATTTGTTCTGCCAGGGAGCGGCTGATGGCGAGCCCAAGCCCCACGCCCTCCCGGTTGCTATCAAGACGGTTGAACGGACTGAACAGCCCTTCTTCGAGACCCGCGGTGATGCCCGGGCCGCTATCGGTTACGATGAGCTCAACACTCTCTGCGGACTTCCCGTTCATTATCCTCCAGCGCACGGTAACGTGTGTTGCCGGGGGCGTAAATTTGATGGCGTTGTCCATAAGGTTGATCAGGATCTGCACCAGTCGCTGTGGATTCGCCATCGCCAGGACGACGCCATCGTCGATGACATTCAATGTGACCGCCTTCGCCTGAGCGCGACTTGAGACGATATCCCGCGCGGTGAAAACGGCTTCATGGATAGAGGTTGGGTGCAATGGAATGGCCATATTGCCACTTTCCAGTTGAGATAGATCCAGAAGATCGTTTACTAATTGAAGCAGGTGCTCCGCACTACGACGGATGATAGTGATATGTCTGTTGTTCTCAGGGGACCGAGCTGTGCCCTGCAAAAGTTCACTGAATCCAAGAATGGCGTTCAGTGGAGTCCGCAATTCATGGCTCGTGCGGGACAGGAACTCGGTTTTGGCCTGGTTCGCCTCTTCAGCGAGCTCCCTTGCACAGCGCAGCTCCTCCAGCTTTTGGTCGAGAATTACACCCGTTTGAACAACCAGGCTGTCAAGTTCCGCCACCTCATCCTGATAGCCACCACTGAACGACCTTAAGGGTATTCCACGGCCTATGTTCACTGCGTTGTCACGAATGCGGCGGACGCGTCTGATCAAGTCCCTGGCAAACCATTGAGCAAGGATTGCAGCCAGAATGACAGCGGCCAACAGCGTGCTGAAAATGATCCGTTGGCTGGATTGGCGCGCTTGTTTAAGGTCTTGTTGCAAGGCAGCGATAATCTGGTTCTCGCGTGTCTCCATTTCGGCGATGCGCGTGCGAATCTGATCCAGCAATAACTTGTTATCGAGAGAGTATTCTCGTACCCGGCCGGAGGACTCAGTGAGGGGAGAAGACTGCAACTTCTCGAGGTTAGCGAGTTTCACAGTAACGAGCGCCGAAATTTCCGACAGACTTTGACGCTGCGTCGGATCTTTCAGGTCCGTCTCGAGTTCACTTAAAGATTTTTTTAACAGACCCGCGGCTCGTTGATAGGGCGCCAGAAAGGTTTCATCCTGAGTCAGAATAAAGCCTCGCACGCCACTGGCAGCTTCGGCCAGCGCTGCATGCACCGCATGAATTTGTCCGAGTGCGCGAAGACCGCGCTGCAACTCATCTTCCGCCTCTCGATTGAACGCGAGAACCTTGACCATAACGAGAAGTACAACGGCGGCAACCATTAATGGGATGAGAAGGGCAATCAGGCTCCGACGTTTCAGGTCCCATCCGTGCCAGAACCTTGTGGTTTTCAGCGGCATATCTAGAGTCCTGAGTTACCTAAATTCAGCTCCACTGCGCGGGCAGCCGCATGGGATCGGTCCTCAAGCTGGAGTTTATTGAGAATACGCTCCACATGAGTCTTGACGGTTCCCGGAGCAATGCCCAGTGTTGTGGCGATGCGTGAGTTGCTCATGCCGCGCGGCAGTAGGCTCATTACCTCTTTCTCCCGGGGTGATAGCAAACCCAGATCATGACTTTGGGCGCGGGCTGACGTTGCGGGTTGGGGTTTTTCGTGGCCAATCCGGCCAGCAAGAAGTGCTGACAGAATCGTCATTAGCTGATGATCACGTTCTCCAGGTGCAGGCTGATCTGCATATCCCGCCATTGCCAAGACTCCCACGACTCGCCCCCGAAGAATGATTGGAATCAGCCATTCGAATCCGGGATCCAGAGAATAGAAAAGCCATGCTTTTTCCGGTGTGTGTCGAACAAAAGGTTTACACGGCCATTTCAGAAACGGGGCCAGAGCCGCTCTGACAGGTTGTCGTGATGCGGTAATGGCGGCGCCGCCAAGTGACTCGAGCGCTCGCAGGCGCCCAGATTGATAGCCTAAAAGCACGGCATGAGGCGCGCCAAAATGGTCGGCAATGGTTGCTAACAGTTTTTGTTGGTCGTCATCCCTCGGCGATTGCATCAGCTGAATACAGCTTTGCAGGCACTGCAGGTGCCGTTCAGAGAGTCCTGCTGCGCGGTAGGCGGCCCGCAGCGCGGTCGCCGTCGAATCGAGTTCAGGCATGGTTCGCAAAATGTGGCTGGAGACTGAACATTATACGCCGCTTCGTGAGCAAGAGCCCATGTTCATGGGTGGGGTTGAGGCCACATAGCTCAGTCGGATCGCCTGACAGCACACGGGCGGCTGGGTAGCTGTGCCGACGTGAAAAGGCTTTTTTTATTATAATAGGTTATTAAAAACATCCGATTTTTCAGCGATCTTGGTTACATCGCTTTGTAGCTTTGTATCCAACAACCGCACGATTCCTGTCCGTTACGTAAAACCCCTTTTTCATTCAAGGCCTTGATGCCTTTCATTACTTATTAGTGTCGAAAAATTGACCATTTTGTAATTAGGAAGATGAGGCCGGTCACGCCGATACTTGCCCACGTTTTATACAATTTCACAAATACGACGAAATAATGGTGGGTATATATCATGAAGCGCGTCAACGAAATGTCAAAGGCATGGATCGCCGCGTTGTTTACCGGAATCATTCTCACAGGCTGTGGGGGTGGTTCTTCAGGTGGGAGCGCCAGTTCTGGTGATTCCGTCAAGACCGAGTCGCCGGCATCTGACGGTACTGTCGTATCTTCGGTTGTGGGTGCACCGGGTGACCGCACCGCGGCGTTGAACTGGAATGCGCCGATGTCACGGGTCAATAACGAATCTTTGAAGATGGGTGAGCTGGCAGGTTATGTCATCAGCTACGGAAAGGACCCTGCCGAGATGACAGAATCGATCCGTATCGATAGCGCCGCCACTATGGAGTACACCGTCAGCAACCTGGACAGCGGTACCTGGTATTTCACCATTCAGGCAGAAGACGTGGATGGTTTGATCAGTGAGCCTGCCGGGATCGTGAGTAAGCAGATCCGGGGCTGATCCCGGATCGTCAGGAGTTCGGTAAGGGGTCGGCTACGGGCAGTTTGAGGGTAAACGCCGAGCCTTCCCCGAGCTCAGAGCTCACGGCAATTTCCCCCCGGTGCTTTTCCACCACAACATTCACAAACGACAGCCCCAGACCGGTGCCGTGGTTGCCTGACAATTCACTGCTTTTCTGCCGCCGGTATCGGTCGAACAGGTGCGGAAGCTCCTCGGGGGCAATGCCACTGCCTTCGTCGCTGACGGTCAGGCAGGCCTGGTGTCCGGCCCGGAACACCTGAATACTTACCGTTGAGCCGCCGGGGCTGTATTGCACCGCATTCGTCAGCAGATTGATCACCGCCCGTTCCAGCAATTCCGCATTGCCTTTCAGCCACAGATCCTCGTTGCCCTGCAGCGCCAGATGGATGCCTTTCTCGGCGGCCTGTTCACTGACGCTGTCTCGGGCATTCTCGACAATGGCGAGGAATTCGCAATCGTAGAACCGTGTTTCTGTCAGTTGCTCGGCCCGCGCGAGTTGCACGAACTCCTCCGCCAGGTGGTAGCTGCGGCGCGCCAGGCGGCCGAGCTGCTCCAGCTGGCCCGGTTCAATGTGACCCGGGTTGCGTTTGAGTTGTTCGATGAGCGCAAGCTGGGACACCAGCGGCGAACGCACGTCGTGGGAGATGAAGTCGATGGCTTCCCGGTGCTGGCGTTGTTGTGCCCGCAACTCGGAGATGTCGGAAATGTTGGCGATAATGCCGCTCTGTTCGCTGTCGGGCAGCGCGAATGGCGCGAAGTGGATCAGGAAGTCCTTGTCGCCGATGTTCAGGTCCACAGTGCGACTCTGGTTCAGAGTCAGTGTCTCGGACACGGTTTCGTGCCAGGGCGGCGTCTCCCTCGGGTCATGGCCTTCCAGCAGGCGCACCAGGGGCAGGCCAGCGAGGCTGGGCATGGGCTCGTGGAACCATTCTTCAATGTGGCCGTTGGCAAAGCGGATCACCCCTAGCTCGTCGGTGACGATAATGCCATCGGGCATGCGCTCGAAGCTGCGGCGAATGAACTGCTGCAGGTTGTTCAGGCGGTCAGTGGCGAGTTTTACCCGCTCAATCCGCGCGGAGATATTCTCGCTGGGCTTCGTCGGCTTCTGTTCCTGCTCCGCAGCGCCCAGAGGCAGCCTGCGCAGGTATCGCTGGATCGCTTCACGGCTCAGGTCGTTGGGCAGTAGCAGGCCCAGGGTGTAGCGCTTCCGGCCTCGCTGCAGTTGGATCCAGCTCTGGTTGTTGGTATGCAGCCACTGGTCCGGCTGCAGGGGCGGGATCTCCTCAGCGTACAGCTGATGGCTGCTGAGGAGATCGTCGTCTTCGGACAGCCACCAGCCCCGGGGCTGCAACAGGGCCTGAAAATGCTCCAGCAATTGTGCCGGGTTGCGCCGGGAGGGCTCGGGCAGTGCCATGTGTGGCCCCCGGGCCAGATCATCCAGCTGCCGGTTGAGAAACCGGTTGGTCATTGCCAGACGCAGGCCACTGGCCACGGGAAATGCGAAGAACGGCATCAGCAGCGCGTTGGCAATGGGCAGCCACAGGCGCGCGCCGAGCAGCAGCAGGCTGTGCACCACCACCAGGGCCACCGTTACCGTGAGACACAGCATCAGCGTGCGCGTCGGGCGCATACGGGGCAGTGCCAGCGCAAGAAAGACGATGGTGAGCACCGCCGTGGCGATCGACAGTGCCCGCGGCAGTGGGGTGATCAACTCGTTGCCGGTGAGCGCCGAAAAGCTGTTGGCGTGGAATTCCACACCGGACATGGGCCGGTTCAGCCCGGAGAAGGGGGTGGGCAGTATGTCACCGAAGCCCGGCGCGGTGGCCCCGATGAATACGGTTTTGCCGCGGAACCGATCCGGCGCGGGCTGCTCGGACAGCACCTCGAAATACGAATAACTGGGCAGGGTGCCGGCTTCGCCGGCCAGAGGCACGGCACGGTAATGTTTGCGGATATTCATGAACGCGGCGGCGCTGCCGCTTTCTCCGCCCACGTAGGCCGTTTCCGGATCGTTGTATGCGGCCATGGCGAGGCTTGGCCAGAGCCTGTCACCGAGGCCGTTCCGCAGATACAGGCCCCGTGCGATGCCGTCTGCGTCCAGCTCGACGTGGGCGTGCCCCATGGCGTAGGCGGCAGACGCCAGAGTGTTTGTCGGTAGCTGTTCGCTGATCAGGTAGTTCCGCGTTGCGGGCGACAGGTACAGGGGCAAGACGACTTTGCCGTGTGACCGCATGGCCGCGGCCAACTCGGCATCGTACGGCGACGGTTCCGGAAACAGGATGTCAAAAACCAGAGTGTCAGCGCCCGCGGCGTGGAGTTTTTCAATTAACCGGGCGTGAATGTCGCGGGGCCATGGCCAACGGCCAAGGCGGTCAAGGCTCAATTCGTCAATTTCGACCAGCACTACGTCTTCAGAGAGGGGCGCCGGGCTGGTGGTGACTTCCGCATCGAACAGCCAGTAATCAAACCGTTGAGGCAGGGCGGTCATCTGCAGTAACAGCAGAATGCCTAGTAGCGGTATGCCCAGGGTCAGGGGAGTCGTTTTTATGGCCAGCCAATCCCGAGTCATGAGCCCTGCTGTCAGATGTTCAGGTGCGATGGATTATTCCAGGTACAGTTCCCTCCCAGGTCCCCAGCGGCTTGCCAGCGGACCATCAGAAAGAGCCTTCAGGCGCACAAAATAACGCCTTCCGGGAATCAGGCGCAAGGCCGCGGTTGTATCCGACAGCGTTGCCTCCTTGATAATGTTGTTGAATCCGGGCTCTTCGGCGAGCTGCAGCCGGTAGTCCGAGGCGGTATCAACGCTTTCCCAGAACACCCGAACCTGGTTGTCCACGTAATTTACACTGATGATACGAACCGGCGGCAGTGTTCCGTTCACGGTGAAGGATTGCGGCTTGCTGGTGGCCACCGAGTTGCCGCCGGCCTCACTGACCACGCGCCAGTAATAAGTGCCGGGTGACAACGCCCGTGACGGCAGAGCTTCGGTATCCGGCGCCCACTCGCTGGTGGCGATCAGCCGGCGGAATGAGTCGTCCTCGGCAATTTCGATCCGGGCCACTTCGTTGCTGCCGGTGAGCTCCCAGCTGAATTCCGGCATGTCATCATCCACGGTCGCCCCGGCCTGTGGGGCCAGCAGTTTGGCAGCCTGTGCCCGCAGATCCACTTCCACCTCCAGGATACTGGGCATGCCGGGCATCCCGCGGTCGTCCAGGGCGGCCAGATGAATCTTGTAAGTGCCGTTATCGAGCAGGTTGAGCTTGTATTGGCTGCCATTAACACGGCGGCTGTCGACCCAACGCCCGGATTCGGCGTCGAATATGTCGAGGCGGTGTGCCGGTGCGGCGCTCGCCTGCCAGCTCAGTTTGGTCGGTAAACGGTTCAGTTGCGGTGCCAGCGGATTCACTGCCGGCGCCGGCGGTAAACGGCGAATGCTCAGGTTGCCGCTGGCGGCGGTTGACACGCTGGCACTGTAACCGGCCGGGATGTTGCGGGTGCGACCTGGAGCGCCAAAGTTGACCTCACCCTCGGTGACCTGAAGGCTGGTGATGCCCGGGCCGGACCGCATGGAGAACGCGGTGCCGCGAACCGCGGCCACGGCGGACGGGGTTTCTATCTCGAAGCGTGAGCCGCCTTCGATCACCGGCTTGACCTGGGTGTGCACTTCGCCATGATCCAGCCGCAGACGGGTATCGACCATGCCGGATTTACCATACTGGGTCAGCCGGTTGAAGATCAGCCGGGAATCGGGGGATATGCGCACCAGGGAGCCGTCTGCCAGTTCCACGGTAGCGGTTCCCGATCCGGACAGAATCTCGTCTCCTACGCGCACAAGGGCGTCATTGCCCAGTGGTTGTTTGCGCCCGTTGTTTCCGGAGATGTGGTGTACCTGGCCAGACACTGCAACGACCCGCGCCGGGTCCGGTTGCCGCTTCAGCCAGGTCAGGGGAATACGCAGTGCGTCGCCTTCGCCAATGGAGGCACTGTTACCGATGCTGTTGTAGCGCAAGACCTGTTCCGGGCGCACATTGCGGTTCAGCAATACGTCGGCGACTTCACTGAAGCTTTCACCCGGGCGCAGTGTGTACAGCCACTCCGGTACTGAACTGCTTTGCTGGGAGGCGTTTTTAGAGGCGGTGGAGCCCCGGGTGACAGACAGTTCCGCATGCACGGGTACGGCAAAGACCAGCGTCAGTAACGCTGGGATCACGGCACGGATGAGCCGGTTGCCGTAGGAACCTGATTTCATGTCAGGCGTGGTCCGCGGTCGCGACCGGATCGGCCGATTCGTTGGCTTTCATGGCTTCGAGACGGTAACCGCGCTGGTAGATAGTCTTGATCCGGAAGCCGTTTTCCGGGTTCAGTCCCAGGCGTCGGCGCAGGCGGCTCATGTGGGTGTCCACGGTGCGGGTGTTGATGTCGCGGGCCAGGCCCCACACGCGCTCCAGCAGCATTTCGCGGGTCAGCAGCCGGCCCTGGTTTTGAAACAGGAACAGGGTCAGGTCGAAATCCTTGTCGGTCAGCGTCAACGCCTGTCCGTGGAGCAGAATACTGCGCTGCTGGGTATTAATCTCGAAAGGCCCGTAGGTGAGCAGCTCTTTTTCGTTGTCCGGGTTGGTGCGGCGGGCCAGCGCGTTGATGCGCGCAACCAGTTCGGCCTCGCGGGCCGGCTTGGCCAGGTAATCATCGGCGCCGGCGTCGAGGGCACGAACGATGTCAGATTCGCTGTCGCGCTGGGTCAGGAACACCACCGGAATCGGCCAGTTGAGCTGAGCCCGCACGTTTTCCAGCACATCGATACCGGTCATGTCCGGTATCTGCCAGTCAAGAATCAGCAGGTCGTAACTTCGGTGCAGCACGGCGCTCAGAAACGACTGCCCCGTGGGGAAGCTGTCACAGTGGTGTCCGCGCTCTGAAAGAATGGACTGAACGTGCTGCGCCTGTTCATGTTCATCTTCAAGCAAAGCTATGCGCATCAAGCATCTCCCGGGGGTGACGTTCCACCGATTAAAGTTTTGGTGACGTTGAGCATTATCACAGATCACGGATTTACCTTCAGTGTCGTTATGTAGAATTGCGTAAACGAACGGCAGGTGTTCCGTCATTGTCATCAACTGTTTGTCGGCAGGTGGGGAAATTACTGCAGCCCCAGAACCAGCCTTTTTTACCCTTGCGCCGCACCAGCGGGGAGAAACAATGGGGGCAGGGCACCGGCTTCTGGCTGGTGCCGTCGGCGGGCGCGCTGTCTTCCAGCGGCCGGGTGCCGTTACAGTCGGGAAAGCGGGTGCAGGCCCAGAAGCGGCCGAATTTACCCTCCCGCTCCCGCATCGCGGTCCGGCATTTGGGGCAGTGGGGCGCCGCCGGTTGATCGGCGCCCGGCGCGCTGCCGATGCCCGGGCGGGTGCGGATGAAACCGCTGATCTGCTGTTTCAGGTCCGCCAGGAACTGCCTGGGGTCCCCCTCGCCACGCTTTATGGTTTCCAGCGTGGCTTCCCAGAGGGCGGTCATGTCGGGTTTGCTGACGGTGTCCGGCAATGCGCCGATCAACGCCTTGCCCTTATCGGTTGCCTTGATATGGCGGCTGTCGCGGTACAGGTAATCGCGCTTGAACAGGGTGTCGATGATCGCCGCGCGGGTGGCTTCGGTACCCAGCCCATCGGTTTCCCGCAACGTTTTGCGCAGTTCCGGATCGCTCACGAAGCGTGCAATGTTGGTCATCGCTGACAACAGGGTGGCGTCAGTGAAGTGCTGCGGCGGCTGGGTCTTGCGCTCGCGGATGGCGGTCTGGTCGCATAGGGCCGGCTCGCCTTTTCCGAGCCGTGGCAGCGGTGCCTTGCGGGCCTCCTGGGCGGCTTCCCGCAGTTTGATTTCAAGGGTTTTCCAGCCCGGAGTCAGTATCGCCGTTTCTGTCGCACGGAAGCGGTGCTCGCCGATGGTGACGGTCAGCCGGCCCTCGCGATGCACGGCATCGGCGCTGAACTGCATCAGGTAGAAACGGGCGATCAGGTTGTAGATCTTCGTTTCCGCTGCGGTCAGTTTGCCGTTGGCTGCTGGCCGGCTGGTGGGGATGATGGCGTGGTGGGCATCCACCTGTTTGTCATTCCACGCCGCAGTGCGTCGGGTCAGATCGGCCTGCTCACAGGCCCGGGTCAATTCGCTATCCACCTGGCCGATGGCCCGAATTACCCCCTGGCGCTGATCGTAGTGGCCCTCCGGCAGGTGGCGGCAGTCGGAGCGGGGATAGGTGATCAGCTGGTGCCGCTCGTAGAGATTCTGCGCGGTATCCAGAACGTCCTTTGCGCCCATGCGGAACAGCCGCCCAGCTTCGATCTGCAACGCCGACAGCGACAGCGGCAGCGGCGGCGACTCGTTGCGGTCGCGGAACCGGGATTCGGTGATGGTGCCTGGCCGGCCTCCCACTGCGCCGGCGATCTGCTCGGCGGAGGCTTTGTCGAGCAGGCGGTCCTCTTCGTCGAGGTGCTCGCGGAAGGTCTCGTCAGGCAGCCAGCGCGCGGTAAACGGTGACGGATCGCTGTCCGGTTCAATGCCGTGGCAGGTGGCTTCGATGCGATAAAACGGTTTGGGCTCGAAGTGTTCAATGGTGTGGTCGCGTTCGACCACCAGGCCCAGCACCGGCGTTTGTACGCGGCCGACCGAGTAAACCCCCTGCTGTCCCTGCTGCTGATAGCTGAGCGTGTAGAAGCGGGTCAGGTTGATGCCATACAGCCAGTCCGCGCGCTGGCGAGCCAGCGCGGAGTGCGACAGCCGCCGGTACTCGCGGTTGTCTTTCGGGCTCTGGATAGCGCGGGCCACGGCCGCCGGGGTCAGGTCGTTGATCAGGATCCGCTGAACCGGACAGGTGGCCCCGAAATAGCGGATCACTTCATCCACCAGCAGCTGGCCTTCGCGGTCCGGATCGCCGGCGTGCACGATGGTATCGGCCTGGCGGATCAGGGACTCCAGCACGTTGAGCTGCTGGCGCACGCTGTCTTTGGGGGCGACTTCCCAACGCTCGGGAAACAGTGGCAGATCTTCCTGGCGCCATTTCTGCCATCGGGGGTCGTAGCTGCCCGGTTCCGCCGGCTCCAGCAGATGCCCGATGCACCAGCTGACGGTGACGGCCTCATTCCCTTGGCCACAGCGAATCCACCCCGGCCCTTTCTGGTGGGGCGCAGGCAGCGCCGCGGCGATGGCGCGGCCCAGGCTAGGCTTTTCGGCAATATACAGTTGCATGGCATCGAGCGTGTTCGGATCGGGAAAGGAAGATGGCCTTTTGGCCTTGTTGTGTCAAGGCTGGCGGGCTCTGTAGTAGACTGGCGTCAGGTACTGATATGAAGTTCGCGCGAGGAAGCGCGAAAAGGAGCAGAATGACCCATGAAAATTCAGAATTCGATCGAGCAGAAACTGTCCTCGGCGTTTGCCGTCGATCATCTGCAGGTGGCCAATGAAAGCCACAAGCACAGCGTGCCGCCCAATTCCGAAACCCACTTCAAGGTGACGCTGGTATCGCCGGATTTCGACGGGCAAATGAAAGTGAAGCGCCATCAGGCCATCTACACCGTGCTGGCGGACGAGCTGGCGGGCGAGGTTCACGCCCTGGCGTTGCATCTCTACTCACCAAAGGAGTGGGTGGCCTCCGGGCAGGCCGCGCCGGAGTCTCCCAACTGTATGGGCGGATCGAAAAAAGATCCGGCGATGGCCTCGGGAGAGCCTCAATGAGCCAGTTTTTCCAGATACACCCGGAAACGCCGCAAAAACGGCTGATCAATCAGGCGGTGGATATCCTTCGCAACGGCGGGGTGATTGTGTATCCGACCGATTCGGCTTACGCCATTGGCTGCCACCTCGGGGACAAGCAGGCGGCGGACCGCATCAAGCGAGTGCGCAAGCTGGATGACAAACACAACTTCACCCTGATGTGCCGTGACCTGTCTGACATCGGGGTTTATGCAAAAGTGGACAACACCCAGTACCGGTTGCTGAAAACGTTCACCCCCGGGCCCTATACCTTCATTCTGGATTCCACCAGCGAGGTGCCACGCCGGTTGCTGCATCCCAAGCGCCGGACCATTGGCTTGCGGGTGCCGGACAACCCCATCGTGCAAGCGTTACTGGGTGAGCTGGGCGAGCCGATCATGAGCAGTACGCTGATTCTGCCCGGTGAGTCCGATCCGATGACAGACCCCTACGAGATCCGCGACACTCTGGAACACGAGCTCGACCTGATCATCGATGGTGGTTTCTGCGGGTTTGAAGCCACTACTGTTGTCAACATGACCGGTGATGTGCCAGAGGTGACGCGGGTCGGCAAGGGCGATCCGGAACCCTTTCAGTAAGTCCGGCGCGACAGATTGTGCCTGACGCGACTGCGGCAACCTAGGCGCGGGTGTTGAAGTTGAATGCGTAATTCTTGCGGACGCCCGCCGCCTCCAGCTGCTCGGAGCTGACGGTCTTGCGCATGGTGTCGTAGCGGTGCACCAGATCCTGCAGGCCATTGAACTGCTGGTTGTCGCTGACCAGAGTGTCCAGTAACGAATTATTGACGCCATAGGCACGGTTCAGCTTCAGTGCGTTGTCCACGAAGTGCAGGGTGGGCTCGTTGACGCTCAGGCGGCTGAACGCATCCTGAAATCCCTTGTTATTATTCAGATCCTGTTCAATCTGGCCGCGCTTGGCTTCCGGCACCTTGCCTTCCACCTGCACATTGCCGTTATCACCTTTGGTGACATTGATCGCCGTGGCCGGGTGCATCCCGTACTCGGCAAGTTTGTGCCGTAGGGTTTCCCTTACGAAGGCAAGATCCTGCCCCACGGTCTGCTTGTAATCGGTGACCGACAGCTGGCGGGATTTCAACGCCGCCAGGTCTGGATTCTGCGGTGCAGTGCGGGTAAAGCGGTCATCGGTGGGTGATGACGGCTGATCCACAGCCACCGCATCGCCGGCCTTGCCGGCTGGCTGGTCGGCAGCGGCTGCAGGGCGTTTCTCCAGTGCACTCTGGAACTGGGTGCTGGCCTTGATCAGTGATGTAAGCAGCGACACGGCTGGTAACCTCCCATTGTCACCTGTAGGTGGCGACAAAAATCGAACGCTTGCAGGGTTATATATCCCGGTGTCTGCATAAACCGGGCCAGACTTTCGTTCGTCGCCGTTTGAACGTAGAGTTAACGGCGGATTTATCCCCCTGATATTGTTCTCCAGAGCCAAAGGAAATCCGATGCCCCGCTTTCTTCACACCGCTGACTGGCAGATAGGCCGTTATTACAGCCGTTTCGACAACGACGATGCGGTTGCGCTCGCGGAAGCCCGATACACCGCTATTGAGCGGCTGGCGCAGCTGGCGGTGGATGAACAGTGCGACGCGGTGGTGGTGGCGGGCGACGTGTTTGACGCCCAGACCGTATCGGACCGCACCATTCGCCGGGTATTCAACGCCCTGGCCGCCTTTGAAGGCCCCTGGGTCATGTTGCCCGGCAACCACGATGCGGCGCTGGCCGAGAGTGTCTGGACCCGCGCCCAGCGCCTCGGTGCCGTGCCGGCAAATGTTCATCTGGCGCTGGCGCCGGGCGTGGTGGAATTGCCGGAGCAGAGCATGGCGGTTCTGGCGGCCCCGCTGACCCAGCGCCATACTCACAGTGATCTCACCGAGGCGTTTGATCAGTGGCAAACGGCGCCAGCCCTGATCCGGGTTGGGCTGGCCCATGGCAGCGTGCAGGGCGTGCTGGCCGAGGGCATCGATTCCGCCAATCCCATCGACCCGGACCGGGTAGAGCGGGCGCGGCTGGATTACCTGGCGCTGGGCGACTGGCACGGTGTCAAACAGATTAATCCCCGCACCTGGTACAGCGGCACGCCGGAACCGGAGCGATTCCGTAACAATGATGCGGGGGTGGCGCTGATTGTCAACATCGGCGCACCGGGCACTGAGCCCAACGTGATGCCCCATCGCATCGGGCAATTCGAGTGGGTGCAATGGCGCGAGCACCTCAATGTGCCGACCGATCTGGACCAAGTGCTGGCCCGGCTCGAGGAATTGGAAGCGCCAGCGGTGGTGGACCTGAGGCTCACCGGCGAGGTGGACCTGGCCGGGGAGCGCCGTCTGCTCCGGGCATTATCAGTGGCGGAAGCAAAACACCGCAGCGTGCAGTGTGACCGCAGCGGGTTGTCGCTGCAGCCCACCGATGACGATATTGCCGAATTGAATGCCGATGGCTATCTGGGCGATGTGATCACTGAGCTGCGGGAGCAACAAGCCAGTGACGACGGAGCCCGCGCACTGCCGGCACGGGACGCCCTGGCGATACTCACCGGCCTGTTGATGGATCGCAGTGGCTCTAACGCCAGTGCGGCGGATGGCCATGGTGCCAGGGTCAGCGGGGAGCAGCCGTCATGAAGATACAGGGTCTTCGCATCGAGCAGCTGCGACAGTTTCGCCAACCGTTCACACTGACCGATCTGAACCCCGGTCTGAATGTGATTCATGGCCCCAACGAGTCCGGCAAGAGCACCCTGGTGCGTGCCATCCGTGCGGCCTTCTTCGAGCGCCACCGCTCCAGCAGCGTGGACGATCTGCGCCCCTGGGGCGATTCCTCGGCGGCGCCTTCGGTGGAGCTGGAGTTTGTTGCTCAGGATCAGCCCTGGCACCTGAAGAAACGCTTCCTCCAGCAGAAACGCTGTGACCTGAGCGTGGGCGGCGAATCCTGGTCCGGTGAGGAAGCCGAGGACAAACTGGCGGATCTGCTGGGTTTCCAGTTCGCTTCCCGAGGCGCCAGCCAGGATAAACACTGGGGCATACCCGGTCTGCTGTGGGTGGAGCAGGGCAGCGGGCAGAATGTTCATGACGCGGTGGCGTATGCCGGCGACCATCTCAAATCCGCACTGAACAGTCTGTTGGGCGAGGTGGCCAGCACCGGCGGTGATGACGTGATCCAGCAGGTGCAGAGCCAGCGCGCGGAACTGCTCACCGGTACCGGAAAACCCCGCGGAGAATACGCCCGGCTGAGGGACGAGCAGCAGAGTCTGGAGACCGAGCTGTCCGCGCTGGATGAGCGCATCAGCCAGTATCAGACCCTGGTGGATCGGCTTGGCGAGTTGCGCCAGCGCCATCAGCAGAATGAACAGGAACGACCCTGGGAGACCGCCCGCAAGAACCTGCAGGAGGCTGAGCAGTGCTTCCGTGAGATTGAACAATGGCAACAGGCGCAGCAGCGTGAGCAGCAGGCGCTGGTGGACTGCCAGCAGAATCTCAGGCTGCTGCGACAGCAACAGCAGCAGGCAGAGGTGGCCAGCCAGAAACTCGAAAGCCGTGCCGGGCACCTGAAAGCCTGCCGCGAGGCGGAAGAGGCCCTGAAGAACCGCGAGGCCCGGGTGACCGAAACCCAGGCCAGGGCGAAACAGGCCTATGAGAGTGCCCGCGGCCAGGTTCGCGCTGCCAAGGAACAGGAGCGCCGGGCCCGCCTGGACACAGAGCTGCGGCAGGTGCGCCAGCAACTGGACGCGCTGGAACAGACCCTGGTCCGGGCCCGTGACTATCTGGCAGAGCTGAAGAACGCCCGCAAGCAACAGCAGGCCAACCTGATTGATGTGGCCGGCCTGGAGAACCTCCGCGGCATTCACCGCCGGCTCGAGGAGGAGCGCATTCGCTCCCGTGCCATTGCCACCCGGCTTCATTACCAGCTTGACCATGGTCGCTCCCTCTCCGTCGACGGCGAAGTCGTGGAAGGTGAGGGCGACCGCTTGTTGCTGGCGGAATCCACCCTGCTGCTACCCGGCCTCGGCCAACTGACCATCACTCCGGGCGGGGATGATCTTTCCAGGGTTCAGCGCCAGCTGGAGCGTTTGCAGGAAGATTACGACGGCCAGCTGAAAGCTCTCAATGTTACCGCGCTTGAGCAGGCCGAGCAGCGTGCCGCCGAGCACTTGCAGTGTCAGCAAACCATTGAACGGCTGGAAGCACTGCTGGGGTCAGTGGCACCGCGCGGCGTGGAAACCCTGGAAGCCCAGCAGCAGGAACTGTCGGGGCGGTTGAGCCAGCTGCAAAACGAACATCAGGTGTTGCCGCCAGCCAATGTGGACACCCCTCCGCTGGCCGGTGCCGAGGCCGCACTGGAAGCGGCCGAGCAACAACTGCGTGAGGCCGACGGGCAACTGCAGGAACACAGCAAACAGCAGTTTGCGTCGGCACAGAACCTGGCGACGGCGCAAGCGGAATGGCAGCAGCTCAAGAATGAGCTGGACGATCCCGAGCGCCAGGCTACGCTCAAGAGCCTGCAGCAGTCTGTGATGGAGACAGGCGAGCGGGAAGCTCGGCTGAAGCAGTCGGTCAGCCAGCGCCAGAGCCAGATTGATGAGGCTCGTCCGGAACTGATCCGGCAGGACATGGAGCGGTTCAGAGCGAGCGCCGAGCAGCTGGAAAAAGGCCACCAGAAAGAGGCCCTGGAATTGACCGGGTTGCAGAGCAAGCTGGAGAGCCAGGGCGCCGAGGGGCTCGAGGAGCAACGTGACGAACTGGCCGCCCGCCTGGAGCATGTGCGCCGACGCTACCAGGAACTGCATCGCCGCGCCGAGGCGCTGGACCTGTTGTTGGGGCTGCTGCAGGACAAGCGCCAGGCGCTGACGCGGCGGCTACAGGCACCGTTGCAGAAGCATTTGAACCACTACCTGGGCGTGCTGTTTCCTAAAGCCAGCCTGGAAGTGGACGACCACCTGGTCCCGGGGCAACTGACCCGCACCGGCCAGCAGGGGCAGGAGCGGGGTGCGCTCCAGGAGCTGAGCTTTGGCGCCCGCGAGCAGATGGGGTTGGTCAGCCGTTTTGCCTACGCCGATCTGTTGCAGGAAGCGGGCCGGCCCACGCTGATCATTCTCGATGACACCCTGGTGCACAGTGACAAACAGCGCCTGGAACAGATGAAACGCATCCTGTTCGACGCCGCCTGCCGCCATCAGATATTGCTGTTTACCTGCCACCCGGAAAACTGGCGAGACCTGGGTGTTGCACCCGTGGATCTGGAAGCACTGAAAACCGGCAACCCGTAACGTGAAATGTTTGCAAAAAACTGCCGGTTTTCCGGTGTATGAACTACTCTTTTTAAGGTGTAAGCCGTGATTAACAGGCGGGTGGCCGCGGCCACTCACCACCTCAGGTGGATTGGGGAAGACGCGAAAGGAAGTCGGGGGACCCGGACAGGTTCAACCGTTCGCGCCGGCCGCTGAAAAGGGAGCGTTCGCTGTGGTCAGAACAACAACATCCAGAATTCTGGTGCTCGGCACCGTGTCGGCTTTGGTTGCGTGTGGTGGTGGGGGCAGTAGCGGTGGAAGCAGCGATGGGGGAGGCGGCGCGCCAACATCACCACCGGAGAGTGTAGAGCTAGAGCTGGATGCCGGCGGGCTCAGCGAACAGAGAGCATTGGTCGAGGGGTTTCAAGATTTTCAGGAGGTTCTTGATGTCTATTCCGGAGCCGAGCAAACCTACCTGTCGATTGACGAGATCCGCGAAGCAGCCCTCGAATTGGACGATGCCGTGGGGCAGTCCGGGAATACCGTGACCGTTCGCTGCGACAACCCCGGGTCGGGCACACTGGCGTTTACCTTGAACCGTGAAACCGAGACCGACTTCACCCTGGAGTTCCGTAACTGCCAACTGGCAACCGCCGAGCTCGGCACAGTGGTGCTCAATGGCACCTATACCTACGTCAATCTGGTCTCCGAGACCGACAGCAGCAGAGAAGTGGACGGTTTCCAGATCGTGGATCTGACCGGCACCATCGTCAGCGGCAGCGAGCCGATCGCCATGCAGGGCTCCGATGCCTGGGAGACATCCACGCCGTTACAGGCAGGCTCCGGCCCGCGTGAGGAGACCTACACCACCGATGCGCTGGAGTTTTTGCGTGGCGGTGACTACAAGGCCATCACCAATGCGGTCACCACCCTGTCGTCTCAAGGCGGCATTACCGAAGTGACCATCAATTCCCGCCTGATTGGTTCCGCAACGGATGGGTACGTCGATATTTCCACAACAACCACCATGAAGCGCCCAACCGGGGGCGGCTGTCCCGATGAGGGAGTTGTTCGGATTATCGGTGAGCCAGAAGCCTCAGGCATTGAGATCGCGTACGGAGTAAGCATACTTCCGCCGCCTGTGATGGGTAGTGGCACGGAGGCACGGGCAACGGTGATTGGTACCAGCGATACCGAGGACTATACGGAGGCTGAGTGCGAGGCGTTGATTTTCTGAGTGGGCTGATCCAGAGAGGGCTGTGGTACCCCAGGCAGGACTCGAACCTGCTACCTTCCCCTTAGGAGGGGGACGCTCTATCCAGATGAGCTACTGGGGCGGATCGTCAGAAGGCCGGTATGATAGCGGGCCCGGTGATGTGTCTCAAGGGCCCGCGGGTTTTTAGCCCCGGTGGTCGGAGACGAACGGGTTGGTGGCCTTTTCGTGGCCGAAGGTGGACATGGGGCCGTGGCCAGGCAGGAAACGGATGTCGTCGCCCAGCGGAAACAGCTTGTCGCGGATGGAACGCACCAGGGTGTTGTAGTCGCCTTTCGGGAAGTCCGTGCGGCCGATGGAGCCCTGGAACAGCACGTCGCCCACCAGGGCCAGTTGCGACGGCCCGTGATAGAACACCACGTGGCCCGGCGTGTGGCCCGGGCAGTGCAGCACGTCCAGGGTCTGGTTGCCGACGGTTACCTGCTCGCCATCCTCCAGCCAGCGGTTCGGGGTGAAAGTCTCCGGAGCCGGAAAGCCGAACATCTGGGCCTGCATCGGCAGGCCCTGAATCCAGAAATTATCCTCCTGTTGCGGCCCCTCGATGGGGATATCCAACGCCCGGGACAACTCGGCCGTACCGCCGGCGTGGTCGATGTGGGCGTGGGTCAGCAGGATTTTTTCGACGGTGACGCCTTCCTCTTCCATTGCCGTGCGTATCTTGTCCAGATCGCCACCGGGATCGACCACCGCCGCGACCCGGGTTTCGTCGCACCAGAGCAGGGAACAGTTCTGTTGAAACGGGGTCACAGGAATGATTCTGTATTTCAGTGGCATAGTGATGCTCGTCCGCGGGTTGGTCTGGTTTAGAATGGCTATGATAAAGGACATCGGGCCGGGGCTCGAATTTTCAAGACAAAGCGCAACCAAAGACAGCAGCGGAGAATGATTTGTTGGCATTGAGTGTGATCATACCGGTGTGGCAGGAGGCGGCCACCATTGTGGCAACCCTGCAAACACTGGCGCCGTTGCGGGCGTCGGGCCACCAGGTGATTGTGGTGGATGGCGGCAGCACCGATGGCACCCCACAGCTGGCGGACGGATTGTGTGATCGGGTGGTGGCGTCAGAGCGCGGGCGGGCGCTGCAGATGAATGCCGGAGCGCGGGTCGCCACCGGAGATATCCTGTTGTTCCTGCACGCCGACACCCGCCTGCCGGCATCGGCGCTGGACGCACTGGCGCGGTTCAGTGATAGCCGCAACGCCTGGGGCCGGTTCGATGTGCGCCTCAGTGGCAGGCGCCCCTTATTCCGGGTGATTGCCTGGTTCATGAATCAACGCTCCCGGTTCAGCGGTATCGCCACGGGTGATCAGGCGCTGTTTGTCCGGCGCCCGGTGTTTGAAGCCCTGCGGGGTTTTGAACCCCTGCCATTGATGGAGGATGTGGAGTTGTCTTCGAGGTTGCGGCGGGTGTCGCGCCCATTCTGCATCCGCGACCCAGTGGTCACTGACAGCCGGCGCTGGGAACAACACGGCGCCTGGCGTACCATCCTGCTCATGTGGCGGTTGCGCTGGCGCTATTGGCGCGGTGAATCGCCGGAATCTCTTGTGACCGTTTACCGATCGGATGTGCGAAATGCCCACAAATCCTGAAGCCTCAGCGCTGGTTATGCAGTTCTCGAAATGGCCAGAGGAAGGCCGGGTCAAAACCCGTCTGATGTCGGAGCTGGGCGCCCGGGGTGCCCTCAACGCGCACATCCGCCTGAGCCTGAAAGTGCTGGATAACCTCATCGCCAGCGGCCTGCCGGTGCAGTTCTGGTGGGATCGCGCGCTGGAACCGGCGCCGGAAGCTGCCAGCCAGGTGCTGGCAGCGCTGGACGCGGCAAGCATCACCATCGGCATTCAGGAGGGTGAGAATCTGGGGCAGCGGATGGAGGCGGCGCTGGGCCTGGCACTGGAAAGCCACTGCAAAGCCGTCGTGGTGGGCAGTGATTGCCCATCAGTGGATCCGGAGTACGTGCGTGAGGCCGTGGCCGCGCTGGACGCCAGCGACGTGGTGCTGGGGCCATCCAATGACGGCGGCTATGTGCTGATCGGGGTGCGCAGGGTTGTGCCCGGCATGCTCGATCACGTGGCCTGGGGAACGGAGAGCGTTCTGGACCAGACCCGTGATCGCCTTGCCGGCTGTGGCTTGTCCGTCAGCCTGCTGGCGCCTCGCTGGGACGTTGACGAGCCTGAGGACTGGCAGCGGTTTCTTCGCCTGGCGAATCCGTAGTCACCCGTAACGCGCGATTCCGCTCCAGTACGGCGCGGCGATAAACCTCCAGCAGTTGCTCCCGGTCCACCGCCTTGACGGCAGCCACCAGCCGATCCCGTGAATCGAAACCGGTGGCACCGCGGTCGATTTCCCGCCAGAACCGCTCGGAGACTTCACTCAGCTGGCGGTCCTGCTCCTCAAGCTTGCTGATGACAGCCTGCTTTTCCCGCTCCAGGTCGCTGTCGCTGAGGCTGCTCAGGCGCTCCTCGAACGCGTCGGAAAACTCACTGACCGCCTGGTCAATGTCATCCGCAGACGCTTCCGGTGATTGCACCACCAGGCCCAGGGCCGGCATCTCCAGCATTTCAAAGGGCGTGGCGTACACGATGTAGCCGAGCTGGCGGTTCGTCCTCAGTTCCTCGTAGAAGGGGCTACTGATCACCTGACCCAGCAGACGGTACCTGGCCCGTTCATCGAACCCGGTGTCAGTGCCTTGCAGGTACAGGGTATAGCCGGTATCCGGGTGGTTCACCGGGATGCTTTCGGTGGTCTCGCCTTGCGGTAGCTCTTTCACCTGGCTGCGAGCCACTTCCGTGATCTCCGCATCCTGCAGCACCATGGCGCGCACCTGCTGCGCCAGGTTCAGCGCTGAGGCCTGGCTCAGATTGCCGTGGGCCAGCATCACCGGGTCGGTCCGGGTGAACAGCTCCTCGGCAAACCGTTCCAGTTCCTCCAGTGTGACTTCCTCGGCAGCCGCCAGACGATCCTCTGTGCTCCAGGCGCCCACGATCAGAAGCGTCTGCATTCTCTCGGAGGTTTGTTGAACCGGGCGTTCCTTGGTCTTGTTCCGAAGGTTGTCGATCGTCCGCTTGCGGGCGATGTCAAAGCGTTGCTGGGTCAGGTGTGGGTCGGCCACTTGCGCGAGGATGCGCGTCAGCAACACATGCAGCTTATCGCTGTACCCGCCCACTCGAAGGGTGATGCCCCGCAAGTGGGAGTACACGCTGTAATCCAGACCGGCCAGCTGGGCCGGGTAGGCCCAGGCATTCAGGTTGGTGTTGACCGAATCCACCAACAGCTCGGTCAGCACCTTGCCCCGGGCAGACGCCTGCGCCAGTGGCGTGCGGATGCTCACGTACACGTTGGCTTTGGGCGTAGCGAACTGGGTATCCCGGGCGTACCAGACAGACAACCCGCCCTGATTGCCCAAAAGCACCGGTTTGGTCATGGTCGGGCCACCGACCATATCCAGGTTTTCCGGAACAAAGGGGTTGGCTTCCGGAAGCGCGAGCTGCCCGGCCAGGCGGCTGGTGTCTGTAGTCTCAAGCGCCGATAGTTTCAACGGCTGCAGTTCCCAGGCGGCCTGATACCACTCGGTCAGGCTCGGTGTTTCGATGTCGGGTTCCGGGTCCACCACGGTGACCAGTACGTTCTCGGGGGTCAGCCGCGCCAGAATATTCCGGTACTGGGCCGGCGCGTAGCGCTCCATCATCCACGGTGCCTGTAGCACATCGGCCGGCTGATAATGGCGCAGCTGGCTGGACAGGCGCATCACCTCATGGATGGGTTGGCTGCGCTCACGGAAGCGGAAATCGATCTGTGCCAGGTTCTTCATCTCGTTGAAGCGATCTTCGGAGATGCCCTGTTCACGGACCTGCCCGATGTAGTCGAACACCAGCGAGAGTATGTCCTGCTGGCGCTCCAGTCCTTCCGGCGTGAGTGACATGGACAGCTCCAGACTGGCTTCCGTACCGGTGTCCATGCCGGTGCCGGCAGACAGGCTTTCTACCAGGCCTTCCCGTTTCAGTACGTCGAACAGACTGCCCGGGCCCTCGTGACCCAGCAGATTGGCGACGTAGCTGCCAGGTTTGGTGCGGTAATTGGCGCGCTGGGACGGGATCGGGAAGGTCAGCGTCAGGCCGCGAATGTCCTTGAGGGCATCCACGGTGACCCGGGCCGGCAGTGTGTCTGGCTGCAGCAGCGGTTCGGAATGCACTTTCGCTTCCAGGTTGCGATTCTCGATGGCGTCGAATCGCCCTCGCACCATGGCCTCCAGTTCGTCCAGAGACTGCGGGCCGTAAACCGCCAGGCTCATCAGATTGGAGGAGTAATGGGTTTTCCAGAATTCGATCAGGTCCGGCCGCAACGGCCGTTGCTCGGTGTTTTCGAGGGTGCTCAGGTTGCCCACGGCGAACTGATTGAAGGCGTGGTCAGGGTTGCTGATAGCTTTTTCCACGGAATAGATGCGCCGGCCATCTTCTTTCTGTTTGGAGGTGAATTCGGAATGCACCGCCTGCCGCTCGCGGTCGACCAGGTCAGGGGTGAGCAGGGGCGCGGAGAATTGCTGGGCGAAACGGTCGAGGGCATCGTCCAGATAGCCGGCGCGGATATCGAAGAAGTAATTGGTGTCCTGGAACGCCGTAAACGCGTTGTGGCTGCCGCCGTGGCTTTTGATGAACTGCTGGTATTCACCTGCCTCCGGATATTTCTCAGTGCCCAGAAACAGCATGTGCTCCAGAAAGTGGGACAGCCCCTCACGATCCCTGGGGTCGTCGCCACTGCCTACGGCAACGTTCATGGACGCGGCTGCCCTGTCCGAGCCGGGGGAGGAGATCAACAGCACCTGCAATTGGTTATCCAGTTCCAGATAGCGATAGCGATTGTTGTCATTGGGGCTTTTTACCGGGTCGGTAGCGGCCAGGGCCAGGCTGCCGAAAATCAGCAGGAAAGCCAGGGCCAATGACTGAACCAGCCAGCGGGGCTGGGCGCTCAAACGGACGGTGCCTGATTGCATGGTGTCGCGTGCTCCGGGTTTCGGTGAATCGCTCAGTGGATCATGGCGTTGCGGGTGCTTTTCGGTTGCTGGTCCAGAGTTTTACGAGCAAGGGAGGCCGCCGTATCAGCATCCAGCTGTCCGCTGGCAATCTTCTCCAGCACGGTGCCCATCACCGCCACTGATTGGCGGTAATCCGCAAACTCAGCCTGGAACGCATCATCAATGGCCTGATAGACCGCCTGAATCTTGTCTTCCCGGGAACCGGAATCCGCCGCGGTATCGTTGATGGCTTTCAGGCAGGCGCGGGCGATGGCGATGTAGCGTTCAGCGTTGGCGTCGTTTTGTTTCATATAAGACTGTCCGGAATGAGAGGGTAGTGATGTGTCAGATGTATGGGCGGATTATGTCATTGCTATGGGGTGGTTTCATTTCTTTCTGGTAATGAAGTGTTTTTCCGGGCAGGTGCTGAACCTTGTGCTAGGCTCAAAATCAGTGTGTCGACAGAGTCGAGGGGTTCGGGCTTTTCAGTGCGTGCTTCCGGGGCAATCCTAGAGTAAAGGCTCTAATTAAAACAAAGGCTTACAGAGTAAAAGCTCTAAAAAAGTTCGATACATGAAGGTTGCAATTAAGTACAATGCCGGCGTTACCGAATGAGTCTACGACTTTAGTCGCAGGGGCTCGGTCGGGCGTTAGGGACAGACAACAATTGAGCAACAAGCAGGGTGGACAATCAATGAATTACTTTCTGACGGGTGGCACCGGATTTATCGGCCGTTTTCTCGTAGAGAAACTTCTGGCGCGTGGCGGTACCGTTCATGTACTGGTTCGTGAACAATCTCTCGGCAAACTGGATGTTCTCCGCGAACGTTGGGGCGCAACCGAGCAGCAGGTCAAGGCGGTTATCGGCGATCTGACCAGCCCCAATCTGGGTATCGACGCCAAGAACCTCGATGCGCTGAAAGGCAACATTGATCATTTCTTCCACCTTGCTGCCGTGTATGACATGGGCGCCGATGAAGCCGCCCAGCAGGCGACCAACATTGAGGGCACGCGCAGTGCGGTCAATGCGGCAAAGGCCATGCAGGCCGGCTGTTTCCATCATGTGTCTTCGATTGCGGCCGCGGGCATGTTCAAGGGCACGTTCCGCGAAGACATGTTCGAGGAAGCGGAAAAGCTGGATCATCCGTACCTGCTGACCAAGCACGAATCCGAAAAGGTGGTGCGTGAGAGCTGCAAGGTACCGTTCCGTATCTACCGCCCCGGCATGGTGATTGGCCACTCTGAAACCGGTGAGATGGACAAGGTTGACGGCCCTTACTACTTCTTCAAGATGATCCAGAAGATCCGCAGCATGCTGCCCCAGTGGGTGCCCACCATCGGTATCGAAGGCGGCCGCCTGAACGTGGTGCCGGTGGATTTCGTGGTGAATGCCATGGATCACATTGCGCACCTCGAAGGCGAGGACGGCAACTGCTTCCATCTGGTGGATTCCGATCCTTACAAAGTGGGTGAGATCCTCAATATTTTCAGCGAAGCCGGCCACGCCCCCAAGATGGGTATGCGCATTGATTCCCGCATGTTCGGGTTTGTGCCACCGTTCATTCGCCAGAGTCTGAAAAACCTGCCACCGGTGAAGCGACTCACCGCTGCGGTACTGGACGATATGGGCATTCCTCCGTCGGTGCTGTCGTTCATCAATTACCCCACACGATTTGATGCCCGGGAAACCGAGCGTGTGCTGAAAGGCACCGGCATCGGCGTGCCTCGCCTGCCGGATTACTCGGCGGTGATCTGGGATTTCTGGGAGCGTAACCTGGATCCCGATCTGTTCAAGGACCGTACCCTTCGCGGTACCGTCGAAGGCAAGGTGTGTGTCGTGACCGGTGCCACCTCGGGTATCGGCCTGGCCACCGCTCACAAGCTGGCCGAGGCCGGTGCCATTCTGGTGATCGGCGCCCGCACCAAGGAAACCCTCGACGAAGTGGCCGCCGATCTGGAGGCGCGTGGTGGCAACATTCACGCCTACCAGTGTGACTTCGCCGATATGGAAGACTGCGACCGCTTCGTGAAAACCGTGCTCGACAACCACGGTCATGTGGATGTGCTGGTGAACAACGCCGGTCGCTCCATCCGCCGTTCGCTGGCGTTGTCGTTTGACCGGTTCCACGATTTCGAGCGCACCATGCAGCTGAACTACTTCGGCTCTGTGCGCCTGATCATGGGCTTTGCTCCGGCCATGCTGGAGCGCCGTCGTGGCCACGTGGTGAACATTTCCTCCATCGGCGTACTGACCAACGCACCGCGCTTCTCGGCGTATGTGGCGTCCAAGTCTGCGCTGGATGCGTTCAGCCGCTGTGCCGCGGCTGAGTGGTCGGATCGCAACGTGACTTTCACCACCATCAATATGCCGTTGGTGAAAACACCGATGATCGCGCCCACCAAGATCTACGATTCAGTACCCACGCTGACGCCGGAGGAAGCGGCAGACATGGTGGCAGACGCCATTGTGTACCGTCCCAAGCGCGTTGCGACGCGGCTGGGTATCTTCGCCCAGGTGCTGCATGCCGTGGCGCCGAAGATGGGTGAGATCGTGATGAACACCGGTTACCGGATGTTCCCGGATTCCCCGTCTGCTGCGGGCAGCAAGTCGGGCGAGAAGCCGAAGGTGTCTTCCGAGCAGGTGGCCTTCGCGGCCATCATGCGGGGCATTTACTGGTAACGGTCTGGCTCACGCCTGTAAAAAACGCCTCCCTCGGGAGGCGTTTTTTTTGGTTCAGGCGTCGTCCGGTTCGCAGATCAGGGGCGGCGGAAACCCTCCGAGCTCTTTCCAGCGGTTCACGATGCCGCAGAACAGGTCGGCGGTTTTTTCGGCGTCGTAGGCAGCGGAATGAGCTTCCTTGTTGCTGAACGGAATGCCGGCCAGTTTGCAGGCCTGTGCCAGTACCGTGTGGCCGTATGCGAGACCGGCCAGAGTGGCGGTGTCGAAGGTCGAGAACGGGTGAAACGGATTGCGTTTGATGTCCGAACGCAGGGCCGCTGCGAACACGAAATTGTGATCGAAGGTGGCATTGTGGCCCACCAGTACCGCTCGTTTGCAGTCGTGGGCTTTGACCGCCTTGCGGATCGGGCTGAAGATCTCGCTCAGGCCTTCCCGCTCGGGCACCGCCTCACGCTCGGCACTCCAGGGGTCGATGCCGGTGAAGTCGAGTGCAGACTGCTCCAGGTTGGCGCCTTCAAAAGGATCGATCTGTTGCAGGTGGGTTTCGCCACGCACCAGCCAGCCGTCGTCGTCCATGGTCAGCAGCACGGCGGCCACTTCCAGCAGGGCATCCGTTTCCGGGTTGAACCCGCCGGTTTCCACATCCACAACCACCGGCAGAAAGCCGCGGAATCGGCGGGCCATGGGATGCAGTTCTCTGTTTTCGTCAGTCACTCAAACTCCTAGGTGTCAGGCCGTGATTCGGATTGTCTGATTCAGGCGGATGCCAGTTTCCAGTTGATGGTTTCGCCCGCGCGCAGCGGGACAATCGAACCGTCGGAAAGCGGCAGTTCCGCCGGCATGGTCCATGGCTCTCTGGTCAGGGTAATGGTGTCAGAGTGGCGGGGCAGGCCGTAAAAGTCCGCGCCGTGGAAACTGGCGAAGGCCTCCAGTTTGTCCAGCACTCCCAGTTCCTCGAAAATGTCGGCGTAATGGCTGATGGCACCGAAGGCCGAGTAGCACCCGGCGCAGCCGCAGGCAGCCTCTTTTTTGTCACGGGCGTGGGGGGCGGAATCGGTACCCAGGAAAAACCGTTTGTCGCCGCTGATCACTGCATCCTGCAGGGCGCGCTGATGAAGGTTGCGCTTCAGGATCGGCAGGCAGTACAGGTGAGGGCGGATGCCGCCTACCAGCATGTGGTTGCGATTATACATCAGGTGCTGGGGTGTCAGGGTCGCGGCCAGGTTGTCGCCGGTGTGGCTGCGCACGAACTCGACGGAATCTGCGGTGGTGATGTGCTCCAGCACGACTTTCAATGCTGGGAAGGCCTCCAGCGTGGGCGCCAGCACCCGCTCAAGAAAGACTCTCTCGCGATCGAAGATATCAATGTGTGCATCGGTCACTTCCCCATGCACCAGCAGCAACAGGCCGCAGTCGGCCATGGCCTCGAGTACCGGGTAAATATTGCGGATGTCGGTCACGCCTGAGGCGGAGTTGGTGGTGGCGCCCGCTGGGTACAGCTTGGCAGCAACAACCCCGGCAGCTTTGGCCTCGCGAATGTCCTCTGCGGTGGTGGACTCGGTCAGGTACAGGGTCATCAGTGGCTCGAACGGCAGGTTGCCGGCGGCCGTCACGATCCGCTGCCGGTAAGCCAGTGCAGCGTCCGCGGTGGTCACCGGCGGCACCAGATTCGGCATGATGATGGCACGGCCAAAACACCGGGCGGTGGCGGGCACCACGTCGTTGAGCACGGCGCCGTCGCGAACGTGCAGGTGCCAGTCGTCAGGGCGGGTGATGGTCAGGGTGTCAGTCATTCGGTGTTTTTCCGCGCAGTCCGGGGCCGGGCATGCGCCGGCCAAAAATTTGGCGGAATTATACCAGATGCGCTGGGTGTTTGTTTCTTCCGAATACCTAAAGAAAGGTTTCCCGCTGCCGTTAAACGGTCAGTGACCCAGATACTGACGGATTGATGTTATGGCCAAACAATCAGCCTTGTTTCCCCGCGCGGCTGCGCTGACCGGCGCACTGATGGCGGGTGCCAGTGGTTTGGCGCAGTCTTCCAGCTTTGGTGCCGGCATCGAAAACAGCCAGTGGTATGTCTCCGAATCGGTCTTCGAATGCGCTCTGGTGCATGAGGTGCCGGGCTACGGTCGCGCCATTTTTCGCCACAAGGCCGGTGAGCAGTTATCGTTCATTCTCGAGTCTGATACCGCATTGATGCGGCCGGGCCGTGGCAGTTTGGCGGTCGAGGCGCCGCCCTGGCGGCCCGGAGCGGCACCGCGCAAGGTGGGCACCATTGATGTGGGTGAGGGCCGCCGCCCGGTGGCGCTGGGCGCCCGACAGGCTATGGTCATCGCTCAGGGGTTGCTGGACGGCATGATGCCCACGGTGACCCGGCAATCCTGGTATGACAGCCGTCCGGTACGGGTCAGGGTGTCGAACATCAATTTTGCCAGCGAGTTCGGCCGTTATCGTCAGTGCACCGCGGGTCTGTTGCCGGTGAATTACGACCAGATCAAGCGTTCCAGGGTTCCGTTCCGGGCAGGCAGCACCAGCCTGTCGGACGGTGACCGGACCCTGCTGGACAACATCGTGACCTACGTGCGGGCGGATTCCACCATTGAGCGTATTTTCGTGGATGGTCATACCGACGGTTCCGGCAGCCGCATTGACAACCGGGCGTTGTCAGAAAAGCGCGCTAACGCGGTGGCGGATTACCTGATTGAGCAGGGGGTGCCGCAGGATCTGATCACGGTTCGGGCCCATGCGGATCAGTACCCGGTGTCTAACCGCGCGGCGGACAACCGACGCACAACCATTCGTCTGCAGCGCGAGGGCGAGCGCCCGGAACTGCAGCAGGCCAACGGTTATGAGTCCGGCTTTGCCGGCTAGTGCACCGCGCTCAGCACTTCCAGATGCGCATTGACACTTTCCGCCAGTGCACGCAAATGGTAACCGCCTTCCAGGGTTGAAATGATGCGGTCATTGGCGTGGTCGCTGGCCACGCTGACAATCATTTCCGTCAGCCAGCGATAGTCGTCCACTTCCAGATTCAGCTCCGCCATCGGGTCCAGCCGGTGGCCGTCAAAGCCGGCCGAGATCAGCACCAGTTGCGGCCGGAAATCCTGCAGTTTTTTCAGCCAGCCCGCTTCCACCGCCTTGCGATAGGCCAGTGCCGAGCAGTCGGATTCAATCGGGATGTTGACGATGTTCTCCGGCTGGCGATGCACATGGGAGTGGGGGTAGAAGGGGTGTTGGAAACTGGAGCACATGAGAATGCGCTCGTCGCCCCCGACAATATCGGCGGTACCGTTACCCTGGTGCACGTCGAAATCGATGATCGCGACCCGCTCCAGATGATGGAAGGTAAGGGCCCGCATCGCCGCCAGGGCAATGTTGTTGTAAAAGCAGAATCCCATGGATTTGCTGCGCTCGGCGTGGTGTCCCGGCGGGCGGGCGCACACAAACGCATTGGTCACCTGGCTGCTCAGTACCATGTCGACCGCCTCAATATTGCCGCCGGCGGCCAGGCGGGCCGCGCGCAGGGTGTCGGGCATCATGGCGGTGTCCGGGTCGGTGAACACGCGGCCGCGGGTCGGTTGAATCAGCTCAAGCTGGTGCAGGTATTTCTCGGGGTGAACGGTCAGCAGCTGATCCCGGGTGATTTCGTCCGGGCGAACCCAATCCAGCACATCCCCAACGCCGGTGTCGGCAAGGTGACTGATGATGGCTGCAATGCGCTCCGGTGACTCGGGGTGTTCCGGACCCATGGTGTGTTTCAGACAGTCATCATGAGAGAAAAAGGCTGTGGTCATACGAATCCTGACAACGTTCGTTTTGCGTGCTTGGGTTCTGCTTGTATTTTCATCAATGTTATCAGGGATAGTACGTTGTTGCCGTGTTTCTTTGGTCTTAGGCCGGTGCTCGGCATTTTACATCAGAGGCCAAGCGCCTAAGATAAGGGTAGCCTCGTCAACGACTGGAATCAGCAAGGAGCGTGCGTTTGAGCACCCGGTATCTGGAAAGTCTTTTCAATCCTTCATCTATCGTGGTGACCGGTGCGTCGGAGCGCGCAGACAACCTCGGCGGCATGGTGCTGCGTAACCTGCTGGGAGGCGGTTATCCGGGCCAGTTGCTGGTGGTGAACCAGAACGATTACGACAACGTGCACGGTGTACCTTGCGTGCGCAAAGTGTCGAAAATGGAGTTCAGCCCGGATCTGGCCATTATTTGTACGCCGCCGGATACGGTGCCAAAGATGGTGCGTCGGCTGGGTGAGGCCGGGGTGCGCACGGCGATTGTGATGACCGGCGGCATGTCCCGGACCCACAGCAAGACTGGCCAGCCGCTGATGTATTCGGTGCGGGACGCGGCCCGGGAAACCGGTATCCGGGTACTCGGGCCCAACACCATCGGCCTGATGGTGCCCGCCCGGAGTCTCAACGCCACCTATGCCCATATGGGGGCGATTCCGGGCAAGGTCGCGTTCGTGGGGCAGTCCGGCACCATTGCCAGCTCGGTGATTGACTGGGCCTTCGCCCGGGGGGTGGGGTTCTCCTACTTCCTGACCCTGGGCGATGGCATGGACATTGATCACGACGATCTGATCGATTACCTGGCCCAGGACAGCCAGACCCGCGCCATTCTGCTGCACATCGAGAACATTCCCAACCCGCGCCGGTTCATGTCGGCCGTTCGGGTTGCCTCCCGCACCAAGCCGGTGATCGCTGTGAAAAGCGGCCGTGTTCCGGAATCGGAATGGTTTCCCCATCAGTTGCCGGCAGGCCTGAAGCGCAGCGATCCCATCTACGATGCGATGCTGCAGCGCGCCGGTGTGTTGCGGGTCGACGGCCTCGGGCAGATGTTCGACGCCCTGGAAACCCTCACTCGCATGCGCCCGCTGCGCCGCGAAACCCTGGCGATCATGGCCAATGGCGTCGGTCCCGGGGTGCTGGCGGTGGATAGGCTGGCAGACTTGGGGGGTGAGCTGGCACCGCTGTCGGACCAGACCATCGAGGCACTGGCGGAACACCTGCCGCCGTACTGGACCCGCAAGAACCCCATCGACCTGAACTACGATGCTTCACCGGCGCTTTACGCGGAGGCGATCAAGGTTCTGGCGCGTGATCCGGAAGTGGCCAACGTGCTGGTGATGTACGCGCCCAGCCTGACCGAAGACAGCCTGCAGATTGCCGATGCGGTGGTACAGGCAGCCAAAGGTACGCGGTTGAATGTGTTCACCTGCTGGCTGGGGCAGAGCACGGTGATGGACGCCCGTGAAGAGTTCTACCGTGCCGGCCTGCCGTCATTCTTCAATCCGGAGAAGGCGGTCATGGCGTTCATGCAGCACGTTCGTCACCAGCGGGTTCAGCGCCTGCTGACTGAGACGCCGGAGTCCTTTACCGATCATTTCGAAGACCGCACACAGACACGCCGGGTGGTAATGGCGGCCATGCGGGCCGGGCGCATGCACCTGTCCAGCCGCGAGGCCAGGGACGTGATCCGTGATTACGGCATCAACACCATCGAGACCATCTATTGCGATGACGTGGAAGAGGTGCTCGAGGCGTTTGCCGTGGAGCGGCGCCCGGTGGACATCACGGTGATTCACCAACAGGCGTGTTACCCGTTCCAGGAGCTGAGCACCGGTCAGCGGCGGTTCAAGGGCACCATGCAGAAGCTCAACAGTGAGGCGGCCATCATCGATTGCTGCCGGGTTCTGATGGAAGAGTATCAATACCATTTCCCGGGCAGCGGGTTCCTGGGGTTCGCCGTTCAGCGAGCTTATCAACATGTCGGGGGTATCGAGTTCAGTGTGGGTATCACCCGTGATCCGGTGTTCGGCCCCCTCGTCGTCTGTGGCGCTGCGGGCGCGCAGATCAATGTGATGACAGACCGGCAGATTGCCCTGCCGCCGCTGAACATGGTGCTGGCGCGGGAGTTGCTGCGCCGGACTTACATGTACAAACTGCTGGAAGAAAACAGCCTGAGGCCCGATGAAGATATTCGCGCCGTCTCGGAAACCCTGGTCACGTTATCCCAGATCGTAATCGACATTCCCGAGATACGCGGGCTGGAAATATCGCCGCTGTTGTTCAACGAGAGTGGCGCTGTGGCGGTCAATGTGGCAATCGATCTTGCGGACAAGCCCGGCCGGCCGATCATACAGCCGTATCCGAAGGAACTGGAAGAGTGGATCGTGCTGCCCAAATCCGGTCGCCGGGTGGTGTTGCGCCCGGTACTGGCCGAAGACGAGCCCGCCCATCGGGCGTTCCACGAACTGCAATCGCCGGAGTCCATCCGCTACCGCTTTTTTCAATACCGCAAACACTTCTCCCGCGAGGACGTGGCGCAGATGGTGCAAATCGATTATGACCGGGAGATGGTGTTCATTGCCAACGCCCCGCGGGAAGACGGCGAGGGCGAGGAAACCCTGGGCACGGTACGGGTCTGGACGGACGCCGATAACCTGCAGTGCGAATTTGCCGTGATGGTGCATGACAAGATGAAAGGTGAGGGCCTGGGAGTGGCGTTGATGCAGAAGATGATTGATTACTGCCGCGCCCGTGGCACCGTGGAAATGGTGGGCAATGTACTACCGGACAACCGGCCCATGCTGCATCTCGCAGATCACCTGGGGTTCGAGGTCCAGTACAACGCGGAAGAGGAAGTGATGGATCTGCGGCTGGTGCTTAACGAGCCTGAAAAAGACTGGCAGCGGGAGCGCCTTCGCCGGCAGTCCCACTGACCAGGGTAACGCGGAGCCGTCACGGCATTGGGCCGTGCTCAGCTCTCTTCGATGATCGCCGAGCGGTCTTCTCCGCCCAGGGCCTCGAGCAGGCCGGGAATCAGACGCGCCAGTTCCAGGGTCATCAGCGCGAACGCAGCATCGAAACGGGCGGCCGCGTCGTCGGCGTCCACGTCGTCCAGCTTTTCCTGCAGGGTATCGCCGAACTTCAGGCGTTTGATGCCCAGTTCCTCATCCAGCACAAAGGACAGGTTGTCTTCCCAAGTGAGGGACAGCTTGGTGACCTGCATCCCGGCGTCCAGATGGTTACGAATCTCGTCGGCTTTCAGGTCCAGCCCTTTGCAGCGCACCACGCCACCGTCCTCTGACGGGTCTTTCAGTTCACACTCGGTGCCCAGCTCGATGGTGCCCGGCAGATCAATGCTTTCATTGAGCCAGCCGGTAAAGGTAAACGCGGGGGCCTGCTCTACCGCAGGGGGGCGAACCGGCAGCGAGCCGAGGCTTTTACGCAGGAACGAGGCCAGATCTTCGGCCTGTTTCGAGGAACCCGCGTCTACCACCAGCAGTCCATCCTGGGGCGCCAGATAAGCAAAGCTGCGACGGTTTTTGGAAAAAGCCTGGGGCAGCATTTCCAGCATGACCTGTTCTTTGATTTCATCCTTCTCTTTGCGCCGTACCTTGCGGCTCTGCTCGATCTCGATGGCTTCGGCGCGCTCTTCCACGATCTCTTTGACCACAGAGCCTGGCAGGATCTTGTCTTCCTTGCGCAGGGCGATCAGGTGGTATCCGTTGGTGCTGTGCACCAGCATGTCGCTGTGTTTGCCAAGCGGCGGTACCCAGCCTTGCCGGGTGGTTTCCTGGGGACCGCAGGGTTTGAATGCGTCGCCTTGCAGTTTTTCTTCCAGGGCTTCAGCGGAAATATCGAAGGGCTTGGTAAAACGGAACACACGGGCATTACGAAACCACATCAGGGTCGGTCCTTGTCAGAGTTTCAGAAATCGGGGAGAGGATGATACGGCCACGGGTCCGTGGCCGTAAAGTGGTGGCGGCAGCGTCACGTCAGATCTGCAGGATCTCCACCATCACAGTTTTGACGATAAATCCAACCACGCCAGCGCCCAGCACGGTGAACAGGGCAAGGGTGCCGAACCGACCGGCCTGGGATTTCTTGGCCAGATCCCAGACGATAATGCCCATCCAGACAATCAGGCCGGTCAGAAGCACCAGCATGGCAATCTGGGAAAATACAGCTTCGTTCATTCAGGACTCCACAACGTGATCGGTGTTACTGCTCGTCCCGCAGGAAGAGCCAGTTGTTCTGGTCGGATTGCTCCGGGCTGAAATAGTAGCCTTCGAGATTGAATCCCTTGAGGTCGTCTGCCTGGGTGATGCCGTTTTCAATGGCGTAACGGCACATCAGGCCTCGGGCTTTTTTGGCGTAGAAACTGATCATCTTGTACTGGCCGTTCTTCCAGTCTTTGAACTGGGGTGTGACCAGGCGGCCATTGAGTTCTTTCTTGCGCACGCTCTTGAAATACTCATTGGACGCCAGATTCACCAGCACACCGTCGTCCGCTTCCAGCAGGCGATTCAGTTCCCGGGTAATGCGATCGCCCCAGAAGGCATACAGGTCTTTGCCGCGGGTGTTCTCGAAGCGGGTGCCCATTTCCAGCCGGTAGGGCTGCATCAGGTCGAGAGGCTTGAGTACTCCGTACAGGCCGGACAGCATGCGCAAGTGCTTCTGGGCAAACTCGAACTCCTTGTCACTGAAACGCTCTGCGTCGAGACCGGTGTACACATCACCCTTGAAGGCCAGAATGGCCTGGCGCGCGTTGTCCGGGGTGAACGGCGTTTTCCACTGCTGGAAACGCTCGGCGTTGAGCTGCCCGAGTTTGTCGCTGATGCTCATCAGATTGCTGACCTGATGGGGCTCGAGGGTCTTGAGCTGATCCACCAGTTCACAGGCGTCGTCCAGAAAATCGGGCTGGCTGTGCTGCTCGGTGGCCAGCGAGCTTTCGTAATCCAGGGTTTTCGCCGGGGATATAACCATCAACATGTCAGGGTGTCCTCATTGCAAGAAGGTGAGTAACTGATCCCGGTCAAACGGCCAGTCCAGCTCGGCTCCGGTATCGTTGCGGCGCAACACCGGGATGCGGGTGCCGTAGCGTTCCACCAGTGCTTCCGATTGGGCAATGTCCACCACATCCACCGGAACGGGCGCGGGCATAGGAGTGTTTACGAGCAGGGCTTCTGCCAGTTCACACAGGTGGCACTGTGAGGTGGTGTAAAACAGCAGTTCCATTATTTCGGCTGGGCGTCCAGTTGTTGGCCGGTCACATCCGCGCTGTCTTTGCCCATCAGGTACAGGTAGCTGGGCATCAGATCTTCCGGTGCCGGGTTCTGTTGAGGGTTCTCGGCCGGGTAGGCATGGGCACGCATATTGGTGCGGGTAGCACCGGGGTTCAGGCTGTTGACCCGAACATTGTGACGCTCGTCGTCCAGCTCTTCGGCCAGCAGCTGGCTGAGGCCTTCCAGCGCGAACTTCGACACCGCGTAGGCGCCCCAGTAGGGCTTGGCTTTGCGGCCCACCCCGGAGGAGGTAAAAATCACCGAGGCGTCAGCGGATTTGCGCAGCAGCGGAATCATCGCCCGGGTCAGCAGGAACGGTGCGGTGGCGTTGACGTGCATTACCTTGTTCCAGGTTTCGGGATCGTACAGCTCGACCGGGCTGCGGCTGCCGAGAATTGCGGCGTTATGCAGCAGGCCATCCAGCTGCCCGAAGTTGTCCTCGATGGTCATGGCGAGCTCTTCGTATTCTTTGACCGCGGCGCCCTCGAGATTCATCGGAACGATGGCGGGCTTGGGGTGGCCGGCTGCCTCAATTTCATCGTACAGGGATTCCAGCTTGGATACGGTCCGGCCCAGCAGGATCACTGTGGCGCCGTGGGCCGCAAAGGACCTGGCTGCTGCGCGCCCGATGCCGCTGCCCGCGCCTGTCACCATAATAATGCGATCTTTCAATAAATCAGCCGGTGCCTGGTAATCTTGCATAACCTGTCTCCTTGTAGGGGAAACCGTTCGGAAAAACCGACGAATCCAACGTTCTGGTAGGACGCTATTGTAACAGCTTTGCCAGGTCGTGGACGGTGTCGGCTATCAGGTCTGCTTGCCACAGATCAACGGTGTGTGGCTCTTCGCTGTAGCCATAGCGCACGGCGATGGTTTTCATGCCGGCGTTCCGGCCCGCTTCAATGTCACGTTCGTGGTCGCCTACGTAGATGCCCGTATCGGGGGCCGCACCGATGCGTTCGCAGGCCAGGTGGAGCGCTTCCGGGTGGGGTTTGCGGTGGGTTACATGGTCTGGGCAGATCACCACGGCGCAGCGCTCGGCAAGACCCAGTGCCGCCACCAGCGGCTCGGCAAAACGCACCGGCTTGTTGGTGACGATGCCCCAGGGAATGCCCCGCGATTCCAGATCACTGAGAATGGCGTCCATACCGTCAAACAGCCGGGTCTCGATGGCAACGCCTTCCTCATAGAGATCGAGAAAGGCCGTGTGCTTGTCCAGGTAGTCCGGGTGCTCCGGCTCCAGACCAAAACCGACCCGGACCATTGCACGTGCGCCATTCGAGACTGAGCGACGAATGGTGGCCGCCGGCAGCGGCGTCAGGCCATGCTGGATGCGCAATTGATTGAGGCAGCGAATGAAATCCGGTGCGGTATCGATCAGCGTGCCGTCCAGATCGAACAGCACGGTGGAGGGCGCGCCCGATGAGGCATGAGCCGGGCCGGTGGGTACGGAGGCGCTCATTCGCCGCCGTTACCTTCGCGGTCGTCCACAGCGTGCATCATGTAATTCACGTCCACGTCCCGGCCGAGACGGTACACCTTGGTCACCGGGTTGTAGGTCATGCCGGTGAGTTCCCGGATATCCAGCCCGGCGTGGCGCAGGTGGTCGGACATTTCCGACGGGCGAATGAATTTCTTCCATTCGTGCGTGCCCTTGGGCAGCAGGCGCAGCACATATTCCGCACCCACGATGGCAAACAGGAAAGATTTCGGGTTGCGGTTGATGGTGGACACAAACAGGTGGCCGCCCGGTTTCAGCATGGAGGCACAGGCCCGAATGACCGAAGCCGGATCCGGCACGTGCTCAAGCATCTCCAGGCAGGTAACCACATCATACTGGCCGGCCTGCTCCGGGTCCTGCGCCAGCTCTTCCACCGTAATCTGGCGGTAGTCCACTTTGACACCACTCTCCAGACCGTGCAGCCGGGCCACGGACAGCGGGGCCTCGCCCATGTCGATGCCGGTAACCTGCGCGCCACGGCGGGCCATGCCCTCGGACAGCAGGCCGCCTCCGCAACCCACGTCCAGCACCCGCTTGCCGGCCAGGGGCGCTCGCTCGTCAATGTAGTTCAGGCGCAACGGGTTGATGTCGTGCAGGGGGCGAAATTCGCTGGTCGGGTCCCACCAGCGGCTGGCCAGCGCTTCAAACTTGGCAATTTCGTTCTGGTCTACGTTGTGGTTACTCATGGTCGTTTCTGCCTGATTCGTAATAAGGTCGTGGACGAATTCCATCCGGGGCGTCCGCCGGGCTCAGTGTTGTCCGATGCGCTCAGACCAGGACTTGACCCTGAGCATGAGATCCGGCACGTCTATCCGCGTCAAACGGCCGTCCTGTACTTGTGGTACGCCATTGATCCAGCTGTGGCTTACCTGGCGGCCGTGATTACTGTATACGAGGTGTGACGCCGGATCGTACACGGGCTGCAGGAAAGGATCGCTGAGGTCCACGGCAATGAGATCCGCCAGTTTGCCGGCGGCCAGGCTGCCGAGCTCATGATCCCGACCCAGCGCCCGGGCGCCGTGCAGCGTCGCCATGGCAATGGCATGGTGAGCGGGCAGGGCGGCGGCGTCGCCGGCGACCACTTTGGCCACCAAGGCGGCGGTGTTCATCTCGCCGAACAGGTCCAGGTTATTGTTGCTGGCGGCGCCGTCAGTGCCGATGGCGACATTGACCCCGGCGTCGGTCAGTTTCTGTACCGGGCACAGGCCACTGGCGAGCTTGAGATTGGATTCCGGGCAGTGAATGACATGGGCGCCGGTCTGCGTGAGCAGCTCAATATCGCTGTCATCAATCTGTGTCATGTGAACGCACTGGGTGAGAGAGTTCAACACGCCCAGTTCCGCCAAGCGCCGGGTTGGGCGCTGACCGCTTTTCTCGACGGCCTCATTCACCTCGAATGCGGTTTCGTGCAGGTGGACCTGCAGGCGCGCGCCGGTTTCAGCAGAAAGCGCTACCGCGCGGCGCAACGGCGCATCGGATACGGTATAGGGCGCGTGGGGGCCGATAGCCGGCATGATGTATTCGTTGCCCTGCCACTGTTCGATAAACGCAGCCCCTTTACTCAGGTATTCGTCCGGGCCGGCGCCCCAGGGCGTGGGGAAGTCCAGCAGGGGAAAGCAGACTTGCGCGCGCATACCCGCATCGTGTGCCAGCTGGGCGGCAACCTCCGGAAAGAAATACATGTCTGAAAAGGTGGTGGTGCCGGTTCGCAGCATCTCCGCCATGGCCAGTTGGGTGCCGTCAGCAATGAACGATTCACTGACATGGGCGCCCTCGGCGGGCCAGATGTGGTCATTCAGCCAGGTCATCAACGGCAGGTCGTCGGCGAGGCCGCGGAACAAGGACATGGCCGCATGGCCGTGCATATTGATCAGCCCCGGCAGCACCACATGGGAGGCCAGATCAATGGTCTCGCGGGCGCGAAACCGGCTGTCGGCCTCGTGCTGGGGCACAATGGCGGCAATGCGATCGCCCTGGATGATGACTGCCTGGTGGTGCAATACGGTGTTTGCGGGTTCCACCGGGATAAGCCAGCGGGCGTTAATGCGAATGTCCGCTGCCGTGATGGTATCTGCCGTCATGTACCCTGCCTTTTGGGTGCTGTTTGTGTGGGCCGCCTGCCTGACAGGCCGTTCCCGAAGAATGTAGCCGGAAAGTATAACGAGCAGGTGCGTTGAGAACTACCCTGCCGGCAGGGCGAGTCAGCCCGTGATTCAAATCCGGCAGGATGGACGGTTATACTGGCGGCCCGGAATTCATCCCATTGAGTCGATTGGAGCCTGTCCATGCCTGAGCCAACCCATTCCTCTGACCAGCGCGCCATCGGCACGGTGGCCATGCGCTGGCATGACAGCAGCCTTGAGTTGCTGGACCAGCGCCTGCTGCCCATGGAGGAACACTGGATTACGCTGGAGGGTGCCTCAGGTGTGGCCCAGTGTATTCGTGACATGGTGGTGCGGGGCGCACCGGCGATTGGCATCAGTGCCGCCTACGGCGTCGCCCTGGCAGCACGCCATGCCGGCGCAGGTGACTGGAAAGCGGAAATCCGCCAAGCCATCAGCGAACTGGCGGCCTCCCGCCCGACGGCGGTCAACCTGTTCTGGGCGCTGCAGATCATGGAAAAGGAATTTCACCGGTGCCGGACCCTCGACGAGGCGATCACATGTCTGGCGGCGAAAGCGGTGCAGATTCACCAGGAGGACCTGTCAGCCAATCTGGCGATGGCGGATCGCGCCCTCGAGTTCATGGCCGCGGATACGCCGTTTTCGGTGCTGACCCACTGCAACACCGGCGCCCTCGCCACCGGTGGCTATGGCACCGCGCTGGGTGTGATTCGCCGCCTTCACGAGAAAAAACTGTTGAAGCAAGTGTACGCCGATGAGACCCGACCCTGGCTGCAGGGTAGCCGGCTGACGGCCTGGGAACTGGCGCGGGATGGTATACCTGTGACGCTCAACGCCGACGGCGCGGCAGCCGCGATCCTGGCTCGCGGTGAAGTGAAATGGATCGTCGTGGGTGCGGACCGCATCACCGCCAATGGCGACGTGGCCAACAAGATTGGCACTTACAGTTTGGCGGTGCTGGCCAGTTATCACCGGGTCGGTTTTATGGTGGTGGCGCCCTCCAGCACCGTCGATATGTCGTTGGCTTCAGGTAGCGATATTCCCATCGAGGAGCGTGAGGGCAGTGAGGTGCGACAGATCAGGGGGGTTCCGATCGCCCCGGAGGGCGTCGATGTGTTCAACCCGGTGTTCGACGTGACGCCGGCGAGCCTGATTGACGCCATCGTGACCGAGAAAGGGGTGGTTCACAATCCGGACATCACCGGCATGCGGGTATTATTCGGCTGAGTCTTCGTATTGGGCTTTCAGCGCTGCCGTCTGCTGTTCCTGCTCTTCGATAAAGTGCAGTGACATCTCGAAGCTCTGGCGGGTGAATTCCAGTACTTTCTGGAAGCCTTCATCCGACAGGTTACGGGCGTCGTCATGGCGGCGGAATATATTGATGAACTCGCGCTCCCGCTCGAACTGCAGTGGCAGCCGGCCCACGCCCCAGTCGTTGAGAATCTGCCAGACTTCCGGGTTGTAGTTGCGTGTGGTGCGCAGGATGAACGGGATGGGATCATTGCGGGCTATCAGTGCCGCCAGGCGCAGAATCAGCTCGAATGAGAGCGTGGCGGTGCCATTCTCTATGGCTTCCAGCACCGATTTGTCACGCAGGTTGAGGGCTTCGCTCATTTCCGACAGCGTGAGTCCCGCCACCTCGCGAATGTCTTTCAGGGACTGGCCGGCGGACAGCATCATTCGCAGCTGGTCCTGGGAGTTGATCAGCGCCCGCCCGACCCGCAGTGAGGTGTCGGTTGAGCGAGCGGCAAATCGCAGTGCCGAGCCGGTCATGCCGGCGAGCCGGTTAACCAGAGATTTCTGGTCGCGACCCTCGTCTCCCTGTTGCTCCAGGCCTTCCACTTCTTCCAGGGATTTCATGGCGTGCATGGCGTCCATAAGCATGCCCTGAAGCATCTGCGCTTTTTTCTGGTCGTCGTCCTTTCTGGCCGTCATGGGCTACCCTGTCGGTCTGGTCTCAGCCTGCTATCAGGCGCTCTCAGCGTGCCTGAGCGGCAAGTTGCTTGGGATTGAGTATGGACGCCATGCGGCGGTCCAGCTCCAGCATATCGGCCATGATGTGGCCACCCTCACGGATGATGAAGTCGAGTTCCTCATCGGTGTTGTCCAGATCCGCGGCCCGAACGTCCTGCCAGTCGTCCAGTTCTTCCAGAGTCTCGAACGGCTCTTCGCCGCGCAGTTCGCGACGGGCGTTGGCAATGGTCAGTCGGGTACGCTCGATCTGGGACTGCTGCGCCTTGCGCTCGTCATGGTTCAGGCTGACTGATTCCGTGGCCCGCTGCTCTTTGAGGAAGTCGATTTCCTGCTGCAGCAGACGGAATTCCGGGCTTTCCTCGAAGCGCTCGTCATGACGCTGGCGCAGCTCATCAATGATTCCGCTGAAGTCGAAGTAGCGCGCATGGGGCACGGCCTCGATCTGGTCCCAGGGCAGGGCGTGATCGAGAGCGTCTTCACCAATGCGGGATTTATCAACTCGGGATGGAATCTCGATATCGGGAATCACCCCCTTGTGCTGGGTGGAGCCCCCGGATACCCGGTAGAACTTGGATTGGGTGATTTTGAGCTGGCCGTGATTGAGCGGGCGCACGGCCTGCACGGTGCCTTTGCCGAAGGTTTGCGACCCGACCACCAGCCCGCGGCCGTAATCCTGTATGGCGCCGGCAAAAATTTCTGACGCCGATGCGCTCATCCGGTTCACCAGCACCACCAGCGGACCATCGTAAGCGACGGCCGGATCTTCGTCGGTCAGCACCTGCACGTCGTTGTTGGAATTGCGGATCTGCACGGTGGGGCCCCGGTCAATGAACAGACCCACCAGATCGTTGGCTTCGTGCAGCGCACCGCCGCCGTTGTTACGGAGGTCCATCACCACACCGTCAACGCCGTCTTCTTTCAGTTCTTCAATGAGATTGCGCACATCCCGGGTGGTGCTCTTGTAATTGGCATCACCGGCCTGCATGGCCTGGAAATCGGCGTAGAAGGTGGGAATGTTGATGACCCCGATGCGATAGCTCTGCCCACCCCGGTCCAGGTCGATCACGTCTTTGCTGGCGCTCTGTTCTTCCAGCTTGACCTTGTCGCGCTTGATTGCAATGGCCTTGGTAACGGTTTCGTCGGTGGCATTGGCGGGGATCACTTCCAGCGTGACCGTGGACTCGCGGGGGCCACGGATCAGATCCACCACTTCATCGAGACGCCAGCCGATGACGTTGACCGGTTTTTCCTCGTCATCCTGAGTCACCGAGACAATGCGGTCCGCTGGCTGCAGTTGCCCTTGCTTGGACGCCGGGCCGCCGGGAACCAGCCGAACCACCTTGGTGTATTCGTTGTCTGCCTGCAGAACGGCACCGATGCCTTCAAGGGACAGGCTCATATTAATGTTGAAGTTTTCCGAGGTGCGTGGCGAAAAGTAAGAGGTGTGGGGGTCCCACATGCCGGCAAAGGCGTTCATGTAGGCCTGGAAGGCATCTTCACTGCGAGCCTGAAAGGCGCGCTTCAGTTGGCCTTCATAACGCTGGCGCAGGCTCTCCTCAATGGCGTCGTCGTCTGTGTTGTTCAGCCGCTGGGCCAGCACTGCATTCTTCACCCTCTTGACCCACAGCGCATCCAGCGCTGCGCGGTCGGGCTCCCAGTCGCCTTCGGAGCGGTCGAGCCGGATGGTGTCGTTGGTGTCGAACTCGAGCTTGTCGATGCCGTTGTCGATGATGTTAAGAGCAAAATTCAGGCGCTCAATAATGCGCTGCTGCACCAGGTTGTAGATGTCAAAACCGGGCTGCAGCTGGCCGGTTTTCAGGGCGGAGCCGAGGCCCAGGCGAATCGCCGAGAATTTCTGCAGGTCTTCCTGGGTCAGGTAGATGCGTTGCCCGTCAAGATAGTCGAGGTAGGCGTCAAACACGTCGCCCGACAGGGAATCGTTAATGCCGAGATCACGGAAATGGGTGAACTGGAGCTGTCGGGCGATAAGAATGTTGGCACGGGCCTGATCGACCGTTGGCGTGACCGCCTTGTACTCGGCGTCCGTGTCGACAGTCGCGACGGACGAGAAGGGCAGTGCCAGCAGCAGGCTGAGGGCAATCCCTTTTCCCAGGGCCCGATGGGGCGTGTGTCTGGTGATCAAACGTTCCGCGATGCTCATAAACAGTCTACCTGACGGTATGTGGCGATAACGATACGCCGGGCGGGATAGCTGTACAGTGTTTACTGCTTCTGACAGATACGCCAGGCCGGAATCGCCGGATTGGATCTTGGATTTATTGTAGGCAAGGGCCCCAGTGGTTGCCATAGGCGGGGCGTATCGGTTCGTGACAATCTGTCCATGAAGTGGTCAGGTTCGTAACCGGCAAACACGAAAAACCCCGCAGGGCGCAGGGCCTTGCGGGGTTCGATACACTCCTGATTCGAAACGTTATTCGAACAGGGTGTTGTTCTCGGCTTTCTCGATCAGCAGGGCGGGCGGGGCAAATCGCTCACCGTAGGTGTCTGCCAGCGCTTTCGCGCGTTCTGCAAACGCACGCACACCGTACTGGTTGATGAACTGGATAGCGCCGCCGGTCCAGGGCGCGTAGCCGATCCCGAAAATGCTGCCGATGTTGGCATCCTCGACGGTTTTCAGCACACCTTCCTCAAGGCAGCGAACGGTTTCGATGGCCTGAATGAACAGAATGCGATCTTTCAGGTCCTGAAGCGCCACGTCGCGGGCCTTGTCGGCGTCCACGAACAGCGTGTCCAGTTCCGGCCACAGCTGCTTCTTGCCGTTGGCCGGGTACTCGTAGAATCCGGCACCTGCGGCTTTGCCTTTGCGGTTGTGCTTGTCGACCATCTGGTCGATGACGGCTTCAGCCGGGTGTGGCTGCCAGGTGCCGCCGGCCGCTTCTGTGTCTTTCTTACTCTGGGCGCGGATGTGCTGCATCAGAGTCAGGCTGACTTCGTCCGAAATGGCCAGCGGGCCAACCGGCATACCCGCCAGTACACCGGCATTTTCGATGCTGGAGGGGTGGATGCCCTCGGCCAGCATGGAGATGCCTTCGTTCACAAACGTACCGAACACCCGCGACGTGAAGAAACCACGGCTGTCATTGACCACAATCGGAATCTTGCCGATCTGCTGGACATAGTCGAACGCGCGCGCCAGCGTATCCTCGGAGGTTTTGGCACCCACAATGATCTCCACCAGCTGCATCTTGTCCACCGGGGAGAAGAAGTGCAGGCCAATGAAGTTGTCCGGCACGGCGGAGGCCTCGGCCAGCTGGGTGATGGGAATGGTGGAGGTGTTAGAGGCAAAGATGCCGTTGCTGACCAGCTTTGGCTCCGCTTCCTGGGTGACTTTGGCCTTGAGGGAGCTGTCCTCGAACACCGCCTCGATCACCATGTCACAGCCTTCCAGATCATCCGCCAAAGCCGTCGCCTTGATGCGACCCAGTACCTCGGCTTTCTGCTCCTCGGTCATGCGGCCACGGCTGACCTTTTTCGCCAGCAGCTTTTCGGAGTAGCTTTTGCCTTTCTCGGCGTTTTCAACGGAGACGTCTTTCAGCACGACGTCAATACCGCGAGTGGCCGTTGAGTAAGCGATGCCGGCGCCCATCATGCCCGCGCCCAGTACTCCGACCTTCTTGAAGGTTTCTTTGGCAACACCATCCGGGCGACTGCCACCGGCATTGATGGCGTTAAGCTGGAACCAGAAAGTGCCGGTCATGTTTTTTGCCACCTGACCAATCACCAGCTCGGCAAAATAGCGGGTTTCAATCAGGCTGCCGTTGTCGAAGTCTACCTGGGCGCCTTCCACGGCGGCCGAGAGAATGCGCTCCGGTGCCGGGTAGCAGCCTTTGGTCTTCTGCTTGAGCATGGCCGGAGCAATGGCCAGTTTCTGCGCCATCGCCGGGTGGTGAGGTGCCCCACCGGGCAGTTTGAAGCCTTTCTGATCCCAGGGCTGCTGGCACTTGGGGTTGGCGTCAATAAAGGCCCGCGCTTTCTGCATCATGTCGTCGGCGGAGGTGGCCAGTTCGCTGACAATACCCGCTTTCAGAGCCGCTTTCGGGTTGACCTTCTTACCTTCCATCAGGAATGGAAATGCCGCTTCCAGTCCGATCATACGTGGCAGGCGCTGGGTACCACCGCCACCGGGCAGCAGCCCGAGGGTAACTTCCGGCAGGCCCAACTGAATGCTGTCGTTATCCAGCACCACCCGATGGTGGCAGGCCAGCGCAATTTCCAGGCCACCGCCCAGCGCGGTGCCGTTAATGGCAGCCACGACCGGCTTGCCGCAGGTCTCCAGGGCGCGCATTTCGGCTTTCAGGCCGTTGACCATGTCTTCAAAAGCCTGGGCGTCGTCACGGGTGACTTTGTGCAGTTCTTTCAGATCGCCGCCGGCAAAGAACGTTTTCTTGGCGGAGGTGATGATAATACCTTTGATGTTGTCGAGATCCTGCTTGACCCTGGCGACGGTGTCGGTCAGGCCTGCACGGAAATCCGCATTCATGGTGTTGGCGGACTGGCCCGGCATATCAATGGTGAGGGTCAGAATCTGGTCTGATCCCAGGTCATAATGGATGGCGCTCATAATTCGGTTCTCCTGTCAGAAAAAGTGTCGGGCTCAGACGCGTTCGATGATGGTGGCAATGCCCATGCCGCCGCCCACGCACAGGGTGGCGAGGCCGAACCGCAGATCACGGCGCTCCAGCTCATCCAGCAGGGTGCCGAGAATCATCGCGCCGGTGGCGCCCAGCGGGTGACCCATGGCAATGGCGCCGCCGTTGACGTTCACTTTTTCATCCGGAACAGACAGTTCTTTCTGGAAGCGCATAACCACCGAGGCAAACGCTTCGTTCACTTCAAACAGATCGATCTGATCAACCGTCATGCCCGCCTTTTCCAGTGCCTTGCGGGTGGCCGGAGCCGGGCCAGTGAGCATGATGGTGGGGTCGGTGCTGGTGACCGCGGTGGCGACAATGCGCGCCCGCGGCTTCAGGCCCAACACTTTACCTTTGGCTTCGCTGCCGATCAGCATGGCGGTAGCGCCATCCACGATGCCGGAAGAGTTGCCGGCGTGATGCACGTGGTTGATCTTCTCCACGTAGTGGTACTTCTCACGCGCGACGCCGTCGAAGCCCATTTCGCCCATCATCTGGAAGGACGGCTTCAGGCTCGCCAGGGAGTCGACCGTGGTGCCGCCACGAATCTGCTCGTCCTGGTCAAGAATCACCACACCGTTCTGGTCGGTCACCGGGATGATGGATTTGGCGAAGTAACCGTTGGCCCAGGCATTGGCCGCCTTTTGCTGAGATTTCACCGCAAAACCGTCTACTTCCTCGCGGCTGAAACCTTCCAGGGTGGCAATCAGGTCAGCGCCGATGCCCTGGGGCATAAAGCCGGTGTGCAGGTTGGTGGCAGGGTCGGTGGCCCAGGCACCGCCATCGGAGCCCATGGGCACTCGTGACATGGCTTCGACGCCACCAGCGACCACCATGTCTTCCCAGCCTGAGCGGACCTTCATGGCGGCCAGGTTGACAGCTTCCAGCCCGGAAGCGCAGAAGCGGTTCAGGGTCACACCAGCGACTTTTTCGTCCCAGTCGGCAGCCAGTGCGGCGGTTTTTGCAATGTCGGCACCCTGATCACCCACCGCCGTCACACAGCCCATGACGATGTCATCGACGTGTGCGGTATCGAGACTGTTTCTCTCCTGCAGTGCGTTGAGAACGGTGGTCAGCAGTGAAATGGGTTTCACGCTGTGAAGTGAGCCGTCTTTTTTGCCGCGACCCCGCGGGGTACGTACTGCATCGAAGATATACGCTTCGGTGGTCATTGCTGTTCCTCTGATGATTATTGTGTCGGGATGCTCTGCCGATGATGCAACCATAGCGGGTTGGGGGTGTTCTGCGTAATGACGCCGGCTGCCAATCGAATTGGCAAAACTGCTCATGCGTGGGCGGGCGGCCATGACAAGGTGGCGCGGGGGATCTATTGTGTAAAAAGACGAACACTGCGGCAGGAGGTTAAAGATGTCCCTCAGAGATGCGATCGATAACTTTTATGAACGATTGGTGGTGGACGCCATCGATGCCACCCGAGAGGAATCTGACAACGCCGACTTCCTGACCGACGTGATATGCGTGGCCCTGAACCACCTGCCAACCCGATACTACCGGCATTCCATCGACATGATGTTCTACCTGGGTGACGACGAACTGAAGGCCATGAAAGAAAACTCCCTGATCGCCGTTAAGGACGCCAGGGAGTTTGTGAAGAGCCATCAGCGAGGTTAGGAGCCATCAGCGGAATTGAGAGCCATCAGCGAAGTTGAGAGCCATCAGCGAAGATGAGGCCGCTCACTCCAGCATCGTCTCCAGTGACCGGTTGAGACGCTCGGCCAGCGAATTATTGACTGCCTCCGCCGGCAGGCGGAGGCACCAGTGGGCAACCAGTGCCTCCAGCTGCCGGCCGGTGTCCGGCGTGTCACCGTTGCTGTTGCCCATGCCGTCCGCCAGGCGCTGTACCTGAATCTGCATTCGGCGCCCCTGATCCGACTCCGGTGATGCGGTCCCGGTGAGGATTTCGGCTCGAATGACCAGTTCATCGGCCGCCATGACATCGCCGTCGCTCGCCAGTTGCGTCCAGGTTTCGGGCAGCGCGCCCTGATCCAATGCTCCAGTCATCCGTGCACTGACCAGGTTCTGCCAGGTCTGCACCCGGCTGCGGATTTTCAGGTTGTCCAACAGCTGGGTCAGCCGGCGTTTCTCCTGATTCAGCCGCTCCCGAACTGCCGGTGACACCGGTTCCGCCGTGATCGCCCGCACCCCGGAGAGGACTTGTTCAACGGCTTGCGGGTCCGTGGCCTGCTGGAGGGCCTCGCATTCGGTCAGTACCGGGGCCGCGCTGGCATCCGCATCCCGGGATGCTTGCTGTTGCTCGGACTTCTGTGCGTCCCGACGTGCGAAAATCTCGTCACAGGCCTGACGCAGAGACTGCCACAGTTTGCGGTCTTCCCGGTGGCGGGTGATGCCGATCTGTTTCCACTCGGTTTGCAGGCCTTTGGCTCGGTCCATGGCCTCGTTCAATGGCTCATGGGTGATCAGAGCGTGGGCGCGGTCAACAATATCCTGCTTGAGCGCTTCGTTTTTCCGGCGCTCCGCTTCCAGAGGTTCCTCGAGCTGTTTCAGCAGTTCGTCAAAGCGCTTCTGGACCGTGCGGTTGTCACGGAACTCGATAGGCCACGCCGCTTTCCATTCCTGACGTGCGGTCTGGTGAATGCGTTCGGCAGACTTCCAGTCGATCCGGGACCAGTCTGCATTATCGACAAAGGTGGCCAACTGGTCGCAGATCGCTTTGCGGGTTTCCAGATTGGCCTGTTTGAGGCCCGACTTGGCCGCAAAATAGGCTTTGCAGGGCTCGTAGGCTGTATCTGAAGCGGCCTTGAAGCGGGTCCACAAGGTTCGGTCCGAGGACCCGCCCAGTTCCCGCCATTCGTTCTGCAGTTCGCGGATGCGCTCGGATTTGGCTTCCGGCTCCATGGGCTGGGTGGCCAGGTATTCCATCTGTTCACACAGGGCAATCTGTTTGGGTTCAGTCGCAAAGCCCTGCCAGTCAGTGAGCTCTTTCAACTGCCCGCCCAGTAGCTGTATGCGCGCCTGAAACGGTTTGCTATGGCGGTGATCCAGCGCTTTCAGCTGCTGCTGTGCCTGCTTGAACAGTTGCTTGGATTCTTTGAGCTGCTTGGCGTCCAGCGCCTCATCCAGCTTGGCCATTGTGCTCTTGAGGGCATCTGCCTGCTGCTTCTGTTCGGCGTCGTCCCGCTTCGGGGGTTTTGCCGCCGGGGTTTCGCCGGCTTTGCGGGTGAGTGCGTCCAGCTGCTCCGGGCGGGCAAAATCCATGGGCCAGTCGATGGCTTTGATCAGCTCCCGTGCCCGGGTCTGCGCATCGCCGCTGTCGTTAGTCGCCTGAGCGGTGTCGAATGCTGCCAGTTGCTCTCGGTACTGCCCGAGTCGGCGCAGCGCCGCGATGAACAGCTTGAGTGGCTGCATCAGGCTCTCGTAGTGCTTTTGCTGCTGCTTGTCGACGGTGGTGTCACGGGTTGCTTCAAGCCACCGGTTTTCCTGGGTTTTCTGCAGGGCATCGAGGGAGGAGATCGCCGGTGCCTGGTCCGGGCTTTGCTGTCGGAGCTCATCCAGCGTGGTCTGAAGTAGCGCGAGGGTTTCAGCCCGCTGTTGTTGCTGTTCTCTTTGTCGCTGTAGGTCTTCCGCTTCTGCTTTCAGAGCGTTTACCCGTTCACGGCACTGATGAATCGCTTCCAGGAAGGCATTGATCTGATCCGCCGTGGCCTGTTTTTCCACCTCGGCCCATTGTTTGAGCAGGGCGTCCAGACGGGCTTCATAGAGCTTCATGTCTTCGCTGCGGGCCTGTTCTGTGGCGCTGGTCACCAGGGCCTGAATGCGGTCACGGATTTTCTGCGCCAGCTCTTCTTCTTCCCGCAGGTGTTGCAAAGCCTGCCGAACAATCTGGTAAACCCCCTTATCACGGCCCTTGGCCTCTTTCTGGATCCGCTGTAAACCGGCCTTATCCGTCAGCCGGCCGGCGGCTTCGGCACGGATATCGGCGGTCAATCCCTCGATGGCGAGTTGTTCGAGCTGGGTGTCGGTGGGGGCATTCGCCAGCTGCTGTTGTTGCGTTGCATGCAGTTCGTCTCGCGGATCCACGGCCGGCGTTTCGACCGGCTTCACCGGAGCCGGTTTGGTGTTGCCGCGGGTCGCGCCGGACTTGCCTGCGGATTTGTTTTTGCCGAACAGTTTCTGGATGAATGCAGCCATGAGGGTATCCTTGAGATTGAAACCAGTTCCCGGTGTGGGCAAAGTGTGCCGCACCGACCATCGGCGTCCCGCGTCACGGGGCCGGAGAAGTCAACGCGCTGCCATCGATAGAGGGGCAGTTGCATTGCGGGGGCTAGTCTAGCGTTTTGTTCGCGTTTGCGGGAAGGGTCAGAATGGCAAAACAGGAAAAACCGGACGATCAGGAATACAAGGCGCGCTCGGTGGCGTTGAGATTGCTGGCGCGGCGTGAGCACAGTCGAGTCGAATTGAGCCTGAAACTGCGCCAACGTCAGATTGAAAGAGCCGTAATTGACCGGGTTCTCGACGAGTATGAAGCGGAGGGGTGGCTCAATGATGATCGCTTCGCCGACGTGTATGCCCGTCAGCGTATGGATCTCGGGTACGGCCCCCTGAGAATTCTGTCCGAACTGCAGCAGCGCGGCGTTCACACAGCGCCCGAGTGCGTGGATCAGATGACGGACGAGGATTGGGCGGAACAGGCGACTCGTTTGCGCTGCAAGCGCTTCGGTGGGTACAGCCTGCGCGATGACTGGAATGAGAAAGCCCGCCAGGCCCGGTTTCTGAGCCGTCGCGGATTTACCGCCGCCCAGGTTGAGCAGGCGCTGGACTACACCGAGGAATCCGGGCTTTGACCGCCGGTGCGATGCATCCGGCTGTGGCGGCTCACAGGGTTGGTGGAATCATGCCCAGCTCGCTTGGCAGCATTGCGCGCATGTCGCCCCCGCCGCCGGACTCGGCTGGGGGCTCGACGATGGGGGCGCCTTCGAGTTCAACGAACCAGGGTTCTTCCGGGGCTTCGCGTTCTTCGGCCGGCTCAAGCATCCAGGCGAGCACGTCATAATAACGGCGGATGTTCTGAACGTAGATCACCGGTTCGTGGCCCCGGGCATAGCCATACCGGGTTTTTGAATACCACTCTTTCTGAGCTAGCAGCGGCAGGAATTCCTTCACGTCCATCCAGCGATCCGGATCCTTGCCTGCGCCCTCGGTCAGCCGGCGTGCGTCCTCAAGGTGGCCGAAGCCGACGTTGTAGGAAGCGAGGGCAAACCAGGTGCGATCAGGTTCCGGAATCCGATCCGGGATCTGGCGGTGCACCAGAGTGAAGTATTTTGCGCCGCCCTGAATGCTCTCTTCGGGGTCCAGCCGGTTACTGACACCAATCTGGCCCGCCGTGTTCTGGGTCAGCATCATCAGCCCGCGAACGCCAGTGGGCGACACGGCGTTGGGCCGCCAATGGGATTCCTGGTAGCCAATAGCGGCCAGCAACCGCCAATCGAGTCCGTACTCTGACGCATAGTTGCGAAACAGCCCTTCGTACTTCGGAAGCCGGTTATTGACGTGATGGACGAAGGTGCGGGCACCGACGTAATTGAGCCGGTCCAGATGCCCGTAGAACCGCTCCGAAAGCTGGGCCAGGGTGCCGTTGGTGTTCAGCTCTTCGAGGAATGCCCGCGCCGCATCCGACAGGGTGGTGTCCTGATCGGCGGGGAACAGCCAAGCCAGTTGTTCGGGTTCACCCAGCGAAAACGCCTCTTTCACCATGGGGAAATAGACGTGGTTGAGGTCGAGCTCATTGGACGAGACAACCGCAATCGGGAATTCACCGGACTCTACGCGCGCCAGCACTCCGGCGGCGTCCAGTGCTGGGTGTACCTGCCACTGGAGGTCAGGATGATCCGCGCGCAGCTGCTTGAGCCGGTGTTCATGGTTGCTGTCTGAAACCAGGTGCAGGGTGGCTCCGGTCAGATCGGCGGTCGTTTGCGGGCGGTCTATCTCTCGATGGTAGATCACCACAGATTCAGCCAGTATCCCGGTCGGGACGGTGTGATAGCGGTCGGTGAGTTCTTCGCGGTTGGTCAGCCCGGCGAGCCCGATGTGGGCAAAGTTGCGGTCCAGAACAGACAGAATATCGGTGTTGTTTTCTTCCACCCTGACCCGAAGCTCTACGCCCAGGTGGTCGGCGAATCGCTTTGCCAGTTCGTAATCATAACCGGTGGTGCCGTCACGGCCTTCAAAATAGATGGAGGGAGCCGTACGGGTAATGATATGGAGAACGCCTTCCGAGCGCACTTCCTGAACGGTGGTTGGCCGAGAGCAACCGCTGGACAGGACAACAAGCGCGATAGGCAACAGCCAGCGCCCGAATTGGCTGGCAGAATACAGTCTTGGCTTTGACAAATCCCTGGTCTCCCTTGGAACTGCTGCAGGACACTGAGTTTACGATGTCATTACGGGGTTCCGATCATTGCCGGATCCGATAACACCCGAGTTCAAACCTGTTAGTGGCGTCCGATGCCACATTTCAATCATCTCCGTTCGAGTTACGCCGGTCAATCAATGTGATTAATTTATATGCAAAAGAATGTCAATTGTACATGGCCGTAATTACGCTCCCGACGCTGTATCCCTGCCACGCTTTCAAGTATCATGGCGGCCTTTCAGATGGCCGGGTACCTGAGGCGAATGTCCACAGGCGCCCTGACTCCCCCGTTTCGCGCGATACAGGTTTCGATCATGCTTGAACTTCGCGGCGCGCCAGCGCTCTCGCCCTTCCGCTCCAGCAAACTGCACAGCCGCCTCCGGGACATCGTGCCCGAAGTGGAGCATGTGTACGCTGAGTTCATGCACTTCACTGATCTGGAATTCGAGCTGTCGGAATCGGAGCAGGTCATTCTTGATCGTCTGCTCACTTACGGCCCCAGCGTGCAGGTTGAAGACCCGGAAGGTGTGCTGTTTCTGGTGGTGCCGCGCCCGGGAACCCTGTCCCCCTGGTCCAGCAAAGCCACCGACATTGCCCGCAACTGTGGCCTGCGTCAGATCCGTCGCATTGAGCGGGGTATCGCCTATTATGTGCGCGCTGATCGCAAACTGAATCTGGAGCAGCGGGAAAAAATTGCGGCACTGCTGCACGATCGCATGACCCAGAAAGTGTTTCACGAGGTGGGCGGCGCGGAACTCCTGTTCAGCCATGACGAGCCCCGTGTCGTTCAACGGGTGCCTGTGCTGGCGGGCGGCCGTGATGCATTGGTGGAAGCCAACCGCAAATTGGGGCTGGCGCTGGCGGATGATGAAATCGACTACCTGGCCAAATCGTTCACCGATCTGGAGCGGGACCCCACCGACGTTGAACTGATGATGTTTGCTCAGGCTAACTCCGAGCACTGTCGCCACAAGATCTTCAATGCCTCCTGGGACATTGACGGTGAGGGCCAGGAAAAGTCCCTGTTTGCGATGATTCGCAACACCTATGAAATGAACAGCGAAGGTGTGCTGTCTGCCTACAAGGACAATGCCTCTGTCATCCGCGGCAGCCGTGGTGGCCGCTTTTATCCGAATCCTGAAACCGGGGTTTATGGTTACAACGAAGAAGACATTCATATCCTGATGAAGGTGGAAACCCACAACCACCCGACCGCGATTGCGCCGGCAGCCGGCGCAGCAACCGGGTCCGGTGGCGAGATCCGTGACGAAGGCGCGACCGGTCGTGGCTCGAAACCGAAGGCGGGCCTTACCGGGTTCACCGTGTCCAACCTGAATCTGCCGGGTGACCCGCAGCCCTGGGAAATTGGCTACGGCAAGCCGGAACGGATTGCCTCCGCACTGGACATCATGATCGAGGGACCGATCGGCGGCGCGGCGTTCAACAACGAATTCGGCCGCCCGAATCTTGCAGGTTATTTCCGTACCTTCGAAGAGAAAGTACCCGGCGCAGCCGGTGAAGAGGTTCGCGGTTATCACAAGCCCATCATGATTGCCGGCGGTCTTGGTAATATTCGCGCCGAGCACGTGGAGAAAGGTCACATCCCGGTGGGTGCCAAGCTGATTGTTCTTGGCGGACCGTCCATGCTGATTGGACTGGGCGGCGGTGCCGCTTCCTCCATGGACTCCGGCACCAGCCACGAGAATCTGGACTTCGCATCCGTTCAGCGTGATAACCCGGAAATGGAGCGCCGTTGCCAGGAGGTGATTGATCGCTGCTGGCAGATGGGCGAGGCCAACCCGATAGCGTTTATCCACGATGTGGGCGCCGGTGGCCTGTCTAACGCCATGCCGGAGCTGGTCAAAGACGGCGGTCGCGGCGGGAAATTCGAGCTGCGGGACATCCCCAGCGATGAGCCGGGCATGTCGCCTCTGGAGATTTGGTGTAACGAATCCCAGGAGCGCTATGTTATGGCGGTGGCCCCGGAAAATCTCGAGCTCTTTGACGCGTTGTGCCGCCGTGAGCGCTGTCCCTACGCGGTCATCGGCGAGGCCACCGAGTCTCACCACCTGGAATTGGGTGATTCCTATTTCGACGACAAGCCGGTCGATCTTCCGATGGACGTACTGTTTGGCAAGCCGCCGCGCATGCATCGCAGTGTGTCCCGGTCGTCGTTTACCAAGCCGATTTTCGATTCCACCAAGGTCGACCTGAATGACGCGATCCGGCGAATTCTGCGACTGCCCTCCGTCGGTTCCAAGAGTTTCCTGATCACCATCGGTGACCGTACCATCACCGGTCTGGTCGCCCGCGACCAGATGGTCGGTCCGTGGCAGGTGCCGGTTGCAGACGTTGCGGTTACCTCCAGTTCCTACGATGTTCGCGCGGGCGAAGCCATGGCCATGGGTGAGCGCACTCCGGTTGCGGTGATCGACGCGCCGGCCTCCGGTCGCATGGCGGTCGGTGAGGTAATTACCAACCTGGCGGCAGCGTCCATTTCGAAGTTGTCGGATATCCGCCTGTCTGCCAACTGGATGGCGGCAGCGGGTCATCCCGGTGAGGACGAGAATCTCTACGAGACCGTGCGTGCGGTGGGCATGGAGCTGTGCCCGGAACTGGGCATCACCATTCCGGTGGGCAAGGATTCCATGTCCATGAAGACCGTCTGGGAAGAGGAGAGTGGCGAGCAGAAAAGCGTGACTTCACCCCTGTCCCTGATCATCAGCGGTTTCGCTCCGGTGACCGATGTGCGCCGTACATTGACGCCCCAGCTGATGACCGACGCCGGCGAAACGGATCTGATTCTGATTGACCTGGCGGCCGGCCAGAACCGTCTCGGTGGCTCTGCCTTGGCGCAGGTCTACCGTCATGTGGGTGCGGTCGCGCCCGACCTGGACGACCCGGAAGACATCAAGGCGTTCTTTGCGGTGATACAGGGCCTGAACGGTGACGGCAAGCTGCTGGCGTATCACGACCGCTCTGACGGCGGGCTTTTCGTGACGCTCGCTGAGATGAGTTTTGCCGGTCACACCGGGATTGACGTCAAACTGGATGGCCTCGCTGAGGACCCCTCACAATTCGCCCGCGAGCTGTTCAACGAAGAGCTTGGTGCGGTGATTCAAGTGCGTCGTGACGATACCGATTTCGTGCTGCAGCAGTTTTCGGCGTCCGGCCTGGGAGACCATACCTCGGTTGTCGGTTCGCTGCGTGATGACGACAGGATTCGTCTGAGTTTTGGCGGCTCCGCTGTGGTGGATGAACCCCGCGCCGAGCTTCAGCGCCTGTGGGCGGAGACCAGCTACCGGATTCAGGGGCTGCGCGATAACGCGGACTGCGCCCAGGAAGAGTTCGATAATCTGCTGGACGTCGCTGACCCGGGCTTGAGCGTGGATCTCAGCTACGACATCAACGAAGACGTGGCAGCTCCGTTTATTAACACCGGGGCCCGTCCGAAAGTAGCGGTGCTGCGTGAGCAGGGCGTGAACGGTCAGGTTGAGATGGCGGCCGCCTTTGATCGGGCCGGCTTCGAATCTGTTGACGTGCACATGAGTGATCTGCTCTCAGGCCGCGCCTCCCTGGAGGGTTTCAGCAGCCTCGTGGCCTGTGGCGGCTTTTCCTATGGTGACGTTCTGGGTGCGGGAGAGGGATGGGCGAAGTCGATCCTGTTCAGCGACCGTGTCCGTGATCAGTTCGCTACTTTCTTTAACCGGCAGGATACCCTCGCGCTAGGCGTCTGCAATGGCTGCCAGATGCTGTCGAATCTCCACGAGCTGATCCCGGGCAGTGAGGGATGGCCGCGTTTTGTGCGTAACCAGTCCGAGCAGTTCGAGGCCCGCCTGGTGATGGCAGAAGTTCTTCCGTCACCTTCGGCCTTTATGGACGGGATGGCCGGCTCGAGGATGCCGATTGCGGTAGCGCATGGCGAGGGTCGTATCGAGTTTGCGGGCAGTAACTCGGCAGCGGCTCTGGAAGAGCATGAGCTGGTGGCGTTGCGCTACGTCGACAATCGAGGCCAGGCAACGGTACGTTACCCCTACAACCCCAATGGATCGGAAAACGGGATTACCGGTGTGACCACACGGGACGGTCGGGTCACGATCATGATGCCGCATCCTGAGCGCGTATTCCGGGCCGTTCAGCATTCCTGGCATCCGTCTGAGTGGCAGGAAGATGGTCCATGGATGAGAATGTTCCGGAGCGCCCGTCGCTGGTTTGGCTGATACGCCGGTCCGGCTGACAGAGCCGGCCAGAGGGATTGCGAATACGCGATGCCCTCTGGCCGGTTTTTTTATGGCTGTGAGCCTCAAAAGTGTGCACATTTCAAGGGAAATATTTCTCTGAAATCGCTTTTCTGCCCTTGACTCGTTACTTTTATGCACACTCTTGGTGCCACGCTGTGCGATCAGTGAACAAAACGCTGATTATTGCTTCAGATTTTGTAGGACAGTTGTAAGGTATTGAAAAATATAGATTTAAATCTGTAGGTGAATTTGTCGCCAATTTAACGAAAGTGCAGTAATAGCAGGGGGTGAGGGCGTGTTCCCAAAAACTTTCCCCAGAGTTATCCACAGAATCTGTGGGTAAGTAGCTAAGCCCTTAATCTGTACAAAAAATGCTCGGTCACGAAGGTGACGGAGTGTTCAATTGGAGCGAGTGTGATGTACAAAATCTGTTATTTTGTCCCCGAGTCTCACCTGGAGGAAACCAAGTCGGCATTGTTCGGGGCAGGGGCCGGTCGCATCGGTGACTACGATTGCTGTGCCTGGCAAAGTTTGGGGCAAGGGCAGTTCCGTCCATTGGCGGGCAGCCAGCCCTTTATCGGCCAGCAAGGTCAGGTCGAGAAGGTGAGCGAGTACAAGGTCGAGCTGGTGTGCGAAGACAGCGTGATCAGGCAGGCGATCGAGGCCTTCAAACAGGCTCATCCCTATGAAGAGCCTGCATATGAAGTCTATCGCCTTGAGGTGCTTTAGGCCGGTCTATTTTCGCGTAGCCATGGAATAGCGAATGTCCGTCACGTGAACCTGAAAGGCCTCGCTTTTCAGGTCCTCGAGGAACAGTTCCAGGGTCTTGCGTACTGTCGGGAAAGACAGTTCTTCCCAGGGGATGTTATCCAGATCGAACAGGCGGGTTTCCAGGGATTCCTCGCCGGCACCGAACTGGCCGTCGATCAGCGTTGCCCGGTAAAACATGTGTACCTGATTGATATGAGGTACGTCGATAATGCTGTAGAGGCCGTCGATGTTGACCTCCGCCAGGGCTTCCTCGCGGGTTTCGCGGGCGGCTGCCTCTATCGTGGTTTCGGCATTCTCCATAAAGCCTGCCGGCAGGGTCCAGTAGCCATACCTCGGCTCGATGGCGCGGCGGCAAAGCAGGATCTGGTTGTTCCAGACGGGAACGGTGCCGGCAACAATGCGGGGGTTCTGGTAATGTATGGTGTCGCAACTGAGGCACACATAACGGTGCCGATTGTCACCCTGCGGGATTCGCTGCTCTACCGGGTGGCCGCATGTGCTGCAGTATTTCATGGCTTTCACCGTATACTTGTAAAATGTGTGGTAGCAAGTTTAACGATCTGCGCTGCCGCTGTCTCATTCAAACGACGGTCGTAGTTGGAGCAGGGCTTTGCACAACCTTTTGAAAGAACGACTCTCGGGTTACGCGCCTCGACAGCTGGCGCTGGATTATCCGGAAGCCGGGATTCTCGTGCCGGTGACGGATAACCACCACAACCCCGAAATGGTGTTTACCCTGAGGTCGTCGAACCTGAATACCCATCGCGGGCAGGTTGCATTCCCGGGTGGCAAGCGGGACCTGACCGATACCTCGCTGGCGGCGACAGCGTTGCGTGAAACTCACGAGGAAATCGGTTTGCCGCCTGAGCAGGTGCAGATCGTTGCGCCCCTGAGTCAGGTCATGTCCCGTTACGGGATACTGGTAACACCTTACGTTGGGGTGATACCCCGCGATCACCCACTGCAGGCGAACCCCCACGAAATCGAAAGTATTTTTAAAGTTCCTCTGGAATTTTTCCTGGAGGACCGCCGTGAGCGCACCGACGCTCTCGACTTCCTGAATCACACGTTTTATGTTCCATGCTACCGCTGGGAGAGGTATCAGATATGGGGGTTGTCGGCAGTGGTTCTGGTTGATTTCCTGAACGCTGTGTACGATGCCGGCATTGACCTTCTGGAGCCTCCAGCCCCCAACACATCCCGAACAGGAGCCTGATATGTATTTCGCGCTTGGCGATCGCAAACCCGAGTTGCAGGGAAATGGCCACTTTGTGGCGCACAACGCCAGTGTGATTGGCAGTGTGCGTTTGCTTGAGAAAGCCAGTATCTGGTTCAACGTGGTGATCCGCGGTGACAACGAATGGATCACCATCGGTCCTGAATCCAACGTTCAGGATGGCTCGGTGCTCCATACCGACCCGGGCATCCCTCTGACTCTGGGGCGGGGTGTCACGGTTGGCCACAAGGCGATGCTCCATGGCTGTCAGATTGGCGACTATTCGCTGGTTGGCATCAATGCGGTCATTCTTAACGGAGCAAAGGTTGGCAAGCATTGCCTGATTGGCGCCAATACCCTGATTCCTGAAGGCATGGAGGTGCCGGATGGGTCGATGGTTGTCGGCTCGCCCGGCAAGATCAAGCGTGAACTGAACGATAACCAGAAAAAGATGCTCGAGCTCAGTGCGGCGCACTATGTCCAGAACGCTGAACGGTATCTTTGCCAACTGACACCCTGCGAGCTTTGAACATGAAGGTAGCTGACAAAGTAAGGTCGCCCTGCGTCAGCGTTTGTGCGTTGGACGCGAACGATGTGTGCATTGGTTGTCACCGCACCGGCGACGAAATCATGCACTGGACCCGAATGACCAACGAGGAACGTCGGGAAGTGTTGAAGAAGGTCGCCAGGCGCGAAGAGAAAGTCGCCCTGTGAAACGTATTGCTACAGGAATCCAAGGTTATGTCTGAAACCGTGCGCATCGGTACGCCGCTCAGAACGGGCGCGTTCAAAGTTCTGTTCTGTGGCTCGGGTGAGTTGGGTAAAGAGGTTGTTATCGAGCTCCAGCGGCTGGGTGTGGAGGTGATCGCTGTTGATCGATACGCCAATGCGCCGGCCATGCAGGTGGCCCATCGCAGTCATGTTGTGGATATGCTTGATGGGCAGGCGCTGCGCGCGGTAATAGAGCAGGAGCGTCCCAATCTCATCGTTCCAGAGATTGAAGCCATCGCTACACCCGAACTGGTCACTCTCGAGCAGGAGGGTTATCGCGTGATCCCAACGGCCCGTGCAGTCAACCTGACCATGAACCGGGAAGGCATTCGTCGGCTGGCGGCAGAGGAACTGGGCCTGCCAACGTCTCCGTACCGTTTCGCGGAAACCCGCGAGGATTATCTGGCGGCTATAAAGGAAGTCGGTATTCCCCTGGTGGTAAAGCCGGTGATGAGCTCATCCGGTAAAGGGCAGAGCACCGTTCAGTCAGAAAGTGACGTAGAGGCTGCCTGGGAGTATGCCCAGACCGGGGGCCGTGCCGGCAAAGGCAGGGTGATCGTTGAGGGGTTTGTGGACTTCGATTATGAAATTACCCTGCTTACCGTCAAGCATCGTGACGGCATCTCATTCTGTGATCCGATCGGGCACCGGCAGGAAGACGGTGACTACCGCGAATCCTGGCAACCTCAGGCCATGAGTGAGCAGGCACTGGCGCGCTCCCGTGAGATTGCCGAAGCAGTGGCCAGCAACCTGGGCGGGTATGGCGTTTACGGTGTGGAGCTTTTCGTCAAAGGCGACGAGGTCTGGTTCTCGGAAGTCTCTCCCCGGCCTCACGATACCGGTCTGGTTACCCTGGTTTCTCAGGACCTGTCGGAGTTTGCCCTGCATGCCCGCGCCTTTCTCGGCTTGCCGGTTCCTGCTATTCGTCAGTTAGGCGCATCCGCCTCTGCGGTCATCCTCCCTGAGGGTGAATCGACGGATGTCTCCTATTATGAGTTGCAAGAGGCCCTGGCGGTACCGGACACGCAATTGAGGTTGTTCGGCAAACCTGAACTGCACGGGCGCCGCCGCATGGGTGTGGCGTTAGCCAAAGGCGAGACCATTGAGCAGGCAAGGGAAGCTGCCAGGCGCTCAGCGGCTGCGGTGAAAGTCGACCTGTAAGGCGGTTTTTGGTGGATCCTGAAAAAGTTTTGATGGAACCGTTGACACCTTCGGGCAGGTCTGTAGAATGCGCATCTCCTTCGAGGGGCAGGCCGATTAGGCGGCTCCGGATTCGAGGGTCAACTGTTTGAAAGTATTGAAGAAAACGAGTTTTGAAATTCTTCAGATAAACGGTTGACAAGGCGGCGGAACGATGTAGAATACGCCACCTTGATTGAGCAAC
>NZ_JAKZAI010000015.1 GCF_023156235.1 Marinobacter goseongensis | reverse complement strand
CTTTTTCATGTTCATCGTCCTCTGCTGTGATGAACATTACTAAGCTGAAAACGGTTAAGCTAGAGGGGAGCAGGTCAACCCCCCGGCGACCCCCCAGAATTTATCTTGATCCCCGGCCCCGCCAGCGTCACGCCGCTCGGGTCCAGTTTAAGCAGGCTGCCGCCGGCGGAGATGGTGAGTTCTGCGCCCGCGTCCAGCACCACCTTGGCACCCGCCTTGTGGTGCACTTCGGTGCCCGCTTCGCTGAGGGTGCCTTTGCCGGATTTCTGGTGGAAGGTGCCGACGATGTTCTGGCTGCAGTCGCCGCTGACGGATTCGCGCTTCTCGCCATCTACGGTGCAGTGGTCATCGCCCTTGATGTGGTTAAACGCGTCGTTCTCTACCGTACAGTGGCTGTCGTTTCTGATGACTTCCGTGCGGTTGTTTTCGGTCAGCAGGTCCAGGTCTTTCTGGGCGTGGAGGTAGATCTGCTCTTTGTCGGCTTCGTCTTCAAACCGCAGTTCGTTGCTGCCCTCGCCCTTGTGGGTCTGGGTTTTTAATGTGGTGCGGGTTTTGTGTTCCGGCAGCGCATACGGCGGCGTGCTGGTGGCGTGGTAAGTTCTTCCGGTAATAATCGGCTGATCCGGATCGCCGTCCAGGAATGAAACAATGACTTCGTGGCCGATTCTGGGCAGCGCCATGAAGCCATACTGACCGCCGGCCCAGCCCTGGCTGACCCTCAGCCAGGCGCTGCTGTGTTCGTCGTTTTTACTGTATCTGTCCCACGGGAACCGCACCTTGATCCGGCCGTGCTCGTCGCAGTGGATCTCTTCGCCTTCGGGGCCGGTAACGATCGCCATCTGCGGCCGGTCCATCAATGGGCGGTATCCGATCTGCGGGCGCCAGGTGCGGTCCGCGGGCACGGCCTTGAAACGATTGCTGTAGCTGGTGGGGTCGGAACCGCCCTCTTCTTCCAGCGCTTGAGGCTGTTTGCCGGTGTGGACAATGCCGGTCAGCAGCCATTCCCGGTTCAGGGGCTCACTGTCGTGGTCGGTGAGGGTAACTTTGGCACCGGGGGTGAAATCGGCGCGGTTGCTTTCACCGCTGGCGGCGCTGACGTCGTTTCGCAGGGCATCCAGCCGGGCTTCGGTGAAGGGCTGGCCACTGGCGTCGGCCTTGAAGCGGCCGGGGTATTGATAGCTCTGGTAGTCCTCGCGGTGATTGAGGTCGGCACCGGCGTCTTCGTGCATCAACGCGTAAGCGGGGTTCTTGAAGGTGTAATCCTTCATGGCCACCGAACTGGTGCGCACTCGCTCCTGACAGGCGAAGCGGAACACGCAGGGGGTTTTGGCGCTGCCGCCGGCTGTGCCGTTGTATTCCACAGCGTCCAGTTTCGGGGCGTCGCCGTGGTGGTCGGCGATGATCAGGGCGGGTTGTTCACTGCCATCCACGGAACCGTGCTGGTAGCGGTAGTGCCAGCCTTCCTCGGCGGCCAGGCGCTCGACAAAGGCCAGGTCGCTTTCCCGGTGCTGCACGCAGTATTCCCGCTCTTCGGGCGTGCGCTTCAGGTCGAACACGGTGTCAACAATGCCGCGCTCTTCCAGCAAGGTGCGCACAATGGTATCGGTGGTCTGAGTCTGGAAAATGCGGCTGTTGTGCATCAGTCCCAGGCGCCACAAGGGGGGCTGGAACACGACTTCGTAGCGGGTGCGGCGGTGGCCGCTGTCGCCGCGGGCGAATTCGTTGGCGACGCCGGTGAAGCGCCGCAACGGGGCACCGTCCTGCCAGACCACCAGGTCCACGGTCTGTTCCAGCACATCGGCGGCGGCGACCGAGGGATCGGTGCTGGCCAGCTCCAGTGTACCGTTGAACAGGTCGGACAGGTGTTCCGTCAGCTGGAAGCCGACAACGGAAAAATGATCAGAGGAAAATTCGCCAATGGTGGCGGTGAACTGCCGTCCGCTTGCCTGGGGCATGTCTTCGGTCCCTGAAGAGAGGTATGTATTTCCGGGGCTCATCCTGAGCGAAACCGATTATAACGATCAGGCCATGGAATGTAACCCCGCGGTCCACAGGTTGAGAGGTTGACCTCAAACCCGATCTGCTGCACTCTCTGCCCCATACAATCTGGTTTCATTATGCAACCGATAACCCGAACAGGCAACAATGGAGAATGTCAGTGAGCGACGTTAAAAACCACGCAGTTGTGCTAAAGCAGCGTCCGCAGGGCGAAATTCAGAACGGTGATCTGGTGATGGAAGAGCGCCCCGTTCGCGCACCGGGAGAAGGCGAAGTGGTCGCCCAGGTGCTTTGGCTGTCCCTGGATCCCTACATGCGCCCACGCATGAACGATGCCAAGGGTTATATGGATCCCATCGCCATTGATGAAGTTATCGTCGGTGAAAGCGTGGCGCGCATCGTGGAATCCCGCTCCGATACACTCAAGGTGGGTGACCTGGTGACCTGTTATTCCGGCTGGCAGGAATACGTCACCTTCCCGGCGAATGCGCCGATGGTCTACAAGATTGAGCAGAAAGAGCATGTGCCGCTGCAGACCTACCTCGGCGTGGCCGGCATGCCGGGTCGCACCGGGTACTGCGGCCTGGTGTATGTGGGCAAGCCCAAAGCTGGTGAAACCGTGGTGGTGTCTGCGGCATCCGGTCCGGTTGGCACCGTGGTTGGCCAGACAGCGAAAAAAGAGGGCTGCCGCGTTGTGGGCGTGGCCGGTGGTCCGGAAAAATGTCGGTTTGTGGTGGACGAACTCGGGTTTGATGCCTGTGTGGATTACAAAGCGGGGAATCTGGAGGGCGACCTGAAAGCCGCCTGCCCGGATGGTATCGACATCTATTTCGAGAACGTCGGCGGCGCGGTCACCCGGGCGGTTGCGCCATTACTCAATCCGGGCGCGCGCGTGCCCATCTGTGGTTATGTGTCCGCCTACAACGCCACCGATATGGCCGAAGTGGAGACGCCGTTCCACGTGCTGAAAGCCCTGGATCCGGTTCCGGAGCACCGTTTCTTTCTGGTGACCGAATGGCAGGACAAGCATCAGGAAATTACCAACATTCTTGCAGACCGTATCGCCAGCGGCGAACTGAAGTACCAGGAAACGGTGGCTGAAGGGTTGGAAAACGCGGTTGAGGCGTTTAAAGGTATGCTGAAAGGCAGGAACTTTGGTAAGCAATTGGTGCACATTGCTGATTGAGGGGATTGGTCGGATTGCGCTTCGCTAATCCGACCTGCACTCTTTGCTGATCCGGCCTACGTACAGCCGGGTCAGGAGTTTACGCTCAGCAGCACTTTGCCGGTGTTTTTGTTGGCGGCGACGTAGGCCATGGCCTCCGCGGCTTCTTCGATGGGCCAGGCGTGATCAATCATGGGTACGATCTGGCCGGAGCTCAGCAAGGGCCACACATGGCGCTGCAGCGCCTGCATCACCTCACCTTTTACCGCGACGGGCCGCGATCGCAGCGTCGAGCCGATCAGCCGATGGCGCTTGATCAACATTACTCCAAGATCCACTTCCGCGGTCCGGCCACCCATCAGGCCGATCAGTACAATGCAACCATCCACGTTCAGCACTTTCTGATTGTCGGCCATGTAGCTGCCGCCCACGGGGTCCAGCACCATATCGATACCGCCCCATTTCCGGACCGCGTCCACAAATGAGCCGTTGCGACGGTTCCAGATGCCCGACGCCCCCAGTTTCTGGCACACCGCCAGCTTCTCATCGTCCCCTGCCGTGGCAAACACCGGGTTGCCGAAGGCAGTGGCCAGCTGTATCACGGCCGTGCCCAGACCACTGGCTGCCGCGTGCAATAACACTTTATCGCCCGGCTGCAATTCCGCTTCCTGATATAGATTCAGCCACGCCGTAGCAAACACCTCCGGCACCGCCGCTGCTTCCTTCAGGGACAGACCTTTGGGAACAGGCAGCACCTGAACCGCAGGTACGACGACGCTGGTGGCATAGCCACCGCCGGTCAACAAGGCACACACTTCGTCACCCGGGCTGAAGTCGCTCACGCCCTCACCCACGTCGGCAATGGTGCCACTGACTTCCAGTCCGAGAATCTCGGACGCCCCCGGGGGTGGCGGATAGACGCCGGCTCTCTGCATCAGATCAGCACGATTGATAGCGGTCCACGCCACATCTATCCGGACATGGCCTTCTGGCAACTCGGCCGGGGCCTCGACTTGCTCCCAGCGCAATTCGTCACCGACAATCCTGATCGCTTTCATCATATGCGTACGCTCCGGTGGATCTTTCGTTAGCCGGAGAGCATACCGCGTCATCGCCGATGGTTACAGAGCCTCTACGCGCGATTGGACAACCACACGCTCTGATAGGGTTTGAGGGTAATGGCGCCACTCAGATCATCCAGGCGCAGCCCGGAGATCAGGTCGACCCACTCATCGGTACCGATCAGATTAATGTCACTGAGGGCAATCTGTTGCACCTCGTCGCTGATGTTGTGAATGCAGAATATGGACTGGTCCCGACGCATGCTCTGGCGCCAGAACCCGAACACCTGCAACCCCAGGTGCAGGGTGAACTGCGTGGCGTTCGGGTGAAATGCCGGCTGGCGGCGGCGGATGGCGATCAGCCGCTTCAGCTCCTTGAACGCCTTGCTGTGATGGCTGAGGGGATCGGCCAGCTCACTTTCGATCACGTCCAGGTTCCATTGACCGCGGTTGATGGAGCGCAGGCGGCCGGTGTGCTCTGCGCGCTCGTAATCGTTTTCGGTAGCCAACAGACTGTGGATATAGAACGCCGGGATGCCCTCGAGCGCCAACATCACGGTATGGGCACAGATGAAACGTGGTAACTGCCAGTGATCGGCGCCGCCTTTGACCGTGCCCTTCAGCGCATCGTAGAGCGCAATGTTCATCTCATAAGGCTGATCGCGGCCGTCTTCCGTACGGCGATAGGACACTTTTCCACCAAAGGATTCCATGGTGTTGATCAGCCCCTGCTTCTCTTCCTCACTCAGCAGGCCATCGGTGGGGCGCAACCCCACGCCGTCGTGGGAGGCAATAAAATTGAGGTAGGTAGTGCCCATCTGGGCCGGCGGCATGCTCATCAGCCAGGTTTTCAAGTGGCGGCAGTTACCGGTTATCAGAGTATGGATCAGCAGCGGCGGCAGGGAGAAGTTGTAGATCACATGGGCTTCGTTGGCGTTGCCAAGATACGTGAGGTTTTCTCGGTTAGGCACGTTGGTCTCGGTGATCACCACCGCCTGCGGGCTGTGATGCTCAATCAGTAGCCGCAGAATCTTGATCAGCTCATGGGTCTGCTGCAGATGAATAGACGGTGTGCCCGGCTCTTTCCACAGGAACGCCACCGCATCCAGCCGGAACATGATGACGCCGTGCTCCAGGTATCGGCGGATGATGGCGACAAATTCCACCAGCACCTGCGGGTTGGCAAAATTCAGATCCACCTGATCTTCGCTGAAGGTGCACCACACGTAGCGCTCGCCGTCTTCGGTCATTACCGGGTTGAGCAACGGGGACGTGCGCGGGCGCACCACCGCGCTCAGATCGTCTGTCAGGCTGGCCTCAAAGAAGTAGTCCTTGCCCGGGTCCACACGCTTGCGGAAATTCTCGAACCAGCGGCTACGCGCCGACATGTGATTGATCACCAGGTCCGCCATCAGTTTGAAGTCCCCGGCAATGCGTTCGATGTCGTCCCAATTGCCGTGGGATTCATTCACCGCCAGATAGTCCATGACGGAAAAGCCGTCGTCGGAGCTGAACGGAAAAAACGGCAGAATGTGAACGGCCGACACTGTGTCTGCGAGGCAATCGGTCAGAAATTCGTTGAGGGTAACCAGCGGCTTTTCGTCGGCACGGCGGATGGTATCGGCGTAGGTGATCAGCACCACGTCGGATTCATCCCAGTTGTTCTGATGGGCCGGAGGCGGCTCCTGATTGGGGGCCAGGCGCATGGTTTTGAGCAGTTTTTCCGCCAGAAACCCACAGTCGAGATCCGGATAAACCACGTCCAGCATACCCGTGAGTTTGGATTTCAGTGGCTCGCTCATGGGCGGAACTCCTCGTTGTCCAGGTCCACCGCCTCCATCAGCTGTTCCTTGATGTCCGGGATGGCACTGGCCACCCGGTTCCAGCTGGGAATAAACGGCGTGTCCATAGGATTATCGAGGAAATAGGCCCCCGCGCGCATCACATTCTGCGCGAACAGCTCCACCGCTTTCTCTTCCTTGTGCCGATCAAACGTCAGGCCGTTGATGATGGCGTCGTTCTGGTAGGTTTCGACGAAATCCAGCGCAATGCGAAAGTACGCCGCCTTGATGGTGCGGAACTTTTCATTGGAGAAAATCTCACCGTTGGTGGCCAGTTTGCGGAACAGGGCCTTGGAGATGTCAGTGCTCATTTTAGACAGACCACGGCTGGCGTCTTCCGGTGACAGCTCCTGATGCTTGTGATCGTAGGTATCGGCGATGTCCACCTGGCACAGGCGATTGGTGGCGTAATTGCGCTTCATTTCTGACAGCACCCCCACTTCCAGCCCCCAGTCACTGGGGATACGCAGATCGTTGATCACGTCGGTGCGGAAGGAAAACTCGCCGGCCAGCGGGTAGCGATAGCTATCCAGATAGTCGAGAAAATCGTTGGGGCCGCAGACTTTCTTCAGCGCGCGAATGAGCGGGGTGACCAGCAGACGGCTGACCCGGCCATTCATTTTGCTGTCGGCCACACGGGCGTAATAGCCTTTGCAGAACATGTAATTGAAGGCCGGATTGGCGACCGGGTAAATCAGCCGTGCCACCAGATCCCGCGAGTAAGTCAGGATATCGCAGTCGTGCAGGGCCACCGACTTGCTGAGCCCGGACGCCAGCACATAGCCAAAGCAATACCAGACGTTGCGCCCCTTCCCCATCTCCGTGGGCGCCAGGTTCTGCTCACGCAGCTTGAGATCGATGGCGCGCAGTCTCGGGCCGTCGTTCCAGAGCACCTTGAAGTTCTGAGGGAGCTCGGAAAAATACTCCAGCGCATGGCGGTACTGCTCTTCGTTGGCTCGATCCAGGCCGATGACAATCTGTTCCAGGTAGGGCACCTTCGCCAACTCGCTGACGATGTGCTTGAGTGCCGGTCCTTCCAACTCCGAATACAGCGACGGTAAAACCAGCGACATGGGCCGCGCCTTGCGGAAACTCATCAGTTCCTGCTCAAGATCCTCAACCGGGCGCCGGGTAAGATTATGAAGGGTGGTGATGATGCCGTTCTGATAAAAGTCGCCCATGGCGGTCTTCCTCTGGTCCTGGGTGGAGAGTTCAGTAGCCGAACTCAACAAGAATATTCAGTAAACAGTCGTTCCAGCCTGCCGGGCCGGGTTTGAGGGAGCGCATGGCGTGGCGATCGGAGGTCAGCTCCACCTGATCGGACTGCACACCACGGATAATCACCGGAATGTTCACCGCTTCCAGCATGCGCTGATCGTTGGGGCTGTCGCCCAGCCCGATGGTCACCCAGGACGTATCGCGCGACTGCTCCCGGTATTTACCCAGCAAGAAACGGACCCCATCGGCTTTGTCGAAATTCCCCATGGCGTGGAGAAAGCGCCCGCCTTGCACCAGTCGCAAACTTTCGGCCGCCAGTTTTTCCGTGAACTCCGCCAGCTCCTCGTCATTGCCCTGCCACAACAACGGCTCGGTTCCGAGGCGGTCTTTTGCAAGCTCCGCAGAGGCCAGGGAGAGCCCGGACATGTCCGCCAGCTCCTCAGCCGACATGTCGGCAAATCCGCGAAACTGGAATCCCTCAGCCCGAAAATCCTGCAACACCGCCAGCACCTGTGTGCGGGATGCCCCAAAATTCACCACCTGTTCCTCCCCCGGTCCAAAACAGTTCGCCGGGATCACCACGGCTGCACCGTTTTCGACAATGAACGGGTCGTGATTAGACAGCTGTGTCCGCACGTCACGAATCTCTGATGCAGTCTTGCTGGAGTTCAGAATCAACGGAACCCCCGCCTCGGCCAACCGCCCCAATGCCGGTACCGCAGCTTTCCAGTCGTAGGTGTCGTGATCCAGCAAGGTGCCGTCCAGATCAGTAAATACAAGCAGATGGGGCTGTTCCATAGCGTCTGACTCTGATCAGTTTGGTCGGGTTGTGAAAACGGGTAAGCCAAGCCGGTGATTCTCGGCGACGTCCACCACCACATCCGCCCGCGACGGCATTTCCGTCAGGCAACGGCGAGTGATGCGCTCGTAATGCATGATAAAACGGGCCACCTCGTCATCGCTCATGATTCTCAGAGTTCGCTCTCCGCCGCCCTCTTTTGGTGCGGACTCAATGCGGCGCGCCAGCTTGTGCTCCTGAAGTGTGCGCCATTCCAGAACACACTCCATGGACGGCGCTTTGAGCATGATCAGCGTATCCATCTGCCCGAAGAAAGACCGGTAACTTTCACTCAGGCACTCATTGACGTATTCACGCCACACCACGTCCGGGTCCTCCGCCAACTCAAGGGCGTTGACCGGGTTGGCCAGATCCCGATGGTCCGTCTGCGGCACTGCCCCCAGACACCAGCCTTCCACCAGAATGACATCTGCGGGACCCTCGAACACCGGCCAGCGGCTCTCAGGACAGCGGTCGTCTGTGGCCTTATCAAAGGCGGGAACGGGCACGCACTCCCCGGGGCCGGCCGCTATTAACTGGTCCAGCAGCCGCTGGCCCAGCGCAACGTCGTGGGTGCCCGGCACGCCCCGGGTAATCAGCAGCGGATGCACGGTGTCGGCAAGGTGTTCGCGCTCGGCCCGGGTGAGGTAAATGTCGTCCAACGAAAAACTGGCGGTGCGGCAATCGAAATGCCGATCCAGTAACTGCCGCAAGAACAGGGTGAGTGTCGATTTCCCGGTACCCTGGGCGCCATGAAGCCCTACAACCACGGCTCGCTGCGTTGTCCGGCGTAGCTCGAGTATGTGCCTGGCCAGCGGCAGAATGGTCTGCTCCACCGTAGTCACGTAGGATGACGGAAGGGCTTCCTGATCAATCAGCGCCTGAACCATGGTCATAAGAGGTTGGTCAATCACGTAGTTGTTCCTGCACGCAGTGTGTTTGCATGGCGATGAGCGGGCCTCTTGCTGTTTTATAGCTATCACCAGCACGTTTTGTACCAGATGGGAGTATAGGCGTTACATGAGTCACAAGGGTTTCAAAGTGGAACATCGCTATCTGGAGCTGCCGGACAGCTTCTATACCCGGGTACAGCCAACGCCCCTGAAGGACGCCCGCATGGTGTGCTTCAATCACGCGCTGGCCAGCGAGATGGGATTTCACAGCGATCAGCCGGAAGACTGGACCGGCGTAGGCGCCGGCACCGAACTGCTCGACGGCATGGACCCGGTGGCGATGAAATACACCGGCCACCAGTTCGGCACATACAACCCGGATCTCGGGGATGGCCGCGGCCTGCTGTTGTGGGAAACCATCGGGCCGGACGGCCGCCGCTGGGACTGGCACCTGAAAGGCGCCGGCACCACGCCCTACTCCCGCTTCGGTGATGGCCGCGCCGTGCTGCGCTCCACCATCCGTGAATACCTCTGCAGCGAAGCCATGGCGGGCCTTGGCATTCCCACCACCCGCGCCCTGTTCATGGTCAGCGCCCGCGACCCGGTGCGCCGTGAGTCCATCGAAACCGCTGCGGCGCTGGTGCGCGTGGCCGAGAGCCACATCCGCTTCGGGCATTTCGAGTTTGCCGCCCATCACGAGGGTAAAGAGACCCTGAAAACACTGGCTGAGCATGTCATTGCCCTCCACTTCCCTCACCTCATCGAACTGCCGGCGGATGAACGCTACGCGCGCTGGTTCGAGGAGGTGATTCAACGCACCGCGCGGCTGATTGCCGATTGGCAGGCAGTAGGCTTTTGCCACGGGGTCATGAACAGCGACAACATGTCCATCATCGGCGACACCTTCGATTATGGTCCCTACGCCTTCCTGGACGATTTCGACGCCGGCTACATCTGCAACCACACCGACCAGGGCGGACGCTACGCCTACAATCGCCAGCCCAATATCGGTTTTGTAAACTGCCAGTATCTGGCCAACGCGCTGCTACCGATTATGGACGAGGACACCCTCCGCCGGAGCATGCGGCATTATGAAACCACCTACAACGGTCGCTTCCTGCAGAACATGCGGGACAAACTCGGGCTGGCACGGGAGGACGAGTCTGATCTGCCGCTGATCATGGACACCTTCAGCATGCTCCACGAGCACCACGTGGATTACACCCGATTCTTCCGCGGGCTTTCCAACCTGCACGGCCTTGGCACCGCACCCATCCGCGATCTGTTTGTGGATCGCAGTGTGGCGGACGAGTGGCTGCAGCGTTACCAGGAGCGCCTGCAGAAAGAGACCCGTGCCCACGATGAGCGCGAGTTCGCCATGCGCAAGGTGAACCCCAAATACATTCTGCGCAACTACCTGGCCCAACAGGCGATCCAGGAGGCACAGAACGGCGATTACGAACCGCTGAAGGAATTACTGACGGTGTTGCAGAAGCCGTTCGACGAACAGCCAAAATTTGAAGGGTATGCGGCGCTTCCCCCGGACTGGGGGAAGCACCTCAACATCAGCTGTTCTTCCTGAATTCAGGCAAGAACCGCTGACCGGCCTTACACGGCCTTGGCGGCGATGATCTTCTCGTGCCACTCGACCGGGCCGGTCTGGTGCACGGAGGAGCCTTTGGAGTCCACGGCGACCGTCACCGGCATGTCTTCCACTTCGAACTCGTAGATCGCTTCCATGCCCAGTTCCGGGAAGGCCACCACTTCGGCGTGCTTGATCGCCTTCGATACCAGGTACGCCGAACCGCCTACCGCCATCAGATACACCGCGCCAAACTCGCGAATGGCATCAATTGCCACCTGACCACGCTCGGCTTTACCGATCATGCCGGTGAGGCCGGTTTTCTCCAGCATGGTCCGGGTGAACTTGTCCATGCGCGTGGCGGTGGTAGGGCCGGCGGGGCCGACCACTTCCTCGCGTACCGGGTCGACCGGGCCCACGTAATAGATGAAACGACCTTTCAGATCCACCGGCAGCTCTTCGCCGCGCTCGATCATGTCCACCATCTTCTTATGGGCGGCATCGCGGCCGGTCAGCATCTTGCCGGACAGCAACACGGTTTCGCCGGGCTTCCAGTCTTTGACATCTTCCGGGGTGACCGTGTCCAGGTTCACGCGGCGCACGCTGTCGCCCACTTCCCAGGTGATTTCCGGCCAGTCTTCCAGGCTCGGTGGGGTCTGCAGTGACGGGCCGGTGCCGTCCAGCACGAAGTGCGCGTGGCGGGTGGCGGCGCAGTTCGGAATGATCGCCACCGGCTTGTTAGCCGCGTGCGTGGGGTAATCCTTCACTTTCACATCCAGTACCGTGGTCAGGCCGCCCAGACCCTGGGCACCGATGCCGAGCTCGTTGACCTTCTCAAACAACTCCAGGCGCAGCTCCTCGGAGCGATCGGACGCGCCACGGGCCTGAAGGTCGTGGATATCGATGGGATCCAGCAGCGACTCTTTCGCCAGCTCCATCGCCTTTTCGGCGGTGCCACCAATACCAATACCCAGCATGCCCGGCGGACACCAGCCCGCGCCCATCTGCGGCACCATTTTCAGCACCCAGTCCACCACCGAGTCGGACGGGTTCAGCATGGCAAATTTGGTCTTAGCTTCCGAACCGCCGCCTTTCGCCGCGACGTGCACGTCAACCGTATTACCGGGCACAATCTTGTAGTGGATAATCGCCGGGGTGTTGTCTTTGGTGTTGGTGCGTTTGCCGTCCGGGTCCGCCAGAATAGAGGCGCGCAGCACGTTGTCCGGATGCATATAGGCCCGGCGAACGCCTTCGTTGATGATGTCATCCAGCGCCATGTCGGCATCCCACTGCACGTCCATACCGACGGTGACGAACACCGTCACGATACCGGTGTCCTGGCACAGTGGCCGCTTGCCCTGGGCACACATGCGGGAATTGATCAGGATCTGCGCCATGGCATCCTTGGCCGCCTGGGACTCTTCTTTCTGATAGGCCTCATACACAGCCTGAATAAAATCTTTCGGGTGGTAGTAGGAAATGAACTGCAGCGCGTCCGCTACGCTCTCAATCAGGTCGTCCTGGCGGATTACGGTGGTCATAGGCGTCTCATCAGTGTTGGTTTAGTGATGACAAAATCGGAAGCCGGAGTTTACCAGAAACCGCCGGAACGGGGCATGCGACCGTGATGGAAAAAAGGTACTATCGAAAAAAGGTACCATCCTAAGTAATTTACCAACAAAAAGAGCAGGAGACACCGTGACCGACCTCGTCCTCACTGAACAACAGGGCCACGTGCTGGTGGTGCGCATCAACCGGCCAGACCGCAAGAACGCCCTGACTCACGCCATGTACACCGCCCTCGGCGACGCCGTTGAACAGTTGCACGAAAACGCTGCCATTCGGTGCGTGCTGTTCACCGGCAGCGAAGAGTGCTTCACCGCCGGTAATGACCTGAGCGATTTTGCCGCCGGCCTGCCCGGTGCTTTCGAGGAAACCCCGGTCGGCCGTTTCCTGTTTCTGCTGGCCACCGCCACCAAGCCCGCGGTGGCCGCCGTCAACGGCCCTGCCGTGGGCATCGGCACCACCCTGCTGCTGCACTGCGACATGGTGTTCGCCGGCAACAACGCCCGCTTTCAGATGCCCTTCGCCAACCTCGGCCTGTGCCCAGAAGGCGGCTCCAGCCTTTTACTGCCCTCCTGGCTCGGGCGGGTGCGTGCCGCCGAACTGCTGATGCTGGGCGGCGCCTTCACCGCTGACGACGCTTACCGGCTGGGGCTGATCAACCGGATCTGCGAACCGGCAGACACCGAAGCCACCGCGCTGGACACCTGCCAGAAACTAGCCGCCCAGGCACCGGCCGCCCTTCGCGCCACCAAGGAACTGCTCAATCGGCCCACACTGGAAGAGCTCAAAACCACCATGCTGGTCGAAGGAAAGAAGTTCAGCGAACGTCTGAAATCGCCGGAGGCAGCAGAAGCCTTCAAAGCCTTTATGGAAAAGCGTACTCCCGACTTCTCAAAATTCGACTGAGAGCCTTGTGGAAACTCGACAAACGTCTAAGCGCCAACTATTTTTCATTCAGGCCAATTTCCAACTGTGCGCCAAGTCTTTGAAACGCCAGAATCACACTTTTGGCTGATCAACAGTGGCCGTGCTGCCGCTATAGTCGAGGCTCCAGAAATTGGCACAAAGCGCTGACTACAATTTCAGAGATGAACAAAAGAAGAACAGGCCTCTGGCAAAGGGTTTACCGGACCATACCGGCCCCGTCATCGGCCGATCATAACGACACAACAACAGGAAAAGGTTCCACACCCATGTTCAAGAAAACACTAATCAGTCTTGCCGTGGCGTCTTCCCTTGGGCTGACGGGCTGCTTCGATAGCGCCGACTCAGGGTCGAATGCGAATCCGGATTTTAAGATCAACGACACAACAATCGATCAGACCCTTGTCAGACCGATTTTCGATCCTATTCTCACTTCGCCGACTTTCGATATTCCGGCCAATTTTGACTTGGTCTTGCTGCTGGGTGCGGGCCAGAGCACAAACTACGACTTCACCGGCTTCACATCGGGCACTGACCCCGCATCAAACTCCGTGAAGGACCTTGAGGGTTTCTCTACCTCCAGCCCCATCAATATTCGATTCAACGGCTCCGTTGATCCTGAAACGGTCATTTTGGGTCAGACCGTTCACTTGATTCCGATCAACATGAACCCGGTGTCAGACAGCACGCCGAACATCGAGCTGACGTCAAACCCTTCCTATATCGATACGGCAGACCCGTTTGATCTGGCGAAACTGGCAGAACAGAATCTGCGCGCAGAAGTGGTATCGCTCGATGGCGGTTCAGACAATGTAATTCGCATTACGCCTCTTGAGCCACTCGCTGACCAGACCAAGTATCTCGTTTTGGTGACCGACGGCGTCAAAGGCGCTGATGGACGGCCTACTGCCCAGTCCACGCCCTACACTCAAATCGTTGGCGACGGCCCGCTGGGCAACGCCGGGTTCGCTGCAATCCGCGATGTATTGAACGCGGCGGTTGGATTGTCCGAGGGATTCCTGGCTGCCAATAGTATCGACAGCGACATTACTCTGGCTTACACCGTCACCACGTCGAATACCAAAACGGTATTCAATGCGATCACCTCACCTGGCACCTATTTAACAACGCTTGGACAGCAGGTGGTTCTGTATTCAGCACTTGAGGTTGTGCGCAGCAATTTAGCAGAAACAGCGACTGCAAGTACGGTCTTTGCCGCTCTCGCAGACGCACTGAGCGATGAGCCAGAAAATGCTGAACTGGCACAAGCGGTCGGTGCAGCCATCGGACCTTACATCTCCGACCCGACGCTGGGTCAGCAAGTTGTCGGTTCAATAGTGCCTGACCTGCCGTTTCCGCAGCCGAGAACTACTGCTTTCTACAGTTCAACCACCAAGTCTGCTGACACCTTACCAGCGATTGCCCTGTCGGGTAATGCGCCGCTCATCGGCGCGGCTGGTGTTGTCAATGTAACAGAAGGTGCCATTGAACTTCCTTACTACCTGGAGCTTCCGGGCGCAGGTGGCGCGGGTCTGGTGCAGGGCTTGTGGAGAGGCAGTGAAAGCCTTGAGGCGGGCCTGAACGAGACCATCGATGCCCTCAAGGGTTCAAACCCGACTTTGTCCAATTTCAGCTTCCCGCGGGACAACGATGGAACGCTGAACCTGACCCAGTACATGCCGTTCCCTGAGGAAAACGCAAAGGTAGTTGCGCCCGTGACTGTGTTCTACCCGAAGGGTGGATGCGCCATTACCGATGTGGTCATATTCCAACACGGCATCACCGTTGACCGCAGTGTAGCGACAATCCCCGCCATCAATATTGCGGCACAAACCCAGCCCGGTGCATGCATTGCAACCGTAGCGATCGATCAGCCACTGCATGGTCTGGGTGGAGACACGGTTGGGACGATACCCGGCCTAACGCCGGCAAGCTCGTATATTGAGGAAACCGATTTCCCGGATGCGGACTTTGTCGGTGAACGTCACTTCAATTACTCCACGCCAGAAGGTGCTTTCGCGCCCCAGCAAGAAGCAGACATTACAGATGTAAGGTCTGGCAGCCTCTTTATCAACCTGGGAAGCTTGCAGACTAACCGCGATAACCTGCGCCAAGGCGCTGTAGATCTGCTTAATCTGGCGGCAACCATCAAGTCCGGCGCCTTCGACATTGATGGCGATGCTGGAACCTATGGCGCCACTAGCCTGCAGACTGCGAATTTCCACTTTGTGGGTCATTCGCTGGGCGGCATCACAGGCACAGTATTCTCGTCGCTAGTGTCCGATCCAGTGCTGCGTGGAACCTATGACGGTGTACCCGGCCTGAATGCGTTGTATCCAGAGCTTAGCTCTGTATCCCTGATGAACACCGGGGGCCAGCTCACCAAGCTGGTCGAGAATTCTCCGGCCTTCGCCCCGGCAATTCTCGGTGGTCTTGCGGCAGCCGGTGCAGAACAGGGAACCTCCACACTGGAAGCATTCCTGTACGTATTCCAGTCCACCATCGACGGCATTGATCCGGTCAACTACGGTAAATCACTGGGGGCCAATGCTGTCGCTGCTCCAACAGTAGGCTTGCTGATCTCCGAAGTTGTGGGGGATCTGACCGTACCGAACGAAGCAAACGTATCGCCGCGCGGACAGGCCCTGTCAGCACCTTTGGCAGGAACCGAGCCTCTGATGGCGTTGATCGACCTCGGTGCCGGCGGCACCAATCTTGCGGACGGCACGGAGCTCTCGCTGATCAGCGCCAGCAGCCCAATGACAGCTGCAGCACCAGTGGCATCATTCTTCTTCGGTCAGGATCCCTGCACGAACGCCAACCACGGCACCTTCGTAGCGCCCGCGACTCCTGCAGATGAGAACGATGCAGTGTGCCCGAATGGGTCGAATACTGGAGCGGCGTTCGCTGAAATGATTGGTGAAGTGATCGGCAACATCACGGTACAGACAATACCGGTCAACAACGCAGCAGTACTGGGTGACAGCAATACAGTAGAGTCAACGCTCGATCAGAACTAATCGCTAAAGCAAAAAATGCCCCGCGCAAGCAGGGCATGGTTGTAAAAGACAAACCCCGGATTTCCGGGGTTTGTTTTTTTGAAGCCCATAATCTCAATCAAGCAACACGTAAAGCAAAAGGCCTGTTCATTGGGCTTTCCGGGCAATCCTCACTCCATACTCTCAAACTCATCCTGCGTAAGCTGCCCATCACTGTCCTGATCCAACTCCATCATCATGTCACGGGTATCCTGACCGGACATGCCAGCTTCATCGGGGTTGCCAGCGGCGGTACTGCCATACACGTTGAGTTCGTCTTCGGTAATCACACCGTCCTGGTTAGCGTCAAGTTCGTCAAAGGTTGCAGTACGTGCGCCCGGTCCGGCGGCGCCGGTTTGTTGTTCCATCGGGTCACTACTGCCAGTTGCGTCTTTTCCCATGTCGCCGGTGTCGTCGGCGGCGTAAACGGCAGGGACAGCGAGCGCCAGGGACATCATGGCGGACAGGCTCAGGGTTTTAATGCTCATCAGACACCTCCTTGATCATTTTTTGATCTATGGTTGACTGCCTTTCCATTAAAGACCGGGGCCAGCTAAATTGCCAATGACTCTTTAGTAAGATCGGCGCGTTCTTAGATCATTAAAGTATGTCGTCGTTGTCTGCCCCCAGCTTTTTACCCACATAACCCGCCGAACAGTTGGTTTGACTGAACTTGATCGGAAAGCCGATCTGGCGTTGTTCACTGCCGTCATCCCGGGATACGCCGATCACCATATTTCTGGCCTTGAGTTGAGGATGTTCCGCGGCTTCGGTAATGGTCAGCACCGGTTCCACGCAGGCGTCCTGCTCGGCAAAAATCGCCTGCCACTCGGCCAGGGTTTTCTCGGCAATTCTGGATTTCAGCGCGGCTTTCAGTTTCTGTTGGTGTTCGGGGTTCTGGCTCAGTGCGTAGCTTTTCAGCTCGTCCAGCCCCAGTGTCGCGCACAGCCGGGTGGAGAATTGCGGCTCCAGGCTGCCTACCGAGAGCCAGCGGCCGTCGGCGGTCTGGTAATAATCGTAGAAACTGCCGCCATTGAGCAGGCTGCTTTCCGGTTTCTGTTCCTGACCGCCCGCCAGGCAGGCGGCGCCCGACATGGCGTTCAGGGCGAAGGCGGCGTCTGTCATGCTGACATCCACAAACTGCCCTTCCCCAGTCTGCTGGCGATGAATCACCGCCGCGAGCAGACCCATAACCGCGTGGTGAGAGCCACCCGCAACGTCTGCGATCTGGATGCCCATCGGGGGCGGACCGCTCTCGGTACGGCCGCAGTGGCTGGAGACGCCCGCCAACGCCAGGTAGTTGATGTCATGGCCGGCACGATCGCGGTAGGGGCCGGTCTGGCCGTAGCCAGTAATTGCACAGTAAATCAGGCCCGGGTTGATGGCCTTGAGGGCTTCATAACCAATGCCTAACCGGTCCATTACCCCGGGACGGAATTGCTCGATCACCACATCGTATTCGCTGACCAGATTCTTGATGATGTCGGTGCTGCCCTCTTTTTTCAGGTCCAGCCCCAGCGACCGTTTGCCACGATTAAGAAAACCGTGGGCCGTGCTGACACCGCCGTCGTGTGGCGGCATCACCCGGGTCAGATCCATGCGGTCCGGCGCCTCCACGCGCAGTACGTCGGCGCCCATGTCGGCCAGCAGCATGGTGGCGTAGGGACCGGGCAACAGGGTGCTGAAATCAAGAATCTTGAGGGAGGTCAAAGGGCCTGCCATGGAATGTCTCCTTGTGGGTTGTTACCGCTATCGTGACCGTTTTTACTGAGCAGGCCAACTGCGGGTTCCGTCATTCCAGTTGGCCATTTCTACCAGCTTTCCGACGGTCCGGCGGTTGCATTGTGGCCCGGGGGTTTTATGATGGGCTTCGTTTTCCAAGGAATTGCGAGCGGCATGTCCAACCTGACGGTTTCACGGCATTTTGTAGAGGCATCTCTGATTGGCGCAGAGCGTGCCGGTTTCGATACCCGCGATATGTTGCGGGAAGCCGGTATTTCGCCGGATTTGCTGAAAATCGAGATGGCCCGCGTCAACAGCGACCAGTTCAGCCGCCTGATGCAGCTGATCTGGACCCGCATGGATGATGAGTTCATGGGACTGGGCCCTCGCCAGTGCCGGGCCGGCACCTTTGCCACCATGTGTGCACTGGTGATGGATTGCCCGAATCTGGAGTCCGTGTACAAACAGGCGTTCCAGTTCTCGCGGCTGTTCGAACCGATGGTGTGTATGAAACTCGAGGTGGACGACAAAGTGGCCAGGCTGGTCACGGTGATCGAAGGCGAGATCAACGATCCGCTGTATTTCATGCGGGAGAGCCTGCTGGTGATCTGGCATCGCCTGGGCAGCTGGTTGGTGGGCCAGCCGGTCGAATTGCTGAAAGCGGAGTTTGACTACGCACGCCCGGACCACGGCGATGAGTACCGCCACATCTTCCGCTGCCCGCTGGAGTTTGAAGCGAGCCGCACCGCCCTCACCTTTGACAAGCGCTTCCTGAGCGCGCCGGTGATTCGCGACCGACCGGAAATGCACCAGTTTCTGAAGACCTCCCCCGCGGACCTGCTGTCACGACCCGACGAGAGCAACACCTTCACGGGTCGGATCCGCGCGCTGATCGGCCGGGATTTCTCCAAACCGCTGCCGGACTTCGAGTGGATCGCCGCGGAGCTTCATACCAGCCCGCAAACCCTGCGCCGCAGGCTCAAACAGGAGAACACCTCGTTCCAGGAGATCAAGGATCTGCTGCGCCGGGACATGGCCATCTACTACCTGGGCCGGCAGGACTTGCCCATCAACGACATCGCCAGCAAGGTGGGCTTTACCGAACCGTCAACGTTTCATCGCGCCTTCAAGAAGTGGACAGGGGTAACGCCCGGCGCCTACCGCGAGGGCGAACGGGCCAGCGCCGGCTAAGTCTTGTGCGGCGCTTGTCAGCCCGGGCTCTGCAGGGTTCTGATCAACCGTCCGAGTGTGCTGGCAATGTCCTCGGCTCGATTCCGGTCGGGACCAAGCTTCAGCAACCTGGAACCGTCCCGGGGGTCATAAATCCAGCAGGTCGCTGCAGGAGCCGACTGGCAATCCCACTCCACTTGTGGGCTGATGCCATACACCTCGATAGCGTTGGTGTTCTTGGTGATCCGCTGTTCCCCTTCGCGCCGGGATTCCTGAATTTCAATGAGGTTCTCGCCAGCGGCAACCCGGTAGCTGACGTCTGCAGGCACGTCGAGCCTCACCACCCGCTGGTCGGCCCGCCACCCGGCCAGATCCAGCAGACTGTTGAGGTGCAACGTCAACGCCTCCCGGTCAGTGTCCACCAGGTACAAACGCTTAAGGTCACCCAGTACCTGTGAATCAGCAGGTTCAATGATCGCCACCGGCTCGCTCTGGGCCGACCGGTTCTGGTCCTTGCTGGATCGTTCCTTGCGCGCCTTTTCGATGGCGGTGATGCGCTTCAGCGATTCCTGATAATGCGCGCCCTCGGACCCGGCCTTCGCTACGTAGGCTTCCAGGGCCGATTGGGCTTCATTGAGATGATCGGATTCCTGCATCACCCGGCCACGAAAATAGTAATAGTCCACCGGCTTTTCACCTTCCAGACCCTGAAGCCGATTCAGGTATTCACCAGCCTCGCCCCAATTGTCGCTGTCGACAGCTTCCTCAGTGGCCAACATCAGGCGGCGCACTTCGTGCTCCGGTGCCAGCGATGTACCCTGCACACTGACGCTCACCAGCAATGAGGCCAACACCAGGCTGCGAAGCGCACTACGCCCTGTTCCGGATACCTTAATCATCGCCTCTACTCCTGCTGATTGTCTGCGATTTCTTTTTTAACACGAACGCCAAGCTCTACAAAGCGGTTGGCCTGTGACACAAGATTCCCCCGCCCGCGGGTCAGGGTGTTCATGGCCGCATCGTAGCTGCCCTGTGCGGTATTCAGCTGCGTGCCCAGCTTCTCCATGGATTCCACGAAGACCCGCAGCTTGTCGTAGACCGCGCTGGCACGGTCTGCAATCCGCCGGGCGTTCTGGCTCTGGCGCTCATAGCGCCAGATATTCTCGATGGTCCGAAGCGTGGCCAACAAGGTGGTCGGTGTTACTACAATAATCTTTCGCTCAAAAGCTTCTGCGAAAAGGTTCTCGTCCTGCTGAAACGCCGCCACAAAGGCCGGCTCAATGGGCATGAACAGAAACACAAAATCCGGTGAGTGAAGGCCGTTGAGTTGACTGTAATCCTTCTCGCTCAGACTGCGGATGTGGGTGCGAACGGCGTCCACATGCTGGCGTAAATGATCGCCTCGGACCGCATCGTCTTCTTCATTGACCCATTGCTGATAGGCCACCAGCGACACCTTGGAGTCCACAACCAGATGGCGCTTGTCCGGCAGGTTCACAATCACATCGGGTCGCAACAACTGGTGGTCGCTGTCGCGGAAGCTGCCCTGGGTTTCGTATTCAACGCCCTTGCGCAGGCCGGAACGCTCCAGCACCCGCTCCAGAATGAGCTCCCCCCAGTTACCCTGGATCTTCTTGTCGCCTTTCAAAGCGCGGGCAAGATTAGCAGCCTCTTCGGTGATCTGTCGGTTAAGGTCCTGTAACGATTTGATTTCACTTCGCAAGGCCTGCCGGTCCCGGGTTTCCGACGTGTACACATCCTCCACCCGTTTGCGAAAGTCCTGTAACTGGTCCCGGAACGGATTCAACAATGAATCCAGACTGGTGCGGGTCTGCTGGCTGAACCGCTCACTTTTCTGGTCGAAAATACGATTCGCCAGATTCTCGAATTCCTGCTTCAGGGCATCCCGGTTGCGCTCCAGCAACGCGACCTTCTCGGACGTGGCCCGCCGCTCGGAAGCCAGCGTCACCTCATGCTCCCGCAGCGCCATACGGGCATCTCCCAGCTCCGCTACCAGCGCATCAAGCTTGCGGGCCTGTTCCGCATTTTCGGCTTCCAGTCGGGCAATCTGCCCACGGCTGTTGCGCAGCAGCAGAATGATCAGCAAACCAACCAACAACAACAGGGCGGCAATAACAATGACGATGCCGGGTTGATTCCGGATGGTTTCTGCAATGGCCTCGGGCACGTTATCCTCCTGTGCGCTGCGTCCACTTATGGACTCAGACGGTAATATAAACTAAAACAACGATGTGTTCTGTCCAGGTAGTCATCATGTTAAAAGAACTCTGGAGAAAACTGGGATCGGAATTCTCGCGCTCTGGCTATGCTGGCGCTCAGAACCCCGGTCATGATGCCCGCGGCAGCGCGGGGTTCAGGCTCCTGCCACACATCACCCACACCGGAGAATTTCACCTTGAGCGTCTGACCCAACTGCTCAAGAGCCGCTATGGCAAGACCTTCGACAATTCCGGCGACACCGGCGATCAAGCGATCCGGGAGCTGATTCGCTATGCCGCACGCATTCAGGATAAGGACGTCCAAAGGGAGCTATTACTGTTCTATCTGAACTGCTCGCCGGTCATTCAGGAGTATCTGCGTTCCGAGGATGTTCTGGGACACCACCACTTCGTTAACGAACCCTGACATCCTCCCCAAAATCGTAAAATATTCTTACCCTTAACCAACTGTAAAGCGAACACACAGATCGGTTGTTGTATACTCCTGCAGCAAGTATCTTACTGCATTTGTTTGCAGGTCATAACGGCGAGCCCAAGCGGGTAAATTGAGGGTTCGCAGGCTCAGGGGTTTTAAATGTTTTCAAAGCGTTTTGGTTGCGGGAAGCTACTGGCTGTCTTCGCTTTTTCGATTGTGCTTACCGGTTGTTCAGCGAATCGATATCTGATGGTGCCCAAGGACAATTTTGATGATTTGAAGGGGGCGGTGCAGATTCAGCGGGCCACACTGGTCACCATGGAAAGCAACGCTCACGCCCGCCACGGGAAAATCGTTGAGGCCAACAGCGAATCCACCAAGACGATCCTGGAAGCGATCGAGCAGAAAATCGAGAAACCGACCTGCCCGGTGGTGCCGCAGCGGGCCTGTCCGCCTGCAGCTCGGGACACCCAGGCCAAAGGCCGTGCAGACCGGCTCAAAGGTAAGGTGATCGTAGGCGAGCTCGAAAAGTTCTATCTGGCCGGACCTGGACTGGTTTATGACGCCCGCATCGACAGCGGCGCCGAAACCTCATCGCTCGATGCCCGGAACATCACCCGCTTTGAGCGGGATGGCAATAACTGGGTTCGCTTCGATGTGCCGGTGCCAGGTACGGAAGATCTCGTCACCATGGAAAAGGAAATTTCCCGCAGGGTGAAAGTGATTCAGAGCAGCGCAGATGAGGCCGACCGCCGCGTGGTGGTCGAGCTTCAGTTTGCCATTGGGGATCACCAGCAAGTCGCGGAATTCACGCTGACGAACCGGAGCCACCTGACACACACCGTCCTGATCGGACGTAATATCCTCAGGGATGTCATGCTGATTGATGTCGGCAAAGAGTTCGCCACCGAACTTCCGGAATCACTCACCCAGAAAAACGGGGATGACTCGTGACCGCACGATCCCGCATTCCGTTCTTTGCCGCCATCGTTCTGTTGATTGTGGCTGGCATCTCCATCGCCACCTGGCGGCATATTGAACTGGGCATTCCATGGCTGACCGGTGAGCAACAACCGGTGTGGATGGTGGAAGCCAGAATCAACTTCGAGGCCAACGGTGAGCCTGTGCTTGCCAGCCTGAACATCCCGGAGCAGTCCCCGGGCTTCCGTATCCTGTCGGAGCAGGCAGCCTCTCCCGGTTACGGGTTTTCGGTCGTCGATAAAAGCGGGAGTCGCCGCGCGGAGTGGTCCAAGCGTAATGTACTCGGTGAACAGACCCTGTACTTCAAGGCGCAATTCATCCCGGATCCCAACGCCAACCGCGACAGGCCCCGGCGCGCACCGAAGCCGATCGCCATATTCTGGGAAGAGCCCCAGGCCACCGCCGTGCGGGAAATCCTGCAACAGGCCGAAGAGCGCTCCAGCACTCCGGAGAGCATGACGCGGGAACTGATCCGCCTGATGCAGCCGGAAGATGACCAGGCCCAGAACACCACGCTTCTGGTCGCCGGCACCAACTATCTGGACCTGCTGGTACGGATGCTGAACCACGCCGGCATTCCGGCCCGCACAGCTGACGGTCTGAAGCTTGAGGACGCCCGCCGCCGCCAGGCTCTCACCCCTTACCTTCAGATCTACAATAATGAGGAATGGCTGACCTTTGATCCCCGAACCGCCGAGCAGGGTCTCCCGGAGAACATACTGTTGTGGCGCCAAGGCGCAGAGTCGCTGCTGGACGTGGTGGGGGGCGACGGCTCTAATGTGAGCTTCTCGATCCTGCGTCAGACCATCCCGGCACTGCAATTGGCCGCCATGCAATCGGAAAAGAACGGCCTGGGTTTCCTGAGCCTGTACCAACTGCCGATTGAGGAGCAGAGCATGTTCCGCATGCTGTTGCTGCTGCCCCTGGGCGCCTTGATGGTTGCCTTCATGCGAATCGTGATCGGTATTCGCACCTCCGGCACCTTCATGCCCGTGCTGATTGCCGTCGCCTTTGTCCAGACCACTCTGGTGCCCGGGCTCATCGCGTTCACGTCAGTGGTCGCTATCGGCCTGCTGATGCGCGGCTATCTGTCCAGCCTCAATCTGTTGCTGGTATCGCGGATTTCCGCGCTGATTATTCTGGTGATTTTCATCACCGCCGGGCTGAGTATCGCCGGCTATCATATGGGCTTTAACACTGGCATGACCGTGACCTTCTTCCCGATGGTGATTATTGCGTGGACCATCGAACGCATGTCCATTCTGTGGGAAGAAGAAGGCGCCCACGAGGTGCTCGTTCAGGGTGCGGGCAGCCTGTTTGTGGCGGTCTGCGCATTCCTGGTGATGGACGCGCCCCTGTCACGCCACCTGACCTTCAATTTCCCCGAGTTGCACTTCGTGGTGCTGGGATTGATTCTGTTGATGGGTCAGTACACCGGGTACAAGCTCAGTGAGCTTCGGCGCTTCACGCCGATGAAGGTGTACGACTGATGGACTGGATTTCACCCCGCGCCCTCACACGCCTGGGCATGTTGAATATGAACCGTCGGAATGTGGATTACATTTCCCGGTACAATGAACGCACGTCCTACCCGATGGTAGACAACAAGCTGAAAACAAAGCTTGTCGTGGCGGAGTACGGCGTCAAGACGCCCAAGCTGCTGCAGGTCGTGCGTCAGCAGCACGAAATCCCCCACTTTCGCGACATGGCAGAGGACTTGACCGGCTTCGCCATCAAGCCCGCCAAAGGCTCCGGCGGCAAAGGCATCACTGTCATCACCGGCCGTGATGAGGACGAATTCGTCAAGGCCTCCGGTATGCGTGTGCCAGCCGCCTTTCTGGAACGCCACCTGTCCAACATTCTCGCCGGCCTCTACTCACTCGCCGGGACGCCCGATGTCGCCATTGTAGAGAGCCTGGTGCAGTCTGTGCCGGGCCTCGCCAAGTATTCGTTTCAGGGCGTGCCGGATATCCGCATCATCATCTTTCAGGGCTATCCGGTGATGGCCATGTTGAGACTGGCCACCAAAGCCTCTGACGGCAAGGCAAACCTGCACCAGGGCGCCGTAGGGGTCGGCCTGGACATCGGCACGGGACAGAGCCTTAACTCGGTACAGTTCAACCGGCCCATTACCCTGCACCCGGATACCGGGCTCGCCCTGGAGAACATCAACATCGCAGATTGGGAAGAGATGCTGACCATGGCCTCGCGCTGTTACGAAGCCACCGGGCTCGGATACATGGGTGTGGATCTGGTTGTGGATGCGAACGAGGGTCCACTGCTGCTGGAACTGAACGCCCGCCCTGGTCTGGCCATTCAGATGGCCAATGGCCGCGGCCTGCTGCCGCGACTGAACGCGATCGAGAACCTCAAGAAACACCACTTCACACCGGAAGCCAGAGCGCGTTACGCCATGGAAATCTTCGCCAGCCGTCGCTAACGGGCTAAACGCGCGTTCTGACACAAAAAAACCGGAGCAACTGCTCCGGTTTTTTTGTGTCAGACAAAGCTGCGGGTTACAGCTTGCCTTCCGCCATCAGCAATTTTCGCTCATGGGTAAGGCCCTTCAACAGACCCCAGGTCATGATCAACAGTATGACCGTGAACGGCAGGCCAGCGGATATGGCTGTGGCCTGAATGGCACCCAGGGCGTCAGCACCGCCGCCGAAGATCAGGGCAGCCGCGATAGCGCCCTCCATGACTACCCAGAACACACGCTGTGCAGTCGGTGCGTCCGTCTTGCCACCGGCGGTGATGCTATCGATCACCAGCGAGCCGGAATCCGAAGATGTCACGAAGAACACCAGCACCAGCACAATGCCAATAAACGAAATGATACCGGTCAGCGGCAGGCCCTCGAACATCTGGAACATGGCCAGCGGCACGTCCGTCAGGCCGTTCGCTGCCAGCTCACCGACATTCTGCTGAATCTGCTCCAGAGCGGTACCACCGAAAGCACTCATCCACACCACGGTGATCAGAGTCGGGATGACCAGTACCGCGGTGACAAATTCACGAACCGTGCGACCCTTGGACACCCGCGCGATGAACATGCCTACGAACGGTGACCAGGAGATCCACCACGCCCAGTAGAACACAGTCCAGCCGTGGAACCAGGTTTCGTCCTCACGACCGAACGGATTGCTCAGGGGAACTATGTTGGCCACGTAGGTGGAGGAAGTCACCCACAAGGTCTCGATGATCGCCATGGTCGGGCCGGCGAAAATAACGAAAAAGAGCAGAATACCGGCCAGCGCCATGTTGAAGTTACTGAGAATCTTCACGCCGCCGTCCAGGCCGCGGAGCACCGACATCAGCGCGACCGCAGTCACACCGGTAATGATGGCCATCTGGGTGTTGATGCCGGACGAAATGCCAAACAGGTAATCAAGACCGGAAGCCGCCTGTTGGGCACCGAACCCGAGCGAGGTCGCCAGACCGAAAATGGTGGCAACCACAGCCAGCACATCAATGATGTGGCCCGGCCAGCCCCAGACCCGGTCCCTCAGCAGCGGGAAAAAGGCGGAGCGGATAGTGAGCGGCATACCTTTGTTGTAAGCGAAAAACGCCAGTGACAGAGCCACAATGGCGTAGATCGCCCAGGGGTGGAAGCCCCAGTGATACATGGTACCGCCCATGGCCATGTCCAGCGCCTCAGGGGTATTCGCCTCAGTATTGAATGGCGTTCCATACCATCCGGTGTAGTAGGCAACCGGCTCAGCTACGGCCCAGAACATAAGGCCGATGCCCATGCCCGCGGCAAACAGCATAGCGAACCAGGACATTGTCGAGAATTCAGGCTTGGCGTCCATACCCCCGATCCGAATCTTGCCCACCGGCATGAAGATCAAAGCGAAGCACACCACCACAAACACGTTGGCGCTCAGCAGGAAAAACCAGTCAAACGATTCGATGATGCTGAGCTTGGTGCCATCAAGCAGGTCTTTCGACTCGCCGGGGAAAACCAGCGTTCCGATAACGAACAGAACCACCAGTATCGCCGTTATCGGGAATACCGGTGCATGAAGGTCGAGGCCGAAAGGATTTATATTATCCTGGCCTGCGACGTAATCCGTCTGGTACTCGTCTTTTACAACGTCGCCCACGTTTGGAGCCTCCTGTGCGGATGGATTACTGAAAATTAAGGTTCAATGGTCATGAAAAAGCAAGTCTAATGTTTTGAGTTCAAAACATCAAAGACGTGATTTTGACACGGTCGACCCAGTCGGAGCGGGAGTCTGAACGACAGTGCAAGCCGTAGTTCGTTACACTGCGCGGAGATAGTCAACGGATAACAGAGGAAATCATGGAGAAAACCACCACGTTCCCGGTCAGATATAGCGCGTTTGCGCTGAGCATAGCAGGACTGTTCATCACCCTTCCCCTGGCGGTTTATCTTCAGGGGTGGTACCTGCTGCCGCTGATATTTGGGGTTTTGACGGCCTTGGGCCTGTGGGACGTCACACAGCGCAAACGCACGGTAAGCCGCAATTATCCGATTCTTGCTAACGTTCGCTATTTCCTTGAATCCATTGGACCGGAAATCCGCCAGTACTTCATTCAGTCCGACACGGAGGAGCGACCGTTTTCCCGGGAACAGCGAACCATCGTGTACCAAAGGGCCAAGAACGTACTCGACAAGCGCCCTTTCGGCTCTCAACTCGGAATGTACGACGAGGGCTATGAGTGGATGAACCACTCTCTGAGCCCGACCCGATTACCCAACAACGACTTCCGCATCGTGATCGGCAAGCAGTGTGCCCAACCCTACAGCGCGAGCGTTTTCAATATTTCGGCCATGAGCTTTGGCTCACTCTCCGCCAACGCGATCCTCAGTCTGAACGCCGGCGCGCGCAAAGGGAATTTCTACCACGACACCGGTGAAGGCTCGATATCCCGCTACCATCGCCAACCCGGTGGCGACCTGGTCTGGGAGATCGGTTCCGGGTACTTCGGGTGCCGGCACCCGGACGGCAGTTTCAACGAGGACATGTTCGTTGCCAACGCCACCCTCGATCAGGTGAAAATGATAGAGCTCAAACTATCCCAGGGCGCAAAACCCGGCCACGGCGGCATTTTGCCCGGCGCAAAGGTTACACCAGAGATTGCCGAAGCCCGTGGCGTTGCCGAGGGAGAGGATGTGGTTTCTCCGGCCAGTCATTCCGCATTCAGCACCCCCGTGGAGATGCTGGAATTCATCGAGCGCTTACGGCAGCTCTCCGGCGGCAAGCCCGTTGGCTTCAAGCTCGCCATCGGTCACCCCTGGGAATGGTTTGCCATCGTCAAAGCCATGCTCAAGACCGGGCTGAAGCCCGACTTTATTGTGGTGGATGGCGGTGAAGGCGGTACCGGTGCGGCACCCCTGGAATTCATTAACCGGCTCGGCATGCCGATGAAAGAGGCCTTACTGCTGGTTCACAGCACACTGGTGGGCACCCACCTCCGGGACGAAATTGCCATTGGCGCTGCCGGCAAGATCACCTCGGCATTCAATATCGCCCGCACACTGGCTCTGGGGGCCGACTGGTGCAACTCTGCCCGGGGCTATATGTTTGCGCTGGGCTGCATCCAGGCCCTGAACTGCCACACGGGGCGCTGCCCGAGCGGCGTGGCCACACAGGACCCCAGACGGGGCAACAAACTGGACGTGCCGGACAAGAGCGAACGGGTATTCAACTTCCACAAGAACACACTGGACGCCCTGCAGAACCTGCTGGAAGCCTCCGGACTGCGTCACCCCTCCGAACTGGGCCCTGAGCACATTATTCAGCGTACCTCGAAAACAGAAGTGCAGTCTTATATGGACTTGCTGCCCTTCCTCGCGCCGGGCGCCCTTCTGGAGGGAAAAACCGGGCTTCTGGTCTTCGACAAGTACTGGCCGGACGCTGACCCACACACCTTCGGGGCGCCGGAATTCGTCCTGCAATTGCGCGACACCAAGCTGCGCTAAAATTTGAGGCAAAATGGCAAAACGCTGTTTATTTTTGATTTGGGCTGGTGTAGACTTCGCTCCCGCTAAGCCACTGAGATAACTCCCATCTTTGGTTGTTTAACAGTCTGGATTAGCGTTTCGGGGCGTGGCGCAGCTTGGTAGCGCACTTGCATGGGGTGCAAGGGGTCGTAGGTTCAAATCCTACCGTCCCGACCAAAATCCCTGAATAAAGCCCGGTACCGCAAGGTTCCGGGCTTTATTCGTCTTCAGACATAAAAAAACCGAAGGCTCACCTTCGGTTTTTTTATGTGCTCTTCGTCATCAGCGCAATGGCGCGTTCAGCACGTCCAGTACATCCTCCAGTTCAGTGATCATCTGACGGATCAGCTGCTTGTACTGGGACGTATCATCCTTGACCTCGTGGCTGCTCAGCTTCTGCTTCGCGCCGCCGATGGTGTAGCCCTGGTCGTACAACAGGCTGCGAATCTGACGGATGGTAATCACGTCTGCCCGCTGATAATAACGCCTGTTACCCCGGCGCTTGACCGGCGACAGTTGCGGAAACTCCTGCTCCCAGTATCTCAGGACGTGCGCTTTTACCGCGCACAGCTCAGCGACTTCACCGATGGTGAAATAGCGCTTGCCCGGAATGGTGGGCAGCTCGTTGTTATGACTCGGTTCCAGCATACGTCTCTACTTTCTGTTTTAGTTTTTGACCTGGTCGGAACGTCACTACGCGTCGCGCACTAATAGGAATCTCTTCACCAGTTTTCGGGTTACGTCCCGGCCGCTGTTTCTTGTCGCGCAGGTCAAAATTACCGAATCCGGACAACTTCACTTGTTCGTTATGGCTGAGTGCGCCTCTGATTTCGTCGAAAAAAGCTTCCACCATTTCCTTTGCTTCGCGCTTGTTCAGGCCCAGTTCGTCGTACAAGCGCTCGGCCATTTCCGCTTTCGTCAAAGCCGCCATCTGCTTAACTCCTTAATGTTGCTCCCAGCTCCGCCTTCAGCGCGTCGATAACACCGTTGAAGAGCGAGTGCACTTCTTCTTCATTGAGCGTGCGTTCGGGATGCTGCCAGAACAGGCTGAGGGCAAGGCTCCGATTACCTTCACCCAGGCTTTCACCTTCATAAACATCAAACGCGCGCAAGGCCGTCAGGCGCTCACCGGCGTGCTGTTTCGCCACACGCTCAACATCCGCAAACGCCACATCGCTCCCGATAATAATAGCCAAATCTCGCCGAACTTCCGGAAATTTTGAAATTTCTTTGAAATTAGGCACATATCCCGAAACGATCGACTCCAAGAATAGCTCAAACATCAGGATCGTGCCATTAAGTTCAAGATTTTTCTGAACTTGTGGGTGCAACGTGCCAAACCAGCCGACGCGTTCGCCATCCCGGACCAGTTCCGCCGTTTGCCCCGGATGCAATGCCGGATGCTGGCTGGCGCTACACTCGACCTGGATCCCCAGCAGGCGGAACAGGCTTTCCAACTCCCCTTTTACATCGAAGAAATCGGCGTTTCTGCGACCGTTTGCCCAGTTTTCAGGCAATTGACCGCCGACCACGACACCCGCCAGCATGGGCTGCTGATCAATACCAGCGCCGTTTTTCACAAATCTCAAGCCGGTTTCGAACAGCCGAATACGCGGTTGCTGGCGGTTCTGGTTGTGGGAGACCGTTTTCAGCAGTCCGCTCCACAGGCTCGTGCGCATCACTGACAGATCCGATGAAATCGGGTTCGCCAGCGCGATCCCTTCACGATCCGGATCGATAAGCTGCTGAACCCTGGGATCCACGAAGCTGTAAGTGATCGCTTCCTGGTAACCGCAGGCCACGAAATAGTTCTGGATCGCAGAAACCGGGCGCACGGCTTCTTCCTGCACGCGCAGGCCGAGAGCACCCACAGGCTCGGTGACCGGCAGATTGTTGTAACCGAAAATACGCCCGACTTCCTCGATGAGATCCTCCTCAATGGAAAGGTCCGGACGGAACGACGGCACACTGACGCGCCAACCGTCTTTCAGCAGCTTGTCGATGTGAAGACCCAACCGGGTGAGAATCTCTTCGACGGTGGTGCGGTCGATGGCGAGACCGAGAACGTCCGCCAGGCGCCCCTCCCGGAGGTCGATCACTCTGGCATCCGGCAGGTGCGTGTCACTGATGACTTCCACGACGTCACCCGGCTCACCACCGACGATGCTTATCAACAACGACGTGCATCGCTCCATAGCGTCTCGCGCTAGCTGATAGTCAACACCCCGCTCGAAGCGGTGGGAGGCATCGGTGTGCAAACCGTAGTGACGGGCCTTGCCAGCAAGAGTAATGGGGTCAAAGTAGGCGGATTCGAGGACCAGATCCCGGGTGCCCGCATTAACACCGGAGTTCTCACCCCCCATCACACCCGCGATGGCCACAGGTTTTTCATGGTCGGCAATAACCAGTGTATCTGCTGTCAGCGCCACTTCCTGACCGTCGAGCAGAACCAGCTTCTCGCCCTGCTCCGCCATCCGGACCACGATGCCGCCGCTGATTCGATCACGATCGAACGCGTGCATGGGCTGGCCCAGTTCGAGCATAACGTAGTTGGTCACGTCCACGGCGGCATCAATGGAACGGATACCGGAACGACGCAGCTTCTCCTGCATCCACAGCGGCGATTCCGCCTCAAGGTTCACGTTGCGCAGAACTCGGCCTAGGTAACGGGGGCAGCCAGCGGGCGCCTTGACGGAGATGTTAGGCACTTCCGAGTGCACCGCTTCTACCGGCGCAATCTCGGGCATGTCCACAACCAGGCTGTTCAGCACCCCCACTTCCCGGGCAATACCCCGGATCGACAGGCAATCAGCGCGGTTTGGGGTGAGATCCACGTCAATGGTGACGTCATCAAGCTTCAGGTATTCGCTGAGTGACTTGCCCACCGGCGCATCCGCCGGCAACTCCATCAGGCCCTCGTGGTCCTCTGACAGCTGCAGCTCGGCGGCAGAACACAGCATGCCCTCGGAAGGCTGGCCACGGAGCTTCGCCTTCTTGATTCTGAAGTCGCCCGGCAGCGTCGCGCCCACCTCGGCAAACGGTACCTTGAGTCCGCTTCTCACGTTCGGCGCACCACAAACCACCTGTACGGTGTCGGTGCCGTTGCTCACCTGGCATACACGGAGTTTGTCAGCATCCGGGTGAGGCTCTACCCCAACGACTTCACCGACCACCACGCCCTGGAACTGGCCTGCCACCGGCTCGAAACCGTCCACCTCCAGACCTGCCATAGTGATCTGGTCCATCAATGCCTGGGTATTGAGATTCGGGTTTACCCACTCGCGCAGCCACTGCTCACTGAATTTCATGGTATTTGCCTTGTCCTGATGCGGTTTTGCCGGATAGATCGGTTGCCGTGAAAAGCGGTTTAACGGAACTGGCGCAAAAAGCGCAGGTCGTTCTCGAAAAACATGCGCAAATCGTTAACGCCGTAGCGCAGCATGGCCAGGCGCTCCACCCCCAGACCAAAGGCAAAGCCACGGTATTCCTCGGCATCTATTCCGCAATGTTCGAATACTTTCGGGTGCACCATGCCGCAGCCCATCACTTCCAGCCACTTGATGCTGCCGTCGGCCTCCCGACCCCACTCGATGTCCACTTCCGCGGAAGGTTCGGTGAACGGGAAATATGAGGGACGGAAACGGACTTTCAGATCGCGCTCGAAAAACACCCGCAAGAACTCCTCAACGGTGCTTTTCAGGTCGGCAAAGCTGACATCCCGCTCAACCAGCAAGCCCTCCACCTGGTGAAACATGGGGGTATGGGTCATATCCGAGTCACACCGATACACCCGCCCCGGGCAGATCATGCGAAACGGGGGCTTGCCCGCTTCCATGGTGCGGATCTGTACCGGTGAGGTGTGGGTACGAAGCAGGGTGCCGGGATTAAAATAGAAGGTGTCGTGCATGGCGCGGGCCGGATGGTGGCCGGGAATATTGAGGGCTTCGAAGTTGTGGTAATCGTCCTCGATCTCCGGGCCCTGTTCCACGGTATAACCCGCGCGGGCGAAGAACTGTTCAATACGCTGAAGGGTGCGGGTGACGGGGTGCAGGCCGCCCAGGTCCTGACCGCGGCCCGGCAACGTTACATCAATGGATTCACCGGCCAGCTTCTGCTCGATCGCAACACGCTCCAGATCGGAACGGCGGGCATTGATGGCTTGCTCAACCTGACCCTTGGCCTCGTTAATTTTCTGGCCGGCAGCAGGGCGTTCTTCCGCGGAAAGCTTGCCCAGGGTTTTCGCCTGCTGGGTAATAACACCCTTCTTGCCAAGGTATTCAACTCGAATATGATCAAGTGCCTGCAAGCTGTCGGCGCCTTCTACCGCAGCCAACCCGTCCTGAACCAGTTGCTCCAGGTTTTCCATTGACCCTGCTCCAAACCAGAAATGGGAGTACGAAAACAAATCTCTGTAAACAAAAATAGGGGAAGAGCGCGCCCTTCCCCTATTAGAGGACGTCTCCATGACCACATGGGGACGCCCGGATCGATCAGTAATCGATGAAAGAGCTTAAGCGATCACAGGGACGCTTTGGCCTTCTCAACTACGGCAGCAAAAGTCTGCTGCTCGTTCATGGCCAGATCGGCCAGAACTTTACGGTCGATCTCAACGTTAGCCTTCTTCAGACCAGCGATCAGACGGCTGTAGGACAGGCCGTTGGCGCGGGCACCCGCGTTGATACGGGCAATCCACAGGGCGCGGAATGCGCGCTTGCGGTTACGACGGTCGCGGTATGCGTACTGACCGGCTTTGATAACCGCCTGCTTGGCTACACGATAGACGCGGCTACGCGCTCCGTAATAACCCTTGGCCTGATTGAGAATCTTCTTGTGACGACGACGTGCTACCACGCCACGTTTTACACGAGCCATACTTTAATCCTTCTACCTTTAAACCTTTTCAGGAATGGTTAGCGGCTGAATCAGCACGCCGTCATACGCTTGATGGAAGCCACGTCAGACTTGGCAATCAGCTTGGTACCGCGGAGCTGACGCTTACGCTTGGGGCTTTTCTTGGTCAAGATATGACTGGTGAAGGACTGCTTGTGCTTGAAGCCAGTGGCGGTTTTCTTGAACCGCTTGGTGGCTCCGCTTTTGGTTTTCATCTTAGGCATTTTTTAAAACTCCGCATTCTATTTTTAAATAAAACAAAATGTGCCCCTGAACGACAAATCCCCCGCAGTCGCGGGGGATCATCACCCGATCAGGTTCACTTCTTTTTGCGGGGAGCCACAATCATGGTCATCTGCCGGCCTTCCATTTTCGGCCGCATCTCAACCGTTGCAATCTCTTCGATGTCCGTTTCAATCCGACCCATGAGCTTCATACCGATTTCCTGGTGTGCCATCTCACGGCCACGGAAACGAATCGTGATCTTGCCGCGGTCCCCGTTTTCAAGGAAACGTACCAGGTTGCGTAGTTTGACCTGATAATCCCCCTCTTCAGTTCCTGGACGGAACTTAAGCTCTTTGACCTGCGTCTGCTTCTGCTTTTTCTTGGCAGCCGCTTTGGCCTTCTTGTCTTCGAAGACCTTCTTGCCGTAGTCCATTATCTTACAGACGATCGGATCGGAATCCGTAACCTGCACCAAATCTAGAGTGGCTTCTTCAGCCAGCCTTATCGCCTCTTCGATCGAAACAACCCCAACCTGATTGCCTTCGGCATCGATCAGACGGACTTCAGTTGCATCGATATTCTCATTGATTGGTGCCTTTGGTGTACGACCCCGGTTCGCTCGCTGTTTAATAATTAACTCTCCGTTTTGGTTCTGCCCTTGCGTTGAATGTCATCAGCCAGCAGCTGTTCAAACGCTTCAAGCGACATAGTTCCCAGATCTTCACCTTTGCGGGTTCTCACCGCAACGGCGTTGTTCTCGATTTCCTTGTCTCCGACAACAATCAAAAAAGGAACTTTATTAATAGTGTGCTCGCGGATTTTAAAGCCGATCTTCTCGTTTCTCAAGTCAGCATTAACCCTATAGCCCAAAGAATCCCACTTTTTCGCCAGATTCTGACAATAATCACGCTGATTATCGGTGATATTGAGGACCGCAACCTGGGTTGGTGCCAACCAGGTGGGGAATGCGCCTTCGTATTCTTCAATCAGAATACCGATGAAACGCTCGAACGACCCGAGCACCGCGCGGTGCAGCATGACCGGCGTCTTGCGCTCGGAATTGTCTGCCACATACTGGGCGCCAAGGCGGCCCGGCATTGAAAAGTCGACCTGAATGGTACCGCATTGCCACACCCGGCCGATACAGTCTTTCAGGGAGAATTCGATTTTCGGACCGTAGAATGCGCCCTCCCCCGGCAACAATTCCCAATCCACACCTTCGCGGTTGAGCGCTTCTTCCAGAGCAGCCTCTGCCTTGTCCCAGACTTCGTCGGAGCCAACGCGCTTTTCCGGCCGAGTCGACAGCTTGTACAGGATTTCAGTGAAGCCGAAATCCTTATAGATTTCGTGGAGCATCTCGATAAACGCCGAGACTTCCTGCTGGATCGCGTCTTCCTCACAGAAAATGTGCGCGTCGTCCTGAGTAAACCCACGCACCCGCATCAGGCCATGCAAGGCGCCGGACGCCTCATTTCGGTGACAGGAGCCGAACTCCGCCAAGCGCAGAGGCAGCTCCTTGTAGCTCTTCAGGCCCTGGTTAAACACCTGCACGTGGCAGGGGCAGTTCATCGGTTTGATTGCGTAGTCGTGCTTTTCGGACTCAGTGGTAAACATGTCGTCCTTGAACTTGTCCCAGTGCCCGGACTTTTCCCACAGCGCCCGGGAGACCACCTGGGGTGTACGAATCTCCTGGTACCCGTGGTCATGCTGCTTGCGACGCATGTACTGTTCAATTTCCTGGTACAACGACCAGCCGTCCGGATGCCAGAACACCATGCCGGGGGCTTCTTCCTGCATGTGGAAAAGGTTGAGCTTCTTGCCGATCTTGCGATGATCCCGCTTTTCCGCTTCTTCGAGTCGGTGGAGGTAGGCTTTGAGGTCTTTCTTGTTGCCCCAGGCAGTGCCATACACCCGCTGAAGCTGCTCGTTGCCGGTGTCGCCCCGCCAGTAGGCGCCGGCTACCTTGGTCAGCTTGAAGGCTTTCAGCTTGCCGGTACTGGGCACGTGCGGGCCGCGGCACAAATCAATGAAATCACCCTGACGGTAAAAAGACAGATCCTCATTACCGGGGATGTCCTCAATGATGCGCACTTTGTATTCCTCGCCCATATCATCGAACAGCTTCACCGCCTCTTCCCGGGACATGACCGAACGGGAAACCGGGATATCCTGCTTTGCCAGCTCTTCCATGCGCTTTTCGATGCGCTGGAGGTCTTCATTGGTAAACGGGCGGTCGAACTTGAAGTCGTAATAGAAGCCGTTATCGATAACCGGGCCGATGGTGACCTGGGCCGCCGGGAACAGCTCTTTCACCGCCATGGCCAGAAGGTGAGCGGTGGAATGACGGACAATGTCCACTCCCTCTTCATCGCGCTCAGTGATGATGGCCAGTTCAACGTCGCCTTCGATCGGGTAGCTGGTGTCCACCAGCTTACCGTTAACCCTGCCAGCAAGGGCGGCTTTGGCCAGCCCAGCACCAATATCGGCAGCTACGTCGTGAACAGTAACAGATTCGGCAAAACTGCGGTGACTGCCGTCCGGCAGGGTAATAACAGGCATGATGTGCTCCTAACGCGCAAAGGTCTCAGCGGTGATCCGTACCAAAGATCACATGGTGGCGACACAACGTGACACAAACCACGGGTCGCATTCGCTGCGGAGTTTACCAGAAAAAAACCCGGCGGGTTAACGCCGGGTTTTCCGAGACAGCCGGATTGATCAGGCCGTTGCCACCTGCGCGTCTTCCCGGCTTTTGCGGCGCAGTTGACCGAAGGCGAGCAGCCCCAGGAGCATCAGGGCCGGTATGAACATCAGTTCCTTCGGCGGTCGATCGAGTTTTACCTGAACCGCGTCAATGGTCCACCCGAAGCCAATCCCGGCATCTTCGGCCTGGCTGCCGAACTCGACAAATTCCACGGCCATACGCTCACCGTCAGGCCGCAACTCGATGCCGGCCGCCATCAGACGCTCTTCCGGTGCATCGCCCGCGGGAATCTCGAGTTTGAGGTAGGTGGTGACATCGCTGCCGTCCAGCGACATTCCCGACGCTTTCAAGACGATGTTGTCGTCAGCGGGCACGGTCTCCACATACTCCATGATTTCTGCACCGGGACGCTCGTCCGTCGGCGGGTACACCATGTCCCACCAGAATCCCGGCCGGAACATTGTGAACGTAATCAGCACTAGCAACAGGCTTTCCCACTTGTAGCTCTTGGTAAACCAATAGCCCTGTGTCGCGGCCGAAAACACCAGCATCGCGGTAACGGCACCGAAAATGGTGACGAGCAAATCGAACCACCCGGTCAGCCCAATTAGCAACAACTGGGTGTTGAAGATGAACATGAACGGCAGAATGGCGGTACGGATGTCATAGGTAAAGCCCTGAATACCCGTTCGTATGGGGTCTGCGCCAGAAATTGCAGCCGCGGCGTAAGCCGCCAGCCCCACGGGCGGCGTATCATCCGCCAGGATACCGAAGTAAAACACAAACAGATGCACGGCAATGAGTGGCACCAGCAAGCCGTTCTGGGCGCCCAGCGTGACGATGACCGGAGCCATAAGAGTCGACACCACGATGTAGTTGGCCGTGGTTGGCAGCCCCATGCCGAGTATCAGACTGATGACAGCGGTGAAAATCAGCATCAGCAACAGATTGCCTCCGGACAGGAACTCCACGAACTCTGTCATCACAAGACCAATACCCGTGAGCGTGACCGTACCGACCACGATGCCCGCAGTCGCCGTAGCAACGCCAATACCCACCATATTACGAGCACCGGTGGCCAGCGAATGCACCAGATCGACGAAGCCGGTCTTGCTGTTATCGAACAACGCGCCCTGCTTTCGGAAGAATGCCAGTAACGGCCGCTGGGTAATCACGATAAAGATCATGAACAGCGTGGCCCAGAACGCCGATAACTGGGGCGAGAAACGCTCGACAGTCAGGCACCAGATCAACACCACCACCGGCAGCAGGTAATAAAGACCGGTTTTAACCGTCGGTCCCATCTCCGGGAGTTCGCCCATCGCTGCGTCCGGGTCATCGATTTCCAGTTCAGGGAAACGCGTGGCGTAGGCAACCAGGGCGACATACACCAGCAGCAGAACGGGCCCAAGGACCCAGATCGCAGCGTCGCCAAGCCAGGCCTTCGTCCAGCCGACGCCGTAGTATACCGCCAGGGTCAGTACGCTGAGCCCGATCAAAAGCACGACCCAATTGAGCATGCGCTGCGCCAGCGTCGGTCGATTCAGACGTTCCATGCCCTGCATGTTCAGCTTGCAGGCTTCGAGATGGACGATATAGATCAGCGCCACATAGGAGATCAGTGCCGGCAGAATCGCGTGCTTGATCACTTCCAGATAAGAAATACCCACATACTCCACCATCAGGAAGGCGGCGGCCCCCATGATCGGTGGTGTCAGCTGGCCGTTGGTGGAGGCAGCCACCTCCACGGCACCCGCTTTGGTCGCGGGGAAGCCCACACGCTTCATCAGCGGAATGGTGAACGTACCGGTGGTAACCACGTTGGCAATCGAGGAGCCGGAAATCACGCCGCTCAGGCCACTGGACACCACGGCCGCCTTGGCCGGCCCGCCACGCATGTGCCCGAGCCCCGCATACGCAACCTTGATGAAATAGTTGCCGGCGCCCGCGCGCTCGAGCAAAGCGCCGAACAGCACAAACAGGAATACAAAACTGGTGGAGACGCCCAGCGCTACCCCGAACACCCCTTCGGTGCCGAGCCACTGGTGCGACGCAAGCTTGTTGAGACTCACGCCCTTGTGCGCAATTACATCGGGCATGTAAGGGCCGGCAAGTGAATAGGTAATGAACACGCCGGCGACAATGGTCAGCGGAAGCCCCAGAGAACGGCGCGTCGCCTCCAGCAACAGCACCAGACCAATCATGGCAACCCACAGGTCCATGGTGGTTGGCAGGCCAGGGCGGGACGACAAGGCTTCGTAAAATACGTAAAGGTAGGATGCGCAGAAGGCCGCAACCAGAGCCAGAATCCAGTCATAGAACGGAACATCGTTAACATTCCGCCCCTTGATCATCGGGTACGCCGAGAACGCCAGGAACACCGCGAACGCCAGGTGTATCGACCGCGCTTCGGTGGAATTGAACAATCCAAAATTGAAGATATATGGCAGTGGTGACGCTATCCAGAGTTGGAACAACGACCAGACCAGGGGAACCATAAAAAGAACAATCGCGGCATTACCACTGGCGGCCCTGCCTCCGGTCTCGGTCTGCAGAATCTGCTCTACTTTGCCGCCATCTACACCAGCCCCGTTAGCCGGGTCGCTTGTTGCCATAAAAAGATTCCTGCTACATGAAAGATTAATCGCCCCAGAGACAACACAGCGGGCACGTGGCCCGCTGTGTTGAGGCGCAGACAGATCAGTCGATCAGGCCGGCTTCCTTGTAGTACTTCACAGCACCCGGATGCAGCGGTGCACTGTTGGCATCGGTCACCATCTCACTTTTGTCGAGATTACCGAAGGCCGGGTGCAGGCGTTTGAAGCTGTCGAAGTTCTCGAAAACAGCTTTCACAACGGCATACACCACGTCGTCCGGTACATCAGTGGAAGATACGAACGTTGCAGCCACACCAAACGTTGTCACATCGTCATCGCTGCCACGGTACATACCGCCGGGAATAACGGCTTTGCGGTAGTAGGGATTGTCATCGATCAGCTTTTTGGTTGCTGCGTTATCGACGTTGACCAGCACACTGTCACAGGAGGTCGTGGCTTCCTTGATTGCACCGGAGGGGTGGCCCACGGTGTAAAAGAAAGCATCGATATTGCCATCGCACAGCGCCTGGGACTGTTCCGCAGCCTTGATCTCAGCCGCCAGGGAGAACTTGCTCTCATCCCAGCCCATTTCCTTCATCAACACTTCGGCGGTGGCGCGCTGACCGGAGCCCGGGTTACCGATAGACACACGTTTACCTTCCAGGTCCTCAAAGGTCTTGATGCCGGAGCCCTTGCTGGCTACCACGGTGAACGGTTCCGGGTGCAGAGAAAACACTGAGCGCAGCTTTTCGTCCTTGCCGGCGCTCTCGAACTCGCTGGAGCCGTTGTAAGCATGGAACTGCCAGTCGGACTGGGCGACAGCCAGGTCCAGCTCTCCTTCGCGTATGGCGTTCAGGTTGTAAACGGAGCCACCGGTACTCTCAACGGAACAACGAATACCGTGCTCCTTACGGTCCATGTTGACCAGACGACAAATCGCGCCACCAGCCGGGTAGTAAACACCGGTCACACCACCGGTGCCGATGGTGACAAAGCGCTGCTCCTGAGCGGTAACCGCTGATGAAGCCGCGCCCAGGCTGACTGCCGCAGCAAGCGCGAGAACGGAACTCTTGATTTTTAGCGTCATGGGATCTTCCTTTTTTCTCATCGTTATCATTTATTGCCCACGGTCGATCGCGGACAAACTACCGGTTCGAATTGAAACATAGACCACATCGGATGATAAATAAAGGATGCATTAGCTGCCTAACCGGTTGAGCAGGAACCAAAAAAGCCCGCAAAGCGGGCTTTTTTGGTGGTTCAGGCAACGCTTATTTCGATGCGCGCGCCTTCGCCAACATGCGATCCGGGCGCAGCAGGAAGCGCGCCAGGGCCGGTAGCAGCCAGATGGCTCCGATCATGTTCCACAGGAACATAAAGAACAACAGGAAGCCCATGTCTGCCTGGAACTTGATGGGTGAGAAGATCCAGGTCACCACACCAAGACCGAGAGTCACGCCGGTAAAGATGACCGCCTTACCGGTGGAACGCAGCGTCTCGAAGTAGGCATCCTGAAGCGTCTTGCCTTCCAGCAGGAACTTCTCCAACTTGCTGTAGATGTAGATGCCGTAGTCGACACCGATACCCACGCCCAGCGCAATTACCGGTAGCGTCGCCACCTTGATGCCGATACCGGACACCGCCATGATCGCCTCACAAAGAATGGAGGTCAGGCCCAGGGGCACCACGATACACAGCACCGCCCGGATCGAGCGGAATGTCAGGAAGCACAGGAAGCTCACCACGCTGTACACGAAGATCAGCATCATGTTCTTCGCGCTGGAGATGACTTCGTTCGTCGCCGCCTCAACACCCGCGTTACCGGCTGCCAGCTTGAAGGTGTGCTCCTCGTTGCTGTTGGCCTGGGCAAATTCCTCGACACGCTCAACGACGGTCTGCAGGGTTTCCGCCTTGTGGTCCTCGAGGAACACCAGCACCGGCGTCAGATCGCAGTTGGTGTTGATCAGCCCGGCCGGAGCTTCACGGATAGACGCGTTGATGATGGTCTGGTTGCGGGAAATTTCATACCACTTCCAGCTGCCCTCGTTGAGCGCCTTGGTCACAATCTTGGAAACATCCGCCAGCGATGCCGTCGACTGGACGCCCGGGGTGTTCTGCAATTCCCATTGCAGATTGTCCATGGCCCTCAGCACGTTGTACTGGGTGCACTGCTCTTCAGGCGTCTTGACCATAACGACCATGACATCGGCGCTGGTCGAGTAGTTATCGATGATGTAAGCGTTATCCAGATTGTAACGGGAGTCCGCCCTCAGCTCGGGTGCACCCTGATCCAGATCGCCTACCTTGAGGCCCTGCTTGTAATACAGGCCCAGCCCAAGGCCGATAACGGCAATCAGCAGGGAGATAGGTGCCACGCCCGGATGGGCGAAGTAAGACATAACACGCCACTTGCGATCCTGTTTCTCGCCGCGGTTCTGAACGTTACGGATACCACCCTTGGTGATCCCGATGTAGGACATGATCAGCGGGTGCAGAACCAGATTGGTGATGATCACAATGGCCACACCCAGGCCAGCTGCAACGGCGAGATCCTTGATCACGTCAATCTCGATGTACAGCAGCGTGAGGAAGCCGAAGGCATCGGAAATCAGAGCGAGCATACCCGGAATGTACAGCGCCCGGAACGCAAGCCTGGCGGCAGTGATCGGATCGAAACCCTTGGCCGCCTCGGACGCCATGGCGTTCACTATCTGAACGCCGTGACTGATACCGATGGCGAAGACCAGAAAGGGAACCAATACCGAATACGGATCCAGACCGTAGCCGAGCAGTTTGAGTATACCCAACTGCCAGAACACCGCGATGATCGAAGAGAACACCGGGACCAGCGTGCCGGCGATGCAGCGGGAATACCAGAACAGCAAGAGCGTGGTCAGCAGGATGGTGATACCGGCGAAGTAAGCAATGGAGCCGATACCTTCAATCAGGTCACCCACTTTCTTGGCAAACCCGACAATGTGAATTTCGATGTTGGGGTTGTCGGCGCCGTACTTCTGGCGGATTTTTTCCTCAAGCTGGCGGGAAAACTCGCCGTAATCCAGCGGCTCACCCGTGTCCGGATTGTTCTCGTACAGCGGTGCGTACACGATGGTCGAGCGGAAATTGTCCGAAATCAGGCGACCGACTTCGTTGGAGCGCAGCACGTTCTGGCGCAAAGCCTCCAGGCTTTCCCGGGAACCGTCATAGTTATCCGGAATGACGGTACCGCCCTGGAACCCCTGCTCTGTGACCTCTACCCAGCGGACGTTGGCGGTCCACAGCGATTTGAGTCCGGAACGATCAACGCCGCTAAGGTAGAAAACCTCGTCGGTGATCTGCTTCAGGGTTTCCATATACTCTTCGGTGAAAATGTCGCCTTCCTTGACCTCCACCGCAATTCGCACAAAGTTGCCCAGGTTCTCCAGATCATTTCTGTGTTCGAGCATGTTCACAATGTATGGATGCTCAAGCGGAATCATCCGCTCAAAACTGGCATCCGGCTGAATCTTGATGGCGTTATAGCCAAGAAACAGTGTCAGTATAAAAAACGCAATCAGGATGATGGCCCGATTGTTGAAGATCAGACGTTCCAGGAACGGCTCCGCCTTCGGTGTCGTCAGGTAATGTTCGCCCTTGTCGTGCTTCGGGTTCGACATTCAAAAGCCCCTCTATTATCCGTTCTGTTGTTGCCGCATCAGGGCGTTATTGAAGGTTCTTGCCACGGGCATCGGTGAATTTGACCCCACCTTCACCAACCAGGAGCAGGTCTGTCCCAGATGTCGGAACCACACCCATCACGCTTTCCCGATCATTGCGGAAATACGGGCGAAACGATTCGCCGCCGTTCGTACTCATCAGCACAACGCCACCGTTACCCACTAGCGTAATGCGCCCGTCTTCGGCCACAGAGCCACTCATCAATGTTGCGCCAGCCTCGTTGGTGATCATGTTCCAGGACCGCCCCAGATCGGTAGAACGCATCATGTTGCCACGCAGTCCGAAGGCAAGAACCTCGTTCACCTGGCCGGTTCCGATGACACCGAACAGGGAGCCTGGATAAGGGCTCTCGCGACGCTCCCAGGTGTCCCCGCCATCTGTCGAGACATGAATCTGGCCAGCTTCGCCCACGATAACCAGTGCACCGCCGGTAATCTGCGTAATGCTGTTCAGGTGGAAGTTCTGATCGTTCTCGATCTCAGCCGACATGTCCTGCCAGCTCTCGCCACCGTCAGTGGTGCGCAGGATCATGCCGTAGGCACCGATCACAAATCCGTGGCTGTCGTCCTCGAACCAGACATCCAGAAACGGATTCACCGGACCAATATCCAGATCGGCTTCCATGTTTTCGACCGCAAAGAAGAGGTCGTCCAGCGCCCACTCAAGATCGCCCTTCTCTTCCTCAGGCGCCTCTTCGATCCGCTCTTCCATCTCGGCAATCTGTTGCTGCTTGCTTTCGATCGCAAGCTCGGCAGCCTCAATACCAGTGAGTTGCAGCTCCCAGGTTTTCCCCTGGTCGGAAGAGTGCAGCACCACACCACTGTGGCCGACGGCCCAGCCGTGCTCATCTGTGCCGAAGTCGATGCCAGTCATGGTGACTGATACGGGAACCTGCCCCTGCACCCAGGTCTGACCTTCATCATCGGAAAAAATGATGTGGCCCCGCTCTCCGGTGGCCACCAGCCGGTCACCGGCCCTGGTCACATCGTTGAGCAGTGATTCCGGTGCCAGCAGCGTCGGCCGGGATGGGGTTTCGATGATATCTGCAAGCGCAAACACCGAGGGGGCGGACAATGCCATGGATACTCCAAGACACGCCGCACCCAGAGTCTTGCACATCAACCTTGTAGCCATTCAGATTGCCTATATGTTGTTTTGGACAGTGTCTCTCTGGTGCCGGAAACCGGCCAGCTTCATAAACATGCCGGCAACCTTTCGGTTACCGGCAGATCGGTTCGCCACGCCCTTTGGGCGAGGACATTGTCCGCGGGGCAAGATTGCCTCAGCGAACACTCCGACGGCGCAGGGACGCCGGCGAGAAGTAGCGTTTGTTGGGGGTCTCGTCTGTAAAAACCCGGGTGTTGGGCTCTTCGGTATCAAGACCCAAGACATGGTAACGGCGTGCCTGCAGGTCATGGTACACATCCAGTACCGTCCAGACGCCCGGCAGTTCATAATAGTTCTTTGGCAGGCCCATGGTGACGCGCCATAGTTCGCCGCGACCGTCGTACTGATCGACCAGAACGATATTCCAGCTGTCTGCGTCGATGTAGAAACGACGCTTGCCGTAGATGTGACGTTCCCCGTCTTTGAGCGTCGCTTCCACAACGTGAACGCGATGCAGCTCCCAGCGGGTCAGGTCCGGGTTGACGTGGGAGATACCGAGAATCTCGGAATATGAAGTACCTTTTTCACCGATACGGTAGTTATTGTACGGAATGTACAGTTCCCGCATGCCCTCATAGTCCCAGTTGTAGCGGTCGAGAGCTCCGTTGAAAATATCGGTGTCATCTGCCGTACGCAGATTATCGGCGGCAGCAATCGGCGAATCGTAACCAAGGTTCGGCGCACGACGCACCCGACGCTGGCCGGCATTGTAGCCCCAGCCGTTACGGGGATTGATGATCTGGTTCAGGGTTTCGTGAATCAGGATGGCACCGCCGGCCAGACGTGGCGGCGACTGGGTAAACGACAGGTAATAGAATATGACGTTGTCCAGATCCTTTTCGCTGCCTTCCGGATTGTAGAAGTTGAAAAAAGCTTCCTGCTGAGAGGTTACCAGCGAATAATCGCCGTCGGTCTGAACAGCGACCTCACTGGACCGACGGGTCACGTTCACGCCGCGCCAGCGGGTGAGATGATTCCAGATAGCCTGCCACGCCTTTTCTTCATTTCCGCCGTGCAGGATCGGGAACGGGTAGCCACCGAAGGCCCCGTCAAGGCCCTCACCACGGCCTACGATCTCGGCGTTGACCGCGTTTTCACGGGTATTCCCCGCAACCCAGTCCGGCACCGCGTGCGTGCGACGGCTTTTATAAACCGGGATGTTGAACGTTGTGGGATAGGTGTCAATCAACGCTCTCACGCCGTCAGTCAGGAATTCGCTGTACTGATCCACGTTGGCAGCATTGATGGTAAACAGAACTTCGTCTTCGGGGAACGGATTGATGTGGTGTTGGCCGCTGCCGTCGTAACCGGACGGCGGCGTCGTCAGGCCACCGTCCCACGCCGGAATCGTCCCGGCGTCGTTGCCCGCCTTGACAGAGCCGAAGGGGGTCAGATCCTGCCCCAGCCGCGAAGCTTCGGCGGAGGAGACTGCGGCCATGGCGGGAGACGAGGCCACTGAAAATGCAAACAGACTGCCCAAAATGAAGTTCTTGTTATATCTCATTTTAAAACCTTAATTCCGTCTGGAGGCCCTTCGAAGGACCTTTTTATTGTCGTTCCATGGTTTACCGACTATTTCACAGAGTAGACGATTGGCCAATATTGTCTATCGACCGAAAGTGCGATTTTGTATCCGGGTTGCTCCCTCAGCCCGCCAGACTCTTGTGAACCACCTCATAGACGTCACGTGAGAGGCCGGTTTTGTCGCGGATCAGCTCCAGCGCTGTTTTCATCTGGTCGCCGTGAACCGGTGCGAACTTCCTCCAGCGAGTCAGCGGAGAAACCAGACGAGCGGCGATCTGCGGGTTGCTGTCATCAAGACGCGTCACCTGTTCCGCCAGGAACCGATAGCCGGAACCGTCAGCGGCATGGAACGACGCGAGGTTCTGGCCGGCAAACACGCCAATCACCGAGCGAACCTTATTGGGGTTTTTCCAGTCAAACGCGTCGTGAGTCATCAGCTGACGAATCTGCTCGAGGTTGCCGGTAGCTGGATTCGAGGCCTGCACTGAGAACCACTGCTCCACCACCTGCGGATCCTCTGAATAGCGCTGATAGAACTGTTCCAGGGCCTGCTCACGCTCACTGACAAAGCCTGAATTCACCAGCGCGCGCAGCGCACCGAGCCGGTCGGTCATATTATCTGCTTCACCGAACTGCCGGATGGCCAGGTCCCGCCCCTCTTTGTCGTCAATATGAAGCAGCCACGCCAACGCGGTATTGCGAAGGCTGCGACCGGCAACCTCTTGCGGAGACAGACCGTAGTCGCCTTTGGCGCCGTGCCGCTGATAACAGTTGAGCAAATCCGGCCGCAGTGCGCCAGCCAAATGGCCGAGCACGCGCTCCCGCGCCTGGTGAATGGCCTGCACGTCCGGACTGTTTGCCAGTTCGATCAGATAGGCCTCTGACGGCAGCTGCATCATCTTGGCTACCAACGCCTGATCCAGAGATTCATCCGACAGCAGCTGGCGATAAGCGGCTGCCAGCCTGGGCTCTATCTCCGCATCGGCGGGAGCCCCAACCAATGACTGGATTACGTCAACCGCCAGCCGCTGACCGGCATCCCAGCGATTGAACCCGTCCGTATCGTGGCTCATCAGGAACAGCAATTGCTCCCGGGTCCAGGGGTAGACAACCCGCACCGGTGCGGAAAACTGTCGCAGCAACGAGGGCACCGGGCGCTCTGAAACGCCGGTGAATTCGAACGTGTGGCTGGCTTCTGTCAGATCCAGCACCCGTTCCGCCGGAGCCTCACCGCCCTCACCGGCCAGATTCAGCGCCATGTCCCCGCCCTGGCTGTCGAGCAGTCCGAGGGCAAAAGGTATGTGCTGGGGCTTCTTGCCTTTCTGCCCCGGGGTGTCGGGAATGTTCTGCGTGATGGTCAGGCTGTAGGTACCGCCCTCGTCGTCGTAATGGTCACTGACGTCAAGTACGGGTGTGCCGGCCTGTTCATACCACAATCGGAACTGGGAGAGATCACGCCCACTGGCGTCCTCCATCGCTGTCACAAAATCGTCGGTGGTGACGGCCTGGCCGTCATGCCGGTCAAAATAGAGATCACTGCCCTTACGGAACAGGTCCGGCCCCAACAGGGTGTGGATCATGCGCACCACTTCCGCGCCTTTCTCATAGATCGTCAGCGTGTAGAAGTTGGAAATCTCCATATAGGAGGCGGGACGCACCGGATGCGCCATGGGACCGCCATCCTCGGCGAACTGAGCCGTTCTGAGCAGCGTAACATCCTCGATGCGCTTGACGGTGGGCGACCCCATGTCGGAGGAGAACTGGGAATCCCGAAATACAGTGAAACCTTCTTTCAGACTGAGCTGAAACCAGTCGCGACAGGTCACCCGGTTGCCGGACCAGTTGTGGAAATACTCATGAGCGACGATTGCCTCGATGCGCTGGAACGCCAGATCGGTTGCAGTGTCCTGGCTGGCCAGCACGCAGGAGGAGTTGAAAATATTCAGCCCCTTATTCTCCATCGCCCCCATATTGAAGTCATCCACGGCAACGATCATGAAAATGTCCAGATCGTACTCACGTCCATAGACCTGCTCATCCCAACGCATGGAGCGCTTCAGGGAATCCATCGCGTAGTCGCATTTCTCGGCGTTGCGGGGCTCTACGTACATGCGCAGGTCAATAGCCCGATCCGATACGGTGGTGAAAGTGTCGCGCTTTTCCACCAGATTGCCGGCCACCAGGGCAAACAGATAGCAGGGTTTCGGGAACGGATCTTCCCAGGTCACATAATGACGACCGTCGGCCAGATCCCCCTGCTCGGTGTCATTGCCGTTCGAGAGCAAAATCGGATAGGCGGTCTTGTCGGCCTCAATCCGCGTGCGGAAGCGGGCCATCACATCGGGCCGGTCCGGAAAATAGGTAATGCAACGAAATCCCTCGGCCTCACACTGGGTGCAGAACATACCGGACGACTTGTACAGCCCCTCAAGACGGGTGTTGTTCTGGGGCTCGATCCAGGTCACCACCGCCAGCTCGAACGCCTCCGGGACGCCTGCCACCACCAACCGATCACCGAGATCCTCGTATTGCCCGGCGCTCAGGGGGGTGCCGTTGAGGGCCACGGATTCCAGCCTCAAGCTGTCACCATCCAGCTCAAGCGCGCCCGAGCGGTCACCCGAGTCCGGGTTACGTCGCAGGGACAACACGCTGTGCACGCGGGCACCGTCCTCGAACAGCTCGAAGCGGAGGTCGACGTGGTCCACCAGAAAGGCCGGCACGCGATAGTCGTTCAGATAAATGGTCTGTGGCTGGCTGGTACGCATTCGCTGTCTCCAGAAATTCGTTGCGGGCGGCACGGATACACGATGCTCTCGCCCAATCGGTAGTGACGGGGGTCAGGACTTGGGAAATACCCGGAAGCGCACGTCGTAGCCGGTGTACTTGCGGATATTGATCACACCGGTATCGAGCATCAGGTACTGCCCCTTGATCCCCTCAAGAACGCCTTCTGCCGACGGCGCCTTGTCGAGATTATGGGTTTTGATCTTCTGCGGCCAGACCTCAACCGGGTAACTGAGACCCAGTGCCGGCTCGTCTGTTGTCCGCAAGGCATCCTCGCCGTGGGCCGCTCTCAACTGCGCCAGATCATCGACAATCAGCGCCAGCAGACGTTCACGCTCTGCGGCCAGGTCCAGATCGGCGACGTCGCCTTTGAGCATGGCGCGCCAGTTGGTGCGGTCTGCCACATGCTGTTTGCAGGCGACCTCAACAAATCCCGCCAGTTGCCGCGTGGCGACCCTCAGCATCGGAATGGCATCCACCGCGCCCTGGTCGATCCATCGGGTGGGCACCTGGGAGCCGCGGGTAATCCCAACTTTCAATCCTGACGAGTTTGCCAGATAGACCACATGTTCCACCATACAATGGGTCTCGCCCCATTCGGGCTCACGACAGGTGTCCTCATGGTAGTGGCACTTCTCCGGACTCATGATACAGGTGTCGCAAGCCGCCAGTTTCCGGAAGCAGGGATAGCAGTAGCCCTGACTGAAACTCTTCTTAGTCTTGCGGTCACAGTGGATACAGCGAATGACACCGTCATAATCGATCTGCACCGGGTGGCCAATCAACTCGTTGAGCGGAACCCGGGTATCTCCAACGCGGACCACGTAATCCACCGGTTTACCCGCCTCTGCAGGCATTTTCCGCAACCGGCCACTGACATCCACCAGTGGGCTCAAGATTTGACCTCAACGAACTGTGACGGATCCACCGCGGCCTGACTCGAGCTCTGTTTCACCGACGGGTCACAGGCCGTTCCGGCTTTGCGGCCGCGGTCCAGGTAGCCGGTGCGCTCAGTTTCGGGAATGTTGTGGAGGTTCTCGTAATAAATCACCGCCTCCAGACTGATCTCCCGCTGCTCGGGGGTCAGCTTGCGGCCGTCGGGCCACTTGCCGAGCTCGAGTGAACGCCGCAGGTTGGCGTAAACCGTCGGGTCCAGCCGTTCGATCAGTTCTTCATAGGTCATCTTGGCCTCCTGTGGGCGTGCCCAGAAAAATTATATGCAACCGGTTGACAGATATAAATGATAACCATTATCATTGTTTCACCAAATGACGAAGGTCGTATTCATTTGGTCTCTCTCATCAGGAGCTTTAAGCTCTTTTCATGCCTCGCCTTTTGGCGGGGCTTTTTTTTGCCGTCGTTATCGTGCGGGGCGGCGTACAGGCATCGTGACCGCCAGTGCCAGCCCGGCAATAAACCCGCCCAGGTGAGCCTCATTGGCCATGCGACCCAACCCGAGCATTTCCGGCAACGGTGTAAATCCGATCACCATCCAAACCACGGCGAACGTCACCAGCGCCGGCGGAAACTGGAATCGTGGCAGCCGGCGCTGGCTGAGCCAGCAATACCCGAGAATGCCGTAGACCACGCCGGACAGGCCGCCAAACAGCGGCCCGGACACGAAATACTGCAAGCCGTTAGAGACCAGGCTGGCAAACACAACCAACACCAGCAGCCGAGCCTTGCCATCAAACCATTCAACCTGGCTGCCGAGGAACCAGAGCATCACCGAATTGAAAATGATGTGGGTCCAGCTGAAATGCAGAAAATCCGGCGAAATCAGGCGCCAGACCTGGCCTGCGGTCAGCGTTTCTCTGAGCGCCTCTACCCTGGCTGACAAGGTGTTCCAGGCAAAGTTCTGGGGATCCACCATCATCAGCACAGTGGACAGCTGACTGCGCCCCATATCCGTGACCCAGGCCACTGTCGCGGCGATCACGATCATCGCCAGCACCAGCGGTGCATGGCGGGGTGACGGCTGCCATCGGCCAGCCACAAAAACCGGAGACTGGCTGGTCGCGTTGACCGCTTGCTGCACCTCTGGCTCGGAGAGGAAGCGATCCAGCGCCTCCAGCACCGGGTCGGTATGATCAGGGTTTTCCAGCCAGAGCACCTGGAACCCGCCCTCTTCGGTAATGCGGTAGCCTACCCCCTGCTCCCGCAACCACTGACTGAAACCCGCCAGGTCCAGGCTGGCATCCAACTGTTTGACACGATACACCGGCTACCTCGCCACGCTGTCTTCGCTGGTGGGGTAATCCGACCGCTCCGGCCGATCCACATCTACCCACACGAACTTGTCTTTGGACAACGTACGTTCACCATCCATGCGATAGGCCACTAAACGGCCATATTTTACGGCGCTGTAATCGATACAGGCGACATTGGCCTTGAGGGGTGCCGGGCTGCTGTCCATCCAGTAATGGCCGACAAACACCGGTGGCTCCCCTGCAGGGTAGGAAATCAGCTGTTTGCGCTCCTCGTCGGTCAGTTTCATGCGTGCCACTTCCGGCGGCAGCGGGTCCGGCTGGAACACAACGTCAGCGTAGGTCTGCGGGTTGTCTGCCCAGAACTTGGTGCGGAAGAACTCCCGCACATAGCCGTCTTTACCCGTAATCTTTACCCCTTCGGGCAGGCGCAGATCCGTTCCCCGCAGCAGCGTATCCATGACCTGGCCGGCAAACGACTCAATGGCCGACGAGGCGTGCAGAAAGTCCTCATCAATGCAGGCACCGCCCTGGGATTGCTTGAATTTTTCAATCAGATCGCCGTCCCAGCATGCGTGCACCACCCGAAACCCGTCCTCTTCGATAAACAGGGGGATGGTGTAGAACCATTCAAGAAATTCGTTCCACTCATGGGGGTAATGATCAAACTGCTCAAGGGTTTCCCGGATCAGACGGTCATGGCGGGCATTGTGTTCACGCAGCCACTTCCGGCCGCTGCCGGGGCGGGCGCGGGTGCAATAGCCCAACGCGTTGTATTCGTGGTTGCCCATGACAATGCGCGCCGACCCATGCTCTACCATGTCCCGAACGAGGTGCAGCGCCTCACGGATGCGCGGGCCGCGATCGATGATGTCGCCAATGAAAATCGCCTGCCGCTTCGGGTGCTGGTAAACACCGTTGATCTTGCGGTAGCCCATCTGATCCAGTAGTCGGGTCAGTGTGTGGCCGCATCCGTGGATATCACCAATAATGTCGTAGCCGCGACTCGCGGCGTTTCCCTGTACTGGCATGCTCAACTCGCTGCAATCTCACTGGCCCAGCCCAGCTTATCGCGGCATGTGGCGTAAAAATTGTGATCAACCGGATGGATCAGGCGGATCTTGAACGGCTTTTTGGTGATACGGATGATGTCACCGGGCGCACAGGCAATGTTCATCTGTCCGTCGAAACTGATCTGGGGGTAGGTTTCGTTGGTTTCGCCGATCACCAGCTTGATCTCGCTTTTACCGTCGACCACGATCGGACGGCTGCTGAGAGTGTGGGGGAACATGGGAACCAGTACAACCGCGTCCAGCTTGGGGTGCATGATAGGGCCGCCCGCCGAGAGCGAGTAGGCGGTGGAACCGGTCGGTGTCGATACAATCAATCCGTCCGAGCGCTGGCTGTATACAAAATGCCCGTCGATAAACAGGTCGAACCCGATCATCCGTGTCGATTTACCAGGGTGCAACACCACATCGTTGAGCGCTGTACCAAAGCCCAGGGGCTGGCCGTTACGCTCCACATTGCCATCCAGCAGAAACCGGGTTTCCTCGATGAACTCTCCCTGCAGCACCTGGCCCAGACGCTCTTCCAGGTCAGAGGGCGAAATGTCCGTCAGAAAGCCCAGGCGACCACGATTCACGCCGAGCAAGGGGATTTTGGATTTTGCCAGCTCACGCGCGGCGCCCAGCAGGCTGCCATCACCCCCGACGACAATAACCAGATCACAGATTTCACCCAGCAGTTTCTTGCTTGCCACCTGGAGTCCATGGCCCGGCAACATACTGGCGGTGTCTTCCTCGATAATGACGTGATAATTATTGTTGACCAAGTATTGCTTGAGCTGGCGCAGGGATTCGACCACTTTGACGCTGCCCATACGGCCAATGACGCCGATATTCCTGAATTGATCCATGTAGCTTCCTGTGGTGTCGGGAATGGAGCCGGCCAATAACGCAACGCCGGTGACCGTCTCGGGACAGTTTAACGAAAGTTACCGGGAATCTGAAAAAAGACTCAGTCTGGAGGACAAATCCGTTCAGGCTGTGACCGGCTCACGGTGTTTTTCACAGCGGTCGTCGGTACCCGCCTGGAAATCCGCCGGCTGGCTTACGCGCATCACCGGCTCGCCACAGGGCTCGCCGTCGTCGCCCGGATGCAGGCACACCGGGTTTTCGTAATGCTCGAGCCATTCGCGATAGGCGGGTTCGTTGAGACCACACCGCTCGGCGGCGTAAGCCACCGGATTGCGAAAGTAGGTTTCAATATCCTCGTACGGCAGAGTCAGGTGCCCCACCCCGGCGTGATACGCCACCAGGAAAACCGACTGCCGCTGCAGCTGCTCCATCACCGAGTTCTCTACCGGCTCCTGGTGCCGGAGGTCATAGTTTTCCTGCTCGAGAGCCACGATCTTTTCGTCCCTGACCTCCAGCTCCCGCTTTTTGCGCTCCAATTGCTCCCGGATCAGAACCATTTCTGCATCGCTGTTGGCGTCCTGCCGAACATCCTGCTCTGAGTTACGGGCAATCTGCTCCTGCATGGTGAGGTACTGCTCGTTACGCTCAGCCAGGCGCGTCTTCAACTGCTCATTGCTCAACCGCTGGCGCTCGTATTTCTGCTCAAGCGCCGACATCTAGCTGCGCAGCGCCTGCATTTCCAGGCGGTGCTCGCGCTGGATATCAGCCAGTGAATCCCGGTGCACACTCTGCAGCGTCTTGATGCGCAGCCGCTGCTCACGAATCAGCTGGGCCAGGCGGGCCCGATCTGCAGTCTCTGCCTGCGGTGGCTCGGCGGCCAGGGTGGGAATCTGTTCTTCCTGTGCGGGCTCAACCTTGCGGAACTTGAGACTGTTAGCCTCAATCGCCTTGCGGATGAATTGAAAGGTATTGCTGCCCGGAGTCATATCCGGATCCCAGAGCTCTGGCGCTACAGCGGGATCCGGGCATTGGCTGCGACATACGAGGCGGATAGGGCCGGCCCCCATGTCAGGCCCCTTGGCGCCCACCAGAGCCAGTTTTTCGATGGGGATATTCCAATGGCTGTCGGCGCGGCCTTCCTCGTCAAAGTAAATCCGGAAAAACACCAGCGAGCGGACCAGAAGATCGCCCCCCAGGTTTACCAACACCGCCCTGACGTCGGTTTCCGCCAGGTCTGAAAGCCCGACATAACCGTCCAGAAAAGCACCAAACTCTGTCGCCCGCATTTGCCGCGACACGTTGCTGCCATCCATGAAAAACACCGCCGAATAACCATCACTTGCCTGGTCGGCAGATACCATCGTTGACTCCCCGCTCGTTCAAACCTGACACCAGAACGCCCGGCACCCCAGACTGTTCCATCTGAACGGTACGCCGCGAACATGGGTGCCAGCAACCCGGCCCGGACCCTGCAGGGTCTCGGGCCAGATTTTATTATCTGACTGCTCTAACCATCATAGTCTAGCCAGACTGACGGCGGGGGACAGCGAAAAACTGAAACGTTTTGTGATCAGATCTCCGCGGCGAGACGACTGCCCTGATCGATGGCACGTTTGGCGTCCAGCTCTGCCGCCACATCCGCACCTCCGATCAGGTGAACCGCAAGCCCGGCCGACTCCAGACCCTGTTGCAGCTCTCGCAGCGGCTCCTGACCGGCACAGAGGATGATGGTATCCACCGGCAGCAGTCTGTCTTCGCCCTGCTCTGCGCCCTTGGGAGTAACCGTAATGTGCAGGCCCTGATCATCAATCTTGCGATAGGTCACGCCGGGCATCATCTGAACCTGCCGGTTCTTGAGCGAGGTGCGGTGAATCCAGCCCGTGGTCTTACCCAGATTTTTACCGACTTTCGACGCCTTGCGCTGCAGCAGATACACCTCACGGGCCGGCTTCGGTACTTCCGGCGTCACGCCCTGAATGCCGCCGCGGTGCTCAACACTGAGATCAACGCCCCACTCCCGCATGAAGTGGTCCGGATCCAGGGCCGCCGAGGAGCCTTTGTGGACAATGAATTCGGACACATCAAAACCGATACCACCGGCTCCGATGACCGCAACCCGCTGGCCGACCGGCTTACGCTCCAGCAAGGCATCCAGGTAGCCGATCACCTTGGGGTGATCCACACCCTCTATTTCCGGGATGCGCGGCATCACACCGGTAGCCAGCACCACATGCTCAAAACCGCTGGTCTTCAATTCCTCGGCATCAACCCGCGTATTCAAGCGAACGTCCACGCCGTGCTTGTCCAGCATGACGCGAAAATAGCGCAGGGTTTCATAAAACTCTTCCTTGCCGGGAATACGCTTAGCAACGTTGAACTGACCGCCAATCTCGCTTCCCGCATCGAACAGGGTCACCTGATGACCACGCTCCGCTGCCACGGTGGCGAAGGCCAGACCGGCAGGACCGGCACCGACAACGGCGATGTTCTTCGGCGCCGCGGTTTTCACGTAGGTCAACTCGGTTTCGTGACAGGCACGGGGGTTGACCAGGCAGGACGTCAGCTTGCCACTGAAGGTATGGTCCAGGCAGGCCTGGTTGCAGCCGATGCAGGTGTTGATCTCGTCAGCCCGGTCCTGAGCGGCCTTCAGCACCAGATCCGCATCCGCCAGGAATGGGCGCGCCATGGACACCATATCGGCGTCGCCGTCCGCCAGAATCTTTTCGGCCACATCCGGCATGTTGATACGGTTGGTGGTGACCAGCGGAATTGACACCTCGCCTTTCAGGCGCGCAGTGACCTTGCTGAACGCGCCCCGCGGAACCGAGGTGGCGATGGTCGGAACCCGCGCTTCGTGCCAGCCGATCCCGGTGTTGATGATGGTCGCGCCGGCCTTCTCGATTTCTTTTGCCAGGTGAACCACTTCACCCCAGGTGCTGCCATCTTCAATCAGGTCCAGCATGGACAGACGGTACACCAGAATGAAATTGGCCCCGACCCGCTCACGGACACGACGCACAATCTCGATGGGCAGACGAATGCGATTCTCGTAACTGCCACCCCAGCCATCGGTGCGGTGGTTGGTGTGGGAGACAATGAACTGGTTGATGAAATAGCCTTCCGAGCCCATGATTTCCACGCCGTCGTAGCCGGCCCGCTGGGCCAGGGCGGCGCAGTCTGCGTAAGCCTGAATCTGTTTCTCGATGCCGGCTTCGTCCAGTTCCCTGGGCGTGAACGGATTGATCGGTGCCTGAATCGCTGACGGTGCGACCAGGGATGGCGAATAGGCATAGCGACCGGCATGGAGAATCTGCATACAGATTTTGCCATCGGCGTCATGAACGGCTTTGGTAATGACCTTGTGCCGGTCCGATTCCTCTTCGTTGGTCATTTTCGCCGCGTGCTGAAACACACCACCCTCTTCGTTGGGCGCAATGCCCCCGGTCACAATCAGCCCCGCACCGCCGCGTGCGCGCTCGGCATAGAAAGCGGCCAACCGGTCGAAGCCGTTTTTGGCCTCCTCCAGACCGGTGTGCATGGAGCCCATCAGGGTCCGGTTACGCAGGCGGGTAAAGCCCAGATCCAGCGGCTCCAGCAGATTCGGGTACTTGGTCATGCCGGGTGTTGATGCTGCGGTCATTGTCTCTCTCCTCGGGGAACACCGTGGTCAGGAAATCTCGGTAGCCGGTCATGTCGCCGGCGCCTGTCTTGTTGGTGTCTCTAAATTACCGATGCCCCTTGCTTTGAACAATATCCCTGGATTACATTTTATTATCTCTGGATAACATGTAAGACAAAGGCATCCATACACACCATGATGAACCAGGCCGGCAGAAAGCCTCGAAATTCACTCGGCGACATCAGCGTGCTCTACGTCTCCGTGCTCATGCGGGCCATTGCCGAAGAGGGGCATGATGCTGCCGCCTTGATGGGGCGATTCGGTCTGACCAGTGAGACCCTCACCTCTCCCGATGCCCGCATCAGCATTCCGCGATTCATGCGGCTCGGGCAGGCAGCCATCGAACTGACTGGCAACCGGGCGATAGGCCTGACCATGGGTGAGCTGACGCGGCCAGTGGATGCAGGCATCGCCGGACTGGCCGCGCAATGCGCACCCACCACAGCCGGCGCCCTTGCCACCCTGATTCGCTACAGCCTGCTGACCAGCCGCAACAGCCGCGGCGCAGCCAGCACCTCGGGGAACGGCGAGCAGGCGCACTTCTACTCCATTCGTCCCTACAATGTGTTCAATTATTTCGTGGTGGATTCTGTTCTGGCAGCCTGGACCCGCTTTGTGCGCATTATCAGCGGTGAACATCGGGCGCTGGAGCGGGTAACCATCGAGTACCCGTCCATCGGCCTCGATGACGCATTCGAAGCCTGGTTCGCCTGCCCGGTGCAGTTTGGCGCCCGTCATAACCAGTTGATCCTGGCTCCGGGCGTCGGGTCGCTGCCGTCGCGACAAGCCCAGCCTGCCATGTACGCGTCACTCACCCGGCAATGCGACGAGGCGCTGACACGTATACGCGGCGGCTGGACCACCGGGGACCGGGTACGGGATCTGCTCATGCCCTTGCTGCAGGGCACCACGCCCTCACTGGACACCGTGGCCACACGGCTGGGCACCTCCCCATGGACGCTACAGCGGCAACTGGCGGAGGAGCATACGGGATTCAGGGAGCTGTTGGACGATACCCGCAAAGATCTGGCCGGCGACTACATCCGGGAAACCCGAAACGCACTGGCCGAGATCGCCTGGCTTCTCGGCTTTGCCAACCCGGCGGCATTCCACAAGGCTTACAAACGATGGTTCGGCATCAGCCCGGGCGAGCACAGAAAACAGTTTCATGAGGAACAGACGCGCAAAGGGATACGCTAGGGAATAAGGAACAGGGAGAGAATCGGAATTCAGAGAGAAGGAAAAATGGCGGAGCGGACGGGACTCGAACCCGCGACCCCCGGCGTGACAGGCCGGTATTCTAACCAGCTGAACTACCGCTCCGCGTGAGCCATCACCTTCAGGATGCAACCGCTTTCTCGTTTAAGATCAAGCTCTTCCATCCACCACAATCAGGGGCCTGACTGCTTGGTGACAACGAGGGCGCATTATAAAGACGCCCCCGTTTATGTCAACGCTTTTTCCGAAAAAACTTCACAGACGTTGACCCAATTACATGGCATCAACCATCGCGTCCTTGCCCTGTGCGGTTTTGCGGTATTCGATCGGCGTCATGCCGGACCAGCGCTTGAATGCACGATAGAAGGTGCTGGGCTCTGAAAACCCCGTCAGATAGACGATCTCGTCAATGGACTCATCGGTCGTGGCCAGCAGCTGCCGCGCCAGGCGGTAGCGGAAATCGGCAAGCACCTGGTTGAAGCTGGTCTCGGCTTCGGTCAAACGGGTGCGCAACGTGCGGGGCTTGATGCCCAGCCTTTCGGCCACCGCATCCAGCGTGACCTCACCGCTATCCAGCAGCTCCGCCACGATACGTTCGACCTGGCCAACGATGTCTTTTTTCTCGAGCCGGGCAACCTGCTCACTGGCAAAACGTTCATGCAGGTCCAGCAGCTCGGGCTCGGCATGGGGCGAGGCGTGGGAAAGCATCTCGACGGGGAAGTACAGGCGGTTTTCCTCGGCGCCGAACACCACCTTACAGCCGAGAATTTCCTCCACATGTTCATGACCGCCTTCACGTTCGTGTTCAAACTCAATGCGGGATGGCCCAAACTGATCGTTGGTGATCGATTTGAAGAAAATAATAATGCCCTGCACGAAACACTCGTTGAAGTGCCTCAGCCGGCTGATTACCTCGGAGGCGGCGTCCAGCACCATGCAGGCCTCATCGCCTTCGATGAAAAAATCGGTGTTGGCGGCATCGCTGAGCAGACGCTGATAGTTCTGTGCCCGGCGCAGACCTTCACCAAAGGTGGGACTGCTCAGAAACAGATACTCAAGCACCTGCCCTTTGTAGGCAGGGAGCAGCTGCCCCAGATGCAATCCGATGTCAGGGTCACGGGATACATCCTCGACGGCTTGCCAGAAGTAGACCTGAGCGCTATGGGGGGTTCTTAACTGATCGGTGTATACGTAATTTTCGTCAACACCCAAACGGCTGAATATCGCATGCGTGTCGATACCTTTCCTTTTCATCGCCTCGTAGATCAGACGTAACATCACTCCTGCGTCACGAAGTTCCTGCATAACATCCCGCTTTATAGTTGTGTTTGGATAACGCCTTGGCCCATCGGACACTCTCCGCTGTGAGCCAAGTCAATGTCGGATCTGGCCGGGTTTGCCAGACTTTGAGGCTTTGGTCTCATATTAAAGCATATCAGGCCACGCGCGCACAGTTGTACCAGAATATGTAAAACGTCCTCGCTTTTCAGTCACCAAACGCCCTATAACTGTTTCAACGTGTTGGAGTTTCAATACCATGCCGGATATCTCGATCTATCAGAACAGCCCCCCCTCGCTCTGGTCACTGTATGGCAAGGCCGTTCTGCCAAGGGGGCAGAGTGCCGGCTCCGACATCGTCATTCCCGACCTGCGGGCGCGGCTGGTGGGTGTCAGCACAGCCAACGATAACCTCGACCGCTATCGCAAAGTGTGCGGCTTTTCGTCGCAGGCCAGCGTGCCCATCACCTGGCCGCACATCCTGGCATTCCCGCTGCACCTGAAACTGTTGACCGAAAAGACCTTTCCCCTGCCCTTACTGGGACTGGTGCACCTGCGCAACACCATCACCCAGCACCGTCCCATCGGCATTGGCGAAACGCTGGATATTGATGTGCGCCTGGGCGGCCAGAAACAGGGCTCGAAGGGACTGGAATTTGATCTGATCACCGAGGCGCGGTCCGCCGGCAGGCTGGTGTGGGAAGAAAACAGCACCACTCTGTTCCGCCAGCCCCAAGCCGGCGGTTCATCCGGTACAGGCCAGCCGCCCGAACTGCAACGCTTTCCCAACACCGTGAACATCAAGGCACCGGAATTCATCGGCCGCCAGTACGCCGGCGTTTCCGGTGACCGCAATCCGATTCACCTGCACGCGCTGACGGCCAAGGCCTTTGGATTTCCCCGCGCTATCGCCCACGGCATGTGGAGTAAGGCACAGGCCCTGGCCTGCCTGGAACAACAGCCGGGCTGGAACGGCACCAATGTGACGGCCAGCTGCCAATTCAAGAAACCCCTGTTCCTGCCAGGCACTGCTCAACTGAACTGGCAAGCCGGCTCCGGAAACTGGGATTATCAATTGCTGAATGCGAAAGGGGATGCACCTCACCTGACCGGTGAGGTGAGCTGGGGCTAGTCAGCCCGGCAGGCGTTGGCGACAGCACCGGCAACGGGTAAAGTGAAATAGAAACGGGCGCCGCCATCCTCGGGGCGCTCGAAGCCGATGTCACCACCCTGCGCCTGGATCAGCGATCGGCACATCGACAGCCCAATGCCCATACCGTCCTGCTTGGTGGTGTAGAACGGCAGGAACAACTTGTCCTCAGCGCCCTCCGGCAATCCGGTACCGTGGTCGCGCACCTCAATGCGCACACAGCCGCTGCCACACAGGGCCGCAGACACCTCCACCGGAACGGATGACCCCGTGCCGCGGGTTGACTCCAGGGCGTTACGGATCAGGTTGAGGGCCACCTGCTGGACCTGGATCGGATCCGCCAGCACCTCAGGCAGGCTGTCGTCCACCGTGACCTCAATGCCACCTTCGTTATTGCGCATATCCACTTCCGCAAACTGGCGGGTGTCTTCCAGCAGCGCCGGAACCGACAGCACCTCTTTGCCCGTCGCCGGTTTTTTCATGAACCGGCGGATGCGGCGGATGATCTCACTGGCGCGATGGGACTGAGCCTCGATTTTGTCGAGGGTTTCCTGCAGCAGCTCCCGGTCAAGGGTGTCTTTCGCCGTCATGCGTTTGGCAACGCGGGCGTAATTAGTGATCGCAGTCAGCGGCTGATTGACTTCATGGGCAAATCCCGCAGCCATTTCCCCCATGGTGGACAGCCGCGACGCGTGGGCCAGCTGATCACGTTGTTCCTGCACCAGCTCTCTGGCGGCATCCAGCTCCTGCTCGTTCTCCAGCTCGGTGGTAATATCCTGGAACACCACCACCGCGCCGTGCAGGGTGTCCCCTTCCAGTTTTGGGGTAGAGCGGTACTCGGCCGGAAACGAGCTGCCGTCCGCCCGCAGCAGGGCAATGTCACGCTGGTTTTCAGCCACACCCTGCTGGCAGGTGGCCTGCACCGGCAAAAGCGCAAACTCGTCACCGCTGGCCGCCATATGCAATTTGAAGAAGTTTCGGCCAATCAGTTCCTCGACCGGGCTGCGCATGATGAGTGCCGCGGCCGGGTTGGCAAACACGATGTTGCCGCCCGCATCGAGCCCGTAGATCCCTTCGCTGATGGCATTCAGAATGCGGGCCTGATCGTTCTCGAGCTGACGGTTGCGGGCCTGCAGCTCTCTTTCAAGGCGGATAACGCGGGCGTGGGTCTTGACCCGGGCAATGACTTCCTGGGCCTGGAAAGGCTTGGAGATGTAATCGGCGCCGCCAAGTGAAAAACCTTTGACCTTGGCCTGGACATCGTCCAGCGCAGAGAGGAACACCACGGCGCTGTCGGAGGTCACGGGGTCGGCCTTCAGACGCTGACACACCTGATAGCCGTCCAGTTCCGGCATCATGATGTCCAGCAGGATCACCTCCGGCTGGTGACGATGCGCCAGATCCAGGGCTTTTTCGCCATCGTTTGCAATCAGCAGGCGATAACCTTTGTCTTTCAGGGTTTCATAGAGCACTTTCAGGTTCTGGGGATTGTCATCCACCAGAAGAACCGTTGTCTCTTCAGTCTCGCTGACAACTGCAGTCATATAAAAGGGCCGGTTGGAAAATTACCCGTATCATGCCGGCCGAATCAACGGGCGTCGATAAGGTCCTTTACGGACAGGACCATACGAACCAGATGCGCGAGGGAGTGGGTGCCCATCTTGTGCATCACCCGGGAGCGGTGAATCTCGACGGTACGCTGGCTGATCTCCAGCTCGATGGCGATCACCTTGTTGGCCTGACCGGCAATCATGCGATCCATGATCTCATGCTCACGCGGGGTAAGGCTCTTGATGCGTTTGATAATTTCCTGTTTCTCATCCAGCGACTTGCGCTGCTCCAGATCCTGCTCCAACGCCGCCTCTATCTTTTCCAGCAACGCCTCTTCCCGATAGGGTTTCTGGATGAAATCCACGGCCCCTTCTTTCATTGCATCGACCGCCATGGGCACGTCGCCGTGACCCGTCACAAAGATGATGGGCAGAATGGAGTGCTTTTCATTGAGCTTTTTCTGAAGCTCCATGCCGTCCATGCCCGGCATGCGGATATCCAGCACAATGCAGCCGGCCATCTTCTCGGAATAGTCTCCGAGGAACGCGGTCGCATTCTCATAGGTTTTTACTGGCTTGCCATCGGACTTCAGCAGCAACTCGAGGGAATCCCGAACGGCCTCGTCATCCTCGACCACGTAAACGGTTTGCTGGATATCAGTCATGTGCACTTGCTCTCCTGTTCTTTATTATCAGGGCCGGTCAGTGGATCGACGGATCTTTATGCTCGTCCCGGGCGTGCTCCTGACGCTCGTGCTCGCGCATCTTTTCGAGCCGTTGCTGGATAATGCCAAAAACACTCTGCTTCGGGTACCGGCCGTTCTCATCGGCTTTACCGGCGGGTTTGCCCAGCAACAGGGTGATCGCCTCTTCCGCACGCGCCACAGAATATACGGCGAACTGGCCTTTTCGCGTTGCCTGGACCACCTCACTGTCCAACATCAGGTTCTGAACATTGGTAGACGGCACAATGACCCCCTGAGTTCCAGTCAGACCGCCCTTAAGCTGACAGGTATTGAAAAAACCCTCAACTTTCTCGTTCACGCCGCCAATCGGCTGTACTTCGCCAAACTGGTTTATCGAACCGGTGATCGCCAGATCCTGCCGCACCGGCAGTTCCGACAACGCGGATACCAGCGCACACAACTCCGCCAGCGACGCGCTGTCACCGTCGACTTCACCGTAGTTCTGCTCAAAGGTGAGACTTGCCGACAGGTGCATGGGGTCATTCACCGCAAAGTGCGCTGCCAGCCAGCTGCTGAGAATCATCACACCCTTGGAATGGATGTTACCGCCGAGTTTGACGTCTCGCTCGATATCCATCACCGCACCGTCTCCATAATAGCAGGTGGCCGTAATGCGATTGGACAAGCCGAACTCGAAACCGCCGGTGGATAACACCGACAGCGCATTCACCTGCCCCACACAGGTGCCAACAGTAGACACCAGCGTTGAGCCGTCACGGATGGAATCGTAGAACTGATCGCGAATCCGGCTGCTGCGGTATTTGGCACTCTCCAGCGCCCGCTCCACGTGCAAATCCTGAATCAGCTTCGCCCCGGCCTGGCGGGCCCAGAAATCCGACTCCCGCAAGAGATTGGCAATATCCGCGGCATGCAGGGAGAGCCGGTCCTGGTGTTCCGCCATACGAGCGCTGTATTCAATAATTCTTGCCACCGCCTTGTTAGAGCAGTGCAACAGTTTCTTTTCACTGACCAGGCTGGCGATGAATTTGGCGTACAGAATCTGGCTGTCATCCGAGCGGTACATTTCGTTCTCAAAATCCGCCGTGACCCGGAACAGTTCGCTGAACTCCGGATCGTAATCCTGCAGCAGCAACCAGGTTTCCCGGTCACCGAACAGCACCAGTTTCACTTCCAGCGGGATGGCTTCCGGCTCAATGGAAATGGTGCCTGACAGCGTCAACTCCCGCTCCAGGGAGTTGATCTGTATCGACTTGGAACGCAAGGCCCGCTTGAGCGCGTCCCACACAAACGGCTGCTCCAGCACCTTGATGGCATCCATCAACAAGTAGCCGCCGTTAGCACGATGGATACTGCCCGGCCGAATCAGGGAAAAATCGGTGAACACAGTGCCTTTATAGGTGACGTTTTCCACGTAGCCGAACAGGTTGTGGTAGGTGGGGTTATCTTCCACAACCACCGGAACCTCGTCCGTTTTCTGATGCACCAGCACGTTGACCAGATAGCGGCGGGGCATCTTCTTATCGAGGGAGGCATAGGCAATCGCCGCCTGCTCCTCGTTGTCCTCGAGGAAAATATCGAGGTTTTCAGCCATATCCTTGCGAACCGCCTCGATATACTCAACCACTTCGGGCAGTTCCTTGTACCGCGCCACCAGCTCATCCAGCTGATGCCCGGAAATACCCTCAAGGGTTTCCTGATTCAGGGCCTGCTGTTCTTCGGCGTAGTCCTGCTCCCAGTCCGCCAGCTTGCGCAGCGCCTGACGCAGCTTTTTCTCAAGGCGATTAATGTCCTCTTCGAATTTGTCCCGTTGCTGATCCGTCAGGTTCTTGAACGACTCCGCCGTGTGTGGCTCGTCGCCGTTCATAGCCACCAGACGATACCCGCCGGGTGTGGAAATGGTCAGGCTGACTTTCTTGCGACGGGCCTGAGCGGCCACCTTTTCCAGCTCGTCTTCCTGCTTCTTGCCGTATTCGCTTTTCAGCTGTTCAGAGCGTTCCAGAAAACTGTCACTGTCGAACGTCTGGGGGATGATTTTCATCAGCCGCCCCATCAGCTTTTCCATGTCCTGCTTGAGCGTGGTGCCCTTACCAGCCGGCAGCCGCAGCACCTTGGGCACCCGCGGTTCCTCGAAGTTCGCCACATAGCACCAGTCATGGCTACTGTGTTCGGTGTCCACGTGATGCTCAAGGTAGCGAAGCATCATGGTGCGCTTGCCAAGCCCGTTGCGGCCGACCGCGTAGACGTTGTACCCGCTGTGGGGCATGGCGAGCGCGAAGCGCACGGCTTCCTGGGCGCGGTTCTGGCCAACAATTTCCGCCAGCGGCTCCAGTTGCCGGGTGGTTTTGAACGGCAGATCTTTTAGAACACAGGCTTTGTAAAGCTGGTGCAGGGACAGTGACTTCAAGGTTCGGTCCTGTAACGGTCAGAATGCCTGGCGATCACCCGCTCGGGGGCGGAGCCGCCTTCTGGTTTTGTTTATGGGCGGTCATTGTAGAATCTGCTGCCGGCTATGTCGCGTTCCAGCCAAACATTTTCCAACCGACGTCCGACAATCCGGTTTTTGTTATTCAGTTCACAATTTCAGCCCTGGTTATTTTTCAGACAGCTGTTCCAGAACTAAACTTCATCTCCCGGCGGACGTCCGGGTTACAACAATCATAAGAGTCGCAATGGATGCTGATTGATGATGAGTGATTCGGCAGACCGCAGAATCAAGGACCGTTACCCCGCCATGTGCCTGAGGGTCCGACTGCGTGAGCGCGGTTTTTTCGGCCGGGGGAAACACTCCACGGCGGTGACCTGTCTCGATATGAATCGTTATGGCATGGCCGTGTTGTGTCCGCGGCCAGTTGAGCCCGGCGCCCGGCTTCATCTGGATTTTGATGGCAAGTACATTTCAGAGTCGCGGGTGGCGGCGGAGGTGGTGAATTGTCAGGCGTTCCAGACCGGCTATCGGGTCAGTATCAGGTTCAGTTATTGCTGTGACAAGCGCGGCTACTCTCGGACCGTGGACAATGCCTTGTCGCGAATCGAGGGCTTTTACAACCGTTTCGCCGGTTAGCATCGGCGCCGGTATGAGCGCATCCGCATCAATTGTGCTTCTGTACCGCTTTTTGAAGTAACTTCTAGAGAACTCCGGCATCCAGGCTGGCGGCTACATACATCCCCAGTTCCCGGCACTGTTCCTCGAATTCGTCTCGGTAATCACCGCGGCAAATCAAAGGTTCCTGAATCAGCTTCCAGCGCAGACCGGTGGTGATGCTCTCAATGGCGCGATGGGTGCCGGTACCGTCATGACCGGCGCGAATACAGTAAGTAAAGGGCAGGCCCTGGGTCTGCTCCAGGCAGGGATAGTAGCTGCGATCAAAGAAGTCTTTGAGAGCACCACTCATGTAGCCGAGGTTTTCCGTGGTGCCAAGGATAATGGCGTCACAAGCGAGAACGTCATCGGGGCCGGCCTCAAGGGGCGGTAGAACGGTGACGTCAACATTTTCGATATCCGGATGTCTGGCGCCCTGCTCTATGGCATTGCGCAACTTGAGGGTGTTCGCAGAGGGCGCATGGGCGACGATTAAAAGTTTCTTTGCCTCAGTCATGATTAAACCTCCCTATCGTAATTTCCGACTGCCCCCTCACCCCAACCCATGTGCCTGATCAGCGCAGAGCCTTCCCTTCCGGACAACGCTACAAGCACATCCATGTGCGCTTGATCTCCAGGTTTGGCGCATGCCCCGCCAGAAATCTGGAGATCGACAAAAGACCAACCGATTAAATCAGCTCTCCATTCGTTTCTGCCGACTCGGCTTTTTCAGCCTCGGCGGCGTCTTTTTTGGAAACCGGTTTCGGCATGAGCTTGTCGCGCACCTTGGCTTCGATTTCGTGGGCGATGTCCAGGTTCTCTTCCAGGAATTTACAGGCGTTGGCTTTGCCCTGACCGATCTTGTTGCCGTTGTATGCGTACCAGGCACCGGATTTGTCGACGAAGCCTTCTTTTACGCCCATATCGACCACTTCCGCCATGTGGTAGATACCCTTGCCGTACATGATCTGGAACTCGGCCTGTTTGAACGGCGGAGACACCTTGTTTTTCACCACTTTGACGCGGGTTTCGTTGCCCACCACTTCGTCGCCATCCTTCACCGCACCGATCCGGCGGATGTCGAGGCGTACGGAGGAATAGAACTTGAGCGCGTTACCACCGGTGGTGGTTTCGGGGCTGCCGAACATGACACCGATCTTCATACGGATCTGGTTGATGAAAATCATCAGGCAGTTGGCGTGCTTGACGTTACCGGTCAGCTTGCGCAGCGCCTGGGACATCAGGCGGGCCTGCAGGCCCACGTGGCTGTCGCCCATCTCGCCTTCGATTTCGGCTTTCGGCGTCAGTGCCGCGACCGAATCGACGATGATGACATCAACAGCGTTGGAGCGAACCAGCATGTCGCAGATTTCCAGCGCCTGCTCACCGGTGTCCGGCTGGGACACCAGCAGTTCGTCCACGTTTACGCCCAGCTTTTCGGCGTAGACCGGATCAAGGGCATGCTCGGCGTCCACAAACGCGCAGGTTTTACCGGCTTTCTGGGCTTCGGCAATCACCTGGAGGGTCAGCGTGGTTTTACCGGAGCTTTCCGGGCCGTAGATTTCACAGATCCGGCCGTAAGGCAGGCCGCCTATACCCAGCGCGACATCCAGACCCAGGGAGCCGGTGGAGACCGCAGGAATGGCTTCGCGAGGCTGGTCGCCCATTTTCATGACAGCGCCCTTGCCGAACTGACGTTCGATCTGACCCAACGCTGCGCTCAGTGCTTTCTTGCGGTTGTCTTCCATCGGTGCAAAACCCTCATGCCTGTATATTTGAACAGTATTAAAACATAACCGGTTGGCAAGACCAACCCCTGTTTTCAGGATCGCTTCACATACTCGCTAACCCCTTGCAACGCATACAGAACCGCCTGTCGCCGCACGGCATCGCGATCACCCTCGAAGCGCTTCCGCTTCGCTTCCGTGGTGTCGCGGCTGCTGCCCCAGGCAAACCAGACGGTGCCTACCGGCTTTTCGTCGCTGCCCCCACCGGGGCCGGCAACGCCACTGATGGCAACGGCGACATCAACGCCGGTGACGGCCAGGGTGCCGGCCACCATGTCCCTGACGACCGGCTCGCTGACCGCACCAAACGCCTCGAGGTTCTGCTCAGGCACGCCAAGCAGCTCGTGCTTCGCCGCATTACTGTAGGTCACCAGACCACCCTGCACATAGGCGGATGAGCCGGCGCGATCGGTCAGCACCTTCGCTACCCAGCCGCCGGTGCAGCTTTCGGCCGTGGCGATGGTACATTCGTGCTGCATCAACAGATCGCCCAGCGTCGCGCCTGCCCTCTCAAGATCCGAATCGGTGACGGACATATTGATCTCCCTCGTTTCATCCGCGGCATTATTTTCTTACAATCCGGGGCTCCGTTTAAAGCCAATGGATCCGGACGCCTTCATGTCAGCAGCTCAGACCGACCTCTCCCACCACACGCCAATGATGAGGCAGTACCTCAGGATCAAGGGCGAGCACCCCAATGAACTGGTGTTCTATCGCATGGGGGACTTCTACGAGCTATTTTACGACGACGCCAAAAAAGCCGCCGAGTTGATGGACATTACGCTCACCGCCCGTGGTCAGTCCGGTGGTAACCCCATACCCATGGCCGGCATTCCCTATCACTCCGCTGAGGGCTACATTGCCCGGCTGGTTCGGGCAGGTCAATCCATCGCCATCTGCGAGCAGATTGGCGATCCTGCCACCAGCAAAGGCCCGGTCGATCGCCAGGTGGTGCGCATTGTCACCCCGGGCACCCTGAGCGACGACGCCTTCCTGGAAGACCGGCGCGACAACCTGCTGGTGGCCATTTTCAACCACCGGGAGCGCTTTGGCTTTGCCTCCCTGGACATATCCAGCGGCCGTTTCGCGGTGTCGGAGCTGGACGATCTGGAAGCGCTGCAGGGTGAGCTTCAGCGCCTGCGCCCGGCGGAAATTCTGATCAGCGAAGACTTTCCCTACCAGGAGGTGCTGGACGGCTTTACCGGCGTGCGGCGCCAGGGGCCGTGGCTGTTTGAATCCGACACCGCACGCCGGGTAATTACCCAGCAGCTGCAGGTACGGGATCTGACCGGCTTCGGCTGTGAAGAGCTGACCCTGGCCGTCTGTGCCGCCGGCTGCCTGCTCCAGTACGCCAAGGAAACCCAGCGTACCGCCCTGCCCCACATTCGCAAGCTGACTCGTGAGCGCCGGGAGGAAGCGGTGATTCTGGACGCCACCAGTCGCCGCAATCTGGAAATTGACACCAACCTGATGGGTGGCCATCAGCATACCCTCGCCTGGGTCATGGACCGCACCGCCACTGCAATGGGTGGTCGCGAGTTGCGGCGCTGGCTGAACCGGCCGTTGCGGGATGTGGACGTGGTGCAACAACGCCAGCAGGCGGTGTCGGCGCTGCTGGAGGGTTTCCACTACGAGCCGGTCCACGACCTGCTGAAAACGGTAGGCGATATCGAACGGGTTCTGTCGCGGGTTGCCCTGCGCTCCGCCCGTCCGCGGGATCTGGCACGGCTGCGGGACGCCTTTGCGGCCTTACCGGATTTGCAGGAAACCCTGAAACCGGTGAATTCCCACCACATCGTCAAACTGGCCACGGTGATCGGCGAATACCCGGAACTGGCGGACCTGCTCGAAGGTGCCATCATCGACAACCCGCCGGTGGTGATCCGCGACGGCGGCGTGATTCGCGAAGGCTTTGACGAGGAACTGGACGAGCTGCGCAACATCAGCGAAAACGCCGGCCAGTACCTGCTGGATGTGGAGACCCGGGAAAAAGAGCGTACCGGCATCAGCACCCTGAAGGTGGGCTACAACCGCGTTCACGGCTACTACATCGAGATCAGCCGCGCCCAGTCCGGGCAAGCACCGGTAGATTACATCCGTCGCCAGACCCTGAAAAACGCGGAGCGTTTCATCACCCCGGAACTCAAGGAATTCGAAGACAAGGCCCTGAGTGCCAAAAGCCGTGCTCTGGCGCGGGAAAAATCGCTCTACGATGAGGTGCTGGAAACCGTCGCGGCGCAGCTCGCCCCCCTGCAGGATGCCGCCCAGGCTCTGGCGGAACTGGACGTACTGAGCAACTTCGCGGAACGGGCCACCAGCCTGCGCTTTACCGCGCCGGAATTCAGCGAGATGCCGGGCTTCGATATTGAGGAAGGTCGGCACCCGGTGGTGGAGCAACTGCTCAGCGAGCCGTATGTGCCCAATGACCTGCTGATGGATACCCAACGCCGCATGCTGGTGATTACCGGTCCCAACATGGGGGGCAAGTCCACCTACATGCGTCAGGCGGCGCTGATTGCCCTGCTGGCCTACACCGGCAGTTTTGTGCCGGCCAACCGCGCCATTCTCGGGCCGGTAGACCGCATATTCACGCGCATGGGCTCCTCCGACGACATCGCCGGCGGCCGCTCAACCTTCATGGTGGAAATGACGGAAACCGCCAACATTCTCCATAACGCCACCGAATACAGTCTGGTATTGATGGACGAAGTGGGTCGCGGCACCAGCACGTTTGACGGCCTGTCACTGGCCTGGGCAACGGCGGAGCACCTGGCGAAGGAAATTCGCTGCTACACCCTGTTTGCCACTCATTATTTCGAGCTCACTCAATTGGCGGACGACCTGCGCCACGCTGTGAACGTCCACCTGACGGCCACCGAACACGACGACAGCATCGTGTTCCTGCACAATGTCCACGACGGCCCCGCCAGCCAGAGTTATGGTCTGCAGGTGGCCAAACTGGCGGGCGTACCGCAGGATGTGATTCGCAACGCCAAGGTCCAGCTGGCCAACCTGGAAAGCGCCAACGCCGCGGCCCCGGCACAGGCCACGACTACCGCGGCGCCCGCCACTCGGGCTGTCCGTGAACCACTGGCCAGTGAGACCGCCTGGCAGAGCGACATGTTTGCAGGCGCGGAACCGAGCGCGGTGGAAGAAGCGCTGAAAGATCTCGATCTGGACGATCTCACGCCGCGGGATGCGTTAAACCGGCTCTACCTGTTGAAGGAAATGCTGCAAAATAAGCGGTAAAAGCGGCCAGATTGACCTATGTAATAACGTTATAGCAGGGTGACGCTTGCGGGACCGGGGGCTGCTCCCTACAATATCGCGCAATTATTATGACCAACTGATGAGACTGACCACTGGACCAGGGACCTGACTATGGCCTTTATCGTTACTGATAACTGCATCAAGTGTAAATACACCGACTGCGTAGAAGTATGTCCGGTTGACTGCTTTTACGAAGGCCCGAACTTTCTGGTAATCGACCCGGACGAGTGTATCGACTGCGCTCTGTGCGAACCGGAATGCCCGGCTGAAGCTATCTTCTCCGAAGACGAACTGCCGGCCGGTCAGGAGCAGTTTGTTGAGCTCAACGCCGATCTGGCGGGCAAATGGCCGAACATCACGGAAAAGAAAGACCCACTGCCGGATGCGGAAGAGTGGGACGGCAAGCCCGACAAACTCCAGTACCTGGAGAAGTAACGGTAGGCGTTTGAATGCAAAAATAAAAAGGGAAGCCTCGGCTTCCCTTTTTATTCGCCTGCCGGAAACCCGCTCAGTTCCCCGCCAACTTTACCCCCATGGCAACGAAAAAACCGCCAGTAAGCGCATTCAGGGTGCGCTTGAATCGGACACTGGCGCCCATGCCCCGAAAACGCACCACCACCCAGGCCAGACCACTCTGCCATGCCATCGCCACCGCGAAATGCACCCCCGCCAGCACCATGGACTGCTGAAGTACACTCCCGGCCGGATCGACAAACTGGGGTAACAGTGCCATGTAGAACAAGGCGGTTTTGGGATTCAGAACGTTAGACAGCAGCCCCTCCCGGAACGACTGCCGACGGTTCACCCTGCGCCGCGGCGCCGGCTGCTCCGGCCGCCCAGGCTCATTTCCCCGGGCCATGGCCTGTCGCAAGGAGCCGATTCCCAGCCACACCAGATAACAGGCGCCCGCCCACTTGAGCACAGAGAACGCCCAGGCGGTTTCCACCAGCAGTATGGAAATACCCAGGGCAGACAGGGTGGCATGCAGAAACAGCCCGCTGCAGATGCCGGCACTGGTCACCCAGCCGTCCGCCAACCCGCCGCGACCCGTGTTTCGCATCACCAGCAGGGTGTCCACGCCGGGGGTGACGGTCAACAGGGTGATGGCCACCAGATAGGCCCAGAACAGCTCGGAAACCAACACGCTACGCCTCCATCAAGGTGCTGATGGGAGCCTTGGCGATCAGGCTCCCTGAGACAGAATCTTCTTCGCCGCAGCAGACTTGTAGAACGAGGACAGCCGGCGACGCAACAGCGCTTCAACATAACCCGCTTCACGCAACACGTCCACGATTGGCAGGGCGAGTGCGTCGACCTCGGCCATGATCACATCGCGGTTTACGCCGATGTCGTTGAGCAGATCCATGATCGGACGATCGCCATACTTGGCATACAGATGCGCGACCACCGCGCGGGCACAGCCCAGGAAATACTCGGTCTTGCGGAACCGCAGCCAGAACTCATACCCCAGTACCACAAACTCCTGAAGCTGAACATCGCCCAAGCCTTCCTGCAGTTCGGCAATGGTACGATCCTCGACCGAAACCCACACGGCCATCACGCTGTCCCGGAGCTCATCGTCAGACAGTGCGCGGTGCAGAAACTGTTCACTGCGGGCGATCAGCCCCGGCAGGCTCTCCGACAGCCACGCCTTGAAGCGGCGTTCGAAGGTTTCATCCAGGCCGGGAACAGCCTTGTTGGCCATGCGCTTGCCGAACTTCATCATCGAACCCACGCCGGGCACGGATTTGGTGATCAGGTTGTCTTCGTAGAGGTAATTGACCAGACCGTGATACACCACGTTGGATACCAGTTCCTGGTATACCGGATGCGCCATGATTTCACTGATGATGCGCTCGCGCTGATGCCTGAGTTCGAGGAATTCTTCCAGCAGACCGGTGGCCTGCTCACGGGACATGATGTCGCCCAGCGTGGTCGTTTGCTGAACCGGCGCATTCAGCACCTCGGTGGCCATCTCCGCCGCCAGCTCCGGAATGCCGGCATCCAGCTCCATGTCCACCACGATGCGCTGGATCACACCCATGATCTGTTCTTCGGAGGTCAGCCCGCCCAGAGTAATCTCACTGGCGTGATTCAGCAGCTCATCGACTTCCTGCTCCAGAAACTTTCGCAGCTTGGCGCCTTTCAGGGCAGCCATTTCGTGCTTTACGTGCTGTTCCAGCAGTGCATTGGCCAGATCACCGGCTCCCTGCGTTGTCGTGTCTTGTGTCATGGTGTCGGCTGTCCTGTTATTAAAATGAAAATTCAGACCCCCAAGGCTATCACGAAGACCAGCGGTCGCGGTTTGCCAAAAATACAGCGGGGGAGTCGCAGGCCGGCCAGTTCACACTGACCGCCCGGACTTTTGGACTAGCGGGCGGGTTACTGGAAATCGTTGAATGTGTGTGGTTCCGCAGCCAGCGACAGGCACAGACTGCCGGGCCCGATATAGATGCTGCTGGTGATGCCCATCTGGGAAAGGAGCAATTCCACACCGTTGCGCTCACAGGCATCGCGCAGCCGGTTCAGCCCGGGCAGATCCTCGATCTCTGTCCAGGTCAGGCCACAGGACAGGCTCACATAGGGCGTCAGCAGCCCGGCGTCCACCCGCGCCGCCGCGTAGTTCATGACCTTTTCCGCCGCCATGTCAAAACTGCGGGTTTTTGCCGCCGGCTGACCTTCCGCGCCCTGCCCAAAAATCACCGGCGTGATGTTCAGCGCCTTGCCCAGAAATGCCACCAGGGCGGACACACTCTTGTCACCGCGGCGACGGGCCCGTTCACGGATGTAATGCAGGTCCCGCGGGATCACACAGGTGTAGATCTTGTCTGTGAAAGTTTCCACCTCATGCCGCAGGGCGTTCTTCGACACCTTCTGATTGATCAGTCTCAGGGTGTGAGCCGCCAGCAGGCCCTGGCCGGCAAAGATCTGCTTGCTGTCGATCACCCGCATGGCAAATTTGCCTTCCCGCCCCGATGCCTTACGCGCCTCCTGGTAATGGGACATCACGCTGTTCATCGCCTCGGTGGCGTTCTGGTAGATCAGGCTGCGGCTCCGGGTCACCGTCTCGCAGATAGCCACATCAAACTGGGTGACGATTTTCTCCATGAACAGGTCGTGAATCTGCTCCGCGCTGAACGCACGGGTTTCGGCCTGATGGCCCTTCTGCAGAAGGCCACTCTGGTAGAACTCCTGGGTCCGTACCGGGTCGTGATCGTCGGTGTAGGTCTGGCCGTCGATAACGGCCGTGACGGGGAGAATGAACAGGTCGTGCTTGCGGGTGAACTCGTAAGGTAAGTCACACGCAGAATCCACGATAAGACCAACTCGCATTGGGGTGCCTCCAGCTGCGGGATGTTCCCCTTCCCGAAAGAATCGGGAACTCCCTTTATTGTCATTGTTTTTAGCTTGGTCAAGTTTCACACAAAGTAATCAGAAATTCAGCAGCCGCAATTTATGGCCGCGGTATGGCCGCTTCAAGCTCCCTCAGATTGGCCCTCAGCAGCGCGCGGTTGTCTTGCTGCCAGGGGTGAAAGCCCTTGCGGAAGTAGGCCAGGAACTCGGGCAGGCAGTGCCGCAACACCCCCGGCTTCCCCCACAGAAAGTTCATCCCACCGAGCCAGGTGCTCAAACTCCATAGCTTGCCATCGGTTTTCAGCAGGCTGCAGGTGTTAAGGAAGGTGTACTTGAAGAAATTCCAGGTCACGAACAGGAAAACGATACGCCGCAGGCGCTCATTGCCAATGCAGTGGCGGTAGACATCAAAAGCCACGGACTTGTGTTCGGTTTCCTCGATGGCGTGCCAACGCCAGAGCCTTCTCATGGTCGGCGTTGCGCCATCCATCCACTGCGGGTTGCGCAGTATCGCGTTGGCCAACACCGCGGTGTAATGCTCGGCGCCACAGGTACCAGCCAACTGCCGGCTGGGGGGCAGGCGCCCGACCCAGTCCATGTGTTTGCGGAACCGCTGATCCAGTTTGTCAATCTCGTAGCCACGGGCTTTCAGAGCTTCGTTGTAGCTCTTGTGCTCCCGACTGTGGAGGGCCTCCTGGCCGATAAAACCGCGGATCTCCCCCTTCAGTTTGGGATCGTCAATCTGGTCGCGGTACCGCCGCACCGCATTGATGAACTGTTGTTCGCCGTCCGGGAACTGCAGGGAAAGCGCATTGAAAAACGCCGTGCGGAACGCGTCGTTTCCGTGCCACAGGGTTTTCAGTTCGTCGGTCACATCAAAGCGAATGTGCCGCGGGGCGACGGACACGTCATCCGGCGTGGAACTGATGGTCATCACGAACTCCTGCTTCTTATGGTTGTGGAGCGGCGAGTGAAATTTTACCAGCTATAGCAGTGTAGACCTGGAAACAGTATGGACGAAAGCGGTGGGACCCGTGCGCCGACAGATTGTCATGAAATGACAGGTCGTCAAAACACGAGGACCAGAAGGGGGGCCTGACAGCACCACATTAACCGCCGGGGGGTGCGGTTATTCGAGCTCTTTGGCCTGATCTCGCAACACGAATTTCTGGATCTTCCCGGTGGAGGTTTTCGGCAACTCCGAGAACACCACGGTCCGCGGTACCTTGAAGCGGGCAAGGTGCTCGCGACAGAACCCAATAATGTCGCTCTCACTGACCTCGCCGGCTTCGGGTTTCAGGGTCACGAAAGCGCAGGGCGTCTCTCCCCATTTTTCGTCTGGACGAGCGACCACCGCGGCCTCAAGCACGGCCGGGTGACGGTAGAGTGTGTCTTCCACTTCGATGGTAGAAATGTTCTCACCACCGGAAATAATGATGTCTTTCAGGCGGTCCTTGATTTCCATGTAACCGTCCTCGTGCCACACCGCCAGATCCCCGGTGTGGAACCAGCCGCCACGGAAGGCCTCTTCGGTCGCCTTGGGGTTCTTCAGGTACCCTTTCATCACGGTGTTGCCACGCAGGAAAATCTCACCGATGGTTTTACCATCCCTGGGCACCGGTTCCATGGTGCTGGGATCACCCACCATGGTGCCGGCCAAAGTGTGATAACGAACGCCCTGACGGGCTTTCTTGCGGGCGCGATCGTGCAGCGGCAGCGCATCCCATTCGGTTTTCCAGGCACACACGGTGACCGGACCATAGACCTCGGTCAGCCCGTACACGTGGGTAACCGCAATGCCCATCTCCTCAACGGCGCCGATCACCTGGGCCGGCGGCGCGGCACCGGCGGTCATAGATTTCACCTCGTGGTCAATGCCGGTCCTGGCGGATTCGGGCACGTTCAGCAGTGCGTTGAGCACAATCGGCGCTCCGCACATGTGCGTGACCTGGTGATCGCGGATCAGCTGCAGGACCTTTTCCGGCTCAACCCGACGCAGGCACACGTGGGTGCCGGCCATGGCGGTGACCGTCCAGGGAAAACACCAGCCATTGCAGTGAAACATCGGCAGGGTCCAGAGATATACCGGGTGCATGTCCATGGACCACACGGCCTGGTTGCCCAGCGAGTTCAGGTAGGCGCCGCGGTGGTGATACACCACACCCTTGGGATTACCGGTGGTGCCGGACGTGTAATTCAGGGAGATGGCATCCCACTCGTTTTCCGGGAAACGCCAGACGTAACCGGGATCACCTTCCAGCAGGAAGGCCTCATAGTCCAGTTCACTGACCTGAACGCCCTCGCCGTATTCCGGGTCGTCCACGTCAATCACCAGCGGCGGGCTGTCCAGACGGCTGACCGCATCACGGATAACCTCACCGAATTCACGGTCGGCAATCACCACTTTGGCCTCGCCATGACCCAGCATGAACGCAATGGCCTCGGCATCGAGGCGCACGTTCAGGGTGTTCAGCACCGCGCCGATCATCGGTACGCCGAAATGGCACTCCACCATGGCCGGAATATTGGGCAGCATCACCGCAACGGTATCGCCACGCCCGATGCCGCGCCCTGCCAGCGCCGAGGCAAGACGACGGCTGCGGTCGTAGGTCTGCCGCCAGGTGTAACGCAACGCTCCGTGGACCACCGCCGGGTAATCCGGGTAAACCGTGGCGGTACGCTCAATGAAATCGATCGGAGACTGAACCGCGTAGTTAGCGCCGACGGGTGCGAGACCCTGGTCAAAAATCGAGGTCATGGATGTAGGTCCTCTGTGATTTGCATTGTTCTTGTCACGTCGTGAGGGGGCGTGCGTTTTAACAACGAGACTTCAAATGAGTAAAAGGGTATCCGACAGGCCGGCGATCAGAAATTGCACCTAGGTAGTACAGTGTAGCCGTCAGCAGGCCGATAACCATCACGCCCATTGACGGAGCCCGCTATCGCTCAGACAGTTACCGGTTCAGGGACTCCCCGGCCAACTCCCCCAACCGGCGCACTGCCTGCTCAATCCGGTCCGACCAGGGATTCGCGCTGTTAATCCGCAGGCAATTGCTGTACTTGTCCGCCGTGGAGAACATCATCCCCGGTGCCACGTTGATGTTTTCCTGTCGGGCCCGGTAATACACGTCCGTGCCGGTGTCCTTGCCCGGCAACTGCACCCAGATCACAAAGCCCCCCTGAGGCCGGCTGACGGCTGTGCCCTCGGGGAACCAGCGGGCCACTGCGGCGCGCATGCGCTCCGTGCTCTGGCGGTAGTGCTGCCGGGCCGACCGCAGGTAACGGTCGTATCCGCCCTGCTCGAGAAAATGCCCCACCGCCAGCTGAGGAATACTGGCGGTCGCCAGATTCACAAAATACTTGTGCTGCCTGGCCTCCGCCATATAGCGGCCCGGTACCATCCAGCCCAGTCGCAGCCCCGGGGATATGGTTTTGGAGAAGGAATTGCAGTAAATCACGTTGCCGGTTCGATCAAAGGCTTTCGCGGGTCGCGGGCGCTCGCCGCTGTGGAACAGGTCACCGTAGATATCGTCCTCGATGAGCGGGACTCCCGCGTCCTCCAGCATGGCGACCAGCTGCTGCTTGCGCTCGTCGGGCATGCACGCCCCCATCGGATTGCTGTGATTGGTCACCACCACGCAGGCTTTCACCGGCCACTGTTCCAGGGCCACCTGCAGCCCCTCGAGGCTGAGCCCTTCCGCCGGGTGGGTGGGCACCTCGATTACCCGCAGGCCGACCACCTCCAGCGCATGAAGAATGCCGGGAAATGAGGGTGATTCCACCACCACGATGTCACCGGGCACAGTCACTGCCCGCAAAGCCAGAATGATGGCTTCCTGAGCGCCGTTGGTGGCAAGCACGTCATCGGCGGTGATGGGCACGCCCAGAGTGGCCATGCGCTGGGCCAGCTGTCGCCGGTAGGACTCCTTGCCGGGGAACGCATAATCCTGATACTCCAGCCCTCGCCGCGCCGCCCACAGAATCGACTGCTGGATCTGGCGCACAGGCAGGAACTCCGGGTGCGGCACCGCGGCGGCAAGCGGCACCATGCGCTTCTGCTCATCCACACACAGCTCAAGCGCCATATCCCGAGCGCTGACGGGCATCGGCCGTGCCCGATATCGCTGCATGATCGGCTCAGGCGCGTCCCTCGCCGGCACGCGCACGAAGAAACCGCTGCGCTCCCGGGCCTGTACATACCCCCGGCCCTCAAGCGTCTGGTGTGCCTGCAATACGGTCGAGATGCTGACCCCGAACTGACGGCTGAGAACCCGCACGCCGGGCAGGCGCTCGCCTTCGCGATATACGCCATCGCGAATCAGGGCCTGGATCTGATCTGCCACCTGATTATAGAGAATCCCCATAACGCTATCCTGCCAGAGCCGCGGCTGTCACGGGCAGTACAGATCACCCGGATTCCGACCGGTACAGTTCTCCTGGCAGATCATCTGTACCGGTTCAAAAACAGGTTATCTGAATCTGTAATGGATGTCAGCGACGACTCAAAATGGCATCGTCAAACAACGGAAGAGGGACTTTCGCCATGAACGCCTTGAACCGGGGCTTGCCCGGGACCACCGAGCCATCATCGACAGGCGTCAGCAGAAAAGATCTGCTGGCACTCTCCACCCACTTGCAACAACCTGCCGTGCTCAAAGGCAACCGCGCCACAACACAATGGCTGACAGACCTCGGCTTCCGGATCAGCCAGCGGCGCCCACACCACTGGGTGCTGACCCACACCGATGCCCTGCCCGAATGGCACTTATACAGCGACGCGGAACTTGAGGGGTTTGCCACCGGCAAAGCCCACGAATACGCTAGACGACTTCTGAAGGAGACATGCCCATGAGTTTTCCGATCTACCAGCTTGACGCCTTCACCGGCGAACTGTTCGGCGGCAATCCGGCTGCCGTCATGCCTCTGGACCACTGGCTTGACGACGCCACCCTGCTGGCACTGGCGGGCGAAAACAACCTGTCTGAAACTGCCTTTTTCGTTCGCGATAACGTCAGTGCCGAGGCCGACTTCCACATCCGCTGGTTCACCCCAAGCGCTGAAGTGCCCCTTTGCGGGCACGCCACCCTGGCCAGTGCCTGGGTGATCTTCAACAAACTGGGCTGGTGCGATGAACGCATTCGCTTGCGCTCACAGAGCGGCATTCTCGGGGTGCGGCAAAACGCCGACGGCTGGCTAACGCTCAACTTTCCGCGACTCGATTGGCAGGAGGTGGCCACACCGGATCTGCTGAAACAGGCACTGCCCGGGGCACCCGGCACCGCCCTGTTCGTTCCCAACGACACCAACTACCTGCTGACCCTGGAATCGGAACAGGCGGTGCTGGACGCCAATCCCGACATGCGGTTACTGAAACAGCTGGGCAACCAGGGCGTGATTGTGACGGCCCGCGGCGAGAACTGCGACTTCGTCAGCCGCTACTTCGCACCCGGGTTCGGCATTGATGAAGACCCGGTCACCGGCTCTATCCACAGCGTTCTGGTGCCCTGGTGGGCCGATAAACTCGGGGGCACCCGCTTTCTGGCTCGTCAGCTGTCGGCACGTGGCGGTGAGCTTCGCTGCGAACTGAAAGGCGATCGGGTCGAGATTGCCGGCCAGGCCGCCTTTTACATGGAGGGACAGGTGCATCTTTAGCGCGGCAAGTTACAAAACCGACATGGTGTTGTGTGATAGCTTCCGGGTAACGCAGAGTATAACCCGCAACCATAGTCGAAAGGAGCCTGAACCATGACACAGACGAAAGCGTTCGCAGCGCAATCCCCCACCTCAGGCCTGGCGCCTCACAACATTGAGCGCCGGGCGCCCCGCCCGGATGACGTCGCCATCGAGATCGATTACTGCGGCGTATGCCACACCGACATCCATTTCGCCCAGAACGACTGGGGCGTCACCGAGTACCCGGTGGTTCCGGGTCACGAGATTGTTGGCCGCGTGACATCGGTCGGGCCGCAAGTAAAAGCCTTCAAGGAGGGCGATGTGGTGGGTGTAGGTTGCATGGTGGATTCCTGCCGCACCTGCTCCGCCTGTGATGCGGGGCTGGAGCAATACTGCAGCAACGGTATGACCGGCACCTACAACGGCGAGGACCGTCACGACCACTCTATCACTTACGGCGGCTATTCCGAACGCATCGTGGTCAGCGAACGCTTCGTGGTGCGGGTGCCGGAGAAACTGGACATCAAGGCCGCCGCGCCGCTGCTGTGTGCGGGCATCACCACCTATTCGCCACTGCGCCATTACGGCGTCAAAGCCGGCCACAAGGTGGGCGTTATCGGTATGGGCGGCCTTGGTCACATGGGCGTGAAATTTGCCAAAGCCCTGGGGGCCGAAGTCACCATCTTCACCCGGTCCGAGAGCAAAGTCGGCGAAGCGAAGAAGCAGGGCGCCGACCATGTGGTGGTGTCCACCGACGAGGACCAGATGGCGGCTGTCGCCGAAACCTTCGACTTCATGCTCGATACCGTGCCGGTCCAGCACGACCTGAATCCGTACCTGAACTGCCTGACCTACGACGGCACTCATATCATCGTCGGCTTGCTGGAACCGGTGGAGCCACCGCTGGAAGCCGGAGCGCTGGTGTTCAAACGGCGGGTACTGGCAGGCTCGCTGATCGGTGGCATGCCGGAAACCCAGGAAGTGTTGGATTTCTGCGCCGAGCACGACATCAGCTGTGACGTGGAAATGCTCGACATCCACAACATCAACGACGCCTACGAGCGCATGAAGAAAGGCGATGTGAAATACCGCTTCGTCATTGATATGAAGACCCTGAAGAACGGATAATACCGTTTTTTAGGAGTTTTCATGGCCGCACACTACGATGTCATCATTATCGGCGCCGGCGCGGCTGGCCTGATGTGTGCGGCAACGGCCGGTTACCGGGGCCGCAGAGTCCTGGTAATCGACCACGCCAACAAGCCGGGCAAGAAAATTCTGATGTCCGGTGGCGGGCGTTGCAATTTCACCAACCTCAACAGCACGTCGGCCAATTTTCTTTCCGACAACCCCCATTTCTGCATTTCTGCGCTGAAACGGTACACGCCCCAGCACTTTCTCGAGCTGGTGGACCGCCATGGCGTGGAATACGAAGAAAAAGCACCGGGTCAACTGTTCGGCAAACACAGCGCGAAAGACATTCTCAATCTGCTGCTGACCGAGTGCGAATGGGCCGGTGCAGATATTCGGCTGAAAACCCGAATCGGAGACATCACCGAGACCCCCACCGGTTTTCATCTGGCCACCGGGTCGGGATCGGTCACTGGCGACTCCCTTGTCGTTGCCTGCGGCGGACTGTCGATTCCCACCATGGGGGCCAGCGGTTTCGGGTATGACATCGCCAGACAATTCGGACTCACAGTGCTGCCAACACGGGCCGGATTGGTGCCCTTTACCCTGCACCCGGAATTGAAAGAGCAGCTGGCCCCGCTGGCCGGCATCAGCTGCGAGGTTGATGTGAGCTGTCGCAACGATCATTTCCGCGAACCCATGCTGGTGACCCATCGCGGCCTCAGCGGCCCTTCGATGCTGCAGATCTCCAGTTTCTGGCAGCCCGGAGACGGTCTTGCCATCAACCTGCTGCCCGCCTGTCCGGTTCAGCAGGACCTGCTCGACCTGCGCAAAAACAGGCCTCAAGCCACCGTCGCACACTATCTTGCTCAGCATCTGCCGAAACGCTTCGCCAGTGCCTTCAATGATCTGCATGGCTGGACCGGCCCCCTGCAGGGCTACAAGAACAGCGACATTGATCAGGTAGCAGCTACACTGAACCAATGGGCCATCAAGCCCGCCGGTACCGAGGGCTATCGCACTGCGGAAGTCACTCTCGGCGGCGTCGACACCCGTCAGCTGTCGTCCAGAACCATGGCGACATTGGAGCGTCCGAACCTGTATTTCATCGGTGAGGTGGTGGACGTAACCGGCCATCTCGGCGGCCACAACTTCCAGTGGGCATGGGCGTCAGGCGTGGCGGCAGGAAACAGTGCGTAATGGATGACATCACCCAGCAGTTTCTGAACACCAACCAGACCGCCCTGCGCCTGGCCCTGGCGCTGCTTCTGGGTGCGGTCATCGGCCTGGAGCGGGGCTGGGGGGCGCGCGAGCAGAAAGCCGGCGAACGCATTGCCGGCATTCGCACGTTCTCGCTGATCGGTCTGCTCGGGGGCATTTCCGCAGTTCTGAGCGCGGAGATCACCCAATGGGCGTTTCCGGTTCTGCTGATCAGCGTGGTGGCAATGGCACTGGTGGCCTACAGCCAGCGCCTTTCCCATATTCGTAATTTCAGCATTACCGGCACCGTCGGCATGGTGCTCACCTTCTGCTACGGCGCCATCGCCGTTGCCGTGGACCCGGTCATCGCCATCGCGGCGGCCGTGATCACTGCGGTGATTCTGGACAGCAAACAGGAAATTCACGGCTTCGTTAATCGCCTACAGGCCCACGAACTGGACGCAGCGCTGAAGCTGCTGCTGATCTCGGTGGTGATGTTGCCGCTGCTACCGAACGAAAAGATGGGGCCCGGCGGTGTGCTGAATCCCTATGAAATCTGGTGGCTGGTGGTGCTGATTGCCTCTATTTCCTTTGTGGGCTACTTCGCCATCCGGCTCGCCGGCATGAAAAAAGGCATTCTGTTCACCAGCCTGTTTGCCGGGCTGAGTTCGTCCACCGCACTGACCCTGCATTTCGCCCGGCAGGCCACCCGGGCGCCCGAGCTGAGCCCGCAGTTCGCCAGTGGTATTCTGATTGCCTGCGGCACCATGTTTCCCCGCATTCTGGTGTATTGCGCGCTGATCAACCCAGCGCTGTTATCACTGCTGGTCTGGCCCGTGGTGATCATGTCCGCATTGCTCTATGTGCCGGCGCTGGTAATCTGGAAACGCCATGAAGTCAAGCTGGAGGTCTCTCAGCCGACACTGACCCAGAACCCGCTGGATCTCAAATCCGCAGTCGGGTTCGGCATCCTGCTCACAGTCATTCTGTTACTGGGTGAGCTGTTGCGGGACTGGCTGGGCAATCTCGGCATCTACATGCTGGCCATCACCTCCGGCATTGCCGATGTGGACGCCATCACCCTGTCACTGACCCGGATGTCCCAGGACGCCATTCCCATGACCACGGCGGTGATTGCCATCGTCATGGCCGCCGCCACCAACAATCTGGTCAAGGCCGGCATCGCGGGCAGCCTGGGCACCCGCCAGCTGGGACTGATGGTAGGCCTGCCCATGACGGTGTCTTTACTCGCGGGTCTGGGCACGGCGTGGCTGCTCTAACGGGCCCGGCGGAAGGTCAGGTTGTAGCGACTCTCGCCCGTCAGCGGATGCTGGCCGGCTTTCAGGCGCAGCACACCGTGGTAAAAACGCCGCGCCTCGCCACCCCACACCACCACATCGCCACTGGTTAACACTGTATTCAGTGGCCGCTCGCTGCGCCTGGGCCCACCGAACTGGAAGGTGGCCGGCACGCCGAGCGATACCGACACAATGGGCTGGTCAAAATCCTGCTCGTCCTTGTCCTGGTGCAACCCCATTTTGGCGCCCGGCTGGTAACGGTTGATCAGACAGGCATCCGGCTGGAAGTTGGCGTAGCCGGCCGCGGCGGCAGCACCTGCGGCAAGCCGGCGGAAACTCTCAGGCATGTCCGGCCATGGCTGCCCGGTTTGTGGGTCCGTTGCCTGGTAGCGATAGCCCGCCCGGTCCGTCACCCAGCCCCAGCCACCACAACAACTCATGGCCACCGACATGGTGTGGCCACCCGGAGTCTGCATCCGCCGGAACGGCGACTGCTCGGTGACCTCAGCAATACTTCCCAGCAAGGCTGCCTCCTGCGGCAATGCAAAATGCCGAAGGATCACCGCCCCCGGGCAGATGGCCTCTGTCCATGGCTCCGGCAGTTCGGCTGCAAACAGGTCCGACGTTGTCACATGGGCCTCCCGTTGGGTCTCCGGAAAAGAAAAAGTGCGCGGCACGGTCTACCTCATCAATATCCGGATACGTTCTCTCATTGGCTCAAGGATCAATGATGTCCGCAAAACATCAGTCAACACAGGCATCCTCGGATGCATATGGGCGCGGAAGGTCGATGACGTAGATGAAAGCCTGTTCATGAAAACTGACTGAAAACCCGTATACTTTAGCGCTTATCTATCGTCTTTGAAGGGATATCCATGCTGTTTGCAATCATCATTGGTGGTCTGATCGGGTACGCGTTCGGCAAATTTCCCGGCTTTCTGATAGGAGCGGCCATTGGCGCATTCCTGATGCAGCGGCTGAAACGCCGGCTGCTGGGTAAGCTGCAGAGCATCCAGTCCGGCTTTGTGGATTCGGTTTTCGCAGTCATGGGCGCCCTGTGCAAAGCCGACGGTGTGGTCAGCCAGGATGAAATCCAGATGGCGGAATCCCTGTTTGTGCGTTTCCGTCTGTCAGAACCGCAGAAGGCATCAGCCAAAGCAGCATTCAACCGCGGCAAGGAGGCAGACTTCGACCTCGAGGCCGAGCTCAGCCATTTCCTGACCGTGACCGGTGGCCAACCGGCACTGCTGCAGATGTTCATGCAGGTGCAGGTCTCGGCCGTAGCCGCTGACGGCGTAGTACACCCGGCAGAGCACGAGATGCTGGTGCGTATTGCCCGCGGCCTGGGCTTGCCGGAGAGCCAGGTGGATCAGCTGGAAGCAATGCTACGCGGTGCCCATGCAGGTCAGGCAGGCCGTGGCCAACCCTCATCCGCACAACAGGTAGACGACGCCTACAAGGCCCTCGGGGTTTCACCCTCCGCCAGCGATGCGGACATCAAGAAGGTGTATCGCAAACTGATGAGTGAAAACCACCCGGACAAATTGGCCGGGCGCGGATTACCGGAAAGCATGCGGGAAATGGCGGAAGAGCGCACCCGCGAGATCTCCCATGCCTACGACGTGATCAAGGAAGCGCGCAAAACCGGCTGAGCCCGGGTTTCAGAGCCAGCGGGGAACCCGCTGCCGGTACGCCTCATAGGCGTCTCCGAACATCTCCGCCAGCGCCTTTTCCTCCTCACGGGCCTGGCGGGTAATCACCAGCACTCCCGCAATCAGGCAGATCCCCGAGAACACGCTGGGTAACGCCAGAAAAAACCCGAATTGCCCCAGCATGACCGCCATGAACAAGGGGTTGCGGGAGCGCCGGTAGGGGCCCTCTGTCAGCAGATGGTGTTTTTGTTGCGGATCGATCCCCGAGCGCCAGTCCTCGTGCATGTAGCCCTGGAAGTAGTTCACCAGGGTAAAGGACGCCAGCAGGCAGATCATGCCCAACAGCAGCACCGGAGCAATGTAAAGTCGGTCAAACACCCCGAGCCAGGGGTCAAGGTCCACCACTACTCTCGCCAGACAGATCACCAGAATCAGCAACCGGAACACGTTGAAGGTGTGCCGGTGCCACCAGGGGGCACTGCCCTTTTTGCCATAGTGGATGTAGGAGACCTTCATACGCTCGAAAAGTCCCAGGCTCCTTCCGGTGAACTGAAGGCCGATCATCAGGAAAAAGAAGCCGAGAAAATACCGCACAAAAGGTTCTGCAAAGTCCATGGTATACGCTTGCTGAAAAATGAATGCTGCAAGCTTAGTACCTGAAAAGCGCCGAGAAAAGACAGAATTCTGTACCGGGGTGATTTATTTCTTCTATGCCCTGCTGCGCGCTGGAGTTTCCCGATATGACATGCCGTCACGTTGGGAATTGGGCTAGAGTGTGGCAACAACGCTCAGGAGCCAAACCATGACCATGCGGGCAAAACCGGACACCATACACGCCTTCCAGGATGACGCGCTGGGCGATCTCGATGCCACGGCAGTCGCCGATCTGATCCGGCGGGGTGAGGTATCAGCCGCCGAAGTCACCAACGCGGCCATTGCACGAGCCCGAAAAGTGGAACCCTTTATTCAGGGCATCGTTTTCGAGGCGTTCGAGCAAGCCGCCGAAGCGCCGGTTCGCTCGGCCGATGGCTTTTTCCAGGGCGTACCGACGTTTATCAAAGACAACATGGATGTCACGGGCATGCCGACACGCCACGGCTCCGCCGCCGTTCCTCCCAGGGCCGCCACGGCAACCGGCGCCTTTGCGGAACAGATGCTGGCTCAGGGCTTCGTTTGCCTCGGCAAGAGCGCCCTGCCGGAGTTCGGCTTCAACGCCAGCACCGAGCATGCCGGAGCACCGCCGTCCCGCAACCCCTGGAATCTGGCTTACTCCACCGGTGCCTCGTCCGGCGGTTCCGCCGCCCTGGTTGCGGCGGGCGTGGTGCCGCTGGCGCACGCCAACGATGGCGGCGGCTCCATTCGCATTCCGGCCGCCTGTTGCGGCCTGGTGGGCCTGAAACCCAGCCGTGGGCGACTGGTGGACAACGAAGCAGCAAAAGCGTTGCCCATCAACATCGTGTGCGACGGCGTGGTGACCCGCAGCGTTCGCGACACCGCCCGCTTTTATGCCGAAGCGGAGAAGCATTTCCGCAACCGCAAGTTGCCGGAACTGGGTCTGGTGGAGGGTGCGTCGTCACGGCCGATGACCATTGGCCTGGTGCTGGATTCCATCAATGGCCACCCCACTGACCCGGCAACCCGCGAGACCGTCGAGCACACCGCCCAATTGCTGGAAAGCATGGGGCATCGCATCGTACCGATGGATGTGCCCATTGCCTCCACCTTTCCCGACGACTTCGCCCGCTATTGGGGCATGCTCGCGTTCGGGGTGAAAGCCAACGGTCGCAAGCTGATGCATCCCGGTTTCGACAAATCCAGGGTGGACGGACTGACCCACGGGCTGGACCGGATGTTCCGCAAACAGTTCTACAAACTGCCCGCCACGCTCTGGCGACTGCATCGCTCGGCGCAGGAATACGCCGCGGCAGTGGAGGGCTACGACGCCATATTGACACCCGTTCTGGGCCACACCACGCCGGAACTTGGCTACCTCAACCCGGAGCAGGATTTCGACCAGCTTTTCGAGCGGCTGACCCGTTATGTCAGCTTCACACCCCTGGCCAATACCACCGGTGCACCGGCCATCGCCTTACCCATGGGTCAGACCCATAACAACCTGCCGATCGCCGTGCATCTCATGGGGCGCCACGGTGGCGAGCGAACCCTGCTCGAGCTGGCCTATGCCCTGGAAGAGGCTCAGCCTTGGCCATCGCTGGCACACTCCATCACCGAATCGGTGTCACCCCCTCCGGTTGCCGCAGTCGATTAAAAGGCCGGAGGTAGTCTAGAATTAGACAGGTTAAAACTGCACTGCCACTATGGAAGCCAGGTGGCAGGCGCAGTAACGAGGATCCAATCTGCCGCAAACACCGTAGTTTTCCAAAAGGATGGGACCGCAGCACGATGCGAGACAGCGACACCTTTGTGACCTTTCACAAAGCCCTGACGGAACTGAGCCACGACTCGAACTTCATCGGCCAGCGGCGGCACCTGAAACTCGAGGCGCTGACCGCATTATGCGGTCGCCTGATGGGTGTCGAGCGGGTCAGCGTCTGGATCTTCCCACCGGAGCGGGATCGCATTACCTGTGAGACCCTGTTTGACGGCTTTGAAGCTGCGAGCAGCGGTGAGCCCTGTGCCGCGTCAGCCACCACCGCCACCCACAGCACTGACCTGAGCCCCGTCAGCCTCTACCGCTCGGATCACCCCAACTATTTTCAGGCCATTGCCGAAGAGCGCATCATCGCCGTTGACGACGCCCACACCGACCCACGTACTGCCAGCTTCAACCCGGACTACCTTACCAGGGTCGGCGTTCATTCCATGCTGGACACCCCGGTTTTCGAGGGCTCGCGTCTGAGCGGCGTGATCTGCCTGGAGGCATGTCACCCGAGGCAATGGACACTGCCCGAGATGTCTTTTGCGGTCGCCATTGCCGATACCGTCAGCCTGATCAACACCCATGAACGCTGGATGAACTCCAAGCGGGCGCTGGACTACATCAGCCGCTTCGACTCCCAGACCGGGCTGGCCAACATGGACTCTCTGCGGGAGCGGGTCTCGCACCTGGCCGAGAAGATCAATCGGCGGGGTCAGGGCAGTCTCGCCCTGATCTGGATCGACGTCGACCGCCTGAAAACCATCAATGACGGGCTCGGCCCCCAGGTTGGTGATGCGGTGATTGCCGAGATCGGCCAACGCCTGCGCAGCCTCAGGCTGCAGGGCAAGGATCTGCTGGCGCGAATCGGCGGTGATGAATTTGTATTGCTGATTCGAACTCACACCAAGGCTGACTCCATTGGCGACACGGCGCTTCAGATTCAGGACGCGATCCGCCAGCCGATCCGGGTGGCGGGGCAATCGCTGAGCGTCAGCGCCAGCCTGGGCATCTGCCATTTGCCGGAAGACTGCCAACGATCCCGGGAGCTGCTGCGGGGTGCCGAAGCGGCCATGTATCATGCCAAGCATCTTGGCCGGGCCCAGGCCACGATGTTTGATTCCGCCATCCAGATCAGCGCGCAATCCCGCTTCGCCCTGGAGCGGGAACTGCGGGCGGCCATCAACAACCGCGAGCTGGACGTGTTCTACCAGCCGATCCTGGATGCCTCCGGCAAGCGCATGGTCAGCATGGAGGCGCTGGTACGCTGGAACCACCCGAGCCGGGGCTGGCTCGCCCCCATCGAATTCCTCGATATTGCCCGCGGTGGCGGGCTGATGTATGCGCTGGGGGAATGCGTGCTGGCACGGGTGTGTGAAAACTGGCGCGAAGCCCGCAACCGCGGCCTGCAGTTGCCGGTGATTTCCGTCAACCTGTCGTCGGAGCAGGTGTTGGCCACCGAGCTGCCCGACAGGGTCAAAGCCCTGTGCGCGGAACACGAGATGCCAGTCAATGCGCTGCAGTTCGAAGTCACCGAAGACTCCATTCAGGGCGATTTCAACACCCTCGCTGGCGTGCTCGAGCGGCTGGTGGAAGCCGGGGCGGAACTGGCCATTGATGATTTCGGCACCGGCTACTCTTCTCTGGCGCGACTCAAAAGCCTGCCGTTCTCACGCATCAAGATCGACCGTTCGTTTATCAATCAGTTGCCCGACGATGAAGACGATTGCGCCATCACCTTGTCCATTCTGGGGCTCGCCCGCGGTCTCGGGCTGATGGTGGTGGCCGAGGGCGTGGAGACCAAAGCTCACGAACAGTGGCTGGTGGAGCAAGGCTGCGATTTTCTGCAGGGTTACCTGTACAGCAAACCCCTACCTTTTTCAGAGCTGATCGAACGCTTCTTTCAGGGCCACTGAAACCCGGGGAAGATCGCCAGCACCCGGGTAAAGTTGTCTTCAAGAAAACTCTCGATTCTGACCTCAGCGCCCGTCACCGGGTGGCGGAACCCGATGCTGGTGGCCGCCAGCATCAGCCGCCCCTCACCAAACCGCTCGGCAAAATACCGGTTGTGGCGCCCTCGCCCATGATTGGCATCACCAATAATGGGGTGGCTGATGTGTTTCATGTGCCGGCGCAACTGATGCTTGCGCCCGGTTTCTGGCCTCAACTCGACCACCGCATAGCGGCTGGATGGGTAGGTCTCCACCTGCACGGGGATGTCTGTGGTCGCCAGCCGGCGGTAACGGGTAACGGCGTCCCGCACGGGATGCTCCATCCCCTTCAGCCGCCGGTCCTCCGGTTCTTCCCGCAGCGGATGATCAATCACTCCCTGCTCCGCCGGCCAGCCCCTGACCACCGCCAGATAGGTTTTGCTGACCTCCCCGGCCATCATCTGCTGACCCAGTAGCCGCGCGATGTCCGGGTGGCGTGCGAACACCAACACACCGGACGTGGGGCGGTCCAGACGGTGCACGGGGTACACATGCCCGCCGCCGTTCATGGCCCGGGCGTACTGCAGTGCAAACTCGGTTTCGTGACGGTCAATGGGGCTGCGATGCACCAGCAACCCCGCCGGTTTGTGCACAACCAGCAGCGCGTCGTCGCGATAGAGCTCTGTCAGGGGATTACCGTGCCCCGTCATCCCCTGAACATTCGCCGTAAGCCCTGCCCCGCCTTATCCCCGAGCACCAGCAGGGCCGGGGTCAGCAGCAGCGTCAATACGGTTGCGAACGTCAGACCACCGGCAATGGCGCTGGAGAGCTGGGTCCACCACTGGGTAGACGGTGCACCGATGCCCAGAGAGGGCGTCAGCAGATCGATATTGACGCCCAGTACCATCGGCGTCAGGCCGAGCACGGTGGTCACCGCGGTCAGCAGCACCGGTCGCAGACGCAGGCAGCCGGTCTCCAGTGCCGCCTCGTAGGCGGCCAGGCCGCTCTTGCGCATCTGGTTGTAGGTATCGATCAGAATGATGTTGTTGTTCACCACAATACCGGCCAGGGCAATGATACCCATGCCCACCATCACAATGCCGAAAGACTGGCCATTGAGCAGCAGCCCCAGCAGCACGCCGGCAGTGGACAGCACAATCGCGGACAGGATCAGGAAGGTCTGATAGAGGGAATTGAACTGGGTAACCAGTATCAGCAGCATCAACGCGATGGCCACCAGAAAAGCCGTGGCCAGGAAATTGGCCGCCTGCTGCTGATCTTCATTTTCGCCAGCCACCTGCACAGTCACGCCCTGCGGCGGTTCCGGCATGTCGGCCTGCAGGCTGCGCAGCAATTCATCCACCCGGCGCCCGGGCTCAAGGTCTGACTTGATGGTGATGGTGCGCTGGCCGTCCACCCGCACAATGCTGCCGGTTTTCTGGCCGGGCTCCAGAGCCACAAACTCTGACAACGGCACCTGCCCGCGTGCGGTGTTGATGGTCTGACGCTGGAACTGGTCGAGTTCGCGCCAATTATTGGGTACCCGCACGGCAATATCCACCTCATCACGGACATCCTCCGGCCGGTAGGTGGCCAGCACCAGCCCGTTGGTAATCAGGCGAACGGCGCTCCCCACGCTCAACACATCGGTACCAAACAGCGCTGCGGATTCCCGGTCTACCTTCAACTGCCATTCAATGCCGGGCAGACTGCGATCGTCTTCGATATCCACGAATCCGCCCATCGCCGCCATTCGCTCCCGCAGCTGATCCGCATAGGCATTAAGCTTATTGCTCTCCAGACTGCTGACCTTCAGCTCGACAGGTTTGCCATCGGCGGGGCCGCCCTCCTGTTTGCGGAATTCCAGTTCGATACCGGGAATGTCTGCGGTGCGTTCCCGGAAGTCCTCGAGAATGTCGCTTGCCGGCCGGCGGGTGAACCAATCGTTGAACTGGAATTGCAGCACCCCGATCACATCCGGCGCCATCTGGTTACCGGCGGCGACCATGGAGCGGGCATACAGAGCTTTCACTTCAGGCATATCCTGCAGGCGTTGCTCGACAGTACGAACAATGCTGTCTCTCTCCCAAACCGACAGATCCCCCCGGGCTCTCACCTGCACCTGGGCGGAATCCGGCTCCACGCTGGGGAAGAACTCCACCCCGTAGTTGAAGCGGGCATAGCCGGCGTAGATCACCACAATCACCGCCAATACGCCCAGCAGGGTAAAGCCGGGATAACTCAGCAGAGTACCCAGCACCTTGCGGTAACCGGCCATCATGGCGCCGCCACTTGCACTGTGCCGGGCCCGGCGGCCACCGCTGACACCGCCAAGCACCGGCAGGAACACCAGCGCCATCAACAGTGAAGCGGCCAGGCAGATAATCACCGTGATCGGCAGGAATTTCATGAATTCACCCACCACCCCCGGCCAGAACAGCAAGGGCGCGAAAACCGCCAGCGTGGTTGCGGTGGAGGCAATAATCGGCCAGGCCATCCGGCTTGCGGCGTCAGCCCAGGCAGAGCGCACCGTCTGACCTTCTGACAGGTTACGGTCTGCCAGCTCCGACACCACGATGGCGCCGTCCACGAGCATGCCCGCAACCAGGATGAGACTGAATAACACCACGATATTCAGGGTCAGCCCCATGCCCCAGATCACCAGAATGCCGGTGAGGAATGCACCGGGAATGGTCAGGCCCACCAGCACCGCTGAGCGCGGCCCCATGGCGGCGATGACCACGATGATCACCAGCACGATGGCGGTCAGCACGTTGTTCAGCAGGTCACTGAGAATGTCCCGTACTTCGGTGGACTGGTCCATGATGTAACGCACTTCGAGTTCGTCCGGCAATTCAGATCCGGCCGCCTCGATCAGCCCGCGCACCTCGGCAATGGTTTCGATGATGTTGGCGCCTGCGCGTTTGGACACTTCCAGCACCAGAGCTGGCTCGCCATTGATACGGGCAAATCCGGTGGGATCCTTGAAGGTGCGCTGCAACATGGCAACATCACCAAACGTGACCACAGTGTCTTCACTGATCTTAATGGGCATGGACATCACGTCTTCGATATTCTCGATCACGCCGGGCACCTTGATGGCCATCCGCCCCGCGCCGGTGTCCAGGCTGCCCGCTGCCACCAGCTGGTTGTTGCGGGTGACCAGCGAGGCCAACTGGTCAAAATCGACGCCGTAGCTCTCCAGCACCTGCGGATCCACCACCACTTCCAGCAGGTCTTCCCGATCCCCGCCGATGTCCACTTCCAGCACTTCGGGGATGCCTTCAATCGCATCCTGTAACCGACGGGCGATGGTAATCAGTTCACGCTCGGAAAGCGGTCCGGAAAGCCCGATCGACAGCACCGGAAACAACGACACGTTGATCTCGTTCACCCGCGGTTCGTCTGCCTCCTGGGGAATCTTGGCGCGGGCAGTGTCGACTTTTTCGCGCACATCCTGCAATGCTTTGTCCGGATCAAAGCCGGCATCGAACTCCAGCATGACCGAAGCGTGTCCCTCGGAAGCCGTGCCACGCATTTCCTTCACCCCTTCCAGGGATCGCAGCTCCTGCTCCATAGGCCGTACCAGCAATCGTTCGCCATCCTCAGGGCTGATGCCCTCCAGGGTCATGGACACGTAAATCATCGGAATGGTGACGTCGGGGTTGGCTTCCTTGGGGATACTGTAAAACGCAGCCACGCCGCCCAACAGCAGAAAGGTCAGCGTCAGCAGTGTGGTGCGGCTGCGGTCAAGCGCCGCGTGAATCAGTGCGCGCATACGGATCAGCCCCGGTTACTGTCACGGTCAACCGGCTCAACTTCCTGGCCGATCGCGACAAATCCGCCGCCACGGGTGATCAGCCGGATTTCATCCGGCAACCCACTGACCCAGGCGCCATCGGTGGTCACGTTCAGCAATCTCACCGTGCGGAACACCACCTCATCGCGATCATTCACATAACGCACACCGGGGCGGCCGTCGTCACCGAGAGACAGGTAGGCCGGGGAAATAAACGTCGCGCGGGTTTCCGGCAGAGCAATGCGTAGGGTCGCACTGCCACCGGCAACGCGTTTCAGCTCAGGGTTTTCCACCGTCACTTCAACAGCGAAACTGCGGGTGTCAGGATCAGCGGCGCTGGCCACGAAGGTCACCTCGCCCTCCAGCGAACCGCCGTCCAGCAGCCGAACCATAACCTTCTGCCCCTCCTCGACCTGGCTTACCGACTGCTGTGGGACTTGTCCGGTTGCCTTGAGGCGATCCACCTGCACCAGATCCAGCAGCGCAGTGCCCTGCTGGACGAGACTGCCGAGATCCACATGGCGGCGGTTTACCACGGCGTCGAAGGGCGCGGTGGGCGTCAGATCTCTGGTCGCTTTGCGCACGGTTGCCAGCTCCGCACGGGCACCGGCCAGCTCGCTTTGCAACCCGAGGATGTCGGACTGGCTCGCCAGATTGCTCGCGCCCAGGCGTTGGGCGGCGGCAAGATCAGCCTCCAGTTTACGGATCTGCGATTGCCAGCGTTCAACGCCCGCCTGGCGACCATCATCAGACAGTCGCAACAGCGTCTGCCCCTGCGCTACACGCTCGCCCTGACGCACCATCAGCTCTTCAACTGTACCGCTCACCCCGGCACTGATGGCCACCGTCCGCCAGGGTTCCAGCTGCCCCTGCAGCATCAGCCCGGGCTCATACAGGCGAGCCGCAAGGGTTTCCACCTCAACCCGGGTGCGCTCCGGGGCCGGTGGCTCTTTCATCTCCGGCGCGTCCTGCTGCGCCACTTTGACCTCGCCACTGGCCATCCAGAGCACCAACCCGATTACGATCAGTAATGCCAACCCCAGGGAGCCCCACCTGCTCTTGCTCATGTTCTTCTCGTTTATTGCGCATGCGTTGTATTTGAAAGGAGACAAACGGTATCACAAAAAAGTGACATTAGGGGTTGCGTCAGTGGCCAGGCTCGGGTTAACTTTTGATCATTCTTAACCCAGCTTGAGTCGTCGCCCGAATCTCATGAATCTTAACGCTGTTATCGTCCTTGTGAAGCTTGTCCTGGTGGTCGTGGTACCGTCCGGGGGCTCTTGCGTGGACAAGCGGGTGAGATAGCGACAAACCTGACAAGACACCAAGAGCCCCCGGCACCGAAAGGTCCCGGGGGCTTTTTTTTGCAGCAAGAAAAAAGGGAAAAACGACCATGAACGGCGCACAGCACATTCTTGACGCGTTCCACCGCCACCACATCAGCACGGTTTTCGGTTATCCGGGCGGCTGCATCATGCCGCTCTACGATGCGCTGGTGGACGATGTGGGCGTAGAACACGTACTGTGCCGCCACGAACAGGCCTGCGCCCTGGCCGCCGACGGCTACGCCCGCGCCAGCGGCAAACTGGGCGTATGCATTGCCACCTCCGGTCCCGGCGCCACCAACCTGATCACCGGCGTCGCCAACGCCCACCGGGACTCCATTCCGATGCTGGTCATCACCGGCCAGGTGCCGTCCGGGCTCATCGGTACCGACGCCTTCCAGGAAACCGACGTGCTGGGCATGACCCTCGGCATCGTTAAACACAGCTACCTGATCGACGACGCCGACACCCTGCCCACCGTCATGGAAGAAGCCATGGCGCTGGCGCAGAGCGGCCGGCCGGGGCCGGTGTGGATCGACATTCCCAAAGACGTATTGTTGACCGAGGTTGCCGCTGCGCCCTTTCCTTCCAGCGAGCCACAGGAAAGCGGTTCCAGCTGCCCCGACCTGACCGATGCTCTGGCCATGCTCCACGCCGCCCGCAAGCCCTTGCTCTACAGCGGCGGCGGCATCAGCCTGGCCCATGCCGAAGACGGCTTCCGCGTGTTTGCCGAGTCATCCGCCCTGCCGGCGGTGGTCACCCTGAAAGGCATCGGCAACCCTGGCAAACACAACCCTCACAACCTCGGCATGCTCGGCATGCACGGCTCCCGCGCTGCCAATAAGGCAGTGGACGAGTGCGACCTGTTACTGGTCATCGGCGCCCGTCTGGACGACCGCGCCACGGGTAACCTGAATGGCTTTGCGCCCAACGCAAAGATGATACACATCGACGCCGACGCCGCCGAGATCAACAAACTGCGCCCGGCGGATCTGGCCATAAAAGGCGAGCTGAACGTCATTCTGGAACATCTGACCGGCGCTCTTGAGCGCGAACCACTGACCATTCCAGACTGGCAGAAACAATGCCGCACCTGGCACACCACCGGCGGCTTCAGTGCTGCAGACAACGAGGAACCCCTGGCCCCGATCACCGGCCCGGCGTTCATCCGCCAGCTTTCCCGCATCGCACCGGACGACACCCTCGTGGCCTGCGATGTGGGCCAGCACCAGATGTGGGTCGCCCAGCACTACGAATTCGACCACCCCCGCCATCACCTCACCAGCGGCGGCCTGGGCACCATGGGATTCGGATTGCCGGCCGCCATCGGCGCGCAGTTTGCGGATCGTGCCAGCACCGTGATCAACGTCACCGGCGACGGCTCGTTCATGATGAACGCCCAGGAACTGGCCACCATCCGCCGTTACAACCTGCCGGTGAAACTCATCGTGATGGACAACCAGTGTCTCGGCATGGTGCGCCAGCAGCAGGAGCTGTTCTACGGCAACCGCGAAAGCCAGATCAACCTGGACGACAACCCCGATTTCGTGGCTATGGCCCGCGCCTTCGACATCCCGGCCCTGCGCATCGAGCGCACCGACCAGATCCGCCGCGGCATCGAAACCATCCTCGCCTACGACGGCCCGATGCTGCTGCACGTGGCCATCAGCCGCGAAGACAACGTATGGCCCATCGTCAAACCCGGCGCCAGCAACCGCGAGATGATTGACGAAACCCGACGCCCCAGCACGGCAAACAAGGAGCACGTAGCATGACCCCGCAAGCGGATACCTCGATACCGAGTTACACCCTCAACTGCCGCATGGCCCAGGAAACCGCCGCACTGGAGCGCCTGTGCCAGGTGATCCGCATTCGCGGATTCCGTATTGCCCGAATGGCGGTAGAATCCGCCGGGGAACATCTCGACATCGCCCTGACCCTGGAGGGCTCCCGGCCGATTGCCATGCTGCAGTCGCAGCTGGAGAAGTTGCACACGGTGGTGGACGTCGCCCTTGGCCAGGGTGCTGTTGCCCGGTCTCGGTCGGCCTGACTTGGGAGTTGGCTTCGGTTCGGTAGCCTGTGGGTTGAGGGGCGGGTACGCGGGGATGCGAAGTAAAAGACAAGAAATGAAAAGCAGAAGGTGTTTTTTTATTAGTAGGTCGGATTAGTTCGTTGGTCTCTCGGCGCGGGGTGGTAGGTGGATTTTTTCGCCGGAAAAAGGTGTCTGAGCGAAGCGAGTTCTTTTTCCAAGAAAAAACTCCACCTGGAGCCTGTAAGCCAAATTGTGTAACTGCCCACGAGTGAGTAATCTTTTCAAAAGGATACCATCGTGGGTACACAAGTGGATCAAGAAA
>NZ_JAKZAI010000014.1 GCF_023156235.1 Marinobacter goseongensis | reverse complement strand
ATCATTCGCAACACTCGGCGCATACGGGTGTTGATGAGTGATGCCTATCCTTACAAAGACGAACTCTCTGACCTGGTGCGTCAACTGGTTCCGGGATAGAAGCCCGGGCTCCCCCGGCCCGACTCAATGGGGGAAAGGGGGCCGTGTGTCCGGACAACAGGAATTGATCGATTATTAATCAATCACGGCCGAAAATGAGCGGTAATGGCAGTAACCCGCACAGTCTGCGAGACTTGCTGGGGACCTATGAGAAATCCGGGTTAGCTTCAACAGTATAGCTATTTTCAATTGTATCGACTTTGGGATACGAATATGCCTGTAAGGGCAAGATAGCTAACACTAAAATCAATATACGCACTAAATTCTCCAAAGCATAACGCTGAGCATAGCGGCGCCACGACAATGGCGTCCGGCGGCCGCAGGCCGCATTACTGATGCGCTTTGTTAATGGCCGGTTACCCGGCGGTTGATCCCTAGCATCCGGACCCGAATGCCTACTTCGAAATAGCTTGCATTGACCCTAGCCCATTGCGCGAGGAACCAGAACACGGAACTCTCAGATTTTGCAGTGTTTTGCGGGGAGAAGAGCTAGACGGTGGTAAACATTTGAGCGCAACTCCCTGCTCTACTGCCTGAATCCTTCCGAAGCCTTGGCCCATTAACATTTGTATATGAGTCGCAATGATCATTTTTCCAGTTGCCAATACCTAAGCTCCACCTGATTCATGGACCGCTTCCGCGCATTTATTCGCGCCCGGCACCTGGCTTACCGCACGGAGAAAACCTACTGCAACTGGGTACGGGAATTTATCCGGTTCCACGACAAGCGCCATCCGGAATCCATGGGGGGTGTTACACTGGCACTCCACTGACTCCCGCCATCCAATCAAGAGCCAAAAGCCCAGCGACCATGAAGCAGATCATCAGCAGAGAATGGCAGGCCTTCTGGCTGGCCGTTGGATTTCTCAGCCGTATTCCCATGGCTGTGCGCATCGATTACTCCGACCGCCTGATGAACCAGAGTGCCGTGTACTTTCCGGTGGTCGGCCTGTTGCTTGGGGGGCTTTACACGGGGCTTTATCTCGCGCTGGCCCAGGTCTGGAGCCCGCTGGTGTGCCTGGTTCTGGTCACCGGGTTTCACCTGTGGATTACCGGGGCCTTTCATGAGGACGGGCTGGCAGACAGCGTCGACGCGCTTGGCGGCGGCTACTCGCTGGAGGCCCGGCTGCGGATCATGAAAGACAGCCGCATCGGCACCTACGGCACAGTGGCTCTGATCGTTGCGCTGGCGCTGAAAGTGGCCTTACTCGTCGACTCCCGGGTGGTGTGGCTGGCGCTGCTGTTGTCACCCATGGTGGCGCGGCTCACGCCGCTGCTGATCATGGCGTTCCTGCCGTATGTCACCGATCCGGACAAGAGCAAGAGCAAACCGGTGGCGGACGATTTCTCTCGCACCCGGCTGCTGTACGCCGCTGCGTTTACCGCTGCCGCGGCGGCGCTGCTTGCGGGGTTCGCGGTCAGCATCCTGCTCTGGAGTGTGGTGGCCACCGCCGGAGTCGCCACCGCCTGGGGCCTGTACCTGCAAAAACAGCTGGGGGGTTACACCGGTGACACCCTGGGCGCCAGCGTGGTGTTCGCCGAACTGGTGCTGCTACTGGGCCTTGCCAGCGGAGCGTGACCCGCACGGCGGGCGCAGCGCTTTGAGCCGGCTCAGTCTTCCTGCCGGGTCTTGATCGCCGCGCTCAGCGGTGCATTGTCGAGGGGCAGGCCCCAGCCGTTGCCATGCACCAGCTCTTCCAACGGTAACCGTGAACGCCAGCCTTTGGCCTGCAGTTCCGGCTGATCCAGAAACTCGCTGACATAGCCGAGACAGAGATAAGCCAGGGGATACACCTGCTCCGGCAGCCGCAAGGTGCGGGCAAGCTCGTGCTGATCCACAATGCTGACCCAGCCGACGCCAATGCCCTCGGCCCGGGCGGCCAGCCACAGGTTCTGAACCGCCAGGCAGGTGCTGAACAGATCGGTTTCGACGATGGAGTTGCGGCCCAGCACGTGGGTGCCGCCACGGCTGCGGTCGCAGGTGATGCAGAGGTTGATGGGGCCTTCCAGAATGCCCTGCAGCTTCAGGCTTTTATAGCGGCTGTTGCGTTCGCCGCGGTAGTTGTCGGCGGCTTTGCGGTTTTCTTCCTCGAAACTGTCGAGAACGGCCTGTCGCACCTCGGTGCTGTCGATCACGATAAAATCCCACGGCTGCATGAACCCCACCGAGGGCGCGTGGTGGGCGGCGTTGAGCAACCGGGCCAGTACGTCCGCCGGGATCGGATCCGGCAGGAACTGGGAGCGCACATCCCGCCGTTCGTAGATGGCACGGTACAGGCCATCCCGCTCGTCGTCGCTGAAGGGTCGGTTGTGATCGGTCATGGGTGTTGGGTGTCCTGTTTGCCAAGGCCCAGCAGGTCGCGCAGCCAGTCGGTATCCAGATGGTCTTCCACCAGGTCCGCCAGCCGGTCCAGTTGCTGTTGCCGGTGCTGCTGATAATCCACGGCCGCGGCGGCCAGCTCGGTGCCCGCCGTCAGTCCGGCCCACTGCAGGATCGCGCGGCAGGCGTCCGGTTGATCGAAAATGCCGTGCACGTAGGTGCCCGCCACCTGACCATCCGCGCTGATGGCGCCATCCGGCCTGCCATCCAGCAAGGCCAGTGGGCGCGCCAGTGCGGGACCGGTGGTCACGCCGTTGTGCATTTCGTAACCGGTAAAGCGGGCGGCATCAGGGCCAAGAGAGAGCGTGCCGGCAACATTCTTCAACTGTTTGCCGGCCACCATGCGGGTGGTCATCTCGAGCAGGCCCAGGCCTTCGCTGCGGCCGGCCTCGCCTTCCAGTCCGTCCGGGTCGTCCACCTCGGTGCCCAGCATCTGGAAGCCGCCGCAGATGGCAAACACCTTGCCGCCGTAGCGCAGGTGTTTGCGGATGGCCTCGGGCCAGCCCTGCGCCTGCAGCCACTGCAGATCGTGGCGGGTGCTTTTGCTGCCGGGCAGCAGGATCAGGTCGGCCGGCGGAATCGGCTGATCGGGACCGATAAACTGCAGATTGACCCCCGGATGCAGGCGCAAGGGGTCGAAGTCGTTGTGGTTACTGATGCGGGGCAGCACCGGCACGATCACCTTCAGCGCACCGGCCTCGCTGCGGCCGCTGGTGCCCACGCTGTCTTCGGCGTCGATCACCAGCCCGTGCAGGTACGGCAACACGCCGGTCACCGGTTTGCCGGTGCGTTCAGCCAGCCAGTCCAGCCCCGGTTCCAGCAGGCCGATGTCGCCGCGGAAACGGTTGATGATAAATCCCCGGGTGCGCGCCCGTTCGCTGTCGGAGATCAGCGCCAGGGTGCCCACCAGTTGCGCAAAGACGCCGCCCTTGTCGATATCGCCAACCAGCAGCACCGGGCAATCCGCCGCTTCGGCGAAGCCCATGTTGGCAATGTCGTTGGCGCGCAGGTTGATCTCGGCGGGGCTGCCGGCGCCCTCGGCGATGATCACGTCATAGCGTGCACTCAGATCCCGCCAGGCGGCCATCACCGACGCCATCGCCTCCGCCTTGTAGGCGTGATAGTCCAGCGCGTCCATATTGCCGTGGACCTGGCCCCGCAGAATCACCTGGGCGCCGCAGTCGCTCTGGGGCTTGAGCAGCACCGGGTTCATGTCGCTGTGGGGTTCCAGGCCACAGGCCAGGGCCTGCAGCGCGGTGGAGCGACCGATCTCGCCGCCGTCCGCGGTCACGGCACTGTTCAGGGCCATGTTCTGGGGCTTGAACGGCGCCACCGACACGCCCTGGCGCGCCAGCCAGCGGCACAAGGCGGCCACCACCGTGGTCTTGCCGGCGTCGGAGGTGGTGCCCTGTATCATCAGTGTGGTCATGGGGTTCCGGCCTGTTACAGCTCTACGCCTTTCTGGGCTTTCACGCCCTGATCCTTGAAGGCGTGCTTCACCACGCCCATGTCGGTCACTGTGTCCGCCAGATCCACCAGCTCCTGGGGTGCGGACCGGCCGGTGACCACCACGTGCTGCATCTCCGGCCGCGCCTGCAGATCATCCAGCACCCGGTCCAGGTCGATGTAGTCGTACTTCAGGGCGATGTTGAGTTCGTCCAGCAGGATCAGGTCGTAGCGGTCATCCTTCAGCATGGCGGCGGCCACTTCCCAGGCAGCGCCGGCAGCTTCCACATCCTGCTCCCGGTTCTTGGTGTCCCAGGTGTAGCCCTGGCCCATCACGTGGTAGTCCACGTTGGGCAGATCCCGGAAGAACGCGTGTTCGCCGGTACTGAAGGCACCCTTGATGAACTGCACGATGCCGACTTTCATGCCGTGCCCCAGGGCCCGCGCCACCATACCGAAACCGGAGCTGCTCTTGCCCTTGCCGGGGCCGGTCAGCACCAGCAGCACGCCCTGCTCTTTCTGGGCGCGGGCGATGCGCTCCTGCATGATTCGCTGTTTGGCTTCCATGCGCTGGGCATGGCGTTGGGGGTCTTTGGCGCGTTCACGCATGGTGTGTCTCCTCAGGGTTCAGCGATGAAGGGTCAGGCCTTCCGGGGTTCACGATCTGACCGGCACAAACACCGGTGCGCCATCGGCTTCCACGGTGATCAGTTTCTGGCCATACAGCCGTTCCAGCGCCGTGGGCACCAGCATCCGCTCCGCCGGCCCCCAGCACACGTCGCCATTGGGGTAGAGCAGCAACAGATGATCACACCAGCGGGCCGCCAGATTCAGGTCATGCAGGCACATGAACACCGATCGCCCGCCACGGGCCTGATCGGTGAGCAACTCCAGCACCGAAACCTGATGGTGCAGGTCCAGGTGATTGCTGGGTTCATCCAGCAACCAGATATCCGGCGCCTGGGTCAGCACGGTGGCGATGGCCACGCGCTGGCGTTCGCCACCGGAAAGTGTGTTCACCAGGCGGTCGCTCAAATGGCCCACATCCAGTTGCTCCAGGGCCTGCCGCGCGAGGCGCTCATCATCCCCGGATTCCATCTGCCAGGGCGACAGCCAGGGGTGGCGACCAATCAGCGCGGTTTCCAGTACTGTGGCCGGAAAGCCGTCCTGCCGCTCCTGAAACACCAGCCCCAGGTGCTGGGAAATCCGCCGGCGTCGGAGTTCGGTCAGTGACTGTTCACCCAGATGAACGGCCCCATGCCGTGGCACGCGCAGACCGGCCAGAGTATGCAGCAGAGTGGTCTTGCCGGCACCGTTCGGGCCCAGCACGCCCCACATCTGCCCCGGCTCCACCGAAAAGTTCAGAGGCTGGCCGTCGCCGCGGCCGGGGATGTCGATTACCAGTTCTTTTGCCCGTAACGGATTCATCAGCGGCTCCGGTACAGCAGGTAGAGGAATGTCGGCACCCCCAGCAGGGCGGTAATGACCCCCACCGGCAACTGCTCCGGCGCAATCACTACCCGTGCGAGGGTGTCCGCCAGCACCAGCAGGGTGCCGCCGGCCAGAGCACAGGCCGGCAGAATCAGGCGCTGGTCATTGCCCAGCACCAGCCGCAGCATATGGGGCACCACCAGCCCGACAAAGCCGATGCTGCCGGCCATGGTGACGGCGGTCGCGGTCAACAGGCTGGCAAGGATGTAGATCGTCCACTCCAGCGGGCGCACTGCCACGCCGAGGGCCGCCGCCTGCATAGGGCCGCGGGCCAGCACGTTCAGGCTACGGCCCAGTGGCAGCACCAGCAGACACACCAGAAACAGCAAACCCAGCGCCGGCCACGGCGAGCGGGCGTAGGACACATCCCCCATCAGCCAGTACAACATGCCCGGCAGACGCTGGGCCGGGCTGATGGCCAGCATCAGGGTGATCACCGCGCCCCAACCGGCGGCCACCACCACACCGGTAAGCAGTAACCGCGACGGGGTCCAGCTGCCGGTACCGTGGGCCAGGCCGAACACCATCAGGGTCGCCAGCAGGGCGCCGGCAAACGCCGAACCGGACACGATCAAACCGCCCAGCCCCGCCAGCATCGCCAACAGCGCGCCCACAGCAGCGCCGCCGGACAGACCGAGCACGTAGGGGTCGGCCAGCGGGTTGCGCAGCAGCACCTGCATCAATGCCCCGGCCACGGCGAGCAGTCCGCCGGTGGCAAATGCCGACAGGGTGCGGGGCAGGCGCAGTTCCAGCACCAGGGTCTGCTCTAGGTTACTGCCCTCCCCCAGTAGCACCGCCAGCACCTGTCCCGGCGCCACGCTGACGCTGCCGGTACCCACCGACAGCACCATGGCCGCCAGGCTCGCCAGCGCCAGAATCAGCAGCGGCTTGAGCAACGGCCGGCTCATGACGATGGCCTCCGCTCAGCGCTTGCCACGGGCTTCGTCCAGTTTCTGGCAGAACAGTCGGGAGCCTTCCAGCAGGCGCGGCGTCGGGCGCTGCACCAGGGAGGGCGGAATGAAATAAAGGTTATCTTGAGTGGTGGCCTCGATACCGGGAAACGCCTCCCAGCGGGTCAGCCAGTGCCGGTTCTCTTCCCCCATGCCGCCAGCGAGGATAGCTTCCGGGTTGGCACCGATCACCGCCTCCGGGCTGATCCGTGGCACCAGGCGATCCAGATCGCCAAACACATTGACGCCACCACACAGGGTGATCACCTTGCCGATCAGATGCTCGTTGTTCACCGTCATCAGGGGTTCGTCCCAGACCTGATAGAACACGGGCACCGGCTCCGCATCACGGTATTCGCGTTCCAGCCCGGCGATGCCCTGGCGGAAGCGCCCGGCTTCCGCGAACCCGTCCGCTTCGGTGCCGGCCAGGGTGGCCAGCCGCTCGATGGTGTGGGATACCGCCTCAAAGGTGCGGGGTTCAATGGAGAATACCGGCAACCCCAGTTCCGCCAGGGCTTCGAGCTGTTCCGGCGGGTTACCGGTTACCCAGCCGATCACCAGATCCGGCTGCAGTTGCATCAGCCGCTCCAGATCCATGCGGGTGTGGCTGCCCACGGAAGTGACCTCTTTGGCGGCGTCCGGGTAATCACTGAAGGACACCACCGCGACCACCTTGTCGCCGGCACCGGCGGCCCAGACCAGTTCGGTGGCGCCGGGAGACAACGCCGCGATGCGACTTGCCGGCTGCGCCAGGCAGACTTCGGTGCCGGTATCATCCGTGGCACACACCGGGCCGGCAAGCACCGGCGCCGGCCACAGGGTCAGCGCGGCGGTCACGGTAGAGGTCAGTGTTCTGAGGGCATTGGGCATGGCGCGGTCCGGTCGGAATCCTTCTTGTGAAGGTTATCGGAAGTCGTAACGAACCGACAGGAAACCGGCCCGGCCGGCGGCCAGGTAGTCAGCGCCGTCAAAACGCAACGCCGTGGCGTATTCCTTGTCGGTGACGTTCTGCAGCGTCAGACGGGCATGCCAGTCACGGGCAAACTCCCAGCCGGCCCGCAGATCGAGTGTGGCATAGCCCGGCAACCGGTCCTCGTTGGCGGCATCGTCGTAGCGATAGCCGCTGGCCTGCACGGTGCCACCCAGGGTCCAGGCACCCAGTGCCCGGTCCAGATCCACTCGCAGGGACTGGTGGCTGCGTCGGCGCAGACGGTTGTCGGTGTCACGGTCACGGGGATCGAGCAGGGTGAGACTCACCGCCAGGTCCCAGTCGTTGGCACGGAAACCGGAACCCAGTTCGATGCCGCGAATCCGCGCCTCATTGACGTTCACCGGGCGCAGATCGCCGCCGTCAGACTGCAGATCGATCAGGTCATCCACATCCAGCTGATACACGGCCACATCCCAATACCAGCGCTCGTACCGACCGCTGATGCCGATCTCACCGCTGCGGCCTTCCTCGGGCTTGAGGTCCGGGTTACCGGCGTAGGTTCCGCCGAAACTGAAGACCTCCAGCGGGTAATAGAGGTCGTTGAAGGTCGGTGCCCGGAACGAGGTACCGTAGCTCACGCGCACCCGATGCGAGCGGTCAAAGGAATGGCCGAGGGCAATGCCACCGGTTTCCTGGCGGCCATAGGCTTCGTTGTCATCGCCGCGCAGGGACAGCTGCACATCCGTTGGCCCGAAGTTGAGGCGTAACTGGCCGAACAGGGCCGCGTTGGAACGGCTGTCTTCATCGAACTCGATGGAGCTGTCCACTTCATCGGATTGCAGCTCACCCCCGACCGCAAATTCGTGAACTCCGGCGGTGAAAGTGTTTTCCCAGCGGGCGGTGCGGGTTTTGGTGTTGAAGAAGGTGTCACCAAAGTCAAAGAAGTTATCCTGCTCATCGGTCGATTCCGACAGCTGAATGGAACTGTTCCAGTAGTCACTGATCGGGGTGTCCAGCCGTAACCCGACCGTGCGGATCAGGAAGTCGGAGTCACCCCCGTCAAACGCGGTGCTGCCCTCGGATTGCACCATCACCGCACTGGCTTCGCCGCCATTGGGCAACTCGTGCACGATACGACCAACGCCTGCGCTGTTGCGAAAGCCTTTGTCTTCGCCACCTTCCACAACGGCGGTGCCGTCGGTTTCCTGATGCAGGCCACTGAGGCTGAAGCGGGTGGATCCGACACTGGCGGACGCGCCGGCACTGGTTTTCTGGGTATTAAAGTTACCGGCGCCGGTTTCGACCCAGCCTTTGCGGCCATAGTCGGGATCCAGCGTAAAAGCCTGGATGACGCCGCCGACCGCGTCTGCGCCGTAGAGCGCACTGCGGGGGCCACGCACGATCTCCACCCGCTCCACCAGATCGGTGGGGAAGTACTGCCAGGGGGCACCACCGCTGGTAGCGGACCTGAGGCGCACGCCATCGATCAAAAACACGGTGGAATCGGTGGTGGTGCCCCGGGTGTAAACGCTGGTGTTCTTGCCATAAGAACCGTTGGTGACCACATCAACACCGGGCTGGCCGCGCAGCAGATCCTTGAATTCCACCGGGGCCTGGCGGCGAATGGCGTCTTCCTCTACCACCGTCACCGACGACAGACTCTCACCGATGGTTCGGGGGCCAAGCGTGGCAGTCACCACAATAGGATCCAGTTCGGAGGTGGCGGTATCATCAGCAGACACCGGGGACATGGGCAAAAACGCCAGAGGAACGCCGGACACCAACAGCACCGGCATGGCCTTGGAAAAACGCATATTGAGAACTCGCTAGCACACCATACGCACCCGTATGGTTTGTTTTTATGGTGCTGCGAAGCACAGACAGGGTCTGTTCAGAACGGAGGTGGGCAGAGACGGGCCGCGAATGGAACACAGGCTGGGTTCACCCACCGCCGCTGCCCTCCGCAGCGTCTGGTGTGTTAACAGGCCGGTCTCCGGGCTTATGAGCGGTTCACCTGAATGAACCGGAGCGATCACCTTCCCATGCACAAGGCACAGTGGCGCGTTCGATCGCTTGTAACTCATTTACCGTTGCGGGGGCAGCGCCGGACTTTAACCGGCTTCCCGTTTCACTCCGTGTAGCGTTACACGGCAGCACCTGAAAACGAGCGGCAAGGCTAGCAACTGCTCACTCACTGGTCAATCACATTTGCCAGAGCCGCCAGCCCCCGCGCCAGCGTTTGCCACTCATCCTCGTGACCGGGCAGCCCCAGCCGAAGCGCCGGCAGCGAATCCGGGGCATGGAGAGCATCGAAGGAACGCACCAGAATGCCCCGGCTGGCCAGTGACTCGGTGATCGCCAATGCGCGGGGATGCGCAAGGTAGCGGAACAGCAGCGTACCCTGGCTGCCGGGCAAGCCGTGTCCGGCCAGAAGCTCATGCAGACGGCGGCTGTCTCGCTGCAGCCGCTGTGTGGTTGCCGCTTGCCATGGGACGTCCGCCAGCGCCGCTGCCATCACGTAGCGGGCAGGGCCGCTCAGCGGCCAGGGACCAAGGGCATCCTCCAGCGCTGCGGCAACAGGCACCTCCGTCAACACTGCGCCGGCCCGCACCCCAGCAAGACCGAAGAACTTGCCCAGCGACCGCATCACCACCAGCCCCGGCATGCCGGTATACGGCGCCAGGCTGATGTTGTCGTATCCGTCGGCAAAGGCCTCATCCACCACCAGCCAGCCGCCGCGCTGCTGCAACCGCTGACACCAGCGGGCAAGTCGGTCTGCAGGAATCACCCGACCGTCGGGATTGTTGGGGTTGATCCAGACCACAACATCCAGCTCATCCAGCCAGCGTTCGTCGTCACCGGCCATGTGCTGCGGGTTGAGAGGAACCACCTGATGGCCGGCGCGGGCCCACCAGTAACCGTGTTCGCGGTACCCGGGCTGCGGAACCCCCACGCGGCAGACCGAACGCAGGCCGGGCAGCGCCATGATAGCCGCCTGGCTCCCGGGTACCGCCACGCAACGGGCGCTTTCCCCTGCACCGGCCCAGTGACATACAGCCTGTTCCAGGCCGTCGTCGCTTTCCGGCAGCCGTTGCCAGATGTCTGCGGGCAGGTCGGGCACCGGCCAGCCTTGCGGATTGATGCCGGTGGACAGATCCAGCCAGTCACTGCGGGGAATGCCCCAGCGCCGCGCGGCCTCATTTAACCGGCCACCATGATGGGGCTTGTCCGGCATACTCACAGCACGCCCCCCGAAACCAGATTAAACAGTATGGCCACCGTGCCCAGCACAGCAAGCCAGAGCCACACGCCCCGGCGCACCAGACCGATGGCGTCATCGATGGTCGCCGCCGTGGCCGCCGGGCCACGGCCCAGGGCCGGCCGCCGCCTGACACCGGAGGCATAGGGTGCCGGGCCACCCAGCGAAACCCCCAGCGCGCCGGCACCCGCCGCCATCACCGGGCCGGCGTTGGGGCTGTCCCAGACCGCCGCCTGCGTGCGCCAGCACTGCCACCCGGCGCGGGTGTTGCCCAGCAGGATGAAGGTCAGCGCGGTGAGCCGGGCCGGTATCCAGTTCAGCACGTCATCCAGCCGCGCCGCCGCCCGTCCGAAATACAGAAACCGTGGGTTGCGATACCCCCACATGGCATCCAGGGTGTTGACCATCCGGTGCAGCAATACCCCGGGGACACCCGCCACCAGAAACCAGAACAGGCTGGCAAACACCGCATCCGCCCCGTTCTCCAGCATGGATTCACTGGCCGCGGTCGCGACGCCGTGCTCATCCAGCTCGCTGGCCTTGCGGCTGACAATGCGGCCCACCTGGTCCCGCGCAAGCGCCAGGTCACCGGCGTGCAAGGCGTCTGACACCGCGCGGCCATGCTCTGTCAGCCCGCGGATCGCGATGGCGGCATACAACACCACAATCTGGAACAACAGATAAGCCCATCCGCTCAGAGTGAATCGCAGCAGCTCAGCCAGGATCAGCACCGGCAAAACAGCGGCCAGCAGCCCTAATAGCCCCAGAGACATCGAGCGGCCTGCCTGCTCCGGCTTGCGGTTCAACCGTCGCTCCAGCGCCGTGGCCACACGCCCGAACCCCACCAGCGGATGCCAACGGCGGGGCTCCCCCAGCCAGCGATCCAGCAACACAGCGGCAAGGCACACAATCACAGAGAACATAAAGGCGCTCAAATCGGCAGCATCTCTCTTAAGCAAACAAAACTTGGGAGCAAGGAATTCGTTGAGCAGACTGGAGTTTAACCGAGTCACTGTCGGCCTTGACACCTTTTCGGGCGGGGTAGACCATTCCCTGTTTTCACCCGCCAGGAATTACCCATGCCCAATCTGCCTCCAAGCTGGACCCGGCCGCTGTCCACACCCAATGCACAGAGTGCCCGGCTGGCAACAGAGCGCCAGCAGGTGCTGACCAAGCCACCGGGTTCCCTCGGGCAGCTGGAACAACTGGCCATCCAGTTGGCCGGCGTGCAAGGGGCGGAACAACCGACGGTGGACCCGGTGCAGATCACCGTATTCGCCGGCGACCACGGTGTCTGCGAAGAGGGTGTGTCCGCGTTTCCACAGGAAGTCACGGCGCAGATGATCGCCAACTTCGCCGGAGGCGGCGCGGCCATCAGCGTTCTGGCAAACCAGCTGGGAGCGTTGCTGGAGGTGGTCAACCTGGGCACGGTGGGCGAAGTGCCGGGGTTACCCGGCGTGCGTAATGAACAGATTGCGCCGGCGACCGCCAACCTGGCGGTGACCAACGCGATGACGGAAGACCAGGTGTGTGCCGCGCTGGCCAGTGGCGATGCGGCGGCCGAGCGTGCCGCCAACGCAGAATGCCGGCTGTTTATCGGTGGTGACATGGGCATCGGCAATACCACCAGTGCCGCCGCCCTGGCTTGCGCCCTGCTGAAGGCCACGCCGGAACACCTGGTCGGCCCCGGTACGGGGCTGGACAGGGCGGGGGTTTCCCATAAAGCTCAGGTGGTCGCTCGGGCACTGGCACGACACGGCGACAGCACCGATCCCCTGACGGTTCTGGCCTCGCTCGGCGGCTTCGAAATTGCCGCACTGACCGGCGCCCTGCTGGGTTGCGCGGCGCGGGGTATTCCGGTGCTGGTGGACGGTTATATTGTCTCGGTCGCCGCGCTGGTCGGCGTGCACCAGCAGCCGGGCCTGCGGGACTGGCTGCTGTTCGCTCACCGCTCAGCAGAGCCGGGGCACGCCCGGATACTGGACGCGCTGGATGCCAGCCCCTTACTGGATCTGGGTATGCGCCTGGGTGAAGGCAGTGGTGCGGCCGTGGCGGTTCCCCTGCTGCGGTCAGCCTGTGCTCTGCACAACACCATGGCCAGCTTTACCGATGCCGGTGTCAGCAATAAAAACGCCACCTCCTGAAGGATCCGTATGAAAAACAGCACCACAACGGTTGATCTGATCCGCCATGGCGAGCCCGCCGGTGGCCCGATGTTTCGGGGCAGTCAGGACGACCCGCTCAGCGATCTGGGCTGGCAGCAGATGCGCTCGGCCATCACCGCCACGGATCAGTGGGATCGGGTGGTCACCTCACCGCTGCTGCGCTGCCGCCGGTTTGCGGAAGAGCTGGCTTCCGCCCGGCAGCTGCCGCTGGAAGTGGATGATCGCCTGCGGGAAATCAGTTTCGGAGCCTGGGAAGGGCGCACCGCTAACGCCATCATGGCCGAGACCCCGGATGTACTGACTCGCTTCTGGAGCGACCCGGTCACCCACCTGCCCCCGGGTGGAGAGCCGCTGGCGGAATTCCAGACCCGGGTCCGGGAGGCCTGGCAGCACTGGACCGTTGAGGCCGCCGGCCAGCAGATACTGGTGGTGTGCCACGGCGGGGTGATTCGCATGGTCCTGGCGGAGGTGATGGGCATTCCCCTGGACCGCAGTTTCGCGGCGCTGGCCGTGCCCTATGCCTGTCGCAGTCGGGTACGCATCGACCAGTCCGATCACGGCGTTCTCAGCTGCCTGCTGAGCCACGGCACCTGATCGCGCTCACGCCTTGAGCCACAACGGCAATCCCGCCACGCTCATCACCACCCGGTCACAGGTGTCCGCCAGTGCCTGGTTGAGCCAGCCCAGTTCATCGCAGAATCGACGGGTCAGGGGGTCCATGCCGATGGTGCCCAGCCCCACTTCATTGCTCACAATCGCGAGGCTGCCGGGGTACCTCCCCACTGCCTCGAGAAAGGCCTCGCGCTCCCGGCCAAAGGTTTCTTCACCCGCAAACAGCAGGTTGCTGATCCACAGGCTCATGCAGTCCACCAACAGAAACGGCGGAACCGGCTTGCTTGCGGCAGCTGACAGAACATCAGCGAGCTGAAGCGGGGCCTCCACCAACCCCCAGTGAGGGGGCCGGCTGGCCACATGCCGCTGCACCCGCTGCGCCATTTCGTCATCACCCACGGTTGCGGTGGCGACATACACCACGTCACACCCGGAGTCTGCCGCCAGCGTCTCCGCCATCGCAGTTTTTCCCGATCGGATCCCCCCCAGAACGAGAGTTCTCGAAACCTTCATGACGACTCCTTGGCGAACTGGTGACGCAGGCAGGTACCCATTGGATCACCCGCGCTCAAAAATGGCCCAATGTGACGCAGGTCACATTTTAACCATATGTTACAAACTGTCACGTTACCCTTTGCGCCGACCGCTCCGGGTGATCACAACAATAATAGAAATGCCTCAACAATAAAAAACGGTTTACCGGGCAACCGGTAATAAAGACAAATGAGAGGTTCACATGAACAACTATAAACGACCCATGCCTGCAGCATGGGCATTGGCTGGCGCGCTGTTGATCACCGGCTGTGGCGGCGGCTCCGGGAGCGGTGACGACAGCTCTGCGCAGGGACCATCAACAACCCCGAACACCCCGGCCGTTGCCTCAGACAACGAAACCGCTGCCCGTCAGCCAGCCACCATCGACCGCTACAGCTTCGCCAACGGGTGCTACACCCTGCAGGCACAAGGCAACTTCCTGACAGCGGACCCGCAAACCGGGCAGTACTCGGTCACCACCGAGGCCAGCCAGGCGACCGCCTTCCGCATGCGCCCAACCCGGCTCGGGGCTTATCTGATGATGTCCGGATACCAGCGCAACAGCGGCGAAACCGGCCGCTTCGAGCTGCTGGGCATCAGCGATCCGGCGGGCGAATTCCTCGATGGCGCCGGCAATTTCATTGGCGAGATCAGTTACCTGGTTGCCGGCCTTGGCGACACCACCAACCTGGTGCTCGACCCCGTGTCGCCGCTGGGTGACGCGCTCCGCGCCATCGGCGAAAGCCTGGAGTTTACCGGCGATCGGATTGGCGATACCACCGTGAACCCTGCGCTGGCGATGGTGAATGCGCCGAGCGATCTGGCGGTCTGGCAACTGCAGCGTCAGGACCAGGAGCAGCTGTATACTCTGGCCTCTGACGTCACGGGGCTGATGCTCTCGGCCCGGGAAGACGGGCTGGCGCTGGTCTCACCGTCCGCCGCGGATGAATCCGGCCATTTTAGCCTGGCAGAGGCCTCTGGCTGTGATCCCTATCCGGAAGCGGAACTGAACGCCGAGATGCTGGATCCACAGGGACCGGCCACCTACCTCAAAGAGGTGGACCGCTTCAGCAAGGTGAAAGGTATCGACAAGGACGACGTGTTCGGCTTCGTCGACACCCATTCCCACATTTCCGCCTACGAGTTCATTGGCGGCCGGGTCAACTATGGCGCCCCCTTCCACCGCTTCGGCGTTACCCACGCCCTCCACGACTGCGAGGCGGTTCATGGCCCATGGGGTGCCACCGGCTTTGTGGAGTTGGCCACCAGTGGCATCGGCCCGCACGACACCCAGGGCTGGCCCACGTTCAATGACTGGCCCCGTTTCAACTCACTGCAGCATCACCAGAGCTATTACCGCTGGATGGAACGAGCCCATGTGGCGGGCATGAAGATTCTGGTCAACCATCTGGTACACAACGAGATTCTCTGCCGCATCAACCCACAGAAAGAGAACGACTGCGATCCCATGGAATCCATTCTGCTGCAGATCCAGCGCATGTACGAGATGCAGGATTACATTGATGCCCAGCACGGCGGCCCGGGCGAGGGCTGGTTCCAGATTGTCACCAGCCCGGCCAGCGCCCGAGAGGTCATCGATGACGGCAAACTGGCGGTGGTGCTCGGCATCGAAATGTCGAAGGTGTTCAAGTGCGGCGAGTTCCTGGGCGTAGCGGAATGCAGCCGGGAGGAAATCGTGGAGCGTCTGGACCAGTTCTATCAGCTGGGCGTTCGCAACATCTTCCCGGTGCATAAGTTCGACAACGCCTTTGGCGGTCACCTGCCGGATCTGTCCACCGGCGTCGGTATCGGGCCGGTGCTCTACGCCGGCAACCTGCTGGAAACCGGGCACCCCGTGGAATTCGAGCAGTGCCCGGAAAACGTCGAGTACACCGGCGGTGAGCCGGACCAGAACGCCGACCTGCAGCCATTCGGCCTGTTCGACCAGCTGCTGTTCCAACTGGACTACCTGGGCGAGCGCTTCCCGGAAACCCCGGAAGAAATGGCCGCACTCGATCCCCGCCGTGGCACCGACCAGCTGTGTAACCGCCGTGGCCTGAGCGATCTCGGCGACTTCCTGATCGAGGAGCTGGTGCGCCGCAAGATGATGATCGAAACCGACCACATCAGCCGCAAGGCCGCCGCCCGCATTCTGGAAATCACCCGCCCGCTGGGCTACCCCATCATCAACAGCCACGGTGGCTGGGGCGGCACCGAAGCGCTGCGGGATCGCATTGCCGCCCAGGGTGGCATTACCGCCTCATTCGGCGGCACCCGTGAAGACTGGGTGCGCAAGCTGACCCGTGACGGCAATCGCGCTCGCGATGACGACTTCATGGTGGGCCCGTTCGGCGGTGCCGGCTTTGCGTCTGACGTCAACGGCATCGCCCAACTGGCGTCTAACCCGGGCATCCCCGAGGACGAGGCCGGCCTGTATCCGTTCACCTCCATCGACGGCCGGGTCCGCTTCGATGTGCAACGCACCGGCGACCGCGCGTTCAGCCTCTACGATGGCCGCGGTGTTGCCCATTACGGCCTTTATCCGGATCAGATCGAGGACATGATCCGCAACAGCGACACCGATCCCGAACAGATTGATGACGCCATCAACCAGCTGTTCACCTCCGCCGAGGCCTATCTGCGGATGTGGGAACGGATTGAGCAGGCACCGCTGTAACAACAAAAAACAAGGACAGAGCCATGATCTCCAATACCACTCAGCACCAGAGCATCGCCTGGCGCTTTACCCTGATTCCCCTGGCTGCGGCCGTGCTGATGCTGTCCGGCTGCCTGGGCGGCAGCGGCGGTTCGTCGGATTCCGCAGCGGCCAGCGACAGTTCCGGTAATAACAACGTCGCCGGCGACCAGGTCGACCGGTTCAGCGAGGGCCGCACCTTCCGGGTCGAAGCCGGGCCAGACGCCACCCATGACATGGTCAACGCCATGATCCAGCTGCGCCCCGGCGACACCCTCGCCTTCGGCTGCGGCTTCATTGAACTGAACCACGGCCTGTTGATCCAGGCCACCGAAGACGTGCTGATCAAGGGCTGCGGCAAGGACAGCACGGTGCTGTCGTTCCGCGACAGCGACAACGTGACCGGCCTGGAAGCCCTCAATGTGCGCGGCATCACCGTGCAGGACCTGACCATTGCAGACTCCCCCGGCGACGCCTTCAAACTCAAGGGGGTGAAATGGGGCACCCTGCTGAACGTGCGCGCCATCTGGTCCGGCGGCGGCGAGCCGATCACCGCCAGCAACTACAGCGAGCGCTTGCAGGTACAGTGCACCAACCCGCCGTTCAACGAGGGCGACCCCACCCCGGATTACATTCCCAGCTCCGCCAGCGGGCGCTATGGCATTTATCCGGTGGAGTCAGAGAACATTCTGGTGGATAACTCCGAATCCATCGGTGCCTCCGACGCCGGTATCTATGTGGGCCAGACCAACACCGCCATCATCCGCAACAGCCGCGCGCTGTATAACGTCATGGGGTTCGAGATCGAGAACGTTCAGGGCGGGGAATACGACAGCAACCTCGCGGAGTGCAACACCGGGGGCTTCCTGATCTACGACCTGGAAAACATCACCCAGTACGGCGACACCTCGGTGATGCTCGGCAACGTGGCCCGCAACAACAACACCTACAACTTTGCCCACAGTGGCCTGGTGTCTGCGGTGCCCCGGGGCACCGGCCTGATCACCCTCGGTTACGACAACATCGAGGTGCTGAACAATACCTTCGAGGATCACAGCACCGCCGCGGTCATCTACACCAGCTACGAGCTGATCGACGGCAAGAACAAAACCTCGGACAAGAAGCTGGACCCCTACACCGAAGGCTTCCACATCCACAACAACGTGATGCGCAATTCCGGTTACGACCTGCCGCCGCCCAACTTCGAGAAGGTGCTGCTGGAGGGCGAGGTGGAGACCATACTGCCCACCCTGATCGGCCTGAAGAACATCACCAACCCCGGCAAAGGCGCCCACATTATCTGGGATGGTCTGCTGGATGAGCTGGACGCGGACTGCCCCTACCCGGTGGACGCCAACGGTGACCCGGTGCCGGCGGATGCCGGCGGCAAGCCCATCCACACCAACCAGCATCCGAACCCGGCCTGCCACTACAACGCCTACAAATTTGACGCCAATGGCCAGCGCAAGTTGCCGCAGTGGGGCTCGTGCTTCCATGACAATGACCTGGCGGATGACAGCCAGACCTACATGAACTTCCACGGCACCCAGGGGCTGGAACTGGTGCTGGCCGCCGCCGAGCAGGACAGCAGCATTCTCAGCCTGGAGGGCTTGCAGTCAGTACTGGAAGGGCTGACCGGCGTGGTCGCCGACACCGACCAGTCGGTGCACGATTGCCAGGCCCGCTTCGGCAAGGTGCTGCCGCCGCTACCCAGGGTGCAGATTCCGCCGTTCGAACCCAGCGGCACCGTGGATCCGGCCCCCGGCGAGGAATTCATCAACCGCCTCTGCAACCAGGGTGGCAAGCCCGGCAGCGTCAACCGGGCGGCGCTGGAGGTAAACTGCCCGACGCTGGACCAGTACAACCTGTTCGCCGATGCCCACGACCCCCGCAGCACCCCCAATGACGGCGGCGTGCCTTACGTGCTCAACAGCAAACTGTTCTCCGACTACGCCACCAAGTACCGGCTTGCCTTCGTGCCGCCGGGTACCAAGGCGGTGTACATGGATGGCCAGGGCGGCAGCAACGTCAACGGCACCATCCACTTCCCTACCGGTACGGTGATTGCCAAGACCTTTGCCTTTACCGATGAAAGCACTGGCACCGAAGAGCTGGTGGAAACCCGCCTGCTGATCAAGCGGGTCAGTGAGAGTGGCAAGGCGTTCTGGGATGGCACCACCTACATCTGGGAGCACGACGGCAGCGGCCAGCCGGTGGCGAAGCTCGCGCTGGGCGGCGGCACCCGAGCGGTGAGCTGGCACTACCAGGACGACATCACCGGCGAGTTGATGGCCGGCAGTACCGACCACTACGCCGTACCCAACGCCAACCAGTGCATCACCTGCCACAGCAACGACGATGTGGAATCCGGCAGCGCCCCCATTGGCCCGAAACCCCGCAACCTGAACCGCGCCTACGCCCCGGAATCCGCCTTCATGGGCACCCGCGGACAGGGCGGTTTCCCGCGGGTCAATCAGCTCCGGTACTGGCAGGAGCAGGGCATTCTCACCAATGTGCCGGACCTGCAGATTGATGGTCGCGGCGTTGCCACCAACATTGAGCGCCTGCCCCACTGGAACCTGGCCGGCGACAGCGGTGAACCGGCCGGCTCCGATGCCGATGTGGAAGCCCGCCTGCGGGCTTATCTGGCAGTGAACTGCCAGCACTGCCACAACGACCGCGGCGCCGCCTCCAACACCGGGTATTACCTGGATCACTACCGCGAGCTGGACGCCGGCTACGGCATCTGCAAGAAACCCACCGCCACCGGCGGCGGTTCCTGTGGCCGCCAGCACATTGTGGTGCCGGGCGATGCCGACAGCTCCATTCTGGCCTGCCGGGTGGAAGACAGCAGCGATCCGCAACGGCGCATGCCGCCGATCGCCCGCAGTGTCACCCACACCGAAGGCGTGGAGCTGATCAGCTACTGGATCAACCAGGTGGTGACCAACAACTACGCCAATGGCGATGCCTGCGGCAACGGCAGTATTTTCCAGTCACTGAACTGAGCCAATCGGGGTCGCCGCGCCTTGCGGCGGCCCCTGTTTCTCGCCCGCCGTTCGTGGCCCTCGGCCGCAGCCACTGCTATATTGCTTCGTGAGAACGCCATACCCGCCGGCCTTTCAGGGAGATTTCATGCAGGCAGAACTGATCGACATCCGCAACCATCTGGCCCAACACGCGCCGTTCGACGAGCTGCCGGAAGAGATGCTCGACAGGGTGGTGGCCAGCATCGAAATTGCCTATTACCGCGCTGGCAGTGACATCCTCGAATTCGGCCAACGCAACAACTGGCTGCTATACATCCGCAGCGGGGCGGTGGAAATCTACCGGCGCTCCGGCGAGCTTTACAACCGCATTACCGAGGGTGAAATCTTCGGCCAGTTCGGCCTGCTGATGAACAAGACCGTGCGCTTTCCGGCGCGGGCCATTGAGGATTGTCTCGTCTACCGGATTCCCGACCAGGTGTTCCAGTACCTGTGGGAGCGCGATGAGACCTTCGCCGACTTTGTGGAAGTTGAAGACCGCAGCCGCCTGCGCTCCGCACTGTCGCGGCGTGAGAAATCCAACGAACTGATGACGTCACGGGTGACCCGGCTGATTTCCCGGGCACCGGTGTCGGCACCCTGCACCGTGCGCCTGCAGGAAGCCGCCCGCATCATGACCGAGCAGGGGGTGTCGGCGCTGTTGCTGATGGATGAGGAAGGCGAACGGCCCAGGCTGAAAGGCATCATCACCGACCGCGACCTGCGCACCCGAGCCGTGACCGAAGCCCTGCCCTCGGAAACGCCGGTCAGCGAAATCATGAGTGCGGGACTGATCGTCACCAAGGCCCAGAGCTTTATCTTCGAAGCCATGCTCACCATGCTGCACAACAACGTGCACCACCTGCCGGTGATGGACAACGACGAGGTGCGGGGCGTGATCGCCCTGGCGGATATCGTCAAGTACGAAAGCCAGAGCAGCCTGTACCTGGTGGGCAACATCTACCATCAGAACGACATCAAGGGCCTGAAGAAAATCAGCCTTGATGTGCGCGACAGTTTCGTGCGCATGGTCAATGAAGACGCCAATTCCCACATGATCGGCAGCGCCATGGCGGGTATCGGCCGCAGCTTCACCCAGCGCCTGCTGGCGCTGGGTGAAGAAAAGCTCGGGCCGCCACCGGTGCCCTACTGCTTCATGGCGCTGGGCTCCATGGCACGGGATGAACAGCTGGTGGTGACCGACCAGGACAACGCCATGATCCTGGACGACAGCTTTGTACCGGAAGAGCACGATGCCTATTTCCTGGCGCTGGCCAAGTTTGTCAGCGACGGTCTTGATGCCTGTGGCTACACCTACTGCACCGGCGACATCATGGCCACCAACCAGAAGTGGCGGCAACCGCTGAAAGTCTGGAAAACCTATTTCACCAACTGGATCCAGGAGCCCAGCGGGGAGGCCTTGCTGAACAGCAACATTTTCTTCGATCTTGATGGCATTTACGGCGAAAACGATTTTGCCGAGCAGTTGAAAACGCTGGTGGCGGAACAGGCCCAAGGCAGCCAGCGCTTCCTTGCCCTGCTGGCGCGCAACGCCCTGAACCGCACACCGCCGCTGGGATTTTTCCGCACCTTTGTGATGGAAGAGGACGGCAAACACAACAAGACGTTCAACCTCAAACGGCGGGGTACGGCGCCGTTGTCGGATCTGATCCGCGTGCACGCCCTGGCTTGCGGTTCCCGCGCACAAAACTCGTTCGAGCGCCTCAAGGCTATCGCCGAGACCAGGCTGATCCCCGAGGACGGTGTCGGCAACCTGCGGGACGCGCTGGAATTCATCTCCATTGTGCGTATTCGCCACCAGGCACTGGCCATCGAGGCGGGGCGTGAGCCGGACAACAATGTGCGCCCGGAAGACCTCTCACCGTTCGAGCGCAGCCACCTGAAAGACGCCTTCCAGGTGGTCAGTAATGCCCAGAAGTTCCTGAAATTCCGTTACACCGCGCAGGTCAGCCGGCATGTCTGAGCTCGGTGATACCCGCAAGACGCACTGGCCCGACGAGCTTGCACAGCTGGAGGAGCAGGCCCGCGATGGGCGCCTGCAGACGTTCTATCAGGCCGGCTGTGTGGCCCCGGAAACGGCCATTGCCGAGGCGCCGCTGGTGGCGCTGGATTTCGAGACCACGGGGCTGGACCCGGACAAACACTCCATTGTCAGTATCGGCCTGGTGCCCTTCACACTGGCCGGCATCCAGCTGGGTATGGGCCGCCACTGGGTCGTGCGGCCGCAATTGCCCCTGCACCAGACCTCCATCACCATTCACGGCATCACCCACACCGACATCGACCAGGCGCCGGATCTGAATGACGTGCTCAATGAGGTTCTGGAGGCCATGGCCGGGCGGATTGCGGTGGTTCACTACCGCAGTATCGAGCGGAAATTCTTCAATGTCGCGATGCAGTGGCGCCTGGGGGAGGGCATTCACTTTCCGCTGATCGACACCATGGCCATCGAGGCGCACCTGCACCCCGACCGCATCCCCACCCGGTGGCAAAAACTTACTGGCAAGAAACCGGTGTCCATTCGGCTCGCTGACAGCCGCCAGCGCTACGGCTTACCGCACTACGCCGCCCACAACGCGCTGATTGATGCCATCGCCACGGCCGAACTGCTGCAGGCGCAGGTGCTCCACCATTTCGGCCCGCAGACACCGGTCAGTGATCTATGGTTGTGACGCCGCCACCGGGTTGTCGCCGTCGGCTTTCACCGCACTGATGTAGTCGCCATAGCCGGCCTCAGTCATGTCCGCCAGCGGGATAAAACGCAGTGCCGCGGAGTTCATGCAGTAGCGCAGACCGGTCGGCGCAGGGCCATCATCAAACACATGTCCGAGGTGGGAGTCCGCGATGGCGCTGCGGATTTCCGTGCGGGTCATGAACAGGGAACGGTCGGCCTCTTCCACCACCGCATCAGACGACAGCGGGCGGGTGAAGCTCGGCCAGCCGGTGCCAGAGCGGTATTTGTCCCGTGAGGAGAACAGCGGCTCTCCGGACACCACGTCCACATAGAGGCCGGGGCGCTTCTCATCCCAGTAGGCGTTGTCGAAGGGCTTCTCGGTGCCGTCTTGCTGGGTCACGCGGTATTGCTCGTCGGTCAGCTGCTGCTTCAGGGTTTCGTCAGACGGTCGGTTGAACGACTGCCAGGATGCCGACGCGCTCTCGTCGCCGGCCATATCGCTTCCCTCGCCACTTTCCGCACCGCTCGCCTTCATGCCGTCGGCGTCCGGTCGATACTGTGAGTAGTCCACACTGCGGTCGTCACCCCAGACTTCGTCGATAAACTGATAGCGACCGGAGTTGTGGGTGTAGAACTTGTACCGCAGCGGATTCTTCTTGTAGTAGTCCTGGTGGTACTCCTCGGCGTCGTGGAAGGTGTCGAAGGGCACGATTTCGATCGCCACCGGGTCGTCATAGCGCCCGGACGCGTCCAGCGCCTTTACCGACGCCTCGGCCGCCTGTTTCTGGGCGTCGTTGTGGTAGAAGACCGCGGGCCGGTACTGCTGGCCACGATCCACATACTGCCCGTTTACGTCGGTGGGGTTGGCCGTGCGCCACAAGGCCTGCAACAGGCCTTCGTAGCTGATCACCTGCGGGTCGTAGTAGACCTGCACCGCTTCGGTGTGTCCGGTGCGGCCGCCGGCCACCTGCTTGTAGGTCGGGTTCTGCTCATCGCCACCGCTGTAGCCGGACACCGCTTCCACCACACCCGGTACATTTTCCTCGTAGGCCGCCTCGACACACCAGAAACAGCCGCCGGCGAAGGTCGCGACCGCCAGATCCGGATCATCGGGTGCATAAGCCGAGTCGTTGTCGTTGCGATCGGTGGCGCTGACACCGGCCCCTGCCAGGGCAATCAGCAGCGCCGCCAATCCAAAGGTAACTGTGCGTTTCATGATTCTCTCTCCGTTTATGAGATTCCAGCCTTGATTGTGTGACCGTGAAATCACGCGGGCGTCACCAGGATGTTACGAATTGATCACGGTGACCCGATGACCGCACGCGGCAAACGGACGCTCAAACCTTCGCGGCGGGCAGGCGCAGGGTGAACCGTGCACCGCCCGGCGGGTTATTCGCCGCCTGCACCGATCCGCCCTGCAGCGTCATCAGCCGCTCGGCGATGGCCAGGCCGAGCCCGCTGTGGCCGGATGCCTCTCCGCCACTGCCGCGGTAGAAGGGCTCGAAAACATGGGGCAGGTCCGGTTCAGGGATACCCCGCCCCTGATCCTGCACCGCCACCTCCAGCCCATGCTCATCCCCCGCCAGGCCGAGCGTTATCCGCCCCCCTTCCGGGCTGAAGACAATGGCATTGCCGATCAGGTTGTCCAGTACCCGCTCAGTCATGGCCAGATCCCCCAGGGCCATGGCAATGGGCGGCTGGCCGTCAACGTCCAGGCGCACCTGTTTGCTGGCGGCAGCCGGGCCGTGTTTCTGGGCCACGTCATGCACCAGTTCGGCCAGCACAAAGGGTTCCGGGTTGGGCGTGGTCTCCCTCGCATCCAGCGCCGCCAATTCGAACAGTTCGTCCACCAGGCGGCCCAGGCGATGGCTTTCTTTCAGGGCAATATCGAGCCAGGCCTGGCGCTCGTCGGCGCTGAGGCGGTCGTGTTTCAGGCCCAGCGCCTCAATGTAGCCCTGCACAGACGCCAGCGGCGTGCGCAGATCGTGTGACACCCGCGCCACCAGTTGCCGGCGCTGGGTGTCCTTGTCCCGGAGCTGTTCCATCTGCGTGGCAATGCGGGCCGCCATCTGTTCAAATCGCAACGCCAGGTGATCAATCTCGTCCCGCGTCGCCACGGCCGGATTGCCTGAGGAGGTCTCCGGCGCATCCCGCATATCGCTGCCGGCAAAAGCCTCGACCCGATCGGTCAGTTGAACCAGCCGCCGGGTCAGCAGCCGGAACACCGCCAGCCCGGCCAGCAACCCCAGCACCAGGCTGATGGCCAGCGCCCAGGCCCCCATCGCGATAAACTGATCGCTGCGGGCCATGGTTTCTGCCATGTCGTACTCCTCACCTCGCAGCACCACGTACAGATACCCCTCCGGCGCGTCGGCAGAGGGCACCGGCGTCACCGAAAACACCTTGCGGCGGTCGTGGCTGCGCGGGTCGTCGCCCAGCACCGGGTATTCCTCCTGGTTTGCCAGCAAGGCCCTGATGGGTTCCAGTGACACCCGTTTACGTTTGATTCTGGCGGGGTCTGCGGAGTACGCAAGGATCTGCCCGGCGCGATCCAGCAGATAGATCTCAATACTCGGGTTGATGGTCATGTACAGGCTGAACAGCTCCTGCAGGGCCGCCTCATTCAGCCGCCCCTCATCCACCAGATTGCGATCGGCGACCAGGTTGCGTGCCAGATCCCGATTGAGTTCCTGATTCAGCGAAGCCTGGTACTCCCGCAGGGTATAGCCGCTGAGGAAGGCATAGCTGATGCCCACCGTCATCAGCAACAGGAACAGTCCCAGTGCCAGCCGCGCGTACAGGGTTTTCAGCGGAAACCGGGTCATGATCCGTCCATAAAGCGGTAACCGACGCCCCACACGGTCTGGATAAAGACCGGGTTGGCGGGATCACGCTCAATCTTGTTGCGCAGGCGGTTGATGTGGGTGTTCACGGTGTGCTCGTATCCTTCGTGGTTATACCCCCAGACCGCATCCAGTAACTGAGTCCGGCTGAACACCCGCCCCGGCTGGCGGGCAAAATGCCACAACAGGTCAAACTCGCGGGCGGTCAGCTCGACCGCCTCACCGTGCACCTGAACCCGGCGGCGCACCGGATCCAGGTGCAAGCCCTCCACAACAACCACTTGCGGGTCCGACGATTCAGCAGCACCGGGTGCGACGGCCATGGCATCGACCCGGCGGAACAGGGCTTTGATCCGCGCACTCAGTTCCGCCACGCTGAACGGCTTGGTGAGGTAGTCGTCCGCCCCCATTTCGAGGCCCAGTACCCGGTCCAGCTCGGTGCTTTTCGCCGTCAGCATCAGTACCGGCACGTAACCGGGGCCGGAGCGAATCTCGCGACACACCGCCAGGCCGTCCAGCCCGGGCAGCATCAGGTCGAGCACCACCAGATCGATGTCACCTTCCCGGAAACGCTGCAAGCCGGTATCGCCGCGGTCACACAACACCGGGTTCATCCCCAGGTCCGCCACCTGCATTCGCACCAGCTCGCCGATGCCAGGGTTATCCTCAACAATCAGTATGTTTCGTGTCATAGCTTCCCGGGTATACACCGTTACAGGATCATCATAGGCTGTCAGACAGTGTATAGCGGAAAGTTCACAAATGTGTCACGCCGGCCCGGGGCGGATCTGTTTGGCGGGGTATCCGGTTTGTCGCTAGACTTCAACGGTTCAGCACAATGAGGTTGCCGTGACGGAAAACACCACAACAAGAGCAACGCGCGCCGATGCCTTCCGCCGTGCCCGCAGCCTGTGGCTCAAGGGTGAACGCATTCACCTGGCGTCGCTGTCGGCGGAGCTGAATATCGGGCGGGCCACGCTGTTTCGCTGGGTGGGCAACAAGGAGCTGCTGCTGGGCGAAGTACTCTGGTCACTGTACGAACCGCTGCGGCTGGAAGCGTTGAGCAAAACACCGGGGCAAGGCGTCGACTTTGTTGTCGGGGTCTACCGCTACATCAACTCGACACTCTTGCATTCCGAGCCCCTGCGCCGGTTTATCCACGAGGACCCCGAATACGCCCTGAAAATCCTCACGTCGTCCCAGTCCACCATTCACAGCCGGACCGTGGAGGCCAATACCCGCACGCTCCGGGATCAGGTTGCCTCAGGGCACATCAATCCGCCCCTCAACATCAACAGCCTGTCCTACTTCATGGTACGACTGGCCGAATCCTGCCTGTACAGTGACGTCATCAACGGCCGTGAGCCCCGGGAGGAGGAACTGGAGGATGCCTGCACAGCGGTGCGGATTCTGCTGGGCGGGAAGGCCTGAGCCTGGATCCCGGGCATCAAACCGTTACAGCTGCAGCGACCGCACTTCCAGAAACTCCTCCAGCCCCCATTTGCCGAATTCGCGGCCGATGCCGGAGTGACCGAAGCCACCGAACGGTGCCAAGGGGTTGAAGTCGCCGCCATTGACGAACACCTGCCCGGTGCGCAATTTGCCGGCCACCTTCTTCGCCCTGTCGGCATCCGCGGACCAGACCGCGCCGGACAGACCGTACTGAGTGCCATTGGCGATGCGAATGGCGTCGGCTTCGTCCTGGTAGGGAATCACACACAGCACCGGCCCGAAGATTTCCTCCTGCTCAAGACGACTGCCCGGTTTGACGTTACCGAACACGGTGGCTTTGACGAAGTAGCCCTTGTCACAGCCTTCCGGCGCTTCCGGTCCGCCGGCAACCAATGTGTGGCCTTCTTCGATGCCGAGCTTGATGTAATCGATCACCTTGTCACGCTGCTGGGCCGAAGCCAGCGGGCCCAGGCGGGTGGTTTCTTCCAGCGGGTTACCGGGGGTCATTCTGGCAACGGCCGCGGCCGCCAGTTCGCAGGCTTCGTCGTGGAGGTCTGCCGGCACCAGCATGCGGGTCAGCGCGGTGCAGGTCTGGCCGGAGTTGAGCAGGCAGTTGTTAACGGTACCTTTGACGGCGGCGGCCAGATTGGCATCCGGCAGGATCACTGAGGCGGATTTACCGCCCATTTCCAGGGCGATGCGTTTGAAGTCATCGGCGGCGGCATGGGCAATCAAGCCACCGGTGCGGGTCGACCCGGTGAAGGACACCATGCGCACGGCCGGGTGTTTGATCAGAGTGTCGCCCACGGTCTGGCCCTCGCCACTCACCAGGTTGAATACGCCCTTGGGCAGATCGGTGCCGTCGAGAATCTCGGCCAGAATGTAGGCGCTCTGGGGCGCGATTTCGGCGGGCTTGAGGACCACAGTGCAGCCGGCGGCGATGGCCGGTACGATTTTCAGGATCACCTGGTGCAGCGGATAGTTCCACGGGGTGATGCAGCCCACCACACCCACCGGCGCGTATTGCACCTCGGAATTGCCACACTGCTCGCTGAACGGGAAGTCCGGCAGCATCTTGAGGTAGGTTTTGGTGATCGTTGCCGGCAGGCCCGCCTGGATACCGGTGGCCAGTTTGATGGGCATACCCACTTCGCGGCACACGGTTTCCGCGATTTCTCCTGCGCGCTCCTTCAGCCCGGCATGGAGCTGCTCCAAAACCTTGATGCGCTGATCCAGCGAGCTTTCGGACCAGTCGGCGAACGCCGCATCGGCGGCCGCAATGGCCTGCTCCATCTCGTCACGGCCGGAGGCCGGGACTTTCGCGATGACATCACCGGTGCCCGCTTCGTGCACGTCGAGGGTCGGGCCGCTCCAGCTCACCCACTCGCCATTGATGTAGTTCTTGCTCAGGTTGTTCATGTCGTCACTCCTTGGTCTCATCAAAAACAATGACGCCACGGGCATTCTTGCCCGCCAGCATGTCCTCGAACGCCAGCGCGGCGTCTTCGATGGCGTAGGTCTGGGTGACCAGTTCGTCGAGTTTGAGTTTGCCGGCTTTGTACAGCCCGAGAATACGGGGGAAATCATACTGGGGGCGGGCGGAACCCAGCCAACTGCCCTTCAGCACGCGTTCGTCCGCGGGCAGGGTCAGGGTGGTGATGGTGGTTTTGTCTTTCGGATCGGACACGCCCACCACCACGGCGGTGCCGCCGCGGCCGAGGCATTTGTAGGCCTGCTCCACCACCGCGCCGACACCCACGCATTCGAAGGCGTAATCGACACCGCCGGTGAGTTTCTTCACCGCCCGGGCGGCGTCGTCCACGTCGCTGATGTTCACGGTGTGGGTGGCGCCGAATTCCCGCGCCATCTGAAGTTTTTTCTCGCTGTTATCGACCGCGACGATCATTTCCGCGCCAGCAGTGGCACAGCCCTGAATGGCGTTCAGGCCAACACCGCCAATGCCGAACACCGCCGTGCGGGAACCGGGTTCCACCTGCGCCGTGTTGAACACGGCGCCGACGCCGGTGATCACCGCACAGCCCACCAGGGCCGCGTTCTGCATCGGCACGGTGTCGTCCACCTTGACGCAGTTGTCCACATGCAGGGTGGCGTATTCGGCCATCACGCCACAGGCTCCGAACACATTGAGATCTTCACCGTCTGCGCCTTTGGTGCGCACGCTGCCATCGGGCAGCGTGACCATGGCCTTGCGGGCATGTTCGCACAGCACCGGGCGGCCGCGAACGCACTGGCGACACTTGCCACACATGGAGATGAAGGTGCTGACCACATGGTCACCTTCCTTGAATGCGGTCACCCCCTCGCCCACCTCGATCACCACGCCGGCGGCTTCGTGGCCGAGCACCAACGGTGCCGGATACGGGATCTTGCCGGTGGTGGCGGAGTGGTCGCTGTGGCACACGCCGCAGGCAGCCACTCTGATAGTGATTTCGTCCCGCCGGGGACCTTCTACGGTGATGGTTTCAACCTGAACGGGCTGGCCCCACTCGCGGCAGACCACGGCCTTTGCTTTTCTGTCCATCGTGTTCTGTTCCCCTGTGGTTTTAGTGATCGACGAAACCGCGGCCTTCCTGCGCCAGCTGCGCCAACAGCGGCGCCGGCCGCCATTGCTCCCCCCCGCGGGTATCATGGAAGCGGGTGATGGTTTCCAGAATGGTCTTCAGGCCGATGCTGTCGGCCCAGGTCATCGGGCCACCGAGATCCTTCGGGAAACCGTAGCCGTAGATCCACACGGTGTCGATGTCGGCCGGGCGATCCGCAATGCCTTCCTCAAGAATTTTGGCGCCCTCGTTGATCATCACGTACATGCAGCGCTCGAGAATTTCCTGATCACTAATCTCGCGCGGCGTTATGCCCTGCTCCCGACGGAAGTCGGCGATCAGCTGGTCCACCTGCGGGTCGGGGACAGGCGTGCGACTGCCTTCCTCGTACCGGTACACGCCGGCCCCGGTTTTCTGGCCCAGTCGGCCGTTCTCGGCCAGCTTGTCGAGCCAGCTGGCCGGCACGTCTTCACCGGACTTACGACGCTCCTCGCGGATGCGATAGCCCACGTCAATGCCGGCCAGATCGGACATGGCAAACTGTCCCATGGGATAACCCAGCCCGGTGAGCACCTGGTCCACCTGCTGCGGGCTGGCGCCTTCATTGACCAGCGCCACGGCCTCGGCGCCGCGCTTGTGCAACATGCGGTTACCTACAAAGCCGTAGCCGTTGCCGACCATCACCGCGACCTTACCAATCACCGGGGCAATCGCCATCACACTGGCCCTGACCTCGGCCGAGGTTTTCTCACCACGGACGTTTTCCAGCAATTTCATGACGTTGGCCGGGCTGAAGAAATGCATACCCACCACATCCTCCGGGCGTTCGGTGGCGGCGGCAATGGTATCGATGTCCAGCGTCGAGGTGTTGGTGGCCAGAATGGCGCCCGGCTTGCAGACCCGATCCAGCCGGGCAAAGATCTGCTGCTTGACCTCCATGTTCTCGAAGACCGCCTCAATCACCAGGTCGACATCCGCAAGGTCGTCATAGCTCAGGCTGGGGCGGATCAGCGCCATGCGTTCTTCCACCTGCTCGGGCGTGATGCGGCCTTTGCGGGCCGAATTCTCATAGTTGCGGCGTACCACGGCCAGCCCGCGGTCCAGTGCCTCCGATGCCGCCTCCACCAGGGTCACTTTGAGGCCGGCGTTGGCGAAGTTCATGGCGATACCACCACCCATGGTGCCGGCCCCGATGATACCCACCGTGGCGATCCTGCGGGGTTGCGCGGTTGAACCGGGCTGTGTTGGCGTGCGGTCAGTCATTGCTTGCTCCTTCTGCTTCAGGCCCCGAGAGCCTGAATGTCGCCCGCCAGGCCGGCAAGCCTTGGGGCGATGGTGTGTTTCAGCCGTTCGACGCCAATCTCATACGCCGGGGCGGCGCAGGTCAGTGCCATCTGGGTGCCGTCCTGCAAACCGATGGGCACACCGGCAGACACAATGTTCCGGTCCCACTCCCCCAGCGACAGGCAAAAGCCTTCCCGGTCATACATGGCCAGTGCGTCCAGCAGCCCGGGCTGCTTTTCCTGCCACTTTTCGGCGCCGTAATACGCCGCCAGTTCGTCCTGCAACTGCTCACGCCCTTTGGCACTGTGGCCGGCGATGAAGGCGCGGCCCGCTGACGTGGTGGCCAATGGCAGGCGCAACCCCAGATCCACCCGCAGCAACGCCTTGACCGGCGGCATGCGGTTTTCCACATAGATCATGTGCATGCGGTCACGGCAGGTCAGACCCACCGACATACCATACTCCCGCGCGAACTCATCCATGTAGGGTTTGGCCAGTTGCCGCACCCGCAGGTTGGCAACATAGGTATAGCCCAGCGACAGCACTTCGGACCCGAGCTGGTATTTGTCGGTATCCGGGTGCTGGTTCAGGTACCCCAGCCTGGTCAGAGTGTAGGTCATGCGGGAGACAGTCGGCTTGGGTAACCCGGTCAGCCGGGCAAGCTCCTGGTTGCCCATCATCACCGGGCCGTCACCAAACACCCGCAGGATGTTCAGGCCCCGTGCCAACGCTTCAACAAATTTTCGGTCTTTACCGGACTCGGTATCCATCTTGGTCACTCAACGGTTTTACGCAACGGTATCACTCAGTTTGAACGGTGGCTGCTTGCAATAGTGTGGCCCACACACTAATCTAAAATCCACTTTTTTAAAACCCGATTTCGCACAGCGAAATTAAAAGCACGATGACAGGTTCGACTGGAAGGCGGTGATATGAGCTCCGATGCATACATTTACGATGGCCTGCGCTCCCCGTTCGGCAAGTTCGGTGGCGCGCTGGCAGCGATTCGTCCGGATGATCTGCTCGCCCGGGTGATTGCGGCGCTGGTGGACCGCAACGGCTTCGAGCCCACGGAGTTCGAGGATGTCATTGCCGGCTGCACCAACCAGGCCGGAGAGGATGCCCGTAACATTGCCCGCAACGCCGCCCTGCTGGCCGGGCTGCCCCTGGAAACCGGTGGTCTGACTGTGAATCGGCTGTGTGGCTCGGGACTGGCGGCGGTGATGGATGCCGCTCGGGCTATCCGCTGCGGCGAGGGCGAACTGTTTGTGGCCGGCGGAGTTGAGAGCATGACCCGGGCACCGTTTGTGATCGCCAAAGGCGAAACGGCCTTCTCCCGCGCCTTCGAGGTGTTCGACTCCACCCTCGGCGCACGCTTTCCCAACCCCCGCCTGATCGAAGCGTTCGGCGGTGAGACCATGCCGGAAACCGCCGAGAACATCGCCAGCGAGCTGGCGCTGACCCGGGACAACATTGACCGCTTTGCCGCGCAAAGCCAGCAGCGCTATCAGGCTGCGCTGACCGCGGGCTTCTTCACTGACGAGATTACCCCGGTTGAGGTGCCCCGCGGGCGCAAGCAGCCGGCGGAGTCCGTGGACCGGGATGAGCATCCACGCCCCGGCTCGGATTTCGACGCGCTCACCGGTCTGAAACCTCTGTTCCCGGGTGGTGTGGTCACGGCCGGCAATGCCTCCGGTATCAACGATGGCGCCGCGGCCCTGATTCTGGGCTCGCAGGCCGCGGGCAAGCGGGCCGGCATCCGCCCCCGCGCGCGGATCGTCACCAATGCCATCGCCGGTGTACCGCCCCGGGTAATGGGGTTCGGCCCGGTACCGGCCAGCCAGAAAGCCCTGGCCCGTGCCGGACTAAGTCTGGCGGATATGGATGTGATTGAAATCAATGAAGCGTTCTCGGCCCAGGTGCTCGGGTGCGCCCACAAACTCGGCATCGACCAGAGCGACCCACGGCTCAACCCCAACGGTGGCGCCATTGCCGTTGGCCACCCGCTGGGGGCCTCCGGCGCGCGCCTGACCCTGACAGCACTGCGCCAGCTGGAACGCACCGGTGGTCGATATGCCCTGGTCAGCATGTGCATCGGTATCGGCCAGGGCATTGCCACCATCATCGAACGCATTGAACACTGATTGCCGACCCTGAGAGCGGCAACCCACTTTACCGGATTTCGGAGACGACTCATGAGCCAGGCACCCTGGAACGACCTATTGAACATCGACGGCTTGCTGGACGAATCGGAGCGCCAGGTGCGCGACAGCATTCGCGCCTTCTGCGACAAGCGCCTGATGCCCAGCATTCTCGAAGCCAACCGCCACGAGCAGTTCGATCGTCGCATTTTCAACGACATGGGTGAGCTGGGCATGCTCGGCGCCACCCTGCCGGAGGAATACGGCGGCCCCGGGCTGAGCCACGTCTGCTACGGCCTGATCGCCCGCGAAGTGGAGCGGGTGGACTCGGCCTATCGTTCGGCGCTGAGCGTGCAGTCGTCACTGGTGATGTACCCGATCTTTTCCTATGGCCAGGAAGCCCTCAAGCGGCGGATCCTGCCCAAGCTGGCTTCCGGCGAGCTGGTAGGCTCGTTCGGTCTGACCGAACCCAATCACGGTTCCGACCCCGGCAACATGGAAACCCGCGCCCGCAAGGTGGATGGCGGCTACCTGCTCAGCGGCTCGAAAACCTGGATCACCAACGCACCGATTGCCGATGTTTTCGTGGTGTGGGCAAAACTCGATGGCAAGGTGGCGGGCTTTGTGATCGAGCGCGGCGGCAAGGGTCTGGACACTCCCCGCATTGAAGGCAAGTTCTCGCTGCGGGCGTCGGAAACCGGCTCCATCTTCATGGACGACGTGTTTGTACCGGATGACAACAAACTGGATGTCGACGGTCTCAAGGGTCCGTTCAGCTGCCTCAACAAGGCCCGTTACGGCATCAGCTGGGGCTCCCTCGGGGCCGCTGAATTCTGCTGGCATGCCGCGCGCCAGTACACCCTGGATCGCAAACAGTTCGGCAAGCCGCTGGCGGCGAACCAGCTGGTGCAGAAGAAACTGGTGGATATGCAGACCGAAATCACTCTGGGCCTGCTGGCCGCTCTGCAGCTGGGTCGCATGATGGATCAGGGTATCGCCACCCCGGACGCGGTCTCGCTGCTGAAACGCAACAACTGCGGCAAGGCACTGGACATCGCCCGGGTCGCCCGGGACCTGCACGGCGGCAACGGCATCTCGGACGAATACCACGTGATTCGCCATGTGATGAATCTGGAATCGGTGAATACCTACGAAGGTACCCACGACATCCACGCGCTGATTCTCGGCCGTGGCCAAACCGGCCTGCAGGCCTTCAGCTGATTCCGGAGGCGACCCCATGAATCTGAACTACACACCCGAGGAGCTGGCGTTCCGCGACGAAGTGCGGGCCTTTCTCGAGGCCAGCCTGCCTGCCGATATCGCCGCCAGGGTCAAAGGCTATCGCCGGCTGACCAAAGCCGACCACCAGCGCTGGCAGCGCATCCTCAGTGCCCAGGGCTGGTACGCCAGCCACTGGCCGAAAGCTTACGGTGGCGTGGAATGGACCCCGGTACAGAAGCACATCTGGGATGAAGAGTCCGGGCGTTATGGTGTACCCCGCTCCATTCCGTTCGGCGTCAACATGGTGGCGCCGGTGATCATCCGGTTCGGCACCGAGGAGCAAAAGCGCACCTACCTGCCGCGCATTCTCAGCGGCGAAGACTGGTGGTGCCAGGGCTATTCCGAGCCGGGCGCCGGCTCCGACCTGGCGTCACTGAAAACCCGCGCGGTCCGTGACGGCGATCACTACGTGGTCAATGGCCAGAAAACCTGGACCACCCTGGGCCAGCACGCCAACTGGATTTTCTGCTTGGTGCGCACCAATACCGAGGTCAAGGCTCAGGAAGGCATCTCGTTCCTGCTGATCGACATGGCCACGCCCGGCATCACCGTGCGGCCGATCATCACCCTGGACGGCGAGCACGAGGTGAACGAGGTGTTTTTCGAGGATGTCCGGGTGCCGGTGGACAATCTGGTGGGCGAGGAAGACAAGGGCTGGACCTACGCCAAGTATCTGCTGACCTATGAGCGCACTGGCCTGGCCGGGATCGGGCTGTCCAAGGCGGCGCTGGAGCACCTCAAGGCGCTGGCGTCCCGCCGGCTCAGAAATGGCCGCCCGCTGCTGCAGGACCCCACCTTCAGCCAGCGCATTGCCCAGGTGGAGATTGACCTGATGGCGGCATCCATCAGCAACCTGCGCATCATCGCATCGGTGGAGGGTGGCGGCATGCCCGGCGCCGAGAGCTCGATGCTGAAGGTGCGAGGCACCGAAATCCGCCAGGCCATTACCGACCTGGCGCGTCGCGCACTGGGCCCCTACGCGCTGCCCTTTGTGGAAGAAGAGCTGAACCTGGAGTATGACGGCGAGTTCCTGTCGGATGAGCATGCCGCGCCGCTGGCGGCCCAGTATTTCAACAATCGCAAGTTGTCGATTTTCGGCGGATCCAACGAGATCCAGAAAAACATCGTGTCGAAAATGATTCTCGGGCTCTAAGGAGGCGACCATGGATTTCCAGCTCAACGAAGAGCAGCAGATGCTGCAGGACACCGTGGCGCGGCTGGTGCGCGGTGAATACAGTTTCGAAAAACGGCTGGCGTTCAGCGCCTCCGACCTGGGGTTCAGTGCCGATTTCTGGGCGCAGCTCAGCGAGCTCGGCCTGACCGCGGTGCCCTTTTCCGAATCCCTGGGCGGCTTTGGCGGCGGCGGCGTGGAGGTACAGTCGGTGATGACCGAGCTAGGGCGCGGCCTGTGCCTGGAGCCCTACCTGCAGTCGGTCATCCTCGCCGGCGGCCTGATCGCCCAGGCCGGCAGCAACAGCCAGAAAGAACGCTGGCTGGCGGGGATAGCCAGCGGAGAACAGAAAGCCGCGGTGGGCCTGCAGGAGCCCCAGAGTTTCTACGACCTGAACAGTGTGGAAACCCGCGCCGAACGCAACGGCGAGGGCTATGTCCTGAACGGCCGCAAGGCAGTGGTGATCGGCGGCCACTGCGCGGACCTGATCGTGGTGTCTGCCCGCACGGCCGGCGACACCGCGGATGCCGATGGCATCAGCCTGTTTGTGCTGTCTCCGGACACCGCCGGTGTGGAGCGCCGCAGCTACCCCACCATCGACGGCGCCAGAGGCTGTGATATCACCCTCAACCAGGTCCAGGTCAGCGCTGACGCACGGCTGGGCGAAGAGGGTCAGGCCGCAGGCGTGATCGAATACCAGGCCGGCCGGGCGATTGCCGCCCTGTGTGCCGAAGCCGTGGGGGTCATGGAGGTGGCCAACGAGCTGACGCTGGACTACCTCAAACAGCGCAAGCAGTTTGGCGTGCCCATCGGCAAGTTCCAGGTGCTGCAGCATCGCATGGTGGACATGATGTCGGAACTGGAGCAGGCCCGCTCCATGGCGATCCTTGCCGCCAGTGTTGCCGACGGTGACCAGAGCCTTGAGCGTCGCCGGGTGTTAGCCGCCGCCAAGAATGTGATTGGCCGCGCTGGCCAGTTCATTTCGGAAGCAGGTATCCAGTCCCACGGCGGCATTGGCATGACCTGGGAGTACAATTTCGCCCACTACGCCAAGCGGCTGATCGCCATCAATCATCAACTCGGCGACGACGACTTTCATCTCGAGCGCTACGCCTCACTCTCGTACGCCCACTGACAAGGCCTCTCAGGGGCGGCGTAAACCGCCGCTCCGGAGTTGCGCGTTTCAGGAACCAGCGTCTATTTTATAGACACGCCCCCGGCACACGGATTCGGGGGCACCCTGATCACGGAGGACATTCATGAAACGCGTTACTTTATCCTGCCTGGCTCTCGCCCTCGCCCTGCTGTTGCCACTCGGCGCCAACGCTGACAGCCTGACCGATGAGCGGGTCCGTGCCTTTATCAACACCCTGCAAGACGCCGAGACCCTGGAAGACGACTTCGAGGAGCTCAATCAGGAACTGCCGAACTCGGAAGGCATGGCCGAAATGCCGGATTTCTCGACGATCTTCTCCGATTCCGTGGCGCAGATGCGGGGCCACGAAACCTACGATCGTATGGAAGTCATTGTGGCGGATCATGGCTTTGATTCCATGGAAGAATGGGGCGCTACCGGTGACCGTGTGTTCCAGGCCTGGATGGCCATCGAAATGGAGGACCAGCATCCCGAAATGGCCCGGGAAATGGCCGGCGTGATGGACGAAATCAACAACAACCCCAACCTGAGCGAAGCTCAGAAAGAACAGATGCGGGCGATGATGGGGGGGGCAACGTCGGCAATGGAAACCGCCAGACAGGCTCCGGAGGCGGACAAGCGGGCCGTGCGACCCCACATGGACACGCTGCGGGCAGTCACCGCATCTGACGGCGACTATTAACGGGACTTCGTTCGGAAGAGAAAAAAGGGGGCGGCACCATGTGCCACCCCCTTTTTTTACGGGTTATGCCAGCAGGTTGTAGGCAAACACGATAGCCACCGCAATGGGTGTCACGTAACGGATCAGGTTGTACCAGAGGGTAAAGCTGCCGCCCTCCAGTGCCAGATCCACTTTCAGGGATTCTTTCGCCACGAACCAGCCAACGAAGACTGCGGTCAGCAGGCCGGACAGCGGCAACATGACGTTCGCCGTAAAGAAATCCAGCAGATCAAAGATGGTCATACCGGCAAAACGCTCGAACATGCCCAGCGGTGCGAACCCGGACCATTCGTTGAGGGACAGGATCGACGCCACACCCAGCAGCCAGCAGGCACCGCCCACCAGAACAGCGCTGCCAGAGCGTCCCACGGACAGGTTCTCTTCCACCCATTCCACGACCGGCTCCAACAGGGAGATGCCGGAAGTCCAGGCGGCAAACAGCAGCAGCACGAAGAACAGCGTGCCAAACAGGCCGCCCATGGGCATCTGGCCAAACGCCAGCGGCAGGGTCTGGAAAATCAGACCCGGGCCGGCACCGGCTTCCAGGCCGTTGGCAAAGACCACCGGGAAAATAGCCAGGCCCGCCAGCAGGGCCACAACGGTATCCATAATAGAGACGGTCACGGCGGTACGGCCAATGGACACATCACGACTGAGGTAGGAGCCGTACGCCATCATGATGGCCATACCCAGGCTGAGGGTGAAGAATGCGTGGCCCAGGGCAATCAACACACCGTCGACAGTCAGCGCACTGAAGTCGGGGGTGAACAGGAAACTCACCGCCTGGCCAAAGCCGTCTGTGGTGGCCGCGTAACCGACGGTAATCAGCAGCAGCACGAACAGCGCCGGCATCAGGATATTCACCGCCCGCTCGAGGCCGGACTTGAGACCCCGGGCCACCACCACAATGATCAGCGCCATGAACAGTGTGTGCCAGGCCAGCAACACGCCCGGGCTGGCAAGCAGATCACCAAACAGGGTGCCAATGGCGTCAGCACTCTGGCCGGTGAAGTCGCCGGTCGCGGCGTGCCCGATGTACGCCGCAGCCCAACCGCCGATCACGGAATAGAACGACAGGATAATAAACGCGGCCAGTACGCCCACAATCGCGGACACCCGCCACGCCGGTGATGCCAGGTTGCGCTCGGCTACCAGGCGAAAGCTGGCGATCGGGTTGTGGCGACCGTTCCGGCCAATAAAGACCTCGGCCATCATGATGGGAATACCGATAATGGCGATGCACAACAGGTACACCATCACAAAAGCGCCACCCCCGTTCTCACCGGTCACATAGGGGAACTTCCAGATATTGCCGAGGCCCACAGCGGAGCCGGTCGCGGCCAGAATAAAGGCCAGCCGCGAGGACCACATGCCGCGCTGGGGTGCGGCCGGGTTGTTGTCAGTCATGTTTTCATCCTGTGCGTTTGGGCTGAGGAATCGTGTCAAAAAAGGCGTGCCGGCAGCGTCGCGCCAGCCATTGGGCGGGGATTTTGCCAGTACTGGCGCGCGGATGCCAGTTCGCAGACTCCCGGCCGCAAAGACCACTACGAGGTAATGGAAAGGCGCAATGCCCGCATGGGCGACGATGGGGTAAGATGCCCGCGTTCGGCTTCTAGCCTTTTCATACCATTCACCCGATGCAAGGCCCGCTCTCGCCCATGGACGATATCCATCAGCCACTCCCGGCGACCCGACAGCCCCTGATACGGCGCACGTTCACCGAGTGGAAAACCCTCGCCATCCTGGGGGGGCCGATCCTCATTGCTCAGGTAGCGCAAATGGCCAACGGCGTCATTGATACCGTGATGGCCGGCCATGCCAGCGCAGAAGATCTGGCCGCCGTCGGCATCGGCAGCAGCCTGTGGATGCCGTTGTTCCTGTTTTTCATGGGGTTGCTGGGCGCGCTGCAGCCCATCATTTCCGGATACAACGGCGCCCGCACGACAGAGAAAATCATGCCGGCCACCTGGCAGGGGCTGTACATCGCGGCGGCCGGGTCGGTCATCATGATCCTGCTGCTGACCCATGTGCACCCGGTACTCAGTCTGCTCAACCTCGAACCGCGCACCGCCGGCATCACCCAGGGCTATCTCGACGCGTTCGCCTGGGGGGTGCCGGCGATGCTGCTGATGACGGCACTGCGGGGGCTCACCGATGGCCTGGGTCACACCCGCGTGATCATGGCGTTCTCGGTGCTGAGCACGCTGATCAACCTGCCACTGAACTACATTTTCATTTACGGGAAACTGGGACTGCCGGCCATGGGTGGCGTGGGCTGCGGTTGGGCCACGTCGTTGTCCAACGGTACCGCCGCCATTGCGCTGCTGGTGTATCTCAACCGCAGTGCAGTCTACAGGCATTTTCATTTGCTGGCCGACTGGGCAAAACCGGACCTGGCGGGTATTCGCTACGTGCTAAAACTGGGCATTCCCATCGGCTTTACCATCTTTGTCGAGGCCAGCCTGTTTTCGGTGATCGCCCTGTTCCTGGCGCCACTGGGGCCGGTGGTGGTTGCCGGGCACCAGATCGCCCTGAACGTGGTGTCGTTGCTGTTCATGTTGCCACTGAGCATTGGCATGGCGCTGACACTGCGGGTCAGCTTCCTGATCGGCGCCGGCGCTCCCGATACCGCCCGCCTGATCTCCCGCAGTTCGCTGATCCTGGCGTCGGCGGTGGCGCTGGTGTTCGCGATCCTGCTGTTTGTGTTTTCCGAGGGAATTGCAGCGCTCTACACCAGCGATGCCGCGGTTCAGGACGTGACCATCAGCCTGCTGGTGTTTGCCGCGTTTTTCCAGATCGCCGACGTGATTCAGGTCACCTGCATCAGCGCCTTGCGAGGATACAAGGACACCGCCATCCCGATGCTGATCATGCTGTTCTCGTTCTGGGGCGTGGGACTGCCGCTGGGCTATGTACTGACCTTCACCGACTGGCTGGTGCCGGCCATGGGGGCAGCAGGATTCTGGGTAGGGCTGACCGGCGGGCTGGCTTCCGCCGGTGTGTTGCTCGGGCTCAGACTGTTTCTTTACGCGCCCGCCGCAGTGCCCAGCTCGCCTCGCTCCTGATCAGCAAACACGACCCGGTCGCGACCGGTTTCCTTGGCTCGGTACAAGGCCGCATCGGCCCGGGCCAGCCAGGCATCCACCGACTCGCCCGGCCGTAGGCTGGCAACACCGAACGACACCGTGACCGGCCCACCGGGGCAGTGCATGTACTTGCGCAATACCTGTTGGAGATTGTGCACCACCGCCCGCAGCCCGGTGCTGTCGACACCGGGCAACAGCAACACGAATTCCTCGCCACCATAACGGAACAGCTGGTCCGTTTTGCGGGTATTCTGCTCGATCATCGCCACCAGTTCCGACAGCACCTGATCGCCCACGCCGTGGCCATAGGTGTCGTTAATGCGCTTGAAGTGGTCAATATCCAACAGCGCCAAACCGTAGGAGGTCCGGTTGCGGTCGGCGCTGTACAGCGCCAGTTTCAGCTCTTCGTCCATGGAGCGACGGTTCTTGACACCGGTCAGGGGATCAATGGTGGCCAGATGTTCCAGCCGGCGGCGCTGATCGTCATTGCGGTAGGCAAACACGTAGGCGCAGGCACTGACCACAAACGCGGTGGCGGCGAACGACCACATCTGCAGATCGGAATTAAATGCCATGCCGTGGACCAGCAGCGCCACAACCGACGCTATGTTGATGAACGTGGCAATCTTCGGGCTGGTCAGGAAGAACGACGTCACCAGGCATGGGTAGAGCCAGAACAGCCCCGGTTCTCCGACCACGACCCCGACAATCACCGCACCACTGCAGCAGAGCACCGCCAGGAACAGGCCACTGCGGCGAGTGTCGCCGGTGATCCAGGCATAAGCCAGGGTGCCAACGATCCCGAACAGGATACCGGTGTCCACAACACCGGCAACGAAATTGCCCCGCAGGAACCGCATGATGGCGAAAGGCGTAATCCCGAGGATTGCGCTCGCGCCAAGCATTGTAATGATCGATAACCGGAAGTCGGTTTTCAGGCGGTAAAACATGCAGCGTCCAGTTCGGTCTTGTTGTCAGGTGCAGCATACTGGGCCCCGCAAATACCCGGGCCCATCACAACGCTTTCTTAGAATACCGCAAGCGCATTGAACGTTCGCTGCACCACTACCAAATTTAACAAAATTAGACGCCGGCCAGTGGTTTGTTCTCTTGCGGCTACGCCACAACATCCTGCAGACATGCGTATGGAGTTGAACATCGATTCAGAGTTAGAATCGAGCATCTGAAAAACAACATTCTGGGAAACAATCCGTGTCGACTCTTGTTCGTATCGCCCCCGGCGCTCTGGTGGTGGGCAAACCCCTGCCGTGGACCGTCTATGATGCCGACGGCACTGTGCTGCTGTGCCAGGGCTATGTGATTCAGAGCAACATGCAGCTGGAGCAGCTTTTCGAACGCGGACTGTTCCATCCGCGGGTCATTGAGCGCGCCCAGGACGAGCCGAACGCCACCGGGCAACTGAACCCCTTCGCGGAATACCCGATACTCCTGAAAACCCTGGAAACCACGCTTAAGGCGATCACCGCGGGCGAGGAAAACGCCCTCAAACGGTTGCTGGGGCTGACCCGGGTAATCGAACGCATCTGCGACGAATCCCCGGATGCCAGCCTCGCACTGGTCCACCTGTATTCCGTCGAACCCACCATTCACGAACAGATCCTGTTCTACGGCCTTCTGTGCCACTCCGTCGCCCGCGCCTTTGGCCTCAACAAGGCCCGCACCAGCATGCTCACCAGTGCAGCGCTGGTCGCTAACATCGGCCTGGTGCCGGTAGCGGATCAACTCAACGCCTCGCGCATGATTCTCAACGACGAGCAGCGCGCGGTCATCCGCAAGCATCCCCAACGCAGTATGCAGGCACTTCATGCCGCAGGTATCCGCAACAAGGCGCTGCTCGAGATCATCGCCCAGCACCATGAACAGGCTGACGGAACCGGCTACCCGAAGGGCCTGAGCGGCACCGACATCTGCGCGGAAGCAGAGATGCTGTCGTTAGCCGAGCGCTACGTGGCAATGATCACCAAGCGCGCCTACCGTGAACGGATGAACGCCACCGACGCCCGCAAACTGATCGCTTCCCTGGCGGACGGTCAGATCCTGCGTCCGGCCATCCCCCGGGCCCTGCTGACCATTCTGACCGACTATCCGCCCGGTACCCTGGTGCGCCTGAGCAATGACGAGGTGGGGTTGGTTACCCGCCGCCCGGTGCGGCACCGCGGGCCCTTTGTTCAGGCCATCTTCAGCCCCAAAGGCAAGCGCTACAGCCATACGATCGAGCGCGACTGCAGTGAACCGCTGTACAGCGTTCTGGCCCTGGAAGAACCTGAAGTCATGCCGTCCATGGACTTCAGTCTGCTGTGGGGACTTTCCTGACCGCGCCAACAATGCCGGGACGTTTTACGTCAAACCCAGCGCGGCGCCGTGGTGATCCAGGTGATCATCAATAAACGAGGCAATGAAGAAGTAGCTGTGGTCGTAGCCACGGTGCATCCGCAGGTTGATGTGGTGATGTGCTTTCTCGCAGGCATCCGCGAGCGCTTCGGGATTCAGCTGGGTTTCGAGAAACTCATCCGCCGTGCCCTGATCAATCAGTAGCGGCAGCCGTTCCCGTGCGGTCGGAATCAGTAACGTGGCGTCCCACTCCTCCCAGCGGCTCCGATCCTCCCCCAGATAGCCGGTAAAGGCTTTTTGCCCCCAGGCACACTCCGTCGGATTGGAGATCGGGGCAAACGCCGACACCGAGGCATAGTGCCCGGGATTTTTCAGGGCGCAAATCAGTGCTCCGTGGCCGCCCATGGAATGACCGCTGATGGACCGCCGGTCCGTCACCGGCAGTTCTGCCTCCACCATTTGCGGCAGTTCGCGGGTCACGTAATCGTACATCCGGTAGTGGGGCGCCCAGGGCTGCTCGGTGGCGTTGATGTAGAAGCCGGCTCCGCTGCCGAAATCGTAGCTGTCGTCCTCGCCGGGCAAACCGAGCCCCCGGGGACTGGTGTCGGGACAGACAATGGCCATGCCCAGCCGGGCTGCGCGTTTCTGGGCGCCCGCCTTCTGCATGAAGTTCTGGTCGGTGCAGGTCAGCCCTGACAGCCAGTACAGCACCGGAACCTTGCGTGGCTGGCTGCCAACGGCGGCCGGTGGCAGGAAAACGGCAAATTCCATGTCGCAGCCCAGGGCCGCAGAGGTATGCCGGTAACGACGGTGTTCACCCTCGAAACAGGCGGTGGTCGATAGCAGTTCCATGGTGTCCTCGGTCGGTTGTCAGCGCAGGTCAGTCTTCCGCCGCAGCAAACTTTGGAAGCTCGATGCCGCAGCCGGATCTGGCCAGTTCCGCCAGTATGGCTGTGCGGGTCACTATACCAATCAGCCGGCCATGATCCACCACCGGAAACACCTTGGGCTTTCCAGCACCCAGATTCTGGGCCAGGTCCACCATCGCCATTTCCGGCGAAATGGTGATCGGCTCGCGGAACATGACGTCGTCCACGATGGGATCCCCCTCGCAATGGTAATTGCTGACCAGCAGCGCGTGGATGCAGTCCTGCTCGGAAATGAAGCCAATCACCTTACGATGGTCATCCACCACCGGCAACCCGCTGACGTGATTCTGCAGCAGCACTTTTACCACCCGCGTAAGGGCTGTACCACATCGCACAGGCTCGATGTGATTCCACATGACATCCGATACTTTCAATGAGCGCATGGGTAACTCTCCTCACCCGTTATCCAGTCAATACACCGTCGGAAGACCGATCCGATCTCCTATAAACATAGGCAACTGCGCCGGAAATGAAAGCGGGAAGTAGGGGCTAATTGTGGATAGCCTGCCCCGCATCACTGTCCGTCTCAGGCCGGCGCCCGCGCCACCGAAAGCCCGATGTCGGCAAAACGCGCCAGCAGCGGCGCCGGCAGGTCATGGCCCATGCCGTCAATCAGTTCCAGACGGGCGTGAGGAATCAGATACTTGAGCTGTTCCGCCGCCACCGGCCGCACCAGAGGATCGGCGGCACCGTGGATAATTGCCGTGGGAACCCGGATGCGGCGGCTCAGGGACGACAGGCTGCCGGTAGCCAGAATGGCGCGGGTCTGGCGCAGGATACCCGCCGGGTGATAGCTACGGCGATAATCCCGGATCAGCCGTGCCCGCACATCCTCCTCGTCAGGCGGAAACGCCGGGCTCTGGATCACTTTCCAGAACTCCAGGGAGCGGGCCACCACCGCGGCCTCATCGTGCCCCTTGGCACCGATGCCGGCCAGCCGCCAGATCAGTTTTGAGCGGGGCATGGGCAAGCGCGGGCTGTTGGTGGAGGTCATGATCAGGGTTGCGCTGCGCACCCGCTCTGGCCAGACCGACGCCACCACCTGGCTGATCATGCCGCCCATGGACACGCCCACCAGATGGGCACTGCCAACGCCCAGGGCGTCAAGCACACTCACCGCATCCCCGGCCATATCCCGCAAGGTGTAGGGGGCGGGAATGGGCAGCCCCACGCGGGAGCGGGCCATCATCGACACCGGGTGGCCCTCGAGGCGGTCCTTGAGGTGGGACGACAGGCCGATGTCCCGGTTATCGAACCGGATCACGTAGTAGCCTTCGTCGACGTAATGGTCCAGCAGCGCCTCTGGCCAGAGCGTCATCTGGGCGCCCAGGCCCATGATGAACAGCACCGGCTCGCCCTCGGGGTTGCCACGAGTCTCGACACAGAACGACAGGCCGTTGGCATCAACAACGCGGCTGTCTGCCGTGGCTGAATTCAGGGTTGCGGTCGCCGGCTGCGCCGGTGTAAAGGCGGTCTGTGGCATGGAGCCCCTCAAAAAAAGCGAATGGATACGGACGTCAGTCTCATCAGACTCAACAGTACCCCATCCGGCACCAAATCCAATCACCCTTTTGACGGAAACGCCCCTTACCCCGGCAAATTCACGCGGCAAACGGTTTACAGATGAAAATATCTGACTAAACTCAAGCAGTTATGCCCTTATACGGGCAATGAATGCTCACCACACTCTTTGGCAAACGTTGGCAAAACTCAGGGAGATCCCATGGAAGCCATTGAAAACTTTATAGGTACCGTTAACGGACTGGTCTGGGGCCCGCCCATGCTGGTCATGATCCTCGGTGTGGGGCTTTTCCTCAGCCTTGGCCTGAAGCTGATGCCGATCCTCAAGCTTGGCGCCGGCTTCAGGCTGATGTGGAAAGGCCGCTCCGCCTCCGGCGCGGAAGGCGACGGTGAAATTCCGCCGTTCCAGGCGCTGATGACCGCGCTGTCTGCCACCGTCGGCACCGGTAACATTGCCGGTGTCGCCACTGCCGTGTTCCTGGGCGGTCCCGGCGCCCTGTTCTGGATGTGGCTGACAGCGTTGGTGGGCATGGCGACCAAGTACTCCGAAGCGGTACTGGCCGTGCGTTTCCGCGAAGTGGACGAACGCGGTGCCCACGTGGGTGGCCCGATGTATTACATCCGCAATGGCCTGGGCAAGAAATGGGCCTGGCTGGGCGTGGTCTTCGCCATCTTCGCCGCCATCGCCGGGTTTGGCATCGGCAATACGGTTCAGGCCAACTCGGTGGCGGATGTACTGCAGACCAACTTCAACATGCCCACCTGGCTGACCGGACTGATCCTGATGGTGCTGGTGGGCATGGTGCTGATCGGTGGCATTCGCCGCATCGGCCATGTGGCCAGCGCTCTGGTGCCGCTGATGGCCATTTCCTACGTGCTGGTGGGTCTGGTGGCGTTAGCCATTAACGCCGACCAGATTCCGGCCGCCTTTGGTCTGGTCTTCACCCACGCGTTCAGCCCGGTGGCCGCCGAAGGTGGCTTTGCCGGGGCCGCCGTGTGGGCGGCAATCCGCTTCGGGGTCGCCCGCGGCATTTTCTCCAACGAGGCCGGGCTCGGTTCTGCCCCCATTGCCCATGCTGCGGCACAGACCAAGAACCCGGTCACCCAGGGCATGGTGGCCATGCTGGGCACCTTTATCGACACCATCATTGTGTGCAGTATCACCGGCCTGGTGATCATCACCTCCGGCGCCTGGATTTCCGGGGAAACCGGCGCCTCCCTGACGTCACTGGCGTTCGAGAGCGGCCTGCCCGGCTTCGGCAACTACGTGGTCGCCATTGCCCTGGCGGTTTTTGCTTTCACCACCATTCTCGGCTGGTCGTTCTACGGCGAGCGCTGCGTGGAGTTCCTGTTCGGCGTGAAGGCCATCGTGCCTTACCGGGTTTTGTGGATTCTGGCCATTCCCGTGGGCGCGACCATCAACCTGGGCTTTATCTGGCTGGTGGCGGATACCCTCAACGCCATGATGGCACTGCCCAACCTGATTGCACTGTTGCTGCTCAGCCCGGTGGTTTTCAAACTCACCCGCGAGCACTTCGAGAAGGAAAAAGCCCTGGGCGTCCGGAGCTGAGAATACGGATGAGGTGAATCCGATCCCCTTGTATTCACCTCATCCGTCACCAAGAAGTATCGTATAGGTTTGCTAAACCACGCAAAGGAGAGAACGCTATGAGTTTACGTCTTGGAGATACCGCACCGGATTTCGAACAGGATTCCAGCGACGGCACCATCCGCTTCCACGATTGGCTCGGTAATGGCTGGGGCGTGCTGTTCTCGCACCCGGCTGACTTCACCCCCGTGTGCACCACCGAACTGGGTCTGACCGCCAAACTGAAAGAGGAATTTGCCAAGCGCAACGTCAAGGCCATCGCCCTGAGCGTCGACCCGGTCGATTCCCACAAAGACTGGATCAAGGACATCAACGAAACCCAGGGCTGCGCGGTGAATTTTCCGATCATCGCCGATCACGACCGCACCGTGGCGGATCTGTACGACATGATTCACCCCAACGCCAACGACACGCTGACCGTGCGTTCCCTGTTCGTGATTGACCCGAACAAGAAGATCCGCCTGATCATCACCTACCCGGCCAGCACCGGCCGTAACTTCAACGAGGTGCTGCGGGTGATTGACTCGCTGCAGCTCACTGACGAGCACAAGGTGGCGACCCCGGGCAACTGGGAGCGTGGTGATGATGTGGTGATCGTACCGTCGCTGCAGGATGAGGATGAAATCAAGCAACGGTTCCCGAAAGGCTACAAGGCGGTGAAATCCTACCTACGGATGACACCGGACCCGAAAGCCAACTGGAGCGGTGACTGAGCATCCGCTCGCGATCATCCGCATCCGCAATGAAAAGGCCGGGCACATGCCCGGCCTTTCTGTTTACCAGTCCCGCGGCACCCGGCCTTCGCGAATGCGCTGGGGGTGGTCGCCAACGTCCACTCGGACAATCTCGGTGGCGGTATCAATATCAATCACTGAGATCTGATCCGTGCCACTCCAGGATATATAGCAGCGGTCGCCGGCCTCGTTGGTGGTAACCCAATAGGGCTTCTCACCCAGGCCGGTGAGAATGTCGTGGTTGAACGTCTCGCGATCCACGATGGCCACATAGTCGCTCATGGTTCCAGCCACGCACAGGGTGTCACCGCGGCCGTTCATGGCAATGCCGTGGTGGGCGGAATCGTTGATGTACACCTCCTGCGGCACATCGGGAATCAGGTTGGGCAGCTCCGCCCGGCGGGTCACACGGTCTGCTTCCATGTCGTACTCGATAAAACCGTGGAGAAACGACAGCTGGAAATAGAAGAACCGCTCGTCCGGCGTGTGGGCCATGGGCCGGATGGCCGGGCTCAGATCGCTGTAACCGGCGTCTTCCAGTTTATCCTTCATGTCAAACCGCTTGAGGATTTCAAGGCTCTCAGCGTCCACTACCTGGAACAGCCGTTCGCCTTTAGTAAATTCCATCAAATCCTGATCCAGCGGCGTGAACACATAGCCGATACTGGCGTGGTAGATGCGCTTGCCGTCTTCGGAATAGAGGTTTTCGTGGGGTGAATTACCGGTCGGGAAGCGGCCGACTTCCTCACCCGTCTCCACGTCCAGCACATGCACCACATTGCCGGTAGACGCCGATACCGCCACCCGGGTGCCGTCCGGCGATAGCGCCATATGGTCAGAACGGTAACCATCCACTTCAAAACGCCAGGCAATGTCGCCGCTGGCAACCTCAATACCGACCACGTCGGCAAAACTGGGGCGGGACACCACCAGCAGGCGGCCATCCGGGGTACTGTACATATCATCCACGAACTGGTCGTTACCCTCGCCGATAAACAGGCGAACGGCCTGGAAAAACACCAGTCGCACCGGATTGAAAAGAATTTCCGTCATCCGTTGGCGCTTGTCGGGAATGCCATTGATGCGGCCGACCTTGCTGTAGGTCTGCGCATCGATTACGTCAACGGTGCCTTCCCAGTTATTGCCAACGAAGATGACCGGCCGGGTCTTACCCGGGTTGGTGTCCCTGGCATCCTGCCCGAGACCGAACAGGCCGGCCTGGGCCGGCGACGCCAGCGCACACACAGAAAGTAACAGAAACAGGGCCGGAAGCCGGGACCAGGCCCGGACGGAGGCGGTCAGTGTCATCGTCATGTTCCTTGCGCTTGTTGTTATTGCATCCGGCGACATTTGTACACCGAATGAACAGCAAGGCTCTATGACATGGGCGACACCTACAACGTCATTTCGGCCAATCGAGACACGAAAAAGGCCGGATTCCAACGGAACCCGGCCTTTTTCAGACTCAACAAAGATCAGAAGGCAGGAACAACCGCGCCTTCATACTTCTCCATGATGAAGTCTTTTACCGCATCGGACTTCAGCGCGGCCGCCAGCTTCTGCATAGCCTCGCTGTCCTTGTTGTCGGGACGGGCGACCAGAATGTTCACGTAGGGTGATTCGGAGCCCTCGATGATCAGCGCATCCTCGGACGGATTCAGGCCCGCTTCCAGGGCGTAGTTGGTGTTAATCAGCGCCACATCCACCTGCCCCAGAATACGCGGCAGGGTCGCAGCTTCCAGCTCCTTGAAGTCCAGATCCTTCGGGTTGTCGGCAATGTCACGGGGGGTCGCGGTGATCTTGCTTTCGTCTTCCAGCGTGATCAGGCCGGCTTTCTGGAGCAGCAGCAGAGCGCGACCGCCGTTGGTGGGATCGTTGGGGATAGCCACAACGCCGCCTTCTTTCAGGTCATCCAGCGATTCGATCTTGCTGGAATAGGCTCCGAACGGTTCCACGTGCACACCGGTGACGGTGACCAGGTCAGTACCGCGACCGTCATTGAATTCGTCCAGGTAGGGCTGGTGCTGGAAGAAGTTGGCGTCCATCCGCTTCTGATCCACCTGAATGTTCGGCTGGATGTAATCGGTGAACACCTTCACGTCCAGCTCGACACCCTGTTCCGCCAGCTGCGGCTTTACAAATTCCAGGATCTCGGCATGGGGCACCGGGGTAGCCGCGATAGACAGTGTGTCGGCGGCAACTGCGCCGGAGAAGGTTGCAGCGGCGGCCAGTGCCACCAGGCTTTTCTTGAAGTTCATAAGCATGTTCTCCTGTAAGAAATTATGAGCAATCAATCCAGCGTGTGAGTACGGCCCACGGTCGATTTACTTCCGGCTGAAATACAGAACCAGACGGTCGCCCGCCATTTGCAGCAGCTGAACAAAAATGACCAGTAGCGCTACAGTAATCACCATGACGTCGGTCTGGAACCGTTGATAACCGAAACGAATGGCCAGGTCGCCGAGACCGCCGCCGCCAATCACACCGGACATAGCCGCGTAGGACACCAGGGTGATCGCCGTGACGGTAATGCCGGCGATGATGCCCGGCAGCGCTTCCGGCAGCAGAGCACCGAAAATGATCTGGCGGATGCTGGCGCCCATGGCCTGCGTGGCTTCGATGATGCCGCGATCCACTTCCCGCAAGGAAGTTTCCACCAGTCGCGCAAAGAACGGGGCACCACCGGCCACCAGCGGCGGGATGGCACCCGCGACGCCGAGGGACGTGCCGATCAGCATCACCGTGAACGGAATCATCACGATCAGCAGGATGATGAACGGCACGGATCGCAGCACGTTGACCACGAAAGACAGCACCGCATAGGCCACCGGCTGCTCGAGCAGCTGGCGTTTGCCGAACAGGAACAGCAGTACGCCAACCGGCAGGCCGATCAACACGCTGAACAGCAGTGACAGTCCCACCATCACCAGGGTGTCCCAGCTGGCGATACCGATTTCCGCCCAGTCCACGTTACTCAGTAAAGCGTCCATCAGCGCACCACCTCCACATGAACGTCGGCCGCTTCCAGCGCCTGCATCGCCACGTCAAGGTCTCCGCCCACCAGGGACAGGGTCAGCTGGCCATAGGGAGTGTCCTTGATGTGGTCAATGCGCCCGGACAATATGCTGAAATCCACGCCGGATTCCCGTGCCACGCTGCCCAGCAACGGCTTGAAGGTGGATTCGCCACGGAACGTCAGGCGCAGGATACGGCCATTGGCTTTCTGCAGGTCCTGCTGCATTTCATCCCCGTCAATATTCTCGCTTTCAAACACGAAGTCCCGGGTGGTGGGGTGTTGAGGATGGAGAAACACATCGCTGACGGCACCCATTTCCACCACTTCGCCGGCGTCCATCACCGCCACCCGGTCACAGACCCGACGCACCACGTCCATCTCATGGGTGATCAGTACGATGGTCAGCCCCAGTTCCCGGTTCAGGTCCGCCAGCAGACGCAGCACCGATTGGGTGGTCTGCGGGTCGAGGGCGCTGGTGGCTTCATCACACAACAGGATGGTGGGGCGGCATGCCAGGGCGCGGGCGATACCCACCCGCTGTTTCTGGCCGCCGGAGAGCTGTGACGGGTACTTGCTGGCGTGGTCCGCAAGGCCGACCCGGGCCAGCAGTTCCTCGACCCGCTGACGAATCTCGGCGCGCGAATAGATGCCTGCCAGCTTCATCGGAAAGGCAATGTTGTCGGCCACGGTTTTCGACGACAACAGATTAAAATGCTGGAAAATCATGCCGACCTTGCGGCGGAAGGCGCGCAGTTCGGCGGCGTCGTAGTGGGTGATGGTGTCATCATCCACCAGAATTCTGCCGCCGGTGGGCGGTTCCAGCAGATTGATCAGCCGAACGAGGGTGGATTTCCCCGCGCCGGAGTGCCCGACAATGCCGAATACCTCGCCGGTCTCGATGGTCAGGCTGGTAGGGTGTAACGCAGGGATCGCCCGCCCGCCTACCTGGTACGATTTCTGGACCTGGTCAAATACAATCACATTCTTGCCTTATGAGCGCCTTGTGAGCACCTTGTGGGCGCACCGGTAAAAGGCGCGATTATAGCCCATTCACCCGCCAAACCCGAATCGACCCAATTGGTACATCCCCGTACACGTTTTGTTACCTGACACATCCGACGACCCTGGGCTAAACTCAACCCTTAAAAGAACCTTTTCAATCCCGAGGCGCGCGGCGGAGAGTCCAAACTCAGTGACCACCAATAACGAACAGACGCCCGCAAGGATGAATTCTGCCCAGGCATGGGTGACCTACCTCAGTAAGGTAGAGCTTCCGGTATTGGCCAATACCCTGAAACGCATCAACGAGCTCACCGACAGCACCAACAGCACCGTCAATGAACTGGCCAACGTGATTCTCAATGACGCGCAACTGACGTCCCAGGTGCTGCGGCTGTCCAACACCGTGTTCTACAACCAGACCCGCACCCAGGTCAGCACCGTGAGCCGGGCCATTACCCTGATCGGTTTCGATTCGGTGAAATCCATGGCCATTTCCTCGCTGCTGGTGGATTCGCTGCTGCAGCGTAATGACCGCCCGCATTTGCTGAGATGCCTCGCTCGCGCCATACACGCCGCGGTTCAGGCCCGCTGCCTGATGCCCAAACGCACCGAGCATGCCCTGGAAGAGGTGTTCATTGGCGCCCTGTTGATGAATATCGGCGAACTGGCGTTCTGGTCCTGCGAGACCGAGCAGGCCGAGGAACTGGAACAGCGGCTGCGGCTGGAAGAACCCCCGGTGGAGGCTCAGAAAGCGGCACTCCACACCACGTTCACGGAGATCACCCGTGGTCTGGTGGACGCCTGGTCGCTGGGACCGTTTATCCGCGAGGTGGTCGCACCGGGGCAAGCCACTTCCATGGCCGCCAGCCTGGTGCGCCACTCGGTGGAGATGGCCGTGTTGTCCGAGAATGGCTGGCGCGGCGTCGAGATGGATGCCGTGCTGGAGCAGCTGGGCAAAGACATTGGCGAAACACCGGCGGTGGTGCGCGACCAGCTCAAGGTGAACGCGCAGGAGGCGGCGAAAGTCGCGGTATCCCTAGGCATTCCCCAGGTCACAGCACTGATGCCCGGTAGTCAGGATGGCTCTGGCAGCCAGTCAGCTCGCGCACCGGCGATGGATCCGAACCTGCAACTGCAGATCCTGCGGGACCTGACGGTGAGCCTGACCGAGAAGCCGAATCTCAACGAGGTCTGCCAACTGGTGATCGAGGGCATACACCGGGCCATCGGGATGCAGCGGGTGGCCCTGCTGATGGGGGACAAAAGCGGGCACAATCTGGTGCCCCGCAAAGTCGGCGGCCGGGGCACGGAAACCTGGCGGGAAGATTTCGTGGTTGCCAAAGATGGCACCGGCGCACTGGGCCGGCTGCTGCCCCACGCAAACTGCTTTATATACCGGCCACGCCCGGTCGAGGAAGGTGTCACCTACGACCGCTGGCTGGGCAAGGTACCGGCCCTGATCGGGCCGCTCACGGCCAAGGGCCGCCTGGTGGGCCTGTTCTACGCGGACAACGCTGCGGGGGATTATGTGCCCTCCGAGGAACAGCTCACCGCCTTCGGCCACTTCGTCCAGAACGCCCAGCTGTGCATCACCCTGCTGGCGTCAAGTTGAATACCTGCCCCGCGCCCAACCGGAGCTACAGCTCATGCAGCCTGGTGACGTGCAGCACCGGGCCGGTGGGCGCGCCGGTGGGCGACCCGCCCTCTGGCTCCAGACTGATCGCCAGGGTGCGGCTCTCGTGAAGCATGGTGCGGGCTTCGTCCGTCAGCTTTACCTGAAGTACGTCGCCAACCAACACCACCCCCAACGACAGGGGATTGCCCTCCGCCGGCACGACCCAGAGTTCATAGTCCTTTCCAGTCTGTGCCGAGCTGGCCGCCACCGATCGCATGCGCAGGTGACGCTGGCCACCCGACTCACTCACCAGCCACAGCGGATCACTGACATCGGCCTGCACGATGGCTCCGGAGAGCCGTGAACCGGGCTCCGGCAGGGCCTGCGGGTCTGGCTGCTGAACCAGGATGACCGCCAGCACCAGCGCCGCCGCCGTTGCCATAAGACTCCAGGCGGGCCAGAGCCCTCGCCCCCCGGTTGACGGTACGGCCGGCTTCTGCGGCCAAAGCTGGTGCTCAATTGCCTGCCAGACCGAGGCGGGCGGCTCCCGGGCCGGCACCTGATCACTCAGCTGACCCAGCTTTTCTTCCCAGTACCAGACTTCCTGACGGACCCGTCCCGACTCCATCATCCAGCGTTCAAAGCGGCTGCGCGCCTGGCCTTTGAGGGAGCCCAACACGTATTCCGCTGCCAGGCTCTCTATGCGTTCCGGCGTTTTTTTCATCGTTCCAGGCACCTCTTCAATGCCATCAGTCCGCGGCGAATCCAGCTTTTCACCGTTCCGATGGGAGAGCTCAACGCCATGGCCAGTTCGTCATGGGTAAGCCCGCGATAATAAGACAACAGGATGCTGTCACGCTGCACATCACTGAGCTCATCGAGACAGCCGGTTAATTGTTTGGCGCCGGCGTTACGCAGAGATTCATCCAGCGGTCCGCTGCGCTGATCTTCCAGATGTTCCAGATGTTCCTCACCGCCGGTGCGGCGCACCGCCCGGGAGCGCATCAGATCGAGCGTGCGGTAGCGTGCAATGGTCAGCATCCAACTCAGGGGCGAGCCCCGATCGCTGTGGTATTCGCTGGCGTGATGCCAGATCTGCACGAAGGCATCCTGCAATGCCTCCTCGGCGACCTCCCGCTGACCCGCCAGCTTCATACACAGCCCGAACATGCGTGCAGAAATTTTTTGGTAAAGCTGCTGGAACGCACGCCGGTCGCTCCTCGCAATCGCCAATAACAGGCGCATCAGTTCTTCACGGTCCGGGTCACGGGTTGTGATTGTCATTGTCATCTCCGTTCTCAGTTTGAGCCCTTGTACCTTTTTTACGTAGCAACACCCGTCAGGGTTGCATAGGCCAGGCGATTCAGCACACCAGATTTTTTAGCTCAGCTCTGCAACTTTTTATGGCACCACCACGTTACTTCTAAGGCAATACCCAAATAAAATGAGGAAAGCGGAATGAATACAGTAATAAAGCGCTCCGGCCTCGCCCTTGCGGTTGCCGGGCTCTGCCTGACAGCAGGTACGGCGTCTGCCTCCAGTCATCGAGAGGCACCTTTCATCACCGAAGTGCCCAAGGTTGATGGCACCGATTTCTACATGTTCCGGAGCTACGAGCCGGGGCGGGCGGATTTTGTCACCCTGATCGCCAATTACCTCCCCCTCCAGGACGCCTATGGCGGGCCTAACTATTTCGATCTAGACGAGGACGCGATCTACGAGATTCATATCGATAACTCCGGCAACGCCCAAGAAGACATCACCTTCCAGTTCCAGATGGAAGACATCCTGAACGATATCCAGCTGGACATCGGCGGCGAAATGGTTTCTGTGCCGCTGAAAAACATTGGCGATGCCAGTAACAACGCCAACGTGCAGATGCGCCAGGACTACACCGTGACGGTTATTCGCGGTGACCGTCGCAGCGGTACCCGTCAGGCCGCTACCAACGTCACCACCGGCATGGAAACCTTTGCCAAACCGCTGGATAACATCGGCGAGAAGTCTTTCCCTGGTGGTTACGAAGCTTACGCCAACCAGCACATCTTCGACATCGCCATTCCGGGCTGCACCACCGACGGCCGAGTCTTCGTCGGTCAGCGCAAAGAGGCCTTTGCGGTCAACCTGGGCGAGATCTTCGACCTGGTCAACACCAATCCTCTGGGAGCACGAGACGGTGAAGGTGACGGCGACCTCGCGGACAAGAACATCACTTCGTTCGCCCTGGAAGTGCCCACCGCCTGCTTGACCGGCAGTGCCGAGACAGCGTCCGGCGATCCGGTCATCGGTGGCTGGACCACGGCCAGCGTGCGCCAGGCACGGGTGATCAACCCGGCACCCACCGCCAATGGCAAGGGTGCGACCGTTGAGGGTGGCGCCTTCACTCAGGTGTCACGTCTGGGTATGCCCCTGGTCAACGAAGTGGTTATTGGCCTGAAAGACAAGGATCGCTTCAACGCCAGTGAACCGATGAACGACGGTCAGTTTGCCACCTACGTGACCAACCCGACCTTGCCGGCACTGCTGGAGATTCTGTTTGCCGGTGTCGCGGTAGCGCCAGAAACCCCGAGAAACGATCTGGTCACCGCATTCCTGACCGGTGTACCGAATCTGAACCAACCGGTAGGCGTCACCGGCTCGGAAATGTTGCGTCTCAATCCGGCAATTGCCGCATTCCCATTAGCTGGACAAGATGATCTGGGTGTTTTGGGAGGCGATAATGCCGGCTTCCCCAACGGTCGTCGTCCGATCGACGATACCGTCGACGTTGCCCTCCGGGTTGTCATGGGTGCACTGACCGACGATGCGCCGAACAAGGACGCACCGCTGACCGACGGCGTCCTGCTGGATCCGGCGGAACTGGATGACGCCTTCCCATACCTCGCGACTCCGCTCGCCGGCTCACCCAACGATAGCGGTATCTAGGGAGAACCACCATGACATTGCGAATCGGTATTACCCTGATCGTGTCGTTGGCGCTGACCGGCTGTTTCAGCGGATCCAGCAAAAATAACGCACCGGATCAAGATCTCAGTATCTCGGTGGATTACACAACCTTCGTGAAAAATGAGATCAAACAAACCAGCGCAACTCGCGCGCCAGTAAATATCAACCGACTGGAGTTCCGCTTCAATGACCAGGACAACGAACGGGCGTTCGACGACCTGTTTTGAATCCTCGGGGCTCTGCCGTCAGCCTGTCTCCGAACCGGGGCTGACGGCCCTCCACCCTGCGCCTCGGCGCAGGGTTTTTTCCATCGCGGTGCTGATGACGGCACTGGCTATGGAAAGCGTGATGGCCGCCCCCGCTGCGATTGAAACAGACTTTGACGATCAGGAAATTCTGATCACCCTGCCAAGCGGTGCCCAGACTCCCGATAATCCACCACAAACCGCCCGCGATGCAGCCGACCGCGTCCAGGCGTATCTGACCGAAGCCCGTTCTCTGGGCGACCCCCGATACCTCGGTTACGCGCAGGCTTTGCTGAACAGCTGGCCGCAAGAGCGGATGACCGACCGTCTACACATTCTGAGCGCGACGCTCGACCAGAGCCTGCACCGCTTTGACGCTGCCCGTCAGCAACTGACGCAGGTTATCCAGCAATCGGATGATCGCTCGCAGACGGTGCAAGCCAGCCTGACCCTCGCCAACCTGGAATTGGTGCAAGGCCGCTACACGCCAGCCCTGGACCAGTGCAACCAGCTCGCCACCGTGTTTCCCGGCCTGATTGCCGGCAGCTGCCTGGCACAGGTTGAGGCACGCACCGGCAACCCGCAGACCGCGTACGATACGTTACTGACCCTCACAAACCGCGCGTCCGGTGCTGACACCACCAGCCTGCTCTGGGCCGAGGGTACGCTCGCCGATATCGCAGCGCAGCTGGGTCTTGTGGCCGCCGAGCAACACTGGCGACGCGTTCTGGTGCTGGCGCCGGACGATCTCTACTCGCGTGCACAGCTGGCTGACTGGCTGCTGAACAAGGGCGATCCGGAAGCCGTCATCGCACTGACAGAGCAGTACGAGCAGGTCGACTCACTCGCAGTCATCCGCGCCATCGCCATGAAGCAACTGGATCATGCCGATGCCGACCGCCTGACCGCCATGCTGGACGAACGCTTCGCAGAAGCCCGCTGGCGAGGCAACCTGCTCCATCAGCGCGACCTTGCGCGTTATGCGCTGGATGTCGAGGGTGACAATCAGACCGCCCTCAGCTATGCCCGCGAAAACTGGCAGGATCAGCGTGAGCCGCTGGACACCCGCTTGTTGCTCCGCGCCGCCGAGGCCGCAGGCGATGACGCCGCCATCACGGAAGTCCGGGCCTGGCTGCAGCGTCACAACCAGACCGACGCCCGCTATCCGGAGACACGCTCATGAGGCAACGCTCACTATCCGGGCTGACCTTCAGCCTTGCCCTGCTCCTGTCGTTAGCACTGCCCTCCGCTGGCTGGGCGCACAAGGCCAGCGACAGCTTTATTTACCTGGACCAGACCCAGTCCCAGGTGCGCATCGACCTGGCCCTCAGGGATCTTGCGCTGCTGCTGCCGCTGGACGGGAATGGCGACGGTCAGCTCAACGGTGCCGAAGTCCGCAGCGCCCGCGCCGACATCACGCGCTTGGTGGAACAGGGTCTGACGCTCAGCAACAGCGCCGGCCGCTGTCAGCTGGTGGGGCAACAGTGGGGGCTCTCCCGCCACAGCGATGGCCCCTATGCGGCCGGGCGCTATCAGGTCGCCTGCCCGGACAATCTGCCACCGGCCACACTGGAATACAGCTTGCTGTTTGACCGGGATCCGCTGCATCGCAGCCTGGTCAGCATTACCGACAGTCAGGACGAACGCCTCGGCGTGCTGGGCCCCGATGACCGGACCCTGGCGCTGGAAAACAGCGGCAGTGTCGCAGGGAACGTCCTGCAGCTGTTCGTGACCTTTCTTTACGAGGGGGTTATCCATCTGCTGATCGGATTGGACCACATCCTGTTCCTGCTGGTGTTGATGCTGCCGGCGACCTTGCCGCTGAACCGCCGCCAATCAGCCGGGGGTATGGTCGAGAAGCGCGGGCTCAAAGCCCGGTTGCTTGAGCTGGTGGGCATTGTCACAGCCTTTACAGTGGCCCATTCCATCACTCTGGCGCTGGCCGCCCTGAACATCGTGACGTTACCCATCGCCTGGGTGGAAACGGTGATCGCCCTGTCCATCGCGATAGCGGCGCTGAACGTGGTCTGGCCCATCCTGGGTCGCAAAACCTGGAAGCTGGCCTTCGGCTTCGGGCTGATCCACGGCTTCGGTTTTGCCAGCGTGCTGGGGGATCTGACGTCGGGAGTATCACAACTGGCGGTGGCGTTGGCCGGTTTCAATCTGGGCGTGGAACTGGGACAACTTGGCTTGTTGCTGGTGCTGTTTCCGGCGCTGTACCTGTTTAGCCGGTTCAGACTCTACGAACGGGCCGCGGTGCCCGCCATTCTGCTGGCGGTGGGCGGGCTGAGCCTTTACTGGGTCGCCGAACGGGCGGCCAGTATCTGACGTTGGCTCAAAAAAAACATCTGGCGTCGTAGCGACCGCCAGATGTTTTTTTCGACCGCGGGTCAGCGGTGTATCAATGCAAGGCGCGCATCTGCCGTGGGTAGAGTGCGGCGCTCACTTCCGGCTCCTCCAGCAGATCCGCCAGTTCCCGATCCACATCGGTCTCCTCGCCTTCGTCCGGCAATGGCTCGAACAACGTGCTCAGCCATGCGGCCACCGACGGCGCCTCATCCCGTTTGTAGTCGGTCGACAGCGCCTTGATGCGCCGGAACCCGATAATGCGCTGGTGCTTGGGGTCACGAATCTGCTCGAACCCGCGCCAGTAGACGTGATCGCGGGTGTGCAACTGCACGAACAGCGTGTCAATGGGGCCAGACGGTTCGGCGTCTTCGCCGCTGTCTTCTGCCGGGTCTTCGGCCGCCTCGACGGTCTCCTTCTCGGGCTTTTTGTGGCGAATGGTGGTCCAGGCGGGGTAGAGCACCGCCACGGCATCCGCTTCCACATGCTCGCGGGCGGCACGCAGGATTAATCCCCAGCGGGCCTTGTCGGCATCGGTTTCAAGGGAATTGATGGGCAAATCGTAGCTTTGTTCGCTGGACAGGACAATCGCCATCATCGGGGCGTCAAGCTCCCCCATGGCTTCGGCCTGTGCTACTGATACCAGTTCGTCGATTGCCATCGGTTGGTTCATAATGCGCTCGCCTCCTCGATGCCATCAGGGTCTGTCAGGAAGGCTGGCACCCTCCTGACTTACAGCATAGCCTGTTACGCCTACAAAGATAAACGTGGCATTTCCGATGTCGGATCACAACAGCGCGATTCATCTGGCCCGCGGGCACTCGGCCATCACGCGATACCCGCGTCCAGACGCTCGTACCGGGAGAACCAGGGACTGGCCTCTTCCAGTTGTGCCGCCAACTGGAACAGTGTGCCCTCGCTGCCATGGCACCCACCAAACTGAACGCCCACCGGCAGCCCGGCGGAGGTCCAGTGCATCGGCACAGACATGGCCGGTGTCCCGGTGAGGTTGGCCAGCTGGGTAAACGGGGTTCTGGCCAGACTTTCCAGGGCCATCTGATCCACCTGTCCACTCCTGTGCACCAGCCTTCCTGCCTTGAGCGTCAGCATCAGGCGCGCCGCAAACTGCAGGTGCGCGGGGGTATCCAGCTCTCCGATGTGGGCCGGCAACTGCCCGGTGGTGGGGCAGAGATACAGGTCAAAGCGGCTGAAATAGGCACCCAGCGCACGGGCAAACTCGTTCCATTGCTGACGACGGCTGACGTACTCCGCCAGCGGCATGGTCTGCCCCAACATGCCGATCAGCCGGGTATCCAGTTCAAAGTCCTCATCCTTGGCGCCCAGTTGCGTTTTCGCTTTTTCGATCAGCGCCGACACCTCGCCGAAGTACAGTCCGAGGTAACAGCGAGCCAGCGCCATACCGTCGAATTCCGGGCGGGCATATTCCACGTGATGCCCGAGGTTTTCCAGAATGCGTGCGGTCTCCTCCACCGCGGCTACGCACTCCGGCGCGACCTCGGTATGGTAGGGCGAGGACGTGAACACCCCGATCCGCAGCGGCCCCGGGGTTTTCTGCATCAAGCGGGCAAAGGGTTCCGCCGGTGGCGGAATCACGAACGGATCACCGCTGGCCGGCCCGGCCACCACATCCAGCATGGTGGCGCTGTCGCGTACCGTGCGGCTGACCACGTGATCCGAGGAGGCCCCGGTCCAGGCCTCACCCATGAAAGGGCCGGAAGAAATACGGCCACGGGAGGGCTTGAGCCCGAACAATCCGTTGTAGGCCGCGGGAATGCGGATGGAGCCGCCGCCATCGTTGGCGCCGGCCATGGGCACGATGCCGGCAGCCACTGCCGCGCCGGAACCACCACTGGAACCGCCGGGCGTGAGCCGGGTGTCCCAGGGGTTGCGTGACGGGCCCCAGAGCCGCGATTCAGTGACTGCCTTCAGGCCGAACTCCGGGGTTGCTGTGCGCCCCAGGATCACCAGGCCGCCGTCCAGGGCCCTGCGGACAAACTCCGAGTTTTTCGCAGCAATGTTGGCCTTGAAACCGCGGCTACCATACGTGCACGGATGTCCCTCCTGCTCCTGCGCGAGATCCTTGAGCAATAACGGCACGCCGGAAAAAGGCGCATCCTGGGGATGGGGCTGCTCAAGGGCGTCGGAAAACTGGGGGTAACAGATGGCGTTCAGGCTACCATTCACCTGCGCTGCCCGTTCCACGGCGGCCTCACACACCTCGCGGGAAGACACTTCTCCGCGGCGAATCAGATCAGCCAGTGCAACGGCGTCGTATCGAAGGTATTCGGATTGCTTCATCATCGCTTCCATTTGTTATTCTGAGCTCTGGAGACTCATGGGTATAACGTTTATGACCATCAGACTCAAGCGCTGCCGCCAGCTTGTCCTGTTTGTCCCGTTGCTGGTTTTGGCAACGGCGCTGCCGACAGCCAGTGCTAACGAACCGGTCGCGGACTGGAAAGACATCGTGCGCAGTTCACCCTACTGGGTCAGTCAGGGTGTCTACGAGAACATTGTCACCATCCGCCGCTGGGTATTGAAAGAGACCGGCTATTGCGCCGAGCGCGAACGCCACATTCTCTACAACATGCGTGGACAGTTTCTCGGGTACATGAACGACGCCGACAGCCGTGAAAAAACCCAGCAGCGGTTGAACAAGACCCGCGCGCGCCTGGCAGACAGCGGGCGAGCCGATGCATGGGCAAAGGGTGCTCCTGACACCACCGGCTATCCCTTCGCGCTGGCCTGCGACCAGCCCCACGTCAACATTGATGAGGCTGTGGCCCGTTATTTCGGTACGCAGCCTGAGGATCGGATGTGGGGCGCCTGGGACGACCTGAGATTCGGCTCCGCCGACCAGCCGGGAACGCTCCACGAGGCGCTGCTCTACGTCTATCAGACGCGGGCAAAACAGCAACGCCTCGAGCTGCCACCGGAGCTCCCCCGCTACCTGGGAGGGCAGGTTCTGATCGAAAGCGGCGGCCGGCAACGGGCACACTCCCAGGCCAACGCCCGGGGTATCCTGCAGTTATCGCCTCCGGCCCTTGATGATTGCCGGATCCAGCCCGCCAACTACTGGCACCGCCTGGCGCAGATTGACTGCGCCCTGAAGCTGATGAACCAGAACGCCCGCAACCTGCGCCCGGTGTTCGAGGAACGTTTCGGTCATTTGCCACCGAAGAAGCAGGACCGGTTGTTCACCCTCCTGCTGATGCAGGCATACCACGGCGGCGCGGCACGGGTGCAGGCCCTGATGGACGACGACACCCTGTCCAGGCCGGCCGCCTACTTCGCCGACAACCACGACAGCTACACCGCCGGCGACATCGCCTTTGGCATGATCTTCCACAACCTCGGAAGAGACCGGTTTGGGCTGGCGTCACTGTATTACGTTGCCGATGTGCAACTGGCCACGGAAGCCCTGTGCAAAAACCCGGAGCTCGGCAGTTCGGAGTTCTGCCAACCATGAGCGAGATTACCGCTTGGACCTGACCCTGATTCCTGAAAGCCTGTCGGTGCCGGTGGCGGCATTTCTGTTACTGGCGTCTGCCGTGACGTCCATGGTGACCGCCAGCCTGGGCGCCGGCGGTGGGGTATTGCTGCTGGTGCTCATGGCCATGTGGGTGCCACCGGCGGCGATCATTCCGGTTCATGGCATGATCCAGCTGGGCTCCAACAGCGGGCGCGCCGTGCTTACCTGGCGCCACACCGACTGGCGAACCATCGCTGCGTTTGCCCCCGGCGTGCTGGTGGGGGCCGCCCTGGGCGCCTGGCTGCTGGTGGACCTGCCGGCGCACCTGTGGCAGCTGTCCATCGCCCTGTTCGTGCTGTATCTGTGTTGGGGCCCGAGCCTGCCAAAAGGCGCTTTCGGGCCATCCGGGGTGTTCCTGGCCTCCGCCGCAACCAGCTTTGTCAGCCTGTTCGTGGGCGCGACCGGGCCCCTGGTGGCAGCGTTTATCAAGCAGATGCACAGCGACCGGTTCACGACGGTCGCCACCTTCGCCACGGCCATGTGCCTGCAGCATGCCCCGAAGGCGCTGGTGTTCGGCGTGGCGGGATTTGTCTTCCGGGATTGGCTGCCGTTCATCCTCGGCATGATCGCCTTCGGCTTCCTCGGCACCTGGGTCGGTCTTCATGTGCTCAGAACCATGAGTAACCGGCTGTTCAGTCAGGCCTTCAACCTGTTGCTCACGGTGCTGGCGCTACGCCTGCTCTGGCAGGCCCTTAGTGCGGCAATGGCCTGACGGTGCCCGGGTCAGGCACCCGCAACGGGCACCACAATGACCTTGTTGCGCCCTTCGGCCTTGGCGATATAGCAGCCCTGATCCGCCCGCGCCATGATTTCCCGCGGGCCGGGGTCATCCGGCGAGAGTGCCGTCAGACCAATGCTGGTGGTCACACCGTAGAACTTGCCATCCTGCTCGATACGCAGATCCTGGGCACCGGCGCGGATGCGCTCGGCCAGGGATTCCGCCCGCTCCAGCCCGCACGCCGGCAGGATAATGCCGAATTCGTCGCCGCCCAGTCGCGCCACGGTGTCGGACTGACGCACGGATTCCCTGAACAGATCCGCCAACCGCTTCAGCAGATCATCCCCCAGCAGATGACCGCCTTCGTCGTTGACCGGCTTGAAATAATCCAGGTCGATCAGCATCAGCACGCTGGCAGATTCCTGTCTTGCCGCGCCAGTGAGGCATTTCATCAGCGAAGCATTGAAGGCACGACGGTTCATCAACTGGGTCAGACTGTCGTGGGTGGCCTCCCAGGACAGCCGTTCTTCCTGGCGGCGACGCTCGCTGTCATCCCGTAACACAAACACCAGGCGCTCGTTCTCGTGGCCCTTGCGCAGGTGCAGCATGGTGAGGTCGATATCGAATTCCTGGTCGCGACGGTTGCGCAGGGTCACGTAGAGGTTGGCAAAATTCTCACCGGCCAGGAAATCCGCGGACGTCAGCCGCCGCGACCGGTCCTCGATCACCACCCGCTCGAAGAAATTGTGCTCCTCGCAGTTTTCCCCGTTACCCACGAAGGCGCAGGCCGCACCATTGGCGTAGCGGATCACCCCCCGGGTATCCACCATCAGCACACCCTCCTGAAGCACGGCAAGAATGCTGTCGGCACGCTGCTGTTCTTCCCGCAGGGCGTCTTCAACCGCCAGTTCGCGGGTGATATCCCGCACCACCGTGATGGTACCCAGGGATTTTTCCGGCGTTTCGATAGCCGCCGTCATCACATCCGCCCACACCGGCAGGTCAGAATCACTGCGTTTCAGGCGGAAACGACCGTGAAACACCTCATGATTGCGCAGTGCCGCCGACCACTCCGCCAGCGCCATTTGCCGGTCGTCTTCATACACCCCGGCAATAAGGTACTGATGAAGCAGCGCGTGGCCGTTATTGGCGGTGATTGTTTCAAACGCAGGATTGACGAATTCGATGCGCCCCAGCACGTCGGTCTGTACGATCCCGATGGGCGCACTCTGGGTCAGCGAGCGGAAAAACGCCTCACGTTCCGCCAGCGAGGACAGCACCTCATCACGCTCTTCCATCACGGTATTGAAGGTTTCCGCCACCTGGCGGATTTCCGGAGCCCCGAACACATCCACCGGGGTGGTGCGCACCCCGAGATGACGCTCGGCGAGCTGATTCCCCAGCACGTTCAGCGGCACCATCAATCCCCGGAACACGATCAGTGCCAGTGGCGCCAGTACCGCAATGACCGCCAGCAGCACCCAAAGCAGGTTATCCACCAGCCGGTTGGCCGGCGCAAACGCGTCTTTCAGCGGCCACACCCCGGCCACATACCAGGGCACCTCAGCCATCTGGCGCACCGCCATGATGACCTGATTGCCGGCGCCATCCTCGGAGCGCAACACCCCCTCAAAGCCGGTCATGGCAAGCGCCACCGACTCGTTGGTGGCATCCACCGGCGCCATCACCCGGCGTATCTTGCCGTCGGCCAGGGTAATGCCGTTGCGGGTGGCCACACTGACATACCCGGACCGGCCGATACGAACCTCACCGACCCGCTCCAGGAAATTGCGGCCACTGAGCATGGTCGAGCCACCAATCATGCCGATAAACCGGCCTTTATGGTCGAAGATGGGCGCGGTAATCATGACCGCAGGCAGATCCTGATAGAACGACCGATAGGGTTGGCTGATCACCGGCGTCAGCGTCTGTGTGGTTTCGCGGAAATAGGCTCGCTGACTGACGTCCCGCCCCACCTGTTGGAATTCTTCCGGGTATTCGGCGATAACACGGCCATCCGCGTCGATCAGATACACCCCGTTAAACAGGTGTCGCAACGCCACTTCGCGACGCACCAGCACCCTGGCCCGCGCCGCTAAAACCTCCTCACCCATGGCCAGGTTTTCCGCGATGTTGGCCAGGATCTCGCGTCGGCGCGACAACGTTTCGTCCAGGTCATCCGCCAGCAGGCCGACAATGGTGGCCACTTCGGCTTCGGCCTGGGACTCCAGCTCGCCGCGGCTCATGAGAGTACCGGCGATGGTGACCATCACCGCGGACAGCACGATCACCAGAATAACCAATGCAACGGCTCGGTTTACCAGACTGCCAAACCAGCGTTTGATCAGCACAACAGCGTTACTCCGGACAGACAGGGTAGGGCAACCTGCAATCAACCAGGTCTATACACACGTTGGTACAGAGACGTTCAGGCAATGAAAACAGTTTCAGAATTTTAACAGAGACCGCCCTGAGCCCGGATTACGGACTTGAAAAATTAGTGATAATCGTTATTATTTAGACCTACTTTACGTACCGAGGCGATTCTCATGTCCGACACACCACTGACCACCGCCCCCGAATCCCTGGCGACGCTCTCGAGCCCGCTGAGCCAGCTGATTGACATGGGTGGTCCGGTCATGGTGGTACTCATTGCTCTGGCGGCGGCCGGTGCCGTGACCTTTGTCTACCTGATGCTGTTTGGCACGTTTTACACGCCGAGGCTGAGTTCCAAACTTAAAAAATCGATTACCTTTTGGCAACAAAACCCGTCAGATCGGGCCCCGAGCCAGCTGCGACAGCAGCAGACATTCTGGTCAGGGCTCAACCCACTGCACCACCTGGTGATCAACACCATGGAAAACCAGCTGGCCCGGCGCAGCCCACAACAGGTACGGGAAACCGCCGCGCGAGATGCCCACAGGGCACTGGAGCCCTTTGAGGCGCCCCTGAAGATCATTGAAGTGATCGCCGCCCTCGCGCCACTACTCGGCCTTCTGGGTACCGTGCTGGGCATGATGGAGGCCTTCAGTGCCATGGCTGCCACCGAAGGTCGCGCCAATGCCACCCAACTCAGTGGCGGGATCTATGAGGCCCTGACCACCACCGCCGCCGGACTGGTTGTCGCCATCCCGTTCGCTGCGCTGGCCGCCTGGATCGAGTTCCGCTTGCGCCGTATTCATAAAACCATGAACGGAGCCCTGGTCAGCATTTTCGCCGTTGAACACCGCGCAGAATCCTCTGACTCCGATACTGCCGAGGTGGAACTGTCCTCCCCGGCGGCCCGCAAGCCGGCAGAAGTCAGCCGGCCCCACACGGTAACGGAAACCGAAACCGAGAGTCGCCTTGCCCATGCAGCTGGTTGAACCAAGGCCCAGCCGCCCCTTACCGATCCGTATTACCCCGCTGATCGATGTGGTATTCATACTGCTGGTGTTTTTCATGCTGACCAGCAGGCTGTTACCGGTGGACCATATCGAGCTGGCCAACCAGACGGGCAACACCAGCCCGACCACGGGTGAGCCGATCCCGGAGGTGAGGGTGCTGGCCGATGGCTCGCTGGAGTGGGGAGACACGCGCTATGGGCTGGAAGAGCTGACGGCCACACTGAACGCGCGGAACATCCATGAGATCAACGTCAGCACCGCCACGAATACCTCATTGAGTGACTTCACCCGGACGCTGAGCACACTCAATCAAACCCGCAGCAACACCGCTGACGCCAACCTCACGGCCCACTGGAAGCGCACAACCACGCCGGAGAGCCAGCCATGACCGATCTGGTTCCGCCACCCGCCACCTCAGGCAAATCACTGATGGAGAGGGTGGAAGACGCGCTGTTGCCTCTGATCAACCTGGTGTTCCTGCTGCTGATGTTCTTTATTGTGGCCGGGCAGCTGGCCGACACGCCACTGCCCGACTTACCGGCCGCCGCCCGCGCTGACCAGCGGCAGGCGCCAGAAGCAGACATGGCAGTCACTGCTGATCTGCAGTGGCAGGTGGATGGAGACACCGTAACCCGCGAGGACCTGCCAGCCAGACTGCCAACACCGGACGACAACCGCCCCCTGAGAATCGCCGCCGCCGGAGACGTCGCCATGTCGGATCTGGAAAGCCTGCTGCGCACACTGGAAGACAATGGCTACACCGACGTGATCCTGTTAACGGAGCCCTCCGGATCATGACCGCGGGAAACAGGGTTCGTGCCACTTTCCTGATGCTGTCGGTGTTGATCACGGCCGTGGCTATTGCCCTCGCCGCACCCAAAAGCGTGCCCACGCTCAAACCGCTGGGCGAAGCCGCTGTGACTGCCGCGCCCGCCATGAAGATCTCTCTGGCCGGAGCGCCCCGTAAAAAGCCCGCGCCAACAGAGTCCAAAGAGCCGGAACCGAAACCTGAGCCAGAACCTGAGCCAGAACCTGAGCCAGAACCTGAGCCCGAGCCCGAACCGGAACCCGAGCCCGAACCAGAGCCGACTCCGCAAACCCCGGAACAGACGGAGCAGCCGGCCGCAGACCAGGAGGCCGGCGAAACCACCGAGCAGAACCCGGACACCCGGAACCAGAACCAGCAGGTGGAACTCAGCGCTGGAGCCTCCCGCAACGTGGACGAGTATCTGAGCCGGCTGAGCCGACACCTCAGCCGCTTCTACGAATACCCCCGCCGCGCCCGCCGCCTGGGCCAGCAGGGCTCGCCGGTGATTGTGTTCGAATTCAGTCGTGACGGCACGCTGGTCGATCATTCATTAAGGCAGTCTTCCGGGCACAGGTTGCTGGATGACGCTGCCATAGAAATGCTGGAGCAGGCCGCCCCACTACCGGAAGTGCCGGACTCCATGACCGGCGAGCGCTTCCGGTATGCCCTGCCGGTTCGCTTCAGCCTGCGCTGACCGCCCGCATAAGCCGGGCAAACGGTTGCCCGGCCAGCAAACTCTCGCCCGCGCCAAAGCAAAGTCTTGCCTCAGCTGCAGCGGCACGTGTCTCAAAAAACCTTAATTATCTGTTTTTATTATTATTTATTGATCTGGCACAGCTCTTGTAATCCTTTCTTCCGTCCAGGGAAGAGCCCGGGGACATTACTCACTCACACGTCATGGAGCAGACTATGCCAACTCCTTGTTATATCAGCATCGAAGGCCAGACCCAGGGAAACATCACCGCAGGTGCATTCACTTCCGATTCCGTCGGCAACATCTACGTTGAAGGTCACGAAGACGAAGTACTGGTTCAGGAATTCAACCACGTTGTCACCGTTCCCACCGATCCCCAGTCCGGCCAGCCGGCGGGTCAGCGCGTTCACAAGCCGTTCAAATTCACCGCGGCCCTGAACAAAGCCACCCCGCTGATGTACAACGCCCTGGCGTCCGGTGAGATGCTGCCGAAAGTGGAAATGAAGTGGTACCGCACGTCTGTTGAAGGCAAGCAGGAGCATTTCTTCTCCACCATCCTGGAAGATGCCACCATCATCAACATCGACTGCAAGATGCCCCACTGCCAGGATCCGACCAAGGCCGAGTTCACCCAACTGGTGGAAGTATCTGTGGCCTACCGCAAGGTCACCTGGGAGCATGCCGTTGCCGGTACTTCCGGCGCCGACGACTGGCGCTCCCCGTTCGAAGCGTAAGCGTTTCCGCACATTGCGAGACCAACGGCCAGCCTTTGCTGGTCGTTGTTGTTTTTACCCCGCCGCGAACTGGCGGTATCATCACCGCTGCACACGTCACTTTCACAACCTTTCAGGTTGCAGCGGATACATGATGGCTGAACAGACCACCGCACGTGCCCTCGGCACCCTGATGTGCGACACCACCCGCACGATTCTCTGGGCACCGGCAGAGCCCTGGCTTCGTCAGCAATGCACCCGCAGCTCCCTGCATTGCCGCGTCGGCTCCGGTCAGGCCACCTATCATCGCTTTGACCCGCAGCGTAAACAGCATCAGATCACCTACGGCATACGCATGATCGTGGCCAAGCATGAGGCTCACTCCGCCGCCGGCTGGCTGTCCGGACGCGAGATTCAGCAGCGGGGATACTTCGGGGGTGAACTGACCACCCTGAACCTGCTGGCGCACACCTGCTGCCACGAGTTTGCCCATCTGCTGCAACACAACGCCGGCAAACGCTTCCGCGGCTCGGTTCACAACCGGCACTTCTACGAGATTCTGGATCAGTTGCACGCCAGTGGTGGCGCGGAGGCGGCGCGGGATTACCTGCAGCGGCAGGCCGAGCAGGCGGGTATCGAATTACCCCATCAGCGCTTTGAGAGCCCTCACCTGCGGCAACTGGCGGCCAACTGGCAGGTGGGGGACAGTGTCCAGTTTGGCAGCGGGCGCCGTCAGCACCGGGGCGACATTATCCGCGTCAACCGCAAGACCTGCACCGTGGAGGGCACCGGTCCGTCCCGGGGCTTGCGCTACCGGGTACCGGTGTCACTGCTCAGCAGGGCAGACCCGGCGCCGGCCTCCTGAGCCAATCCGCCGGCATCCGCTATCAACGCCTTGAGTTCCGGCAGGCAGGAACCGCAACCTGTGCCGCATTGCAGTTTCGCGCCCAGGGTTTCCACACTGCCAGCACCCCCGGCGATGGCCCGTTCAATCTGCTTCTCGCCCACCTGATAGCAGCTGCACACCAGCGCGCCAATATCCTCGGTATCCACTGCGCGGGCCGCCAGCAATTGCCAGCGGGTGGTCGCGCTGATCTCGTCCTCGGCGAACACTCCGGCCAACCAGTCCACCGCCGGTAACAGGGCAGGATCACGCTCCACCAGTAACACCGCCTCCAGCCGCCCGTCCACCAGCCGAGCGGCGCGGAAGCGGCCCTGACGACTGTCCTGCATCACCAGTTGCGGCGGTCCACCGAGCCAGTCGCGACCGTCCACTGGCCAATCCACCGGCGCTTTGCCGGCCAGCCACCAGCTGGTGCAGCCAGCCAATGGCTGTTGTGTCCAGTAATCGGCTTGCCAGCGTTGCGATCGATTTCCCCGCACCAGCAGGCGGGCATGCCAGCGCGCTCGCCATGGCCGCAGCCGGGCGCGGCCATGTTTGGCCTCTGGCTGGCCAGAAACCGGATCCACCACCCTGTCGGTCAGTACCGTTGCCACCGCGTCTCCGGAGAACTGGCGGTTCCAGTGGATGGGCACAAACACCTCGCCGGCACGCTGACCATCGTGAATATTGACCCGCCCCAGAAAGCGCCCGCGCTCGCCCTCCAGTAGCGCCAGTGAGCCACTTACCAACCCCAGCTCACGGGCATTGTCCGGGTGCACGTCAATGAACGGCTCGGCACGGTGCGCCAGTAACCGTGGGACGCGGGCGGTGCGGGTCATGGTGTGCCACTGGTCGCGGATACGGCCGGTGTTCACAATCATCGGGTAGGCATCACAGGGTTGTTGGGACGGCAGGATCGAGTGCACCGGCACGAATCGGGCACGACCGTCTTCGGTCGCAAACCGGCCATCGCCAAACAGCCGTTGGGGCGAGCGGGCGCCAGCGGCCGGCACCGGCCACTGGGTCGGCAGTAGCGTGTCGTAGGCTTCATTACTCAACTTTGCCAGCCCGGAAATATCGAACACGCGGCTGCCCGGGTTCTCGAACCCCGAGAGCCTGGCGTGTTCACGGAAAATATCCGCCGGGCCCTGATAGTCAAACCGGTCGCCGTATCCCAGCCGCCCCGCCACCGCGGAGACAATCCACCAGTCCGGCCGGGCCTGACCGGCCAATGGCAGGAAACGGCGCTGACGGGAAATACAGCGCTCGGAATTGGTCACGGTGCCGTCCTTTTCGCCCCAGCCGGCAGCTGGCAAGGCAATATCGGCACAGTCCAGGGTATCGGTGTGCGCGGCACAGTCGGACACGATCACCGTCGGGCAGTGCTTGAGTGCCTGGCGAATCCGGTCGGACTCGGGCAGGCTCACCGCCGGGTTGGTGGCCATCACCCACAGCACCTTGATCTCGCCCCGCTCGACGGCATCAAACAGATCCACCGCCTTCAGCCCTGGGCCATCGGCCACCGCCTCACACTGCCAGAAGCGGGCAACCCGGGCTTTCGCGTCGGGGGTGTCGTAATCCATGTGGGCCGCGAGGGTGTTGGCCAGACCGCCCACCTCACGGCCTCCCATGGCATTGGGCTGGCCGGTCAGAGAAAACGGGCTGGCGCCGGGTTTGCCCACCCGCCCGGTGGCCAGATGGCAATTGATGATGGCGTTGCATTTGTCGGTGCCCGCAACCGACTGGTTGACACCCTGGGAGAACGCCGTGACCGTGCGCTGCTCCGCCGCAAACCAGTGGTAGAAGGTTTCCACATCCGCCACTAGCAGATCACATGCCTGCGCCACCGCCGCCACACTGGGCGCCGCCACCGTGGCGGCCGCGAGCGCCTCGTCAAAACCGGCACAGTGTTGTGCCACGTAGGCCTGATCCAGTTCACCGGTGGCCGCCAGCCACACCAACAGACCGTTGAACAGGATGGTATCGGTACCCGGTCGCAGGGCCAGGTGCAGGTCCGCCAGCTCGGTGGTGGCGGTCTGGCGGGGATCGATCACCACGACTTTGCGCCCGGGGCGGGCCGACGCTTTCATGCGCTGGTACAGCACCGGGTGAGCCCAGGCCGCGTTGCTACCCGTCAGTACCAGCAGGTCGGCCAGTTCCAGATCCTCATAACAGGCGGGCACCAGATCGCCGCCGAACGCGCGCTTGTGTGCGGCCACCGCCGATGACATACAAAGACGGGAATTGGTGTCGACATGGGGCGTGCCGATAAAGCCTTTGGCCAGCTTGTTGGCCACGTAATAGTCTTCCGTCAGCAACTGGCCGGACAGGTAAAACGCCACGGACGATGGGCCATAGGTGTCCGTAGCCGCCCGGATGGCCGAGGCGACAGCCTGCAGGGCCACCGGCCATGAGACCTCAGCGCCGCCCACTTTGGGAATGAGCAGCCGGCCATGATCGCCCAGGGTCTCGCCAAGACTGGCGCCTTTCACACACAGCCGGCCCTGATTGGCCGGATGCTCGGCGTCGCCGGTGACCGTGGGCGCCGGGTCAGCCGTTGCCAACACGCCACAGCCAACTCCGCAGTAGGGGCAGGTGGTGTTGATTGGCGTTGATTGATCATGGATCGGCGTCGGCATGGGCGCTCCGGCTATCAGACGGCAACAAAAAAGCCCGGCATATTCCGGGCGTATTCACGGCCGGGAACATGGCGGGCTTCGTTGCCTGTGTCAGGGATTATTCCGACCCGATGTGGTCGGAAGGTCTCGGATTTTTATCGCAATGGCTTAAATGTAGCAAATCAGGGGCCAAAGCCCGGAAAGCCCTGTAAATCCGTCACACCCGTCGCCCGGGTCACCGACCGGCCGAGGCAAGGCCGCAACATTCTGGTGCACGGCACGCCAACGGCGCACAAGCGCGATGCACGCCCGCAGCATCCGGACCTGCCCGGTACGCGATAAAAGGCATCTAAACCTCTGTTTTAACGCTTTTCGCGGTCTGTGGCAGACATATTGCTGTGCTTCTGTCATACGCAAAGAGAACTTGAGGAAGCATCATGCAGTCATCAGAGTCCCTACGCATACTCCTGATAGACAACAACCCGGAACGCGCCAGCCAGGTGTGCGCGGCGCTGACCCACAGTGGCCACGAAGTCATCCGCCAGCGCCCCAATGCCACCGGCCTGACCGCCGCTGTGGCGCGGGACCAGCCGGACATGGTGATCATTGATATGGAATCACCGGACCGCGACACCCTGGAAAACATGAGCACCCTGAACGACCACGCCCCGCGGCCCATTGTGTTCTTCGCCGACCAACCCGGCGATCGCGCCACCATTCAGGCAGCGGTCCGCGCCGGCGTCAGCGCCTATGTGGTAGATGGCGTCAAGCCGGACAGCGTGCGTTCGATCATTGATTCGGCGATTGCCCAATTCGAGTCGTTTCAGGCCCTGCGCACAGAACTGGTCCAGACCCGCAACGCATTGGAAGACCGTAAGATCATCGAACGGGCGAAAGGACTGATCATGAAGCGGGAAGGCTGTGACGAAGACACCGCCTTCCAGATCCTGCGCTCCACCGCCATGGATCACAGCGAGAGGCTGTCCGATATGGCCAGGCGCATCATCGCGCTGATTGGCGAGCCGGCCGACAACGTTGCGATCCGCCAGGCCTCCTGAGGCTGATGAGGTAACCGCTCTTTCATGGTGAATCCCACCCCCATACGCCCGCGCACCAGCTTTAATCTGAGGCTCGGCTTCGTACCCCTGCTGGACAGCGCTCCGCTGATCATGGCGCAGGAACTCGGGCTGTTTGATGCCGAGGGACTGCGGGTGGAACTGGTGCGGGAAAGCTCCTGGGCCTCACTGCGGGATAAGGTCAGTTTCGGCTTGCTGGAAGGCGGGCAGATGCTCGCCCCCATGCCCCTGAGCATGTCGCTTGCCGCCGATCGGCCGCCGATACCGATCACCACCGGCATGGTGCTAAGCCGTAATGGTAACGGCATTACCCTGGGCAACGGTCTGTTTGACCAGATCCTGGGAACCGGCACCAATCTGTTGAAGCCCATCGAAACCGCCCGCGCCCTGGTTGCCCTGGCGCGGGAGCGCCAGCAGCCGGTGCGGCTGGCCTCGGTGGCACCCTGGTCCAGCCACGACCTGCAGTTGCGGGACTGGCTGGATTCCGGCGGAGCCGTTAACGGACAGGATTTTCACATCATCCCGGTGTCACCGGTCCAGATGATGGACGCGCTGCAAAGCGGCGCCATTGAGGGCTGTTGTGTCGGCGAACCCTGGAACAGCGTGCTCGAGCGCCGCCGGCTCGGGCACATCCTGCACTCGGGTCACCAGATCTGGCAGAACGCCCCGGAAAAGGTGATCGGGGTTCGTAGCGACTGGGCCGAACAGCACCAGGAAATGCACCACCACCTGATCCGTGCTCTGCTGGCGGCCTGCCGCTGGCTGGACTGCCCCGACAACCACGCCATGCTGGCCCGTGTCCTCTCCCGGCCGGACTACCTGGGCGAATATTTTGATCGCAACATCGGCGAGCAATTCCCACTGCATTCTGATGGCCGCAGCCCGTTTCATCCCGGGCTGCATCAGCATTTCTTCTGTCATTCCGCGAATTTTCCGTGGCTGTCACAGGCCCACTGGCTGGCTACGCGTCTGATTGCCCACCGGCAGCTGGACACCATTGATAGCCAGGCACTGCGGCGCATTGTCCGGCCCGATATTTTCCGCGACGCGGCTGCTTCCCTGGGTATCGACACGCCGGTGATCGACAGCAAGACCGAGGGCCAGCATCACCACCCGTTCACCCTCAGCGGGCAGTTCGGACCGGTGAACGTTGCCGGCGATTACCTGCTGGGCGACCAGCGTCACGCCTGGCCGTCCGATGGGCCTGCGTCCTCACTGCCCGCAAATGAGGCCTGACGCACCAAAATCGCTCCGAAACCCGGTGCTTCTCATGCTTCTGACTGGCCCTGAAAACAAAATATCCTTTAATTTCATTGTGATAAAAAACTGGCACAGGGCCTGCAACACCTTGGACAGGCAACGACTAAAACTTTGATCACAACTTGAACTCCCAGGCACAGACGCCTGCTTCCCTCTTCAGGGCAGCAGGCGTTTTTTTTGGGACTGAAAAAACGTCAGGAGACACCGATGACATCCGGACCAAGGATATTCAGAGTATTGACCGCCACCACCCTGCTTCTGGCCGGCGCAGCGAGCGTCGAGGCCGAGATCGGACCGGCCGAGAAGCCGGACCTGAAGCTGGGCTTTATCAAACTCACCGATATGGCGCCACTGGCGATCGCGTGGGAGCAAGGCTTCTTCCTGGATGAAGGCCTGTTTGTGGAACTGGAAGCCCAGGCCAACTGGAAAGTGTTGCTGGATGGTGTGGTCACCGGCTCCCTCGACGGCGCCCACATGTTGGCGGGTCAGCCCCTGGGCGCAACCATCGGCTACGGCACCCAGGCCGACATCATCACCGCCTTCAGCATGGACCTGAACGGCAACGGCATCACGGTCTCCAACGATGTGTGGGAGCAGATGCGCCCGCACATCGACGATAACGCTGACGGCAAGCCGGCCCACCCCATCAGCGCCGTTGCGCTCAAGCCGGTGATTGAACAGTACCGCGACAAGGGTGAGCGGTTTCGCATGGGCATGGTGTTCCCGGTCTCTACCCACAATTACGAGCTGCGTTACTGGCTGGCCGCCGGAGGTCTGAACCCCGGCTTGTATGCCCCCCAGCGCGGCGACACCAGCGGAACGCTGGGGGCGGACGTCCACCTCTCGGTTACTCCACCGCCGCAGATGCCGGCCACCATGGAAGCAGGCACCATTCAGGGCTATTGCGTGGGCGAGCCGTGGAATCAGCAGGCCGTGTTCAAAGGCATCGGCGTGCCGGTGATCACCGACTACGAGATCTGGCCCAACAACCCGGAAAAAGTGTTCGGTGTGACCGAAGACTGGGCGGAGCAATACCCCAATACCCACCTGCGCCTGCTGCGAGCCTTGATCCGCGCGGCCCACTGGCTTGACGAAAATGACAACGCCAATCGCGCGGAGGCGGTAAAAATCCTGGCCCGCTCCAGCTACGTGGGTGCCGACGAGGAAGTCATTGCCAACTCCATGACCGGCACCTTCGAGTATGAGAAAGGCGACGTGCGTGAGGTACCGGACTTCAACGTATTCTTCCGCCACTTCGCCACCTACCCGTACCCGTCCGATGCCATCTGGTATCTCAGCCAGATGCGCCGCTGGGGCCAGATTCCGGAACCCAAGTCGGATGACTGGTACATGGAGACCGCTGCCAAAGTGTATCGCGCCGACATCTACGCCGAGGCAGCTTCCTCACTGATCGCCGACGGCACCCTCAGTGCCGAGGACTTCCCGGACCTTGAAGGCGAGAATTTCGCCCGTCCCTACCAGGGCGAACTGATCGACGGCGTGGCATTCACTCCGAAAACGCCGAACGCCTATATCGACAGCTTCAAGATCGGGCTGAAAGGTTCAGAAACTCCCTGAGACCGGGGGGCAGGAGACATCGCATGACAACACTCAATCAGACCCGCAATCAGACCCGGCTGCCGGTTCAGGCCCAGCTCTGGCTGCGGTCGGTCAGCGACAAACTGACCGCACGCAACCTGGCGGGCGCTGCCCGTCAGCTGCTGTTGCCGGCCATCGGTATCCTGCTGTTTCTGGGGTTCTGGCATCTGGCCGCGCCTCAGGTCCAGACCTCCCTCGGGGCGTTCCCGGGGCCGGCCCAGGTGCTGGAGCAGTCCGGCCAGCTGTGGCAGGAGCACAGTGATCAGCGGGACCGGGCAGCAAAATTCGTCACCATGCAGGAGCAGCGCAACGAACGCATTCTGGCGGACAACCCCGATGCCGAGGTGCGGATTCGCTCCTATCCGGGCGCCCCGACGTTTTTCGATCAGATCGTCACCAGCCTGGGCACCGTGCTGGCCGGTTTTGTGCTGGCCACGCTGATCGCAGTGCCGCTGGGCATCATCATCGGTCTGAACCGGCATTTTTCGGCGGCGGTCAATCCGCTGATCCAGATCTTCAAGCCGGTGTCGCCGCTGGCCTGGTTGCCGCTGGTGACCATGGTGGTCTCCGCCACCTACGTCAGTGATGACCCGATGTTCGAGAAGTCATTCCTGACCTCGATGATCACGGTGACCCTGTGCAGCCTGTGGCCCACCCTGATCAATACCAGCGTGGGTGTGGCCGCGGTCAATCCGGATCTGCTGAACGTCTCCAAGGTGTTGCAGCTGTCGTTCTGGACCCACGTTCGCCGGGTGGTGCTGCCGTCGTCGATTCCGATGATTTTTACCGGCCTGCGGGTGTCGCTGGGTATTGCCTGGATGGTGCTGATCGCCGCCGAAATGCTGGCCCAAAGCCCTGGACTGGGTAAGTTTGTCTGGGATGAGTTCCAGAACGGCAGCAGCCAGTCCCTGAGCCGGATCATGGTGGCGGTGCTGGCCATCGGCTTTATTGGCTTTCTGCTGGACCGGATCATGCTGCTGGTGCAGAAGAAAGTGGCCTGGAACGAATAATGTCAGTTGAGGAAACAGCTATGAGCAAGCCCCATCTCGAATTAACCAACGTTCAAATGGCTTTCGACACCCCCGGCGGACCGTTCATCGCGCTGGAGAACGTGGACCTGAAGATCCGCAAAGGGGAGTTTGTGTCACTGATCGGACACTCCGGTTGTGGTAAATCCACGGTGCTGAATATCGTCGCCGGGCTGCTGCAAGCCAGCCGTGGCGGCTGTGTGCTGGATGGCCACGAGGTCAACACTCCGGGGCCGGAGCGCGCCGTGGTGTTCCAGAACCATTCACTGATGCCCTGGCTGACGGTGTACCAGAACGTCGAACTGGCAGTACAACAGGTGTTCCGCAAATCCATGAGCAAAGCCGAGCGCCGCGACTGGATTCTGCACAACCTGAATCTGGTGAACATGGGGCACGCTCTGGACAAGCGCCCCGGTGAGATTTCCGGTGGCATGGCACAACGGGTGGGCATTGCCAGGGCACTGGCGATGAAGCCCAGCGTGCTGCTGATGGATGAACCGTTCGGCGCGCTGGATGCGCTGACCCGCGCGCACCTGCAGGACTCGCTAATGGAGATCCAGCAGGATCTGAACAGCACGGTGATCATGATTACCCACGACGTGGATGAGGCGGTGCTGTTGTCTGACCGCATCGTGATGATGACCAACGGTCCAGCAGCCACCGTCGGTGAGGAGCTGCACATCAAGCTGCCACGACCCCGCAACCGGGTAGCCCTGGCGGATCATCCGGAGTACGTGCACTATCGCCAGGCGGTGTTGTCGTTCCTGTATGAAAAGCAGAGCTTTCCCGCTAAACACACACCGCCCCGGGACACCTCCGGCGCCGACAATAACGCTGACGAAACGGATGCGGCCGCCAGCACCTTCGCGGTGCACACCGCCCCGTCCGGGCGCACGACTCAGGCCCGGCCTGCGGAAGAGAACGCCTAACCTGTTGTTTATATTGCATTCGTAAAACTGGCACAGAGTTAGCAGTAGTAAACGTAGGGAAGAATGTCCCGGCTATGGACTGGCCGGACCATCAGATCATTGTTGTTGGCATTGGCGCCGGACCATCGAGTCCCTTCGGGGAGGAGATGCTCCGGCTTTTTTTTGTTGGGCTGAAATCACGCCGGGAAAGGACAGCGAACATGACCACCGCCGGGCATAACTCTCTGAATACTCTGGTTGTCTGCGGCCACGGCATGGTGGCGCAACGTCTGCTGGAGCGACTGGTGGCGCAACCGCGCCAGCCGTTCCGACGCATCGTGGTGTTCAACGGCGAAGCCTGCCCGGCCTACAACCGCATCCAGCTGTCGGCACTGCTTGCCGGCGACGCCAGTGAACACAGCCTGTGCCTGCAGCCGCCCGACTGGTATCACCGCCACAACATCAAGGTACATCAGGGTGACCCGGTGACCGCGATCGATCGCGACACCAAAACGGTCGTCACCGCCAGCGGACGGGTCCAGAGCTACTCGAGCCTGGTAATCGCCACCGGCTCACGGTCGGCCCGTCTCGGCATTGATGGTGAGGATCTGGAGGGTGTGGTGGGCTTTCGCGACCTGCGTGACACCCGCAAACTCATTGATATCAGCCAGCGCCACCGTCGCGCGGTCGTCATCGGCGGCGGTTTTCTCGGTCTTGAAGCCGCCGAGGGGCTGCGTAGCCGTGGCATGGCCGTGACCGTACTGCATCGCAGCAACCATCTGCTGAACCGTCAGCTCGACCCCACCGGCGGTAATCTGCTGGAAACGGCGTTGGCCGAGCGGGGGCTGACCATCCGCACCCGCACATCACCAGTGGCGCTGCTGGGGCGGGACTCGGTGCGCGCAGTGCAACTGGACGACGAAACCCTGATCAGCACCGATCTGGTGGTGATTGCCGCCGGTATCACCCCCAACATCGGGCTGGCCGATTCCGCCGGCCTGAACTGCGCCCGCGCCATTACTGTCGATTCCCGGCTGCAAACCCGCGACCCGGCCATTTTTGCTCTCGGCGAATGCTGCCAGATAGGCGGGCAGACCTTCGGCCTGGTGGAACCCGGCTATCAGCAGGCCGAGGTTCTGGCACAGGTGCTGTGTGACAACGCCAGCACCGCCGCGTTCGAGCCTGCGGTGATTGCCACCCGCCTGAAAATCAGCGGCATTCCCATATTTTCCTGCGGCCAGACCCAGCCAGACGGCGACACCGAATCGGTGATCTGGCAGGACCATGAAACCCGACATTACTGCCGGCTGCTGGTCCGCGACCAGCGTCTGACCGGCGCGGTGCTGTTCGGTGAAACCACCGATGGCCCCTGGTACAGCGAACGCATTCAACAAGGCGATGACATCAGCCCCTACCGGGCCCATCTGGCCTTTGGCAAACCCTACTGCGACGCCGCGTGATGGCGCCGGTGCAAGAAAGAGGAACACCCATGAGCAAGCACACCCTGATCGTGATCGGTAACGGCATGGTAGGCCACCATTTCCTCGAGCAGCTGACCGCCACCGCGGCGGCCGATCGTTTCCACATCAAGGTCTTTGGTGAGGAGAAACTGCTGGCCTACGATCGCGTGCATCTGTCCGAATATTTCGGCGGTTCCACCCACGCCGACCTCGCCATGGGCACTGCGGAATGGTATGCCGAAAACCACATCGATCTGCACCTGGGCGAGCAGGTCACCGCCATTGACCGCGAAAACCAGACCATCACCACGCCCATGGGTGACTATGCCTACGACGAGCTAGTGCTGGCCACAGGCTCCTACCCGTTCGTGCCGCCGATCAAGGGCAATGAGCATCCCCACTGCCTGGTATACCGCACCCTGGAGGACCTCGACCGTATTCGGGCCAGTGCCGCGGGCGTCAAGACCGGCGTGGTGGTGGGCGGAGGCCTGCTTGGGTTGGAAGCGGCCAACGCCCTGAAGAGCCTGGGGGTGAACGCCCATGTGGTGGAGTTTGCGCCGCGACTGATGCCGGTTCAACTGGACACCGACGGCGGTGCCCTGCTCAAACGTAAGATCGAGGAGCTGGGCGTGCAGGTGCACACCGAAAAGGCCACCACCGAGATTGTCGACGGCGAGCACGCCCGCCTGCGTATGAACTTCAGCGACGACAGCCATCTGGAAACCGACCTGATCGTGTTCTCCGCCGGCATCCGCCCCCAGGACACCCTGGCCCGTGCCAGCGGTCTGGACATCGGCGAGCGGGGTGGCATCGTGATCAACAATCAATGCACCACCTCCGACCCGCACATTCATGCCATTGGTGAGTGCGCCCTGTGGAGCGAGCGTATTTTCGGGCTCGTGGCGCCTGGTTACACCATGGCCCGCACCCTGGCCGCGGCCCTCAACGGCGACCGCGAGGCGGCCTTCACCGGCGCCGACATGAGTACCAAACTCAAACTGCTGGGCGTGGATGTGGGCTCCATCGGTGACGCCCACGCCCAGACCCCGGGCGCCCGCAACATCCGTTTCAACGACGAGAAAGTGGGACATTACCGCCGCATGGTGATCAGCGAAGACGGCAAAACTCTGCTCGGTGCCATCCTGGTGGGCGACAACAGCCACTACGACACCTTGCTGCAGTACGCCCTCAACGACATCACCCTGCCGGACAACCCGGAAACCCTGATCCTGCCGGAAAGCCAGGGCGGCGCCCCGGCACTGGGCCCGGACGCGCTGCCGGAAACCGCCTCTATCTGCTCCTGTCACAACGTCACCAAGGGCGACATCTGCGGCGCCATTGACGCCGGCTGCAGCGATCTTGCCAGCGTAAAGGGCGAAACCAAGGCCAGCACCGGCTGTGGTGGCTGCGCCGCACTGCTGAAAAACGTGGTGGACAGCGAACTGGAAAAACGCGGTGTGGAGGTCAGCAAGGACCTGTGCGAACACTTCCCATACAGCCGCCAGGAACTGTTCCACCTGGTGAAGGTGAACGGCATTCGCACCTTCCACACCCTGATCCGCGACCACGGCAAGGGTCACGGCTGCGACATCTGCAAACCCACGGTGGCATCCATCCTCGCCACCTGCTGGAACGAGCACATCCTGGCCACCGACCACGTGCCGCTACAGGACACCAACGACACCTTCATGGCGAACATGCAGAAAAACGGCACCTACTCCATCGTGCCGCGCATCCCCGGCGGGGAAATCACCCCGGACAAACTCATCGTGCTCGGCGAAGTGGCCAAGGAGTACAACCTGTACACCAAGATCACCGGCGGTCAGCGGGTCGACCTGTTCGGTGCCACCCTGAGCGAGCTGCCGGCGATCTGGGAGAAGCTCATCGCCGCCGGCTTCGAGACCGGCCACGCCTACGGCAAGTCCCTGCGCACGGTGAAATCCTGCGTCGGCAGCACCTGGTGCCGTTACGGCGTGCAGGACAGCGTGGGCATGGCGATCTTCCTGGAGAACCGCTACAAGGGCCTGCGTTCGCCCCACAAGATCAAGATGGCGGTCTCCGGCTGTACCCGCGAATGCGCCGAGGCCCAGAGCAAGGACATCGGCGTGATTGCCACCGAGAACGGTTGGAACCTGTACGTGTGCGGCAACGGCGGCATGCGCCCGCGCCACGCCGATCTGTTCGCCACCGATCTGTCTGACGAGGCGCTGATCCGCACCATCGACCGGGTGCTGATGTTCTATGTGCGCACCGCGGACCGGCTGCAGCGCACCAGCGTGTGGATGGAGAACCTGGAAGGCGGCCTGGATTACCTCAAACAGGTGGTGCTGGAAGACAGCCTCGGCCTGGGCGCGGAGCTGGAAGAACACATGGAAGGCCTGGTGGGCACCTACCAATGCGAGTGGAAAACGGCGGTGGCAGACCCGGAGAAACGCAAGCGATTCCGTGAGTTCGTCAACGCCCCTGAGAAAACCGATCCGGTGCAGCAGTGGACCACCGAGCGGGATCAGCGGCGGCCTGTTTTGGAGTCTGAGACTGCCTAGCCTGTTGGTTGAGGGGATGAGCGAGGGGGTACGGGGTACTTTTCTTCTGGGAAAAATAACTCGCTTCGCTCAGACATCTTTTTCCCGGCCAGAAAAGCACCCCATACCCCCTCACTCACGTGACCACACTGAGATATCAAAAAGATTGCTTGGGAGATTGTTATGAAGGCTCGTACTAGCTGGAATGTAGTTTGTAAGGTGGAAGATCTGGTGCCGGAATCCGGTGTTGCGGTATGGACTGAAGACGGTCCCGTAGCGGTGTTTTATTTACCGCACCGGCTGCCGGCGTTGTTTGCAATCAGCCACACCGATCCGTTCAGCGGTTCAAACGTCCTGGCCCGGGGTATCACCGGCGACATCAAGGGCGAACCGGTGGTGGCGTCGCCGTTGTACAAACAACACTTCAGCCTGATCACCGGCCAATGCCTGGAGGATGAAACGGTCAAGATCAAAACCTACCCGGTGCTACTGGACGGTGACCAGATCCGGCTGGAAGTCCCGGTAAACAAGCAAGAAACCGCCGCGGCCTAAAAGCGGCCTTTCACAAAGCCGGAACGAGCTGATTCGGGGGTGGTTTCCATTTTTTCCGGCAGGAAAAAGGTGTCTGAGCGCAGCGAGTTCTTTTTCCAAGGAGAAAATGGGGGCCACCCCCGAAGCGGCGGCAGCTCCCAACCCAAAAGGCCGCTACCCCACGGCGGAGTCAGAGCCACCACGCCGCTCCCGCCACTGCAACACAAACACCGTCAAAGCCGGCAGGAACGTCAGCGTCACCGTAGCCGCCCCCAACAGGCCAAACAGGACGATGGCACCCACGCCCCGGTAGAGTTCGGTTCCTTCCCCGGGCAGGAACACCAGCGGCGAGAGGCCGCAAATGGTGGTCAGCGTGGTCATCGCCACCGGCCGCAAGCGAGTCTGCACCGCGGCGGTGACCGCATCCACCACCGACACGCCCTTGTGGCGCAGATTCTGGCGGGCCTGATCGACGATCAGGATCGGGTTGTTCACCACCGTGCCCATCAGGATCAGGAAACCCAGCATGGTGATCATGTCGAAGGGCTGACTCAGGGGCAGCAGACCCATCTTCGGTAACAGGCCACCCACCAGATTCATCAGCGCCAGCCCGACAATACCGCCAGCCACGCCCAGCGGAATCGCGGTCATGATCAGCAGCGGGAAGCCCCAGTGGGCGAAGATGGCCACCAGCAGCAGATACACAATGGCAATGGCAATCAGGAAGTTGCCGGTCAGCGCATCGCGGGTGGCGTTGAGCTGGTCGCTGGCACCGGAAATGTCCACATTGACGTTCGACGGCAGGTCACCGCTCTCCCGCATCTTCTCCAGCAGTTCCGTTTTGACCCGTTCAACACCGGCTTCCAGCGGCACGTCCCCGGGGGGAATCACGTTCAGGGTCACCGTGCGGCGGCCATCCACCCGGCGCACGGTGCTGGTGTCCACGGTTTCTTCCACTTCCGCCAGGCTGGAGAGCGGCAACGTGGCGCCCTGGGGCGTGTGCACCATCACATCCGGCAGGTCGCTCAGCTGCGTGTTGCGACCGTCGCTGCCATACAGATAGATGTCGATCTTATCGTCATCGAGGAAGAAATCGTCCACGTAGGCGCCCTCGGTGAGGGACGACACGGTGAAGCCGATGGCTTCCGTGTCCAGGCCCAGTTCCGCGGCGCGGTCCCAGTCCGGGCGGATCTGGATCAGCGGCTGCGCCAGGGACAGGGTAGACGGCTGGCTCTGGATCCGCGGGTTGTCGAAAATCTCCTCCGCACGGGCGTAGATGGCGTTGGCCGCCTTGTACACCGAGACCAGGTCCGGTCCTGACACGTCCAGGTTGATGCTGCGGGTACCGCCGTCGTTGCTGGAGATGATTGAGCCCTTGGCGGCGAACGCCCGCATGCCGGGAAACTGCTCGTAGAAACGCGTGAGCTCGTCCATCAGCGCTTCGATGTGGCGGGGGTTCAGGGTTTCGGCAATGATGCGCAGGCGCTCGGTGCTGACCTGCATGTTCAGATAGGCCATGGGCGGCACCCGGGTTTCTCCGGCGGCGTAGGCCTCGCCATCGGCATTCACATGGGGCAGGAAATGATCCTCGACCTGCTGCGCGATGGCCTGCATTTCATCCAGGTTGTACCCCGGTGGCGCACTCATGGCGGCAAAGGTTTTTGGTTCCTCACCCTCCGGCAGGTATTCCGCCGGTGGCGTCAGCACCAGAATGACCCACAGGCTCAGCAACGCGGTGGCGACGATCACCACCACCCGTCGCAACGGCGTGCCCGCCAGCCAGGTCACTGCCGACATGATCCCTGACGACCAGCCGCCCGACAGGGCATTGCCGTAGTCGTCAGTCGTCACCTTGCGGTCGCCGAAGTTCAGCCGCGCGCACAGCGCCGGTATCACCGTCACCGCCACCAGCATGGAGGCCATGATGGCCGCGGAGATGGCAATCGCCACATCGGAATAGAGCTGCCCGGCCTCTTCCTGAATAAACAGAATCGGCAAAAACACCAGAATGGTGGTCATGGTGGACGCCAGTACCGCCGGCCACACCTCCTGCACCCCCTTGAGGGCCGACTCGAACCGGTCCAGCCCCAGACGCCGGTGGCGCTCGATGTTCTCCAGCACCACGATGCTGTTGTCCACGGTCATACCGATGGCAAAGGCGATGCCGGCCAGAGAGATGACGTTGATGGTGCGGCCGGCGATCATCAGGCCAATGAACGCCGCAATGGCGCACAAGGGAATACCCACCACACCGGCAAAGGTCGCCCGCGACGAGCGCAAGAACAGGAACATCACCAGAGTGGCGAACACCGCACCAATGCCCAGGTTGGTCCAGACGTTGGCGACGGAAGCCTCCACGTAGCGGGCGTCGTCCGCCGTCAGGCCGAGTTCCATGCCCGCCGGCTCCAGAACCTCGTCGTTGATAGCGTCGACCTCCACCATCATCGCGCGCTTGATGTCGATGACGTTGGATCCGTTTTCCCGTCGCACCTGCAGGCCGATCACCCGCTGGCCATTGATAATGGACAGCTCGCGGATGCGGGAGTGATCCTGCTGCACCCGCGCCACGTCACTCAACCGCACCACGCTGTCGCCGCTGCGGGAGACCACCAGTCTCTCCAGCTCGTCCTTGTCCTCAAAGCGCCCGACGGTGCGCAACAGGTAGCGCCGTTTACCGGAATCAATTTCACCGCCGGAGATGTCCTGGTTGCGGGCGGTAATGGCATCGCGCAGGTCCACCAGGCTCAGCCCGCGCTGGGCCAGGCGGGCTTCGTCGACAATGATCTGCATCTGGCGGTCGGCACCGCCACCCACCGTGACTTCCGAGACACCCGCCACACTTTCCATGCGCGGCCGCACCCGGTCCTCCACGAAATCCCGCATCAGCTCGATATCCAGCTCGCGGGGATTGCCTTCCAGCGTGGAAACCCGGAAATACATGAACGCGTTGGCTGAGAACGACGCCGCCACGATGCGCGGCTCATCGACATTGCGCGGGTAGTCGGACACCTGGCTGAGAGCATTGTTGATCTGGATAAGGGTTTCGGTGATGTCCACGCCGAAGGGAAATTCCAGCTCGATCTCGGCACCACCGCTGGAGGCCGTAGCCATCATCCGGCTCAGATTCGGCACATTGCGCAGGAAGCGCTCCTGCTCGATGAGGATTTCCTTCTCGATGTCCTGGGGCGTGGCGCCCGGCCAGCTGGTTTCCACCGTCACCGTGCGCACTTCCAGATCCGGAATCATCTGCACCGGAATGCGCAGCGCGGCGGCCGCCCCGAGAATGGCAATGATCAGGGTGACCACCGCCACCAGTGTGCCGTGGCGGATAATACCGGCAAACATCACTTGGTCTCCCGGTCAGCCAGCTGCACGTCGATCCCCTCACTGAGGGATTCGTTGCCCCGCACCACCACCTGTTCGCCACCGTCCAGCCCGTCGGTGATCTCGACGCGCCCTCCGAAGGCGCTACCGACACTCACCCGCTTTTCGTTAACGGAGTACACCCCGTCACCGGACGACGTGGCAATCCACACGGTAGTGCGTCCATCAGGATAGCGGTTGAGGGCATCCCGCGATACGCTCAGGCCGCGCTCGCCGCTGGCCACTCTCAAGGTTGCGGTCACCGCCATGCCCGGCAGCACCGTGAGTTCCTCCGGCCCGGTCGCCCGCAGCAGGAAGGTGCGTGCTTGCGGGTCACTGACCGGCACCAGGGAATCGATCCGTACCGTGACATCGACACCGGCATTGGACACCCGCAACTCGGCGCTGTCCGTAATGCGGCGGTAATAGTCCTGGGGCACCCGGAAATCCAGGCGCAGGCTCTCAGTATCCACCAGTTGCAACAGCTCGTCGCCGGGATTCACCCACTCGCCCAGATCGCTGAAGCGTTCGCTGACCACACCGCCAAACGGCGCCTCAATGCGGTGCCGTCTCAGATTGGCCCGCATCCGGTCACGCTCCGCCTGCAGCCGCGCCAGCTGGGCGCTGGCACCGGCGACTTCGCTCTCGCGCGCGCTCACTTCGGCCGCTGCGATGTTACGACCGGCACCCACGGACCGCGCTTCCTCCAGCCGCCGTTGCGCCTCCGCCAGCCGGGCCTGCCCTTCCTGCACTTCGGCCGTGGCGGCGGCCAGCTCGTAATCGGCCAGCTCATCGTCCAGCTCGATCAGCACATCACCCTTGCTGACCCGGCTACCGGTTTCCACGCCAACCCGATCCACCAGACCGGACACGGCAGCAGACAGGGCGGATGACCGCAGCGGGTTGACGGTACCGTTGAGACGAACCTCCTGGAGAATATCGGCTTCTTCCACCGCTGCCAGCTGCACCCGGGGGCGATCCTGGGCCAGCGCCTGACCCACCATCATCACAGACAGCATCACAACCACTGGCATCCTTGCCAACATGGATATCCCCCGGAAAAACTGCGGCACGTCGACGCCTCCCGACTCGTTGCGTGGGTTTTTGATCTAAACTGGCTTAAAAATTACGCAGACGCCAGCCATTCAGACCTGACCACGGTGAATGGACCGACCTGCCGAAAAGCCAATCGCGACAACACCTGCCTGGGTTACCATCGGCAAAAAGCACCCAACAAGGATAAAAAATGAAGCCCCTCAGCCCCGCAGACCAACTGTTCCTCTGGCTGGAAAAACGCCAGCAGCCCATGCATGTGGGTGGTCTGCAACTGTTCTCATTTCCGGACGACGCGCCGGATGACTATGTCGCGCAACTGGCCGACTCGCTACGCAACCACAGCACCGTGACTCCGCCGTTTGACCGCAGGCTGGACAGCCGGTTCACTCAACCGGTGTGGGTACACGACGAACACCTGGATCTGGAGCACCATTTCCGCTTCGAAGCCCTGCCCACGCCGGGGCGGGTTCGCGAACTGCTGGCGTTTGTGTCTGCGGAGCATTCCCACCTGATGGACCGTGAACGGCCACTGTGGGAGTTCCACCTGATCGAGGGTCTGCGGGATCGCCAGTTCGCGGTCTACACCAAGGTGCATCATGCGCTGTTCGATGGCGTGTCTGCCATGCGCATGGCCCAGCGGATGCTTTCCGGCGACCGGGCACAGCGCGACATGCCACCCATCTGGGCATTGCCACCCAGGGCAAAACGGGAAGAGGGAGAAGACGGCAGACCGTCGCTGTGGGGCAGTCTCGGCCATCTTATCGGCGAGTCCGGCAAACAGCTGGGCACGGTGCCTACTGTGGCCCGGGAGTTGCTGAAGACCATCAACCATGCCCGGAAAGACCCGGCGTACAGCTCGGTGTTCCACGCCCCGCGCAGCCTGCTGAACCAGAAAATCACCGGCTCCCGCCGCTTCGCCGCCCAGTCCTACTGCCTGAAACGCATCCGTACTGTGTGCCAGGCCTACGGCGTGACGGTCAACGACGTCGTCATGGCCATGTGCGCCAGCGCCCTGCGCACCTACCTGATGAACCTGGACGCCCTGCCGGCCCAGCCGCTGATTGCCATGGTGCCGGTGTCCCTGCGCCGGGACGACAGCGAGGCGGGCAACCAGGTGGGCATCATCCTGGCCTCCCTCGGCACCCACCTGAGCGACCCGGCCGACCGGCTGATGCATATTCACCAGGATGTGAAGCTGGCCAAGGACCGCTACGCCAGCATGTCACCGGAAGAAATCCTCAACTACACCGCCCTGACGCTGGCGCCCGCTGCGTTCAACCTGCTCACCGGCATGGCGCCGAAATGGCAGACTTTCAATGTGGTGATTTCCAACGTACCGGGCCCGTCAGAGGAGCGCTACTGGAACGGCGCCAGGCTGGAAGGCATGTATCCAGTCTCCATCGCCATGGACCGAATGGCCCTGAACATGACCTTGACCAGCTACTGCGACCAGATCGAGTTCGGCCTGATCGGCTGCCGCCGCACCCTCCCGAGCCTTCAACGGATGCTGGACTATCTGGAAGAAGGCCTGGCGGAGCTGGAGGTGGCCGGGGGCATCAGTTGAACTTCATTTCCTGGTTGCGCTCTGAAATCTGGCCGTTCAGCGTCCAGAAGTCGTACAGCACGCCAACCAGGAACAGCCCGCCGGTCAGCAGATAGATAATGCCGGTGATCCACTTGCCCATGTACATCCGGTGCAGACCAAACACCCCGGTGAAGGTCAACAGCAGCCAGCCGATGTTGTAGTTGACCTCACCCTCCCGGAATCGCAGATCCGCCTCCCGGTCCATCGCCGGGATCAGGAACAGGTCAATGATCCAGCCGACGAACAGCAAGCCCAGGGTAAAGAACCAGATGGTGCCGGTGATGGGTTTGCCGTAGTAAAAGCGATGGGCTCCGAGGAACCCGAAGATCCAGAGCAGGTAGCCGAAGAGTTTGCTATGGGTGTCTGGTCTGGCTTCCATGGTGGTCTCCTTTTGGCTTTGAGCTGGGTTCTGGTTCTGACCTAGCCTAGTAATTTGGAGTGTGGCCGGGGGGGTTGGAGTATTTTTCCCTTGGGAAAAATACTCCAACCCCCCGTCAAGGACCAAGCTCCGGAGCCGGATCCGGACCGTCCTCGCGGAACTCGCTGGCCGACTTGCCGGTCCACTTGCGGAACGCCCGGCTGAAATTGGACAGGTCCGCATAACCCAGCTCGTAGGCGATCTCGCTCACCGACTGGTTGGTGTACCGCAACAACTGAATGGCGCGGTCTTTCAGTACCAGCTCGACAATTTCCCGGTAGGACGTATCCTTCTCCGCCAGCCGCCGCTTCAACGTCCTTGACGACACGCAGAAACGCTCGGCCATGTCCTCCAGTGAGGGCAGCGGGCCCGGCATCATTCGCAGCATGTTGCGGATCGCCAACGTAATGTCACCCTGGTCCTTCAGCGCCTTCTGCAGCTCGAACTCGCACTGATCACTAGCCATGCGCGAGGCGTCGGCATCCGCCAGCCGCATGCGCACCTCCAGCAGAGCCTTCGGAAACACCATCATTTCCTCGGGCTTGCCGTACTCGAATCGCACCGGCAGCTGAGCGGCATAGCGGGCGTAATATTCCGGTTCGGGTTTGCTCAGGTGCACCGCCACGCCCGGCAGTTTGCCATCGGTGAGGGCAAAGCCCCGTTTTTCGGCGTCTTCGCGGTCCAGCAACTGCTCGGTAAGCAGAATCAGGGTGGCACTCACGGTTTCCGCCAGGAACGGGTACAGCCCCGGCATATTGAACTCAGTACGCAGTTGCACCAGTACGTTTTCCCCCGCTTCGGACTGGCTCATGCTCAGAAACGGCGCCCGCAACTGCAGGTAGCGGCGCACGGAGTCCAGGGCGCCGGCAAAGGTCGGGCTGGTCAGGGCGGCGAAGCCGAGGGTACCGTGGATGGTTACCCGCAGCTCCCGTGCCAGCGCGAAGCTGAGGCCATCCTTGCCAGCCAAATCGAGTGCCCGCTGGGCCATCAGGATGGCGTCGGTCACGAACACCCGGCTGTCGTTGGCCTTGAGATCCTGAAGCGTGAAGCCCAGACCCTCGTACAGAACCCGATCATTGTGGCCCAATTGCCTTACGGTTTCGGCCAGAACCCGCATGTACACGCCAGGCACCAGGAAAAACCCCAGCATTTGCCGTTCTTTGTCCGGGCCGGTGGTTGCCATAGCTTGTCCTTGTGGGTATGAGGGTAAAAAACACGCGCCTTATTCCCCGATGCTAACAGAAGCAGCCGCGGGCAACACTGGGACTGGGTACACCTGTGATGCCGTCATCATAGTCAATGGAACCGCCCGGGATCGGCCTCGGTCTGTCCCAACCTGAACGATGGCCGTCCCGTTCGCGCCTTCTCTTAAAGCGTTGACTTACCCACACTGGACTCATGACATCAGCCAAAGCGTTCAATCGCAGAGGAGTGTAACCATGCTGAGAACAAAAACTGCAGAATCCAAGGCCCCGGTGTCCAATACGCCGGAGAACGTCTCCATCAAGCCTCAGCGCATGGGTTTTGAATTCGGTGAACAGGTGCCGCAGTACTGGCTCAATAACAGCCATCTGCTGAGCCACACCATGAATGCGCTGTCGGTACTGTTTCCCCAGGGCGAACAGTTTTTCGTGGATTCGGTGCGCTACTACCGCGACCAGATCTCCGATCCCAAGCTGAAAGCGGAAGTGCGCGGGTTCATTGGTCAGGAGGCCATGCACTCGCTGGAGCATGACACCATGAACCAGCACATCCGGGATCGCGGCATGCCGGTGGAGGAACTGGAAAAACAACTGGAAGTGCTTCTTGGCGTCACCAAAAAACTGCCGAAGCGCCACCAGCTGGCCATTACCTGCGGCCTGGAGCACCTGACCGCGATGATGGCAGACATGCTGCTGGAGCGCAGCGACGTGCGTGAAGACATGCACGAGAGCATGCGTCCGCTGTGGATGTGGCACGCCATCGAGGAAACCGAGCACAAAGCGGTGACCTACGATGTGTTTCAGGAAGTGGGCGGCACCTACGCCGAGCGCGCGTTCTATCTGGCCTTCAGTACCGCCGCTCTGGGCGTGGTTGCCAGCTATTTCACCACCCGGATGGTGCTGAATGATCGCAGCAACTTTTCACTGAAAGACGCCGCCAAGAGTGTCTGGCGCATGTGGGGTAAAGACGGCACCTTCTCCAGCCTGATCCCCACCTGGCTGGAATACTTCAAGCCGGGCTTCCACCCCTGGGATCACGATAACAGCGAACTGATTGCCCGCTTCAAGGAAGAGATCAGCGCACACATTGCGCCACAGTATCAGAAGGGAAACCGCCGGACCCTGCAGTAAGCGGTCGGGCCACGCGATTCCGGCCGGCGCTTTTACCGCTGTAAAGGCACCGGTCGGCAACGCGGAACAGGGTTTCGGCCTGCCGGCCATGCTCGGGCCAATGGGCGATGCCGAAAGACGCCGTCACACGAACCCGCGCATCCCCGTAAACCAGCTCCCGATCCGCAATGCGCTGCCGCAGTTCCTCCATCAGTTCGTAGGCGCCGGCTGACTTGACGTCCCGCAGGATCAGGCCGAATTCCTCCCCCCCAAGACGTGCCACGAAATCAGTGCCACGCAACCGCTCCCCCAGGCTCAACGCAATGTCTTTGAGCACCAGGTCGCCGGCATCGTGCCCCAGGGTGTCGTTGACCACTTTGAAGTGATCGATGTCCATAATCACCAGCGCAAAGCCGCTGCCGCTGCGCTCACACTCGGCGATGGTGCGGGTCAGGGTACTCTGAAAGCTGCTGCGATTGGCCAGCCCGGTCAGGAAATCACTCTGTGCCATATCCACCAGCCGTTGTTCGGCTTCCTCGCGCCGGATTTCGTACAGATGGATGAACACCAGCATCAGCGCACCGCAAAGGGTCATGTTGAGCAGGTCGATCATCAGGTAGGCGCTGTCGACCTGGCCCAGATGCAGGTAATAGACCACCCCGCCGGCCAGCACGAAGGGCACGCTGAGCAGGAAGCCGTCACGCTTTCCCAGCAGCAGATATGCAAGCACCGGCATCATCAGCACCCAGGCGAACGCCGATACGGAGGCGTCGGGAAACAGCATGATGGCCAGAAAAAACGAGAACAGCGCCGTCAGATAGCCATAAATCCACCCCTGCAGGTGCGCGCTATCACGCAAGCGAGCAAAGCCGAAAAACAGCAGGGCACTGGCCAACAGTTCGGTGCCGGCCACCCACCAGAAACCGTTCACGGCCTGCAGGCCCGAAAACACCAGCAGGGACGACCCGGTGATCAGGAACAGCAGCCGCATCAGTGAGCGGCGGTGATTATCGCGGAGACCCGAACGGCTTTGCTCCAGAGCCATTCCCAAGTCGGAATGATGTGTCGTAGTCATGCTGTCTCCTTCCCTGGAACAACAGCAAGTATAGAAGCTTAAATCTGTATGTAAAATATACAGCAGGTTTCACCTCATCGGGAAACCCACTGATGCCGGCGGCCTGGCTCAGACGTAAAGATTCTTGCGGGAGAAACGCTCAACCAGCGGCTGATAGGCTGAGCCCAGCAGTCGGTTGATAGCGTCAATGCCCCAGGCATCCGGGCCTACCAGGATGCGTGACTCGTCTTTCAGGATACCTTTGATAATGATCTCTGCGGCCTTGTCCGGCGTGGTCCTGGCCAGCTTGTCGAAGCCCTTGCGCTGGGCATCGGCGTTTTCAGACTTGCCCATGCGTGCGGCATTGGCGATGTTGGTGCGGATGCCGCCGGGATGGACGCAGCTGACCGCCACCGGCTGGTTTTCCAGCTTCATTTCCTGGCGCAGGGCTTCGGTAAAGCCGCGTACTGCGAACTTGGCCGCGTTGTAGGCGCTTTGCTTGGGCACGCTGATCAGGCCAAACACACTGGAAATGTTCACCACGTGACCGTCACCGGACGCAATCAGGTGCGGCAGGAACGCCCGGGTGCCGTGGGCGACGCCCCAGAAATCGATGTCCATGACCCATTTGAAGTCGTCATCGCTCATCTCGCTGACTGAGGCTGACAGGGCCACACCGGCGTTATTGATCACCAGATTGACCTGACCGAAGTCCTTTGCGACCTGCTCGGCGTGGGCGTAGATGGCATCGCGATCCGATACATCCAGTTTGTAGGTTTTGACATCGGCACCGCCCAGTTCACTGACGGTTTCCGCCAGGCCGGTCTCATTGACGTCAGACAATGCCAGCCGGCAGCCGCGGGCTGCCAGGGATTTTGCCAGCGAACGGCCAATACCAGAGCCCGCGCCGGTTACCACCGCAACCTTGTTGTTCAGATCTTTCATGGCCATTGCCTCTTATCGGTTTTGTTTGGGGAGCTGTCTATACTCGACACTCTAGCACCTGACGGTTTTCTGGCCATGGCATCAGAGGTTCGTCACAGCGGGCACTCAGGCCAACCCGAACCGGCGTGCTACAATCGGTCCTTCAATTTCAACCTTTCTCTGACGGACACTGCTTGTATGGAATGGAGTCTCACGCATTTCTGGCTGATCCTGGCTCTGGCTCTGAGCCTCGCGGAGCTGACCTCCGGCGTGCTGGTACTGCTGGCACTGGGCGTGGCTGCCGCGCTGACGGCCCTGCTGGCGTTTCTCGGCATTCCGTTTGAATGGCAACTGGTCGCCATGGGTGTGTTCTCGGGCATCCTGGTGCCGGTGGCCATTCGCTGGATCCGCCCGCGCTTCTCACCCAAAGGGGTAGCCTACGGCACCACCGGCACCGGCGTGGAACAGGGCCGCCGTTATCAATGCGAACGGCGTGACTTCGACGGCGCCGTAGGCATCAAGATCAACGGCGACTTCTACCGTATTCGCACCAGTGACGGGTTCAGCGCCGAGCTGGCCGCCGGCACGGACGTCATTTTCGAAACCTTCGACGGCACCACCGCCGTCGTTCACAGCGTCAAACCCACGGAGTAACACGTATGGAAGCATTTCTCTCGCCGGGCCTGGTTATCAGTCTCGTTCTGCTGGCTATCGGCATCGCAATCATCGCCAAGGGCCTCGTTATCGTGCGCCAGTCCGAAGTGATGGTAATCGAGCGGCTGGGGTCCTTTAACCGGATTCTGGAAAGCGGCGTCAACATCATCATTCCGTTCATCGAGCGCCCGCGCGCCATCACCATGACCCGCTATGTGCGCATCGGCGACGAATACCATCCCAGCAGCAGCTTTGAAACCCGCATCGACCGCCGCGAGACGGTGATGGACTTTCCCGGTCAGCCGGTGGTGACCACCGACAACGTCACGGTGAACATCAACGGGGCCCTGTATTACCAGATCATCGACCCGCGCCGCGCCGTCTACGAGGTGGCCAACATGAGCCAGGCGGTGGAGGTACTGGCGAAAACCACCCTGCGTTCGGTCGTGGGCAAGATGGAGCTGGACAAGCTGTTCGAATCCCGCAGCGAAGTGAACAACGCGATCCAGGCGGAAATGGAAGAGGCTGCCTCTAAATGGGGGGTCAAACTGACCCGCGTGGAAGTGCAGGACATCAGCATGCCGGAAGAAGTGGAAGAGGCCATGCGCCTGCAGATGGCCGCCGAGCGTAAGCGCCGGGCCACGGTCACCGAAGCCGAGGGCGAGAAGTCCGCCGCCATCGCCATGGCCCAGGGCCAGCGCGAATCCGCGATCCTCAATGCCCAGGGCGACAAAGAATCGGCCATTCTGCGCGCCCAGGGTGAGCAGGAATCCATCCGCCTGGTGCTGAGTGCCATCGGCGAAACCGAACAAAACAAGCAGACCGTTGTCGGCTACCTGCTCGGCCAGAGCTACATCAAGGTTCTGCCGAACATGGCCAAGGATGGCGAGCGGGTGTTCGTGCCCTACGAGTCCTCCGCGCTGCTCGGCTCCATGGGCATGTTCCGGGAACTGGCCGGCAGCCCGGAGGACATTGTCCGCCAGTCGGCGCAACGTGACGGTCTGCGCGGCGGCATGGTGGCATCCGGCGGCGCCTGATCGCTGGTGATCAGACCGGCTCAGCCCAGAAGATTGTCCAGAGGTTGCCGGTAACCGGGGGCAAACACTTCCATGAAGTAGGCAACCTCCGCCAGGCCATCCTGTTCCAGCCGCCGCGCAATCTGCTCGGCGGCCGGTTCGAACTCGGTGTTACCGGCCCGCATCTCGGCTTCGCATTTCAGCAGCGCCGACAACCGGTCCGCCGCCTTGATCAGTTCCTTCTCTTCCGCCGACAGCTGCGACTCCCGCACGTAGGGTGCGAAATCCTCCCGCAGGTCCGCCGGCAATAACGCCAGCAACTCCGCCTCGGCCTTGTGCTCGATATCCCCGAACGCCTCTCGCATCACCCGTGAGTGATACTTCACCGGCGTTGGCAAATCGCCAGTGATCACCTCCGTGGCGTCGTGGTACAACGCCGCTGCAGCAATACGGTCGGCATTGACGGTGCCGCCGAAGTGACGATTGCGGATCAACGCCAGGGCGTGGGCGAGGGTTGCCACCTCCCAGGAATGGGTGGCCACGTTCTCTTCGATGGCGTTGCGCATCAGCCCCCAGCGCTTGATCCAGCGCAACCGGGAAACGTAAGCAAAAAAATGGCTCAGAGTGGGCTGCACAGTAAACGCTCCGTTTTGCATAAGTTTATAATTTGACCCTTTCTGACAGGAATCTCCGGGTGTTAATCTGAACGAACGCTCAGAACTTGGCCACCCGGGACTCTTCCTTGCCGCGAAACAACCGATTCCAGCCTGCCTTGCTCGCCCTACTGTTCTGCGCGGTGGGCTTTACTGTGCCCGTTGCCCGCGCCGAGCTGGAAATCAAGGTGGGAGTCTACAACTTCCCGCCCATTGCCGGTATCGGCTCTGAAAGCGAAGTGGAAGGGCTGCTGGCGGACACCCTGCAGCACCTTGACACTGCCCACCCGGATGTCCGTTTCAAAGTTGTGCACACGTCGCCCATGCGCCGCTATCTGGACTTCACAGCCGGCCTGTACGACGTCATCTTCTTTGAGAGCCCGGCCTGGGGCTGGCACGACTACCCGCATGAAGCCACTATCCCGATTCTGACCGACGAAGAGCTGTATCTGGCGTTGAGAAAACCGGGACGGGACACCGGGTTCTTCGACAACCTCCAGGAACGCAGCATCGTGGCCATGTCGGGCTATCATTATGGCTTTGCGGATTTCGAGATCGACAACGAAAAACTGGAACAGCGCTTCGACATCGAGTTCTCCGACAGCCACCGCCGCAACATCAACCTGATCAAGGCCGACCGGCCCTCCGTTGCCGAGGTGGCGATTGTCAGTCGCTCCTACCTCCAGCAACATCTGGCGCAGCACCCCGAAGACCGGGAACGATTGCTGATTTCCGAGCGACCGGATCAGGTATACCGTCTGGCCATTATTACCCGCGCCGGCGGCCCGGTGAATGCCGCCGATATGATCCGGCTACTTGAACCTCTGGTGCGCAGTGGCCGTTACCGCATACTGGTGGAGAAGTGGGGCCTGCAGCTACCACCGGGGTTTTTCACGGGTTTCCCGTTCCAGCAGAACCTGCCGTGAGAGGCTAACGGGCGTCCAAAGCAAACTGCACCGCCACCAGGCCCTGTTCGTCTGCTCTGGCGTCACGCTGCGGGTCCAGCAAAAACAGCTGGTCCGCCGCCACATCGTACGCTTCAAGCATCTCTTTTTTCAGCCAGGCGCCCCGTGCCGACGCCAGATTTCCGAGGGCTTCCGGCGGTAGTGAGCGCTCCCCGACAAAAAACGCCTCCCGCGCCTCAGCCCAGTCGGTTTCAGACAGGGCTCCGCCCTGCTGCCGGGTCAGCCGCTGGCGTAACAACGCCAGGCCATCAGCTTGCGGTGCCACACCACCACGAATGTTGAGCAACAGCGCCGGTCGCTCGGTCAGAGCGTCCGCCAGGGCATCCAGTTTGACCCGGTCGCCCTCGGCCAGCTCGGCAGTGCCTGCCACAAACCGCACTTCGCTGAGCTGATCACCGGACAGTCCCGCCAGCTGGGCAACCGAGCCCAACACACTGAAAGGAGAGGCAGCGGCCTTGCTGAGAAGGTTCACAAAAGCCCGCATGACGACATTACCAACGCTGAAATCCGGGTCCTGAAGATCACCGCTGATCGGCAGATCAATTTCGATCATCCCCTTGCGATCCCGCAATAATGCCAGGCCCAGTTTGACTGGCGCACCAGTGGCCTGATCACTGACTACCGGCTGGCCCAGTTCCAGTCGATCCATGATGATCAGGTTACTGGCCTCAATCCGGCTGCCAGAAATCTCGTAGTTCACATCGAGATCCAGCTTGCCACTGTTGACCCCGTAACCAAGGTAACGCCCGAAATACGGTGACAAATTCGGCAGCGACGCGCCTTTCATTCCCACAGTCAACGTGCTGATGTCGTCCGTGCCCAGGGTCCCGAGGGAGCCATCAAAGGTCAGTTCGGAGCTGCCGTTCACCAATCCGCGGACGACAATGTCCCCCTGCTGGGGGGACACATTGGCAATACCGCTAACACTGCCATTGAGCGCCTGCAGAGTGGTGGAGAAGGCCGGCTCGAGGGACCGGTCGGTGTAGGAAACCTCTCCGCGCTCCAGCAGCAATTGATCTATTCGGAAGATGAAGTCCGGCTCGCCACCGGCGTCGTCGCCGGATGTTTCGCTGTCGTCGTTATCCGATGCCCGGATGATGCGCTCGAGGTTGTGCAGACCGTCGCTCTCCCGCACCACGTTGACCGAGGGCTCGGTGAGCGTAACAGTGCCGATTTCCAGGCGCGCGGGGTAGACGTTGTACTCGATGGGTGCCAGTCGCAGGCTCTGCCACGACACCAGTTCATCCGACGCCTCCGGCAGCCGCATGTTGAGCCCGGTCAACTCACCGGTGCCGCTGAAGGTGCCGGTGAGGGGATCTTTCTGACCGTCGAGATCCAGATTGCCGTCCAGCCCCAGCAGGCCGCTGGCAATCTCGATGTTCGCGGCTTGGCGGACATAGGGCTGGAAGGCAGCAATCGCCACGCCTGTGCCGGAAATCGCCGCCTCAAGAGTGAAAGGTGACGGAGTGACCTGCCCATCCAGCGACAACCGCCCGCCACTGGCCAGAGTGCCCTGTACCCGGTAACTCACCGGCTCCGCCAGCTCATGGCTGAGGGTGCCGGTGGACAACGACAGCTGCTCGAGGGCGATCTCGGCGGCAGATTCCGGCTGCCGGTCCTGCCACAGCACCCGGCTGCGGGTCAACGAGATACCGGCCAGGGACCAGCGGAGCGGGGCTTCGGATTCGGCCGCCGCCTCTCCGTCACCAGTGTCGCTGTTGCCGTCGGCGGATGCCAACGGGGCAAGCCAGTCGATCTGACCGTTCTCATCCCGCGCCAGGGCCAGATCGAGATTTTCCAGGGACACCTGACCCACGTTGATTTCCCGACCCGTGAGGTCAAAGCGGATGGCATCCACCGCCAGTTTGCCGGCACTCAGCCGCGCTTGCTCACTGTCCTCGTCCAGGGCAATAGCCAGATCTTCGAGGGCAAACTCGCCATTGGTGGTTTCCAGGTAGAAGGTGTCGCCGGCCTGGACGACGTAGTCAGAGCTCACGGTGACACTGCCGCCGCGCAGATCATACGGCAGGTAAGGGGCCAGGAAATGCGCCAGCGTATCGTAGCCCACGGATGACAGCCGCAGAGATCCCCGGGAGTAGAACGGGGCCACACTGAGATCACCCTCCCACTCAATGGTCTGGCTACCCAACGCCGCCATCAGGGAATAGTCGCTGCCCTGATCCTCACGGGGCCAGGTGGCAAAATCGTTGAGTGTCAGGTCCAGGGGTTCAATGCGGAACTCCGCCATTTCCTGCTGACTGAAATCGCGGAACAGCATCTCACCACCATTGACCACGATCTGCCCGAAATACAGCGGCAGTGGCTCGCTGGCTTCGTCGTCCCCGGCCGGTGGCTCGGTGACCTCGCCGGGATTGGCGCTCTGCCAGTCTCTGGCAAAGTTGACGCCGTAGTCCTCCAGTAAGTCAACGCGGATGAACGGCTCGTCCAGCTGAATCTCCTCGAACCCGACAATGCCGCGCACCAGCTGGAAGAAATTCAGATCCAGCCGCAGCCGTTCAAACGCCACCACCGGCTCACCGCCGCTGTCCACCGCTTCCAGTCCCGTGGCCTCGACACTCAACGCAAACGGGTTGGCACGGATGTCGGCCACCGCCGCCTGCCACCCCATGCGCTGATCCAGCTGCTCCGGCAGCGACTTTTCCAGCCACCAGGGAAGAAGCAGAAAGCCTGCCAGGGTGTACAGCACAAAAAGAACCAGGACCCCGATCAACAGATTTCTGGGGGTGCGACTGCGTTGACGGCTCTGAGCCACGGACTTCTCCTCATAGACGGCGGAATTCCCGGGCAATCTTACCCGCGTGCCTGTTTACAAGGATAGTCGGCCCGACACCCGTTTGTCAGCAGCGGCAGTCCGTTCACCGTGATCGCGACAGCCGGCGCTGAACCCGATATCCTCATGATTCGTATTTTTGGTGCTACCAACACGCGACAGAGGAAACACTATGGACATCGGCGATATGCGTCGTGATTTCGAGAGCGAAGGCCTGGATCGCGATGCCCTGGATGACAACCCGATCCGGCAGTTTCAGAGCTGGTTCGAGCATGCTCGTGAGGCCGGTATTCTGGAACCCAACGCCCTGTCGCTGGCCACCGCCGGGCACGATGCCATGCCTGACCTACGCACGGTTCTGCTGAAGTATTTCGACGAGCAGGGCTTCGTGTTCTACACCAATTATGGCAGCCGCAAGGCCGCGGAACTGGCGCAGAATCCGCAGGCGGCGCTGCTGTTTCCCTGGATTGCCCTGAACCGGCAGGTACGGATTCAGGGCGCCGTGGAACGAGTCAGCAAAGCCGAATCCCTACGTTATTTCGCGTCACGGCCCCGGGGCAGTCAAATTGGCGCCTGGGTCTCGGAGCAGAGCAAGGTGATCACCTCCCGCGGGCTGCTCGAGCAAAAAGTGGCGGAAATCAAAGAGAAATTCGGCAACGGAGACGTACCCCTACCAAGTTTCTGGGGTGGCTACCGGGTGGTGCCCCAGCGCATCGAATTCTGGCAGGGCCGTCCCAGCCGTCTCCACGACCGCTTCGAATACGTAAGGGAAGGCGATGGCTGGCACATCCAGCGACTGCAGCCCTGACAACCGCCCGGACGGTGCGCCATCGATCTGGCTGTGCCGTGAACCGGAAGCACCGGATCTGCCCAGCCCGGCCTGGCTTACCGACTATGAGCGGGCAACCGTGGCAAAGTTCTCCGGCCCGAGGCGGCGGGAGTACCTGAGCAGCCGTTGGCTGCTACGACAGGCCATCGCCAGCAGTGCCCATTGCCCGCCCGCGGGCTGCGCGCCGGTGGCCGGACGGCCGACAGCGTCGGCAACTCCCGCCGGCTGGCATCTGTCTCTCAGCCACAGTCAGCGGCTGTCCGCCTGCGCAGTGAGTGGCCGCGCCGGTATCGGACTGGATATCGAACCCCTCAACCGTCATCCCCAGTGGCAGAAAGTGGTGCGGCGCTGGTTTACCCCAGCCGAACAACGCTGGCTGCTCGCCAACGACAGCCATGCGGACTTCCTGCGGGTCTGGACCCTGAAAGAAGCGTGGCTGAAAGCCACCGGCCGGGGCATTGCCGGCAACCTGCAGACTCTGGAAGTGGGCTCCGATTTTCACCTGTCCGGGGATCGCGATGAGCCCGGTTGGCAGGCGGCCAGTGGCACTGTGGCGGGCTTCCTGGTCACTCTGGTCTACTGCGATGAGCGATTTTCCCGGCCTGGCGGGCGGCTGCTGGCAGAGGTGCCAACAAACCTTGACCTGACTGCTCTGTGGCCACAGGCTGAGCCCCTGATCATGAACTGGCATCAGCCGGTGACGCCACGCATCCGCCCTTGCGAGGAATCCTGATGGACGACAACAGACGCTGCCCCTGGTGCGGCACGGATCCCCTCTACGTTCACTACCACGATACCGTGTGGGGGCGCCCGGAGTACGACGAACTCGCGCTGTTTGAAAAGCTTTGCCTGGATGGACAGCAGGCTGGTCTGAGCTGGATCACCATACTGCGCAAACAGGACAGCTACCGGCAGGCCTACGACGATTTTGATCCACAACGGATCGCCCGCTATGACGACCAGAAGATCGAGGAACTGCTCGCCAACCCCGGCATCATCCGAAATCGCCTCAAGGTGCACTCGATCATTCGCAACGCCCGCAGTTTTCTCCAGATGAAGGAGCAGGGCGCGGATTTCAGCGAATTCCTCTGGTCCTTTGTAGGTGGCAAACCGCTCCAGAACCGCTGGCAGAGCTTTTCCGACGTTCCGGTAACCACAGCCGAGGCGGAGGCCATGTCACGGGCGCTCAAGAACGCCGGCTTCAATTTTGTCGGCCCAACCATTGTGTACGCCTTCATGCAGGCCACCGGCATGGTGAACGATCACCTGGTGGACTGCCCCCAGCATGAAGTCTGCCGGGAACTGGGTAATTGATCCTATTACCACTGGCGGTCGTAAATTCCCCGGTACCATTTCACCTCTGGAGCACCACGGTGAGAATAACCTTCGATCAACTCAACAACAGCAGTCATCACACTATTGATCTGCTGGAGATAATTTCTATCGAGGGCCAACAGTACATGGCCCGCCTCAGGATCGGGGACCAGCTGCTTATCCTCTCTGACAAGAACGGTAAAACGCGGCTGTTTCGCAGCAGCTGGCAGATTCAGGACGCCCTGGGTGCCTTCAGCATAGCCAGAACCGATGTGGTTCACCCGTCGGCCTACCATGAAATGGTGGGTATGGAGCCCGCTGGCATCGAGCCTATGAGAATCCGGGTACAGGGGCGAGGATCGTGATCGCTGTTGCACGACTGGCGATTCTGGTTGGCGTTCTCGGACTGATCCCGTTTCTGGCGAGTATCCTCAGTCTGTTCCTCATGCCGGCCTACAGCGTGACGGTGATCGGTTGGTTCTACCTCTACAGTGCCGGCATTCTTGCCTTTATGGCCGGTGTTTACTGGCCCATCGCCATGCAGCTGGAAAACCGCTGCTACCCGTTATCGCCGCTGGTTACCATGGTGCTTAGCCAGGTGTTTTTCGTAGCTGCGGGGGTGGGGCTGTTGCTGGCCGTGCGCTGGCAAATCGGCATCTACACCGTCGCCTATCTTGCGCTGTATATTGTCGACGCTCGCTGGATGAAGGGTTACTGGCCAGCCTGGTATCTAAGGCTCAGGCTGGCACTGACGTCCGTGGTGTTGGCATGTCAGGTGATTGCGGGCGCCTGGTTTATCATGGCGCACTGAATCACCCCGTTCACATTCCTTCCATACGCTTCATTTCGTCCACACCGAGGGTGGCCTGCAATTTGCGAATGGCTCCCTTCTCGATCTGACGCACCCGCTCCCGGCTGATACCCAGGTCATCGGAGATGATCTGCAGCGTCTCCGGTTCCGGCAGGCCCAGACCGAATCGCCGTGACAGTACAGCCTTCTCGCGATCCGACAACTTGCCGAGAATATCCGACAGGTATTTCTTGCGATCACGCTGCACCATCGAGTGATCCGGAGCCATCTGCTCATCGCCACTCAGACTGTCACCGAGGGTAATTCCAGCGCTTTCCGAAACCGGCGCATCCACAGACACCTCACGGTTCGCCAACGCTCTGAGCTCACCGATACGGGACGGTGAGGCCTCCATTTCCCGGGCCAGCTCGCTTTGCAGGGGCGCGCGGCCGAGGCTCTGATGCAGGCGCATGGACACCTTGCGCAACTGACGGATCTCATCCACGACGTTTTCCGGCGTGTGAACCAGCCGTGAGCCCCGCTGCAGGCAGCGTTTTACCTCTTCGCTGATCCACCAGTAGGCGTAGGTGGAAAAGCGGAAGCCTTTGGTAGGATCAAAGCGTTCCACCGCCTTGATCAGACCCACGTTGGCGTCCTGAATCAGATCCGCCATGGGAATGCCGTGATGGCCATACCGACGCGCAATGTGCACTGCCAGCCGCAGGTTGCTTTCCACCAGTTTGCTGCGGCAGGCACGGGCCAGATGGTAGGCACGCCGACACCGGGTGGTGAACGCACACGCATCGCCCAGGCTGCCAACGATTTCGCGGTAGGTTTGCGGAGTCTCCTCCGGCAACGCCAGTTCCCGGGCGATGACCTGATAGCAGCGGGTGAGCTGGCGAACCAGTCGACGCTCGCCTTTGTCGCCCAGCAGTTCGTAACGGGACGCATCCCTGAAGTACAGCCCAACCAGGGAATCCGTTTCACCGGTCGAGCTCATGGTCGGAGACGGTCCCAGCCTCTCGGATTTACTCATGGCTTTGGTACCGATTATGAATGTACTAGAGATACGATCAGGGTCAGGGCGTGGATTCCCCACCGGGGTGCGCCGGGTGGGCGATAGGGACAACTACGGAGGGGGCGGTGGCAGGACAACGACGGATGCCCCGACCAACCTGACGGTTGGGTGCGGGGCCATCCGCGGTCGCGGGTCAGGCCGCGACGATGGCGTATTCGTGATTGTGGGGTTCAATAAGCACACCGTGCAGCGCCACGATGGCTTTCTCGTAATCGTCTTCGTCCACCACAAACTGAATATCCACCTGGCGCATGCACTGGTGCAACGCCAGAATGCTGATTTCCCCGTCGGCCAGCGATTTAACGGAACGGGCGAGGATGCCCGGCACTTTCATATCACTGCCGATGGCCGACACCACCGCTACCTTGCGGGTGTTGATTTCGGCGTTGGGGAACTCTTCTTTCAGCGCCTTGACCACCCGCTTGACGTGCTTCAGGGTGCTGCCCACGTAGTGGGTGATGGTGTTGGCGTTGGTGTCCTTGGACATGAACCGCACCTTGAAGCGGCTCAGCACGTCCAGGATGCGGCGATCGGAACCGGGTTCGCCCTGCATGTCCTGATCGAACACTTCCACCGCAAACACGCCCTTGGCGCCAGCAATGATTTCCACCTGGGCCTTCTCACTGACGTAATCGCCGGTGATCAGGGTACCGGTATGCTCCGGCTCGAAGGTGTTCATCACCCGCAGCGGAATCTCGTTCTGGCGCAGACCCTTACCAGCACGGGGGTGAATCGCCTCCATGCCGAGGTTGGCCAGCTGATCGGCCACGTCGTAATTGGTACGCCCCAGAGGCACCACCTTCTCGGCCCCGACAATGTTGGGGTCGGCGGAACTGAGGTGGTATTCCTTATGGATGATCGCTTCACGAGCTTCGGTGATCACCGCCACCCGGCTAAAGGTCATCTCACTGTAGCCCCGGTCAAAGGTCCGCATCAGACCTTCCCTGCACTGGGCGTAGCCGGTAACAATCGGCAGCTCACGGGACAGGTCAACTGCATCAAATGTCTGCTTCAGCTTCTCATCCAGCGGCAGCAGCTCGTTGTCGCGCCAGCCGGTGAGATCCACGAAACGGGCATTGATGCCCTCTTGCTGGAGCTTCAGTGCAGTGTTGAAGGCGCTATGAGCCTCGCCGATGCCGGCCAGCATTTCCCGCACCGTCAGCAGATGCTCCTCCAGCTGGAACTGGCCGTAGGAACAGAGGCGCTGCAGATCAATCAGGCAGCCCCGCACCCCCTCGATGCGATCGGTGATGAACTGGTCCGCCTGCTGTTTCAGCATCGGATCCTCGAACAGCTCGCCGTTCAGATCGGTGAGGAACTTCACCAGTTTGGTGAGATCATCGCCCCAGGCCCAGTCGGACTCGGCGTCGGCAAACAGGGCGTAAACGCCGGGCTCGCCGGTTTTCTTGTGTTCCAGCAACTCGTTGGTTACGCCCGCGTAGGCAGACACCACGAAAATGCGCTGGTACAGGTCGTCTTTGCTGCGGGCACCGATGATGATGTTGTCACGGACCGCCTCGTAATTGCTCATCGAGGTGCCGCCAATCTTCTCTACGGTATGTAAGTGCGTCGTCATAGTATTGTCTTCGCTGTCCTGCAGAATGAATGTCCAGATGGAGGTGGCGCCTTACGACGCCTCGCTGATCCCTTCCTGCATGATCTCGTCCACACTTCTGGCCAGCAGCGCGGCACCCTTTCTCAGGTCGTCTTCACTGGTGGTCAGCGGCATCAGACACTTGATGACTTCATCGTTGGGGCCACTGGTCTCGATGATCAGACCGTGCTCGAAGGCCCGCTTGGTGATCGCGCCGGTGATGTCCGCGTGTGTGGCTTCGATACCACGCATCAAACCGCGTCCCTTCATTTTGAACTCACCGGGGTACATGTCGCAAATCGCCTGCAGTGCATCACCCAGAATCCTGGTCTTCGCCTTCACTTCGTTTGCGAAGGCATCGTCGCGCCAATAGGTTTCAACCGCACTGCGGGCGGTGATGAAGGCCATGTTGTTGCCACGGAAGGTACCGTTGTGCTCGCCCGGATCCCATACGTCCAGCTCCGGCTTGAACAGTACCAGCGCCATCGGCAGGCCGTAGCCACTGAGGGACTTGGACACCGTCACAATGTCCGGCTTGATGCCGGCAAACTCGAAGCTGAAGAACTCGCCGGTACGGCCATTACCCGCCTGGATGTCGTCCAGAATCAGCAGAATGTCGTGCTTCTTGCACAGCTCTGACAAGCCTTTCAGCCACTCGGCACGGCAGGCGTTGAGACCACCCTCGCCCTGCACCGCCTCGACAATTACGGCTGCGGGCAGCTCGAAACCGGAGGAACCGTCATTCAGCAGCTTGTCCATGATGGCCAGGCTGTCGACGTCGTCGCCCAGGTAACCGTCGTAGAACATGAAATCAACATTGCCCAGCGGCGTGCCCACACCACCACGGTGGTGTTTGTTGCCGGTCGCCGCCACGGCGCCCATGGTGACCCCGTGGAAACCGTTGGTGAACGAGATGATGCCGTTACGGCCCTTGACCTTGCGCGCCAGCTTCATGGCCGCTTCCACGCAGTTGGTACCGGTGGGGCCGGTGAACTGCATTTTGTAGTTCAGGCCGCGGGGATCCAGAATGTACTTCTTATAGGACTCAATGAAGTTGTGCTTGGCCGTGGTGAACATATCCAGGCCCTGGCTCACGCCATCGGCTTCGATGTATTCGAGCAGCGCCTGCTTCAGGATGTCGTTATTGTGGCCGTAGTTCAGGGAGCCGGCACCGGCGAGAAAGTCCAGGTATTCCTTGCCGTCTTCGGTGTACAGATGCGCATTCTTGGCGCGATTGAAAATCACCGGAAAAGCGCGGGAATAAACGCGTACTTCAGATTCGGTCGACTTGAAAAGTTCCATTGTCTTGCCTCTTAGCATGTCAGGTTCGAGGTGTCTGTGGGCAGCCCGTCGGGTACAGTCGCGATCAGCCAGCCACACATTCGTCAGAGCCGTGGCGACAGACCTGCCTCAGTGGTCTGCCGGCTCATCCAGAAAGCGGTCAGTAATGCCTGCGTCGTTGACTGACGCTCAGGCTGGCTTGGTGAAAGGCCCGATGCGCAGCAGGAACTCGGAATCGTGCTTGCCGCCGAAGTGGGTCTCTTTCTCAAAATGCTCGTGATAGGTGAGCTCGGCCCCCAGGTCACGCGCGAACGAACGGAACAGCGCCCACGAGGCTTCGTTGTCCTCGGTGATGGTGGTTTCCAGGTGCGTTACACGTTTGCACGCATCGCGGCCCACAATCTCTTTCAGCATCCGCTTGGCCAGGCCCTGTCCACGACCTTTTTCATGAACTGCCACTTGCCACACGAATACGGTGCCGGGCTGTTGGGGAGGGATGTATCCGGAGATAAAGCCGACCAGATCGCCGTCCTTCTCCGCGGCCACGCCGGTGTCGGCAAAGTGGCTGCACTGCAGCAGGTTGCAGTAAATCGAGTTGGGGTCCAGCGGAGGGCATTCCGCCACCAATCGATGGAGCCTGTAGCCATCATCCTTGACCGGTGTACGGAGGGTGATGGCGGTGGTATTCGATCCTTCTGATGTCATAGCGTGATGGTTTCGCGTCAAAAAGTTAGGGCTAAATTATATAGACCACAAAATATATTTCAAGTTGGGGCCGCTGGGTGCACGCCACAGACGCCCGACCCGTTGTTTAAGAATAGCCTCTATTAAAGCAACCGCCAGTGACAAAACGGTTAAGGAAGCGCCGGGAAAACAATGCGCTCCGGCATCAGCGAAGTCCCGCTGACCAGACGATCGCGGTAGGAGATGGCGGCCGCTGAACCCGGCGACCACAGTTGGTCAAATGCTTGTAACCAGGCTTGCAACGGGTACGCCACCGGCAGCAGCGTGACATTAAGACCGTGACTCTCAATACCGGCCACAGGCTCAGCCACGGGGCTTGTAAATCCAATGCGGGTAATCAGTCCACGGGGGTCGGACACCAGGTTGCCCATACCCGCCGCACCGTTATTGGCCACCGCGCAGGAACGACCGTCCACCGTTCCTTTCCAGAGAACCGGCAGACAGGTATGAGTGGAAACAATCAGATCCACACCGCTGGCGCGGAACCAGTCTGCCAGCCGGGCTTCGTTGCCCGCGGCGAAAGATTCGTAGGCAAGCCCCCAGCCCGCCAGAGACTCCGGATCGCCGTGAAGCACCAAAACCTTTAGGCCTCCAAATATAAGACACCGATAACGCGGCAACAGCGACAAGCGCTTGAGAATGTCCGGATGCTCGCCGGCGGTGGCCTGCAACCGCTCCATCATCCGGTTGGAGCGCTCAACCACACCCTGATCAACAAACGCCGGATAGGCGCAACCGCAACCGGCACCCGGACTCGGATTGGCCAGCTCATAGTCCACATTGCCGAGGTTGACGGTGTGATCCAGCACCCGGTTATTGATGTCACGAAACAGGGCATCGCTGGCATTGAACCAGTTAAAGTCGCCATTGAAGACCAACTTCACACGATGACCCTGCCGCTCCTCGGCAAGGGCCATTTCCTCAATCTCATCCAGGGCATAGGGATTGCCGTAGAGACCGCCGATCACATACAACACATCCTCGGACACCCGCGTCGGGTTCTCCGCTAGCGTGGCCGGATCGTAACGGTATGCCAACGGACAGCTGCGGCCTTCCGTCATGTTGCCCCCTCAGGCCTCGCCGGCGGCCAGCGTGCGGCCGGCCAGTCGCCGCAGCACCAGGGGCAGGAAGAAGCCTGCCGTACAGATCAGAAAACCGTAGGCATTAACGCCCAGCAGCATGGCGTAGGCACCCTCACCAATCGCCCAGCTTGCGGGAATCAGCCCCACCGTCAGCAGCACACCCAGCGACAGGCCGGTCCAGAAGCTCAGATGGAAACTCCAGGGCGACCAGCGGGTGAAACCATAGAACAGAAACACCGGCGCCAGACCCATGACCATCGTACCGGAGATGGTCGTAGCCTTGAGGATGTCAGTGCCGGCAAACATCGGCAGGTTGCCAAGGAGCGCAAACACGATCATCACCAGCGCACCGACCCGCATACTCGGTAATTTATCCGAGGCCCGGCGGGCCAGCCGGGGCAGATCCACGGCCAGGGATTTCGCGAGCGATGAAAAGGTGGAATCCAGCGTTGAGCCTGCTGAAGTCATCATCACCACGCTCATGAAGAACAGCGCCGCCAGCCCCAATGACTGTCCCACAGCCGCAGGCGCATTGCCCATGGCGTCGATACCGTTCAGACGGGCATGAACACCTACAAGGCTGAATATAAACACCGCCACAAAGCCCAGAAGCCCGGCCACCACAAAGCTCTTGAGCATGGTCTTTTCTTTGTTCACGAAGCCCCGATCGGTGAGCACCGGATCGTGGAAGGGGTAACTGAACAGCTGCAGCAGAGCCACCAGCAGCAGGTCAAAGCCGGCGTTAAGCCTGAATTCGCCGTTGGTCAGTAGCGCGCTGGTGTCGTTGGCGGGAATAATCAGGAACAACACCGCCCCGACGAAAAACACAAACACGAACGCCTGAATGACATCGGTGAAGATCGACGACCGCAGACCACCCTTGAGGCTGTAGGCCAGGGTAAACACGGTGAACAGCATCGCCGCGGAGTAGTATTCCCACTCTCCGGGCAGCCCGAAGTAACCGCCGACAACGGCGGTGTTGCTCCAGACTTCGTTGTACAGCCGGATCAGGATGGCCGCCGCAAACGCCAGACTGGCGAGCCGGCCAAAGCGGGACGTCAGAAAGTCCTGCAGGCTGCGGGCGCCGGTCTGGGTACGGATCAGGTAGATCACATAACCGGCCACGGGGATGGACAACCAGTAACTGGCATACGCCAATCCGCCCACCACGCCATAGGCGGCACCGAGGTTGGCGGCGTTGGTGACCGACTTGGCGAAAATCCAGCTGATGAAGATACTGGCAGTCAGTGACCACTGACCCACCGGGTTGCCGTTATCATCCGCGCCTCTGTAGAACGAATTGGCGTTCTTGCTCTTCGGCGACAGCACATACATGAGTACGCCGTAGACCAGCAAAAATCCCCAGAACAGGGAGGCTTCAGTAAAGTTCATTGTTCGTTTCCGATTCGTTATTTTTTGGTTTGGGGGCAGGCCGGCCAGGAGGGAATGAGTGTCTAAAACGGAGAAGCGTGGCTTCTTTTAATGTTTTGGACACTCATTCCCCCCTGGCCGGCCTCCACCTCTGGAAATAGCCGTCGGTCATCTCACGTCATCCGGGCGCCGAACAACTGGCGCCAAATCGATAACAGGAGAAACACCGGTGATGCCGCAGCATGATGCGTTCCTCCATGCTCTCGGCCAGCGTGCCGCCCAGATCGTACTGGGGATCATCGTCCACCAGGGTGCAGGCATACACCCGCACCTGCTCGCCCTTCTTCACCAGCATGCGCGTGTAGGTGCACATGAAATGAGAACGGGCTTCCCGGGTCGGGTACTTCTCCATGCAGGTTTCGGTGATCTCCGGGCTGCCATCCTCCGAACCCGGCGCCCCGAGGTCGGGAAACGCGGTAAACGACAGATCGTCCGGGATATTCCACTCCCGGAAGATCTCACGGAACGCGGCCTCGACGCGGGACGGTAGTTCATCCGGATCGGTCTGGCGGGCAATGGATACTTTGAAACCCTGCTCGATCAGCCAGTGGATGCCTTCCAGCGCCTGATCGAAGCTGCCTTCGCCACGATCCTTGTCGTGGCGGGCGCGATCCGGGAAATCCAGGCTGACGCGGAAATGAATCGGATAGGGGTTGTCCAGCAGCGGCAGCACCTGGTGGCGGCGTTTCAGCAGCGGTTCGGTGGCATTGGTGAGCACGAAGCAGGGCCGGTGCTGGCTGGCATAATCCAGAATGTTAACGAAATCGCGAATCACGAACGGCTCGCCACCGGTGAAGGAGAACTGCTCCACGCCCATGTCGATGGCTTCGTGAATGAACGGTTTCACGTCACTGAGCTTCATACCCGGGATACGCCCGTCGCCGGGGTGCGAACCTTCGAGGCAGAAGGGGCAGGCCAGGTTGCAGGCAGTGCCGGTGTGGATCCACAACTCTTTCAACTTGTCCGCATCAATGTAGCCCCGCGGGTCGCCGTTGCGAGTGTGGGTCCAGCTGTCGGACGCCCGGGGTTCGAGAACTTCCACGGCCGGAATGCGCTTACTGCGGGGCGGTCGGGTTTCGGTCAGGGGCATGGATGCTCCTCGGAGTTTCAATGGTGTCGGTTGTCAGACACGGGTGCGGCGGTTTCGTTACACCTGGCACCCGATCTTGTTCAACTTGTTGTTATCTCTTTACGTTTTTCCTGCGGGTTCCGACCTTTGCCACGACGCCAGCCGTGCAGCTTCTCCAGCAGTTTCAGAATGCCTGCGGGCGCGTGGTCTCGCTTCCATTCGCCCGCGGCGTACTTGGCCGATTCGTTCCAGGTGGGGTACGGATGAATGGTACCCAGTATCTTGTTCAGCCCCAGCCCGTGCTTCATCGCCAGGGTGAATTCGGCCAGTATCTCACCGGCGTGGGAGCCCACCACCACAGCGCCCAGAATCTTGTCTTTGCCCGGCGGCGTCAGCACCTTGATAAAGCCGTAGTCTTCGCTCTCGGCGATGGCCCGATCCAGATCGTCCAGGCCGTAACGGGTCACCTCGTAGGCGACGCCCTGTGCTTTGGCTTCCGCCTCACTGAGGCCCACCCGCGCCACTTCTGGCGAGGTGAAGGTCACCCAGGGCATGACACGGTAATCCACCTTGAAGCGCTTGAACTGACCAAACAGGCCATTCACCGCCGCATACCAGGCCTGATGAGCCGCGGCGTGGGTGAACTGATACGGCCCGGCGACATCGCCGCAGGCGAACACGTTCGGGAACCGCATACTCATGTCCTCTTCCACCGGTACGGTGCCGTTGGGCAGGGTGTCGACCCCGATGTTCTCCAGCCCCAGACCGGTGGTGTTGGCGGCGCGCCCCACAGCGACCAGTACCTCGTCAAAGGGGATGCGCACGCGTTCGCCCTGATGTTCGCAATACACCACCTTCTCGCCGTCTTCCACCGCAAATTCCCTGGCGGCATGGCCCAGCCTCAAATCGATACCGTCTCTCTCGAACTGCGCCCTGATCAGCTCCGAGACATCGTCGTCTTCTTTCGCCAGCAGGCGATCGCCCATTTCCACCTGAATCACCTGGCTGCCCAGGCGCACAAAGGCATGGGCGAGCTCGGACCCGATGGGGCCACCGCCCAGCACCAGCAGCCGCTGCGGCTGGTCCTGCAACTGCCACAGGTTGTCCGAGTTCAGGGGGTTCATGTCCTGCAGTCCCGGAATCGGTGGCATGGCTGGCTTGCCACCGGTGGCCACCACGATACTGCGCGCGGTCAGTCGCTCGGTGCGACCGTCGTTGTGTTTTACTTCCAGCTCCCAGGGAGATACGAAACTGGCCTCGCCGAAGATGCAATCCACGCCGAGGTTGCGGTAACGCTCGGGTGAGTCGTGGGGCTCAACCTTGGCCACCACCTCCTGCACGCGACTCATGATGTTTTTGAACGAGCCCTTCACCGGCACTGATTCGAGGCCGTACCGGTTGCCATGACGCATGGTATCCGCCGCCTTGGCACTGCGAATCAACGCTTTCGAGGGCACGCAACCGGTGTTCAGGCAGTCACCCCCCATTTTGTGCTTTTCGATCAGGCCCACTTTGGCTTTCACCGCGGCGGCAATGTAGGAGGACACCAGCCCTGCGGACCCGCCGCCGATGACCAGCAGGTTGTAATCAAAGTGCTCCGGCTTCTTCCAGCCGGCGTACACCTTGCGGCGGCGGATCATGCCCACCACAAACTTGGCGATCAGCGGAAAGATCCCAAGCAGGGCAAACGACAGCAGCAACTCCGCGGAGACAATATCGCCGGTGGACTGAATCTGTCCCAGCTGAGTGCCTGCATTCACATAGACAAAGGTACCCGGCAGCATCGCCAGCCAGCTTACCAGGGCGTAGGTGCGCAGCTTCATCCCCGTCAGGCCCATGGCCAGATTGATCAGGAAGAACGGAAACACCGGCACCAGGCGCAGGGTGGCCAGGTAAAATGCACCGTCCTTTTCAATGCCACGATCCATTTTCGCTACCGTTTCCCCGTAGCGCCGGCGCAAGGTGTCACGCATCAGAAAACGGGCCACGACAAAGGCCAGTGACGCACCAACGGTCGAGGCAAGGGAAACTGCTGCGAGACCATACAGGTTGCCGAAAAACGCGCCCCCCGCGAGGGTCATGATGGTCGCCCCGGGCAGCGAAAGGGCTGTTACCAACACGTAGATCACCACATACCCGAGCACCGCAACCAGCAGGTTCTGTTCAATCCAGTTGCCCAGAAGTTGCTGGTTATCCTTGAGGTTCTGCAGCGTGAGCACCTCGCCACCGCCGCTGGCAATAAACCCGATGACAACCGCCGCAATCACAGCGATCAGAATCCATTTTTTCAACGTCATGAAGCTATCCTTTTGATCTGAGCTTGATACCTGATGCCGCTAAGACACGGGATTGGTGAAAGTGTTACAGAAACACTGAAACTTACCTCGCGCCGTTGCCCTCTGTCCCCGTTTTACGGGATCGCATCATGAAAAGTGTCAAACTCCGCTCAATATTCTCTAACAATTTGATCACAGACGTTATCAGTCCGATCCGTACGGGGAAACGATGCGCGATTCGATGGCCAGCCACCATTCTTGAACATTCACTCACACAATTCACTATAAAAAGAAACCGTATCGCGGCACCAGGCACACAGATGTCCGGGCCGACCTGACCATGGGCAACACCGCGACGCATCGTCAGCACCTGCTCCGGCCCAGCCGTTCAGAACAAGTCCCCATTCGCTTGCTACCCGTACGCATTCCCCGTACACCTTGCGTATGGAAACCGTACGATCCGCACCTGACTGACCGGAGGCACCCCATGATCAGCAATCTGCCCAGCAACAGACAACCCGCTGTCATCACTGCCCTGGCCGGCGGCTGGGTGGCGGACGCCGCCAGCCTGGGACTGCATTGGCTTTACGACAGCCAGCGAATCCATGAGGTGGGCGGCCAGTCACCGGAATTCCTGACGCCGAAGGCCAGCTATTTTACGGGCGGCTTTGGGTACTTTGCCCACGACGGAAAACAGTCCGGCGATATCAGCCACTATGGCGCGGCCACCGGGGTGCTGATCGACAGCCTCCTGGCCAGTGACGGCAAGCTGGATATCCGCGATTACCAGCGGCGTTTCCGGAGTTTCTTCGGGCCGGGCGGGCCATGGATCGGCTTTCTGGATAACCCGACACGGGTGACCCTGAATAATCTGAACAACATTGAACAGAACGCCATCGACCAGGCCCTGGCGACCACGAAGGCTGATCTCACCGATCAGCAGAAGCGGATACTGGTGCAGAAAGTGTTGCCCTACACCCGCTGCCTGACGGGCAAGGAACTGGCAGCGCCGGTTCGCCAAGCCATCGACCTGACCTATCATGAAACCGACATTCAGGAAGCAGGCGTTCACATTGCTGAAACCATCGACCAGCACCTGCTGCCACAAAGCGGTGCCGATGACATGCAACTGCCCGCCGTATCCAAACTGGCGCCACTGGTCGCCTGCTATTGCGGCAGCGATAAACTGATGGAGGTTACCGAAGCGGCGGTACGGGTGACCAATCACAACGACGAGGCGGTGGCCTGGGCAAAATGCGCAGCGACCCTTCTGGACCAGCTTTTTCAGGGCAAGCCCATGTCGTCAGCCCTGGAAGCTGCCAGGACCGGGGCGCCGGATCAGGATAACCTGAGCCATGCCCTGTCCGGTTCGTCACTGGATGCAGTCAAAGCCGGCGACACCTTCGGCCGCACCTGTTACCTGCATGAGGCCATGCCGGTGATCTTTCACATCCTCAGCCATGCCAGCCGTTATACCGAAGCCGTCCGCGCCAACATCCACTGTGGCGGCGACTCCTGCGGCCGCAGCTGGATTATCGGCCCAGCCATGGCGGCGATTCACGGGGTTGGCGGCGAACAGGGTATCCCCTTGAGCTGGCTGGCCCGGGTGACGGACGCCAAAGCTCTTTTTACAGATAGTGAGTCACTGGTGAATGGCACATAGTCACCCAGGGGGGGCAGGAGAACGAGCCAAGAGGCTGTCTATCGCTCACTCCCTGCGATTCAGTTCCAGCCAGGCTGCCAGCCGGGAATGCGGGCGTCGGCCGAGATACAGCGGTAGCACGCTCATCACCACCAGGATCGTGATGGCCGCGACTACGGTCACCACCGGATTCAGTTCGAAACCCTGACCCAGACCGGCAAACACAAAGGTCATGGGGAGCATGCCCAGTGCCGTGGCCAGGGTGTAGCGCCAGAGGTGAATCGCCGTGACCCCGGCGGCGTAGCTGATCAGGGCAAAGGAAAACAGGGGGATCAACCGTGTCAACACCACCGCGATAAACAGAAATCGCTGGGAACCCTGCGCGGAAAACACCGGGTTGTTGTCCAGTTTGCGCTGGACAGCTTCACGCCCGAGCACGCGCGCCAGATAGAAAGCGATAAGAGAGCCCGCAAGCGCGCCGGCCACCGCAATGGCGGTGCCCCCGACTACCCCGTAAACCAGTCCGGACGCGGCGCTGATGGGCAGGGTGGGAATCGGACCCACCACCACCGCCAGAATCATCATCAACATCAGAAACAGCGGTCCGAAGGCGCCCTGCTGGGCAAGCCAGTCTGACAACGCCCCCGGGGAGAGGCTCGCGGGCATGCCCAGTTGACGCAGCAGCAGCCAGATCGCGGCCATCAGCAAGGCCACGATGGCAAGAAGGGAGACACGGAAAATCCACGGTGAACGGTTCATCACCGTATTCTACCCGCCGCGCGGCCATCGTACAGAACCGATGACTCGGGGCCCGGCCGGGATCAACTGGCCAGGCGGTTCACCTGTTCCACAAACCCGGCGGGAACCACATCCAGGATGGGGCGGGCATCGCCGCACACCTCCGGATGGGGTGCATCAGGTTCGACCGCCAGCACCACCGGTGACTCGGACCAGTGCAGTAGTTCCAGCCGGCCGTTCTCCCGTTCCACCAGCGCGGTGCAATGTTCCACCCAGTCGCCATCGTTGCAGTACAACCCGTCCTCGCTGCGCAAGAATCCGGCGGAATGGATATGGCCGCAGATAAAGCCATCGTAGTTGCCCTTCTCGGCCACCGTCAGCGCCGCGAGCTCGAACCGACGAATAAAGGTACGTGCCTTGCCGATCCGGCTTTTGACCCAGGATGCCAGCGACCAATAGGGCTTACCCTTGATGCGGCGCCAGGCGTTGAACCAGCGGTTCAGTCGCAAGAGGACGCCGTGGGCCCGATCGCCCACCAGCAGCATCAGCGGACTGCAGCGCACCACCTGATCAAACTGATCGCCGTGACAGACCATGAATCGACGGCCATCGGCGGTGGTGTGAATCGCTTTGTAATGGAGCTCGATGCCGGCAATGGTCTGGCCGCAAAAACGGCGCAGAACATCGTCGTGATTGCCGGGCACATAAACAACCCGGGTTCCGGTGGCAGCCAGCTCCATGAGTTTGTGAATGACCGCGTGGTGGGAGGGCGGAAAATGCACGCGCCGCTGCATGGCAATCAGATCGACGATGTCACCGACCAGATAGAGGGTTTCGCACCGCACTTGGGTCAGAAAGTCCAGCAGATACTCCGCCTGGCAATCCGCCGTGCCCAGGTGCACATCGGAAATGAACACACTCCGGTAGTTCCTCATGTCGTCTCCCGCCATTCAACCGTTCCGGATGACAACACTCTGTCAGCGGGCGGTGACGGCAGGGTGACAGCAAGACGACAGTTTGATGACCGAACGCGGCAATCCGGCCCGGTTGCCGGGCCGGCCACATTCGTGGGAACGGTGCGACAGAGCTACTGACGAAGGTCCGGATTCAGGGTGTAAGTGCCGGTGACGCGGGCACTGGCCAGCACATGCCCGGCCATGGCTTCGCGCACATCGTTGCCGTCAAACTCACCCTGCAGACCCAGGCTTTCCACATCCAGTGCGTGCACCTCGAAGTGGTAGTGATGGATAATTTCATCGTTCCAGGGCGGGCAAGGGCCATCGTAGCCGGCGTACACACCCGCCATATCCGGGTTGCCAGCGAGGAACTGGGTGTAGTTATTCACCCCGCGAATGCCCACCGGGCCCGGGCCGCACTCCTTGCCCTTGGGGCGCACGCCATCGCTGTCTTCGCCCTCGGGAATAAGACGGATGTTGGCCGGCACATCCACCAGCAACCAGTGGAAGAAATCCACCCGCGGTATGTCTTTCGATACAATCTTGCCTTCCTGGTTCACATCGTCTGCCACACTGGGCACGTCCGGGTCGAACATCATCACGACAAAGCTCCGGGTGCCCTCGGGGGCTTCGTCCCAGGCCATTTCGGGATTGCGGTTGGGGCCGAAGCTCATATGGTCGGCCTCACTGTAGACACCGAAGGCAAACGCCTCCGGAACAGGCTGACCTTCTTCAATTCCTCGAACGTCCAGTTTCACGGCTTTGCCTCCTGTTGATCATGGGCGCTAAGCTCGCCGACAGTGTCTGCGACGGGCCTGTTCTGTGATAATACGGTTTTAACAACGGTGATACACGTCTGTCCAGACTAGCAGATGCCAACCGCCGTCACACAGAACAGGTCTACCTGCTCATGGCAGGAAACCACAACAACCAGGCGAGCCTCACACCCGGATGTTCAACAAAGGCGAAATCATTCACCACACCCGGGATGCTCTTGGCAGCATTCTGGTTATTGATTACCGCAAACACCGGGTGCTGACCTTCAATTCGATGTTCGAGCAGAGCAAGATTGATCGGCGCTACCCGCATCTGCCGGTTCATGAATACAACCGCGCCATGCTGTTGCCGGCGGTGTTCGCTAACCCGGCGCACGTCACCGTGCTCGGTCTCGGCGGCGGGGTGATGGCCAGCGCCCTGCTGCATCTATACCCGGCGTGCCGGGTGCATGCGGTGGAGTTGCGGCAAGCGGTGCTGGATACCGCGCGCGAATTTTTTGATCTGCCCGACAGCCAGCGCCTGACCGTGACCATTGCCGACGCACGGGATGCCCTTGAACGGCTGCCGGATGCCAGCACCAACATGATCCTGGCGGATCTCTACAACGCCGACCGCATGAGCCCGGCCCAGGCCCAGAAGCAGTTTGTGGAGGACTGTGCGCGGGTGCTCGACGGCGACGGCTGGCTGGTGTTGAACTACCACCGCACCCCGGACCCCGAAGGGCCCTACTTCCGCCAGCTCAAGCAGCACTTTGCCGTGCTGCTGATGTTCACCAGCAAGAGCAAGAATACCGTGGTCTACGCCAGCAAACGGCACTTCGAATCGGTGCACTCGAAGGATCCGCTGCTGGCGGAGCTCGAGCATCGCCTGCCCATTGACTGGTGCGGTCTGATGACCCGGGTGCGCCGCCTGGGCTGAGTCTGCCTCCAGTCACGGCCTTTCACCACCACCTCTTATCACAAAGTAGCAGTCAGCTGGCTCTGAGGTCGCATTGAGACCCAGGGCAGAGTCTTTAGCATGGGGAATCAAAACAACATAAACACAGGGGTAACCCATGGCTGGGCGCATCCTGCTCCTTTTCGCCTGCCTGTTACTGGCCTCTCCGGCCCATGCGGAGCTGTCAGACACCAAACGGGCACTGATTCAGGAGCTGTTTCCGTCAGCAACGGTGATTGAAGAAAAGCTGCCTGATTTCCCGGTCTATCCGGTGTACCAGTTGCAGGAGCTGCTTGGCTACGCCTACGAATCCATCGACCACAGCCGGCTTCAGGGCTTCGCGGGAAAACCCATCCGCCTGTTGGTCGGACTGGACGCTCGCGGCCGGTTTACCGGAGTGAAGGTATTGCATCACCATGAGCCGGTCTTTCTTCACGGCCTGGGTGAAGCGCCTCTGTTCGAATTCGTTGACCAGTACCAGGGCCGCTCGCTGCGGGAACAGATCATCGTCAACACCTCCAATACTAACCGCTCGGGCGCCCGCAGTGATGGCAACGTGGTGCATTTTGACGGGGTAAGCAAGGCCACTGTGTCGGTTCTGATTATCAATGACACGGTGCTGTCCTCGGCGCTGAAAGTGGCCCGTAATAAGCTGGACGGTTTTGCCCAGAGCGCGCCAACCCGGGCCAGAGCGAATTTCTTTGAACCTCTGGACTGGCAGCAGCTGGTCGAACGGGGCTACCTCGGTCGTGGGACAATAACCGTCGGGCAGGTTGAGGCGGAACTCGGAAGACCCCTCGCGAACTACCCCGAAAACGTCGCACCGGACACCGGCGAACCCTTTGCGAAGCTGTTCTTCGGCTATCTCAATGCTCCCATGGTGGGCCGCAATCTGTTGGGCGACGAAGGCTATCAGCGACTGATGGGGCGCCTGGGCGACCAGGTTCAGATTCTTGCGGTAATGTCGGGCGGTCGCTATCCCCACCTTGCCGCGGATTTCGTACCCGGCAGCTCCCCCGACCGGATCGGCCTGGTCCAGAACAACCTCGCGGTGGAGCTGCGGGATCTCAACCTGCTTGACCAGAATCTCACCATCGAGGCGCCGGGCATGCCGGCGCTGGGAGTACACACCCTGTTCCGCATCGGCGGCAATGCGGGGTTCAATCCGGGCGCCGAAGCGACACTGCAGTTCAACATCGAACTTGCCCGCAACCACCTGATTGTGGACCGTGCCAGCTTCGACTTGCCCGTGCGGTTTGACGGGGACATGTTCGAGACGGTGGCGGTGGCCCCCAATCCCGAAGACACCCGCGCGCCCGTCTGGGTCGGCCTGTGGCAGGAACGCTGGTGGCAAATTGCGCTGCTGGTGCTGGGTCTGACGACACTGACCGTGTTCTTTGCCCGACAGCGGACGCTGAGCCGACACCCGAAACTGGTGCATCGTTTCCGCTGGGGATTTCTGTTTTTTACCCTGTTCTTTATCGGCTTCTACGCTCAGGGGCAGCTCTCCGTTGTCAACATCTACACCCTGTTCCTGGCGATCTGGGACGGTTTCTCCCTCAACGTGTTCCTGCTCGACCCGGTCATTTTCATCCTCTGGACCTACACCTTTGTGACGCTGTTTATCTGGGGGCGAGGACTGTTCTGCGGCTGGTTATGCCCGTTCGGCGTACTGCAGGAAATGGCGGCGTGGCTGGGAGAAAAACTGAGCATCCGCCAGCTCAGGATCCCGGAGCGCTGGCACCGGCGCCTGATTCTTATCAAGTACCCGATTCTGTTGGGACTGGTGGGCACTGCGTTCTATTCGCTTACCCTGGCGGAGCAACTGGCGGAAGTGGAGCCCTTCAAAACCAGCATCACGCTGCTATTTGTGCGCTACTGGCCTTTCGTGGCCTACGCCGTTGGCCTGTTGATCATCGGCATGTTTGTACACAAGTTCTATTGCCGCTATCTGTGCCCGCTGGGTGCCGGTCTGGCGGTGCTGGGCCGATTCCGGTTGTTCAGCTGGCTGGATCGGGTGGAGCTATGCGGCAATCCCTGCCAGCACTGCAAGAACGCCTGCGGCATCAACGCCATTCGCAAGGACGGCCGGGTAGACTACGACGAGTGCATTCAGTGCCTGGAGTGTGTGGTCATTCTGCGGGATGACGAGGAGTGCGTGGATAAACGGCTGAAAACCAAACAGCGGATCAAGCAGGCCCATATCCTGGCAACGGATGCGGGCGACACCTGAATGATAACGGTTGTTGTTATTGAATAGCCGCGCACGCTACACTTGAGCGACTATTCAACACAGGGTACCGGTGTATCGTTGTATGGCCAGACACGCACGCTATGATCGCAAAACCGCTCTCGACAAGGCCGTGGGTCTGTTCTGGCAGAAGGGCTACCATGGCAGCTCCATGAAACAGGTCGAGCAGGCACTGGACATGCGTCCCGGCAGTATCTACGCCACATTCGGCAGCAAAGACGACCTGTTTGCCGAAGCGCTGGCCAGCTACGCCGAGCAAGCTGGCCACGGGCTGGCCCTGCATCTGGAGCAGTACGACTCCCTCGTTGACGGCCTGCAGGATTACCTGCGCAACATTGCCACCAGCTGCAACCCGGCACTCGCGGCGCCGGCTCGAGCCTGCATGATCGTCAAGACACTGCTGGAAGCCACCTATACCCACGGCGTGCTCGCCGAGCAGGCCAACAGCATTCTGGCCGCGATCGAGCGCTCACTTACCGAGCTGTTGGAACAGGCCCGAGCGCGGGGGGAGCTGGCACCCAACACGGATTGCCAACGTCTGGCGCGGCTCATCCAGGCACAGATCATGGGGTTGCGGGCCATGGGCGAGCGCGATCTTCGCGCCGAAGCGCTGCAACAGCTCGGTGGCGATATGGCATCCATTCTGGACAGTTACCGCACCCATCATTGAGACAGTCTGTTGATTTCGGGACGGTGGTACGTTGGTAGAATTGTCTCCATCACCCCGCCAACGTTAGACTTGGTTTTGCCGTAATATCACCCCGTCGGTTCCGCACGCCAGTGAGGACAGCCAAGCGCTTTCGCCTGAGAGCGCTTGGCTCTCTTCACTTCAAGGTATGATTGTTATGGATAACCTTCATCACATCGTGGTCGTTGGCGGCGGCGCCGGCGGTCTCGAACTGGTCACCAGCCTGGGCAACAGACTCGGTCGGAAAAAACGGGCACGGATTACTCTGGTGGATTCCGGACTGACCCATGTCTGGAAACCGCTGCTACACGAAGTGGCCTCCGGCTCTCTCGACGCCAACGCCAATGAAATCAACTACCGCGCCCACGCCCGCAAGCATCACTATGAGTTCCAGCTGGGCCGCATGACCGGGCTTGATCGCCAGACGAAACACCTGGTGATTGCCCCGTTTCACGATGAAGACGGCACCGAAGTGGTGCCCGAGCGCCGCATCGCCTACGACACCCTGGTGATGGCCGTTGGCAGTACCGCCAACGATTTCGGAACACCCGGCGCACAGGACCATTGTCTGTTCCTGGACAGTCTCAAACAGGCGCGGCGCTTCCACAACCTGATGCTGAACGCCTTCCTGAGGAAAAACCACGAAGCGCTGCAAGGTGGCCAGCACACCCTGCACATCAACATCATCGGTGCCGGCGCCACCGGTGTCGAACTGGCCGCCGAGCTGCGCCTGGCGTCGCGGGAATTGCCGGTGTACGGCATGAATCACCTGCAGGCTTCCGACGTGTCGATTACCGTGATCGAAGCCGCTGACCGGATTTTACCGGCGCTCCCCGGGCGGCTCTCTGCAGCTGCAACCCGGGAGCTGGAACGCCAGAGCGTGAAGGTGCTCACCGGCCAGCCGGTCAACGAAATCCGCACGGAGAGTGTGGTCATGAAAGATGGCACCGAACTGCCCTCGGAAATGACCATCTGGGCCGCAGGCATCAAGGCACCCGGTTTTCTGACCGCCCTGGAAGGACTGGAAACCAATCGTAGCAATCAGTTGGTGGTGGAGCAGACCCTGCAAACCACCGCGGACCCCGACATCTATGCCTTCGGCGACTGCGCGGCCTGCCCACAGCCCGACAGCGAGCTGACCGTGCCTCCGAGAGCCCAGGCCGCCCACCAGCAAGCCGATGCGCTGTTCAAAACCCTGTGCAACCGGCTGGAGGGCAAGCCCGCGATTCCGTTCGTATATAACGATCACGGTTCACTGATCAATTTCAGCCGCTACACCACAGTGGGCAACCTGATGGGCAATCTGTCGGGGCGCAGCATGTATATTGAAGGCAGGGTGGCGAGGTTGTTCTATGTTTCCCTGTACCGTATGCACCAGGTCGCCCTGCACGGGTTTCTCCGCACCGGCATTATCTGGCTGATGGACCGCATCAGCCGCGCGATGCATCCTCGCCTGAAACTCCACTGAAACGGATGCCTGGGCGCGAATTGGAGCGGGTGAAGGGAATCGAACCCTCGTATGCAGCTTGGGAAGCTGCCGTTCTACCATTGAACTACACCCGCAATTCGGCTGCCGCTCCGGCAATATAAGCGGAGCGACCCGCGGCCGGCAAGCCCCTGCAGCCGGAAATCCGATCACCGCCACTGTGACAGTCCTGATATGCTGTAATCCTGGCAAATGGAGACCCGATGGACCCCACGTTCACCCTGATTGGCGCACTGATGCTGGTCATCAGCATTGTACTCAGCCCGCTGTCGAGCCGGGTGGGCATGCCTGTGCTACTGATTTTCCTGATCGTCGGGATGATCATGGGTGAAGACGGCCCTGGCGGCATTGATTTCGATAACTTCGAGCTGGCCTTTGTGATCGCCAACCTCGCCCTGGGTGTGATTCTGCTGGACGGCGGCATGCGCACCCGCGCGGAAACATTCCGCGTGGGGTTGCGGCCGGCTTTGATGCTGGCCACCGTCGGCGTATTCCTGACCGCCGGCGGCGCCGGTCTGGTGGCGTGGTGGGTGTTCGACCTGCACTGGCTGACCGCATTATTGATCGGCGCCATCATTTCATCCACCGACGCCGCCGCGGTTTTTTCGCTGTTGCAGGGGCGTGGCCTGCACCTGAACGAACGGGTCAGCGCCACCCTGGAAATCGAGTCCGGCAGCAACGACCCGATGGCCATTTTCCTTACCCTGATGCTGGTCACGATGATTGCCAGCGAGGGTCAGAGCGCCGGCTGGACCGCTGTGATCATGCTGGCCGAGCAGTTCGGCATTGGCGCCGCCGCCGGACTGATCGGTGGCTACGCGGTGGTGGAGCTGGCCAACCGCATCCGCCTGACCCCCTCTCTTTACCCCCTGCTGGTCGCCGCAGCAGGCATTGCCGTATTCTCCGGCACCAATGCCATCGGTGGCAGCGGGTTTCTTGCCATCTACCTGACCGGGGTGGTGATCGGAAACCGGCCGGTGCGGATGATGCCAATGATTCTGCAGGTGCACGACGGCCTGGCCTGGCTGTCCCAGATCAGCCTGTTCCTCATTCTGGGCCTGCTGGTCACCCCCAGCGACCTCTGGCAACTGGCCGGGGCCGGGCTGATCCTCGCGCTGGCGCTGATTTTCCTGATCCGACCGCTGACCGTGCTGATCACTCTCTGGCCGTTCGGCTTCAACCGGCGCGAACTGGGCTTTATCAGCTGGGTGGGTTTGCGGGGCGCAGTGCCCATCGTACTGGCGTTGTTCCCGATCATCGCGGATCTGCCTGACTCCCAACTGATTTTTCACGCCGCGTTCTTCATTGTGCTGGTGTCGTTGATCGTGCAGGGCACCACCATGGCGCCGCTGGCACGCAAACTCGGGCTGGAGGTGCCAGCCGGCGAAGACCCTTACCGCCGGCTGCCACTGGACGTTCCGGCCACCGGCGATCATGAGCTGATGCTGTTTCCGCTGAGGGGGGAGAGCTGGAACACGCCCAGACCCCTGGGCCAGCTGCGCCTGCCCGCGAATACGGCCATTGCCGGGGTGTTCCGCGAGCGGATCTGCCACCAGCCCAGCCCCGAAATGGACGTGTTCAGCGGCGATGTCATTGCCATGTTCGCCACTCCCGCCGCGTTGTCCGAATTGGGCAAGGCGCTCAGTGGGCGCCACGCCCCGAAACACCTCGCCGAGCGAGCCTTCTTCGGCGACTTTGTCCTCAATGGCGACGCGTTGTTAGGAGACGTGGAGCAGGTGTACGGTATCGAATTCGACGAGCTACCCCCCGAACTGTCCCTCGCGGAGTGCTTTGCGCGGCGGACTCGCGGACACCCGGTGGTCGGCGACAGGGTGGTTCTGGGCCCGGTCACGCTGGTGGCCAGGGCCACCGAAGCAGACCGCGTCACCAAGGTTGGTCTGAAGATGGACAGCCAGGAAAAAACCCGGTCCGGTTAGGCAACCGTCAAGAAAGTTAACAAAACCAACTCCCTTTCCAAGGGTTGGCTATGCTATAAACTGTGCCAGACCAACATTAATCCTTAGTAAGTTATGCCCATGACGTTCCGCTATTACCTCAGTCTGTTCATCTTTGCCGTCAGCCTTGTCGTGCCAATGCAGGGTGTCTATGCAGAAGATCTGCTGGCCCGTGCCGACACCCGGATGCCGACAGACGAGCCCGCCACGGACGAACTGGCCGCGATCACCAAAGTACTGGTACATAAAAGTGAACGCAGGCTGTATCTGATGGACGATGACGACGTCGTTCGCAGTTACCGGATCTCACTGGGCGACAACCCCGAAGGCCACAAACTGTACGAGGGCGACGAACGCACCCCGGAAGGGGATTACGAGCTGGACTGGCGCAACTCCGACAGCGATTTCTATAAATCGATTCACATTTCCTATCCCAACGTGCGGGACCGGGAACTGGCCAGCGCCTGGGGCCTGGACCCCGGTGGCAGCATCATGATTCATGGCTTGCCCAATGAAGCCGGCGATATGGCGTTCGCTTACACCGGTCTGGACTGGACCAACGGGTGCATCGCCGTCACCAATGAAGAGATGGACGAGATCTGGCAACTGGTCGCCGATGGGACCCCCATTCGTATACTTCCCTGATACGTTTCTGACGGTTATCAAACTTTCTTTTTTATTAAGTTGTTGTCATAACCCAAGAACTTTTACGTATCCTTAGTTAACATTTTCCCGTAGAGTGTTTTACACTGTTTTACGACTCCGGTAGTCAATGCCTATCGGGCCCGGTTTGACAGGAAGTCATCCAGACTTCTGGATCACAGGAAATATAACGACCTATAAGGGGATAAGATATGCGTAAACTGACGATCGCAGGGTTTGCAATGGCCGCCGCACTGACCGCTGGCTGTGCCACTACTGATCAGGGTGCTATCGACGAAGCGAATGCTAACGCTAGCTCCGCTGAGCAAACTGCTGAAAATGCTCTGAACACCGCTAACAGCGCTTCCAGCGCTGCACGCTCTGCCCAGCAGACTGCAGACGAAGCACTGGCTGCTGCGAAAGCTGCCCAAAAGGCCGCTGACGAAGCAAACGAGCGCGCCAAGCGTATGCTCGAGCGTGCCAGCCAGAAGTAAGGCTGAGACGTAATAAAAAAGGCCGGCTAACGCCGGCCTTTTTTATGGTTCATCGCGCTTTACCGGGAAATGCTGCTTTTATCTTCAGAAAGAAGTAGTCGTTATCCCGGTAGCCGTAGGCCA
>NZ_JAKZAI010000013.1 GCF_023156235.1 Marinobacter goseongensis | reverse complement strand
CACATGGCATATAAACGAATAGATTCAATAGGTTAAACTAGAGTAACATGTTACAAGGTCGCGTAATACAATGGGAAACCGGAAGACCTGTTCAACCGGACCATCGTGACGCACCTGGGGTACTCCTATCCGAAACTGGAGCCCCATCTCGAAAACGAAAAAATCAAACGTTTTGATGTCGCTCGTGATCGGGACATGTTCACGTTTCTGCTTCACGGCAAACACTTTGACGCCGCCGTTGCCGATCGCCTCGTTGGCCAGTGGATTCTGCTCAACGACGGGCTTCAGGGGCAGTTCCGGATCTCCGAAGAGACTATTAGCAACTACCCGTTTCGCCTGATGTTGCGCAGGGATTGGACAGACTTTGCGAAGCAGTTCAATGAGGAGCTGGCGTCCGTTCGCGACAGTGGCGAACTGGACACCATCCTCGCCCGATATCGTTAAGGCAACATTCACTCAAGGCGCCGCAGCAGCAGCATCGGTGACACGCTGAGCACCGGCCGCAACTGCCAGCGGCCAAACAGGGCCAGCACAACGGCACTGAATACCGGTATCGGCAGCACCACCGTCCAGTGCCACTGAAACTGACCCTCAAACATACGGAACTGCAGCGCCCACACTGCCGCCTCCGCCGCCGCCACACCGAGAATTCCCGCAAACAGACCCAACAGCGCGAACTCCAGCATGGTGCTACGCACCAGCAGGGATTGCCGGCCGCCAAGGGTTCGGAGCAAAGCGCCCTCCCGCTGACGGTCCCGCAGGGTGGCACTGACCACTGCCGCCATCACCACCAGCGCCGCCGCCAGAATCAGCGCCAGAATGGCTTCGATGGCCTGGGTTACCTGTTTCACAATGTTCTGGATGCGCTGGATGATGTGGTCAATCTCCAGCACGGAGACCGTCGGATACCGGCGTGAAAACTCGTTCAGGGCCGATTTGTTGTCACCGGGCAGAAAGAAACTGGTGATCCAGGTAGCCGGCATCTCTTCCAGGCCGCCGCCGGGCGGAAAGGCCATGTAGAAGTTGGGCTTCATGCTGTCCCACTGCACCGTTCGGATGCTGGTGATGGGTTCCGTCACTTTTTCCGAGCCGATAGTGAACGTCAGCTGGTCGCCCAGTCTCAGCCCGAGCTTACCCGCCAGTTCAGCCTCCACCGAGACGCCGGCGGTGTCTCCGGGCGCAAACCACTCGCCCTCGACAATCTCGTTGTCATCGGGGAGCGATTCCATCCAGGTCAGGTTCAGTTCGCGGTTCAGCGCCCCTACCCCCTCGTCCTTGGTAACGGCTTCCCTGACCGGGCCACCGTTCAGCTCGGTAAACCTGCCCCGCACCATCGGGTACAGGGTATCGAGCGGCTGGCCACGTTGCTGCCAGAAGTCGTCGATTTCTTCCACCGTATCCGGTGCGATGTTGATCAGGAAATGGTTTGGCGTGTCGTCAGGCAGTTGCGCCTGCCAGTCCGCCAGCAACGAGGTCCGAACCAGAATCAGCGTGGCGGCCAGCATCAGCGTCATGGCGAACACGGCCATCTGCGACAGGCTGGCGCGGCGGTGGCGATACAGGCCCACCAGCGCCAGCCTCCAGGCATTACCGCCGCCACGGATTCTGCGCAGGCTCAGCACCATGATCCACCCCAGCAACGCCAGGGTGCCGAGTAGCAGACCAAGCCCACCCAGGAGCGCCAGAACGAGAGACACTTCGCCGGCATACATCCATACCAGGCCGAACACCGCCAGTACGGCGATGACCAGATCCGGCACGGCCTCCCGACCGGATTCCCCGGGCTGGGAGCGCAACACCCGCATGGCCGGCACGTTCCGCAACCGGCGGATAGGCGGATAGGCAAAGGCGAACAACGCCACCAGGGCGGTCAGCAACGCGGGCACCAGCGCTGCGGGATCCAGTTGGTAATCCACCGACCGCTCCAGCACATCGCTGAGCAGCTTTGACAACAACCAATACAGCGGCAAGGCAATCACCAGTCCGCCAACCGCACCGGCCACGCCCCAAAGGCCGAGGCGCTTCAGATACAGCGTGCCGATACCCCGACTACGAACGCCAAGCGTCTTGAGCAGGGCCACGGTATCGCGCTGGGACAGCGCGTACTGCCGGCTGGCCACCGCCACGGCGACCGCCGCCAGCATCACCGCCAGACTTCCGCCAAGTAGCAGAAAACTCTCAGCGCGCTGCAACGAGCGGGAGAAGGTTTCCCCGTCTCGTACGCCTTCCCATTCGTGGCTGGGCTCCAACTGCGGTTGCAGCCATTGATGGTAGGACTCTAAAGCCGCTTCCTCGCCGGCAAACAGGTAGATGTACTCGACTCGACTGCCTTCCTGGATGACGCCCGTCGCCGGCACATCGTCCACGTGCATCATTACCCGCGGCGCAAGGGCTGACAAACGAAAGCCACCGTCCGGCTCACGAACCAGCAGGCCGGACACCGTCAATTCCAGATTCCCCACTTCCAGCGTGTCACCCACCTCAATATCGAGCAATCGCAGCAGGCGCGGGTTAATCCAGACCTCGCCGGGTGCCGGCCCCTGCGACACCAGTTCTCTGGGCTGATCTTCGTCACGCTGGTACTCAATCTGTCCTCGCAGGGGGTATTCGTTGCTGACCGCCTTCAGGGCAACCAGTTGGAAACTGTCAGCTCCGGAGACCATGGTGGAAAACTCCACCATCTGGCCGGTTTCCAGCTGGCGACTCCGCGCCTCGCTCAGCCAGGCTTCAGGCACGGGTCGGCCATTTTCCGCCTCGAGCTGACGATCAGCCGCCAGAAAGGAGCTGGCTGAGGTCACCAGTGTGCGCTGCAACTGACTGGCAAACAGGGCAATGGTGGCCACCGTGGCCACCGCGATCATCAGCGCCGCCAGCACTACCCGCACATCCCGCTCCCGCCAGTCCCGGCGGATAGACATGAGTTTGTCGGAAGCAGCCATCAGGACATCGGCTCCACAGCGTTACGAATCTCGGGCTCCGTCAGCACGCCCGCCTCAATGTTGAACTGCCGGGCGCAACGGGCAGCCAGATGTTCATCGTGGGTCACCATCACCAGTGTGGTGCCCTGCTCCCGGTTCAATGCCATCAACAGGTCGGATACCGACTGCCCGGTGCGGTTGTCGAGATTGCCCGTGGGCTCATCGGCAAACAGCACCGCCGGATCAGACGCAAAGGCGCGGGCGATCGCCACCCGTTGTTGTTCACCGCCGGAGAGCTGTCGCGGCGTGTGGTTGAGACGCTCACCCAGGCCGACCCGTTCCAGTAGTTCCCGAGCTCTCCGGGCGGGGGACTCTACACCACCCAGCTCCAGGGGCAGCATCACGTTTTCCAGCGCGGTGAGCGCTGGGAGCAACTGGAAGGACTGAAACACGAAACCGACTCGCTGCGCCCGCAGTTTTGCGCGCTCGTCTTCCGACAATGTGCTGATCACGGCACCATCCAGTTCCACGGTGCCCTCGGTGGGCGTATCCAGTCCTGCCAGCAGACCCAGCAAGGTGGTTTTCCCGGATCCGGACCGGCCCACAATGGCTACGGACTCTCCACGATTGATTTCCAGACTGACCCCCTGCAAGATCGTGAGCGTATCTGTCTCCAGGCTGACAGTATGAGTCAGGTTGCTGACTTTCAGCATGGGCTGCTGCCGTCCTTTGTTCTGAACGTCGGTCTGGTTGCTCACGGAGTCTCCATCGGTTTTGCATCTGTTAACAGGTTGTCTATGGATACGGTATTTTTACGTCTGAGATCAATAGTTTTCATCGTCTTTGTGCTCGCCTTCACCTGTGCGCAGGCGAATCAGGAGCAGCCGCAGAGGACACTACTGATCGTCGGCGATAGCCTCAGCGCCGCCTACGGAGTGCAGACTGACGAGGCCTGGGTGGCGCTGTTACGGGCCCGGCTGCATTCCGAAGGACTGGCCGACTGGGAAGTGGTCAATGCCAGCATCAGCGGTGAGACCACCGACGGTGGTCTGCGGCGCCTGCCCCGCCTGCTGGAGCAGAACAATCCCGACGTAGTGGTGATTGAACTTGGCGGCAATGATGGCCTGCGGGGTTTCCCACCGGGTGTCATCGAGAAGAATCTTGCCCGCATGATTGAGCAGGTTCAGGATGCCGGAGCCCGGCCTCTGCTGGTGGGCATGCAAATTCCACCCAATTACGGCGAACGTTATACCCAGGCGTTTGCCGGTATCTTCCCGAAGCTTGCCGACCAGTACGATACCGCTCTGGTGGAATTCTTTCTGGACGGCATTTACGACCAGGAAGGCATGATGCAGGGAGACGGCATTCACCCCTCCGCCGCCGCCCAGGGACAACTGCTGGCCAATATCTGGCCACAACTGAAATCTCTGCTGAAATAACGCTTACCCGGAGCCGCTAGCCCAGTACCGACTGAATGTGGGCAATGGCGCGCCGCTCTGACCAGTAATACCCATCACGCGCGTGCTCGACAAAGCCGACGTGACCGCCCCAGCGGGGGGCATCCAGACGAACGTGCTGACCGAGCAGCGCCCTCGACTCGGGAAAGCAGCGGCGGGAGAGAAACGGGTCATCCGCTGCATTCAGCATTAGCGCCGGCACCCGGATATCCCTCAGCTTATGCAATGCTGAACATCTTGCCCAGTAGTCCTCGGCATCGCGAAACCCATGCAGTGGCGCCGTATAGCGATTGTCGAACTGATGGAAATTGCGAATATTCTCGAACCCGCTGACGTCGATCAGATCCGGAAAGCGCCGGGCTTTTTCCTGCATTTTTACATGAAGATCCCGCAGAAACCTCTGCATGTAGATTTTCCGGCTCGACTTCGCCAATTCGTCGGCACTGCCAGCCAGATCACAAGGCACCGAATAGGCAACGGCACCACAAATACGGCTGTCAACCTGCTCTGATTGCTGCCCAAGGTACAACAGCGTCAAATTGCCGCCCATGCTGAATCCCGAAAGAAACAGCGTCTGGTACTGTTGCGCCAGACCATGATTCACCACCCGCTCCAGATCCTCGGTAGCCCCGCTGTGGTAGAACCGTGGCTGAAGGTTCATCACCCCGCCGCAGGAGCGGAAATTCCACGCCAGCACGTCCCAGCCTGCGGTCATCAGCGCGCGAGTGAGGCCCAGCATATACGGCCGACGACTGTGGCCCTCAAGCCCATGGGACAAAATAGCCAGGCGCCCACTGCCCTGGCGATACCAGTCCAGATGAAGCTCATCACCGTCGCTGGTGGGGAGTACTTCGGTTTCCGGTTCCGCCATGTCCACTTTGCGAAACAACGTTGGCCACACCGACTGCACATGCCCGTTCCGCAGCCACGGTGGGGGACGATAGCGCAATGCCCGCTCGCCAATGTCTGGCGGAACCGGGTGGGATTCGGATTGATAGTACAAATTTTAACCTTTTATTTCAGAGGGTTGACCCCAACGAATAAAGCCCTTAATATTCGCGCCTGTCGACTGTTCCCCGATAGCTCAGTTGGTAGAGCAACGGACTGTTAATCCGTTTGTCCCTGGTTCGAGCCCAGGTCGGGGAGCCACTGATTCCGGAATGCCGCCGCCTCTGACGAAGCCGCGGCATTTTTCGTTTCTGGCCTCAGAACACCTGGGGCCGCTGCATGAAGTCCTGTAATACCCGGCACAACGTCAACCCGTCCTCGGTGCCGATCATTTCCCGAATCGAATGCATACCCAGTTGGGGCACTCCGATGTCCAGGGTAGTCACGCCCAGGTTTGCCGCCGTCAGCGGGCCGATGGTACTGCCACAACCCATGTCGCTGCGAACCACAAAGGTCTGATGCGGCAGGCCAAGCTCGTCACTGAGATGACGATAGACGGCAGCGGAACGGCTGTTGGTGGCGTACCGCTGGTTGTGATTGACCTTGATCACCGGGCCCCGGTTCAGCAACGGCCCGTGGTTTTCATCGTGTCGGTCCGCGTAATTCGGGTGGATGCCATGGGCATTATCGGCGGAAACCATCATCGAACGGGCAATGGCCCGGGATTTCCCCGCGCCGCACCAGCGATCGAGCAGCGCAGACAGAAAAGGCCCCTGGGCGCCCTCTGCGGACATGCTGCCCACCTCCTCGTGATCATTGCAGACCAGCAGCGCCGGCTCATCCCCGGACGTCGCCAGCAACGCCTGCAGACCGATATAGCAGCTGAGCAGGTTGTCCAATCGTGCCGAGGCAATGAATTCATCGCGCAACCCTACAAACGAGGCGCCCTGAGCATCGTAGAAGCTGAGTTCATAGCCCAGCACCTTGCGCACGCCGACGCCGCTCTCCGATACAACCTGGTGCTCCAGCAGCGACGCAAACGTGGTGGCGTCGGCATCCGGCACCTGCATCAACACCGGCGGCAGGTCCGTCTGCGCATTGATCGTGCGGTTACTGTTGGCCTCGCGGTCAAGGTGAATCGCCAGGCTGGGGATGAACGCCACCGGCTTGCGGAAGTTCACCAGGATGTCTCTGACCTCACCCGCCTCATCCAGCACCGTAACCCGGCCTGCCAGCGACAAGTCGCGATCGAACCACGGGTTGAGCAATACACCGCCGTAAACCTCGACACCTACCTGGAAAAATCCCTTGCGGCGCAACTCCGGATTCGGCTTCACCTTCAGGCAGGGGCTGTCTGTGTGCGCGCCCACCATGCGAATACCTTTCTCCACCACATCACCCTGCCCGGTTCGGAAGGCCGCAATGGATGAACCGTTGCGAATCACGTAGTAGCCTTGCCCCGGCGCCAGCGACCACTCGTCTTTCTCATCCAGTGGCGTAAATCCGGCCTCGTCAAGACGAGCCTTCATGGTCGCGACTGCGTGCCAGGGGGTGGGAGACGAATCGAGAAAATTCAGCAAACCGTGATTAAACTGCGCGTGTTCCATGATGCTCCTGATTAACTGATAATGCTGACAACAGTATGGCACGAAGCCAATATAAACGCTGCCGGGAGAAACCGGTACTTACCCTGACCCGGCACGACCAGAACGGGAGTTTACCTTGCCACTACCACGATTTCTCGACATCGAATACTGCCAGACCGACGACACCGTGTTCCCCACCGCCATGTCCTGGTCCCTTGAAGATGGCCGCCTGAAAACGGTCGTCATCGCACCGGACGACAGCTGGATTCCGGAAGACGGCGACCTGGGCGATATCGATCTGCTCTACCTCGAGGAGCAGGGCGTGCCGCTGATCGAACTGGCGCGGGAGCTTCACCAGGACCTGCCCGACCAGACGGTTTACACCGACGGCATGGACCCGGACGAGATCCTGGTGGATCTGATATTCACGGCGGTAGAGATGGAGCCCCCTTTCGAGCTGATTCCGATCACCGAACTGATCACCAACCTGGATACCGACAGCCTGGAAGATCGTCGCCGTCAGTTGCTGTTTGACGAAGGGCTGGAACCTACGCTGGCAGAAAATGGCGTATACGCCCTGCTGATGCTGGCGCGGGAAGAGGGCTTGCTGGAAGACTGAGGGAAGTGTGACGCGGGTCGACGTAACAAACCGTTACAGAAGGCAGAATCTGCCCGTATCCGCAATCGTCAGGAAAGCCCATAACAATGAACAAGGTGTTGCGACATACCCTGCCGGCAGTGCTACTGCCCATCGCCCTGCTGAGCGCAGACCTCGCCGTCTCCAGCGAGAAAGCACGGGAAGACATGCACTACGTGGGCCTGTACGCCACCGCCCTGAATCATCGCAGCATTGGTGAAACCTCCAACGAAGCGGCCTGGGGCCAGGTAGGCACCCTGGTCGTTGGTGGACACATCACGGATCTGTTTCACGCAGAAGTCCGTGCCGGCAGCGGCTACAAAGACGCCAAGACCGGCGACCTGACCCTCTCCATCGACTACTTCGCCAGCTGGTACCTTGGCCTGCACTACCCCATTACCAGCTACGCCAATGTCTTCGCCCAGGCCGGCTTCTCCCACATCAACGGCGACGCCGAACTGACCAACGTCGATGCCGACGAAAACCGCCAGTTCCGGGAAATCGACGGCGACTTCCCGGACAGCAGCTTCAGCATCAGCTGGCTGGCGGGTCTCGATTTCGAGATCATCGACAACGGCTACCTGGTATTCGAAGGCGGACGCCTGTTCAAGGATACCGGCTCGGACGTGAACACCTTCCAGTTTTCCGGCGGCATTCGCTACGAGTTCTGATCAGATCCTGTGGCGGATATGCCAGCATCGGTGAATCCGCGCATTGCGCTGGAAATCCTTGTCGAGGGTATCGCGCGACACCTCCTCGATGGCGAACTCCCGCTCCAATGCCTCATCCAGCTTGAAGCGACGGAAATTGTTGGAGAAGATCAACAGACCCTCTGACGTCAGCCGCTGCATCGCCTGCCGTACCAGCTTGCCGTGGTCCTTCTGAATATCGAGCACCCCGGCCATACGGGCAGAGTTGGAGAAAGTGGGCGGGTCCATAAAAATCAGATCGAAGCGCTGATCCGGCGTTGGTTTGGCAGCCAGCCAGGCCAGACAGTCCGCCTGCTCCACCCTGTGATGGCGGCGGTCGACCCGATTCAGCGCCAGATTGTCCTCGGCCCAGTTCACATAGGTTTTCGACATATCCAGACTCAATGAACGGCTGGCACCACCCACCGCGGCGTGCACAGTGGCCGCGCCGGTATAACAGAACAGATTCAGGAAGCGCTTACCGGAGGCGTGCTGCTGGATCCAGTGCCGCACCGGGCGGTGGTCCAGAAACAGGCCGGTATCCAGATAATCCTTGAGGTTTACCTTCAGCGCGCAGCCGTGTTCGTGCACGGTGAAGAACTCTCCGCTGGCGGCCTGTTTTTCGTATTGCGATGTACCCGTCTGACGCTGACGCTGCTTGCACACCATACGTTCACGCTCAATGCCGAGCGCGTCCGGAATCACCGCCAGCGCTTCCGCCAGGCGCTCCCGCGCAGAACGCTCGTCCACCGTCTTCGGTGCGGCGTATTCCTGCACGTGCACCCGGCCGTCATACAGATCGATGGCGAGCGCAAACTCGGGCATATCCGCATCGTACAACCGGTAGCATTCGATACCCTGCTTGCGGGCCCACTGGCCGATGGTCTTCATGTTCTTCTTCAAGCGGTTGCGCAGCATGGCCGCCCGTTCCTGATTGGCAATGCGCGGCTGCACCTCGCCGGGAATGCCCGGTTCCCGTGGTGTCATGGCGCTGGCGTCGTCAATGGAGAACAGCAGCAGCTGGGCCGGTAGTTTGGCATTGAACAGGTTGTACTGTTTATAGCTGCGCAGACCGATGGACTTGCCAAATTCAGGCGCGCCGGTGAAGACCCCCAGTCGCCAGCCCGGAACCGCCGCCTTGACCGCCTCACCCAGCGACTGGTAAAGCGCACCCAGCTCCTTGCGCTCACTCAACCGCTCGCCGTAGGGCGGATTGGTCAGCACCAGGCCCTGTGACGCCCATTCGCCGTCCAGCACCAATTCCTGAACCGATCGACACTCCACATGCACCAGCCCGTCCAGGCCGGCGCGCTGAATGTTCTTCCACGCCGTGGCGATGACCCGGCTGTCCTGGTCGTAACCGGCCAGACGGGGCACTCTGCCCTGCTTGCCCTCGTGAGCACGGCGCTCGGCTTCCTGCCGCAACTGCAGCCACAGTTCCGACTGGTGACCCAGCCAGGTCTCGAATCCGAAACGTTCGGTATTGCGGCCGGGCGCGATGTCCAGCGCCATCAGGGCCGCTTCAACCACCAGCGTGCCGGAGCCACACATGGGATCGATGAAATCACCACCGGCTTTCGCGATGTCCGGCCAGCCGGCACGCAACAACAGCGCTGCCGCCAGGTTCTCCTTGAGTGGCGCGATGCCTTTATCCGTGCGATATCCACGCATGTGCAGACTGTGACCGCTGAGGTCCAGTCCCAGCGACAGACGGCCACGATTCAGGCGTGCGGAAATGGTGACATCCGGTGTTTTCGCATCAACCGAGGGGCGCTGCCCACTGCTGGATCGCATACGATCAACGATGCCGTCCTTGACCCGCTGGGCGCCGTACTGGGTATTGCGAATGGCTTCGTTTTCGCCGAGGAAATTGACGCGGAAACTGCCGGTGGCGGGAATGTGCTGCTGCCAGTCCAGATGGACCACCCCGTCATACAGCTCATCGCCGCTGGTGGCGCTGACCTCATCAATGTGCAGGATGACCCGGTTCGCCAGCCGCGACCACAGACATGCCCGATAGCCGCTCTCCAGCGGTCCTTCTGCCCATACGCCCGCAGGCGCATTCCGCACCGGCTCCATGCCGAATGTGCGAAGTTCATCTGCCAGAAGGTATTCAACGCCCTTCGGACAGGTTACGAAAAAGACAGAATCAGACAAGTTCAACTCCCGGAAATCTCGGTTTGCGGCTAACTGCATGGAATAGTGTATTTTCTCTTGGAAAAAACACGTTCGTTATGTCACACAACTATAAGAGAAGCTTCATATAGATGAAATAATTAGTGTACATCGGCGCGAGGTTCGACTTACCTTGTAAGTGACGCGTCGTTCGGGGGAGCTCTTGTTGCTCTCCGTTAACAGGATCCTGACTGCTCTGGTCGGAACTGGCAATAGTGGATAATCCCGGAGGGAATCCGCCTGTCAGGACCATGGCAGAAGTGTACACGCTTGTTCTGTTAATCCATCAGTGAGGAACGGCATGAAAAGACAGAAAAGAGATATGTACGCTCGTGCATTCAAACGGGGTTATTTGGCCGGCGTGTCCGGCAAATCCAAAGACAGTTGCCCGTTGGAACAGGCGGAAGTCCGCCAGGAATGGTTAAGCGGGTGGCGCGAGGGCCGCACAGATCAATGGGAGGGCATGACCGGCGTGTCCGGCATCCACAAACTGGCAAACGTCACGGCGTGACAGACCATAACTCCGATCTTTAATCTGATCTTTTTACATACAATTTGACGCAGTACTCAGAGCAACCGAAACGGGTTCTCCCGACCCGTACCATGCGATGAAGCGCCACGGGGTTCATTCCCCGCACGGGCCCGCTTAGCGGGCCCATCTTCGTTCTGGCCCCCGAAAACGGGGCCTTCCCTGCTACCCCATCTGTTACTGCGGCAATTGGCGTATGGCTTCCACCGCCTCTTTGATCAATGCCGGGCCACGGTAAATGAAGCCCGTATAGACCTGCACCAGCTTTGCCCCGGCCCGGATTTTCTCTGCCGCGCTGGCGCCATCCGTAATACCGCCCACGCCAATGATCGGCAGGCCCTCTCCCAGCTCCGAATAAAGGCCGCGAATGACCCGCAGCGAAGGTTCGCGCACCGGGGCACCACTGAGCCCCCCGGCCTCGCCAGCGTTCTCGTGACCCTGAACCGCATCACGGCTGATGGTGGTGTTGGTGGCAATCACCCCATCCAGACCGGAACTGCGCAGTGCCCGCGCTACAAAGCGAATGCCTTCATCGTCCATGTCCGGCGCGATCTTGACGGCAATGGGCACGTAACGGCCATGATGCGCTGCGCAACGGGTCTGCTCGTCCTTGATCGCCTCCAGCAAGCGCATGAGCGAATCACCGAACTGCAAGTCACGCAAGCCCGGCGTATTCGGTGAGGACACGTTCACCGTGATGTAGTCGGCCCGCGAATAGACGGCCGCAATCCCCTTGCGGTAATCCGATTCGGAATCTTCGTTCGGCGTGTCTTTGTTCTTTCCCACATTGATGCCGAGAATGCCTCGGTACCGGCGCTTCTCCACCTGCGCCAGCATGTGGTCCAGGCCCTCATTATTGAAACCCATACGATTGATGATGGCCTGGTGCTCCGGCAGGCGGAACATGCGCGGTTTCGGGTTACCGGGTTGCGCCAGCGGTGTGACGGTTCCCACTTCGATGAATCCGAACCCGAGGGAGCCCAATGCGTCCAGATGATCCGCATTCTTGTCGAGCCCGGCCGCCAGGCCGACCGGGTTCGGGAATTCAAGCCCCATAACATTGACTGGCAATGCATCTATCGTCGGCGAGCATGCCTTCAGCACTCCGATACGGTTTGCCAGATCCAGTCCGGTCAGGGCAAGCGTGTGGGCCTGCTCGGGGGGCAGCCGGAACAAAAGATTGCGGATAGCACCGTACATCGAAAAAAACTCCTTGCCTTTGGGTGTGGCGGAGTATACCGGAAGTTGTCCACAGCATCCTCTAACTTACTTATTTCGCCCGTAAATGCCTGTCACGTGGACGCCTTGTAAGCTTTTCCACGGATTCTGTGGATAAACCTGTGCAAAATCGCGGGGGAACGGTTGCCATCCCTTGATAACTGCGCCAGCCTACGAATTGATCATTTTTTGATCAGTCTTTTTATTCTTTAATTTCAATTACATACAAAATTTTTGCATTACGGGCCAACGCATATAAACAGAATGTTACGAATTCACAGCTTTGTCACGATGTGCATAAATCACACAAAAGAACCATCTTTTATTTTCTGCCCGGCGCCGTCTCGATTTGCGACTATAATGGCCCACAAAACCCCGAGAGTGCTTTTCAATGACCCACCCACCGACAACACCCGTCCGCCATAGCCCGGATCTCAAGGCAGAGCTACGCGCCGCCTCAAGGGTCACCCTCATCGGGATGGTTCTCGATGCCGTGCTGGGAGTCATCAAAGTCATTGGTGGTGTATTTTTCCATTCCCAGGCGCTTCTGGTTGATGGTATCCACTCCTTCAGCGACGTCGCTTCCGACCTTGTTGTCCTCGGCGTCATGCGGGTATCGCGGCAAAAGCCGGACCAGAACCACCCGTATGGCCACCAGCGCATTGAAACCATTGGCACCATGGTACTGGGGAGCATTCTGATCGCCGTGGGCGCGGCACTGGCCTGGGACAACATACTTCGCCTGATTCAGGGGAGCGCCGACCAGGTGCCGGGCTGGCCGGTGCTGGTGGCGGCAGCCGCCTCCGTTATCGGCAAGGAGTGGATCTACCGCTACACCCGCCGGGTGGGTCAGGCTATCCGCTCTGATCTGATTATCGCCAATGCCTGGCACAGCCGCACCGATGCGTTCTCGTCGGTCATCGTACTGGTGTCCACCCTCGGCGCGATGGGCGGGTTCATCTGGGTAGACACCCTCGCCGCCGTAGTGATCGCCGGTATCATTATTCACATTGGCTGGAAGTTCACCTGGGACGCGGTCAAGGAATTGGTGGATACCGGCCTGTCACCGGAAGACACCGAGATGCTTAAAGCCATCGCCCGCGATACCGAAGGCGTGCGCAATGTGCATGAACTTCGTAGCCGCCGCATGGGGCATGATATCCTGCTGGACATTCACCTGGTGGTGCGCCCGGAGATCAGCGTATCAGAAGGGCATCAGATCGGAATGCAGGTGGTGTCGGGCATGAGAGACGCCCTGGACAACATCCGCGACATCAATTTCCACATCGACGCGGAAAACGATGAGGAGCATCCCCCCACCTCCGGACAACTCCCCACGCGAGAGGGCATTCGCAAACTTCTCGAAGCGCGTCTCGGTGAGATGCCACCTCGCACTCGCATCCGCCTGCATTACCTGCGAAACAAGATTCACGTGGAGCTTTTCTTCGAAACCCCCGATGACGCAACCGGGGTGGACGAAGCGCAAATCACCAGCCATCTGCAGGGCTACCCCTGGTTCGGTAGCCTGCGCCTGTGGTTCGGCGCCCGTTAACGGCGCCGGTTCTCCTCCATGCGGGAAAGAAATTCCTGCATGATGAGCGTGTATAACTCGCCACCGAGGAAGCGGTCTTCCACGCCGGCGTCGATGCTGGGGTTATCGTTCACCTCGATCACCGCCACCCGGTTGCCCGACTGTTTGATGTCTACCCCGTAAAGGCCGTTACCAATCAGACGCGTAGCGTTCAGGGCGGCCTGAATCACGTTCCGCGGCACTTCATAGGTAGGCATGGTTTCGAAGCCACCGCTGTCCACCTCCGCGCCGCCGTGCTGATAAATCTGCCAGTGCCCTTTCACCATGTAGTATTTGCAGGCGTAGATGGCCCGACCACCCAGCACGCCGATGCGCCAGTCGTAATCGGTGTAAAGGTATTCCTGGGCCAGCACCAAAGCCGACTGTTTGAACAACTCCTTCAGCCCCGCTTTCAGGGTTTTCTCGTCTTCCGCCTTGTTCACGCCGCGGGAGAAGGCACCGTCAGGGATCTTGATCACCACCGGAAAGCCCAGTTCGCGAACCACCTGGTCCACGGCGTCTTTCTGGTCCTTTGACAGGATCAGGGTTTTCGGTGTGGGTATCTTGTTGTTCTTCAACAGGTCCGCCAGAAAGACCTTGTTGGTGCAGCGCAGTATCGACACCGGGTCGTCAATCACCACCATGCCTTCGGCCTCGGCCTTGCGGGCAAACCGGTAGGTGTGGTGGTCGATGGCCGTGGTTTCACGAATGAACAGGCCGTCGTACTCAGGCAGGCGCATGTAGTCACGGCGACTGATCTGCTCGACGTTGATACCCAACTTGCGGCCGGCCTTCTCGAAGCGGCTCAGGGCCACTTTGTCGCTGGGGGGCATCTCCTCATCGGGATTGACCAGTACCGCCAGATCAAACCGGTAACGGCGGCGTGTGCGGGGCTTGCGCCACACCATGCTGCTGAAGCGATCGAACGCAGCGGCGAATACATCCTGCTCCTGCTCACTCAGATCCGACGGCGCCGCCGGCTTCATGGACTCGATCTGCCAGGTTTTGCGTCGCTTGAACACGATTTCCAGAATCGGACAGGGGAAACGCTCGAACAGCGCCCGCGCTACCGGTTTCAGCTCCGGGTGTTCGGCCTGACCGAAATAGGTGCGAACCCGCACCTCATGGGTAGCGTTGCGTTCGTCACTGGCCGGGTCGATTTCCGAACCGGCCGCCTCCAGCCAGGTCATCACACTGGCATCCAGCTCTTCCAGTTCCAGTGAAAACAGGCCCTTGCGGCTCAAATCGTTAAGCGTCATCACCGACGGCACCACATGGTGCCCCCGCGCTTCCGCCAGCAAGGAACAGTAATAGCCCCGGCTCAGGTATTTCGCGCTCTGACACAGGTTGATCACCCGCACCCGACTGGCAGCAGGCGCAGAGAACTGGAGGTACTGGTCAAAAGAGAGCACGTCCTCACTGGGATAATAGGGTGCCCAGTCTTTAACGCGATCCACTACAATGAGCAAACGGGACATGCAGTTCCTCCCTGAGGAAACGTCCATTGAATTGCCGGCAACGATACGCTTGCCTCCCATGTCGGCACAATCCCCTGTGGATGCGTGCTTTTACGCATGGCGGCGCACTTTGCGATTGCCCGACTCTCTACCATAATAGCCGCATACGGGAAGCCTGCGAGCCGCCCCGACCACGACGTACCCAAGGCGCTCTCCAAGCACGCTGTAAGCACTCTCAAGGCCCCCTTTTATGCCCGATGTCATTCTTCGCCAGGCCACCAGCGATGATCTGGACGCTCTGATTGAGCTGGAGAACCGCAGTTTTCGCGAGGACCGGATTTCCCGCCGCAGTTTCCGGCGGTTTCTGGAAATGCCGAGGGACCGCCTGATCGTGGCGAATCTGCACGGCGCCCTGGTCGGGTACTGTCTGGTGTTGATGAGTGCCGCCACCCGGATGGCCAGAATATATTCGGTAGCCGTGTCCCCGGACGCCCGTGGTCGCGGCGTGGGCGAGAAGCTGATTCGCGAGGCGGAAAAGGAAGCGGTGGAGGCCGACCGGATTGTCATGCGCCTGGAAGTGCGCGAAGACAACGAACCCGCCATCGCCCTGTATCGGCGGCTGGGCTATCGCCAGTTCGGCACGTATCGGGATTACTACGAGGACCACGGCAACGCGCTTCGTTTCGAGCGGCGGATTCTGTTTTATGAGCCGACGCGGGAATTTCCCAAGGTGCCCTATTACCCGCAAACCACGGAATTCTCCTGTGGCCCGGCGGCACTGATCATGGCCATGGCCACACTGGATGAACAGCAGCCGTTGACCACTCTGGAAGAGCTGAAAATCTGGCGTGAAGCCACCACCATCTTCATGCTGGCCGGCCACGGCGGCTGCGGACCCCACGGGCTTGCGCTGTCGGCCTGGCACCGGGGCTTTTACGCCAGTGCCTGGATCAGCAAGGAAGGCGCCCTGTTCAAGGACACGGTCAGAAACGACGACAAGAAGCGGGTGCTGGAACTGGTACACGAGGGGTTTCTGCACGACATTGGGCAGACCGGCATCCAGCTTCACCATGATCCTCTGACCCTGGAGGGCCTCGAGTCGGCGCTCCACGAGGGGCGTGTGCCGGTCATCCTGATCAGCACCTGGCAGTTGAACCGCAGCCGCGTGCCTCACTGGGTCACCGTGTGCGCCATGGATGACCAGTTCGTCTACCTGCACGATCCGGAAATCGATGTGGTCGCGGGGGAAACCGTGGCCGACAAGCAGTATCTGCCCATTGACCGCCGGGTGTTCGACAAGATGTCCCGCTATGGCAGAAACCAGCCGCTGCAGGCCGCGGTGATCGTCGGGCCGCGGCGCTGACCACCGGTCAACCCGTCCGGAGCGCGGCCTCTTTCAGTTCGGCAATGTCATCCCGCAAACGGGCGGCGGTTTCGAAGTCCAGTTCGGAAGCCGCCTTGTACATTTCGTCCTCCAGCCGCGACACTTCCTTGAGCACCTCCTGGGGCGAGCGGTTGCCGGTTCTGGCCCGGTACTGTTCCGCCTCTTCCGCGGCCTTCTGACCCGGCCGTTCCGCCTTGCGACGGCCACGACCACCGCCACCGGCGCCTTCCATGATATCGGCGATCTTCTTGTTGAGGCCCTGGGGTGTGATGCCCTGCTCCAGGTTATGGGCTTCCTGTTTGGTCCGCCGTCGATCGGTCTCGTCGATCGCCCGCTGCATCGAACCGGTGATGCGATCCCCATAGAGAATGGCCTTGCCGTGGATATTCCGCGCGGCGCGACCAATGGTCTGGATCAGCGAACGCTCGGAGCGCAGGAAGCCCTCCTTGTCCGCATCTAGAATGGCCACCAGCGACACTTCCGGCATATCCAGCCCTTCCCGCAGCAGGTTGATGCCGATCAGCACGTCAAATTCGCCTCTGCGCAGATCCCGGATGATCTCCACCCGCTCCACCGTGTCGATGTCAGAATGCAGGTAGCGCACGCGGATATCGTGCTCCATCATAAAGTCGGTCAGATCTTCGGCCATGCGCTTTGTCAGCGTCGTGACCAGTACCCGCTCGTTGACGGCGGTACGAAGGCGAATCTCCGACAGCAGATCGTCCACCTGCGTGGACGCCGGGCGCACCTCGATTTCCGGGTCGAGCAAACCAGTGGGCCGTACCACCTGCTCAACCACCTGCCCCGCGTGCTCGGCCTCATAGTTGCCCGGCGTGGCGGACACGAAAATCATCTGCGGCGCGATGCGCTCCCACTCGTCGAACCGCATCGGCCGGTTATCCAGCGCAGACGGCAAGCGGAAACCATACTCCACCAGGGTTTCCTTGCGCGAGCGGTCGCCTTTGTACATGGCACCGATCTGCGACACCGTCACGTGGGACTCGTCGACCACCAGCAAGGCATTGGGCGGCAGGTAATCAAACAGCGTGGGCGGCGCCTCACCGGGCCGCCGACCCGACAGATAGCGGGAATAGTTCTCGATGCCGTTGCAGTAGCCCAGCTCCAGCATCATCTCGATGTCGTAGCGGGTGCGTTCCTCCAGCCGCTGGGCTTCCACCAGGCGGTTGTTGTCTCGCAATTGCTGCAGGCGGCCATCCAGTTCCACCTTGATGTGTTCCACGGCGTCCAGCACGGTCTGCCTGGGCGTCACATAGTGGGATTTGGGATAAATAGTCACCCGTGGTACCCGGCGCAGGACCTCGCCGGTGAGCGGATCGAAATAGCTCAGATTCTCCACTTCGTCGTCGAACAGCTCGATGCGGATGGCTTCTTTCTCCGATTCCGCCGGAAACACGTCAATCACATCGCCGCGCACACGGTAGTTGGCGCGGTGAAACTCGATGTCGTTGCGGGTGTACTGCAGTTCCGCCAGACGACGCAGGATGTAACGCTGATCGATCTGATCACCACGGTCCAGGTGCAACATCATTTTCAGATAGGACTGGGGGTCGCCCAGACCGTAGATGGACGACACGGTGGCGACGATAATGGCATCCGGCCGCTCCAGCAGGGCCTTGGTGGCCGACAGCCGCATCTGCTCAATGTGTTCGTTGATGGACGCGTCTTTCTCGATGAACGTGTCCGACGACGGCACATACGCTTCCGGCTGGTAATAGTCGTAGTAGGAAACAAAGTATTCGACGGCATTGTCCGGGAAGAACTCGCGGAATTCACCGTAAAGCTGCGCGGCCAGCGTCTTGTTGTGGGCCATGATGATGGTGGGCCGCTGTACCTGCTGGATGACATTGGCGACGGTGAAGGTCTTACCCGAGCCCGTTACCCCCAACAGCGTCTGATGGGCAAGGCCAGACTGGATACCATCCACCAGGCCCGCAATGGCCTTGGGCTGATCGCCGGCCGGCTGGAAGGGTGAATCGACCTTGAACGCACCGTCTTTCATCAGGGCGCCGGTTTCTGAAGTGGCCATAAGCGGCGGACAACCTCCGGTGAAGGATTCGGAATTTGAATCATGGCAGTTTACAGAGAAATTTATCGTTACGCTGGCTTCATGGTACCATCACTGCGATCGACGGCTGGGTGACAAACAGCCAGCAGCGCTGGCACCCGGCGGTCGCAGCCCTATCAGACGCAGCTTTAAGGAGCGCAAGTTTGGACCTTCAACTTTCCAGCCGAGTACAGGCAATCAAGCCCTCTCCCACCCTCGCTGTTACCAATAAAGCAGCCGAACTGCGCGCTGCAGGCCAGGACATTATCGGCCTGGGTGCCGGCGAACCGGACTTCGATACCCCCCAGCACATCAAACAGGCAGCCATCGAGGCCATTAACAACGGCCAGACCAAATACACTGCCGTGGATGGTACGCCCGCTCTGAAGAAGGCGATCATTGCGAAGTTCAAGCGAGACAACGGCCTGGAATATGAAGCCAACCAGATTCTGGTAAGCAGTGGTGGCAAACAGAGCTTTTTCAACCTTGCCCTGGCGACCCTCAACCAGGGTGACGAAGCTATTATTCCGGCGCCCTACTGGGTTTCCTACCCGGACATGGTGCTGGTCGCCGAGGGTAAACCGGTGATCATCGAAACCACCGCGGACACCCGCTTCAAGATTACGCCGGAACAGCTGGAAAACGCCATCACCGAGCGCACCCGTCTGTTCGTGATCAATAGCCCGTCCAACCCCAGCGGCATGGCCTACACCCTGGAAGAGCTGCGGGCGATTGGCGAAGTACTGAAGAAGCACCCGAACATCATGATCGCCACGGATGACATGTACGAGCCAATCCTGTGGACCGGCAAGCCGTTCTGCAACATCCTCAACGCGACGCCGGAACTGTACGACCGCACCTTCGTGCTGAACGGTGTGTCCAAGGCCTACTCCATGACAGGCTGGCGTATCGGTTATGCGGCGGGCCCGGCGAAAATCATCGGCGCCATGAAGAAGATCCAGTCCCAGAGCACCTCCAACCCGGCCTCTATTTCCCAGGCCGCGGCTCAGGCTGCCCTGGAAGGGTCACAAGATTGCGTGGGCGAGATGGTCAAAGCCTTCAAGGAGCGCCACGACTGGCTGGTAGAAGCGCTGAACAACCTACCCGGCGTGGAGTGCCTGAACGGCGACGGCACTTTCTATGTTTTCCCGAGCTTCCAGGGTGCTATTGATGCCGACAGCAGCGTTAGCAACGATGTGGAATTTGCCGAGAAGTTGCTGACCGAGGCCGGTGTGGCGCTGGTTCCGGGCTCAGCCTTCGGCTCTCCGGGCCACATGCGCTTGAGCTTTGCCACCAGCATGGACAACCTGGAAAAGGCGATCGAACGGCTGCAGAAAGCCCTCGGCTAAAAAGTTTTTGCCAGGGGTTGACGGGGCGGTATAGCCAACTTAATATACGCGCCTCGTCACACGACGACGTTCCCCGATAGCTCAGTTGGTAGAGCAACGGACTGTTAATCCGTTTGTCCCTGGTTCGAGCCCAGGTCGGGGAGCCACTATTTTGAAAGCCCGCTAATTCTTTGAGTTAGCGGGTTTTTTCGTTTTTGGCCGTCATGGTTTGTGTTCTTGCCGTGATGAGTCATCGCAGCTTTGGTTCTGCCCTAGCCTGTAGACAGGGGTCTCAACAAAAGTCAGAGACCGACAACCTCAGTGTGGATAGCCTCCAGCGCAGCCAGCGGATCCACCGCCTGGGTAATCGGCCGGCCAATAACAAGGTAATCAGATCCGGCCCTCAGGGCATCCGAGGGGGTCATAATTCGCTGCTGGTCGCCTTTGTCGGCGGTCAGCGGGCGGATACCCGGGGTGATCAGTCTGAAGTCGGCGCCCTGCTCCGCTTTCAGCTTCGGGGCTTCCTGGGCGGAGCAAACCACGCCGTCGAGGCCGCAGTTTCTGGTCAGGGTTGCCAGGCGGGAGACGTGAGCTTCCGGGCTGTCGGTGATACCGATGCCGGCCAGGTCCGCAGCGGACATGCTGGTCAGCACGGTGACGGCGATGAGTAACGGGCGGTCGGCGCCGAAGGCTTCCAGACGCTCGCGGCAGGCAACCATCATGTTCTGACCGCCGGATGCGTGCACGTTCACCATCCAGACTCCCAGATCTGCTGCGGCCGCGACGGCCGCAGAGGTGGTATTGGGGATGTCGTGAAATTTCAGATCGAGAAAAACGTCGAACCCACGATCCTGAAAACTGCGTACCAATGCCGGGCCGGAACGGGTAAACAGCTCTTTGCCGACTTTCAGGCGACATTTGGCCGGGTCCAGTTGATCCACCAGCGCCAACGCAGGATTCTCTGAGGGAAAATCGAGGGCGACGATGATCTTCGGGTCATGTTTGCTTTGCACAGTCAGGTCCTGGGGGCAATCGGTGAAAGGGATCGGAAACATCGGTACCCCATAGTGTACCGCAACTCGGTGTTATTCGGCTTCAACACCCTGAATGGGCCGCACGGTTTCCCATTGTTTGCAGCTCGGGCACAGCCAGTGTAACTGCCGACCCGAAAAGCCGCAGCTGACACAGCGATAGACGGGGCGGTTAGCGAGAATGAGATGGCCAATGCGGCTGACCAGACGACCCTCGTCCGTAGTCATGCCCTTCTCATAGCCGGCCATCTCTACCAGACGCAAAAGCCCCCGAACACTGGGGCGCACCTCCAGTTCCAGCCGCAGCAGCTCAATGGCCGCCGGGCGACCGGAGGCGCGCTCCACAGACTCCACCAGCGCCAACAACAGGCTGGTGCTCGGCCAGGTTTCATAGAGCTTCCGCAGTTTCTTCACCAACCTGCCAATGTCGCCGTGCTCATGCTCCAGCTTCATCAACCGGTCTACCGCCTCAGAACCGAACTCCGGATTCTGATCGAATACCTTGAAGCTCTGGCCCGCAGCCTCTCTGAAGTTGCCCTGACGGATTTGCAACTTCATGAGGATAAAGGTGGCACGCACACAGGAACGGTCGAATTCCAAGGCTTCTTTCGCGAGTTTCTGGGCGCCCCAGCGATCGTCCTTCTTGAACGCTTCGTCAGCAATCTCGCAGGTAATGTAAGCCAGCATCTTCAGTACCGCCGGATCGGTCTGGCCGTTGGTCAGGGTCTGGGCCACCTGCGCGGCCTTGCCCCACTCTTTCTCCTGCTGGTACAACTCGATCAGCTGCAGAGAGGCCTTACGGCCGTATTCACGATCCCCCATCAACTCATGAAGCAACGCTTCGGCACGATCCAGCAGGCCGGCGTTAAGGTAATCCAGCGCCAGTTCAAAGGTAACTTGCGGCGAAAAGCGAGGCGGCAGCTCAGGACGGGCTAGCAGGTTCTGGTGAATTAGGATGGCACGGTCAGTTTCGCCCTTATGGCGAAAATGGGCACCGATGGAAAGATGAAGGCTGACGGTATCGCGGTTAACCGCCAGAGACTGGACAAAATTCTCGACGGCCTGATCGGAGTAATTGGTAAACAGGAACTGCAGGCGATCTCTTACCGAGTCTTCATCGGCAATGACCTTTTTCGAGCCCCGCGAAGAATTACTGAGGCGCCCGGCAAACCAACCGGCCGCGACAGCCACGGTCAGGAGTAGCCATTGAAGCACTATGTCCATTAAAGCGTCCGGTCGTTCTCGGCCCTGGATTTCTCCAATGCCTGCTCCGCGCGGGTAAGCCGCTTCTGCAGGTTTCGACGGGAGACGGAAGTTCGGAAGGTGGCGAGCATTGTGATCAAAACACCAATCAGCGCGCCCACCACAAAAGACAGAATGATCCAGACTGCAACACCATGGGGCTGGGTCTCGAACACCAGAAAGTTCAGTGCCACCGCCATCTGGTTATTGAGAGAGAAGACCAGCGCCACCAGGACAAGCAATAAAACCAACAGAATAATGAGAACTTTCTGCAACCCTGCCATTGCTGTAATGCTCCCCCAGGGGGTGTGGCCCCCGATCAGTGTTCGTTCCCTGAAAAGGCGATCAAAAACCTTTTTTCAGGCTGTCATTCACCTGTTCGCGCAATTCTTTGCCCGGCTTGAAGTGCGGTACAAACTTGGCGGGCAACTGGACTGCCTCGCCGGTTTTCGGGTTCCGGCCGGTTCTCGCTGCCCGGTGGTGCAGGGAAAAACTGCCGAATCCGCGTATCTCGATCCGCTGGCCATTGGACAGGGATTGAGACATATGTTCAATAATCGTTTTTACAGCCAGTTCCACATCTTTCACGGAGAGCTGTGTCTGCTTGGACGCAATCAGCTCAACCAGTTCGGACTTCGTCATGAGGCTTATCCCTCTTCTTTATTATTGGACAGCCGGTTACCAGCTCCATGACCCTAGTTTAGCCAAACCAGAAAAAAACACAAAAAAAACGGGCTCTTAGAGCCCGTTTTTTTCATACCAACAAGAAACTCAGTCTTTGTTGGCGTTTTGCTGCTGCATCTGCTCCTTGATGAGATCACCGATGGTGGTCGCACCAGAAGATTCTGCGGTCTTGCTGCGCACGTTCTCAAGCGCCTGCTTGTCGTCTTCAACGTCTTTGGACTTCACAGACAGGTTGATCACGCGGTTCTTGCGATCGATACTGATAATCTTCGCTTCAACTTCTTCGCCTTCCTTCAGCGCGTTGCGTGCGTCTTCAACACGGTCACGGCTGATTTCGGAAGCCTTCAGAACGGCTTCGACTTCGTCGTTCAGAGCGATGGTAGCTGCCTTCGCGTCAACAGCGGACACGGTGCCCTTGACGATGGAGCCCTTGTCGTTCAGCTGAACAAACTCGGCGAACGGATCGCTTTCCAGCTGCTTGATGCCCAGGGAGATGCGCTCACGCTCCGGGTCAACAGACAGGATAACGGTTTCAACTTCGTCGCCCTTCTTGTATTCACGAACGGCTTCTTCGCCAGTCTCGTTCCAGCTGATGTCAGACAGATGAACCAGGCCGTCGATGCCACCGTCCAGACCGATGAAGATACCGAAGTCAGTGATTGACTTGATCTTGCCGGAAATGCGGTCGCCTTTGTTGAAGTTGCCGGAGAAGTCTTCCCACGGGTTGGATACACACTGCTTGATACCCAGAGAGATACGACGACGCTCTTCGTCGATATCCAGAATCATCACGCCCACTTCGTCGCCAACCTGAACGACTTTGGAGGGGTGGATGTTCTTGTTGGTCCAGTCCATTTCGGATACGTGAACCAGACCTTCAACACCTTCTTCCAGCTCAGCAAAGCAACCGTAGTCGGTCAGGTTGGTTACACGTGCGGTAACCTTGCTGCCTTCCGGGTAACGACCCTTGATATCGACCCAGGGATCTTCGCCCAGCTGCTTCAGGCCCAGAGATACGCGGTTACGCTCGCGGTCAAACTTGAGGACCTTCACATTGATTTCGTCGCCCACATTCACGATTTCGCTCGGATGCTTGATGCGCTTCCAGGCCATGTCGGTAATGTGCAGCAGGCCGTCAACACCGCCCAGATCTACGAACGCGCCGTAGTCGGTCAGATTCTTGACGATACCCTTGATTTCCAGACCTTCAGTCAGGGTTTCCAGCAGAGCTTCACGCTCGGCACTGTTTTCAGCTTCCAGAACGGCGCGGCGGGAAACAACCACGTTGTTACGCTTCTGGTCCAGCTTGATAACCTTGAATTCCAGCTCCTTGTTCTCCAGGTGCGCGGTGTCGCGAACCGGACGAACGTCTACCAGAGAGCCTGGCAGGAAGGCACGGATGCCAGCCAGATCGACAGTGAAGCCGCCCTTGACCTTGCCGTTGATAATGCCCTTGACCACTTCTTCAGCTTCGAAGGACTTCTCGAGTACCTTCCAGGCTTCAGCACGCTTGGCCTTTTCACGGGACAGACGGGTTTCACCGAAACCGTCTTCAACAGCGTCGAGAGCTACATCGACAACGTCGCCAATAGCAACTTCCAACTCGCCTTTTTCGTTAAGAAACTGGGAGGCGGGGATAACGCCTTCGGACTTCAGTCCGGCGTTAACGGTGACCCAGTCGTTGTCGACGTCAACTACGGTTCCCTGGACGATGGAACCCGGTTGCATGTCAATTTCTTTTAGGCTTTCTTCAAAAAGATCCGCAAAGCTCTCGCTCATTATGTGTCCTATATGATCAACGCAAGTGTGCTCCGTGCTACCAGCAACACGGTCTGTTAGTAGTTTCCGGAAGCAGCCTGGGGCTGGCAGGTAACGCTACATCCGGCATTTCAACGACAAAAAGGTGCAGTCAGGCCTGACCTGCAGCGGCCATACACCTGTCTAACACCTCTTCTATACTCAAACCCGTGGAATCAATGACTTGCGCATCATCCGCTGGCTTGAGCGGGGCTGCGGAACGGTTCATATCTCGTTCATCGCGAACCCGTATCTCTTCTAAAAGCATGTCAATGTTAACATCGACCCCCGCGTCCTTCAACTGGCTGTAGCGTCGGCGCGCCCTTTCCTCGGCACTGGCGGTCAGGAAAATCTTTACCGGGGCATCGGGAAACACCACTGTGCCCATGTCCCGGCCGTCCGCCACCAGGCCGGGCGACTGGCGAAAATCTCGCTGCCGCTGCAACAGGGCGTCGCGCACCGGCTGTATCACGGCGACCCGGGAGGCGTTGTCACCGGTGGCTTCAGTGCGGACTTCCGCGGTGACGTCTTCACCGGACAGAATCACCCGCACCGGCTCACCCGGCCCGGTCGGCTCGAACGCCACATCCAGGCTGGCAGCCACCTTCACCAGGCCGGCCTCATCATCCAGGGCTACGCCCTGTCGCATTGCCGCAAGTGCCGTAAGACGATACAGCGCTCCGCTGTCCAGCAGGTGCCAACCCAGACGTTTGGCCAACATCTGGGTCACCGTGCCCTTTCCGGAACCGCCGGGGCCGTCTACGGTAATGACCGGTGCCATAGTGGAGGACATCACTCCCCTCCTTCGGCGTGGATCCGGATACCGGTCTGGCGGGCGAGATCCACAAAACCGGGGAACGATGTCGCTACGTTCGCGCAGTCCGTCACTTCGATGTCACCGGCCGCTCGCAGCGAGGCCACGGCAAAGGACATGGCAATACGGTGGTCGCCATGGCTGTCCAGCTTCCCGCCACCAATGGTCTGGCCGCCTTCGATAACGATGCCGTCCGACGTCACTGTGGTTTTCACGCCCAGCGCTGCCAGGCCATCGGCCATGACCTGAATACGATCGCTCTCCTTCACCCGCAGTTCTTCGGCACCGCGCAATACGGTTTTGCCCTGCGCGCAGACCGCGGCAATAAACAACACCGGGAATTCGTCAATCGCCAGCGGCACCTGGTCTTCCGGAATATCGATGCCCTTCAGCTGTGCGGAACGCACGGTCAGATCGGCCACCGGCTCACCGCCGATTTCGCGCTCGTCGCGCACTTCGATATCGGCACCCATCAATCGGAGAATGTTGATCACCCCGACCCGGGTCGGATTCATGCCAACGTGTCGCAGCGTCAGCTCGGAGCCCGGCGCAATGCTGCCGGCCACCAGGAAAAACGCAGCAGAGGATATATCAGCGGGCACATCGATGGCCGTGGCGGTCAGTGTGCCGCCGCCGGACACACTGGCTGTGGCGTTATCACGATGGACGTGATACCCGAAACCGGCCAGCATGCGCTCGGTATGATCGCGGGTCGGCGCCGGCTCGGTGACCGAGGTGACACCCTCTGCGTACAGGCCCGCCAGCAAAAGACAGGATTTGACCTGCGCCGAAGCCACCGGCATCTCATAGTGAATGCCGCTCAGCTGCTGACCACCGCGGATTTTCATCGGCGGGCGACCGCCGTCGGCGGTATTGATGACTGCCCCCATCGCACGCAGCGGATCCGCAACACGCCCCATGGGGCGCTTGGACAGGCTGCTGTCACCGGTCAGCTCGGAATCGAACGGCTGTGCCGCGAGCAGGCCCGCAAACAACCGCATCGCGGTGCCGGAATTGCCCAGATACAATGGGCCGCGGGGCGCCTGCAAGCCGTTCAGACCGACGCCGTGGATGCGCACGAAGCCGTCGTCCGGGCCCTCGATGGTAACGCCCATGTCGCGAAATGCCTGCAGCGTGGCGAGGCTGTCCTCGCCTTCCAGAAACCCCTTCACTTCGGTGAGACCGTCCGCCAGAGCGCCCAGCATGATGGAACGGTGGGAAATCGATTTGTCACCGGGCACCCGGATATCACCGGTCATACTGCCGCCGGGCTGGAGACGGAACGTTACCTGTTTCTGACTGTTGTTTGTCACGTAAGCCTGTCCTGAGAGCATTTTCGAAAAGTGTTCCCGCGCCGCCTTGGCGCGACTGAAAACCCGGAGCAGCGTGGCACTGTCCTGATCGGCGATGGCCGTGCGGAGCTGGTCCAGATCGTGGGTGAAATGGTCAATTACCCGTAAAACCGCGTCCCGGTTGGACAGAAAAATATCGTGCCACATCACCGGATCACTGGCGGCAATGCGGGTAAAATCGCGAAAGCCGCCGGCCGCGTAGCGGAAAATATCGAGATTCTCGTCCTCGCCGGCCAGCGTGTCCACCAGCGAGAAGGCAATCAGATGCGGCAGGTGACTGGTGGCTGCCAGCACTTCGTCGTGATAGGCCACCGACATGGTCAGGACCGTGGCGCCACAGCCCTCCCACAGGGCCTTCAGGCGGGCCAGGCCGGCCGCATCCACATCATCCGCGGGCGTCAGGATCACCTTGTGATTGGCGAACAATTCCGGATTGGCGGCCCGAATGCCGCTCTTCTCGGAACCGGCAATGGGGTGCCCGGGAATCACCCGGGGTGACAGCGTTCCAAACACCGCCTGCACATCCTGCACGAAGCTGGTTTTCGTGCTGCCCACATCGGTCAGCACAGCGTCCGCCGACAGATGGGGCTTGATGGCCTCAAGCACTGCGCGCGTGGCACGAACCGGCACCGCCAGAACCACCAGATCACTGCCGGTTACCGCGTCGGCAATGGAGCCCACCGCCTCGTCAACAACCCCCAGCTCAACGCCCAGGGACAGTTCGTCTTCACGCTTGTCCGTGCCGACGACCATCTCTGCCAGGCCATTCATACGGACCGCTTTCGCCAGCGAGCCGCCAATCAGCCCGAGGCCGATCACCGCAACCCGCTTGAACGATGACTCGCCGGTTGCCACTAGGCTGCCCCCTGCCCCGAGCGGCCCAGAGCTTTGCCCAGGGCATCCAGAAGTTTCGCATTCTCGTGCGTGAGGCCAATGGACACCCGTAGGTGCCGGGGCATGCCATAGCCCGCAACGGGACGCACGATCACGCCCTGCTCCAGCAGGGCTTGGTAGATACCCACGGCATCGTCACCGACATCAACGGCAATAAAGTTGCCAGCCGAGGGAATAAAGTCCAGATCCAGCGCCCGGAAACCCTCTTCCAACTGCGCCATACCGGCGGCATTCACCTCGCAGGAGCGTTGCAGATAGGACTCATCACCCAGTACGGCGGTGGCGGCTGCCAATGCGACGGTGTCGACATTGAAAGGCTGACGCACCCAATTAAGGATGTCCGCAATGGCCGCCGAGCTGATGCTGTACCCCACACGCAAGGCCGCCAGCCCCCAGGCCTTGGAGAAGGTGCGACAAACAATCAGATTCGGGAACCGGGACAGCAACTGCACGCCATCCGCATAACTTTCACCCTGAAGGTACTCACAGTAGGCTTCGTCCAGCACCACCAGAACCTGTGGGGGAATCTTTGCCAGGAAGTCCAGAATGGCGGCGGCACCGTGAACGGTGCCGGTAGGATTGTTGGGGTTGGCAACAAACACCAGCCGGGTGCGATCCGTAACCGCCGCCGCCATGGCATCCAGATCGTGGCCCCAGTCTTTCGCCGGCACCGGCACGCCACGGGCACCAATGGCCTGCGTCACCAGCGGATACACCGCGAAGGCGTATTGGGAGAAAATCACTTCCGATTCCGCATCGGCAAAGCAGCGGGTGATCACCTCGAGGATGTCGTTGGAGCCGTTGCCAAGGGTAATCTGCGACATGCCCACGCCGAAACGCTCAGCCAGCGCCTGCTTCAGATCAAAGCCGTTGCCGTCCGGGTAGAGACAAAGCTCGCTCAGTGCCTCACGCGCCGCCGCCAGAGCCCGCTCACTGGGGCCGAGGGGATTTTCGTTACTGGCCAGCTTGACGATATCGTCGGGATTCAGACCTAACTCTCGCGCCAGCTCTGCGATGGGCTTGCCGGGCTGATACGGTGACAGCGCCTGAACACCCCTGACCGCTAGACTCTGGTAATCAATCGTCATCACACCACCCTGATAGTCGTCTTAGAGAACCCCGATCGGGTAGGAACCCAACCGTTTCAACTCCACGGCTTCCTCGTCGATTTCCGCCAACACCTTGCGCACCTGCTCGTCGTCCGTGTGCCCTTCGAAGTCGATGTAGAACACATACGCCCAGGTACCGCTGGGCGATGGCCGGGTTTCGATCCGGGTCAGACTGAGTCCGTGACGGTGGAAGGGTTCCAGCAACTGGTACAGGGCGCCAGGTTTGTTGCGCATGGACACCAGAATCGACGACTTGTCGTGACCGCTGGCCGGCACTTCCTCACGCCCGATAATCAGGAACCGCGTGGTATTGTCGGGACGATCCTCGATGCTGCTGGCTTCTTTTTCCAGCCCGTACAGTTCCGCAGCCATGTCACCGGCGATGGCGGCGGCGCCCGGTTCTTCCGCGGCTCGGCGGGCCGCTTCGGCGTTACTGCTGACGGTAATCCGTTCGATGCCGTAACGGTGGGTGTCCAGCCACTGCCGGCATTGGGCAAACGACTGCTGGTGCGAGTAGATCCGCGTGATCTCCTGATCCTTGTTTGCCGGCGACACCAACAGGTGATGATGGATGCGCAACTGCACCTCGCCGCAGATTTTCAGCGGCGACGACATAAACATATCGAGCGTGTGGTTAATCATGCCCTCGGTGGAGTTTTCCACCGGGACCACACCGTAATGGGCCGCTCCGGATTCCACCTCACGGAACACCGCATCAATTGCAGGCAGCGGCACACTCACCACGGAATGGCCAAAGTGCTTAAGCGCCGCTGACTGAGTAAACGTGCCCACCGGACCGAGGAAAGCGATGTGCATCGGTTTTTCCAGTGCCAGGCAGGCCGACATGATCTCGCGGAACAGGCGCGCCATTTCCTCGCCCGACAAGGGCCCGGGATTCTGCTCCTTGATTCGGCGCAGCACCTGGGCCTCCCGCTCCGGACGGTAGAAAAACACGTCCTGCTCCGGATTGGCGGCCATTTTTACATTGGCCACTTCCTGGGCGCATTTGGCGCGGGCGCTGATCAACTCCATGATCTTCTGATCCAGCTGATCGATTTCGTCTCTCAGTTCACCCAGACGGGCCTGCTCATTGCTCATGATTACCCACGCTCCCTGGCAAATTCCGTCATATAGGCAATCAGCGCGTCCACACCGGCTTCCGGCATGGCGTTGTAGAGGCTGGCACGCATGCCGCCAACCGAACGGTGACCTTTCAGGTTCAGCAGCCCGCGGGCATTGGCCCCTTTCAGGAACTCATCATTCAGACCATCATCCGCCAGGGTAAACGGCACGTTCATCCATGAGCGGAAACGGGGATCAATGGGGTTGGCGTAGAAATCGTTGGCGTCAATGAAGCCGTAAAGCTTCTGCGCCTTGCGCAAATTGGTCTCGCCCATGGCTTTAACGCCCCCCTGAGCTTTCAGCCATTTGAACACCAGCCCGGCAAGATACCAGGAATAGGTCGCCGGGGTGTTGTACATGGAATCGTTATCCGCGATGACCTGGTAGTTCATCATGGTCGGCGTTTCCTTGTGGGCCTTACCGAGAAGATCCTTGCGGATAATCACCACCACCAGACCAGACGGCCCGATGTTCTTCTGGGCACCGGCATAAATCACTCCGAACTTCGACACGTCCAGCGGCCGCGACAGCATGTTGGAGGACATGTCCGCAACCAGTGGTACGGCACCGCTGTCCGGCACGAAGTCATACTCCAGGCCGCCGATGGTTTCGTTCGGTGTGTAATGCAGATAGGCAGCGTCGTTGCGGGTGTTCCAGGTACTCTGCTCCGGAATCGTGGTGAAACCGCTCGCTTCGCTGCTGGCAGCCACATTGACCTGACCGTACCGACTCGCTTCTGCGATGGCTTTTTTCGACCAGATACCGGTATTGATGTAATCCGCAGACGACTGATCACCCAGCAGGTTCAGGGGGATAGTCGCAAACTGGCTCGAAGCTCCACCCTGCATGAAGAGCACAGCGTAATCACTTGAAACTCCGGCCAATTCACGGAGATCTTTTTCAGCCGTTTCGGCAATCTCGACGAACTCATCACTGCGATGACTCATCTCCATCACGGACATGCCGGTACCACGCCAGTCGAGCATTTCATCCCGCGCCTGCCGCAGCACGCTTTCCGGCAAGGTTGCCGGACCTGCACAAAAGTTATACGCCCTGCTCATGTTCCTGTGATCTCTCAAGTCTTACCTGTCGTTCCGGGAAAGGTGCTGGCGTTATTCTTCGCCAGCACCGTCTTCGGCATTGCCGGCATCGTCTGCACTGTCTTCACTGCCCGGTTCCGGTGCGGATGCGCCTTCAGCCAATTCCTCAGCCAGTTCCTCCGGCTCATCACTTTCAGCGATTCGCTCGACGCCCACCAGGCGCTCATCTTCCTGGCTCAGTTTGATCAGGCGCACACCCTGGGTATTCCGGCTCAGAACAGACACTTCGTCAGTGCGGGTACGAACCAGCGTGCCCTTGTCCGAGATCAGCATCATTTCGTCGCCGTCGAACAATTGCAGCGCGGTCACCAGGTTGCCGTTACGCTCCGAACACTGCATGGCGATAACGCCCTGACTGCCGCGACTGTAGGTCGGGAACTCGTCAAACGCGGTGCGCTTGCCGTAACCGTTCTCACTGGCGGTGAGCAGCACGCCGTCTTCCTGCGGAATGATCAGGGAAACCACGTGGTGGCCTTCAGCCATCCGGATACCCCGAACACCACGGGCAGTCCGGCTCATCGGGCGCACGGCCTCTTCGTTGAAGCGGACGGCCTTACCGGCCGTGGAAAACAGCATGACTTCGGCATCACCCTTGGTGATGGCGGCGCCAATCAGGGTATCGCCCTCATCCAGCGACAGCGCGATCAGGCCACTGCTGCGCGGACGGGAGAAGTTCGGCAGCGGGGTCTTCTTGACCACACCGGCCGAGGTGGCCATTAACACGAACTGGTCTTCCGGGTAATCCCGTACCGGCAGGAACGTGGTAATACGCTCACCTTCGTCCAGCGGCAGGATGTTGACCATCGGACGGCCGCGAGAGGCGCGGCTGGCACGAGGAATCTCGAACACACGCAGCCAGTAGACCTTGCCGCGGTTGGAGAAGCACAGAATGGTGTCGTGGGAATTGGCCACCAACAGCTTCTCGACGAAATCCTCGTCTTTCATCGAGGTGGCGGCCTTGCCGCGGCCACCGCGACGCTGGGCCTGGTAATCCTCCACGGCCTGGGTCTTGGCATAACCACCATGAGAAATGGTCACCACCAGATCTTCTTCATCGATCAGGTCGGCAATGGTGAGGTCACGCTGGGAACTGGTGATCTCGGTGCGGCGCTCGTCGCCAAATTCAGTCACCACCGCCTCCAGCTCTTCGCGGATCACCTGCATCAGGCGGTCCGGATCACCGAGGATTTCCAGCAGGCCGGCAATTTTCTCCAGAATTTCCTTGTATTCGTTCTGGAGCTTCTCCGTTTCCAGACCGGTCAGACGATGCAGACGCATGTCCAGGATCGCCTGAGTCTGCTCCGGTGACAGGTAATAAAGGCCATCCCGCAGTCCGTAGATTTCCGGCAGGTCATCGGGACGGCAGGCGTCTTCACCGGCACGCTCCAACATCGCCAGCACATCACCCGGCGCCCAGCCTTTGGACATCAACTTTTCTTTGGCTTCCACGGAGCTCGGTGAGGCCTTGATCAGTTCGATCATTTCATCGATGTTGGCCAGAGCAACGGTCAGACCCTCAAGGATATGGCCACGTTCACGGGCCTTGCGCAGCTCGTAGATGGTCCGGCGGGTTACCACCTCGCGGCGGTGGCGCACGAACGCGTCGAGCATTTCCTTGAGGTTGAGAATCTTCGGCTCGCCGTTGATCAGTGCCACCATGTTGATACCGAATACGGTCTGCAACTGGGTATGGGCGAACAGATTGTTGACGATGACTTCCGGGTTTTCACCACGGCGAAGTTCGATCACCACGCGGATGCCTTCCTTGTTGGACTCATCCCGCAGTTCGGTGATGCCTTCCAGGCGCTTTTCCTTGACCAGCTCGGCGATCTTCTCGATCAGACGCGCCTTGTTCAGCTGGTACGGCAGCTCGGTAATGATGATGGCATCACGGTTGGTTTTGTTGTCGTGCTCGATTTCATGGCGGGCGCGGATATAGATACGCCCGCGGCCGGTGCGATACGCCTCGACGATGCCGGCACGGCCGTTGATGATGCCCTCGGTGGGGAAATCCGGACCCGGGATGAAATCCATCAGTTCGTCGATGGTCAGGTCCGGGTTATCAATCAGTGCCAGACAGCCGCTGACCACTTCCGTCAGGTTGTGGGGCGGAATGTTAGTGGCCATGCCCACCGCGATACCGGAAGAACCGTTGACCAGCAGGTTCGGCACCCGGGTCGGCAGCACTTCGGGAATCCGCTCGGTGCCGTCGTAGTTGTCGACGAAATCAACGGTTTCCTTGTCCAGATCCGCCAGCAACGAGTGCGCGATCTTCTTCATGCGGATTTCGGTGTAACGCATGGCGGCGGCGTTGTCGCCGTCGATAGAACCGAAGTTACCCTGACCGTCTACCAGCGGATAACGCAGGGAGAAGGGCTGAGCCATCCGAACGATGGTGTCGTAGACCGCGGAATCACCGTGGGGGTGATATTTACCGATGACGTCACCGACCACACGGGCGGATTTCTTGTAGGCCTTGTTCCAGTCGTTGCCCAGTTCGGACATGGCGAACAGAACACGGCGGTGAACGGGTTTGAGGCCGTCACGAACATCCGGGAGCGCCCGGCCAACGATAACGCTCATGGCGTAATCGAGGTAGGACTGCTTCAACTCATCTTCAATATTTACCGGCAGGATCTCTTTGGCTAACTCACCCATCGAGAAAGGTTCCTTTGCGTTTGCTGGAAGTCGTTTCAGGGCTTTTTGTACGCCCCGTAGTTATTCTTTAACAAGCGGCCAATACTAACACAGTCAGCCCCTTACCGGGGCAATTGCGAACCGCTCTTAATCAAAAACCACCGTCTTGTTCTGGTAGGTAATCACCCGGTCTTCAATGTGGGAGCGCAGGCCGCGGGCCAGCACGTTCTTCTCCACGTCTTTACCCAGGCGAACCATGTCTTCGATGGAGTCGCTGTGGGTAATGCGGATCACATCCTGTTCGATGATCGGACCTTCGTCCAGATCCTGGGTGACGTAATGACAGGTGGCGCCGATCAGCTTCACGCCCCGGCTGTAGGCCTGGTGATAAGGCCTGGCACCAGCAAAGGACGGCAGGAAGCTGTGATGAATATTGATCACCTTACCGGAATATTTTTCACACAAAGCAGCCGGCAGAATCTGCATGTAACGGGCCAGAACCACCACGTCCGTGGCGTAGCCCTCGATCAGACCATCAATTTCGCCAAACGCCTCGTCACGGTTTTCCCGGGACACCGGAATGTAGTGGTAGGGTATCTCGTGCCACTCCACCATGCGGCGCAGGTCCTCGTGGTTGGAGATCACGGCCACAATCTCGGCGTTGATCTCACGGCTGTGCCAGCGGTGCAGGAGGTCCGCCACGCAGTGGGACTCCTTGCTGCACATCAGGATCACCTTCTTGGGCTGCGCGGAATCCGCCACGTGCCAGTCCATATCGAACTCACGGGCAATCGGGTCAAAGGCGGCACGAAACTGATCAAGACCGAAAGGAATCGAGCTGGCCTTGATCTCGTGGCGCATGAAGAAGCGGCCCGTATGGGTGTCCGAATGGTGACTCGCCTCGGTAATCCAGCCATTGTAGGTGGACAGGAAATTACTCACCTTGGCGACAATTCCCACCCGGTCCGGGCAGGAAATCACAAGACGATAGGTATGCTCCATGGAAGCCTTTCCTTAGTTCTGATCCGGAAACGCGGGGGCGAAGGTTTCACACCCGTAAAAATGACCGGCTATCATAGCCTATCTGAACGCCAGAAACGAGGAACAAGCACATGGACAGACACCCACCTCAGGTACCCCGCACACACGCCTCCAGGGGCCGCTCACCGGGCCTGCGCGCCGGGCTTGCCGTCATTCTGCTAAGCGTTGCCGGCAGTCTGTGTGCGCAGGCGATTCTGGAGGGCGAACGTCACCACCCGGAACAGGGCCGCAAGGGCATGGTGGTCACCAGCCACGACCTGGCAACCGACGCGGCGCTGGAGGTGCTGAAAAATGATGGCAATGCCGTAGATGCCGCCGTTACCGCCGGCTTTGTACTGGCCGTTGTGCAGCCCCGCTCGGGCAATATCGGCGGCGGTGGTTTCATGTTGTTTGCCCCCGGCGACGGCGGCCCGGTTGAAGCCATCGATTACCGGGAAAAAGCCCCGGCCGCGGCCACCGAAACCATGTTCCAGGACAACGATGGCAATGCGGTGCCCAACCGCAGCCGCTTCACCCATCTGGCCTCCGGCGTACCCGGCACGGTGGCCGGACTGGCCCTGGCACTGGAACGCCACGGCACCCTGTCACTGCCGGAAGCGCTGGCGCCGGCAATACGCCTGGCCCGGGACGGATTTATCGTGCCAGCACGCTTCACCGAAGGCCTGGAGCAGGCCCGGGACCGCCTGCAACGCTGGCCCGCCAGCCGTGCGACGTTTTACCGGGAGGATGGCTCACCCTGGCCACCGGGCGAGCGTTTTCGCCAGCCGGAACTGGCTGCCACCCTGCAGCGCATCGCCGATCAGGGCACCCGAGGCTTCTATGAGGGCAAGACAGCGCGCCTGATCGTCGAGGAAATGCAGCGTAATGATGGTCTGATCACCGCGGCGGATCTGAAAGACTATCAGCCGTCCATCCGCAAGCCGGTGCGCGGAACCTATCGAGGCTATGAGGTGTTCTCAATGTCACCGCCCTCCTCCGGCGGCACCCACATCCTGCAGATCCTGAACATTCTGGAACACTACCCATTGGCAGAACTCGGCCATAACGCCGCGGACACCCTGCATTACATGGCCGAAGCTATGAAACTGGCCTACGCCGACCGCTCGAAGTTTCTTGGCGACACGGATTTTGTTGATGTTCCCCTCGACGGCCTGCTGGACAAAGCCTACGCCGCCGAGCTGCGCAAAAACATCAGCGTCGACAAGACTCGGCCAGCCAGCGAACTTCAGCCCGGCAACCCCAACGCCTTTGAAAGCCCGGAAACCACCCACTACTCCATCGTCGACCGTCGGGGTAACGCGGTATCCAACACCTACACCATCAATTTCAGTTACGGCTCGGGCATTACCGTGACCGGGGCGGGCTTCCTGCTCAACAATGAGATGGACGACTTCAGCGCCAAGCCCGGTGAGCCCAACGCGTTCGGGCTGATTGGCGGCGAGGCCAACAAGGTGGAACCGGGCAAACGCATGCTCAGCTCCATGTCGCCGACGGTTGTGCGCAAGAACGGCCGCAACTTCCTGGTCACAGGCAGCCCCGGCGGCTCGCGGATCATCACCACCACCCTGCAAGTGATTCTTAATGTGATTGATCACAACATGAACATTCAGAGCGCCGTCGACGCGCCGCGCATGCACCATCAGTGGCTGCCGGACGCGATCTTCATTGAACAGGGATTCAGCCCGGACACCCTCCGGCTACTGGAGGACCGCGGCCATACCGTGAAAACCACCAACGCCATGGGTGCGATCCAGAGCGTCCTGATTGGTGAGGATGGAACGCTTTACGGCGGCGCCGATCCAAGACGCAGTACTTCATCCGCAAAGGGTTACTGAACCCGGGGAGACATCATGTATCTATCTGTGCAACTGAGCTGTTACCCGCTCAAGGACGACTACAAGCAACCAATCTGGGATCTGATTGACCGGCTGAAACAGACCAGTCTGGAGGTGCATCCCGGGCGCATGAGCACCGAGATGTTCGGCGAGTATGATGAGGTGATGTCGGTGCTCTCAGACACCCTGAAATGGTCGTTCGAAACCTACGGCAAGTCGGTTTTCGTGGCAAAAATCATGGAAGGTGACCGGCGGCCGAAGGGGTAACCCCTACACCCGCCCCACAAACAGCGCCGCAACCAGCACGGTGCCGAGAAACGCCACAACCATGTTCACCACCAGCCCCCAGCGGAAGCCGTAACCTTCGGGAAACTCCGCGGGGGTCAGGGTGCGCAACAGGGCCCGGAACTGGCGGGATGACCACACTGCGGCAAAGGCCCCCAGCAGAATGAACAGGATGCCAATCCAGAACGCCAGCACCGCGTTGATGGCACCCACCGCTTCCGGGGCCAGCGCATGGAGCAACAGCCCCGCCCGCTCGATCAGGAATCCGAAGGCAATGAAGGACAAGCTGGTGCGGTTCCAGGCCAGCAACGTGCGCTCGGCGGCGAACAGAACCCGGGGGTCTTTCAGATCTGACATCAGGCGCTTTCCTTTTCATCCGGTGAAGGGTTTGGAAGTGTGCATTGATAACGGGTCAGGCGTACATCCACGGTGACCGTCAACGACTGCAGCGCCACAGCACGCTCAAGCCCCTCCGCGGTGGCACGGTACAAATGTGGCGTCATCGCCAGCAAATCCGCAATCCGCTCCTGGCTGTCCAGCGTCAGGACAAAGCGCTCCATGGCGGAGCCAAGCACTCTAAAACCCACCGGATCGTCGCGCACCGCGCTTTTTTCAGGCTTCAGCGTAGGGTAGATGATCTCACGCAATTCCCGTAGATGCGCGGGTCCGGCGTCCACCTGAAGCAACTGCCCCCCGGGCTTCAGCACCCGGGCAAACTCGGCATACACAGGAAAACCGAACACACAGAGCACCCGGTCCACCGAGGACGAAAGCACCGGCAGCCGGGCGTTGGTACCCACCACCCACGCCGGGTGCTTGTCCTGTTTCGCGGCTGCCAGTACCGCCCATTTGGAGATATCCACGCCCAACAACTCGAGTGCTGGTTGTTCTGCGGCAGCCGCCGCCAACTGGCGCAGGTAATAGCCTTCTCCACAGCCCGCATCCAGGCAGGTTAAGCGGTGTGTGTCGGGCATTTCCGCCAGCACCAGACGATTCACCGCATCGGCGACGGGCTGGTAAAAGCCGCCGTTCAGAAAGCGCTGACGGGCTGCCACCATCTCCTTGCTGTCACCGGGATGAAGAGAACGCTTGTTCTGGACCGGCAACAGGTGGATATAGCCCTGGCGGGCGGTATCAAAATTATGCCCCGCCGGGCAGCGCCAGGCCGCGCCAGTATGGCTCAGAGGTTCTCCGTCCAGCGGGCAGGCAAGAGCTTGAAAGGGTTCGACGGGCATGGGCGTATCACCTGAATGCAATGGGAATGCGCAAGGCTACCCCAAACACCGCCAATGGTCTAAATGGCAAGCCGGATTTCATCGCCATCGGTTTTGCCGTGCCGGACCACCGGTCAGCTTCCGTAAGCGGCACCGGTCCGGGCGGCCATAATGAAATCGTTTTTGTGCAAACCACCGATGGAGTGAGTCCACCAGCGCACCGTCACCTGGCCCCACTCGAGCAGAATGGCGGGATGATGCCCCTCGGCTTCGGCCAGTTCTCCGACCCTGTTGGTAAACGCCTGAGCCTCGGCAAAGTTACGAAACCTGAAGACCCGTTGCAGCTGCTCTTCCCCATCCAGCTCAACGAGTTGCCAGTCAGGAATTTCCCCCAGCAGACTGCGCTTCTCATCTTCCCCGATTTTCGGGGCATCTGCGCTGCAGGCCTCGCAGGACAGCCCTTCCAGTGAAGTCATGGTCTTTTCCCCCTGAACAGTAGCGTGTACTACAAGCGTGGCCGCCGGCCTGCGGATTATCAAGCCCACTCTTGAAATTCGACCCTGTTCAGAATACTGTATATTTAAACAGTACTCCGGAAACCAGGCAGGAATTTAACACCATGAGCAAACTTCTGAACACGCTGATAGAGGATGCCCGTGTCTGGCAGGGGCATCGTCAGACACGGACCACGCAACCGGCGGAACCGACCGGTTATCAGGCCCTGGACAATCAGCTCGGAGGCCTGGGCTGGCCCCGCGGAGCTCTGAGCGAATGCCTGCTGGATGCCCCGGGCATTGGCGAATTGCAGCTGGTGCTGCCACTGATGCAACGGCTGTCCCACGCTGGCAAAACTGTGTTCTGGCTGAACCCGCCACACACACCTTACGCCCCTGCCCTGGCCCGTGACGGAGTGAATCTGGACCAGATTGTGATGATCCGCACCGAAGACAGCGGCGATCTGCTCTGGACCCTGGAAAACTGCCTGCGCTCTCCGGTCACCGGGCTGGTACTGGCCTGGCCGGGCAAACTGGCCGCCCGGGATATCCGCCGCCTGCAACTGGCGGCGGAGGCCGGCAGCAATGTGTGCGTGCTGTTCCGCAGCCGCAGGCTGGCCGACCAGAGTTCTCCGGCCGCTCTGCGCCTGGAGCTGGAAGCCGGCGAACACCAGGACCTGCGGATCAAGGTGCTGAAACGTCGAGGCAGCTGGCCCGGGCAGCGTTGCACACTGGCCATGGGCCGACGGGCCGATTTACCGGTCACCGAATCGAACCGGGTGGTTCAGGGCCCCTGGTCCGCATCCGCTCCCTGACTGACATAAAGGCACGGCATCATGCTCTGGGCTTACCTGCATTTCCCGCACCTGCTGCTGGATCACATTCGTCGCTCCCGCAACGGGCGTGATGAGGCGAATGAAGAGAACAGTAAACCGGCTCTGGTGGTTGTGGATCAGTCTGCCCAGCGCGTGTTGCAAGCCTGCCCACAAGCCCAGGCCCAGGGTGTGCAAGCGGGCATGCGTCTGAAAACCGCCATTAACCTGGTGCCCGAGCTGGCCATCGCCCACGCGGACCCGGGGCGTGAACAGCAGATTCTGGTGGAGCAGGCGCGCTGGCTGTACCGCCATGTTGCCAGCATTGTGCTCCACCCGCCCGACGGCTTGCTGGTGGAGGTGGGCAGCCTGGAAAAACTCTACGGCGGCCTGGCCGCCGTCTGGCAAACCCTGGAACAGGCTCTCTCGGAACGGCATCTGACCGCCTGGATGGCCACCGGAGCCACTCCTCTGGCGGCTCGTCTTTGCGCTCGGGCCGGCCAGGGCCAGTGCACTGCAGACAAGGTCCATATGGAACGGCATCTCCATAATCTGCCACTGGCCGCCGCCGGCTTTGACGACCGCACCCTGACCCGGCTCCAGCGTCTGGGTCTGACCCAAATGGGGGAAGTCATGACCTTACCACCCGCCGAGCTGGCCAGACGGCTGGCACCGGAAACCCTTGCCCGGGTGCAGAAAATTCAGGGCAGCCGGCCAGACCCGCAACAACCCTGGCAGCCACCGCACCACTTTCGTCAGCAGGCGGATTTCGTGCAGGACATCGAGCGCGCCGAAGGCCTGCTGTTTCCCCTGCAACGCATACTGACGGAGCTGGAAGAAGACCTGTGCTGGCGCCAGCAGGACACCGACAGCCTGCTCCTGGTGCTGACACATCGCCATCACGAGCCTACCCGCTTGCGCATTCGCACCTCCGGGCCGGAACACCGGGCCGAGGCATTTCTGAACCTGATGCGCCTGCGCTTCGAGCAACACCCCCTGCCGGCTCCAGTGGCTTCTCTGGTGTTATCCGTGCGCCGCTTTCTCGGGCGGGAAGCCGCAGCAGGCAATGACCTGCTGGGCGAAACCCGGGACCTGAACGAAGCCTGGCACACACTGATCAGCCGCCTGCAGGCCCGTCTGGGCAACGACGCCCTGCAACAACTGTCGCCCCAACCGGATCACCGCCCGGAACGAGCCTGGTCGGCCTCCGAGGTTCAGCGCAAACCGCGCCCGGCGATAAGCGACCTGACCAGTCTGCCCCGCCGACCCTTGTGGTTACTGAACGGCCCGCAAGCCCTGCCGGAGGCTCCGGTGGCCTGGTATTCCGGCCCCGAACGAATCAGCGGCGGCTGGTGGGATGGCCAGCGGGTGCACCGGGATTACTACATCGCCGGGCTGAGTAGCGGTCAGCTGGCCTGGGTATTCCGGGATGTGCGGGGCGGCTGGTTTGTCCATGGCTGGTTCGGATAAGCCCATGTCTTACGCCGAGCTTTACTGTTTCAGCAATTTCACTTTTCTGACCGGTGCCTCACATCCCTATGAGCTGGCCGAGCAGGCAGCGGAACTGGGCTATCGTGCCCTGGCCATTACCGATGCCTGTTCCGTCGCTGGTATTCCCAGAGCCTGGGCGGCTCTCAAAGACAGCCCGGTAAAGCTGATCACCGGCAGCTGGTTTGAACTTGAAAACGCCCCGGCCAACGGCACCCCACCGCAGTTCATCCTGCTGGCCCGCAACCGCGCCGGTTACGGCCAGCTGTGCCAACTGATTACCACCGGCCGACGCCGGGCAGAGAAAGGCCAATACCGGTTGTTCCGTGAGGATCTGGAAACTCATCCTCTCGAGGACTGCCTGTGCCTGTGGTTGCCACCCCTGCCGGCCAACGCCAGCTACGACGAAGCACTGGCCAGCGGCGAGTGGCTGCACTGGTTGTTTGGCGATCGCCTGTGGCTGGGCGCCAGCCGCACCCTGGAATCCGGGGAAGACCACCACCTGTGCCGGATAGGCCAGCTGTCCTCGGACCTGCGCTGCCCGATCACCGCCACCGGGCAGGTGCACATGCACAGCCGCGAACGCCAGCCATTACAGGATGTGCTCACCGCCCTGCGTCACAACACCTCGCTGGAACAGGCCGGCCGCTACCTGTTCCAGAACGGCGAGCGCTACCTGCGCCCCCTGGCGGTATTGCAGCGGCTATTTCCCGAGGCCTGGCTGAAAGAAAGCCTGGCCATCGCCGAGCGGTGTGTTTTCGAGCCCGGCAGCCTACGTTACGAATACCCGCCCGACCTGGTGCCTGAAGGCGAATCCCCCGTCAGCTTCCTGCACCGCCTGACCCGGGAAGGCGAGCGCCGGCGTTTTCCCGGTGGCACACCACTGACGGTGCAGGCTCTGATCCGCAAGGAGCTGGCACTGATTTCCGAGATGAAGTACGAGCATTACTTCCTCACCATTCAGGACATTGTCGCCTTTGCCCGCAGCCAGGGCATTCTGTGTCAGGGCCGCGGCTCCGCCGCCAATTCCGCAGTGTGTTACTGCCTGGGCATCACCGAGGTCAACCCCACTAAAGTGGATCTGCTGTTCGAGCGCTTCATCTCCAAGGACCGCAACGAGCCGCCGGACATCGACGTGGACTTCGAGCACGAGCGCCGTGAAGAGGTCATTCAGTACATTTACCGCCGCTACAGCCGCGAGCGGGCGGCACTGGCCGCCACCGTTGTCCGCTACCGCCCCCGCAGCGCAATCCGCGATGTCGGCAAAGCCCTGGGGTTCGATTCCGCGCTGGTCGAACAGCTGCTCAATGGTGTGGACTGGCGCGACAAGGCCACCGACTGGCGCCAGCAGATCCTCGACAAACGCCTGACTCGAAACCCCCGGATAGCCGACCGCTTCTTCACCCTGGTCAACACCCTGCTGGGCTTTCCCCGCCACTTGTCACAGCACGTCGGCGGCTTCGTAATCAGTGCCGGGCCACTGGCGGAACTGGTGCCGGTGGAGAACGCCGCCATGGAAGGTCGCACCGTTATCCAGTGGGACAAGGACGATCTGGAAAGCCTGGGGCTGATGAAAGTGGATGTGTTGGCACTGGGCATGCTCTCGGCCATTCGCAAGGCGCTGGAACTGATCAGTGAGGAAAAGGGCCAACCCTTTGCCATGCAGGACATCCCCGCAGAAGATCCGGACACCTACGCCATGTTGCAACAAGGCGACAGCATCGGCGTATTCCAGGTGGAATCCCGCGCCCAGATCAACATGCTGCCGCGCCTGAAGCCGGAGACGTATTACGACCTGGTGATCGAAGTGGCCATTGTTCGCCCCGGGCCGATCCAGGGTGACATGGTGCATCCGTATCTGCGCCGCAAACACGGCCTGGAACCGGTGGATTACCCCAACGACGAAGTGCGGAAAGTGCTTGAACGCACCCTGGGCGTGCCCATCTTCCAGGAACAGGTGATCAAACTGGCCATGGTGGCCGCCGGCTTCTCCGCCGGGGAAGCCGACCGGCTGCGCCGGGCTATGGCCGCCTGGAAATCCCACGGTGACCTGACCCCGTTCCGCGACAAACTCATCAGCGGCATGCTCGAACGTGGCCACGACGCCGACTTTGCCGAACGCCTGTATCTACAGATCTGTGGCTTTGGCGGCTACGGCTTCCCGGAATCCCACGCCGCCAGCTTTGCCCTGCTGGTGTACGTGTCCGCCTGGATCAAGCGTCATTACCCGGCGGCGTTCTACTGCGCCCTGCTCAACAGCCAGCCCATGGGATTCTACTCCCCCTCACAACTGGTACAGGATGCCCGCCGCCACAACGTGGCGGTGCTGCCGCCGGATGTAAACCATAGCCACTGGGACCACACCCTGGAAGGCCCCACCCGCCAGCTAAGGCTGGGCTTGCGCCTGATACAGGGCTTGTCGGAAAGCGGCGCCGAACGCCTTCACCAGTACCGGCCCGCAACCGGCTACCGCTCCACCAGCGAACTGCGCCGTCTGGCCAGCCTCAATCAGCGGGACATGGAGCTGCTGGCCGGCGCCAACGCCATGCCCGACTTCACCAGTAACCGCCACCAGGCCTACTGGCAATTGCTGGACCACGAACAACCGACGGAACTGTTCGCGGAGGAAGCCGCCGCAGAGTACCTCCCGGAACACTGTCATCAGCTACCGGAGCCCACCGAAGGCCAGAGCGTCCTTGCCGACTACGCCAGCCAGGGCCTCACATTGCAGCGCCACCCACTCGCCCTGCTGCGGGAACAGGGCCATCTGAAGTTCTGCCTGAGTGCCGAACAGCTCAAAACCACCAAAGCCGGCATCCCCGTTCAGGTGGCCGGCCTGGTTACCGGTCGCCAGCGCCCAGGCACGGCCTCCGGCGTGACGTTTGTCACTCTTGAGGATGAGACCGGCAATGTGAATGTGGTGGTGTGGCTGGAAACTGCACGGCGGCAGCGAAAGCCATTGCTGACCGCGCGGCTGCTGCATGTGAAGGGCGTATTGGAACGACAAGGCGAGATTATGCATGTGATGGCGGGGAAACTTTCGGATCTGAGCCATCTGATTCGTTCATTGCCGGTTGATTCCCGGAATTTTCATTAGAAAAAAGAAAACCCCGCACGAAGGCGGGGTTTTCGGTACTACTCGGTGGAGATCAGCTCAGGAGCTTGATCATCACACCGGCAGCCACTGCAGAGCCGATAACGCCGGCCACGTTGGGACCCATGGCGTGCATCAGCAGGAAGTTCTGCGGGTTGGCCTCAAGACCGACCTTGTTGGATACCCGGGCCGCCATCGGCACCGCGGATACACCGGCAGAACCGATCAGCGGGTTGATGGCTTCCTTGGTGAAGCGGTTCATCAGCTTCGCCATCATAACACCACAGGCGGTACCAACACCGAAGGCCACAATGCCCAGCCCCAGGATACCCAGCGTCTGGCCGTCCAGAAACTTGTCCGCCATCAGCTTGGAGCCAACGGACAGCCCCAGGAAAATGGTCACGATGTTGATCAAGGCATTCTGGGCGGTGTCGCTCAGACGCTCCACCACGCCACATTCGCGCATCAGGTTACCGAAGCAGAACATACCCAACAGCGGCGCCGCATCCGGCAGGAACAGAACCACCGCAATCAGAACCACCAGCGGGAAGACGATCTTCTCTTTCTTGCTCACCGGGCGGAGCTGGGACATCTTGATGGCCCGCTCTTTCTGACTGGTCAGCGCCTTCATGATCGGCGGCTGAATCATCGGCACCAGCGCCATGTAGGCGTAGGCAGACACCGCAATCGCACCCAGCAAGTGCGGAGCCAGAACGCTGGACACGTAGATGGATGTAGGACCATCCGCCCCGCCGATGATGCCGATGGCGGCTGCTTCCAGAATCGTGAAGTCCAGAATACCCAACCAATCCAGCAGCGCGGCACCAATCACCGTGCCGAAAATACCGAACTGGGCAGCGGCACCCAGCAGCAGGGTCTTGGGGTTGGCAAGCAGAGGACCGAAATCGGTCATCGCACCGACGCCCATGAAGATCAACAGAGGCCCGATGGTGCTGCCGATAACCACCGAGTAGAAGTTATACAGCATGCCATTGCCGTAACCGAAATCCTGAGCGATCGCGTTTGCCATCGCCATTTCGGAATAACTGGCCTCTTTCACCGCCACTTTGAACGCTTCTTTCAATTCCGGCGTAACGGCCTGTCCGGCCTGATAGGCCACGTCCAGCGGCGCTGCCAGCGCCGCAAGGATCTCGGTCGTGCCACCCTTCAACGCAAAGTGGATCGCATTTTCCGCCGCAGTCAGGGCCAGGCCTGCCTCCGGAATATTCGCCAGGATGCCACCGAAACCAATCGGCACCAGCAGCAGAGGCTCAAAACCCTTGCGAATCGCAAGGAAGAGAAGAACAAGGCCAATAGCGATCATGATCACCTGGCCGATCTCGATGTTGAACAGGCCACTACCTGTCCAGAGCGTCAGTAATTTATCCATGGAATGCTGGCCCTTATGCGATTGTCAGCATTTCATCATCAGGGGAGACGGCATCACCGACCTTGATGAAGACTTCACCGATCGTACCGGCTTTCGGTGCGCGAACCTCGGTTTCCATTTTCATGGCCTCGAGGATAATCATCACTTCGCCCTCTTCCACGGTATCCCCCGGTGAAACCAGCACCTTGAAGATGTTACCGCCCAGCGGCGCAAGCACAGGCTCGCCCTCACCAGCAGCTGGAGCAGGAGCTGAAGAGGCTGCCGGCGCAGACGCTGCACCACCCTCACCCTGGATCTGGGTGATTTCGCCACCTTCGGAAACGGCAACCACGAACTTCTTGCCATTCACTTCCACTGTGTACGTCTCAGGGCCGTCCGCCTTGGTAGCCGGAGCACTGCTTCCGGCGGTCGGAACCGGCTCGAACGCATCAGGGTTATTGCGGTTCTCGAGGAATTTGAGGCCAATCTGCGGGAACAGCGCGTAGGTCAGTACGTCGTCTACGGTGTTGTCAGCCAGTTTGATGCCTTTCTCTTCGGCCAGCTTCTTGAGCTCGTCGGTCAGCTTGTCCATTTCCGGCTCGAGCAGGTCCGCCGGACGGCAGGTAACAGGCTCTTTGCCGTCCAGAACACGCTCCTGAAGCTCCTTGTTCATCGCCGCCGGGGCAGCACCGTACTCGCCTTTCAGGATGGCTGAGGTTTCCTTGGAGATGGACTTGTAGCGTTCGCCGGTCAGCACGTTCAGTACCGCCTGGGTACCCACAATCTGGGAAGTCGGGGTAACCAGCGGGATGAAGCCCAGGTCTTCGCGAACCTTCGGGATCTCATCCAACACCTGGTCGAACTTGTCACTGGCGTTCTGCTCACGCAGCTGGTTTTCCATGTTGGTCAGCATGCCGCCGGGCACCTGGGCAATCAGGATGCGAGAATCCGTGCCTCTGAGGCTGCCTTCAAATCTGGCGTACTTCTTGCGAACTTCACGGAAGTAGCTGGCAATTTCTTCCAGCAGGTTCAGGTCGAGGCCGGTATCACGGTCAGTACCTTCCAGAATCGCAACCACAGCCTCGGTGGGCGAATGACCGTAGGTCATGCTCATGGAAGAGATGGCGGTATCGACGTTATCAATACCGGCTTCCGCCGCCTTGATGGCGGTGGCGGTCGACATGCCCGTGGTGGCGTGACACTGCATGTGGATGGGAATATCCAGCTCTTTCTTCAAACGGCTGACAAGGTCAAAAGCCACGTAGGGCTTGAGAATACCCGCCATGTCCTTGATCGCGATAGAATCCGCGCCCATGTCGGCGACTTCCTTCGCCAGCTCTACCCACATCTCGATGGTGTGCACCGGGCTGGTCGTGTAGGCGATGGTGCCCTGGGCATGCTTGCCGGTCTTGCGAACAGCCTTGATGGCGCGATCCAGGTTACGGGGATCGTTCATGGCATCAAAGATACGGAATACGTCCACGCCGTTCTCGGCGGCACGCTCACAGAAACGATCTACCACATCGTCCGCGTAATGACGATAACCCAACAGGTTCTGACCGCGCAGAAGCATCTGTTGCTGGGTGTTGGGCATGGCTTTTTTCAGTTCGCGGATACGCTCCCAGGGGTCTTCGCCCAGGTAACGAATACAGGAGTCAAAGGTAGCTCCACCCCAGGATTCCAGAGACCAGAAACCGACTTTGTCGAGTTTCTCGGCAATGGGCAGCATGTCATCAAGCCGCATGCGGGTGGCAAGCAGGGACTGGTGGGCGTCACGCAGGATAACGTCCGTAATCCCCAGCGGTTTCTTTGTGTCAGTCATCGTGTCAGCCTTCTGTTTAAAGGTTCTAATACGTCAGCCAGGTCACTTCTTGTGGCGTGACCGGAATTGTGCAATCGCCTTCTTGATGGCTTCCGCCGTGTCGGGGTCAACCGACGTGGGAGCCTTGGGCTTGGCACGTGGCGTTTTCGCCGGGGTTGCCGGCTCTGGCGCAAACCGCGAGATGATCTTGGACATGGCACCGGTTGCGAAAACCAGAATGATCAGGAACACGAACACGAATCCCATGCCTGCAATCATCAGATCAACGGCTTGTGACATCAGCTCATTCATAACGAACAGCTACCTGTATTGAGTTATTTGATTTACCCCGATTTACACCCCAGGCCCACTGCAACTTTGGTCTTACTGGCCTGAAACTCAGTTCGGGAGGCAAAATCATGCGTAATTTACCGTTTTAGGTCGCGTCGAGCAACCTGAATGCGAATTACTATACGCGCTTTCCGAGGCAAGCGACCCTCAATGACAACAGGCTGCAGGCCTCAGCCGCCGGATCATTCAGGCATATCGGACGCGCATTTTACGGCCTTTGATGCGGCCATTCTCCAGCCTGCCGAGCGCCTCGGCAGCGACACTGCGGTCAACCGCCACGAAGCACTGAAAATCAAACAGGTCAATCTTGCCAATCAGCTTACCGGGCAGCCCCGCCTCCCCCGTCAGCGCGCCCAGCACGTCGCCGGGGCGGACCTTGTCCTTGCGACCACCAGAGATACACAGCGTCCGCATTGAAGGCTTCACCGGTTTATCCGACGTGGCGAGCAGCGCCTGCGCATCTCCCCATTGCACCCGCTGATCCCGTTGAGACTCCAACCGTGAGATCTTGTGGCCCTGGGACGGCGTGCAGAAGGTCACCGCATTGCCGGTTTCACCGGCACGACCGGTGCGCCCCACCCGGTGGGTGTGTACCTCCGGATCACGGGCCGGCTCAACATTGACCACCAGCGGCAGCGACTTGATGTCCAGACCGCGGGCCGCCACATCGGTGGCCACGAGAATCGCACAACTCTGGTTGCCGAAACGCACCAGCACGCTGTCCCGGTCCTTCTGCTCCAGATCTCCGTGCAGTGCCAACGCGGAAAAGCCGCGACTCTCAAGGTCGGCCGCCAGCTCATCGCACTGCTGCTTGGTGGTGCAGAAAGCAATGCAGGATGCGGGCTGCAGGTCCGACACCACCGCCGCCAGTGCGTCCGCCTGTCGTCCTGGCTCAATTTCGTAGAATATTTCGCGAATATCCGGCTTTTCTTCGTGCGCTTCCACGCGAATATCCACCGGAGTGGACTGATAACGCTCACTCAGAGTGCGGATACTCTCGGGCCAGGTGGCGGAAAACATCAGCGTCTGGCGACGGGAAGGCACCTGGGCAATGATGCCCTCCACCGCGTCCTGGAACCCCATATCCAGCATCCGGTCCGCCTCATCGAGCACCAATGTCTTTAGGGACTCCAGCGTTAACGTACCTTTGCGCAGGTGGTCCTGGATCCGACCCGGGGTGCCCACAACAATGTGCGCGCCATGGCTGAGTGAGCCGATCTGGGGGCCGATGGCAACGCCGCCACACAGTGTCAGCACCTTGACGTTGGCCTGCGCCCGCGCCAGCTCCCGCAGCGCCTTCGCAACCTGATCCGCCAGCTCACGGGTGGGACAGAGCACCAGCCCCTGGACAGCGAAATGCCTTGGGTTGAGCCTCTCGATCAGACCGATGCCGAACGCGGCGGTTTTACCACTGCCCGTTTGCGCCATGGCGATGACGTCTTTCCCGGAGAGCGTTGGTGGCAGGGCCTGGGCCTGAATGGGCGTTGGCTGCGTGAAACCCAGCTGCGAAAGATTGGAGACCATGGCCTGAGACAGACCAAGCTGGTTAAAGGAAGACATAGACAGAAAATCCTGAAATGAATAACGCTGGTTATGGCGGAGTTGGCAGTCCGCGTATACTACCCTATCAGCGCATTCGAGATAGCAACAATTTACGGAGTCGTAGATGGCATCACTTCAGGATCAGTTGATGAAGGCCGGGCTGGCAGACGAGAAAAAAGCCAAGGCCATTCGCAGCGAAAAACGGAAACAGCGCAAACAGCAGCCCAAAGGCACGGTACAGGTCAACGAGGCGGAGGAGCGCGCGCGCAAGGCCCGAGAAGAGAAAGCCGAACGTGACCGGCAGCTGAACCTTGAGCGCCAGCAGCAGGCCCAGAAAAAGGGGATCCAGGCCCAGATTCGCCAGCTGGTGGACACCAACCGCCTGGATCGGTCGCGGGGCGAGACGTCCTATCAGTTTGTTCACGACAAGAAGATCAAGAAGCTTTTTGTGGATGACAAGATGGTGGACCAGCTGTCACGGGGCCGCCTGGCCATCGTGTTCGTGAATGATCAGTATGAAATTGTGGCGGAAGGCGTGGCGCGCAAGATTCAGGAGCGTGATGAGAGCGCGGTGGTGGTTCTGCACGACCGACAGAAGGATGATGTGGGTGAGGACGACCCGTATGCGGGTTATGAGATTCCGGATGACTTGATGTGGTAACCAGAGAAACAAAAAACCCCGCTCAAAGCGGGGTTTTTCATTTGATATGGCGCGGCTGGGAGGATTCGAACCTCCGACCGCCTGGTTCGTAGCCAGGTACTCTATCCAGCTGAGCTACAGCCGCTTAAACTTGGGGCGAAATTGGCGCGGCTGGGAGGATTCGAACCTCCGACCGCCTGGTTCGTAGCCAGGTACTCTATCCAGCTGAGCTACAGCCGCGCATCATTTCGCTCTGGTTGGTTGCCAACCCAACCGGCTCTCGCAATTCCTTGATGGAAAATGGCGGAGAGGGAGGGATTCGAACCCTCGGTACGATTGCTCGTACGGTTCCTTAGCAGGGAACTGGTTTCAGCCACTCACCCACCTCTCCTTGAGAACGGGGCGTATACTACCATAATTTTTCTGTTTTCATAGGGTTGACACGAGATTTTTCCAGCTCATTTCAGCCCGACATAAAAAAAGCCGTTCAGGTCTCCCGTGAACGGCTTTTCAGGCTTCTCAGCTGTTACCGGGCTCGGGGCCCTCAGAGTCTTTTTCACTCTGAATACGCTGATAAATCTCTTCGCGGTGCACTGCGACTTCCTTCGGGGCGTTCACGCCGATACGCACCTGATTCCCCTTCACTCCCAGTACGGTAACGGTAATGTCGTCACCCACCATCAGAGTTTCGCCAACACGGCGAGTCAAAATCAACATATCCTGTTCTCCCTTATTCAGAGCTACCTGTTCCGAAAATAATGTACTTCTTTGTTTTATAGTGGGGTCACTAACCGCGCAAAACACGCACATTCCCTTATACGGGAACAAGGCGCCAAAGGCGCAGCAAATGACACCCTTTTTACCAAAACCTGCGCGAACCGACCTGTACGCCGCGTGATCAGGCTTGCTCCACCCCGGGCTTGTCCAGTTCGAAGGCACTGTGGAGCGCACGAACCGCCAGCTCGAGATACTTCTCATCGATCACCACGGAAATCTTGATTTCCGATGTGGAGATCATCTGAATATTTATACCCTCATTGGACAGCGCTTCAAACATCTTGGTGGCCACACCTGCGTGTGAACGCATACCAACACCGACAATACTGACCTTGGCAATCTTGCTGTCGCCACTCACCTCGCGGGCACCCAATTCGTCCGCCACGCCCTGGAGCACTTCTTTCGCGCGCTTGAAGTCATTACGGTGAACGGTGAAGGTGAACGACGTCCGGTTATCCTCGCCGACGTTCTGAACGATCATGTCCACTTCGATGTTTGCATCGCTGACCGGCTTCAGTATACGCAAAGCGCTGCCCGGTGTATCAGGCACGCCGGAAATAGTGACTTTGGCTTCGTCGCGGTTGAAAGCGATGCCGGAGACGACCGGTTGTTCCATGGCGTTATCATCCTCAAGAGTAATCAGGGTACCTTCACCATCCTGGAAGCTGGAGAGCACCCTTAACGGAACATTGTACTTACCTGCAAATTCGACAGAGCGGATCTGCAGCACCTTCGAGCCAAGACTGGCCATTTCCAGCATTTCTTCAAAGGTAATCCGGTCCAGACGGCGTGCGGTGTCCACGACCCGCGGATCGGTGGTGTAAACACCATCCACGTCGGTGTAAATCTGGCATTCGTCGGCTTTCAGCGCCGCTGCCAGAGCAACAGCGGTAGTGTCCGAGCCGCCACGTCCGAGGGTGGTGATGTTGCCACTCTCATCAATGCCCTGAAAGCCTGCCACCACCACAACCCGGCCTGCATCCAGATCCTCCCGCATGCGCTGCTCATCGATCTGCTTGATGCGCGCCTTGGTGTGCGAACTGTCGGTCACAATGCGTACTTGCGACCCGGTGTAGGAGCGGGCACTGCACCCCAGCTTCTGCAGCGCCATCGACAGTAACGCTATGGTGACCTGCTCACCGGTTGAGACCAGCACGTCCATTTCCCGGGGCGTGGGCTCTTCCATAATGTCATTTGCCAGCGCGATCAGACGATTGGTCTCACCGCTCATGGCAGAGACCACCACCACGACATCATGCCCTTCGCGGCGGAAGCGACACACTTTCTCGGCCACGGCCTGAATACGCTCGGTAGTCCCTACCGATGTACCACCGAATTTCTGAACCAACAGAGCCATTTTCTTCCCGGAATCCAGAATGGGACAATGGCGGAGCAACGCCCCGCCGGTTAAAAATCAAACGGCGGGATTATAAACGTCAGCCCACCGTCAAAACAGTTGCTCATGCAATATTTTTTTCGACCCAGGCCGGCACACCCGCCAGCGCCTCAGCAAGCTTCGAGGGATCATTACCACCGCCCTGAGCCATATCAGGACGACCACCACCCTTACCATCCACCTGGGCGGCCAGATGTTTCATCAGATCGCCCGCCTTAATCCGGCCGGTGGCCGACTTGGTCACACCGGCCACCAGCGTCACCTTGCCATCCTCAACGCTGGCGAGCACGACCACACCTTGGCCCAGCTTGTTCTTGAGCTGATCGGCGGTTTCCATCAACGCCTGGCGATCGGCGCCCTCAAGTTCGGACGCAACCACTTTCAGACCGCCGATTTCGGCGGCGGATGCGGCCAGGTCAGTACCGGCCGAGCTGGCCAGCTTCGCTTTCAGGCCGCTAATCTCTTTCTCAAGCTGGCGGCTCCGCTCAATGGTCTGCTGCACCTTCTCAACCAGCGTCTCGCGGCTTCCCTTGACCAGCTTCGCGGCGTCGCGCAAGGTCTGTTCGGTCTGATCCACCCACTCCATGGCGCCAAAACCGGTCACCGCCTCAATACGGCGAACACCGGCTGAAATGCCACTTTCGGAGGTGATGCGGAACAGCCCGATGTCGCCAGTACGGGCCACATGGGTACCGCCACACAGTTCAACAGAATAGCTATCGGCGCCCATGCTCAACACCCGCACGGTGTCACCGTATTTTTCACCGAACAGCGCCATCGCACCTTTGGCCTGGGCCTGCTCCATGTCGGTGATTTCGGTCTGCACCGGAGTATTGGCCAGAACCTGCTCATTGACCTGGCGCTCGATCTCCTTGAGCTGCTCGGGCGTGACCGCCTCGAAGTGGGAGAAATCAAAACGCAGCTTGTCAGGGTCCACCAGGGACCCCTTCTGACTCACATGCTCACCGAGCACCTTGCGCAGGGCCGCATGCATCAGGTGGGTCGCGGAGTGGTTGCGCTTGGTACGCTCGCGGCGCGCATGATCAATGCGGGCATCCACTTCCAACCCGGAGAACAGCTCACCCTCCAACACCGTGCCGATATGAAGATGGTTGTCACCCTCCTTGCGGGTATCGGTTACCTGGAACCGGCCGCCACTCCAGGTCAGCAGGCCGGTATCGCCCACCTGGCCGCCGGACTCGGCATAGAAAGGCGTACGCGCAAGCACCACGACCGCTTCGTCGCCCGCTTCTGCCGTTTTTTCCTGGTCACCCACGATCACCGTGCGAATGGCCTCGTGCCCATCCACATGATCGTACCCGGTGAATTCAGTCTTGCCGGCAATGCTGAGCCCGGCGGCGTTGTAATCAATACCGAATTTGCTGGCAGCACGGGCCCGTTCGCGCTGGGCCTCCATGGCTTTCTCGTAGCCTTCGTAATCCAGAGACAGGCCGCGCTCACGGGCGATGTCATTGGTCAGGTCCACCGGGAAGCCATAGGTGTCGTAAAGGGTGAAGACGGTGTCGCCCGGGATCACATCGCCTTTGAGGTCGGCAATGTCCTGCTCCAGCAAACGCAGGCCCTTGTCGAGCGTCTTGGCAAACTGCTCCTCTTCCTGCAGCAGTACCTTTTCAATCTGCTTGCGACTGCTGACCAGCTGCGGGTAAGCGTCACCCATCAGCTCGACCAGAGCGCCGGTTAATCTGTGGAAGAAGGCATCCTTGGCGCCCAGCTTGTTGCCATGACGGGCCGCGCGGCGAATGATACGGCGCAGCACGAAACCCCGCCCCTCATTCGACGGCATCACTCCGTCGGAGATCAGGAAGGCGCAGGAACGGATGTGATCTGCCACCACTCGCAATGAGGCCTCGGTTGTCGCAACGCCCCCCAGAATGGTCGAGGCGGCCTTGAGCAGGTCCTGCATCAGATCGATTTCGTAGTTGCTGTGCACACCCTGCAGTACCGCAGTGATCCGCTCGAGCCCCATGCCGGTATCCACCGAAGGCTTGGGCAGGTTCAGCATTTCGCCGTCGGCGGTGCGGTTGTACTGCATGAACACCACGTTCCAGATCTCGATGTAACGGTCGCCGTCTTCCTCCGGGCTGCCGGGAGGGCCACCGGCCACGTCCGGACCGTGATCAAAGAAAATTTCGGTGCAGGGGCCGCAGGGACCGGTATCGCCCATTTGCCAGAAGTTGTCGGAAGCGTAGGGTGCACCCTTGTTATCACCGATACGCACAATGCGGTCGGCGGGCACCCCGATTTCCTTGTTCCAGATATCGTAGGCTTCGTCATCCGACGCGTAGACCGTTACCCACAACTTTTCTTTGGGTAGCCTGAGCCACTCCTCACCGGTCAGGAACGTCCAGGCATAATTGATGGCTTCACGCTTGAAGTAGTCCCCGAAGCTGAAGTTGCCGAGCATTTCGAAAAAGGTGTGATGGCGGGCGGTATAACCGACATTCTCAAGGTCATTGTGTTTGCCTCCGGCCCGCACGCATTTCTGCGACGTGGTCGCACGGGTGTAGTCACGCTCTTCACGGCCCAGAAACAGATCCTTGAACTGGTTCATCCCGGCGTTGGTGAACAACAGGGTCGGGTCATCTGCCGGCACCAGCGAACTGCTCGGAACAATGGCATGGCCCTGCTGTTTGAAATAGTCCAGAAACGCCTGTCGCAACTCTGCGGTTTTCATAGCCCTTTGATACCCTTCTATAAACCCGACCGGGTCCATGATTGAGAACACATGCTTACATGCGTGTGCAAATCCGCTACTCTAGCACACGCCGAGAACAGGAAAAACGTGAAACATCACAGGAGACCCCATGCCCCGACGCTTCCATGACGCCGAGGAACTGCTGCCCCCCGCAACGTTTATCAAACGACTGCTGGCCATTATTTACGACGGGTTGATCTGCATTGCGGTGCTTCTGGTAGCGACCTGGATCTACACCATGCTCGCCGGCTGGATAACCGGGTGGGATCGCTATGAGCAGATGGCGGAGAGCGGGGCATTGGGTGGGGATCCGCTGCTGACCTTTGTGCTGTTTCTGGTGCTGTACGTGTTCTTCGCCTACTTCTGGACACGCACCGGGCAAACGCTGGCCATGCAAGTCTGGCGAATCCGCATCGAGAACCTCGATGGCAGTCCGGTGACCTGGAGCCAGGCGCTGTGGCGCTATGCGTCTGCCGCCGCGGTGTTCTTTCTCACCCTGCTGGCTTCCTACTACCTGGGGGGGATCACCCTGATCATCACCGTGCCTGCCATGCTGGCGCTGTTCTGGCCGATCAACGGTCTGTCGGTCACCGACCGGCTCTCTGACAGCGTGGTCGTCCAGGTTCCCAAACCCGAGAAAAACTGAGCGTCAGCCTGCCCGCCGCATCAGCATAGCGCCAACGGCTGCGTTGATGGCAATCGGCAGCACAATGGCTAACACCGGGTTAAAACCGAACACCAGGCTCATGGGACCCAGCAGATCCTGCATGTACTTGAAAAGCAGTCCCACGATCAGGCCCGTGAACACTCGAAAACCCATGGTGACCGATCGCAGCGGGCCAAAGATGAACGAAATAGCCACCAGCACCATGACCGCCGTGCCCACCGGCATCAGCACTTTCTTCCAGAACGCGAGCCAGTAGTTCGCAGAACTCAGCCCCTGATCATCCAGGTAGCTGGCGTAGGTATACAGCCCTGTCATCGGCAGGTTTTCGGGTTTGACAATGAGCACGCTCAGCACCGCCGGTGAGAGCCCGGTTTCCCAGCGCAGGGTATCCTGCGTTTCCTGGGTTAACTGCTCATCACCGATCACTGTTGTGGCGACATTTTCCAGTTGCCAGTGATCTCCCTGGTAGGTCGCCTGCTCGGCAAAACTGGCCGACAGCATCCAACGCTCGTCATCAAAACGGAACAACGATACGCCCCGAAGATCACCCTCGGGGCTGACCGCGTTCAAGTGCATGAACACTTCGCCCTCCCGGTGCCATATACCGGAGGCAGACGCAATATTGGTACCTGCGCCCTGCTCGACCGCTTTCTGGCTCTGGGCCATGCGCTCCGCCGGCGGTGCCACATACTCGCCGACCACCAGGCCAATCAGCACCACCACCAGAGCCGGCTTCATCGCCGACCAGACAATGCGTTTGAGCGACACGCCAGCGGCCCGGATAACCGTCAGCTCTGACGAACTCGCCATGGCGCCGAGCCCTACCAGGCAACCCATGAACGCACCCAGCGGCAAATAGTCGTAGATACGCCTGGGCAAGGTCATGAACACGTACCAGAGCGCCTGCAGCGTCTGGTAATCGTTGCGGGCATCTTCCAGCTCGGCGATGAAGCCGAAAATCAGATCCAGCGACAGCACCACCACCATCACCAGGAACATGGCACCGCCGACCGTCCGCATGACGTACTGATCAATCTTACGCACGGGCGCGTACCTCCTTCGTCAGCCGTCGCCGGTAAAGCCAGGCGGGACCGAACTGCAACCACAAGCCCAAGCCCAGGAACAACAGATGCACCCAGAGCAGACCGATCCATTCCGGCACTTTGCCGTCCGCCAGCGCGTCGCGGGCGACAATCAACAGGCCCAGATAAGTGATGTACACCAGCATCGCCGGTAGCAGGTGGAAAAACCGCCCCTGGCGGGGGTTTACCCGGCTCAGGCGCACCGCCAGCAGGGTCACAATCGGAACGATCAATGGCAGGGTAAAGCGCCAGTGCAGAAGTGCCCGATCCTCAAGATTATCCGACTTCATAAGATCCAGGGTGCTGAGTCCCTCTTCCAGCTCCTTGTCTCGACCGCCGCCGCTCTGGATTTTCAGGCCGTACGCATCGAACCCGGTAATCTGGTATTCCAGTTGACCCGGTAACCCCTGGAACCGACCACCCTCCTCCAGAATCAGGAACCGGCTACCAGTTTTCTGATCAATCAACTGGGAGCCGAAATCGGCGGTGATGATCGTCAGGCCATCATCACCATATTCGGCAATGAATACGCCCTCCAATACCCGCTTGTCGTCACTCAGACTCTCGGTGTAGGTGACGCGACCACCGGATTCAAGATCCTGGAAACGACCGGGCGCCAGCATCTCGAACTCAGTGGCCTTACGTTGCTCGTTGAAAATATTCTCGACCTGTTTCATGCCCCAGGGCGACACGAACAGGCTCATGGCCCCGACCACCAACATCACCGGAATACTGGCCAGCAGGGTTTTGCCCAGAATTTGCCGGTCGCTCATACCGCAGGCAAACAGCACCGTCATCTCGCTCTCGAGATACATGCGGCCATAGGCCAGCAGAATGCCGATGAAAAACCCCAGGGGCAGGATCAGTTCCAGAAAGCCAGGAAAGCGGTACCCCATGATCTGGAACAGCACATCTGCTGCCAGCTCCCCGGCCGCCGCGTCGGCCAGATACTTGATGAACCGGCCACTCATGAATACCAGCAAAAGAATACCGGAAACGGCAAGCATGCTGATCATGGTCTGGCGGGCAAGGTATCGGAAAACGATGGTCAAAGTGCTGTCTCTGGCCGGTTTGGATCGCTGTCGGTGAATAGCAGAACCGAGTGAGTATTCGACGCCCGTATTCTATGTAACCTTCGCCCTGAATGACAGCGCTGAAGGTTAAGGAGCTGTCACCGCTTGATAAATCCCCGGGAAACCCCAATGCTTAGGGTAAACCTGCAAGATAGTCACAGTCCTCTGCACTGAACCGGAATCCATTACGGGAGTTGCCATGAATTTCAGCCTGAGTAGTAAAACCATCATCAGCACCAAAGCCGACAGCCTTGTTATCGCTCTGCCTGATAAAGGCACCTGGCCGGCATCCACCACCCAGGCCGACGAAGCGCTGGGAGGGCTGATCAAAAAGCTGCAAAAGGCCGGCGACCTCACCGGAAAAACCGGCACCACCAACGTCATTCCCGTCAGCGACCAGCCCTGGGGGCGGGTGATCGTGGTGGGTACCGGCAGCGACACTGACCGGACGCCGCCCACTTACCGCAAGGCACTCATCGCGATGATGAGCCAGCTCAAGGATGGCCCGGGCAAATCCGCTCTGGTCACCCTTGCTGACACCCCGGTAACGGGTGACGACGCCATCAGCTCCGAGGCCGCCCGCCTCAGCCTCATTGGCCGCACGCTTGAGGATCAGCTTTACACGTTCAGCGACTTCAAGAGCGAGAAGCCCGCCGCGCGCAAACTCAACAAGGTTGTTGTAACAGCGTCCGGCGCTGGCAAGGCCCTCAAGGACGCCTTCAACCTTGGTCTGGCCACCGGCCGCGGCATGAACCTTACCCGCGATCTGGGCAACACTCCGCCCAACATCTGCCACCCTGAGTGGCTCGCCCAGCAAGCCAAAAAACTGGCGAAGGATTACGACTGCATCAAGACCGAAGTGCTTGACGAAAAGCAGATGGAAAAGCTGGGCATGAACACCATCCTGGCCGTTGGCAAAGGCAGCACCCAGCCGCCGCGGCTGATCGTGATGGAGTACCGGGGCGGTAAAGCCAAAGACAAACCCCATGTTCTGGTGGGTAAAGGCATAACCTTTGACACCGGTGGCATCAGCCTCAAGCCCGGCGAGGGTATGGATGAAATGAAATACGACATGGGCGGCTCCGCCAGCGTGTTTGGCGCCATGCAGGTGCTGGCCGAGACCCAACCCAAAATCAACGTGGTCGCCGTGATTGCCGCTGCGGAGAACATGCCGGACGGCGGCGCCTCGCGCCCCGGAGATATCGTCACCACCCTCTCCGGCCTGACCGTTGAAATCCTCAACACAGACGCCGAGGGCCGCCTGGTGTTGTGCGATGCCCTCACCTACGTGAAGAAATTCGACCCCGCAGCCGTCATTGATCTGGCAACCCTCACCGGCGCCTGCATCATCGCCCTGGGCAACCACGCCACCGGCCTGCTTGCCAACAACGATGAACTGGCCAACGAACTTCTGGCTGCCGGCGAACGCGCCGGTGATCGCGCCTGGCGCCTGCCCCTGTGGGACGACTATCAGAGTCAGCTCGACAGCAACTTTGCCGACATGGCCAACATTGGCGGCCGCCCCGCGGGCACCATCACCGCTGCGTGTTTCCTGTCCCGGTTTGCCAAAGAGTACCGCTGGGCCCACCTGGACATCGCCGGCACCGCCTGGCATTCCGGCAAAGCCAAAGGTTCCTCAGGCCGCCCGGTACCCATGTTGGTCGACTACCTGATGTCCCATGCCGGAAAGTAACCCGCACTCTCCTCAGGAGACCGGCAGCCCCGCTGCCGGCCCCTCCGGACCGGACGACCAGAACCAGCGTTACTGGTTCCACATCCTCGCCCAGAACACCCCCTCTGCCCGCAACCTCCACGCCGTCAAACTCGTGGACAAAGCCTGGCAACAGGGCGATCGCGTGTGCATCGTCTGTGACAGCGCAGAGCACGCGGAAGAGCTGGACGACCTGCTGTGGAACTTCAGCCCCGACGCCTTCATTCCCCACAGCATTGTCCCCGACTCAGCCAGCACCTGCACCGATCCCGTAGGCATACTTTTGTGTCCGCCGGTGGCCGAGGCGTGGGATACCGTGATCATTCTGTCGGCGACCTTGCCGGCAGATGCGGACCGCTTCAAACGGCTGGCGCTGGTTGCGCATAACGATACCGCCGTGCTGGATCAGGCCCGATCGCATTTCAAGCAGTTGCGGGCGCTGGGGATTGAACCTCGGGTGCATGATCAGAGGAAGCGTTAGGTTCGCCGCAAACAGGGCGACCATGTATAATCATGCGTCTCAATTTTCCCTTGTGAATCAACCAACGGTCACTGCAGAACCCCATGGAAAAAACCTACCAGCCAGAAAATATTGAGCGCCAGTGGTACGAAAACTGGGAATCCAAAGGCTATTTCCGGCCCAGCGGCGAGGGCGACTCCTACAGCATCGCCATCCCGCCCCCCAATGTCACCGGCAGCCTGCACATGGGCCACGCATTCCAGCACACCATCATGGACACCCTCACCCGCTTCAAGCGCATGCAGGGCCGCAACGCGCTGTGGACCGTCGGCACCGACCACGCCGGCATCGCCACCCAGATGGTGGTCGAGCGTAAACTGGCCGCCGAAGAAGGCAAAACCCGCCACGATCTCGGCCGGGATGACTTCATCAAGCGCATCTGGGACTGGAAAGAACACTCCGGCGGCACCATCACCCGCCAGATCCGCCGCCTCGGCAACTCCGTGGACTGGGACAACGAACGTTTCACCATGGACGACGGCTTCTACAAGGCCGTGCAGGAAGTGTTCATCCGCCTGTACGACGAAGGCCTGGTATACCGTGGCAAGCGGCTGGTGAACTGGGACCCGAAACTGCACACCGCCATCTCCGATCTGGAGGTGGAGAACAAGGAAGAGAAAGGTTTCTTCTGGCACCTGCGCTACCCATTGGCAGACGGCGCCAAAACACAAGACGGCAAAGACTATGTCGTGGTCGCCACCACTCGTCCGGAGACCATGCTGGGCGATACCGCCGTGGCCGTGCATCCTGAAGACGAGCGTTACCAGCATCTGATTGGCAAGCATGTCATGCTGCCGCTGGTAAACCGGCGGATTCCCATCGTGGCCGATCACCACGCCGACCCGGAAAAAGGCTCCGGCTGCGTGAAGATCACCCCGGCCCATGACTTCAACGATTACGCCGTGGGCAAGCGCAACCACCTGCCGATGATCAACGTCATGACCCAGGACGCCAACATCCGCGACGTGGCCGAAGTCTTCAACGCCGACGGCACCGAGAACACGGACCTCGACGGCGCCTTGCCAGGGGCCTACGCCGGCCTGACCCGTGAGGCCGCCCGCAAGCAGATCGTGGCCGATATGGATGCCGCCGGCCTGGTACAACAGGTGGAAGACCATGTATTGAGCGTTCCCCGCGGTGACCGTTCCGGGCTGATCATCGAGCCCATGCTGACCGATCAATGGTTCGCCGATGCCAAGACGCTGGCCAAGCCGGCCATCGAGGCCGTGGAAGACGGTCGCATCCAGTTTGTGCCAAAACAATACGAGAACATGTACTTCTCATGGATGCGCGACATCCAGGACTGGTGTATCTCCCGCCAGCTGTGGTGGGGTCACCGCATTCCGGCCTGGTACGACGCCGACGGCAATATCTACGTCGGTCGCAACGAGGACGAAGTGCGCCAGAAGCACAATCTCGCGGCCGATCTCGAGCTGAAACAGGACGACGACGTTCTCGACACCTGGTTCAGCTCCGCGCTCTGGACTTTCGGCACCCTGGGCTGGCCGGAGATCACTGAACGCCTGAAAACCTTCCACCCCACCGACGTGCTGGTCACCGGCTTTGACATCATTTTCTTCTGGGTTGCGCGGATGATCATGATGACCATGCACTTCATGAAAAACGAAGACGGCACCCCGCAGGTGCCCTTCAAGACCGTGTACGTCACCGGTCTGATCCGCGATGAGCATGGTGACAAGATGTCCAAGTCCAAGGGCAATGTCATTGATCCGCTGGACATGATCGACGGCATCGGCCTGGACGAACTCCTGGACAAACGCACCGGCAACCTGATGCAGCCCAAACTGGCGGAGAAGATCGGCAAGCGCACCCAGAAGGAATTTCCCGACGGCATCGCCGCCCACGGCACCGATGCCCTGCGTTTCACCCTGGCGGCCATGGCCACCACCGGTCGTGACATCAACTGGGACATGAAACGCCTGGAGGGCTATCGCAACTTCTGCAACAAGCTGTGGAACGCCGCCCGTTATGTCCTGATGAACACCGAAGGCGAAGACTGCGGCATCAACGACGAGCCTGTGGCGCTGTCACTGGCCGACCGCTGGATCATTAGCGAGTTGCAACACTGTGAGCAGGAGGTGATCCGCCACCTCGATCAGTATCGCTTCGACCTGGCCGCCTACGCCCTTTACGAGTTCATCTGGAACGAGTATTGCGACTGGTATCTGGAGCTGTCCAAACCGGTGCTGAATGATGAGGCGGCCAGCGCGGAAGCCAAGCGCGGCACCCGTCGCACCCTGGTGCGGGTGCTGGAGGCGGTGCTGCGGTTGGCACATCCAATGATGCCGTTCATTACCGAAGAAATCTGGCAGCGTATCGCCCCGCTGGCCGGGAAGGCCGGTGACAGCATCATGCTGCAGCCATACCCGCAACCGGACGCCAACAAACAGGACGCCGCCGTGACCGCCGATATCGAGTGGCTGAAAGGTGTGATCGTGGCGGTGCGCAACGTCCGTGGCGAAATGAACATCTCCCCGGCGAAGAAAATTCCGGTACTGCTGCGCAGTAAAGAAAGCGATGACAAGCGCCGCATGAACGATAACCGCCAGTTCCTCAGCTCGCTGGCCAAACTGGAGAGCCTCGACTGGCTCGAGGGCGACAATGCCCCGATGTCGGCCACCCAGCTGGTCGGCGAAATGGAAGTGCTGGTGCCGATGGCGGGGCTGATCGACAAGGATGCCGAGCTCAGGCGACTCGACAAGGAGCTGGAACGCCTGCAGAAGGAAATCGGCCGCCTCGAAGGCAAGCTGAACAATGATAAGTTCACCGCCAAGGCTCCGGCGGACGTGGTCGAGAAGGAGCAGGAAAAACTCCGTGACGCCCAGAGCAGCCAGGCCCGCCTGAGCCAGCAGCGGGCCGACATCGAGGCCATGTAACCGGCATGATCGCGATTCTGGGCGCAGGCTCTCTGGGGCGGCTTTGGGCCGCCTCATTGCCTGCCGGCCAGGCAGCCTTCATTGCCCGGCCCGGCGCATCTCAGACTGTGGCCGGAATCCGCTACCGTTTTCGTCCGCTGACAGATTCCGAGACCACCGTTCAAGTGCCCTGGCTCCGCGCCAGAGATGCCCCGGAACTGATCCTGGTGACCACCAAAGCCGGAGATACGCTGGAGGCAGTTGCCGGCGTTATCGAGCGGTTTCCGGCAAACACCCCTTTTGTGCTCTTTCAGAATGGCCTGGGCAGTCAGCAGGCGGTGACCGCCCGCTGGCCGGACCGCCCCATTCTTGCTGCCAGTACCACCGAGGGCGCCAACCGACCCGAACCGGATCTGCTGGTTCATGCCGGTTCCGGGGATACCTGGGTGGGGCCGCTGACGGAACCCGCAGGCAACCATCTCGACAGCATTGTCGCGCGACTGGGCGCCAGTCCGCTGCGTGTCCATCCCGAGACGGACATCCTGCGCCGCCTGTGGCATAAGCTGGTCATCAACGCAGGCATCAATCCCTACACGGCTCTGCTGGACTGCCCTAACGGAAACATACTGTCTGCACCGCTGTATCAGGATACGATTGAGGATCTGTGCGGTGAGTTATCGGAACTGATGCGGGCCAGCGGTCAAGGCAACGCCCCTCCGCAAACCCTGCGCCAGCAGATAGAGTTCGTCGCCCGGAACACCGCACTCAACACCTCGTCCATGCGCGCCGATGTGCACCAGGACCGCCGTACCGAAATCGACTTCATCAACGGTTATCTGACGCAACTGGGAAAAGACCTCGGCATCGCCACGCCGGTGAACCAAATGCTGACCGAACGGGTACAACAACTGTCGCCACACCAACAGGAGCACACTGATGGGCAATCGCCTTTCCAAGATATACACCCGCACCGGAGATGACGGCTCCACGGGGCTCGCCGATGGCAACCGCATTGCCAAGAACGCACAGCGGGTCGAGGCCATGGGTACAGCCGACGAACTGAACTGCCACATCGGCCTGTTGATCGAGACCCTCGACAACGACGACGAACTGGTAGAGAGCCTGCGTCGCATCCAGCACCACCTGTTTGACTTGGGCGGTGAGTTCGCGATTCCGGGCAGCCGGGTGATCGGTGATGACCACATCGAGTGGCTGGAAAACACCCTGGACCGGCACAATGAGGGCCTGCCGCCGCTGAAGAACTTTATCCTGCCGGGGGGAACGCCAGGCGCAGCTCAGTGCCACCTGGCCCGTGCGGTATGCCGCCGGGCCGAACGCGTAGTGGTGGCGTTGGGCCATGAGGATTCCATCAACACCGCCTCACGGCATTACCTGAACCGGCTGTCGGATCTGCTGTTCGTGATTGCGCGAGTGCTGGCCCGCCGGGACGGCGGAGAAGAGATACTCTGGGAACAGAAGAAGTCCGGCCTGTGAGGCCGGACAGTCCCTCAGACCTTGAACGCCTCGACCAGTCGCTGCAGGGACGCCGTCAGGTCTGACATCTGCCGTGACGACGCCAGGGTTTCCTCGGCGTTGCTCGCGGTGGTCTGACCAAGCTCACTGATCTGCTCGACATTGTCATTGACGTTGCGAGCCACCGCCGATTGCTCTTCAGCGGCCTGGGCAATCTGGTGGCTCATGTCCACGATGGTCGCGATGCCCTGCGCGATACGGTCCAGCGCTTCCGTCACTTCCGAAGACTTGCGGACGGTGGTTTCCGTGACGTCATGGCTGTTGGTCATTGCCGCCACAGCATCTTTCACGCCACTCTGCAGACGGGAAATCATACCCTCGATTTCCTCGGTGGATTTGTGGGTGCGCTGGGACAGCGACCGCACTTCGTCCGCCACTACCGCAAAGCCACGGCCCTGCTCTCCCGCCCTGGCGGCCTCGATGGCCGCATTCAGTGCCAGCAAGTTGGTCTGCTCGGCGATGGCCTTGATCTCCACCAGCACCTGACTGATGTTGGCACTGTCGGCACTGACCCGGTTGATAACGTCAACCGCGCCGGAGATTTCCGTCGCCAGGCGATTGATGGTGTCGACCGTATCCGCCACAACCGCACGGCCCTTTTCGGTATCACGCTCGGCAGTGTGGGCGCTGTCCGAGACCCGATGGGCACTTTCGGTTACCTCATGAACCGCTTCCACCATCTGGTTCATAGCCTCATTGATCTGACCGGACTCCTCCATCTGCCGGGCGACGGCTTCGCTGTTGGCGGAGGCGGTGTCTTTCACCCGAGTGGCCTGCTGATCCACCTCGGACGTGGTCCGGCTCACCGACCGCACCAGCTCTGAGATGCGATCCGTCATATTGTTGAATTCGGTGGTCAGCTCACCCAGTTCGTCGCGATTGTCGAGCTGGATGTGGGCGGTCATGTCACCGTCTGCAACAGTTCGCGCCGCTTTGCTGAACTGATTAATGGCATTGCGGACCGACATGAAGAAACCGATGTAAAGGTACACCACCACCAAAAGAACCAGAATCAGCGCGACAATGATCAGCTGGCGCTGCCGGACTTCCCCTTGCAGGCTGGAGTCCAGATTCTCCCGCACCACGTCGAACACCACCGCTTTCAGTGTGTCGTAGTGTGACAGTTCCTCGGACACTGCGGCATCAAACGCCTGCCATGGCATTTCCAGACGCATCGGCGTGATGATGTTGGCATCCAGCAGGTCACGGACGCGACCAAGACTGTCTTTAATATTGGCCACCGTAGGTCTGCCCTCCTCGCCCAGGCGGGGAGAAGCATCCAGAGCGACAGAGAGGGCTGGCGCCAGGAGCGTGCTCCGGTTGGTCAGTTCGTCATAGATTTCATTCAGCCCGTCGCTGAGGTTGTAACCGACCTGTCCCTCAACCAGTGCAAAAATACCAAAAGACCGTGCCCGTCCGAGAGAGTGTCGGGCATCCGGTAATGATTCGCTTACCAGCCCGAGCAGCAACTGGTTCTCGGGGGCCGGATCCTGGCCCAGGCCGGAAATCTCGACGGTGGCAGAGACCATGGCCCGCACTTTCTGAACGAACTCCTGATAGTACTTGAACTGCGGATCGATGTTGCTTTGATAACTGTCTGAAATCCGGAGTGACTCCCAGTCCTGCTTGAGCTGGACAATCTGCTTGTTCCAGTTTCCCGACGTATCAAACGCCAACTCGCGGGTTGAAAGCTCATCCAGTATGCGGGTGATTGTTTCGGCAGAATCCTCTGATCGATTCAGCAGTTCCATTTCGTCCTTGGTCTTGCCCGGTGCCCGGTAATCCCGATAATCAAAAGCCGCATCCAGCAGCGTATCCACCTGCTCCAACTGAGCGAGACCCTCGACACCGCGGGTCATAGTATCCACTGATCGGTTCAGCTCGCTGATAACCAGCCCGGCCAGGCCGACAATCGGAATCAGAAACAGTACGCTGATCAGACTGAATTTGTAGAACATCGGCAGCCGGTTCATCAATGCGACTGCAGGCTTTATAAAGTGTTTCACAGCGACCCCGCGGCGTTTCAAAAAGATGAAACTTTATTGCTTTTTAATGTTGTCGCCTAAAGTACTAGAAACTTGAGGACTTATTGTTGTTTATCTGTAACGTTTCTCAAAATTTTACTTTTTGTCAGCAGCTCACACCACGCCGGCGATTACCAGCAAAGCGAAAGCACAGATCCAGACCAGCATGCTTCGGTTCAGCAGGTCCCGGATTGCACCGAGGCTTTTGCTGCCAAAACGGGTCCACTCGTCAGGGTGGATTCTCGAGAAGCGGGCGGGATCCAGCGCATACCCCGTCAATGCCCCATTCGCCGCAGCCATCAACACCTGGGAGGTCTTGAGGGAAGGAGACACCAACAGAACCCGCGCTTCTTTCACCCATCCGGCGAGATCACCGGCCAGACCAAACGTCAGCGCCAGCAAGCGGGACGGTACCCAGGCGACGACCGCGGCAATTCGTGCGAACCGGGGGCGCGCAGCAGCCTGGGGCCAATGTTCCTGGAGCGCAACCAGACCCCGGGCAAACAAAGCCAACCCGATGCCTCCCACCACGTACCAGAACGCCACAAGGAAAAATCGCTCGAACAATGTCACCATCAGTTTCTTGCACAGCGACAGATGCATGTCGTCCGGGGAATGCGCCTGACCGCGTTCCGCAGCGGGTAAAACATCCTTGATGTGATGCCAGGCTGCCTGCATGTCGCCACGACTCCAGGAGTCACTGTAGGCACGCAGCAACGGTTTCCACCCAGGCGACCCCATCAGCAACAGTAGCAGCAGAAATTCCAGCGGATACACCGCCAGCCGCCAGCCACCTTGCTCGGCCACCGCTACAAGCACCACCAGCGCTGCCGCTGGCAGCGCCACCCGCAAGAGGCCCCGCCAGATTTCGGACTCCCGGCCGGCATCGGTCTTGCGGCCGGCCTGAAACCAGGCGCGCCACACGTTATCTCCAACAAGGTGGCCGGACATATCCAGCCGCCGTCGCACCAGCCAGGCCAGCAGAAAGGTCACCAGAACCATCAGCCTGCCTCCCCGGACTCGCCGCGCAGGGCCAGTAATCGCTGGTGATAGTGTTTCCAGTCAAAGGCCGGCCCGGGATCGGTTTTTCGTCCGGGGGCGATATCGCAATGACCGGTGATGCGGTCGCGACGAATCTCTGGCCAGGCCGCCATCACGTACGCGGACACGTCCGCCAGGCTCTGATATTGCTCATCGGTGTAGGGAATATCATCGGCACCCTCCAGTTCGATGCCGATGGAAAAGTCGTTGCATTCCTGCTCACCCCGGAAGCTGGAACGACCCGCATGCCAGGCACGATCGAGGAAACTGACAAACTGAATCACGCTGCCATCGCGGCGGATCAGCGCATGAGCTGACACCTGCATACCGGCGATGGTTTCGAAATAGGGATGTTCGGAGGCGTCCAGGCAGTTACAGAAAAAACGTTCAATGGCGTCTCCGCCAAACTGCCCCGGTGGCAAACTGATGTTATGGACAACCAGAAGAGAAATGCCGGCACCGTCGGGCCGCGGCCCGAAGTTCGGCGACGGGCACCAGCGCGCCCGTGCGATCCGGCCGGTGCGGCGCAGATATTTGATGGAGTGCTCTTCAGGGGGCGTTTCGCTGTGGCTTCGAATCGAGTCAGACAAGGTCATTCCAGCAGGTTTGTTGCTGTCGGTTTCTGACCTGATTGAAGCACAAAGTGACCCGGGTTGCTACGCCAGCTCAGTCCTTGCGGCTGCTTCGGAGGTTATCGATGATGGATTCCAGGGCACGATCAAAAATCAGGCCGTCATCCAGCATGGTGAGTTCGTCGTTGGCCATGGCCGCTGCCAGTGCCTCGCGCTGATATTCCACGACCTTGGCGCCACTGCGGTTCACAAAAATGTACTTACCGGTCGCCTTGATGAACGCCGCCAGCTTACAGCGGGTTCTAACGCCTTCTCGGTTGAGCTCGATCCAGGAACCGACGCGCAGTTTATCGGCCTTGTCGAGCCAGGCGGGATCGAGCCCGCTCTCTCCGGGCGGTGCATCCAGCTGCCCGACCTGAACGTCCACCCTCTCGGGCACCGCACCGCCTTGTGGCGGCTCAGCCACCGGCTCGGTCTGCGCGACCGCTTCCGCTCTTGGAGGTTCCGGTGCTGGCTTCGGTTCCGGTTGTGCAACAGGCTCAGCCCTGGACGTGACCAGTTGCTGGAACACATCTACGTGAACCAGCTCCAGATCACGGATGACCGCATCCGTGGCAAACGGATCCCAGGAAATTTCCTGCAGGGCGCGGCGCAGTTCGTCAACAATCGACGGAATCGCCCGCAACAGTTCCGTGCGGGTGCTGTCAGTAACCGGGCGGGGGTCGACACTCCACACCAACTTGCGCGTCAACTCACCGGCGCGGGCCCAGGCCTGACTGTCGTCGCCCTCGCGGAGCACCGTCCATTGCAGGTATTTGGTCCACGCTTCGGAAAGCAGGGCCTGAACGGGTTCCGGCAGCTCCCGCCCCGCGACCACTTCGTCAATCAGTTGCCTGGAGAATTCGGCCGCACGCTCCTGCTTGGCGCGGCCCTCCTCGGCATCCCGCAACCGTTGCTCGACCAGTTCCCGGCGACGACGGTCCAGATCCATGAAATGGCTAAAATCACTCAGCAACTCGCTGAACAGGTCGACATTGTCGGTGAACTCGTTGAGTACGCGGTCGACGACGTTTTCAATTTGGTCGCGCAGCGGGTCCCGCTGGCCGGTTTTCTTCTCGGTCCAGCCGATCGCTGACATGGCGAGCTCATTCAACAGTTTGCGAACCGGATGTCCGCCCCGGTTGAAGAAGTTCTTGTCACTCAGCGCGACCTTGAGAACCGGAATCTGCAAACGCCCGATCAGCGCCTTCATTACCGGGTGGAGCTGACGATCTTCAAGAATGAAATCGAACAGCATTGAAACGAGATTGATAACGTCGCTGTCTACCTGACCGACCGCACACACTTTGCCGTCATCGGCTTTCAGAACCGGTTCCAATTGCTCAGTCAGAGACACTACGCGCCCCTGGCCCCATTGCGCGGGCAGTCCCTGGACATCGCTGAGGCGCGTCATCAGGGTGCCGGTGTCTAGAAATATCTGACCACCGGCAATGGACGAGGATCCGTCGCCAGAACGCCCCTGATGCAATAGCGCGCTCAGTTCGGAGAAGGTTTCGCCGGACGGCTCCCGCGGCATTGCACCGGCACCCTGTCCCTGGTGATCGGCTGATTGGCCTGCCGCCGGCCGGGCCGGGAATCCGGCGCGCGGCGTGGCAGGCGCGCTGCGCCCGGCGACCGGTGGGCGCTTCATGTCCGGCAGCACGCCTTCTGCAATCAACGTTCGGTTTGCCTCGTGATAGAAGTGACCCAGCTTGTCGGCCAGCAAACGGTCGAACAGCTTGAGAACCACCAGCTTGGCGCGAATATCGATATCAAGATCCGAGCAGGCTTCGGCAACCCCGCCACAGATTACCTCGGGGCTCAGCGGCATCTGGCTGTCCGACAGGGTAAGCGCCGGCGCAAGATGACCAACACGGGCGTTCAACATGAGCATGGCATCGCTGTATTGATTCCGCAGCTTGTTTACAAGATTCTCGATGGCGACCCTCTGCTCCAGCTCCGAGTGATCCAGAAGCGTGAGAGAGTCCTGGTCGACTTCGTCCAGATTGCCGCTGGAACCACCGGGGTGGAATTTGCCCAGATCATTGAAGGCACGGCTGACGTACTGAAGAATGGACACCGTCATGGATTTGCGGCGAAGGCGCATTTCCCGCATGGCGTCGAAGTAAGCAGTCTGGTCCTGGTTCGAGCCTGCTTTGTCAGCAAGCTCGAACAAGGCGTCGTCTGCACGATCGAAGAAACCCGCCAGAACGGTTTTCAGTGACTGACCAGATACGTCACGCAGCCGGATCAGAGCATGGGGTAAGGCAAACCGGCCCCCAGACTTCTGAGCGTCCAAGCGGACTACCTTGTTATCCTGCGCCATGAGGCTACTCCGGAAGGTGACTGGCCAAAAAATCGGTCTTTATTTGTAATGATATCTTATGCCGTTAACACGTCACCTTGTGTCAGATTTTGTCACCTTTTGTGACTGAGGGACGCAGTTCACATTCCGCCAGCCCGGGTATCCGGTTTGGCGATTTCCGTGGCTGCCTATAGAATCACGCCTCGGGACACACACCCTGCACTGACAAACACCGAGAGAACCGGACCGCCAACATGATTTCAGCCGAACTGCTTCGTCAATCCCGCGTTGAGACCGTCGCACACAGCCTCAGAGAAGACGTAGGCGATGGTGACATCACTGCCCGGCTAATTCCAGCGGAACGCATAGGTAGCGGGCAGGTAATTACCCGGGAAAGTGCCGTGCTGGCCGGGCGATCATGGGTCGACGAGGTGTTTCGACAGGTGGACCCGGGCGTGACATTGACCTGGCTTGCCAATGACGGTGACCCAATCGACGCGGACAGCGTTGTTTTCCGTTTCGAGGGCCCGGCGCGCAGCCTTCTGACCGCTGAGCGCGCCGCACTGAACTGGCTGCAAACCCTCTCGGGCACGGCAACGGTATGCGCCGAATACGCCAGACAGGTAGCCCACACGGGTGTGAAATTGCTGGATACCCGTAAAACCGTTCCGGGTCTGCGTCTGGCCCAGAAATACGCCGTCAGTTGCGGTGGCTGCTTCAACCACCGAATCGGACTCTGGGACGCGTTTCTGATCAAGGAAAACCACATCGTCGCCTGCGGCTCGATTGCAGCGGCCGTGGAAGCGGCCCGGCAAATTGCGCCGGGCCGGCCGGTGGAAGTGGAAACGGAGAATCCTGATGAGCTTGAGCAGGCACTGCAGGCCGGCGCCGACATCATCATGCTTGATGAATTCAGCCTGGAGGAGATGGAGCGTGCGGTTGTCAGGACAGCCGGGCGGGCAAAACTGGAAGCCTCTGGCGGCATCAATGCCGACACATTGATCCCGGTTGCGGAAACCGGAGTGGACTACATCTCAATCGGTGCACTCACCAAGGATGTGAAAGCCATCGACCTGTCCATGCGCCTGGACTGACCCCGGACCCCTCAGGACCGGTCTGACAGCAGCCTGTCCATTTCCTCGAGAGCACGGATCAGGCCGGTGCTGGACTCCGGGCGACCCCGGAAATGCTCTTCCGCCATTGGCGCTACACCGGATACCGCCGGCAAGGGGTGATCGGCCTCGATCAATACCTTCATGCGCGCGACAAACACGAACTGCAACCACTGGGTAAAAACCAGGGTATCAATGCAGAACGGCTGCGTGCTTTGCAATGCCTCCGGCGGGGGCGGCTCGCTTTCCCAAAGCCCCAGTTGCCGGAGCTCAAGTTCAATTTGCAACAGTTGGTCGGCAACATCGCCGACCTGGTTAAACGAACGTGTCATAACCGGTCCGGATTCAGTCTGCAAGTGGTTCCAACGCCACAGTCTCGCCATGAAGTACGCGGAACAGATCTTCGTACTGCCTGGTCAGCGGGTGCTTCGGTGCCATGTGAATCAGCGGCTGGCGACTCTGATGGGATTCTTTCATTTTCACCGAACTGGACAACCGCACCGGAAGCACAGGCAGCCCCTCTTCCGTCAACTCACGAACCAGCTGCTTGGGCAGACTTGCCCGTGGCTGGAACTGGTTGGCGACGATGCCTTCCACCATCAGGTCCTCGTTGTGATCTTCCTGAAGATCACGGATTTCGTTGAGAATGCTGTAGAGCGCCTGACGGGAAAAGTCGTCGCAATCAAACGGAATCAGGCAGCGCTGTGCCGCGATCAGCGCAGAACGGGTATAGAAATTCAGGGCCGGGGCAGTATCAATGTAGATCGCGTCGAAGGTTTCACCCAGCTTTTTGAGCGCCTCGCGGAGCTTGTAGATTTTGTGTTTGGCTTCGAGCTTGCGCTCAAGAAAATCCAGCTCCGGACTCGAGGGCATCACAAACAGGTTGTCGAACGGCGACGCGTGAACGAACTCGTCTGGCCGGCGATTGAAGACCGTGAAGGCCACGGTCTGCTCCAGCATGTCGGCGACCGTGTCACGCAACTCACTGGCGGGTTTGCCCAGCAGGTAATGCGTGGAATTGCCCTGGGGATCAAGATCCACCACCAATGTGCGTTTGCCCCTGGCCGCGCTGATCGCCGCCAGGTTACAGGTGATACTGGACTTGCCAACACCACCTTTCTGATTGAATACCACTCGTATCATGACTCCCCCTGACGCGCTGCCGGACGTTGCTGGCACAGCCAGCCTCCGGTCGTTCCGATGTTGTTATTACCTAAATAAGGCTGTTACCAGCCCATGACCGACTTCACGAACGGAATGGTCAGCCGGCGCTGGGCCTGGAGAGAATTCTCATCCAGACAATCGAGAATGCCCAGCAGTTCGCCGAGCCTCCTGGGGGCCCTCCGCAGGATAAACCCCGCCACCTCGTCACCCATGACAAGACCGCGCTGTTCCGCGCGAGCCATCAGGATCCGCAGGCGGTCATCATCCCGGTAGATCCCCAACTGAATCAGCAGTCCGTGAGCCAGTCGTGACACCAGGTCCGCCAACACAAAGGCCGACGAGCCTGGCACTCCCGACATGCTGACAATCAGTAAATGACCGTTGTCGAGCACTCGATTGTACAGGTGAAAAACCGCTTCTTCCCATTCTTCCCTGCCAGCCACAAGGTCCAGATCATCAAGACAGATAACCGCCTGATGCTCAAGGCCTGCCAGTGCATCTGGCCCGAACGGCACCAGCTCTGCAATGCTGACGCAGACGGCCGCATCGCCACGACTCTCGGCGAAGTGACAGGCCGCCTGCAGCAGATGACTCTTGCCGGTATCCGCGTCACCGCACACCACAACAACCGGCACGCCCGCGGTGTGAGCGCAGATGGCGCCCAGCCGGCCCGCTGCGTCCGCATTGCGCTCACCGTGAAAATTGTCAAACCGCGCATCGTCTCGCAGTTTCACACCCAAAACCATCTGCGAGGTGGTCACGGTCGCTTTGCCCTCCAGGCCCTGGCGCTCCAGACCACCAGATAGTGCCCACCGCTGAACAAGGCCGAGGCGGTTACCAGCGCAATGCCCACATCAATCACCCAAGGCTGCATTGGAAGCCCGCCAAGCAGGATGATGATGGCGAGAGCCACAAGAATCTGGATCAGTGTATTCAGTTTTCCGGGAAGGCTCGGCTCCATGTCGAAACGGCCAACACCGTAGTGGAAGGCCAGTCCGCCGATGACGATCAACAGGTCCCGACCAAGAACCAGTGCAAACAACCAGACCGGCAGAACGCCGGTCAGGGTCAGCATGAGATAGGCGGTGATCAGCAGCGCTTTGTCCGCCAGCGGGTCTGCAATGGCGCCCAGTCGCGTTTTCCAGTTGTACTGCCGGGCCAGAAACCCGTCAAATGCATCCGTTGCCGCGGCAAAGAAAAAGATGCCCAACGCCAGACGATACTGGGCCGCCAGCAGCGCACTTGCAAATGGGATGATGAGCAGCATGCGCAGAAACGTCAGGGCATTGGGTATCCACCGCCACCGTTCCGTCATTTGCACGCTCCCTTTGTTCCCGGGTTACTCCCCGACATCCGTCCCGATAACCGATGCGGGCTGCCAGCGATAGTGAAGAATTTCATAGAGCGATTCAAACGCTTCCTCAGATTCTTCCATACCCCCCAGCAGCGGCTGATAAACAAACAGGGGGTCGGACAGCGACTCGTCCGTGTCACTGGACACCTCAGCGTTCGACGCCTCGGTGCCCTGCGCCGGACCCTCGGCCGCGCCCGCAGACACCGGCGCTCCGGCAGGCTCCGATTCGCCGGCCATGTCGGCCGCCTCTGCATCAGACAACGGCACAAAGCGGGTGTCCAACGCAATATACTCCTGCAACTGATCCAGCTCGCCGGAGAACGCGACCCGCAACGTCAGTTGATCACCGGCCACGCGGGAGGCATCAACGGTCTGAACCGGCGTGAGATCGTCCAGCAGGTTGATGATATTGCCGTAGTCCTGAAGGCTGCCCACCCCACGAATGACGATGTCGACTCTTGGCAGGTCGCCCACATCACCAGCGGCAACCGCGTAACGACTGGCATAGGCGTCAGCCCACAAACCGATCACTTGTTCAGCCAGCTCCTGCTCGGTGGCCGCCGTCACCGACTGCTCACCGTCATCCATGCCCATGCCATCAAAGATCCAGCCAGCACGCCATTGTCCGCCCGAGCGGTTGACACGGACCAGCGCCATCACATCGTGGCCGATGTTTTCAGACTGGGATTTGACCCGCGACGTGAACTGGCCCCAGATATCTGAAAGCAGCTCCCGGTCACCAGCCCGCTCCTCCGGGGGCAGCGCCACCGGCAAGCCCCGGTCAGCGGCGGCGCGCCGGAATGCCTGCGACCAGGCATTGTCGCCACCGGACGTGAGCAGTGATCTCGCGCCCCGCTCCTCCACGGCAACCCAGGCCAGCGTCAACGGCCGGTTGGCACCCCATACCGGCGCGTTTACGGATGCCAGGGCATTATTCACACCGACCGCGCCGAATGACATGCGTAAACGGTCGCCGTCATCACTGCGAACCACCTGGTAAGACTGCAGCAGCGATTCCGCATCATCCAGCAACGCCCTCACGCCCTCGTTCTGCAGAACATCGCGGCTACCGGACACACGCACGAACACTTTCTGCAGGCCATCAGCGTATCCCTGACGCAACTGGTCGGGCGAGGAGCCCCGCACCGGAACATCCACAGAATAAAGACCGGTCACCGATACCGCACCCGCGGGAGTGGCGGCCAGCGCCGCCAGAACACCGGCGACCCACAGAACCTGCCGGACCATTCGCGCTGCCTGTGTCGAGATTCGTGCTGATAATGACATGAAACACCCTGCAATTCGCTTGAATGGCGCATAGGATACACCAAGGCCCATGGCGTGAGTAGCTAACGGGGGTTTCGGAAAATCAATTTGGAGCGCCACTCCTCACCTGTTAAAATCCGAGGCCTGACCCACTGGCCAAACGGTTAAGCACACCATGAGCGAACAGAAGCCCTCCCTTACCTACCGGGACGCCGGCGTTGATATTGACGCCGGAAACGAACTCGTCAACCGCATCAAGGACACGGCGGCCCGTACCCGTCGCCCGGAAGTTCTTGGAGGCCTTGGCGGTTTCGGCGCCATGGTGGCCATCCCTGCAGGCTACCGCGAACCCGTTCTGGTCTCAGGTACCGATGGCGTGGGCACCAAACTGCGGCTTGCCATGCAACTGGGCAAGCACGACACCATCGGCATAGACCTGGTCGCCATGTGTGTGAACGATCTGGTGGTGGGTGGCGCCGAGCCACTTTTTTTCCTCGACTACTACGCCACCGGCAAACTCAACGTGGATGTTGCCGCGCAGGTGGTATCGGGTATTGGTGAAGGCTGCTCGCAGGCGGGTTGCGCCCTGGTTGGTGGCGAGACCGCCGAAATGCCGGGCATGTACGAGGGCGACGATTACGATCTGGCCGGCTTCTGTGTTGGCGTGGCCGAGCGCAGTGAAGTCATCGACGGCAGCCGTGTTCAGTCCGGCGACGTGCTGTTGGCACTGGGCTCCTCGGGCCCCCACTCCAACGGCTACTCGCTGATTCGCAAGATCATTGAGGTCAGCAATGCCGACCTCAACCAGCCCATGGGCGATGGCTCACTGGCTGATGCCTTGATGGCCCCCACCCGCATCTATGTGAAGAACCTGCTGCAGCTGATTCGCGAAGTGGACGTCCGCGCTCTGTCCCACATTACCGGCGGTGGGCTGCCGGAAAACATTCCCCGCGTGTTGCCGAACGGCGCAGTGGCCGCCATCGACACCGCCAGCTGGACCCTGCCTCCGGTATTCCAGTGGCTGCAGGACGCCGGCGGCGTGGCCAGCGAGGAGATGTATCGCACCTTCAACTGCGGCCTCGGCATGATTGTCTGCGTGCCCGCCAACCAGAAAGACCTGGCGATCGATACGCTCAATGCCATGGGTGAAAAGACCTGGCAGATTGGTGTTATCGAGAGCGCGGACGATGCCGCGGCCGATCCGGTGGTGCGCTATGCGCCGGGGTTGCTTGCGGAATGAATTCTGATCCAGCCCCACTGCCCCGCATCCTGATCCTTGCTTCAGGCAGCGGCACCAATCTTCAGGCCCTGATTGACGCCAGCCGGGAGCGGGGCTTTCCGGGTCAGATCGTCGCTGTTGGCTGCAATCGCCCGAATGCCTTCGCGCTGGAAAGGGCGGCTCAGGCCCACCTCGAGACCTTCGTTGTGGACCACACAAAATACGGTTCACGGGAGGAATTCGACGGCGCCTTGATGGCCGAGATCCGCCGCCACAATCCTGACCTGGTGGTGCTGGCGGGTTTCATGCGCATCCTCACCACTGATTTTGTGCGCGCCCTGCGCGGTACCATGCTCAACATACACCCGTCCCTGCTGCCCAGATATACCGGGCTCAACACCCATCAGCGTGCGCTGGATGCCGGCGACAAGGTTCATGGGGTGTCTGTGCACTTTGTTACCGAGGAGCTGGACGGAGGCCCGGTGATCGCCCAGGCCGAAGTCACCATTGACCCGGACGACACGTCAGACTCCCTGGCTGAGAAAGTGCAGCAGAAAGAACACCTGCTCTACCCCATCGTGGTGCGCTGGTTCTGTGAAGGCCGTATCCAGCTCGGCTCGGACTATGTGCTGTTTGACGGTGAGCTGCTGCGCCAGCCCATGCGGCTGCCCGACGACCGGGTCGTTCATTAAACAGATTGTCATCCTCCCGCCCACCCGGGCGGGCTACACTGTGGGCATCATGTAGCTTTGCGCAACAGGAGCCGCACCATGCTCGCATCCGTTTCCGCCCGACTTTCCGTTACCTCTCTCGCCTTACTGGTGCTGCTGATATCCGGTCCGGTTCGGGCAGAGGATCAGGCCGGGGAAAGCCAGAAAGCACAGATCGGCCCGGATACGGCAGAGACCCCAAAATTGCTGCCCCTGCAGGTCAGCTACAACGCGTCCATGGACAAGGGCATCTCCCTCAATGGCAGTGCCCTCCGCACCCTCGAAGAACGCGACGACGGCACCTGGATATACCGCACCAAGGTGGACTCGTTCATCGCCGACATCGATGAATCGCTGATCCTCCGCTGGCAGGACAACCGGGTCGTGCCCCTGAAATACCGTTACCGGTTGTCCGGTTTCCTCATACGCAAGCGCGAGGAAGCCATCGACTTTGACTGGGAAAACGGCATTGCCAGCGGTCATCACGAGGGTGACCGCTTTTCGCTGGAGCTTGAACCGGGCGCGCTGGACCCCATGGGCTATCAACTGCAACTGCACCAGGATATTCGTGCAGGCAAGCGGGAGATGGAGTATCGGGTCATCGACAAGGGCGGTTATGACACTGACCGGTTTGCGGTGATTGATGAAGAAATCCTGAAAACCGATCAGGGCAACGTGAATACCCTGAAGGCAGAGAAGGTTCGCGACAACAGCAGCAAGCGGCAGACCCTGATGTGGTTTGCGCCGGACCAGGAATACCTGCTGATCCGGTTGCGGCAGGTGGAACCGGACGGCAGCAGTTACGAAATCATGATCAACGACGCGGAGATTCGTCGCTGACGGCGGCCCAGACAGCCTTGACCTCATCTGCAATGACCCGCAGGCCCTCGGCCACCCGCTCGTCGTCCTGGGAGTAGGTCACTCTCAGGCACTCGTGACGATGCTGCCAGTCGTCATCCGCCAGACCCGGGAAGAAATAGTGACCCGACACCACCAGAACACCCCGGGCCTTGAGGCGCTGGTAAAGCTCCAGACTGGTGATCGGCAGGTCCGGGAACCACAACCACAGAAACATGGCACCCTCGGGCTTATGCACGTACCAGTGGCAACCGCCCTCACCCATGGCGTCCCGGAACACTGCAACGGCCTTCTCCATCTTGGCCCGATAAAACGGGCACACCACATCACGACTCAGCGATAGAATTTCTCCCGACCTCACCAGCGGCTCAGCGATCATCGCGCCAAAACTGCCGGTCGCCAGGTTCATGATGGCGTTGATGCCGGATAACGCTTTGATCACCGGCTCTGCCGCAATCACAATGCCGGTTCGCGCCGCTGGCAAGCCGAGCTTGGACAGGCTCAGGCACAGAATGATCTGCTCATTCCAGGTCGGCGTGGCGTCAACAAAAAGCAGACTGGGAAACGGTGTGCCGTAGGCGCCATCCACAATCAGCGGCACGTCGTGCTGACGGGCCAGGTGCTCGAGACGCGCCAGCTCGTCGTCGGTGATCACGTTTCCGGTGGGGTTGGTGGGACGTGAAACACAGATAGCTCCGGTTTCGCCGGTCACCTCAACGGCGTCAAAATCCACCCGGTATTTGAACTCGTGCGCATCGGTGAATGAAATCTCCGGCCGCACGGCGCGAAACAGCCCCTGTTCGATGCCGGCATCCGCGTAGCCAATGTATTCCGGCGCCAGCGGGAGCAGTATGTGCTTGCGATGCTCGTCGCCATAGTCGCCCCCGAACATGTTAAACAACATGAAGAAAGCGGCCTGACTGCCGTTGGTGAGGGCAATATTCGCTGGCGTCAGCCCCCAGCCGTACTCACGGTTGAGCAGTTCCACGAGCGACGCAATGAACTGTTTCTCTCCCTGGGGAGGATCATAGATGCCCACCAGACGACGCAGGTCCGCCGGCGTGGCTGCGATGTCCGACAGAATCTCTTTCACCCGTGCCTGAATCTCGGGGATATGCCCGGGATTACCACCGCCCATCATGATCATGTCATCGCCCGAGGCCAGCGCGTTACCGAGATCGTCCATCAACGAGGTGATGCCGGCCTCTGCGGTAAATTTCTGACCAAAAGCGGAGAGTTTCATAGGATAACCAATACAACAGGAGTGACGGTTTCAGTGTAGGACAGTTGCGCAGCAACCGCAGGCTCAGTCTCCCAGGGAGACACCCAGGTTGCTCACGCCGTCGTTTGCAGCCCGCTCGCGCAGACGCTCCACAAACTGGCTGGTGGGTGTGCGTTGACGCTTGAGCTCAAGCACCAGGTCCCGCTGGAAGGTTTTGTCTTCTTTCATCAGCGGATGCTGCTCCAGCAACCGGACCAGCTCGTCTTCGTCGAGGTCTTCACCTTCGGACATCTCCACAAAGCTCATGACCGTGGCAGTGGCCATCCGGGACGCTTCGGTGGCCCGGTGCTTGCCGGGATTAAGCCGATTCAGCAAGCCCTGCTCCAGCACCTGGCAGAAATCGAACGCCGGGTATACACCATAGGCGTCGTAGGCGTTGATGTCCGGCGACAGGCTTTCCAGTTTGGCCAGCAGCTGCGGTATGGCCGCTTCCGAGGCATCTTTCTGCAGCATGTCCCAGGCAAGATCCAGAAGCTGACGCATCTTGGCGCCGGTTTTCAGGTCGACAGCCTCGGCAAACAGCGCGTAGTTCGGGAAGGAGCGTTCCGCGAGGGCCAGCAGGAATGCGCATTCCCGCCAGCCCTGCAGTTGTGAGATCGCTTTGAGAAACTGATTGGCGTTCATGTCCGCGGCAGGGTCACGCCGGTCTGGCCAAGATACTTGCCGCCCCGGTCTTTGTAGCTGGTTTCACAGATTTCGTCCGATTCGAAGAACAGCATCTGGGCCACGCCTTCGTTGGCGTAGATTTTCGCCGGCAGGTTGGTGGTGTTGGAGAATTCCAGGGTAACCTGCCCTTCCCACTCCGGTTCCAGCGGGGTGACGTTCACAATGATGCCACAACGCGCGTAGGTGGATTTGCCAAGACAGATGGTGAGTACGCTTCGGGGTATACGAAAGTACTCGACGGTGCGTGCCAGGGCGAAGGAGTTCGGCGGTATGATGCAAACGTCGCTGGTGATGTTGACGAAGCTGTTTTCGTCGAAGTTTTTGGGGTCGACGGTGGCCGAATGAACGTTGGTGAAGATTTTGAATTCGTTGCTGCAGCGCACGTCGTAGCCGTAGCTGGAGGTGCCGTAGGAGATGACACGGCCTTTTTCGGATTCACGGACCTGGCCGGCCTCGAAGGGCTCGATCATGCCGTGTTCCTGGGACATCCGGCGAATCCACTTATCGGATTTGATGCTCATGGGTGAAGTCTCGTTTTCACTGGGAAAAATTGAGGCGTAGTTTACCTGTTCGGTTGAAGTCTGTCGAAGCTTCATCCTTCTGGGCCTTGGGGGGCTGCGGGGGCAGGAAGGGCGGTCCAAAAACCGCTACAAGCACTTCCCTGTGCGCTTCTCTCCGGCCATCCATGGCCTCCGAAATTTTTGGACCGACCTTCCTGCCCCCTTGATCTGACAACGGAGCTGGCGTCCCCGCATTATTAAGACTAGTGCTCTGTCACCGATACGCTGGAAATCGAACCACTCAGGTTTCGCTCACGGGTCGACAGCTCTGCACCCACCCGTCGGGCAATATCCCGGTAGCGGCGGGCCACTTCGGAATCTGGTTCCGCCACGACTGAAGGCCTGCCGCCGTCGGTCTGTTCACGGATGGTCATGTGCAGGGGCAGCTGGCCCAGCAGTGTGGTGTCGTATTCTGCCGCGATGCGTTCGCCGCCGCCGTGGCCGAAAAGGGGTTCTTCGTGGCCGCAGTTGCTGCATATGTGGACGCTCATGTTTTCGACCACGCCCAGCACCGGGATGTCGACTTTGCGGAACATTTCGATGCCTTTTTTGCCGTCGAGCAAAGCGATGTCCTGGGGGGTGGTGACGATCACCGCGCCGGTGACGGGGACTTTCTGGGCCAGGGTGAGCTGGATGTCACCGGTGCCCGGGGGCATGTCGACGATGAGATAATCCAGCTCGTTCCACAGGGTTTGTTGCAGCAGCTGCATCACCGCGCCGCTGACCATGGGGCCGCGCCAGACCATGGGGGTTTTCTCGGTAACCACGAAGGCCATGGAGTTGGCTTGCAGGCCGTGGGCGTCCATGGGTACGAAGTATTTGTTTTCACGGGTATCCGGGCGCTTGCCTTCGGGTACACCGAGCATCATGCCGATGCTGGGACCGTAGATGTCGGCGTCGAGGATGCCCACTCTCGCACCTTCCGCCTGCAACGCCAGGGCGAGGTTGACGGCGGTGGTGGATTTGCCGACACCGCCCTTGCCGGAAGCGACGGCAATGATGTTTTTCACGCCGGGCACCGAAGGCAGGTCTTTCTGGACTTTATAGGAGTGAATTTTCTGGCCGACGTGAACGTCGACGCTGTCCACACCGTCGACGTCTTCAAGGGCATTGCTGACCAGTTGTTTCAGGGCGCCGGCAATGCCTTTTGAGGGATACGGCAGCTCCACCATCACGGTGACTTTGCCGGTGTCGTCCGCGTTCAGGGATTTAACCGCGCCCAGCTCGTAGAGATCCTTGTTGAGGTACGGGTCGCGGTACTCGCGAACCGCGGCCTGCAGCGCCTGTTCTGAAATCTGTGTCATCGGGTTCTCCGGAATAAGCTAATGCTCTATTTTGAGCACGGAAGCAGGTGTTTCGGATGAAAAAAGTCTGGCTGGAAGGTATCATCTGTGCCCGTTTCTGACCATACGGAGTCTTTACCCGAATCAACGGCAGGCTCTGTTGTACTGATTTACGCCAAATCCTTATTCATTGAAGGTTCGGATATCAACATGACGCAAGCGAGTTCGAAGCAACAGCGCGATATTCTGGTGACCAGCGCCCTGCCCTACGCCAATGGCCCTATCCATCTGGGTCACCTGCTGGAGTACATTCAGACCGACATCTGGGTGCGCTATCAGAAAATGCGCGGTCAGAACTGCTATTACGTTTGCGCCGACGATGCCCACGGCACTGCCATTATGCTCCGCGCCGAGCGCGAAGGCATTACCTCCGAGCAACTGATTGACCGCATCCGCGAGGAGCATCAGGAGGATTTCAGCGGCTTCCATATCCGCTTCGACAACTACCACACCACGCATTCCGAGGAGAATCGCCAGTTCTCGGAATATATCTACCGTCAGCTGCAGGCAAACGGGCACATTGCGACTCGCAAGATTACCCAGTTCTTTGATCCCGAGAAGAACATGTTCCTGGCGGACCGTTTTATCAAGGGCACCTGCCCCAAGTGCAAGACCGAGGATCAGTACGGCGATAACTGCGAGGCCTGCGGCGCCACTTACACGCCGGCGGAGCTGATCAACCCCCGCTCTGCCGTGTCCGGGGCCACGCCGGTTGAAAAGGAGTCCGAGCACTATTTCTTCAAACTGCCGGACTTCGCCGATTTCCTGGGCAAGTGGACCCGCAGCGGTACCTTGCAGCCGCAAGTGGCCAACAAGCTGGCGGAGTGGCTGGATGCCGGTCTGCAGGAATGGGACATCAGCCGGGATGCGCCCTACTTCGGTTTCGAAATTCCGGATGCGGCCGGTAAGTATTTCTATGTCTGGCTGGACGCCCCCATCGGCTATCTTGCGAGTTTCAAGAACCTGTGCGTGCGTGAAGGCATCGACTTCGAGCATTTCTGGAAGAAGGATTCGACGGCCGAGGTGTACCACTTCATCGGCAAGGACATCATCAATTTCCACGCCCTGTTCTGGCCGTCGATGCTGCACGACGCCGGCTTCCGCACGCCGACCGCGGTCTGGGCCCATGGTTTTGTTACCGTAAATGGCAAAAAGATGTCCAAGTCCCGGGGCACCTTTATCATGGCCCGGACGTACCTGGATCATCTGAATCCGGAGTATCTGCGTTATTACTTCGCCGCCAAACTGACCGGCGGTGTTGATGACATGGACCTGAACCTTGAGGACTTTGCCGCACGGGTAAATTCCGATCTCGTGGGCAAGGTCGTCAACATCGCCAGCCGCAGCGCCGGTTTCATCACCAAGCGCTTTGACGGGCAACTGGGGCAGATCACTGAACAGGACAAGCTGAAAGCGTTCATCGACGCCGGCCAGCAGATCGAGGAATTCTACGAAGCCCGGGAGTTCGGCCGTGCCATGCGCCGCATCATGGAGCTGGCGGATATTGCCAACCAATATGTCAATGATGAACAACCGTGGGTCATTGCCAAGCAGGAAGGTCAGGATGACAGGTTGCAGGCCATCTGCACCAACGCTCTCAACATGTTTCACCTGCTGATGACCTACCTGGCACCGGTGCTCCCGGAAACCGCCAAAGCCGCAGAAGCCTTCCTGAACGCAAAACTGGACTGGAACGCCCGTGGTGAACGCCTGGAAAACCATGGCATCGACAAGTTCAAGCCGTTGATGAACCGGGTCGACATGGCACAGATCGAAAAGATGCTGGATGCCTCGAGAGAGGAGCTGCCCGCAGCGACCGGAAAACCGGCCGGGGCAGCCAATCTGGAGCCGGTAGCGGACGAGATAGACTTCGGTGACTTTGCGAAGGTGGATCTCAGGGTGGCCCACATAGTCAAAGCCGAACACGTGGAGGGAGCTGACAAACTGCTGCGCCTCACCCTTGATATCGGGCATGGCGAGCGCAACGTGTTTGCCGGCATCAAATCCGCCTACAAACCGGAAGAGCTGGAAGGCCGGCTAACGGTGATGGTGGCCAATCTCAAGCCGCGAAAAATGAAATTCGGCATGTCTGAGGGCATGGTGTTGGCAGCCGGCCCGGGCGGCAAGGACATTTTTATCCTGTCACCGGATTCCGGCGCCACGCCGGGCATGCGGATCATGTAACGCACCGTCATAACGGCAGCGTGATGGAGCGAGGCGAATGACCGAGTATTTGCTGATTCTGGTCAGCACCATTCTGGTGAACAACTTTGTGCTGGTTCAGTTCCTCGGGCTGTGCCCGTTCATGGGCGTGTCCGGCAAACTGGAGACGGCCATGGGCATGTCTCTGGCAACCACATTTGTACTCACGCTGGCGTCGGTATGCAGTTATCTGGCCTACACCTACCTGCTGGCGCCGCTGGATCTGGCCTTTCTGAAAACCATCACCTTCATTCTGGTGATCGCGGTGGTGGTGCAGTTCACCGAAATGGTGGTGCGCAAGACCAGCCCGCTGCTCTATCGGGTGCTCGGTATCTTCCTGCCGCTGATCACCACCAATTGCGCCGTACTCGGCGTGGCCTTGCTCAACCTTAACAAGAACAACAACTTTGTGGAGTCGGTGCTCTATGGTTTCGGTGCCGCCGCCGGTTTCTCGCTGGTGTTGGTGCTGTTTGCCGCAATGCGTGAGCGTATTGCCGTTGCCGATGTGCCCGTCGCATTCCGCGGTGCTGCCATTGGGATGGTAACCGCCGGGCTGATGTCACTGGCGTTTCTGGGCTTCACCGGCCTGGTGGGCGTGTGACGGCATGAAGGTTCAGGAGTAACGGTTTATGTGGACAAGCATTCTGGTTGCCGTTGTGGTGTTGCTGGCGCTGGCGGTGGTATTCGGTGGCCTGCTCGGCTACGCGGCCGAACGCTTCCGGGTTGAGGGTAATCCGCTGGTGGAAGAGATTGATTCCCTGCTGCCCCAGACCCAGTGTGGCCAGTGCGGCTTTCCCGGCTGCCGGCCCTACGCCGAATCCATTGCCGACGGTGGCCCTATCAACAAATGCCCGCCCGGCGGTGAAGGCACCATCAAAGCCCTCGCCGACTTGCTGGACGTGGAGCCTGAGCCACTGGATGCAGAGCACGGTGTGGAGCAGGCTAAACGGGTTGCAGTGATCCGGGAAGACGAGTGTATTGGCTGCACCAAGTGCATCCAGGCCTGCCCGGTGGATGCCATCCTTGGCTCCGCTAAACACATGCACACCGTGATCGAAAGTGAGTGCACCGGCTGCGACCTGTGCGTGGAACCCTGCCCGGTGGATTGCATCGACATGATTACCGTGGAACCCAGCATTCGCACCTGGACCTGGCATCCGCCGGAAAGCAGTATCATCACCACCGACCGCCAGGGGGCCAGCGCCTGATGACACAGCTCTGGGATTTCGCCGGTGGCATCCATCCGGCCGAGAACAAGCATCAGTCCACAGCCCGTGCCATCCGCCGCGCCGCCCTGCCGGAACGCTTGTCGATTCCGCTACAGCAGCATATCGGGGTGCCCGCCGAAGCCATCGTGGAACCGGGTCAGCACGTATTGAAAGGTGAGAAAATTGCCGAGGTATCGGACGGCATGGGCGTACCCATTCACGCGCCCACCTCCGGTACCGTCGAACACATTGCCCGCCTGCCGGTTCCCCATCCCTCCGGTATGGAAGACTGGTGCCTCACCCTCGTTCCAGACGGCGAAGACCGCTGGTGCAAGCGTCATCCGGCTCCCGACTATCGCAAGCTCGAGCGTGAAGCGGTACTGGCGTCCATACGCGATGCTGGCATTTCCGGCATGGGCGGCGCAGGCTTTCCCACCAATATCAAACTGCGCCCGCCCCGCGACCGGAAAGTCAGCACGCTGATTCTCAATGGCGCGGAATGCGAGCCCTACATTACCGCCGACGACACCAGCATGCGCGAGCGTGCCGACGAGATTGTCGACGGTCTCAAGATCATGGCCTGGATTCTGCGCCCGGAGCGCTGTGTGGTGGCCATCGAGGACAACAAGCCCGAAGCCTTCGCCGCGATGACCAGGGCGGCAGAGGGCACCCAGATCGAAGTGGTGGTGGTTCCCACCAAGTACCCCTCAGGCGGTGAAAAACAGCTGATCCGTATTCTGACCGGCATGGAAGTGCCCAGTGGCGGCATTCCCGCCGACATTGGCGTGATGTGTCAGAACGTCGGCACCGCCATTGCCGTCGGCAGGGCCGTACTCAAGGGCGAGCCGCTGACCAGTCGCGTCGTCACCATCACCGGAGAAGCGGTGTCGGAGCCCGGTAACTTTGATGCACTGATTGGCACCCCCATCCGCAACCTGCTGACCGAAGCCGGTCTTCAGGAGAGCCGGTTACACCGGCTGGTACTCGGTGGGCCGATGATGGGGTACACCCTTAACACACCCGAAGTGCCGGTCGTCAAAACCAGCAACTGTGTGATTGCGGCAAGCGCCCGGGAGCTGCCGGATCCAGCGCCGGAACAGCCCTGCATCCGCTGCGGCCAATGTGCCGAAGTCTGCCCCATGGAACTGCTGCCGCAGCAGCTGTTCTGGTACTCGAAAGCGGGCGAGTTCGAGAAGGCCGAGCACCTGAACCTTTTTGACTGCATCGAATGCGGGGCCTGTTCCTACGTCTGCCCCAGCTCGATCCCGCTGGTACAGTACTACCGTTCTGCCAAAGGCGAGATCCGCGTGCAGCAGGCGGAGCAGCTCAAGGCCGACCGTGCCCGGGAGCGTTTCGAAGCGCGCCAGGCCCGCCTTGAGCGGGAACAACAGGAAAAAGAGCTGCGCCGCCAGGAGCGTGCCAAAGCGGCTGCCGAAGCTCAGGCCCGTAAAAAAGTGGAAGCCGAGAAAGCCGCTGCGGACAACGGAGCAACGGACGAACGGTCCGCCAAGGCGGCGCTGGTCCAGGAAGCTCTGGCTCGCAAGAAAGCGAAATCCGGGGGGGCGGCACCGGCCGCTGCGGACACCTCCGCAGACTCGGCAACCGCCACGGCCCCAACGCCCGCAGAAAGGCCGGATAGGGCGGAGCTGGAAAAACAGCTGGCCCAGGCCAGATCCAAACTGGACACCATGCAGTCCATGCTGGACGACGCCAAAGCCCAGCAGGCAGACAACGTCGACAAACTCGAACGGGCGGTGGCAAAGAATCATGAACGGGTGAAGCGGGCGGAACAGGCCTTGGCAGATGGCTCTGCACGGACAATTTCAGAAACCCAATCCACCGACTAACGGACATCAGGGCTTTCCATACATGGCATTAGTACAGCAGTCCTCTCCCCATGCCCGCAACGCTCGGCCTACCTCCTGGGTGATGCTGTGGGTAATTCTGGCGGCTCTGCCAGGCCTGTTGGCGCAGACCCTGTTCTTTGGGTGGGGCAACCTGATCAATGTGGTCTGGTGCATTCTGGTGGCTCTCGGTGCAGAAGCTGCCATGCTGGCGGTGCGAGGCAAGCCGCTGGCGTTTTTTCTGAAAGACAACACCGCGGCGGTCACCGGTTTGTTGCTTGGCCTGTCCCTGCCCCAGTTTGTGCCATTCTGGGTATCCGCCATTGCGGTGATCTCCGCCATTGTCATGGCCAAGCAGCTTTATGGCGGATTGGGCTCGAATCCGTTCAACCCCGCCATGGTGGGCTATGCCCTGGTACTGATCTCGTTCCCCGTCGCGATGACCACCAACTGGGCTGAGGCCGCGCTGCTCTGGGAGGCCGCTCCCAGGTTTGGCGAAACCCTCGGGATCATCGCCTCTGGTCAGCAAACCGCGGTTGACGCCTTCACGATGGCCACACCGCTGGATGAGTACAAACACAAAATTGCCAGCTACACGGCGGCAGAAGTGCTTCAGCATCCGACCTTTGGCGACGGCGTGGCCCGTGGCTGGGAATGGGTCAATGGCGCGTTCCTGCTCGGCGGCCTGGTGCTGATCGCGCTAAAGATCATCACCTGGCACATCCCGGTCAGTATGCTGGCAGGTATTGCCGTGATGAGTCTGGCCTTTGGCAGCAACCCGGATCAATACGCACCGTTTGGCCTGCACATGCTGGCCGGTGGCACCATGCTCGGGGCGTTTTTCATCGCCACGGATCCGGTGTCGGCAGCCACCAGCCACCAGGGCAAACTGATCTACGGAGCCGGCATCGGCGCGCTGATTTACGTGATCCGCACCTGGGGCAATTACCCCGACGCGGTTGCTTTCAGCGTGCTGCTGATGAACTTTGCCGTGCCCTTCATTGACCATTACACGCCGCCGCGCACCTATGGCCACCACAAGGCCCGCCGGGGCGTTCCTGGCCGGACACAGGGGTAAGCCATGACCGCCATTGCACAGTCTGTTCGTCGAAGCGCCATTGGCCTGGGCCTGTTTGCCATCATTACCGGTGGCACCATTGCGATCACTCAGGTGATGACGGCAGAACGTATCGCGGACCAGTCAGCCCGCGCCGAAGCCAGAGCGTTGTTCGAGATCATTCCCGAAAGCCGCCATGACAACGATATGCTGCGGGATAGGGTCGAATTGCCGGCCAGTGACCGCCTGGCGCTGAATGGCCCCATCACGGCCTGGATTGCCCGCGAAGGCGGCCGCACGGTGGGCCTGATTCTGCCCGCGGTAGCCCCCGACGGCTATTCCGGCGACATCCGCCTGTTGGTCGGCATTGATACCGACGGCCGGGTGCTGGGGGTGCGCGTGACCAGTCATCGCGAAACCCCGGGGCTTGGCGATCGTATTGAAAGCAAGAAATCGGACTGGATTCTGTCCTTCAATGGCCGCTCTCTCGGCGACCCCCGTCCTGATCGCTGGAACGTGAAGAAAAACGGCGGTGTTTTCGACCAGTTTACCGGCGCCACCATCACGCCGAGAGCGGTGGTGAAAGCGGTTCAGAAAACCCTCGTCTATTTTCGCCAGAACCGCGCCGAGATTCGCGGGATACTCAACGAGGCGCCAGACATCAAGGCCGACCCGACCAGTCCGGAAGCCATTGCCGGCCAACCGCGTGACCTGGAGCAATCCTGATTATGGCAACCAAAACCAACGCTGAGATCATTCGTGAGGGCTTGTGGACCAACAACCCAGCCCTCGTTCAGGTACTGGGACTATGCCCCCTGCTGGCGGTCACCAGCACAGTAGTGAACGCCATCGGCCTGGGACTGGCCACACTGCTGGTGCTGATGGGCTCGAATCTGGCGGTCTCACTGATTCGTCACTTCGTAAGCGAGTCAGTGCGGTTGCCCGCTTTCGTGATGATCATCGCCTCCTTCGTGACCTGTGCCGAGCTGTTGATGCAGGCTTTCACCTACGAGCTTTACCAGATCCTCGGCATTTTCATTCCATTGATCGTGACCAACTGCGCCATTCTGGGCCGCGCCGACGCCTTTGCCTCGAAGAACGGCCCGATCCCCGCCCTGCTTGACGGCATCATGATGGGCCTCGGATTTCTTGCGGTGCTGGTGGTCCTTGGCGGATTGCGCGAACTGATCGGTCAGGGCACGCTGTTCACAGATATGGATCTTCTGCTCGGCCCTGTGGCCGCAGATTGGGGCTTCCGGCCGCTGGACAGCTATCCGGATGTGCTGTTCATGGTTCTGCCACCGGGTGCTTTTGTGGGACTCGGGCTGTTGATTGCCCTGAAAAACAGCATTGATAACCGAGCGGAAAAAAGGCGCAAAGCCAGGGTGGCCGAGCCGGTAGTTTCCGGCAGCAAGCGCGTTCGCGTGACCGGGCAGGTATCCTGATATGAACCGGGAAAAGCGCACCGAGATTTTCACCCGGCTACGGGCCGATAATCCGAATCCGACCACGGAACTGAATTACTCGACACCCTTCGAATTACTGATTGCCGTCATTCTGTCTGCCCAGGCGACGGACGTTGGCGTCAATAAGGCGACGGACAAACTCTATCCGGTTGCCAATACCCCGGCAGCCATCCTGGCGCTGGGGGTGGACGGGCTGAAGGCGTACGTCAAAACCATCGGACTGTTCAACAGCAAAGCCGAGAACGTGATTAAAACCTGCCGGATTCTTCTGGAACAGCACGGTGGCGAGGTGCCTGATCAACGGGAAGCCCTCGAAGCACTCCCCGGTGTGGGTCGCAAAACCGCCAATGTGGTGCTGAATACCGCCTTTGGTCAACCCGCGATGGCGGTGGACACCCACATCTTCCGGGTGTCAAACCGGACCGGCATCGCACCGGGCAAGAATGTGCTAGAGGTGGAAAAACGTCTGGTGAGGCTGGTGCCCGGAGAGTTTCTTCTGGACGCCCATCACTGGCTGATCCTGCACGGACGCTACACCTGCACCGCGAGAAAACCGAAATGTGGCGCCTGCATCATCGAGGATCTTTGCGAGTTCAAACAGAAGCGGGACTACCTGTAAACGTCCGCTGCTGCCGGGTACAGCAGGGTGCCCGGCAGCAATACACGCTCTGAGACTATCGCTGACCCAGCATTTTCTCTTTCAGATCTTTCTGCGCCGGCTTGTCAGACAGCCAGATACCAAACAGCGCTTTTTTGAATTGCAGATCCCCGACGGTATCACGAACCTCGCCATTTTTCAGGACCCGTACGCCCTCTGTCGGCAGGTAAACCAGATCGAACACATCCCCTTCCTTGATCTCTTCCTCGAAGACCGACAGGAACTGGTCCACATCGCTCTGAATGGCCGAAAGATCGCCGTCGGTCGAGCTTACAAAACCCTCCATGGTCGCTTCGGTCATGCGCTCGCTGGTAATCATCCCTGAGATAATGTGCAGGGTAATAGCCTGGGGCTCGTCCGCATTGATGATCGCTTCGCCGTCATCAATGGTTTCCGGCACGTACAGGCCGCCAACGTAGAGGTCCATGAACCATTTTGAACGGGTACCTGCTCCGTTCAGCTTGAGCTCAGTGTTCATGGCAGGATAGGTGTCCGGGACGTCGACACCTTCCACCGTCAGGGCTGACGCCGGTGCTGCCAGGGCAGCGGTCAATAGCAGTGAGACAAAGCCTGTTGATAGAGCCTTCTTCATCGTCCTTTCCTTTTCAGTCGTTTTTATGAGATTTTTTTAGTTGTTCTACCGGGTGTCGACAGCCGTTCCCTGCCCGGAACGCCATTCTAGCAGGGGGGCACGCGGCTTTGCTTAACCTGGTTCTCATTTGAGGGGTCACTGAAACAGAAAAGCCGGCCACTTTCCATGGCCGGCTTTAGAGGATGACAGAACGCTAACCTTTACTTGAACAACAGGGTGCCGGACAAGCCTTCTTTTTCCAGGATCTCCCGCAGGCGACGCAGCGCCTCAACCTGAATCTGTCGCACACGCTCCCGGGTCAGACCGATTTCCTGCCCGACCTCCTCCAACGTACTGACCGGATAACCCCGCAGACCGAACCGGCGAGAGAGTACCTCCTGCTGCTTGTCGCTGAGCTGATCAATCCACTTCTCGACACAGGAACACATGTTGTTGTCCTGCAGCAGATCGGCGGGGTCTGACGCGCCTTCATCGGCGACGGTGTCCAGCAAAGACTTCTCACCGCCAGCACCGAGGGGTGTGTCCATGGATGCCACCCGCTCGTTCAGGCCGAGCATGCGCTTCACATCGTTCACCGGCTTGTCGACCATGCGGGCAATTTCTTCCGCCGACGGCTCGTGATCCAGCTTCTGGGTCAGTTCACGGGCGGCACGGAGGTAAAGATTTAATTCCTTGACCACGTGAATCGGTAACCGGATCGTCCGGGTCTGATTCATGATGGCCCGCTCAATGGTCTGGCGAATCCACCAGGTCGCGTAGGTGGAAAAGCGGAAACCGCGTTCGGGATCGAATTTCTCGACGGCGCGAATCAAACCGAGGTTGCCCTCTTCGATCAGATCCAGCAGCGTCAGACCGCGGTTGACGTATCGCCTCGCTATTTTCACCACCAGCCGCAGGTTACTCTCGATCATGCGCTTACGACCGGACTCCTCGCCCTTGCGGGCCAGTCTGGCAAAGTAGACTTCTTCTTCAGGAGTAAGCAGTGGAGAGAAACCAATCTCGTTCAGATAAAGCTGAGTCGCATCGAGTTGTTTCTGGCTGGTGAAATAACGGCCCTGGGCCGGAATTCCTTCTTGGACTTCTGCCACCTCGGTGTCAGAAGTGTCTTTCTCGACCTTGTCTTCCGCCAGAAGCTGTTCTTCGGCGTCTTCAATATCGCTCACGCGGTCGATGATGAGTTCATCTTGTTCTGCTGACATGTCTTTTGCCCCGCCTGTCTATCATCCTGGTTTGTCGCTCACGACTTCTTATTATTGTGAGCGCCTGCTGTATTCGCTTTTTTCAGGACATTTAGCTATTGGCTGGTTACAACCCCTGTAACCCTTGTTTTTGTTGTTCACTGTCGGCTGTTTCTGTCAGTGCCGGGTTTTCCCTTTCGCTGGCTAGCGTTTCACGGTCAGCGTGGCGGCAGGTAATGCATGGGATCTACCGGATTGCCATTCCTACGAATTTCAAAATGCAATTTGGGCCGATCCGAACCGCTGCTTCCGAGCTCTGCGATAACCTGCCCGGCTTTTACATCCTCCCCTTCCTGCACCAGAATCTTGCGGTTGTGGGCGTAAGCACTCAGATAGTGCTCGTTATGGTTCACAATAATCAGATTGCCGTAACCAAGCAATCCACTTCCGGCGTATACCACGTTGCCGCCGGCCGCTGCTTTTACAGCATCCCCCGGTTTTCCAGCAATATCAACACCTTTATTGACTTTACCGGAGGTTGAGTAACCTGCAATTACGGTGCCAACGTGCGGCCAGCGCCAGTTTATGCTCGACACCGTCTGGGTCTGATTGCCAATGGGCGACTGTTTATTCGGCGCTTTCGAAACCCTGGGCTTTGATTGCGGCTTGGGTGGCGTCTTGGCCACCGTCGGTGTGGGGGGCTTCGCGGCAGGCTTGCGGACGCTTCCAGTCTGCGTTCCGGCGGTGACCTTTCCGCGAACATCCAGGCGCAGCACCTGGCCGGCTCTCAGGGTCCATGGGGCGTCAATACCATTGGCGCTACCGAGTTCGCGGTAGTCCCGCCCGTAGCGCCAGGCAATGCTGTACAGAGTTTCTCCCGGCTTCACCACATGGCGCCCCCAGAAGACCGGTGGGTTGTAGGCGTCGTCCTGGTAAATAGCGCTGGTATTGCAGCCGGTCAATAACAATGGCGTAGCCACCAGCACCAACACGATTGGAATCAGAGCACAGCGGCGAGAAGAGAAGACAGACAACAGGACGTTCCTGGCACCGGAAAGGAGCCGAAGACAGGCTGATAAGCCAGCTTGGGGAAACCCACGCGAACAAAATCTCACAGGTATAAGAACTGTCCTGTTATGAAAATTCCGTATGAACAATACGGCAGATTCTAAAGTTGTTGGAGTAACTCACTAATATATTGCACATTTTATAGCCAATGCCAAGTTACTCTGCGGCCACATCTGTTACCGGTTCACACACGACGACTGATCGAAAAGTAACACCACCCCCTCACCCGGCGCGGTTGCGGGAGCCAATCCACTCCACCAGCAACACCAGGGCAAAGCCGCCAACAGCCATGGTCACCGCCAGCATAAGCTGCGGATCAAGACCGGTAATATCGGCATAGTAGCCAGGGCTGACACTGGCCTCATTCAGCGCGACCTGCTCTCCGGAACTGTTGGTTCGCCAGCTCAGGGTTTCCTTCCAGGGCCAGACTTTGTTGAGGGCACCGATCATGAAACCGGTCAGCAGCGCCAACACCGGATCATGAAAGTGGTGAAACGCCCAGGTGATGAGCCGCGCGATGGAGAGGATGCCAATGACACACCCGGAAGCGAACAACAGCAGAAGTCCCACTTCAAGGTGACGGATTGCATCAAGAACCGGCGCATACATCCCGATAATGACGAGAATGAAACTGCCGGAAATACCCGGAAGGATCATGGCACAAATTGCCAGGGCGCCCGCCCCGAAGAAGACCAGCCCGGACGGGTCGACCTGACCGGCCGGCAGGGTGGTCACCCCCCAGGCAAAAGCGATTCCGGCGGCCAACGGAAGCAGCAGAAAGGCGGAGAAAGACCGGATCTGACGGCCGACATGCCAGACCGACGCTACAATCAGCCCGAAAAAGAAACTCCAGATCAGAATGGGATGCTCGTTCAGGGCATAGCTGATGGCCGAGGCCAGTGTCGCGATGCTCATCAGTATGCCCACCAGCAGGCACACCAGGAAATTGCCGTCACAACGCCGCCAGAAGCCCTTCAGATCACCGCGGAAGAGCGAGCCGATGACGGCTCCGGGCACCGCGTTAATAGCCTCTAGCAAGCGGAAATAAATGCCCGTGATAAACGCGATGGTGCCACCGGAGACTCCGGGCACGATGTCCGCTGCGCCCATGGCCATGCCCCGCAGGAACACCGCGGGCAGACGATGCTCTCGCTGCGGGTCGGTCACCGTATGACCCCGCCAAGCAGGGGTACGAAATTCACGGCTTCTATTCGAGTGATCTCGAAGCTGTCGCCGCGGCGAACCATTTTCACCAGGGTCTGATCAGTTTCACCTACCGGCGCCACGATGACGCCGCCGTCTGCCAGTTGTGATTTCAGTTCAGGCGGGATTTCCTTGGGCGCTGCGGTCAACATAATACCGTCGAAAGGGCCTTTGTCGGGCCAGCCCATGCCACCATCCGCGTGCTTGAGCAGCGTGTTGCGCAGCTCAAGCTGGCGCAACCGGTCACGCGCCCGGTCCTGCAGGGGTTTGATCCGCTCAACACTGAACACCAGATCCACGAGGCGCGCCAGGATGGCGGTCTGGTAGCCGGAGCCGGTGCCGAGCTCAAGCACCCGGGCCGGCTCATGCTGCATCAGAATCTCGGTCATCCTGGCAACAATGTAGGGCTGGGAGAGTGTCTGGTTATAGCCGATGGGCAGCGAGGTATCCTCATAGGCACGATGAGAGAGTGCCTCATCCAGAAATATGTGGCGAGGCATATCTCCCATAACCGCCAGTACCTTTTCATCTTTTATGCCCGCATCACGCAAGCGCTGAATCAGACGCATACGGGTTCGGCGGGAAGTCATGCCAATGCCCTGGTGCTCTGCAACCATCACGATTTCTCCCCGGCGTTCACGTCGTCGACCCACTCTCGTAACGGTGACAGCGCCTCGTGGCGTGTCATGTCGACATGAACCGGGGTGATTGACACGTAGTTTTCACGCACCGCATGGAAATCTGTACCCGGACCGGCATCGCTGCCCTGCCCGGCGGCGCCGATCCAGTAGCGTTCCTTGCCTCGGGGGCACGTCATGGGGATGGCACCCTCGGCACGATCCCGGTGACCCAGGCGGGTCACCCGGAACCCGGCGATTCTGTCCCAGGGCACATCCGGTACGTTGACGTTCAGGATGCAGCGTGGACCCAGTGCCAACGGCTTTTTCCCCTCCAGGAGCATCCGTACCACACGGGCCGCGGTTGCGTAATGGAAGTGCCCTTCATTGACCAAAGACACCGCAATCGCCGGCAACCCCAGATTTCGGCCCTCGGTGGCAGCGGCGACGGTTCCAGAGTAGATGATGTCGTCACCGAGATTCGCGTGGGTGTTGATACCCGACACAACCCGGTCGAACGGTTGGCTGAAAAGGCCATTCACCGCCAGGTGGACACAGTCCGTGGGTGTTCCGTCTACCGACCGGAACCCGTTCGGGTGTTCTTCAACCGTGAGCGGTCGGCTCAGGGTCAGGGCATTACTGGCGCCGCTGTGATCCCGGTCCGGGGCAACAACTTCCAGCTCACCAATACCCGCCAGGCCCTCATACAACGCCTGAAGACCCGGTGAATGAACACCGTCATCGTTGGATAACAGTATGCGCACAATTTTCTCCGCTAGCCTTTGCACTCCGGGTCATCGCATCTGGCTACAGATTACCCGCCCGGATATTTTTCTATGCGGGGTCTGATGCCCCGTCTCGTAATTCGAATACGTCCGCCAGTACGGTCGTGGCGTATTGCCCGGGCGCCAGCCAAAAGCCGATTTCCAGCACGCCTTCCTGCAACCATTGCCACTGCAACGCCTGCGGCAGCGCAATCAGGGGCCGACGCTCGGGCTTCATCCGGGTCACCGAAAACAGGGCCTCAAGCCCCGGTGTCCGGGACACGATGTCCCGTTCCAACGCGCCCTGGCCGGCGACCGCTGCGGTTCCACCGTCCCCCCAGAGAGGACCGGTTGCCCGGTCTGCATCGGAACCGGGTTCGCCGTCCATCGCCTGGCGCCAGTTGCCGTCGGCAACGCGGCTGGCCAGCACTTCATTGAACAGCCACGACCGGGCAGCAGAAAAGTACAATACGTTTTTACTGTCCTGACTGCCAGAGCCCTTGCGACCGCGGCTGCCTTTTTTCCCGCCTTTGCGGCCGGACCGATTGAGCCTGGTCGGGTCCACGGTCAGCGCCCGATCGAGGTTGGCACCGTCATGACCGAACCGCTGGGGGCCGAAATAATTCGGAGCACCAAAGTTGGCCAGTGTCGACAACGCTTCATCAATAGCGGCGCGGTCACCACGAACATCACGCAGGGTGATTCCGAAACGGTTGCCCCGGTGGTCACCCCGGCGCAACTTGCGCACGAAGCGGTTGCTGGCAACTACCTGCCATCGCTCGCTAACCTGGCCGATGAACTCCTCGTCCTCAGCTTCCAGCCCCGGGCGGTAAAGGCTGAACCATTGACGGGTCACCGCATGCCGGTCCTTGAGCCCGCAGAATCCCACGTCGAAATGACGACAACCCGACAACAGAGCCAGTTGCCGAGCCACGTATTCGGTGTTGTCACCGGTCTTCTCGAGAAACACACAAAGGTGTTCGCCACCGGCCTCTTGCCGCTCCGGATTGCCCCCCTCGGGAAATCCGGTCATACCAAGATCTTCAACCACCCGAAAGTCCGCCGGCGCGCTTTTGAGCAAGGCGGAGGCGATCCGTGTTCCACGCGACGTTGGCCAGTCCAGCCGCCAGCCCGCCAGGTTATCGGATGGAGTGCTCACGAGGTCACCGCTTCCAGCAGGCAGATTGCCTGGCTTGCAATACCCTCACTGCGGCCGGTAAAGCCCAGCTTTTCTGTCGTGGTCGCTTTCACACTGACACGACTGGCGGGAATGCCAAGATCTTCGGCAATGTTCAAACGCATCGCTTCCGCATGAGGAGCCATTCTGGGTGCCTGGGCAATGACCGTGGTGTCTACATTCACCACGCTGTAACCTTCCTCGCGCACTCTGGCCACCACGCGCCGGAGCAGATCACGACTGTCGGCGCCTGCCCACTCGTCGCTGGTGTCCGGAAACAGGTGGCCGATATCGCCGAGTGCGACCGCACCCAGCAAGGCGTCGGCCAGCGCATGCAAAAGCACATCACCATCAGAGTGCGCTTTCAGCCCCTGGTGATGCGGGATACGCACGCCGCCGAGGGTAACAAAATCGCCGTCACAGAAGGCGTGGACATCAAAGCCCTGACCAATACGCATAAGTGAACTTCCCGGAAAATGCAGGTGTTTCAGAACTGGCTGAGAATGAAGCTCGCCAGGGCAAGATCCGCCGGGACCGTAATCTTGATGTTGTCCGGCCGACCCTCTACCAATTCCGGTATGTTACCTGAAAACTCGACAGCTGAGGATTCATCCGTGATCGGGTGTCCGGCTTGCAGGGCATGCTCGAGTGCCGCAACCAGCGTCGAGTAGCGGAACATCTGAGGGGTCAGGGCGCGCCACAGATTGCTGCGATCAACGGTTTCCAGAACCTGCGGTGGGTGGGAGTCATTGCTGCGCTTGATGGTATCCGCCACCCGCGCCGCCAGCAGACCGCCCACACGGTGATCGCGAAGACCCGCCATCAACCGGGCAAGGTCATCCCGGTGCAAGCACGGGCGCGCCGCGTCATGAACCAGTATCCAGTCGTCATCCGCCGCCTGCCCTGCCAGCGCCGAAAGCGCTGCCAGCACCGAGTCGGCACGCTCGGAGCCACCCGGGCAGGATTGAACACAGGGATTCTTGCTGGCTTCCGTCGATGGCCACCAGCGATCGTCAGGGTGGAGCGCGACCACACACCCGGCAAAAGGTGCCGCGTCGAAGGTGCGGGACAAGGTAATATCGAGGATGAAGCGTTGATCAATTCTGAGGTATTGCTTCGGGCACTCGGACTGCATGCGTTGGCCTATGCCAGCGGCCGGTACAATCAACCAGAAGCGGGGGTGCGTCATGGCAACTGATCAGTTTTCCACGACCAGGAAGAACGTTTCGTCATCACGGATCAGGCCCAGGTTCATTCTGGCGCGCTCTTCGACGGCGCCCTGCTCGTTGCGCAGGTTACGCACTTCCGCATAAAGACGCTCATTGCGAACAGACAATTCCTCGTTCTCTTCCCGTTGCTCGGCAATAGACTGCTCCAGTGCCCAAACCTGCGCGAAGCTGCCCTCCCCGATCCACAGGCGGACCTGCAGCAGGAGTATCAAGACAGCCATAATGGACCAGAGCAACTTCATTGCTAATTCCGTTTATCAAACCCGAACAAAAAACCAACACCGGATGGTGAGTATAGACGCTAAAGTAGATTAACAACAAATTCTTCTAAATGGTTGTGTAAAAAGGCCATCGTGACTGAAACTTCATTCAGAACACGATGGCCTTAACATTTTGTTACCTGGGGTTGACGCTCACACAGGTAAAAAATGTGCGGGTAAGGCCTCAGCCCTGCCCTTTGATTTCACTCAGACCACGGTAGGGCGCCTTGCCGTCCAGCGCTTCTTCGATACGCAGCAACTGGTTGTACTTGGCGACACGATCGGAGCGACACAGGGAGCCGGTCTTGATCTGGCCTGCGCAAGTCGCTACCGCCAGATCGGCGATGGTGGTGTCTTCGGTTTCACCGGAACGGTGAGAGATGACCGCAGTGAAGCCCGCGTCCTGAGCCATCTTGATGGCGTCGAGGGTCTCGCTGAGGCTGCCGATCTGGTTGAACTTGATCAGGATGGAGTTGCCCACGCCCTTGTCGATACCCTGCTTGAGGATTCGGGTATTGGTGACGAACAGGTCGTCTCCGACTAACTGAACCTTGCTGCCCAGCTTGTCAGTGAGAATCTTCCAGCCGTCCCAGTCGCTCTCGTCCATGCCGTCTTCGATGGACACAATCGGATAGCGCTCGCACAGGCCTGCCAGGTAATCGGCGAAGCCTTCGGAATCAAAGCTCTTGCCCTCACCAGACAGCTGATACTGGCCGTCCTTGTAGAACTCGGAAGACGCGCAGTCCAGCGCCAGGGTGACGTCGGAACCCAGCTTGTACCCGGCCTTCTCGACCGCTTCCTGAATGACCGCCAGCGCCGCTTCGTTCGACGGCAGGTTGGGTGCAAAACCACCCTCGTCACCGACCGCGGTGTTCAGGCCCTGGGCTTTCAGCACTTTCTTCAGGCTGTGGAAGATTTCGGCGCCGATACGCAGGGCCTCACCGAAGCTCTTGGCCGCCACCGGCTGAACCATGAACTCCTGAATATCGACGTTATTGTCCGCGTGCTCACCGCCATTGAGGATGTTCATCATCGGCACCGGCATGGAGAACTTGCCAGAGGTCCCGTTGATATCGGCAATGTGCTCATAAAGCGGCTTGCCCAGAGAAATCGCCGCTGCCTTGGCGGCCGCCAGGGACACTGCAAGAATCGCGTTGGCGCCGAGGTTGCCTTTATTCTCGGTACCGTCCAGGTCCAGCATGGTGTTATCCAGACCACCCTGATCGGCGGCATCTTTCCCGACAAGTGCCTCACGGATCTTGCCATTCACCGCCCCAACGGCCTTGCGAACACCTTTGCCAAGGTAGCGGGACGCATCACCGTCACGCAGTTCCAGCGCTTCGCGGGAGCCGGTGGAAGCACCTGATGGCGCACAGGCACGACCCAGCGTTCCGTCTTCCAGAGTCACATCCGCTTCTACGGTCGGGTTACCGCGTGAATCCAGAACCTCACGGGCTTTGATGTTGGCAATCTTGGTCATTCTTCTGGCTCTCCAGGTTTTCAATGTCTTAAAGGTTTTAACTCGTTGATTCGTCTAGAGCAGGACAAAAACGAACACCGCCAATCAGGCGGTGTCGATAGGTTTAAAACTCTTAACAAGATCATCCACCGCTTTCACCCGCTGGAGGAATGGCTCCAGCTGGCTCAGGCGCAGGGCGCAGGGGCCATCGCATTTGGCCTGGTCCGGGTCCGGGTGAGCCTCCAGAAACAGGCCTGCCAGCCCCTGGGACATGCCCGCCAGCGCCAGATCCGTCACCTGGGCACGGCGGCCACCGGCGGAATCGGCGCGGCCACCCGGCATCTGCAGGGAATGCGTCACATCGAACATCACCGGCACGTTCATCGACTTCATGATGCCGAAGCCCAGCATGTCGACCACCAGGTTGTTGTAGCCGAAGCTGCTGCCCCGCTCGCACAGGATCACCTTGTCGTTACCTGCTTCTTCGCACTTGGTGATGATGTGCTTCATTTCCTGGGGCGCCAGGAACTGGGCTTTCTTGATGTTGATCACTGCGCCGGTTTTGGCCATCGCCACCACCAGATCGGTCTGGCGGCTCAGGAATGCCGGCAACTGGATGATGTCGCAGACTTCAGCCGCAGGCGCTGCCTGAGCAGGGTCATGCACATCGGAAATGATGGGAACGCCGAACCGGCTTTTGATGTCCGCCAGTATCTGCAGGCCCTTGTCGAGCCCGGGGCCACGGAACGAGTTGACGGAGGAGCGATTGGCCTTGTCAAAGGAGGCCTTGAATACGTAGGGAATACCCAGCTTGCGGGTGGCTTCCACATACGCCTCTGCCACTTCCATGGCCAGCTCTGCCGATTCCAGAACGTTCATGCCACCGAACAGCACGAAAGGCTTGTCGTTGGCGACCTCAATACCTGCAACGTTGACCGTACTCCGGGCCATGCTCAGGATTCCTTCTTGTGGGCCAGTGCTGCCTGGACAAAGCCCTTGAACAGGGGGTGTCCGTCACGGGGTGTTGACGTGAATTCCGGATGGAACTGACACGCCACGAACCAGGGATGATCCGGAGCCTCGACCACTTCCACCAGACGACCGTCGGTCGAGCGGCCGGAAACCTGCAACCCGGCACCTTCAAGATTCGGCAGGAAATGATTGTTCACTTCGTACCGATGACGATGACGCTCACGGATGGTTTTCTTGCCGTAGCAGTTGGCAATGGTAGAGCCCTCGGTCAGCACGCAGTCCTGCGCGCCGAGGCGCATGGTGCCTCCGAGATCCGATTCCTGGGTGCGCTCTTCACGCTCGCCACTGGCATCAAGCCATTCGGTGATCAGGCCGACCACCGGTTCCGGGGTGTGCTGACGGAACTCGGTGCTGTGCGCGTCTTTCAGGCCGGCGACGTTGCGGGCGTACTCGATCACCGCAACCTGCATGCCCAGGCAGATGCCCAGGTAAGGCACCTTGTTCTCACGAGCGTACTGCACGGTACGGATTTTACCTTCCACGCCGCGCTCGCCGAAGCCGCCCGGCACCAGGATGGCGTCTGCGCTCTGCAGCACGTCGGTGCCATCACGCTCGATGTCTTCGGAATCAATGTAGTTGATATTGACCTTGGTGCGGGTCTTGATGCCCGCGTGGAGCAGGGACTCGATCAGCGACTTGTACGCGTCCAGCAACTCCATGTACTTGCCCACCATCGCGATGGTGACTTCGTTCTGGGGGTTCATCAGCGAGTCGACCACTTCATCCCACTCGCTCAGATCTGCAGGGCGGGCGTCGAGGCTGAAGCGTTCAATGACCAGCTGATCAAGGCCGTACTCGTGCAGCATCCGCGGAATCGCGTAAATGGACTTGGCGTCCTGAAGCGGAATCACCGCGCGCTCTTCCACGTTGGTGAACAGCGCAATCTTGCGACGGGAACTGGCATCCACTTCGTATTCGGAGCGGCACAGCAGAATATCCGGCTGCAGGCCGATGGAGCGCATTTCCTTCACCGAGTGCTGGGTCGGCTTGGTCTTGATTTCGCCGGCGGTGGCGATGTACGGAACCAGGGTGAGATGCATGAACAGCGCCCGCTGGGCGCCCACTTCCACCTTGAGCTGACGGCAGGCCTCGAGAAACGGCAGTGACTCGATGTCACCCACTGTGCCGCCAATCTCGATCAGCGCCACATCGGCGCCGGCTGCGCCTTCAACCACACGACGCTTGATCTCGTCGGTAATGTGAGGAATGACCTGAACGGTACCGCCGAGGTAATCACCACGGCGCTCCTTGCGGATCACTTCCTCATACACCCGGCCGGTGGTGAAGTTGTTACGCTTGCTCATGGGGGTACGAATGAAGCGCTCGTAGTGGCCCAGGTCAAGGTCGGTTTCCGCGCCGTCTTCGGTGACAAATACTTCACCGTGCTGGAACGGGCTCATGGTGCCGGGGTCCACGTTGATGTACGGGTCCAGCTTGAGAATAGTGACCTTCAGGCCGCGCGCCTCGAGGATCGCAGCCAGCGAGGCTGATGCGATACCTTTCCCCAAGGAGGACACGACACCGCCGGTGACGAAAATATAACGCGTCATGCAAATTCCGTGATTTGTCTGGTTCGGTGAAGGAGGGAGATTGTCATCTCAAGATGGGACGCCAGACTACCAGAAAGCCCCCTCTTACTCAATCACATTCCCGCTCCACAACGATGCGCCAGCCGGCAGCCGGGGCCTCCCCACAGTATCTACCGGAAAGCCACAGATCGCCAACGGCAATCAACTCACCGGCCTCCGCCGAGCCCTCGAAAACCAGCGGTATTCCGCCTCTTTCCCAGGGCGGGACACGCTGCTCCTGCAGCCATTTTTTCAGCGGTTTCGACGGGCCGTCCGGACGCGGCCGGATGCGCTCTCCCCCCTTCCTCGTAGATATCCGTATTGGCGGCGGCGTGCGGTCCGGGTTAGCTCCGGGTTGCAGCGCCAGTCGCAAGCGCCCGAGGGTGACCGGCTGTCCCGGCAACAATGGTTGCGTCACAACCGGGTCAGAGGGCTCGTCCGGCACCAGGTAGATCCAGCCATGGAATCGGCGCAGCGCGTAACCCTCACCGCAAAACTCGGGTTCTCTATCCGGCGCAGCCAGCAACAGGTCGTTGAGTGCTTGCCCCCAGTTGGCAACGGTCGGAAACCGGTATCCACCGCGGGTTATCCACCAGTGCAGCAGGTTTTTCTGCTCCACGTGGCTTAAGCCCAGCATCTGCGCCACGCGCAGCCGCCCTTCACCACCGGCAACGGAGGCGTAGTGGATCTGTGCGAGCGATGCCGCCAGCGCCTCCTGCTCGCCGCAGGCGCGCGCGCTGTGCCCCAGACGCTTGATCAGAGAGGGCCAGCGGGATTTCAGCAGGGGCATGACCGAATGACGCAGAAAATTACGGTCGTAGGTCTGATCGTTGTTGCTCGGGTCCTCCATCCACCGCAGCCCGGCCTCCCGCGCCCAGCCCTCAATCTGCCTTCTGCTGAACGTCAAAAGTGGACGGTGAAGCTGCCCCTGCCCCAGCGAACGGTTTGACGGCATGCCGGCCAGGCCGCCCACGCCACTGCCCCGCAACAACCGGAACAGCACCGTTTCGGCCTGGTCGTCACCATGATGCGCCATCAGCAGCAATTCGCCGGGCTGCAGAACACGTTCGAATACGTTGTAGCGGGCATGGCGCGCGGCTTCTTCAACACCCCCGGTGGAGGTGCCGGGGCCAAGGTTGACCGGTACCGAGACCTTCTCGACGGTCAGTGGCACACTCAATCGCGCGCACAAGTGGCGGCAGAATTGCTCCACCTCAGCGGCATTGTGTTGTAGCTGGTGATTGACGTGCACAGCCAGAACCGGCGTCCGGTCCGTGCAACAGTGAGAAATCAAGTGGAGCAGGAGAACCGAGTCGAGGCCGCCGCTGAGGGCGACCCACACTCGTGACGCATCGGGCAGGTGCCTGACGGCATCGATCAGCTCCGCCGGCCAGGAGAAATCCGCGGCGGATTTACCGCCCGGTGTCATATCGGGTCAGCCGCTCGTAACGGCGGGACACCAGCTCATCAGTGGGCAAACGACTCAGTTCGGCAACACCTTTCTTGAGCGTTGCGCGGAGCGCCTTGGACATTTTTTCCGGATTGCGGTGTGCTCCACCGAGCGGCTCCTTGATGACGTTGTCCGCCAACCCGAGATCCCTCAGGCGATCCGCAGTCACACCCATGGCTTCAGCAGCCTGGGCTGCGTACTCAGCGCTTTTCCACAGAATGGAGGCGCAGCCTTCCGGCGAGATAACCGCGTAGGTGGAATACTGCAGCATGTTGAGCTGGTCACAGACCCCGATCGCCAGCGCACCACCGGAGCCACCTTCACCGATCACCGTAGAGATAATGGGCGTTTTGAGACGCGACATCACGGCCAGGTTAAAGGCGATGGCCTCACTCTGGCCACGCTCCTCAGCCCCGATGCCCGGGTAGGCGCCTGGCGTGTCAATGAAGGTCAGGATCGGCATCTTGAACCGCTCGGCCATTTCCATCAGGCGCAGAGCCTTGCGATAACCCTCGGGGCGCGGCATGCCGAAATTACGTTTGACCTTGTCACGCACTTCCCGGCCCTTCTGATGACCAATCACCATCACCGGCTTGTCATCCAGCCGCGCAGTGCCGCCCACGATCGACAGATCATCCGCGTATCGGCGATCACCGTGCAATTCGTCGAAGTCGTCAAAGATCATTTCGATGTAATCAAGGGTGTAGGGACGGCGTGGATGGCGGGCCAGGCGCGCCACGTCCCATGGCTGCAAATCGGAAAAAATGGTTTCCGTCAGGCTGACGCTCTTGTTCTTCAGCCGGTTGATTTCATCGGAAATGTTGATGTCGGTGTCATTACCCACCATGCGAAGCTCTTCAATCTTCGCCTCCAGGTCGGCAATGGGTTGTTCGAAATCCAGATAATTAGGGTTCATGATGTTCCATCATTTGATTGCCAGACGGAAAATTCATCCCGCCAAACCAGAATTTTGGACAAAGATAGCAGCGCCCGAAGCGGGGCTAAAGCGGACATTGGTATGAGTCCGCCTCCTGACAAAACGTTAACTTATCAATATGTCAGCCGGGGCACCAGACCGAACCTTGCCGGACTACCTCAATCATAGACCAGTTCCACGGCCCGGTCGCCCATGAGGTAGCGAAGTTCCAGCAACAGGTCGTCATCAGGCTGAACTCGCCACCCTTCTCCCAGTTCTATGCGGGTACTCGCGTCATTGCTGCTGTACTCGATCCACACCGGACTGCCTTCGCAGCGGAACGGCCTCAGGGTACTGTCGAGTTTGTCGAGCAGGCCGTTCTGGAGCTGGTCCGCGTGAAGTGACAGTTTCAATCCACGGCTGAACTGTTGGCGTGCAGTGCCCACATCCATCACCGAGCTGACACGCATCTTCATCTGCCCGGAGTAATCGTCGTGGCTGACCTGCCCTTCCACCACGATGACCTGATCCGACTGCAGCAATTCCCGGTTTTCGAAAAAAGCCTCCGAGAACAGAGTCGCCTCAATGCGGGCACTGCGGTCATCCAGGGTGATGAAGCACATGGTCGAGCCGGTACGGGTCTTCATAGTGCGCTGGGCAACCACCAGACCGGCAACCCGCTGAGGGGATTTGCTGGGCTTCAGATCGGCAATGGATAAGCGCACAAAACGGCGCACTTCCCGCTCATACTCATCGAACGGGTGGCCAGTCAGATACAGGCCGAGGGTGTCTTTTTCCCCCTTCAATCGTTCTTTCTCCGGCCACTCCCGCACCCGGGCGACGTCCTCGTAGGGGTCGGCGTCACCGCTGGCCTCCAGGGTTTCACCGAACATATCCATCATGCCCACGGCATCGTTGCGGGACTGCTGACCGGCCTGCTGCACGGCCTTGTCGATACTAGCCATCAGCTGCGCACGACCAGCACCCAGTTTGTCCATGGCACCGGAGCGAATCAGCGCCTCCATGGCCCGCTTGTTAACTTTCTTCGGATCCACCCGGCGACAGAAATCGAAAATATCCTGATAGGGCTCGCCCTCGGCGCGGCCGTCCACAATGCTCTGGATCGGCCCTTCCCCGAGGCCCTTGATGGCGCCCAGCCCGTAAACAATCTGACCATCATCGTTCACCGTGAAGGTGAATTCAGAACGGCTGACATCCGGCACCAGCAGATCCAGCTTCATGTTCCGGCACTCTTCCACCAGCGTGACCACCTTGTCGGTGTTCTGCATATCGGCAGTGAGCACCGCGGCCATGAACTCCGCGGGGTAGTGGGCTTTCAGCCACAGGGTCTGATAAGACACCAACGCGTAAGCGGCCGAGTGGGACTTGTTGAAACCGTAACCGGCGAACTTTTCCACCAGGTCGAAGATGTTCTCCGCCAGGCTCTTGTTGATGCCGTTGTTTTCGCAGCCGTCGAGGAAGATCTGCTTCTGCTTGGCCATTTCCTCGGGTTTTTTCTTACCCATGGCCCGGCGCAACATGTCGGCGCCACCCAGAGTGTAGCCCGCCATCACCTGAGCGATCTGCATGACCTGCTCCTGGTAGAGGATGACCCCATAGGTGGGCTCCAGTACCGGTTTCAGGCCTTCATACTGATAGTCCGGATGCGGAAAAGACATCGGCTGACGGCCGTGCTTCCGGTCGATGAAGTCGTCCACCATGCCGGACTGCAACGGACCGGGGCGGAACAGCGCCACCAGAGCGATCATGTCTTCCAGGGAATCCGGTTGCAGTCGGCGGATCAGGTCTTTCATGCCGCGGGATTCCAGCTGGAACACCGCCGTGGTTTCCGCCTTTTTCAGCATCTCGAAAGATGGCGCGTCCACCAGCGGAATCTCGTTGATGTCCAGCGGCGCCAGCCCGCGTTTCTCGCGGCGTGGGTTGATCATCTTCAGGGCCCAGTCGATGATCGTCAGGGTGCGCAGACCGAGGAAGTCGAACTTCACAAGGCCGGCGTCTTCCACGTCGCCCTTGTCGAACTGGGTGACCAGGCTGCCACCCTCGTCGTCACAGTACAGTGGCGAGAAATCGGTAATCTTGGTGGGGGCGATGACCACCCCGCCGGCGTGCTTACCGGCGTTACGGCACACCCCTTCCAGCTTCAGGGCCATATCCCAGATTTCCTGGGCTTCCTCGTCGTTTTCAAGAAATTCGCCGAGCTGGGGCTCCTGCTCGATGGCCTTTTCCAGGGTCATGCCCGGTTCGAACGGAATCATCTTGGAGAGCTTGTCTGCCAGGCCGTAGGACTTGCCCTGCACCCGCGCCACGTCGCGCACCACCGCCTTGGCCGCCATGGTGCCGAAGGTGATGATCTGGGAGACCGCCTCGCGGCCGTACTTCTCCGCCACATAGGCAATCACCCGGTCGCGGCCCTCCATGCAGAAGTCGACGTCGAAGTCAGGCATGGAAACCCGTTCCGGGTTCAGGAAGCGCTCGAACAGCAGGTCGTATTCCAGCGGGTCGAGATCGGTGATCAGCTGGGCATAGGCCACCAGCGAGCCGGCACCGGAACCCCGGCCGGGGCCCACCGGCACGCCGTTGTTTTTCGCCCACTTGATAAAGTCCATCACGATGAGGAAGTAGCCCGGGAACCCCATCTGGATAATGATGTCCAGTTCGAAGTTCAGGCGGGTGTAATAGGCTTCCCGCTTGGCATCGTACTCGGGGTCGTCCTTGCTGAGAGTTTTCGCAAGCCGCTCCTCCAGCCCTTCTTCAGACACCTTGCGGAAGTACTCATCCATGGTCATGCCATCGGGTATCGGGTAGTTCGGCAGGAAGTATTCCCCCATGCGCACCGTTACCGAGCAGCGGCGGGCAATCTCTACGGTGTTCTCGATGGCCTCAGGAATATCGCTGAACAGCTCGATCATCTCATCGGCGCTGCGCAGGTACTGCTGGTCGCTGAAGCGGCGGTCCCGGCGGGGATCATCCAGAGTGCGACTTTCACCGATGCAGACCCGGGCCTCGTGCGCGTCGAAATCGTCCGCGTAGAGGAAGTGAACGTCGTTGGTGGCGACTACCGGTATCTCCAGCCGGTCCGCCAGCTCAACGCTCAGATGCAGGCAGTCTTCGTCGCCGGCACGGCCGGTGCGCTGCAGCTCCAGGTAATAGCTGTCCGGGTAAAGCTCGGCCCAGTAGCGGGCGCGCTCGCGGGCCAGATCCGGCTTGCCGGCGAGCAGCGCCTTGCCCACGTCGCCCATCTTGCCACCGGACAGCGCAATCAGACCGCCCGCCCGGGCTTCCAGCCAGGCCCGCTGAATGATCGGCTTGCCGAACCGCTGCCCTTCGGTGTAGCCCTGGCTGATGATTTCGGTCAGGTGCAGGTATCCGGCGTTGTCACGAGCCAGCAAGGTTAGGCGAAACGGGTTTTCAGGCTCTTCAGGGTTGTCCACCCACAGGTCAGCCCCGATGATCGGCTTCACCCCCGCGCCGGTCGCCGCCTTGTAGAAGCGCACCAGTGAGCACATATTGGACTGCTCGGTCAGCCCCACGGCTGGCATGCCCAGTTCCGCCACACGACTGACCAGCGGCTTGACCCGCACCAGCCCATCCACCATGGAGTATTCGGAGTGCACACGGAGGTGTATGAAGGTTTGCGCCATAACGTCGGGGGATTCCTGCTGTTGAATGCCAGTCACGGGTGGCCTCAGCCGCCCGTCAATTCTTTCAGTTGCTCTTCGGTCTGCGGCCCGAAACGGGTCTCTCGCAGCTCTCCGTCCGGATCAATTACAAAGGTGGCAGGCAGCGCCACGGGGGTCTTCCAGCCGAAGTCACCGCCGGGATCCTCCGCCAGCATGGTGAATTCAATGCCCATGGTGTCTCCCAGATCCACCAGTTCCTGGCCACGGACACCATCGAAGTTCACGCCCAGCACCGTGACCTCGCCGCTCTCGTTCACCCGATTCAGCTCAGGGATTTCCTCAAGGCAGGGTTTACACCACTCGGCCCAGTAATTAACCAGCACCCACTGCCCACGGAGGTCGTCCCAGTCCAGCGATTCGCCGCCAGCCTGCTCGAACTCCAGCTTTTCACAGCCGGCCAGAAACCCGAGTGCAACAATGACCAGAACGGTTGTAAACAGATTCCGACAACGAAACCTTGCAGGGTACTGCACGGGGAGTCCTCCTGTTAGACTACGGGGCATCCGGAATTCAGGACAGCCAAACTCAACTCAGGCCAGAAGATGACAGAACCGACCCGCATTTTCCACAATCCCCGCTGCTCAAAGTCCAGACAAACGCTCGAACTGCTGACAGCACGCGGTATCGAGCCAGAGATTATACGCTACCTTGAAACCCCACCGACAGAGCAGGAGCTGCGACAGATTCTGAATCGGCTGGGGCTTGAGCCGCGGCAACTGATGCGCAAGGGTGAAAAGGAGTACCGGGAACAGCACCTCGACAACGACGCCCTGAGTGAGGACGAGCTGATCCACGCCATGGTGGCGACGCCCAGATTGATTGAACGTCCGATCGTCGTTCATGGCAACAAGGCGGCCCTTGGACGCCCACCCGAAAACGTGCTGACCCTATTCTGAGCGGAGCGTAATCATGTCGTCCGAAAATGCCTACGTGCTCGTACTGTATTACAGCCGCAGCGGCCAAACGGCTGAAATGGCCAGTCAGATTGGCCGGGGCGTGGCCCGTGTCAGTGGTATGGAGGCACGCATTCGCGCAGTGCCGCCGGTATCGCCGGACACCGAATCCACCTTACCGCCGGTGCCCGATCACGGCGCACCCTATGCCAGCAAGGACGACCTGGCCCTGTGCGCGGGCCTGGCCATTGGCAGCCCGACCCGCTTCGGCAACATGGCGGCGCCACTCAAGCATTTCCTGGACGGCACCGGCGACCTTTGGCTCAGCGGTGCGCTGGCGGGTAAGCCGGCCGGGGCGTTCACCTCCACCGGCAGCCTGCATGGGGGGCAGGAAACCACCCTGCTGACCATGATGATGCCGCTGCTGCACCATGGCATGGTGCTGTGCGGCGTGCCCTACTCCGAGCAGGCCCTGAACGAGACAATGTCCGGTGGCACACCCTATGGCCCTTCGCATTGGGCCGGCACCGGCGAACAGCAGCCGCTGACGGATCATGAGAAGGCCATATGCCAGAGCTTTGGTGAGCGGCTGGGCGAACTGGCACAAAAGCTCCGCTGAACCAGCTACGGCTGACACCTAACTTTTATTGACGGAAGGCACACATGCTCTATAACCCGAAAGCCCGAGTTACCGCCAGACTGACGATTGCGCTCTACATAGCTTTACTGGCAACGCTGCTGATCACGACCTTTTACCCGGTTCAGGTTGAGGGAGTCTCGGTGTCGCTGATGCTCGCGGTAAAGCTGCTGCCCTTGCTGGCCTTTGCGGTACCGGTGTTTCGCGGCCACAACCGCGGATACATCTGGATGGCGTTTGTGGTGATCTTCTACTTTACCCAGGCTGTAGTCTCCGCCTGGCTCAGCGAAGGGGCTCCGGCGCCGCTCATCCTGACCATTCTGAGCTTCCTGCTGTTCACCGTGTCGATGGTGCACCTGAAGGTAAACCGGCCCGCCGCTCCGGCGGGCGCGTAAACGGGCATGTCCATGGGCACTGTCCGCGCACCGGCACCGCCAAGAAACACTCTGACCCTGCGTGATCTGGTCACAGCACTGGTGGCCAGTGGCGAGATTACCCAGGAGGATGCAGACCGCGTATTGCAGGCCAACATCGGCACCGATGCCCGGCAGCGGCACCCGCTGGAGCTGATCGCCCTGGCGGCCCTGAAAAGCCGGAATTCTGGCCGCACACTGGATCTGGACCGGCTGACCCAGTGGCTGGCCGACTGGGCCGGACAACCCTGGTACCACATTGATCCGCTGAAGATCGACACCCCGGCTATCGCCAGGGTGATGTCGTACGCGTTCGCCCAACGCCACGGCATCCTGGCGGTGGAAATTCGCCAGGACGAAGTACTGATCGCCAGCGCCGAACCGTTCAAGAGCGACTGGGAGGGCAACCTGCGTCAGGCGGTGCAGAAAGACATCCGCCGGGTGGTTGCCAATCCCGAAGACCTTCGCCGTTACACCGTCGAGTTCTACCAGCTGGCCAACTCCGTCAGCAAAGCCAGTGGTCGCCAGGGTGAGGGCTCGGCCCGGAACCAGAATTTCGAGCAACTGCTGGATCTGGGCGCCGGTGAAAACCCGGACGCCAACGACCAGCATGTGGTCAAGATTGTTGACTGGCTGCTGCAGTACGCGTTTGACCAGCGCGCCTCGGACATTCACATCGAGCCGCGCAGGAACGTCACCCAGGTACGATTTCGCATTGATGGCGTGCTACACAACGTCTACGAATTTCCGGAACAGGTCGGCGTGGCCGTGACCAGTCGTCTGAAAATTCTCGGGCGACTGAACGTGGCGGAAAAACGCCGCCCCCAGGACGGTCGGATCAAGACCCGCAAGCCCGACAACAGCGAAGTGGAACTTCGCCTGGCCACCATGCCCACCGCTTTCGGCGAGAAAATGGTGATGCGGATCTTTGATCCGGAAGTACTGCTGAAATCCTACGAACAACTGGGCTTCTCCCGGGAAGACCGTGAGCGCTGGCGCGACATCACCGATCGCCCCCACGGTATTGTTCTGGTGACCGGCCCGACCGGCTCCGGCAAAACCACCACCCTGTACTCCACTTTAAAACAGCTGGCCTCGCCGGAAGTGAACATCTGCACCATCGAGGACCCGATCGAGATGGTTGAACCGGCCTTCAACCAGATGCAGGTTCAGAACAACATCGAGCTGACCTTTGCTTCCGGGGTGCGGGCGCTGCTGCGCCAAGATCCGGACATCATCATGATCGGCGAGATCCGCGATCTGGAAACAGCGGAAATGGCCGTGCAGGCGGCACTGACCGGCCACCTGGTCCTGTCTACCCTGCACACCAACGATGCCCCCAGCGCCATTACCCGCCTGATGGAGCTGGGCATCCCGCCCTATCTGATCCGGGCCACGGTACTCGGGGTCATGGCACAACGGCTGGCGCGTACCCTGTGCCCGCACTGCAAAGCTCCCGGGCCGGCAGACGAGCAGGCCTGGCAGAGCCTGACCCGCCCCTGGAAAGCCGCCACGCCTGATCAGGTTTACCGGCCGGTGGGCTGCCTGGAGTGTCGCAACACCGGGTACTACGGCCGTGCCGGGGTGTATGAAATTCTCAAGCTATCGGGCGATCTCAGTGCGCGGATCACCGATCAGTGCGAGTTGGAGGAATTGCGGCTGGAAGCCTATAAAACCGGCATGAAACCCCTGCGCCTGAGCGGCGCGCAGAAAGTCGCCTCCGGCCTGACCACCATCGAAGAGATCCTGCGGGTCACACCGGAAAGCCAGCGCTAAGTCGGTCAGGCACCGGGCCGCAGGCCACATTGCTCCAGTAACGCCTGCCAGTGTTCCGTGTGCACGGCCATCGCCCGATCCAGCTCCCGCCAGATCCCCGCTTCGTCGTCGAGGGCGAGGTGGCGGCTCGACCATTCCCGGAAAGCCTCCGGCATTACCTCGCTCTGCACTTGCGCCATCTCCGACAGCGGACGGATCAGCACCTCACGAGCTCGGCTGACGTCGCTCATATAAGGCTGGATGCGGTCGATGTACACGCTGAAAAACATGTTGCGAACAATATCGGACTGATTGTTCGGTTTACCATCAAAACACAGGGGACGACCGTCGAGGCGGGTTCGGAGGATGGCCGACGCATCGTCCAGCCGGGTGATCAGCAAGTTGGCACTGTTCAGAAGCTGGCCGGCGCGGTGCTCGGCTTGCCAGCGCTGGTGAACCTCACCTACGTAATCCAGGGAATGCTCCACCTGCCCCGCCAGGAGATCATCCAGCGTGTTGTTGAGGCGCCCCACATCGGCCGAGAGGTCGGAGATGGGATTGGCCTCGGCGGCCACCGGGAAATGGCCCTTGGACAAAGTAAACAGGGTCTCGATTTCCTCTGCGCCCCAGGTTGCGTTCCAGACCGCCACCGGCAGGGAATCCCGCTTACTCTCGATCGCATCCTGCAGGCTGGCTTTGAGGTCTTCACGATCGATGTCCGGTAAACACTCACCAGCGGCTTCAATAAAACGCAGCTCATAGCGCAGCCGATTCAATGGGTCCATAACCCGCCCCATCACCGAATTGCGCTCACCGACCACATACTGCAGTTGGCAGCCGTACAGTGACAGGAAATCCAGAATGTCCATGTCGAGTTCGGGCATCTCGAGACGACGATCACGGCGGCGGGGCAGTCGCTCCAGCGGCGGGAGTTCGGACCGCACAGGCTCTGTATCGAGCACCCGAGCCACTCGCTCCACGTACTCATCCATCATGGAGTCCGCCTGCGAGAAGGGGTTACACCCCACCAACACCAAGGCGGGCGCCAGCAGCAAGCAGACCCTCGTTATTCTGTTCAGGATCACGGCGCGATCCTCCCCTGTGTCAGAGTGAACAGCCTGCCCCGTCACGGGCTGTGCCGCTAGCGCCGTTTCAGCAGGGTATCCACGTCGGCAAAATCCTTCGCAACCGCGCGCCCGGTATCCGGAATTTCGCCATCCCGAACCAGCCACACGGTGGCCATGCCGGCCTCCTGCGCCGCTGCCAGCTCCGCTTCCACATCCGAGAGAAACAGAACCGAGCTGCCCTCTACCCCGAGCTGATCCAGAATGTTGCGGTAGGATTGCGTCTCTTTTTTTGCGCCCACCCGGGTGTCGAAGTAACCCGAGAAGAACGGCGTCAGGTCGCCCGCCTCACTGAATCCGAAGATCAGTTTCTGGGCTTTGACCGACCCGGAGGAGTATACGAACAATCGCAGCCCCCGATCATGCCAGCGTTGCAGATAGTCGGCTGCATCGTCATACACATGGCCGCGGAAAGCTCCCTGCCGGTAGCCTTGTTCCCACAGCATGCCCTGGAGCGTTTTCAGAGGAGTTTCCTTTCGATCCTCACGTATCCAGCCCCGGAGAACGTCAATCAGCGCTTCAATGTCACCCCGCGGGACACCGGACACATCCGCTACCGCGTCCAGCTGCTCGGCAATGGCAGGGTCCGCGGTGTGTCCGTCACGGACAAAATCGCCCATGTGCTCGGCCGCGTAGGGAAACAGCACCTCATGCACAAACGAGATTGAACTGGTCGTGCCTTCAATGTCGGTGAGAATCACCCGGATCATCAGGCGGCCCCGGCCAGCTGTTCGTAACGGGGCAAGCGACGGGCGATGTCCTCACCGGTGAAATCCGCGACCCAGCCCTCGGGATTGGAGAACAGACGAATGCACGTGAATCTGGGCTGCGGGCCCATATCAAACCAGTGACGGGTACCGTCGGGCACGCTGATCAGATCGTTCTTCTGGCACAGTACGGCATACACCTGGTCGCCGAAATGCAGGTAAAACAGCCCCTGACCACGGACGAAGAAGCGTACCTCATCCTCACTGTGGACATGCTCGTCCAGAAACTTTTGGCGGAAGGCTTCTTTCTGGGGGTTGTCCGGATTCAGGCTGACTACGTCAGCGGTCTGGAAGCCGCATTCCCGCTTCAGCGCAGCCACTTCCTCCTGATAAGCGTCAAGAATAGCCTCGGCCGAGGCATCGTCAGGCAACTCGCGGGTCTGCCACTGCTCGAAGCGGATGCCCTTCTTGGCCAGAAGACGCCGGATCTCGTCGCTGTCCTCTGTCACCGACTGCGGATACTCGGGCTGGTTCTGATTGAAAATGCTCAGGGTGGTCATCAACGGAGCCTCATGGTTGCGAGTTCACATTCGAACAGAAATTCAAATGCTTCAACATGTCTCAGGCAGTCTGCCATGGTGCGGCCCCAGGTATAAAGACCGTGGCCGCGAATCAGGTAGCCCGGCTGTTGCGGATGATCACGGAACCACTGCGCGGTACGGCCGGCGAGGTCCGGAATATCCTGAGTGTTGTCGAACACCGGTACCTGCAGACTGGCATCGTGGGTGTCCTGACCGGGAAAGGCTTTCTGCAACTCGTAACCCTCCAGGATCAGGGGCTGATCCGGCGGCAACAGGCGGCTCAGAACCGTGGCATTGACCGAATGGGTGTGCAGCACCGCACCCACCTCCGGAAACACCCCGTAGAGCACCGTGTGCAGCAGCGTCTCCGCGGAGGAGCGGCACTGGCTCTGCACTGGCTGGCCGGCCAGATCCACCACCATCACATCACCGGCCGCCAGCTCGCCCTTGTGGCGCCCGGATACGGTAATGGCAATGTGGTGGTCGTCGAGCCTCGCAGAATAGTTACTGCTGGTGGCCGGGGACCAGCCGCGGCCATACAAAAAGCGCCCGGCATCGACAATGGACTGGGCCGCCTCGGCGTAACGGGTTACATCAAACAATGGCAGTCTCCGGATTCAGGCCACCTTCCGGGATAAGGGCGGCGGATAATGGGGCATTATAAAGACGGAGGCGCCGCCCGCAAACGGTGGCGTGCGACAATCAGATCGGCAACGATCGAGATGGCAATTTCTGCCGGCGTTTTACTGGGGATATTGACGCCAATGGGCGCATGCAGGCGCGCCAGATCGGCCGGCGAAACGCCGAGTGACAAGAGCCGCTCCCGCCGGTCACGGGAGGTCTTTGCCGAACCCATGGCGCCCACATAGAAGGCCTCCGACCCGAGCGCCGCCAGCAACCCCATGTCATCAATACGGGGATCGTGGGCCAGCGCCAGTATACCCACGGCGGGATCGTTGAACGATGCCACCACCAGATCGTCCGGTAACTCCCGGACCAATGGAATGTGCGGATAGCTCCAACCATCCGCGAACGTGGCTCTCGGCTCACACAGGGTGACGCTGAAGTCGGCGGCCGTGGCAAAATCGTGCACGTGGTGCGCAACCTCACCGGCCCCGATCAGGAGCAAGCGGCATTCCGGCGCCAGGTAATGGGTGACCATCTCCGGCGCGTTTTCCACACCCCGCCGATGGTGTGCGCAAATGCCAACAGTCATTGCGCCCGACGTCAGGCACACCTGCCGATACACCGCCTCCCGGAGGGACATCGCGCGTTCAAGCTCGCGCACATGCCCGATGGCGCGATGAGGAACCAGTGGTTCAACCAGCAGATGTATCTGTCCACCGCATGGCAACTGAAAGCGGTTCCGGTCGCCCTCAGTGATGCCGTATTTCAGCAACTGGGGGAATTCCGGACGATCCTGCACGCACCGGCGCAACAGGTCTTCCTCAAGGCAGCCACCGGAAACTGATCCGGACCAGTCGCCACTCTCGCTGACTGCCAACCAGGAACCCACCGGCCTTGGCGAGGAGCCCCAGGTTCGGGTAATGGTGCACAGCCAACCGGTTTTGCCCTGCTCCAGCCAGCCGGAAACGTCCGCCAGAACTTGCCGGTGCGCACTGATCATCCGCCGACCTGCCCGCTCGACACTCAACCCACCTCGGCGTTCAGAGGTAACGCGCGCTGCCGCTTGCCGGTCAGTGCGAACAGAGCGTTACCCAGCGCCGGAAACACCGGTGGCACGCCCGGCTCTCCGATCCCGGTCGGCGCCTCGCTGCTCTCGGCAATGTTTACCAGCACTTCCGGCCGCTCGTAGTTGCGCATGAGCATATAGTCGTGGAAATTACTCTGCTGGACCTCGCCGTCCACCAGGGTTATCTCACCGTGCAGGGCGGCCGTCAAACCAAAGATGATGCCTCCTTCGATCTGGTCACGCACAATCTCCGGATTCACCACCTGCCCGCAGTCCACCGCACACCAGACCTTGTGGACAACGATATTGCCGTGCTCGATACTGGCCTCAATGATCTGTGCCACGAAGGTGCCGAAACTCTGGAACAGCGCCAAACCCCGCGCCCGACCTGACGGCGCACCGCCTTGCCAGTCCGCCATGGCGGCCACCTTGTCGAGTACTGCCAGGTGGCGCGGCTGGTTGCGAATCAGGCCCCGCCGGAATTCGTAGGGGTCAGCGCCGGTTTCGTGAGCCAGTTCGTCCATGAAGGTTTCCGCCGCAAAACCGTTATGGGAATACCCCACCGAACGCCACCAGGTAATGGGCACGCCCGGATCGGTGTGGGTGTGACGAACCTCGACATTAGCGATGTCGTAGGGGTAATCGATGGCACCCTCAATGGCGGAAATGTCCTTTGGTGTGGCGATCCCCTCAGCCAGCAGGCCGACCTTTCCGAGGGTGTTGTAGAGGAATTTCGGCGACCACGGGTATTGCGCCGGCGCCGCGTTGCGAACGTACCAGTCCAGAACCTGGGGGCCAACCACCTGATGGTGCCAGCCGGTGACCGTTTTGCCGGAGACGCTGGCCTTCATGCGATGGAGCATGGCCGGACGGAACAGGTCATGGCGGGTATCCTCCTCCCGCGACCAGATCACCTTTACTGGCTTCCGGATCCGGTAGGCCACCGCGGCGGCTTCCTCAATATAGTCCTGGGTCAACCGGCGGCCAAAGCCGCCACCCAGAAAGGTGGTGTTAATGGTTACGTCACCCGGTGACAGGTCACTGACCCGGGCAGCAGCGATGCGGCCGAGATCCGGTGCCTGAGTCGGCGCCCAGACTTCCATGGCATTGTCGCGGTACCAGGCCGTCGCGTTCATGGGCTCCAGGGTGGCATGGGCAAGGTAGGGCTGCTCATAGCTTGCCTCGACTACCCGCTCTGCGTTTTCCGCCGCCTCACTGAAACTGCCATCGCTGCGCTCACGCTCTCCGGCATCCTCGTCCGCAGCATGGTGGTAAAGGGCAAACACATCAGCGGTGGAAAGGGTCACGGCGTCGTCGTTGTTCCATTCAACGATCAGTTGCTGTTGCGCCTTGCGGGCCAGCCAGTACTTGCTGGCCACAATCGCCACGCCGCGCTCGATCTCGATCACGCTCAGAACCCCGGGCATGGTCTCGATGTCGGCGCCATTGAACGACTTCACCCTGGCGCCGTAACGGGGTGGACGGGTGACCACAGCGTAGACCATGCCGGGTAACTCAACGTCGATGCCGTATTCCGCCGTACCGGTGGATTTGGCGGTGGCGTCCAGGCGACCACGATTCTTTCCGATATAACGCCATTGATCGCGGGGCTTGAGGGCCACGTCATGGCGCACCTCTTCACTGGCCGCCAGTTTTACCAGCTTGCCGTAGGGTAAGGCATCAGCCCCGTTCGGATGCCGCACCTGCCCTTCAAAAGCCGTGCACTCACGATGATTGACGCCCCAGACCCGCGCCGCCGCCAGGATCAGCATTTCCCTGGCTTCCGCGCCCGCCTGACGCAACGGTTCCCAACTGGTGGCGAGGCTGGTGCTGCCACCGGTAAGCTGGAGTTTATACAGGGGATTGCGGTATTCCGCCGCTACCGGGGCGAAGGTCGGTGTAATCGAGGCCGGGTCAACTTCCAGCTCCTCGGCAATCAGGGTGGTCAGACCGGTGTAGGTGCCCTGCCCCATTTCCACCCGGGCAAGGGTGAAGTACACCGCGCCGCCGGTAGTCAGTTCCAGCCAGGCATCGGGCCGCCAGCTGCCGTCTTCCTCTTCGTAACCGGTTTCGATACTGGCGCAACCCGGCAGCGACAACGCCAGCACCAGGCTACCGGAGGAGCCGGCACTGACCTTGAGAAAATCCCGTCGATTCATTCTCATGTCACGCCCCTTCCTGCCGGTTGGCGGCGGAGGTGCTGCCGTCCACGACAGATTCCACAGCGGCAATAATCCGCGAATAGGTGCCGCACCGGCACAGGTTGCCGCTCAACGCAGCGACGATGTCCTCACGCGCGGGCGACGGATTGTGCTCCAGCAGGTGCGCCGCGCTCATGATCTGCCCGGATTGACAGTAGCCGCACTGCGGCACCCCATGCTCCACCCAGGCCTTCTGCAGCGGATGCAACTTCGTCTCGGTGCCCAAGCCTTCAATGGTGGTCACCGACTTGTCCTGAGCCACCTCCACCGGGGTCGAACAGGACCGCACGGGCTGACCGTCCAGATGAACGGTGCAAGCGCCACACAGCCCCGCTCCGCAACCGAATTTGGTGCCCTTGAGACCGAGCTCGTCCCGAATCACCCACAGCAGGGGCGTGTCCAGGTCCACCTCAAGGGTGCGTCGTTCACCGTTCACCGTCAGGCTCAGGGCCATTACTGTTTCCTCTCAGAGATTGGGCAGGGCGCCTCATCTTTCCGGGCGCCCTGGTTTATCGTCGCGCTGGCCGCTCGCCTGCGTGCATTACTTGACGACGTCATTACCGTCTTTGTCGGTCCAGATCTTGCGGTCACCCTTGTCCAGTTCGCCCCGGGTATTCCACACTTCGCGATTCTCGGTGGCATCATCTACTTTGCCATTGTCGTTCCAGATCACCCGATCCTTACAACCGACCAATGCCAGGGATAGGCACGCGAGTAGACACAGTTTCTTGAACATAAAATCTCCAACGTCCGGCGGCGCCGGAATCAGTGAATCTAAAAGAATGAATTATCTGACGCAAAACTCAACGGCTTCCGTGTAACTCACGGTTATGCTGCTTGTCGCGATCGCTTTTTCGCACCATGACATACACCGCCCCCGTGCCGCCATGGTGCTTTTGGGCCGAATGGAAGGCAAGCACGCCGTCCAGCTCTGGCAACCACTTCGCCAAATGGCTTTTCAACTGGGCGATGCCGTCTGGATTGCGTTCACCTTTACCGTGCAGGATGATCACCGTGCGCAGCCCATAGCGAATGCAATCGTTTATATACGCAAACACTTCCCTGCGAGCCTCTTCGACTGTCATGCGGTGCAGATCCAGCCGGGCTTCGATGGGGTATTGGCCCAGTCGCAGCTTGCGGAAAACCCCGTGCTGGACACCGGGACGTTGCCAGCTCAGGATGTCGTGGGCTGTCAGGGGCTCGACCATATCCGCCGTCAGAGGATTGTTGTCCTTGAGCGGCTGCTCCACCGCGGCCCGCTGACGCTCCAGATGACCGGGCGTCAATTCTTTCGGCACGCGGGTTTCTGCGCGATTGGGCTTGCGGATGCGCCGGACATCCTTCATTTCTTCCAGAAAGCTCAATCGCTCTTCTTTGGTCGTCATGGCAATGTCGTTCAGCGTAGGAGGTGACGAAACTTTACCATCAGGCCCGTTGCGTATAAAGGCAGAGATGGCAGGTCGTCTTCGACGAAAATCTTAGGGTTACATCGCCACGAAGTGGTCTACACTCGGGGGGCGATCACAAGTAAACTGGACAAAACTATGGTTGCCGCATCCCAGGACACGCCACGCCCCCAGAATACTCGCGCAATCATGACCTTCCTGCGCGAGCATGCGCCGTTCTCAAGCATGGACGACACCCACCTCGCCCACTTCGCTGAGCACGCCTCGCTGCGGTTCTATGCCAATGATGACGCGGTGTTGTCGCCAGAGGACGGTCCGGTCAGACGCTTCTACATCGTCAAGCAGGGGCGGATCCGTGGTGAACGCCACAATGAAAAGGACGATAAAACCGAAACCACCTTTGAAATCAGTCAGGGCGAGTGTTTTCCGCTCGCGGCACTGATCGGTGAGCGCCCCACCCGCACGCTCCACCGGGCGGCAGGCGATACCTTCTGCCTGAGTATCGAGCACGACGCCTTTGTCACCCTGTTTTCTGATAGCGATTCGTTCCGCGATTTTTGTCTGCGGGGCGTCAGCAGTCTGCTGGACCAGGTCAATCAGCGGATTCAATCCGGCGCTATGGCCTCCATGGGCTCCAGTAACTCTCTGGACACGCCGCTGGAGCGGTACGCGCTCCGGAACCCCATTGTGTGCTCTACGGATCTGCCAGTGCGCAAGGCCGTCGCCCGCATGCACGAGAACAACGTAGGCAGCATTATTGTCACCGATGATGAACGCCATCCCATCGGTATTTTCACCCTCCGCGACCTGCGCACCATGGTGGCGGAAGAAAAAGGCCCGCTGGACACCCCGATCGGGCAGGTGATGACCCGGGACCCAATATGCCTGACCTCCCACTCTGACGCGTTCGAGGCGGCAATGCTGATGGCGGAGCACCACTTCGCCCACCTTTGTGTGGTAGATGAGAATCACCGCCTGATCGGTGTTGTCTCGGAGCGGGACCTGTTCTCCCTGCAACGGGTGGATCTGGTGAACCTGGCCCGCACCATCGGCACCGCCAGCCATCTGAGAACGCTGGTGAGCCTGCGCACCGATGTGTCCCGACTGGTGGACGCCATGCTCGCTCATGGCGCCGATTCCGGCCAGGTGGTGAAGATCATCACTACTCTTAACGACGTGACTGTCCGGCGCGTTCTCGAACTCAACATCAAAAAGCATGACCCGGGCATTCCATTCACCTGGCTGACGTTTGGCAGCGAGGGCCGGCAAGAGCAAACCCTGCTGACCGATCAGGACAACGGCATTCTGTTCGAGACACCGGAGGGCATGACCGAAGATCAGGTCCGCGAAAAGCTCCTGCCCTTCGCGGAACAGGTGAACAAGGAGTTGGCCGAGTGCGGTTTCACCCTGTGCAAGGGCAACATCATGGCCAGCAACCCCAAGCTGTGCCTGAGCGGTAAAGAGTGGGACGACTGGTTTATCCGTTTCATCGATGCCTCGACCCCCCAGAATCTGGTCTATTCATCGATTTTTCTGGACATGCGGGCCGTATTCGGCCCCATGGAGCCTCTTGACGCGCTGTTTGACAAGGTGCTGACCCGAATTCGTAAAAACCCGCTGTTCCAGAAAATGCTCGCCGGCAACGCCATTACCCGCCGGCCGCCACTCACCATGTTCCGCAACTTCCGTTACGCGCCCGACGGCAAGAAACGCAACCTCGATCTCAAACGCCAGGGGCTGGCGCCCTTCGTGGAGGCGGTCCGCGTCTTCGCACTGGCGAATGGGGTGGAAGAAGCCAACACCCTGGAGCGCATGGACCGCCTGGCCACCAAAGAAGTATTCGATCCCAAGGATGCCAATGCCTGGAAAGAGGCGTACAGCCTGATCCAGGCCATCCGCATGCGGGCGCATCAGGAAATGCTGGAGCGCGGTGAGCCGCTATCCAACTACATCAACCCCGATGACCTGAACCCCCTGGACCGGAGGATTCTTCGCGAGTCATTCCGCCAGGCACAACGTCTCCAGCAGAAGCTGGAAGTGACGTACCAGCTGTGAATCACGGGCGTGGCAACATGTTGGAACATATCCGGCAATGGTTCGAGCGTCGCAGGGTGGGAGGCGCCGGCGCACTCGACCCGGCACACTTGCCCACCCCGAAGTCTGCGGGGCCCCAGGCATTGTCGGAATGTCGCCTGATCGTGCTGGATCTCGAAACCACCGGCCTCAATCCGTCCAAGGACCAGGTTATCGCCATTGGCGCAGTGGCCATCAGCGGCAACGTGATCCCTCTGGGGGACCAGTTTGATCTTATCCTGCGCCGACCCGAACTGGATATCAGCGAAACCGTGCTGATCCATGGCATCGGCCCGGAAGCACTGACACGGGGCCACGAAACCGAGGATGCCCTGCTCTATCTGCTGGACTGGATGGACGGCGACCCGGTGCTGGCCTATCACTCTGCTTTCGACCAAAAGTTCCTGGAAAAGACCTTCAAACAAGTACTCGGGTACACCCAGAGGCACACCTGGATCGATGTTGCTGAGCTGCTTCCGGCCTTTTTCCCGGAGGCCCGGACCGGCGGACATAGCCTTGACCACTGGGCAGACCGTTTTGGTCTGGAAGTCAGCGCTCGTCACCACGCCGCAGCGGATGCCATGGTCACCGCAGAGCTGACGCTGGTGACATTGAACAAGGCCCACAAAACCGGCGTCTCAACCCTCGCCGAATTGACCGAAAAACTTCGCTATTACCGCCGCCTGAAAAACATGCATCGAATCTGAGCCTCGAAGACCCGCCTGAAAACGTAATTTCTTCGGCAAATGACTGAGAATTAGACTTTTTGCCAATATCTATAAATCCCTTGACCGGTAAAGTCGAAGTAGTCAACAAGTCGGAGAAACACCTATATGAATAATAAATTCTCTAACGGTTACTGCTCTCCAGAACCCTACCCAACCTATACAACAACAACACAGGAGTGATCTTATGTCAGGTCATAGCTACGACGCTGAAAATTACTGGAAGGCGAACCTCCGCCTCATATTCGGGAGTCTCGTTATCTGGGCTCTGGCTTCCTATGGTTTTGCCATACTGCTTCGCCCGTTGTTGTCCGGCATTGCCATCGGCGGAACCGACCTTGGCTTCTGGTTCGCCCAGCAAGGCTCGATTCTTACCTTCATCGCTCTGATTTTCTTCTACGCCTGGCGCATGAACAAAATCGACGAGAAATTCGGCGTACACGAGGAGTAAGATCAAATGAGCCAATTTGCAATCAACCTGCTGTTCGTGGGGGGGTCCTTCCTCCTCTATATCGGCATTGCCATCTGGGCAAAGGCCGGTAGTACCAAGGATTTCTATGTCGCCGGTGGCGGCGTTCACCCGGTGACCAACGGTATGGCCATCGGTGCTGACTGGATGTCTGCGGCATCTTTCATCTCCATGGCGGGTCTGATCGCCGCCGGCGGTTACGCCAATTCCACGTTCCTGATGGGCTGGACGGGCGGCTACGTGCTGCTGGCAATGCTGCTGGCTCCTTACCTGCGCAAGTTCGGCAAGTTCACGGTGCCGGAGTTTATCGGTGACCGTTTCTACAGCAAACAGGCCCGCCTGGTTGCGGTGCTGTGTCTGATCGTCGCCTCGGTCACTTACGTTATCGGCCAGATGGCCGGTGCGGGTGTGGCCTTCTCACGCTTCCTGGAGGTTGAGTCCACTACCGGCCTGATGATTGCCGCCGTTGTGGTCTTCATCTATGCCGTTCTGGGCGGCATGAAGGGCATCACCTACACTCAGGTGGCCCAGTACTGCGTTCTGATTGTTGCCTACACGATCCCTGCGGTCTTTATTTCGCTGCAACTCACCGGCAACCCGATTCCGCCGCTGGGTCTGTTCTCTACGCACATTGAATCGGGCCTGCCCCTTCTCGAGCGTCTTGACCAGGTCATCACCGAACTGGGCTTCCGGGATTACACGGCCGACGTGGACAACAAGCTGAACATGGTTCTGTTCACCCTATCGCTGATGATCGGTACCGCCGGTCTGCCCCACGTCATCATCCGCTTCTTCACCGTGCCGAAAGTCACTGACGCGCGCTGGTCTGCCGGTTGGGCCCTGGTATTCATCGCCCTGCTGTACCTGACTGCGCCGGCTGTTGCCTCCATGGCCCGCCTGAACCTGATGACCACCATCTATCCGGAAGGCCCCGCGGCTGAGCCGATTGAATACGATAATCGTCCGGAGTGGATCGCTACCTGGGAGCAGACCGGGCTGATCACCTATGAGGACAAGAACAGCGACGGTCGTATCCAGCTGTACAACGATTCCGAGGCCTTTGCTCCGGAAGCGGAAAGCCGCGGTTGGGCCGGCAACGAGCTGGTGGTCAACAACGACATACTCGTACTGGCCAACCCGGAAATTGCCAACCTGCCCGGCTGGGTTATCGGTCTGATCGCTGCGGGTGGACTCGCCGCGGCACTGTCCACCGCCGCAGGTCTGTTGCTGGCAATTTCCTCGGCGGTGAGTCACGACCTGATAAAGGGCTCCATCAATCCGAAGATAACGGAGAAAGGTGAGCTGAAAGCGGCCCGTATCTCGATGGCGGTTGCCATTGTGGTTGCGACGTACCTGGGCGCCAACCCACCAGGCTTTGCGGCTCAGGTGGTAGCGCTGGCCTTCGGCATTGCTGCGGCCTCCCTCTTCCCGGCGCTGATGATGGGCATCTTCTCGAAGCGCGTGAACAACAAGGGCGCGGTTGCCGGTATGCTGGCGGGCCTGAGTGCAACCCTGGTTTACATCTTCATCTACCTGGGCTGGTTCTTCATCCCCGAGACCAACAACCTGGCCAACACACCGGACAACTGGCTGTTGGGCATTTCCCCGCTCTCCTTCGGTGCAGTTGGTGCAGTGATCAACTTTGCGGTAGCCTTTGCAGTCTCTTACGCGACTGAAGAACCGCCCGTTGAAATTCAGGAGCTGGTCGAAAGCGTCCGTTACCCGCGTGGTGCCGGTTCTGCCCAAGACCACTAAGCAACAAATCAACCGCTTCCAGTCTTTGGCTGACGGTTGATCCCGAACGGGCTTCCTCTGTGAGGGAGCCCGTTCTTTTTTGAGGAAACCCGATTATGTTCTGGACTTTTGTAGCGACCATTTTCTCCGGATTGGGCGCCGCGGGCCTGGCCCTTGGCATCCGCGCCCTCACCCGCAAGAAAGCGCCCAAGTGGATTATCCCGGTATTTGCCGGAGCGGGCATGCTGGGTTATCTGGTGTACATGGAGTACAACTGGTTTGAGCACAAGCAAACCATGCTTCCCGGGGAAGCAATGGTCGTAAGCACAGAAAAATACGGCGCGCCCTGGCGCCCCTGGACCTATGTGGTTCCTCAGGTGACCGCTTTCACGGTGCTGGACACCGAGAGCGTTGCCCGGGACAACCCCGGTAAGAACGTAGTACGGTTCAATCTTTACCGGTTTGAGCAGTCTTATACCGATGCCGTCTCCCACAAGATGTATCTGCTCAACTGCGATACCCGTGAGCTTGTTCCTTTCGACCGGAGTAACCAGCCCGACCTGAATGAGCTGCGCACCTTGTCCGGCGGAGACAGGCTGTTGGGGGCCGCTTGTAACTGACCCGGTGTTTCGGGTCTGACAGCAATTTTCGTTTAACGGGAACGCCTGTATATGCTCAGTGGCTGGCTGTTAGTTCTCATATCCATCACTTACATCTCGCTGCTGTTCGCCATTGCCTGGGCGGGCGATCGCCACCCGGGCCTCTATCGCCGACGCTGGGCGCGCACCCATATCTACGCCCTGTCACTGGCAGTCTATTTTACCTCCTGGACCTTCTATGGCGCGGTTGGCCGTGCCACTCAGGAAGGGCTGGGCTTCCTGCCGATCTACCTCGGTCCCCTGCTGGTTTTCGTGTTTGGCGCGCCTCTGTTGCGCCGGATCATCTACATCAGCAAGCGCAACAACAGCACTTCCATCGCGGACTTCATCGCATCGCGCTACGGTAAGTCCCAGATTCTGGCGGCCATGATCGCCACCTTTGCGCTGATTGGCAGCGTGCCCTATATCGCTCTGCAGCTGAAAGCCATCTCCATGGGCTTCAACGTGCTCTCGGACACCGGCAACGGTTACCAGGAACTGAGTACGGCGGCCTGGAACGATTCCGCCTGGTACATCACTCTGGTGCTGGCCGTGTTCACTGTGCTGTTTGGCACCCGCCACCTGGAATCCACCGAGCATCACCGCGGGATGATCCAGGCCGTAGCGTTCGAGTCGCTGATCAAGATTGTCGCCTTTGTTGCCGTGGGTCTGTTCGTCGGATTCGGTCTGTTCGGGGGCTTTGGCGACCTGCTGGCCAACGTTCGCGAGGCCGACCTCACCGGCACCCTGACCACCGATGGACTCGAGGCGCCGGCGTTCATTACCCAGACGCTGGTGGCGATGCTCGCCATCATCTGCCTGCCCCGCCAGTTCCATGTCATGGTGGTGGAAAACACCGATCACCGGGATTTCGAAACGGCCCGGTGGGCCATGCCGATTTATCTGATCATCGCCAGCGCCTTTGTGCTTCCCATCGCGGCGGCCGGCCTGCTCTACCCGGAAGCCGCCAGTACTGACCCGGACATACTCATTCTCAAACTGCCGATCCTCGCGGGCGAAGAGTGGCTGGCGATCCTGGCCTTTCTCGGTGGCGGGTCGGCAGCCGCAGCCATGGTGATTGTCTGCTCGGTGGCCATCGCCACCATGGTCAGTAACGAAATCATCATGCCTGCGCTGCTCAAATTCTTCCGCCCGCGCATGAACAAACGGACCGATCTCAGCTACCTGCTGCTCAGCATTCGGCGGGTTGCAATTTTCGTGGTGCTGCTCACGTCCTACGGCTTCTACCGCATGGCGGGCGCGGACTACAGCCTGACGGCCTTTGGCCTGCTGTCGTTTGCGGCGGCGGCCCAGTTCGGACCGGCACTGGTGGGTGGCATTATCTGGCGGCGGGGCAATTTCACCGGCGCCGCCTGGGGCCTTGGTCTGGGCTTCCTGATGTGGTGCTACACGCTGCTGCTGCCAGCGCTGGCTTCAACCGGTTGGCTGACCGAATCGCTGATCGACAAGGGCGTGTGGGGGCTGGCGTGGACCCGGCCGACAGCACTTTTCGGCCTCGAACTTGATCGCACCAGCCACGGCATTGTCTGGAGCCTGGGCATCAATACCGTAACCTACATCGTGCTCTCCATGCTGACACGGCAACGGGTGCGGGAAAAAATCCAGATTGCATCGTTCTTCCATGACCCCCAGCCCAAGGCGGAAACGCCGCAGCACCAGACCTGGCAGGGAGAAATTCTGACTTCAGACCTGCAGGCGCTGACCGACCGTTTCATGGGCGAGGAGCGTTCGGAAACCCTCTTCCGCAACTACGAGCGCCGCAACGCGATTCGTCTGCATCCTCAGCGACCCGCTTCCTCCCACCTGATGAAATACATCGAGCGGCAACTCGCGTCGGTGATCGGTGCGTCAACGGCCCGTGTCGTGCTGGAGTCCACCCTCACCGGACGGGACATGCAGATCGAGGACGTGGTCAGCATTGTCGATGAAGCCTCCCAGGCAATGACCTTCAGCCGGGAGCTGCTGCAGTCGGCCATCGAAAACATCAGCCTCGGCGTGTCGGTGGTCAATCACCAGCAGCAACTCGTGGTCTGGAACCACCGCTACCTGGAGCTCTTCAACTACCCCACCGGTTATGTGCGCGTGGGGCGCCCGGTCGAAGATCTGATGCGGTATAACCTGACCAACGCCAACCTGTCAGCACGGCGGATCGACGAGATCATTGTCGACCGCTGCAACAGCATGCGCGACGGGCGCCCCATGTCCTATGAGCGCCAGCGCCCCGACGGCACCGTGCTGCGGATTGACGGCAGCCCGATCCCGGGCGGCGGCTACGCCACGACGTTTCAGGACATCACGGCCATGAGACGTACCGAGCAGGCCCTGAAAGAGACCAATATCTACCTGGAGCAACGGGTCAAGGAGCGCACTCAGGAGCTCCAGGTCATTAACGAACAGATGCTGAAAGCCAAGTCCGTCGCGGAGCAGGCCAACCAGAGCAAAACCCGCTTCCTGGCGTCTGCGAGCCACGACCTGTTGCAGCCCCTGAACGCCGCCAGGCTGTTCACTTCCGCGCTGGCCGGCAAGGCCGGTGACGGGGACATGAAAGACCTTGTCGAACATATCGACAGCTCCCTCGGCGCGGCGGAAGAGATCATCAGCACTCTGCTGGACATCTCGAAACTCGACGCGGGGGCGCTGGAACCCGATATTGGCGCGTTTCCGGTCAATGACATCATGCGCCACCTGGCAACTGATTTTTCAGCGATCGCCAAGGATCAGGGCCTCGAGTTGCACGTAGTGCCGAGCACTGTCTGGATCCGTTCGGACGCCAAGCTCCTGCGCCGGGTGGTGCAGAATTTCCTGTCCAATGCCATCCGCTATACACCGGAAGGCAAGATTCTTCTGGGCTGTCGCAGACTGAAGGGCTACATCCGTATTGAGGTGTGGGACACCGGGCCGGGCATCCCCGATGACCAGCTCGCCCACATATTCGAGGAGTTCCGGCGCTTCCAGCATGGCCGGGACAAGAAAGGCCTCGGCCTCGGCCTTGCGATCGTGGACCGGATCAGTGGCATGCTCAACCACCCGGTCAATGTTCACTCCGTGCAGGGCCGCGGCAGTGCCTTCAGTATCACCGTGCCGACGGCTGCCCCGGAAGCTACACAAATGGTAGCGAACAGAACCCAGAGCCAGTCACGCCGGGTTTCCAGTCTGGGCGGTCTTCACGTGCTCTGTATCGACAACGACCCTGCTATTCTCCATGGAATGGCGGCGCTGCTGGGCAACTGGCAGTGTGATGTCACCGCAGCGGAGAGCCTGGAGGACGCTCGCCTGAAGCTGAACGGCGAGGAACCCGACATCATTCTGGCTGACTATCAGCTTGACGACAACAAGAATGGTCTCGACGCCATGGATACCCTCAGAGTTGGATTCAGCAATGATATATCGGGCATACTGATTACTGGCTACATGGCTCCTGAGGTCAGGGAAGACGCCATTTCACGGGGTTATCAGATTCTCTACAAACCGGTGAAACCTGCGGCACTGCGGGCGCTGGTTAACAAGCTGCTGAAACAGAAGCGCCCATGACCGATACAGCAAGAACCACCGGCGGAAATATTTTCGGAAAGCTCCATTATCTGATCATCGATGACTTCGAGAACTTCCGCCTGTCGATGCGGCAAATGCTAAGAAGCTGTGGCGCCGACAAGATTGAACTGGTCTCTCATGCCGCACCGGCCATTCAATATTGTGCCTATAACCACGTGGATGTGGTGCTGTGTGACTACAACCTCGGGGAAGGCAAGAACGGCCAGCACATTCTTGAAGAATTACGACATAAGAAGCTGCTGAAAAGGTCCTCGCTGTTCCTGATGGTCACGGCGGAAACCTCAAGAGAAATGGTGATGGGCGCCAGGGAATACCAGCCCGACGCCTATCTGACCAAGCCCATCAACCGTGCCATGCTGGAGAAACGCCTGGCTGGCCTAATCAGCCAGCGCAGTGCACTGCTTCCCATCAACCGGGAGATTGACCGCGAAAACTATCCGCAGGCCATCGCCCTGTGCCTGGAAGCCTTACCGAGGCAACCCCGTTACAGGACCTGGCTGATGAAAACCCTGGCCGATCTTTACTACCAGGTCGGGGACTTCAGCCATGCACTTAAGATCTACGACGAGGTCATGGGGCAGCGTGATCTGTCCTGGGCCAGACTGGGGCGTGGCAAAATCCTGCTCGCGACGCAAAATTACGATGACGCCGTCGCCGCACTCAAAGAACTGATCAGCAAGCACCCGGATTATATGGAAGCCTACGATCTTCTGGCGGAGGGCCTTGAACGCCTGGGCCGCCTCACGCAGGCGCAACAGGTTCTTGAAAAGGCAGCCGAGCATTCACCCAACGCCCTCCTACGCCATCGCCAGCTTGCCCGGCTTGCCACCGCCAATCAGGACATGTCCACGGCCTCGGATGCGTGGCGGCAGACCGTGGTACTTGGGACCCACTCCATACACGACAGCCCCGACCATTATCTGGCGTTGGGTCAGTCGCTTTCCGACCTGTCGGATGGCGATCTCAGTGATGAGGGTTCCGAGCACGCTGACGAAGCCCTGAAGGTGCTCTCGCGCCTGGAAAAACGCTTTCCGGATGACGAGTCGGCGCTGGTGGTCCGGAGCAGACTGATTCAATCACGGGTACATGCGGGACAGGAGCGCATTCAGGAGGCCGAAAAAGCTCTCGATTCCGTCAAGGAATCGCTTTCCGATCCAGACAAAATGGACCCGGATACCGGAATCGACTTCGCCAAAACCCTGTTCCGGCTTGGGCGAGACGACCAGGCCAAATCCCTGCTTGCGAAACTGGCACAACGTTTCGACGATCAGCCCGAGGTTCTGCAAAGGATTGAAAACCTGCTGGATGAACCGGTTGGTTTCCGCCAGAAACTTCAGGCGAGGGCTTGCAACCGGGATGGTATCAAGGCGTTCGAATCAGGAGACCTTCAGGCCGCCGTCTGCGAGTTTACCGAAGCCCTCAAGGTTGTGCCCGGCCATGCCGCCCTAAACCTCAACCTGGTCCAGGTGCTGATGAAGCAATACCACGATGGCCAGGCTGATCCGCAACTCCTTGTTCAGTGCCAGCAGTGCCTGGATCGGCTTGGCAGCCTACCGGAGCAGCACCGTCAGCACCGCCGCTACGTTGCCTTGTCCAGAAAACTGAAAGGAATGACAACATGAACTCTACGCCAGCCAGTGATGAGCGGTCCAGGGACAACTCCATCGACTTTTCCATGGTTCTTGCCTCGGCAGTCCATGATATGAAGAACTCGCTGGGCATGTTGCTCAACTCCATTGATGAGCTCCGTGCGGATCACCAAGCCAGTCTGGGCGAGTCATCACGATTTAACACGTTGCAATACGAAGCGGAACGCATGCACAACGATCTGGTGCAACTGCTGGGCATATACCGTCTCGGAGAGAATAACCTCTCGGCCCACATCGAGGAGCACTTTGTACCGGACTTTCTCGCGGAGCACGTTGCACGTCATACCCCTTTGCTCCAGGGCCTGGGCATTGAATACGCCGTTGAAGCAGAAGACATGAATGGTTTTTTTGATGATGACCTGCTGACCGGGGTACTGAACAACACCATCAACAACGCCATCCGATATACCCGAAGTCGTATCCTGCTGACTGCCTGTGAGCGGGACGGCTACCTTGTTATTGGCGTTGAAGACGATGGCCAGGGCTACCCTGAGAGCATGCAGCATACCGGCACCCCCAACTTCAAATCACTGGATTTCAACAGCGGTAGTACCAGCCTCGGGCTGTTTTTTGCGTCATCGGTCGCGCGCCTGCACAGCGAGGGTGAGCGTGGTGGCAGCATCCACCTGCACAATGACGGGCGCCTGGGTGGCGGGGTGTTCGAAATCTGGCTGCCATAACGGTGAATCCGTAACCGCATCAAAAGACGCACCGAAGTTCAGGCAATAAAAAACCCCAGCATCAAGGATGCTGGGGTTTGGGTATTAAGAGCCTGACGATGACCTACTCTCACATGG
>NZ_JAKZAI010000012.1 GCF_023156235.1 Marinobacter goseongensis | reverse complement strand
CCTCGTGTTGAAAAATGTGAGGTTACTGTAGGGCGATTTTCAGCCGGGTGGCAGGACGTCCTGGAATGAACGCTTACCGCAATACGTATGAGTAAAAATCGTACTTTGGCTGCTCATAGAAGTAGGGGTCATCGTCCACATCCAACAGCCCCAAGTCTCGCATTCTCTTCCCGAGACGGTGGAACATAACTGTAAAGCTTGAACGGTGCTTTACAGGCTCACCTTCTCTTGTGAGAAACAAAAAACCAGAGCTTCGATTCTTTAGCCCTCTCAGGAGCACGTTTTTTCGCTCAGTATCGATGTATTCCTGTAATGCCTGCACAGTAAAAGGCCACAGACTAATCATTGTTTCACTTGCATGATTTATTTTCGTGCTATCACCCATCTTGAGTTTAGGTGTTCCCGTGCTCACTCTTTCTGTTCGCCTGTGTCTATTGTCTTTAATCACGAGATGGCCAGACTGTGGACGAAAGTCAGAGATTGCCACGTTTCCTATAGTTCCTGGTCTCAGACCTTCACAGGCGAGAAGTGTCATGGCTCGATCTCTCATGACCGTCCTTGACGTTTTACCACCAGCTGTTTTAAAGAGCTTATCGGGCCTTAAAAAAACTTCTTCGATTATTTTTAAATACTTGTCTGTTGGAAGGCTCTGGATTGCCAAGTGATGACTCTGTTTCGTTCCTCCAACGGCTTTCTTAAGCCGTGATGTCACCTTTAGGTATTCGTGCCTTAGCTGGTCGCGAAGAGCGTGCGATCGAACATTTGGTTCTAAGAACACCTCGAAGTAATAGGTCAGGTATTCTGCAATCTGGTGGAGACGCTTTCTCGCGGTGTTAGGCTCAACTGAATGCGATAGTTCTCTTGTGGTTTTCCTCGCTTTTGGACTCAACATCGAGGCCATTTTTTTACCGGACAAAGCCTTTATCTCATCAAGAGGTCTGTAGCATAGATCCACTAAATCTCTGAGTTCTCCATGTGTTAAGGCTCTCCCTTCACTTGCTCGATTGAGCAATTCCACCTGGTAAGCGATGCAGAAACGATAAAAGCACTCTAGGCTCTGAGCTACTAACTCTCTTGTATGGGGGTTTGTGTAGCTCTCAGTAATGTACTTCGAGAATGGATAGTGAATCCGCCCGTCGTCATGAAGAACAATATAGTTTTTCCTAGCAAATCCACGTCTCATTTTAATTCAACTTTTATAAACTATGACACCATACTATTTCGAATTCAAAAAAATACAACCATTTTTTTCACATAGAATTTTTTTATTTTAAAACAAGTATTTGGAAGCCAAGGATACAAACCCAGTATCAATATCACCATTCCATCTCTGCAGCATCAATAAAGTTCACGCCATGATCGATAGCCATGTCCAATTGCTGGAAAGCTTCCTGCTCCGTATTTTGCTCCCCCCAGGTCATGGTGCCGAGGCAGATCAGGCTGACATCGATATCGCTGTGTCCGAGCTTGCGCTTTTCCATGGGATCTCCGGTTGAACTGATCAAAAGGTAAACAGATTGTCATGGGGCTGTCGCAGAACTGTCACAAGGACTTCCCATAGTGGAAGCATGACTCAGGGACACACAGGAAGCACCGTGACCACAGCACCCACAGCCGTCAGGCGGAACAGCCACATTACCATCGTTTCGGAAACCTTTCCTCCGGAAATCAACGGCGTGGCGAACACCTTGAGACACCTCTGCCAGGGGTTGCTGCAACGAGGGCATCAGGTCACCGTCATCCGCCCGCGCCAGCGCCACGAACGCAAAGGAGCGTGCGCCCAGGTTGGTGACCAGCTGTTTTCCGCCGAACAGGTGGTCAGCGGCTTGCCACTGCCCGGCTACCCGGATCTTCGCTTCGGGCTTGCCAGCGCCGGCTCGCTGACCCGGCGCTGGCGGAGGCAACGACCGGACGCCCTGTATGTGGCAACCCAGGGCCCGCTCGGCGTGGCGGCTGTCACCGCCGCCCGACGCCTGGGCATTCCCGTGAGTTCGGGCTTTCACACCAACTTTCACGCCTACAGCCGCTACTACGGTGCCGGTTGGTTGGAAAAACTGCTGTGCGCCTACGGTCGGTGGTTCCACAATCGTACCGCCATTACCCTGGTGCCAACGCAGAAAATGCAACAAGTAGTCAGTGGCATGGGCATAGAGCCCACCGGCCTCTGGAGCCGCGGCGTCGACTGCCACCGCTTCACCCCTCACAAACGGGACGACGCCCTACGCGAGCAATGGGGCCTCAAGGGCAATGACCGGGCGGTGCTCTACGTCGGCCGGCTGGCATCAGAAAAAAATCTTCAGATGGCCGCCGCCTGTTTCGAGCGCATCCGCAGCCTGCACCCCCAGGCGAAATTCATCCTGGTGGGTGATGGTCCGCTGCGCAAGCAGCTCACCGCACGCCACCCGGATTACGTGTTCTGCGGCACCCGTCGGGGCGAGGATCTGGCACGCCACTACGCCTCAGGGGACATCTTTCTGTTCCCCAGCAAAACCGACACCTTCGGCAATGTGGTGACCGAAGCCATGGCCAGCGGTCTTGGTGTGGTGGCCTTCGACGACGCTGCCGCCAGCGAACACATCCGCCAGGAGGTGAACGGCATGAAGGCTCCACTGCACGACGACGAAGCGTTCGTGGACAACGCACTGCGCCTGGCCGACCAGCCCACATTGCTGAATCGTATTCGCGCCCAGGCCCGTCTGGACGCCCTGGAACTGAACTGGGCCAGCCAGATCGAGCAGTTCGAACAACTGGTATTCAATCAGCCAACAAAGGCCAACTGCCATGCCATCGACAACCAGAGCGTCTCGCTTCTTTAACCTGGTCGATCAGCGTGAATACGCGCTGTGCCAGGCGATCAACCGTAGCCTGAGATTCCGGCCGGTGCAGGGGTATTTCCAGCTGGTCAGCCGCCTGGGTGACGGCTGGTTATGGTACGCGCTGATCCTCGCCATGCCCGTGCTCCGCCCCGACGACGGGCTGGCCATGGCATTGCTGATGGTGGCCACGGGACTGATCTGTACCATCACTTACAAACTGCTCAAACGCTGGCTGATCCGCGAGCGCCCTTTCATCTCATTCCCGACCATCAACTGCGGTACACCGCCTCTGGACCGGTACAGTTTTCCATCAGGCCACACCCTGCACGCGGTGTGCTTCACCACCTTGCTGGCACTGATGGCACCAGGCCTGTTCTGGCTGGTCTTGCCGTTCACCCTCAGTGTTGCGGCATCACGGGTTATTCTTGGCCTGCACTACCCCAGTGATGTGGCAGCCGGCGCGCTCATCGGCGGGTGTCTTGGGGCACTGGCGGTGGCCGGATTCGCACCCGCTGTCCTCGCCCTGTTTGCCCACTGACCTGATTCAGTCAAAAAGCCTTAATTGGGTGATTGGGGACTCATCGTTGCGGAACCTCACCCCCAGTCCCAGCAACCTGACCGGCCGCTCGGTGTCTGTGACCAGTTCGTCCAGCAAAGGGCGGAAGTCTTCCATGGCGGGCTGCTGCACCTGCTCCCTCACCCGCTCCAGCGTGTGGGTGGAAAAGTCGCTGTAGCGAATCTTGATGAACAGCTTGTGAATCGGCTTGTTGCGGGCCTTGCGACCCAGCCGCAGATTCAGATCCGCCACCAGCGACGCCATCACCGTTTCACAGGCGGCCTTGTCCGGCAGGTCCTGGGAGAAGGTGCGCTCCACGCTCAGGGACTTGGCGATGCGGGACACCACCACCTGGCGCTCATCCCGACCGAACGCCATCTCGTGCAACCGGTAACCCTGCTTGCCAAAACGGTCCATCAACACGTCCGCGCCAATGGCCTGCAGGTCGCCACAGGTCGCCACCCCCAGACCGTGCAGCTTGCCCGCCGTGACCTGCCCCACGCCGAACAGCTTTTCCACCGGCAGCTGGGCCACAAAGCCATCCACATCCTGAGGGCGAATCACGAACAGGCCGTCCGGTTTTTCCCAGTCGCTGGCGATCTTCGCCAGAAATTTATTGGGAGCCACACCGGCAGAAATGGTGATACCGACTTCCTCCCGCACCCGCCGGCGCAGGTACCGTGCCATCAGGGTAGCGCTGCCCTGATGATCGGCGACATCGCTGACATCCAGAAATGCCTCGTCGAGCGACAAGGGCTCAACCAGGTCGGTCAGCTCCCGCAGAATGGCCATGACCTGTTGCGACACAGCCCGGTACCGTGCCATGTCCGGTGGCACGGTGACCAGGCCGGGGCAGAGCCGGCGCGCCTCACCGCCGGGCATGGCGGAACGCACACCGAATGCCCGGGCCCGGTAATTGCACGTGGTCACCACCCCGCGACCGCCCTCGCCACCCACAGCGAGGGGAACCTCCCTCAGCGAGGGGTCGTCCCGCATCTCCACGGCAGCGTAAAAGCAGTCGCAATCCACATGTATGATCTTGCGCTGGCGCATTGGCAACAACTCGGGTCCACAATCTGTACATATATACAGCCTTGTATCTTACGGTAACATGCCGAGAATGTCAGGATCTCCGAAGCCAACGAGCGAGTGACTATGACACATCCTATCCCCGAACCATCCCAGACCGAAATCGAGGCCGCCGCCTTCCGCCGCCTGGTTAATCACCTGCGCGATCACACCGAGGTGCAGAACCTCGACCTGATGAACCTGGCCGGATTCTGTCGTAACTGCCTGTCCAAGTGGTATCGGGCCGAGGCTGAAGAGCGGGGTTTTGAACTGTCCGATCCTCAGGCCCGCGAGCTGATTTACGGCATGCCCTATGAAGAGTGGAAAGCGCTGTATCAGAAAGGCCCCAAGCAGGACCACAAATAATGAACGCAAACGAGGCGGTGAGGATTCACCTGGCGTCACTCGCGGCGGGCCATGCCGATTTCGACGATACCCTGGCCCTGATCGAGCGCCATTTCGACTATCAGCCGGTCGGCTTTCACAACGGGCCGCTGTGTAACGCAGCGGGCGAAAACGCCGGTTCGTGCCGGGTATTTGCCCTCGGGCAGTATTGCAACCTGAATGAGGCCGATACCCTGAGCCTGTTCTCGCAACATTACCAACAGGTACTGAACGACCCCACCGGCGACAGTCATGGTAACATTCGCCAGTTCATCAGCACCGGTTGGTCCGGCATCCGCTTTGAAGGCGCTCCCCTTCGCGCACATCCTGCCGGCGCACGGAACGATCCGAAGGAAGAGAGCCATTCATGAGCGATACCGCCACCTCAGGGGTACAACACTGCTTTCAACTGAAAAGCGCCAGCGTGTCCATGACAGCCCTGGAGCTCTATTATTTCGAGAACGACGAATTCGAGGACACCCTGCGGGACAAGATCAGCCAGGCCCCGGGGTTCTTCAAAGACATCCCGCTGATCATCAGCCTGGAAAAGTACGAGGGCCTGAGCAGCGAGCTGGACTTCTTCAAGATCATTGGTACCTGCCGCCGCCACAACATCCATGTGATCGGCGTGCGAGGTGGCAATGACGACCAGCGCCGGATGGCGCGGGGCGCAGCACTGGCTCTGCTGCCCGGCGGCAGCCAGAGAGACCGTCAGGTGGACACTGCGGACAGCAACGCCACCGCCGCCAACGAACCCACCGAGGCCGAAGTCGCCGCCCCGGTTGCAGCGGCGCCTGCCGAGCCGGCACCCGCCCGCATCATCAGCCAGCCGGTGCGCTCGGGCCAGCAGGTTTACGCCCCGGAAGGCGATCTGATCATTCTGGCCCCGGTTCAGGCTGGTGCCGAAGTGTTGGCGGCGGGTAATATCCACGTCTATGGTCCGCTGCGAGGCCGTGCTCTGGCAGGCATTCACGGTGCACAGTCAGCGCGGGTTTTCTGTCAGTCGCTGGAGGCGGAGCTTGTGTCCATCGCCGGACACTATAAAATCTCCGAGGATCTTCAGGATCACGGCTGGAAAACTGCCGTACAGATCCAGCTCAGGGATGATCTGCTGGTGGTTACACCACTGGAACGGGCCTGATCACACTATAACGACCGGATGTTTTCGGCATAAACGACGAATCCACTGCGAAACAGGAATGTAACCTTGGCTAGAATCATTGTCGTTACCTCAGGAAAGGGTGGCGTAGGCAAAACTACCACCAGCGCTTCAATCAGCACGGGTCTGGCCAAGCGCGGCCATAAAACCGTGGTTATCGATTTTGACGTGGGCCTGCGCAACCTTGATCTCATCATGAACTGCGAGCGCCGGGTGGTGTATGACTTCGTCAACGTCATCCAGGGCGAAGCCTCTCTCAACCAGGCGCTGATCCGCGACAAACGCGTGGACACCCTCTACATTCTGCCGGCGTCCCAGACCCGTGAGAAAGAGGCACTGACCCGGGAAGGCGTCGAAAAAGTCATCAATGAACTGTCGGAAACGTTCGACTACATCGTCTGTGACTCGCCCGCCGGCATCGAGCATGGCGCTCTGATGGCACTGTACTATGCCGACGAGGCCATCGTGGTCACTAACCCCGAAGTCTCCTCGGTGCGGGACTCCGACCGCATCCTGGGCATTCTGCAGAGCAAATCCCGGCGCGCGGAGATGGGCCAGGACCCGGTCAAAGAAAATCTGCTGCTGACCCGCTACAACCCGTCACGGGTGGAGAAAGGCGAAATGCTGTCGGTGGCTGACGTGGAAGAGATCCTCGCCATTCCGCTGCTGGGCGTGATCCCGGAAAGCCAGATCGTGCTGAACGCCTCGAACCAGGGGCTGCCGGTGATTCTGGAAGCCGAAAGCGACGCCGGCCAGGCCTACGATGACGCGGTTGCACGCCTGCTGGGTGAGGAGCGGGAACACCGCTTCATGAGCGCCCAGAAGAAAGGTTTCTTCTCACGGATGTTCAAGGGGGACTAAGGAATGAGGCTCCTCGATTACTTCAAGAGCAAGAAAAGCAACAACACCGCCAGCGTTGCCAAAGAACGCCTGCAGATCATTGTCGCCCATGAGCGGGGCCAGCGTGACCAGCCGGACTACCTGCCCCAGTTGCAGCAGGAGCTGCTGGCGGTCATTCGAAAATACGTGCAGATCAGTGATGACATGGTCCAGGTGGAAGTAGACCGCAACGACAGCTGTTCGGTGCTGGAACTGAACGTCACACTGCCGGAGAGCTGACCACCCTCATCTCACCCGCTGGCTACCAGCGGGCGAAATGGTCCTCGATCAATCCCCGTAGCCCGGCTACGGGGATTTTTTTGCCACTGTTGTCCACCAATACCCCTTCGAACGTACCGGCATACTGGCGAAAGTTGGACGCCAGCACCCAGGCATTCAGCCGTTCCTTGCGGACACCGGAGGGCACAAATCGCAGATCCACCCGGCCATCGCTGGTCGCAACCCGCCAGGTGGCCGTGGGGTCATAACGGTCGAACTCGAAACGGGCAAAATCCAGCTTGATGCATTCACCGTTCAGCCACAGGGCGTTCTCGGTCATGCCCGATTCGTTCACCCCGGTGGCCAGATTCAACCCCACCGGTGTGCCGTCAGCCAGACAGCCGGCAAGGCACGCCCAGTTCCAGGCGGTTTCACGGCGCATGAACCCGCAACTCCAGTCGACAGTGCCGCGAGTACGCTCGTCGCAGCGCCAGATACGGTCGCCCCAGCGTATCTGGCCACTGGCCAACAACCCGGCAGACTTGCGGGTGAACACCCAACCGCTATAACCGGCCGGACTGGCAAGCCTGAGAGGGTCATGGTCGCCGTTAAGTTCAATGTCGGCTTGCACGGTGTCACCGGCGGAAACACGGATGTTGCGCCCACCCACATATGGCAGGATGCGCAGACTCGTGCCCCTGGCGGCGAAACCGGCCTCACCCCGCTCCGGATATGGCGCCATGACCGTGCCCCGGGCAAGGGGCTGGGTCAGGGATTGCTCGAACATGTCGCCGGTTTCAAAGTCGTAGAGATAGAAAAACCCGGTGCTGACCAGCTTGAGATCCACAATGGCGAGACCAAACAGCCAGTTGTCGGACATCACACTGACAAACTGGAACTGATTGAAGCGCCAGCGCCGCGCCAGCCCCGAGCGCGGCTTGTCCATGGTGGTGCGCAAATCGTAATCCCGGTAATTGATGTGATCCACCGGCTCGGCGAACACCCCCGTGCGCACCCGCCCCCGGTCATCAATCAACTTGGTTTCGGTCGTTTTCATCGTCAATTCAGGCCAATTTCAAGCCGTGGATTTACAGGCAGCTACCCAGTTCACAAACCCTGGATCCGGCAGCACGCCCCTGTAAATGCCCATGATAGACTCAGGGCACCCTCTTCAAGGAAGTGTACTCTATGCGTAACCTGAGAGCCCAAGGCAATTCGGGCTGGGCCACCCGCTTTGGCGCGCTGCTTACCGGCATGACCCTCTGCGTTGTTGCACCGGCGGCAGTGCGGGCTGACCTGCCCGCGGAGGATGCCGACGGCTGGACCCTGCGCAAAGAAACCGACAACATCCGCGTTTACACCATCGAGCAGAGCGACTCCAGCTTCGAGGCATTCAAAGCTGAGGCCGTGATGGACACACCCATCGAAAACCTGATGGCAGTAATGGTGAACCCCGAATCCTGCGTGGAGTGGGTGCACAACTGCACGGAATCCGGGGCCTTCGGGGATGGCGACTTTCATGACCGCTACGCTTACTCCGTGAACAACATGCCCTGGCCGGTGACCGATCGGGATTACGTCCTGCGCATCCGCACCCACGGTAATCAGGCCAGTGGTGAAATCGTCATGGACCTCAATGCCATTCCCGATCGCCGGGATGAGGTAGACGGCCATGTTCGCGTGGACCGCTCCGACACCCTGTATCGGTTTGTTCCGGAAAACGACAAGACCCGCATGGTCTGGGTGCAGCACACCGACCCCAATGGTGCCATTCCCGGATGGCTGGTCAATAGCCTGCTGGTGGACATTCCCGTGCGCTCGATGGAACAACTGGAGCGGGTGACCCGCAAGGAGCGCTATCAGGGCTTCTCCCTGGTGTATGACGACAACGGCGAGTTAACCGGCGTGGCCCCCCCGAAGCAATCGGGGGATGACTAGCCGCAACGGACAGGATAAGCTCTGTTGAAATGGACCCTTTAACAGAACAGGACCCGGTAAATGACTGTTCTCGCTTACGAGATCATGACTCCCAGCATCAAGGCCGTACCGCAATCATGGACGATGGACAAACTGGCCCGCTTCCTCACCGACAACGAGATCACCGGCAGCCCGGTGACAGATGACACCGGCGAAATTGTCGGCATCGCGACCCTGAAGGACATCACCGAATTTCGCTGGAACGCCAGTCGTCAGGACACCGATCAAGGCTCCAAGCCCCACCTGACAGCCGACGAACAGCAGGAGGCCCGCCGCCTGCGCATGGCAATCTTCGAGGAAATGGGCAAGGTCCCGGTGGAGGTGCGCGACATCATGACCCCCAGCGTGCTGTCCGTTGATGAGCAAACGCCGGTGCGAGAGATTGCTGATATCATGATGCGCGAACACCTGCATCGGATTTTCGTTACAAAAGACGACAAAATCACTGGTATCATAACCACTTACGACATGTTAAAACTGATATCCGATAAGGAATTCACCAGCCGCTGTGCCTGAAACGATCGAGCCACCAGAGAGGTAACGCACCTTATGCCAGGAGCATCGCAAGCTCGCCGAAAGATGTACGTTCTCGACACCAACGTCCTGATTCACGATCCGAATGCCCTCCTGAATTTTGAAGAACACGATGTCATCATCCCGATGACGGTCCTCGAAGAGCTCGACAGCCTGAAATCCGGCAAACAGGCGGTAGCGGCCGACTGTCGCCAGGCCATCCGTAACATCGACAAATTGCTTGGCGACGCCAGCCCGAAAGACATCGAGAAAGGCGTTCCCATTGTCCGCGGCAAGAAAGCAACGCCGCTGGGAGCGCTTTCCATCCTGATGAGCACCGAGCAGCAGGGCAATCATGCACTGCCCGAACACCTCAACGACAACAAGATCATCAACACGCTTGCGGCGCTTCAGAACCGGCACAAATCCCGCGACATCATCCTGGTCAGTAAAGACATCAACATGCGCCTGAAAGCCCGCGGCTTCGGCGTGGAGGCCCAGGATTATCATAACGATCAACTCCTCGACGATATTGATCTGCTACCCAAGGGCTACAAGGAGTTCGCCAACTCGTTCTGGGACACCATTGAAAAGGTGGAAACCATCCAGCGCGAAGGCGTCACCGAGCACATCCTCAAGCGCGAGGGTGATCTGGCCAAACTTAACATCAACGAGTTTGTGGTGGATGAGCTGGGGTTTGTCGGCAAAGTCTCGGATCTCTCGGACACCCAGATTGTGATTCGCGACCTGCATCAGCATGACCTGATGAACGAGGAGGTCTGGGGGCTGGTGCCCCGGGACATCTACCAGGCCCTGGCCCTGAATCTGCTACTGGACCCGGACATCCATCTGGTAAACCTGACCGGGTCCGCCGGCTCCGGCAAGACCATCCTGGCGCTGGCGGCGTGTATTGAAATGACCGTCGCCAGCAAGCTCTACAAACGCATCATTGCCACCCGCAGCACCCAGGGTCTGGATGAGGACATCGGCTTCCTGCCGGGCACCGAAGCTGAAAAAATGGAGCCGTGGCTGGGTGCCATCGTCGACAACCTCGAGGCGCTCCACGAGGACGACGAGAACATGACCGCCAGCGTGGACTACATTCTCAGCAAGGTGCCGCTGCACTTCAAATCCATGAACTACATTCGCGGGCGCAGCTTCCAGCACAGCCTGATCATTATTGACGAATCCCAGAACCTGACCCCGCATCAGATCAAGACCATCATCACCCGTGCCGGCAACGGCTCCAAGGTCATCTGTCTGGGCAACCTCGCGCAGATCGACACGCCCTACCTGAGCGCGCTCAGTTCGGGACTGACCTACATGACCGAGCGCTTCAAGGGATTCCGCCACGGCGGTCACATCCACCTTCAGGGCGTACCCCGTTCGGTGTTGGCGGAATACGCCGAAGCCAATCTCTAGATCACGTGCCCGGCCGGGGTAACACCCGGCCACACGCCTCCCCCACGGAATTGCTTGGCCTTTCGGCCATACCCCGCAGGCATCTTGGCCATCGCCCATTTCCCACCGCCACCGTATTGTGACGCTTGTCACATTATGTAAGCACGACGAACAAAAACAACCAAAGGCGGGACTATGAACAAGTTGACCAGACACCTGTTGATTGGCACTGGTGCCTTATTATTGTCTGCCTGCGGTGGCGGCGGCGAAAGCAGCCCGGAACCGACGCCTGGCAGCAGCGTGCAGGGCGAATCCGACAGTCGTGCCAGCAATCCCGAGCCGACCACACGAACCATCAGCCGGCCGCTGACCGCGAGCCAGAGCGAACTCGACCATGCCTCCTGTGACCAGCAACGGGATCTCAACGGCGGGCGCAGTTACCGAGTAGAAATGCCCTCACGGGTTGACGGCGCGGCCATCGTGTTCCAGGTCTTCGAACCTGCCCAGTTTGATTGCCGTACCGAACATCCGCTGATCCTTGAGGGTCACGGCTTCAGCGGCACGCGCACCACCGAAGCGGGGGATGACCCGCTCGCACCGATTGCACCACTGGTCAACGCGGGCTTCACCGTCATCAGTATTGACCAGCGCGGTCATGGCGAAAGCGGCGGTACTATCCGGGTCATGGATCCGGATTTCGAGGGTGAGGATCTTGTCCAGATCGTCGACTGGGCAGAGACCCATCTCGATTACCTTAAGTACCGTGATGACAACCTCCTTCTCGGGAGCATCGGCGGCAGCTATGGTGGCGGCTTCCAATACCTGCTGTACAACGTCGACCCGGACCAGCGGATGGACGCCATGGTGCCCCACATCACCTGGCACGACCTGACCTACAGCCTGTACCCGGGCGATGTCACCAAGAACTACTGGCTGGCGTTCCTGTCGGTAGCGGGCGATGCCGGCAGTAGCGGATCCATGGATCCGCTACTGCGATCGTCGCTGCTGGAGGGTATCGTGCAAGGCCGTTTCCCGGAACCGGCACTGGACTTCGTCCACTACCACAGCCCCAGCTATTTCTGGGAAAACGAGCGTGGCCTGGTCCTGTTCGACAGTGGCAACACCCAGGAATACCTGCTGAACCCGATCACCGGCCAGATCCCGATCACCAGCGACGGCCGCTACGTCATCAAAACCCCGCAGAAACCACCCTATCCGGTCGACGTGCTGATGTTCCAGGGCATGCGTGACAGCCTGTTTCCGTTCAACGAAGCCTGGGAGAACTACAAGGAACTGAAGGCCGCGGGGGGCGACGTGCGCCTGCTCACCTATCCGTTCAGCCACCACTATCTCGCACCGAATGCGGGCCTGATCCAGGAAACCCTGGCCAACCTCGGTTTCTATGGCGAGGCACTGCCGGAGTTGCCCAACGCGGGCCTTAACACACTGACCAATTGTGGCGACGTCAGCGCCAACCAGGCCGCCGTGGCCTGGTTCAATGAAAAGCTTTTAGGGCGCGGTGATGCCGATAATGTCATCACCACGGGCGATCAGATCTGTTATACCCTTGCGCCGGGTGATGCGGTATCCGCTCCTGAGGTGACCGTGGGCGGCACGCGCTTCCCGATCAGCTTCGATATACTCGGTGAGGCCATCGAAGTCACAACATTGACCGGTGTCGCGGGCCTGTTGCCCACCCTTGTGCCCCTGACAACACTGGAGAATGACGGTGTCATCGCAGGCATTCCCACCGCCACCCTCAAAGTCGGAGCTCCACTGTCTGATCTTGAGGCGCGTTGCATGGAGGAATCCGATCCGGTGTTTGCGACCGGCACCTGTGATGCCATTCTATTCGTCGGCGTGGGTGTGATCAAACAGGGCATGAGCCTCCCGGAACTGATCGACGAACAGGTTCAGCCCGTTCGCGGCTTCGGAGAACATGACGTTGAATTGACAGGGATTGCGGAGCGACTGAACAGTGGCGATCAACTGGTGCTGATGCTGTATGGCCAGCACCCGACGTTTGCCGGGGCATTTTCCCGGGATCTGACGGTCACGGTCGTCACTGTCGGGGGTGAGGTGTCCTTGCCGCTGCTAACATCCGACGGGCAGCAGACGCTGGCGGTGTCGTCACCGGACTGATCCGGCGCGCCATCACCATCGGCCCTGCAACGTAGCCACAATGCGCCGACCACCGGCGTGTTCACGGTGCTCGCACAGATAAATGCCCTGCCAGGTTCCGAGAGCGAGGTGGCCGTTGGCCACCGGAATCGTCAGTGAGGGGCCGATCAGTACGCCTTTTATATGGGCCGGCATGTCGTCCGGCCCCTCCTGGGTATGGACATAATGGGGCGCCCGCTCCGGTACCATCACATTGAAATGCCGCTCCAGATCCCCACGCACATCCGGATCGGCGTTTTCATTGATCGCCAGGGAGGCGGAGGTGTGCTGGATAAACAGCTGCAGTAGCCCGACCTCGCAATTGCGCAGATCCGGAGCCTGGGCCAGCACCTCGTTGGTTACCAGGTGAAAGCCCCGGGGCAAGGGCGCCAGTTCAATAAAGGTCTGATCCCAGATCATGATGTGCCTCGTGGTTACTTCTGACGATCGTCCCAGGGATGCACCGGGACCACGTCGTCCCCCACGTCACCCTCGTAGCTGCTGCGGAAATAATCCATGGCCTTCTCCGCCTCACTGAGCTCATCAAAACGGGCAACGTGGTAGATGGCCTCCCCCTCGTTCACCAGTGGCAGGTTGTTCACACAGATCACAATGCCCGAACAGGGTGACAGCACCGCCGTCTCTGACTCGCCAAACGGGTCCGCCACCATGGCCAGCTTCTGCCCCTTGCGAACCTTCTGGCCGAGGCTCGCCACCGGGCGCATGATGCCGTCGATGTCGGTGCGCACCCATTGCGAATTGGCGGCGGTTTCCGAACGTTTTCTGGGCGCTTTCGGCCCCTTCTTGGCGGGGATCATTTCCAGCTCGCGCATCACCCGGATCACCCCTTTCACGCCGCTGGAGATCACCACGTCGTCAAATCGCAGCGCTTCACCGCCCTCGAACGTCACCACCGGAATGTCCTGGGAGTCGGCGTAGGCCCGCAGGCTGCCCTCCCGCAGGCCGGCATTGAGAATGATCGGCGCTCCGAAGGCCTCGGCCATGCGGATGGTTTCCGGATTTTTCAGCTCGGCACGGATCTGTGGCAAGTTGAAACGGTGAATCGCGCCGGTGTGCAGGTCAATTATGTGAGAGACATTCTCCATAATCTGGGTGCGCAGCAGGTACGCGATACGACCGCCCAGAGAACCGGTTTCACTGCCGGGGAAGCAGCGGTTGAGATCACGCCGGTCCGGCAGATAGCGAGTACGCTGTACAAAACCGAAAATATTGACGATGGGCACCGCCACCAGGGTGCCGCGCAGATGCCGCAGCGCCGAATTGGTCAACACCCGGCGGACAATCTCCACGCCGTTAATTTCGTCACCGTGGATCGCTCCACACACCATCAGCACCGGGCCAGCCCGGCGGCCGTGCACTACTTCGACCGGAATGTGCAGCGGCGTGTGGGTGTACAACTTGGCTACCGGCACTTCCACCGTCTGGCGTGTACCGGCCTTGATTTCTGTACCGGCAATCACGAAGGGGGCACGCGCCACGTTAACCTCTCCCTTTGGTGCGGGTCTTCCAGGGCTGCTGGTTCTTCTCGATCCAGCTCACGATCATGCCCGCCACGTTCTTGCCGGTGGCCTTTTCGATGCCTTCCAGGCCCGGTGAGGAGTTCACCTCCATCACCAGCGGGCCGCGGCTGGAGCGCAGCAGATCCACCCCCGCAACGTTCAACCCCATCGCTTTTGCCGCTGTGATGGCGGTGCGACGCTCTTCCGGGGTAATGCGCACCAGCGAGGCCGTGCCGCCCCGGTGCAGGTTGGACCGGAACTCGCCCTCTCCACCCTGGCGTTTCATGGCAGCGATCACCTTGTCGCCGATAACGAAACAGCGAATGTCCGCACCACCGGCTTCCTTGATGAATTCCTGCACCAGAATGTCTGCTTTCAGCCCCATGAAGGCCTCGATCACACTTTCCGCGGCCTTGCGGGTTTCGGCCAGCACCACACCGATACCCTGAGTGCCTTGCAACAGCTTGATGACCACCGGCGCGCCACCCACCATTTTCAGCAGCTCCGGCACGTTATCCGGCTTGTTGGCAAAACCGGTCACCGGCATACCCACGCCTTTACGCGCCAGCAATTGCAGCGAACGCAGCTTGTCCCGGGAGCGGGTAATCGCCACGGATTCGTTAACGGGAAACACGCCCATCATCTCGAACTGTCGCAACACCGCCGTGCCGTAGAAAGTGACCGAGGCACCGATCCGCGGCACCACCACATCAAAATTCTCCAGTACCTCTTCGTGGTAATGAATCAGCGGGTTGGACGAGGTGATGTTCATGGAGCAGTGCAGGCAGTCAATCACGCGCACTTCGTGGCCCCGGTTAACCCCCTCCTCGACCAGGCGGCGGGTGGAGTAGAGATGTCGGTTGCGCGACAGAATCGCAATTTTCATTTGGTCGTCCTTAAGGCCGGCTCGCCGGCGAGATAGGAAGCTTCGGGATACACCAGGGAGCGCCCTGCCATGGCAGTGCGCCCCAGCAACATCCGGAATCGCATGGAATCCCGGTTGGTCAATGTCATTTCAATGGGCCAGACGGCTTCTCCGATCACCAGCCGGGTTTCAATCACCAGGCGCAGCTCCCGATGACCGCCGGAATCCGACACATTGCGCTCATCCAGCACCGCGGCGTCACACTCCACCACGTGGTGGAGATCGTTCTGCACCGGGTGGACCCAGAACCGCACCCGGCGCTCACCGTCCAGGGTGTAGGGCTCGGTACGAAAGGTGTGCAGGCACGAGGTACGTGCCCCGGTATCCACCTTGGCCTTGACCCTGCCAATATCCAGATCCGGCAATGCCACCCATTCCCGCCAGCCAAGGTTGATCTTGCCCTCCAGCGTCGGGTAGGCGGACGGCGTTGCAGGCTTATCCGTTTTCGTTGGCATCCGGCAGTTCCTTTTCGGTAGAGCTTTGCGGCCGAAGCAGTTCGACCCTGAATGGCGCGGAATGGCTTCCGGCATAAATACTGGTGTGAGGGAAAGGAATTTCGATCCCTTTCTGATCCAGCATTTTCTTGATGTCCACCATCATATTGCTGCGCCCTTCGAGAATACGCTCTCTCGGGACCCAGAACGAAAACTGCAAATCCACCGAAGAGGGTCCGAACGACGTCACCAGCACAAAAGGCCGTGGCTCCTCGAGACAGGCCGGATTTTGTTCGGCCAGCTCCAGGAGCAGTTTCTCGACTTTTTCCACATCTTCAGCGTAGGCAATCCCCACCGTCAGGTCGAGACGACGGATCGGAAAGCGGGAGCGGTTCACCACCGGCGTCTTGATCAGGGTTTCGTTGGGAATCCGCACATAGAGGTTGTCGGTGGTGCGCAATTTCACACTGAGCATATCAATACCAATAACCTCCCCCACCGTGGCCTCAACCTCGATAAAGTCGCCGATCTCGAACGGACGCTCCACCAGCAGGAACAAACCGCTGATCATGTTTGAGGCCGAGGTCTGGGACGCAAAGCCGATGGCCACCGTCAGGATACCGGCTGCGCCCAGCACCACGTCCAGTGAAAAACCCGCCTCTCGCAAAGCGGCCATGGCGAAGACCGCCACCACCACATAGAACACCAGGCGCCGGAACATCACCGTATGGTGCCGCGACGCCCGCGCCTGCATGACCCGAGACAGGCTGCGGGCGGCAAACGACCCGAGAATAATGCCCAGAACCAACAGGAACGCGGCGCTCAACCACTGCATCCAGGGTAAGGCACTGGCGACCTGAATCAGGCTGTTTTCGATGTTCTCAATCAAACTACGAGCTCCGTTGTCCGCCGCCACCGTTAACCGAACATCCGATCGAATGCCCGCACCAGCCTGCCGCGACTGCCTGTCTCACGCGCCGGCGTTATCAGCCGGCAGTCACCGGCCGCCTTGAACAGGGTCTGATCCACGTTCAGGCTGGCCGAATTCATGTCGGTCTCGCAGACCACCGTTACGCCCGGTGTCCAGAGCTGACCTTTTTCATTCATGTGAAGCGACAGCAGCGGCGTTGGCAGGCTGAACCGCTCCAGCAACAGCGGCTCGGTGCGGCTATTCATGATGGTGACTGGCGTCACTGCCCGCCAGGGTCGCTTCGGCACCGCCTCCAGCACCAGACGCGCGTAACTGGGGGCGGAGTAGCACAACTCACCCTCCATGGTATTTTTGCCCACCCAGGTCTGGGAAGGCTCAGCCAGCGCCAGTTCCGTCAATTGCGTGCGATGGGTGCCAACGCAAATGCGCAACCACACCACCGTGCCCACGTAAATAACGCATGTCCCGCCCGCGGGAATGGTCAAAGGTTGGTAAGGGCGAATCACCGTCGGCAAACCGGCCAACGCGGGCAGAAACACCACCTCATTGCTGTCATCGGGTCGGACGAATCGCTGCAGGGGCACGTCACTGCCCGGCAGGACATGGCTGGTCTGCTCGGTCCAGCGCATGGGGTCGACCGCCGGTGCCGATGTTGCAGCACGAATCTGCCATTCCAGATCCAGCCGGGTCACCCAGAGACGCGTATGACTGAGTTCGTGAAACTGTGTCTGCCCGGATCCCAGGCTATAGGCCTGCCCCCAGACGCCATCCCGCGGCAGCGCGGGCTCCTCATTTTTGTCGACCATTTGCGTCCTGAACGTTCTGACGGTAAAACAGTGTTAACTATAATCCAATCAATGCTTTCCAGCGAATATCCCGGTTAATGAATTTACCGCCCGGGGCGTGGTAATTACCCTTACGATGCCCGCCCGGTTCTCTGCAAAGGAAGCTCAATGACCCAACTCGTCTGGTTCCGCAACGACCTCCGCCTCGCCGACAACGCCGCCCTCACTGCTGCCTGCAAGGCCGAGGGACCGGTACTGGCGTGCTTTATCGTGACGCCGGAACAGTGGCAGGAACACGACTGGTCGCCGGCGCGGGTCCACTTCACCCTGGCCCATGCCAACAGCCTGGCCCGGGAACTGGCCAGGCTGGGTATCCCCCTGAGCTTTCTGGAAGCCCGGCGCTTCAGCGACAGCATTGACGCACTGGCCGACCATTGCCGCGAGCACAACATCGAAGCCGTGCATTTCAACGAAGAATACGGCATCAACGAACGTCGGCGTGACAAGACCGTCCGGCAACAACTGGCGGCCAGTGACATTCAGGTCAACAAATACCGCGACCAGACCGTGGCGCCGGTCGGTACCATCCTGACGCAGCAGCAGGAACCCTATTCGGTGTTCACCCCTTTCTCCCGCCGCTGGCGCAGCTGGATTGATGAAACCCAGCCCACGCTGTTCGCAGCTCCCTCGCCCCGGGGTGATGCAGTCGAGCCACAGCAATACGACCGCATCCCGACCGGTTTCGAGGACGCGCCACCGGCGCTTGTGGAAACCGGTGAACACGCTGCGCACGATCAGCTCGAGGCGTTTCTCAACGAGCGTGGCGGCAACTACCGGGAAGATCGTGACTTTCCGGCTGTCGACGGCACCAGCCAACTGTCCCCTTACCTGGCCGCCGGCATCCTGTCCGGCCGCCAATGCCTGATCACGGCCCGCCAGGCCCAGGGCGCCGGCGGCAATCAGGAAGGCCTGAGCACCTGGGTCAACGAAATCGCGTGGCGCGACTTCTACATCCACATCCTCTACCACTACCCCCGCGTCAGCATGCACCGGGCCTTCAAGCCCGAAACCGAGCAACTGGCCTGGAACACCCCCGGCGAGCACTTCGAAGCCTGGAAAACCGGCCACACCGGCATCCCCATCGTCGACGCCGCCATGCGCCAACTCAACCAGACCGGCTGGATGCACAACCGCCTGCGCATGATCACCGCCATGTTCCTCACCAAGAACCTGTTCATCGACTGGCGCCTGGGCGAAGCCTATTTCATGTCGACACTGGTCGACGGCTTCCTCGCCTCCAACAACGGCGGCTGGCAATGGAGCGCCTCCACCGGCACCGACGCGGCCCCCTACTTCCGGGTCTTCAACCCGGTGACCCAAAGTGAGCGATTCGATCCGAAAGGCGAGTTCATCCGGCACTGGGTGCCGGAATTGCAGAAACTGGACAACAAACGCATCCACGATCCCGGCAAAGGCGGGGTGATTCCGAAAGGGTATCCAAGGCCGATTGTGGATCTGAAAGAGAGCAGGAAAGAGGCTATCGCCAAGTTTCAGGCACTGAAGGACTGACACGTCCAGAGGTATGAAAAGCAGGAGGAATAGTGCACGGTGTCAGGTCGGGTGCGGAGTGGGGAGACCTTTTCTGACGGGACAAAGGTGTCTGAGCGAAGCGAGTTCTTTTCCCATAAGAAAAGGTCTCCCCACTGCGGGCCCGCTCCCCGGGGCCAGACCCGCCTAGCTGCAAACCGGGCAACCGGGATCACGGGCCAGCTTCATCTCCCGCCACTCCATCCGCCAGGCATCCAGAATCAGCAACCGCCCCACCAGCGGCCGCCCCACTCCGGAGATCACCTTGACCGCCTCCATCGCCTGACTGGCCCCGATCATCCCCACCAAAGGCCCGATCACACCGGCCTCCGAACAGGACAGATCCTCATTGCCCTGCTCCGGATACAGACAGTGATAGCAGGGACTGTCCGGGTTGCGGGCATCGTAAACCGACAACTGTCCCTCACCGCGAATCGCGGCACCGGACACCAGTGGTACCCTGGCGGCAACGCAGGCCCGATTCAGGGCAAAACGGGTGGCGAAGTTATCCGTGCAGTCCAACACCAGACTCGCCTCACTCACCTGACGGACCAATGCGTCACTTTCCAGACGCCGGGCAACAACCGCCACCGACACCAGAGGATTGATCCGGCGCACGCGATCCGCCAGGCTCTCCGCCTTACCGGATCCAAGCTGCTCGTGACTGAAAGCCACCTGGCGCTGCAGGTTGGCCAACTCGATAGCGTCATCGTCCACCAACGTGAGATGACCCACACCCGCGGCACCCAGGTACAGGGCTACCGGGCAGCCCAGCCCGCCGGCACCCACCACCAGTACGCGGGCGGATTTCAGCTTTTCCTGACCGGCAACATCAAATGCCGGCATCAGAATCTGCCGGCTATAGCGCATCAGTTCCTCATCGCTGAGCATCGACCACCTCTCTGTACTGAAAATGCGAGCTTGCTGAAACCCCGACGCCCCCTGACCCGGCGCCACTCGGGCTCAGCCCCGACCCGGCCACTGCCCCAGCGTCAGCCGGTCGCACTGACCGTAGTCCTTTCGTGTCTCGACGGCAGCCAGGCCCGCTTGCAGAAACAGATCGCGTACCGCCTCACCCTGATCGTAGCCGTGCTCGATGACCAGCCAGCCGTTATCACTCAACCACTCCGGGCTGGCCGTGACAATGGTACGGATATCATCCAGACCATCATCACCGGCAATCAGTGCCGTCGCCGGCTCAAACCGCACGTCACCCTCACCCAGATGATGATCACTGCTGGCTATGTACGGAGGATTCGACACGATCAGGTCAAAGCGCCCCGGCGGCAGGCTCTCGAACCAGTGGCTCCACACCACTGCGACGGGCAAGCCCAGTCGTCCGGCGTTGACAGTGGCAAGCTCGACTGCTGCCGCCACCGCATCGCACGCCAACACCTGCCAGCCCGGGCGCTCACTGGCCAGCGCCAGCGCGATGGCGCCGGTTCCTGTTCCCAGGTCCAGCACCCGTGCCGATGGCGGGAGCGACAACCCCAGCGCAGCCTCCACCAGGCATTCGGTGTCCGGACGGGGAATCAGGGTAGAAGCATTGACCTTCAGGGGCAGCGACCAGAACTCCTGCTCGCCCAGCAGGTGGGCCACCGGATGACCGCAGGCTCGCTGGTGAACCAGCGCCTCAAAGCGCCGGGCCTCACTCGCGGTTACCTGACGCTCCGGCCAGGCCCGAAAGCCGGTACGGGACAGCCCGGTCACGAAACACAGCAGCAACTCCGCATCCAGTCGCGGGGATTCACCGGCAATAGCCACGGTTGCCCTGCGGAGCAATGCGTCACAGGTGAGCGATGGCTCACTCATCAGACAAGGATGCCAGCAGCTCGGCCTGATGCTCCTGTTGCAGGGGTACCACGACCGCGTCCAGATCACCGGAAACCACCTCATCCAGCTTGTACAGCGTGAGGTTGATACGATGGTCGGTTACCCGCCCCTGGGGAAAATTGTAGGTGCGGATGCGTTCGGACCGGTCGCCACTGCCCACCAGACTCTTGCGGGTTTCCGCCATGGATTTCTGCTGGCGTTCGGTTTCAGCGTTCTGCAGGCGAGACGCCAGCAGGCTCAGGGCCTTGGCGCGATTCTTGTGCTGGGAACGCTCCTCCTGGCATTCCACCACGATGCCCGTGGGCAGATGCGTAATGCGGATGGCGGAATCGGTCTTGTTAACATGCTGACCACCGGCGCCGGAGGAACGGAAGGTGTCGACTCTCAGATCGGCCTTGTTGATATCAATCGCCTCGGCCTCATCCGCTTCCGGCATGACCGCCACGGTGCAGGCCGAGGTGTGGATACGACCCTGGGACTCGGTTTCGGGCACCCGCTGCACCCGGTGCGCACCCGACTCGAACTTCAGTGTGCCGTACACCCCCGCGCCGGCCACCCGAGCGATCACTTCCTTAAAGCCACCGCGCTCACCGGCGCTCTCGCTGAGCACCTCCACCTGCCAGCGGTGGCGCTCGGCGTAGCGTAGGTACATCTTGAACAGATCACCGGCAAAAATCGCAGCTTCGTCACCGCCGGTGCCGGCCCGGATCTCCAGAAACACGTTCTTGCCGTCGTTGGGGTCTTTCGGCAGCATCAGGCGTTGCAGCTCTTCGTCCAGCTCATCGGTTTTCCGCTCCGCCAGCGCCAGCTCTTCCTCGGCCATTTCACGCATGTCAACGTCGCCGTCACGGGCGAGTTCACGGGCTTCCCCGATGTCCGCCAGTGACGACTTCCAGGCCAGGAAGCACTGCACGATCGGTTCGATCTCGGCAAATTCCTTGGACAGCTCGCGGAACTTGTCCTGGTTGGAGATAACACCGGCATCGCTCAATAACGCGCTGACTTCCTCGAAGCGGTCTGACAGATGCTCAAGGCGGTTCTGGATCGATGGTTTCATAGTTTTTCCGGGGTGGTGGCGTCGGCGTCCTGGGCATCCAGCTGATGCAACTCTCTCAGCCACTCGGTCACTTCGCTGCGACCTTCGGTTGTTGCCTTGCGAACCTGAATCGACGGTTCGTGGAGGAATTTGTTGGTGAGACCGCGGGCAAGCCCGCGCAACGCGGTCTCCGGATCGGTGCCGTTGCGCAGCGCTCGCAGCGCTTTCTCGGTTTCCAGGTCACGCAGGGATTCCGCGCGCTGACGGAACTGTTTGAGCGTGGAGACCGAATCCAGAGCCCGCAACTGGCTCAGAAAATCCTGAACGCCGTCAGTCACCAGGTTCTCGGCCTCTCTCGCGGCACCCTCGCGGGAGCGGATGTTTTCTTCGATCACCTGGCGCAGGTCATCCACGGTGTAGAGATACACATCCGCCAGAGACGCCACTTCCGGCTCGATATCCCGTGGCACGGCAATATCCACCATGAAATAGGGCCGGTGTTTACGCTTCTTCAGCGCCCGCTCGACCGCGCCCTTGCCGAGAATGGGCAGCGGGCTCGCCGTGGAGGAAATGATGATATCCACATCCTTCAGGTGATCGGGGATTTCCGACAGCAGAATACCCTTGCCCCCCCGGGACTCGGCAAGAGCCTGGGCCCGCTCCAGCGTGCGGTTGGCAACCAGAAAATCTTTCACGCCGGCGTCCGCCAGATGACGGGCAACCAGCTCGATGGTCTTGCCGGCGCCAATCAGCAATGCCTTGTTGCGGGACATGTCGGCGAAGATATGATGCGCCATGCTCACCGCGGCATAGGCCACCGACACCGGATTTTCACCGATGGCGGTCTGGGTACGAACCCGCTTGGCCACCGAGAACGTGTGCTCAAACAGACGAGAGAGGAAACCCCCGCTGGCACCGTGCTCACGGGAAAGCGAGTAGGCATCTTTCAACTGCCCCAGGATCTGAGGCTCACCGAGCACCATCGAATCCAACCCGGCCGCCACCCGCATCATGTGGCGAACAGCATCACCATCACGGTGCAGATAGAGCGCCTGCTCAAGCTCGGAGACCTCCATGTCGTGGAAGCCGGCCAGCCAGCGCAGAATCACCGGCGCGCACTCGTCATCACCGGCGATGTAGAGCTCGGTGCGGTTGCAGGTGGACAGGATTGCCGCTTCGCTGGCCCCGCACATGGCACGGAGTTCCGAGAATGCTTCCGCCATTCGCTCCGGGGTGAACGCTACGCGCTCACGCAATTCCACCGGAGCGGTGCGATGATTGATTCCCAGCGTTACCAGAGCCATGTCAGGTATGAGTAGCCTTTTGCCAGTGTGTGAACATTTACCGCATTTTACCGAGCCGGCGTCACCGTCGCCACCCAAAACCCCCGCCAGTTCGGGAAGTGCTGACAGGTTGGGCAATATCAGGTGCTTGTGCCATCATAGGGCCTTGGCACTGCATGGTCGCCTGTACAGGAGGCTGACCGTCTCAGATGCGTTGTTTACAGGATACGGGATGTTGCATGCATAGATCTGCACGGATTTATCTTTCCTGCCTTTTCGGGCTGTCTCTCACCGGTTGCGCAGCCCTGAGCGGGGCGCCGGACGAACCCGCGGTCAGCGAGAAAGACACCCCGACGGACGCCGCCTCAATCGAGCCCGAAATCCGCTACGCCGATTTTGAGCCAGAGGTGCTTTATCTGCTTTTGTCCGGCGAAATCGCGGCCCAGCGCGGACGCTACGACGTCACCCTGGTGAACTACCTTAATGCCGCCAAGCAATCCCGTGACAAGGCGGTGATCGAGCGCGCCATGCGAATCGCTCAGTCGCTGAACGGTGACAACGCTCAGCGCCAACTCGCCAACCTGTGGCTGGACGTGGAGCCGGACAACCTGCAAGCGCAGCGGGTTGCCGCCATTCAGGCCATCAAGCAAAACGATCTGCAAACGGCCATCGGGCACATGGAGCGGATCATGGACCTGGGCGGAGACGCAGATTTTGACAGCCTCGCTGCCATGGCCACCAACCTGCCCCCGGAGCAGCAGCAGGAGCTGCTGGCACTCTATGAGCAGATGGCAGAGCGCCACCCGGAAACCCCGGAACTGGAATACAGCACTGCGCTTCTGCTGAAAGTCACCAACCAGCCAAAACGGGCGCTGGCAAGGATTGAGACCCTGCTGGAGCGCGAACCCAACTTCCAGCCTGCAATCATTCTGAAGGGCGACCTGCTGTACCAGGTGGGCGACCAGCGTGATGCCCTGGACCACCTGCTGGTCAACACCCGGCGCTTCCCGGAAAACCGCCAGATGGGCACGCTGTACGGCCGCATGCTGATCGGCGAGGGTGAGTTGCAGGCGGCGCAGGACGAATTCAACCGATTGATGAAACGCTTCCCCAACGCACCCGGTCTGCGCCTGTCCCATGCGCTGGTCGCGCTGGAGAACGGCCAGACCGAGCTGGCACGCACGGACCTGACCCGATTGATTGAGCAGGGCCACCACACCAGTGAAGCCAACTATTACCTGGGGCGGATCGCCGACGAGGACAACCAGCCGCAGCAGGCCATCGGCTACTACCGCAGCGTGGAAGAAGGCAACTACTACTTTCCGGCACTGGCCCGGGCCAGTGCGTTGCTGGCCGAGCAGGGCGAGCTGGACTCGGCGCTGGAGGACATCCGCACACTGCGCCAGTCCAACCCCGGACAAGCCGAGAATTTCTGGCTGCTGGAGGTCAACCTCCTGCTGGACCAGGAACAGCAGGCCGCGGCCCTCGACAGTGCCACCGATGCGCTGAACTCTTATCCGGACAACGTCAGAATCCGCTACGCCCGCGCCATGCTGTTCGACAGCCTGGACTCACCGGACAAAGCCGAGGAAGATCTGCGCCGGATCATCGAGGATGAACCCGACAACGCGGTTGCCCTCAACGCCCTCGGCTACATCCTTACCACCCGCACCGACCGTGTCGACGAGGCCCGTACGTTTATTGAGCGCGCCCTGACCCTGGATCCGGAAAACCCCGCCATACTCGACAGCATGGGCTGGGTGCTGTTTCTGCAGGGGCAACAACAGGAAGCGCTGGCGTACCTGTCCGAGGCCTGGGCAGCCTATCCGGATCCGGAAGTGTCCGCCCACTATGGCGAAGTCCTCTGGACCACCGGTGCCGAGGACCAGGCCCGGATCATCTGGAAGGAAGGCATCGATGTGGACCCGGATCATCCGGTACTGATTGAAACCATTCAGCGCCTGACCGGAGAGCAACAACCGTGAGCCTGCTCAGACCACGACTGCTTCTGCTGGTGGCCAGCGCACTGATGCTGGGTGCCTGTACCACCATTCAGCTGGAACCCCTGCCCGAGGGCCTGACCGACCAGCCCCCCGCTGACTGGAGCGAGCGCAGCGAACAGCTCAAACGCTTCAACGCCTGGCAACTGAGCGGCAAACTGGCGGTGAAACAGCCGTCAGACAGCGGCACGGCCATTATTAACCACTGGATCCAGAAGCAGGATGCCTACGATCTGGAACTGTCCTCGTCTTTTCTCGGTATGGGCCGAACCAGCCTGCAAGGGGTTCCGGGCTTCATCTCCCTGACCCTGCCGGATGGCGAAACCTACCGCTCCGGCGACCCGGAAGCGCTGATCCAGGCGGCGACCGGCTGGCAATTGCCGATCGACAGCCTGGTGTGGTGGATTCGCGGCCTGCCCGGTCCCGATGGCGACTTCCGCCTGCTGTTTGACGACAGCAGTCAGCTCGCCATGATTCGCCAGCAAGGCTGGGAAATCCGTTACGATCGCTGGCAAGCCTTCATCACCGGCTACCCCGAACTGCCCGCCCGCATTACTGCGGTCAAGGACGACAAGCGCGTCAGAATGGTGGTGACGCGCTGGCAAGAGACCACGGAACAAAACCGGTGAAACCGTTTACCCTGCCCTCTCCGGCAAAGCTCAACCTCTGCCTGCACATCGTTGGGCAGCGCCCCGACGGTTACCATGAGCTGCAGACTCTGTTCCAGTTCCTTGATTACGGTGACCACATCACCTTTGAACCGGCTGCAGGCGGTGCCCCGGGGATACGGCTGAAAACGCCCATACCCGGCGTTGCCGACGACGCCAATCTGATCCTGCGAGCCGCTCGCCTGCTGGCCGGAAACCGCGAACCCGAGCTGCCCGGCATTACCCTATCGGTCCGCAAGCGCCTGCCCATGGGCGGCGGCCTCGGCGGCGGCAGCTCCAATGCCGCCACGGTGCTGCTGGGACTGAACCACTACTGGCAACTGGGACGCAGCCTCGACCAACTGGCCGACCTCGGCCTGCAGCTGGGCGCAGACGTGCCGGTGTTCGTGCGGGGCCACGCCGCCTGGGGAGAAGGCGTGGGTGAACAGCTGACTCCGGCCAAGCCACCGGAAGACTGGTTTCTGGTTCTTAAACCCGCCTGCGATATAAACACCGGTAAGATTTTTTCCGAGCAAGGGTTGACAAGGAACACCCCTAGAATCAAAATAGCGCCCGCTTTTGAGGGAGACGCCTCGAGGTACCGAAACGACTGTGAGGATGTGGTTTGCGAACTGTATCCGGAGGTTAACCAGAGCCTGAAATGGCTTTCACAATTCGGACCTGCAAGATTAACCGGAACCGGGGCTTGCATATTTGGACGTTTCCCGACAGAATCCGCAGCCCGGATTATCTGGGAAAGCAAACCCTCCGGCATCACGGGGTTCGTCGCTCAAGGGGTGAATATTTCACCACTTCACACAAAGCTGACAGAGCTGGAATGATGCCAAAAAAGCACGATACTGGGGTGTCGCCAAGTGGTAAGGCAACGGGTTTTGATCCCGTCATGCGCAGGTTCGAATCCTGCCACCCCAGCCACCTTTCTCCTGCTTCTTCTGAATCAAACGCTGATACCGCGAAGGATGCCGTCGTGTCCAAACTGATGATTTTCGCTGGCAATGCCAATCCTGACCTTGCCAAAGCTATTGCCCAGAAACTCCACATTCCCATGGGTCAGGCCACCGTAGGCCGGTTCAGCGACGGTGAAACCACTGTCGAGATCGATGAGAATGTCCGTGGCCATGATGTTTTCATCATCCAGCCCACCTGCTACCCCACCAACGATAACCTGATGGAATTGATCGTGATGGCCGACGCACTTCGCCGTGCATCCGCGACACGCATCACCGCCGTAATTCCCTATTACGGATACGCTCGTCAGGACCGTCGCGTTCGCTCAACGCGGGTAGCCATCAGTGCCAAGGTCGTGGCCGATATGATTTCCAGCATCGGCGTGGACCGCGTGCTGACACTCGACCTGCACGCTGACCAGATACAAGGCTTCTTCGACATCCCGGTAGACAACATCTACGCCACCCCGGTGTTGCTTGAAGACATCGAGAAGCAGCGCTTCGAGAACTTCGTTGTGGTCTCCCCTGACGTTGGCGGCGTGGTTCGTGCGCGGGCTATCGCCAAGCGCCTGGACGACGCCGACCTTGCCATCATCGACAAGCGCCGCCCGCGGGCCAACGTGTCCCAGGTCATGCACATCATCGGCGATGTAAAAGATAAGACCTGCATCCTGGTGGATGACATTATCGATACCGCCGGCACCCTGTGCAAAGCCGCCAATGCGCTCAAAGAGCACGGCGCTGCAAGGGTTGTGGCCTATATTACCCACCCGGTGCTTTCCGGTCCGGCGATCGAGAACATCAATTCCTCCGAACTGGACGAGCTGGTGGTCTGCGACACTATTCCACTGGGTGACAAAGCGAAGAATTGTGATAGAATCCGCGTCCTCAGTATGGCGGGTCTGCTCGCGGAATCCATTCGCCGCGTCAGCAACGAAGAATCCATCAGCGCCATGTTTGAGAACGTCTGAGCAGGATCTTTCTGTTTACTCAGACAAAACAAGCAGATACAGAATCGGGAGCCTGAACAGGCTCCCGATTCTTTTAGTCAGCCGAAGAAAATATTCCGAGGCTATTCAAAAATATCACCTGTCCAAACGCCTGGTCGCGGGCAGTTCAGGTGACGATCGAGGTACATATCATGTCCCAGGAATTTGTTATTGAAGCATTTCCTCGTGGCGATCAGGGGAGAGGTGCGAGCCGCCGCCTGCGTCGTGAGGAACGGAAAATCCCGGCCATCGTCTATGGCGGTGATAAAGAAGCTGTGTCCATCTCCATCTGGCACAACGAGCTGAAAAAGGCTCTGGAGAACGAAGCGTTCTTCTCCCACGTTCTGACCATTGAACTGGACGGCAAGAAAGAAAGCGTGATCCTGAAGGATCTGCAGCGTCACCCCTATAAGCCGCTGCTGACCCACGCCGACTTCCTGCGCGTTGACAAGGATCATGAGATCCACGTTAACGTACCGCTGCACTTCCTTAACGAAGACAGCGCACCGGCCATCAAGCTTCAGGGCGGCGTTGCCAACCACCAGATCAACGAAGTAGAAGTGATCTGTCTGCCGCAGAACCTGCCTGAGTTCATCGAAGTGGACATGACCACTGTCGAGATGGATCAGGTTGTTCACCTGAGCGACCTGAAACTGCCGAAAGGCGTCAAGGTTGCGGCTCTGCTGCAGGGTGAAGATCACGACCTGCCAGTTGTGGCGATCCACAAGCCGCGCGGCGCCAAGGCTGATGATGCCGAAGACGCTGCAGAAGGCGAAGAAGGCGAAGACAAGGAGTAATCGCTCCGGGTCTGAGGAGGGCAACGGCGAATGGCTCAGGATATTGTCATGGTGGTCGGCCTGGGGAATCCCGGAGCCGACTATGAGAATACCCGCCATAACGCCGGCGCCCTGTTCGTCGAAGCTCTGGCCCGCACTGCGGGCCAGACGCTCCGCCCCGAACGCAAGTATCACGGGCTCTATGCCCGCATTCAGTGGCAGGGTCTCGACCTGCACTTGCTGAACCCCTCCACGTTCATGAATCGCTCCGGCCTCGCCATCAAGGCACTGGCGGATTTCTTCAAGATTCAGCCCGAACAGATTCTGATTGCCCACGACGAACTCGATATCCCCCCCGGTACCGCCAAACTGAAAAAGGGCGGAGGGCACGGCGGGCACAACGGCCTGCGAGACACCATTGCCCACCTGGGCAGCAACGATTTCCAGAGACTGCGCATTGGCATTGGCCACCCCGGCGACAGCCGCAAGGTCACCGGCTATGTGCTGGGCCGCCTCGGCAAACAGGAAAGCGAAGAGCTCACCGCGGTGATTGACGAGATCCTGCGTGTTCTCCCGGATGCCGCCAGCGGCAAACTGGCCGCCGCGATGAACCGGCTGCACAGCTTCAAGCCGACCCCCTGACATATCCCCCTACTCGCTTACGCCCATCGACACCGGTATAATCCGGCCAAATTTTCCAGTACCAGCAGAGGCACTCCATGGGATTTAACTGCGGCATCGTCGGCCTTCCCAACGTCGGCAAATCCACCCTGTTCAACGCACTGACCAAATCCGGCATCGGCGCGGAAAATTTCCCGTTCTGCACCATTGAGCCCAATGCCGGTGTGGTGGCCATGCCCGACCCGCGCCTTACCAAGCTGACCGAGATTGTAAAGCCTCAGCGAGTGGTGCCCACCACCATGGAGTTTGTCGACATTGCCGGCCTGGTTGCCGGCGCCTCCAAGGGCGAAGGCCTGGGCAACCAGTTTCTGGCCAACATCCGACAGACCGATGCCATTGCCCACGTGGTGCGCTGTTTTGAAGACGGCAACGTGATCCACGTCGCCAACAAGGTGGATCCCGCCTCCGATATCGAGGTGATCAACACCGAGCTCGCCCTCGCTGACCTGGACACCGTAGAGAAAGCCATCAAGCGGGTACAGCGCGTGGCCAAGAGTGGTGACAAGGACGCCAAGGCCCAGCTCGAGATGTTCGAAAAGCTGCTGCCGGTGCTGAACGAGGGTAAACCCGTCCGCAGCATGAACCTCGACAAGGACCAGATGGCCCTGGTGCGCGAGCTGTGTCTGTTGACCGTAAAGCCCACCATGTACATTGCCAACGTCAATGAAGAAGGCTTCGAGAACAACCCGCATCTGGATACCGTGAGAAAGATCGCCGAATCCGAGAACGCCGTGGTGGTACCCATCTGCAACAAGATGGAAGCCGAAATCTCCGAACTGGAAGACGAAGAGAAAGCCATGTTCCTGGATGAAATGGGCATGGAAGAGCCCGGGCTGGATCGGGTGATTCGTGCCGGGTATGGCCTTCTGGGCCTGCAGACCTACTTCACGGCAGGGGTAAAGGAAGTGCGCGCCTGGACCGTCCGGATTGGCGCTACGGCACCCCAGGGCGCCGGTGTGATCCACACTGATTTCGAGCGTGGTTTCATCCGCGCGGAAGTGGTCAGCTACGATGACTTCGTGCAGTACAACGGCGAGGCCGGTGCCAAGGATGCCGGCAAGTGGCGCCTGGAAGGCAAGGAATACATCATCAAGGATGGCGACGTCATCCACTTCCGCTTCAACGTGTAACTTTTCAGGAAAAAACGGCCCCCAAGCCTTGACAGGAAGGGCCCAAATACTGAAAATACGCGCCTCGTTCAGGGCGATGCCCAAAGCGAAATGGCAAGGTAGCTCAGTTGGTTAGAGCACAGCACTCATAATGCTGGGGTCGGCGGTTCGACTCCGCCCCTTGCTACCAGTATTGCTAAAAGCCCGACTCGCAAGAGCCGGGCTTTTTTTGTCGATTCAGTCCCAGAGATTCCACCAGGCCTTGGCGTTTTCCTGTTTTTTAGCCTGCCCCTGCTCACTGCCTTTTGACACCGGATCCGCCTTGCGGTTTTCGTTATCCCGGTTGGCGGCCTGAGCCTGCTCCCGCTCGCTCTCACCCCGTTCTCGGATTCATGGAGACTCTCTCTTCAATGAGTTAACACCGGTGTCATCCCCGGCAGGTTCAACCGCACGCAATGATAAGGATGAATGAAATATCCGGGGTACTCATTTCACGCCAGAAGCCGTGCCGTGGTTCCAATCGGTATGGCATACTCCGCTAACGAAACCGACAAACCCCATACAACAGCAAGGATCGTTGCTATGAGACCCGAAACTCTGGCTCTGCACGCAGGCTTCAAAAGCGACCCCACCACCCGGGCCGCCACCACGCCCATCTACCAGACCACGTCCTACACCTTCGATGACACCCAGCACGGTGCCGACCTGTTTGACCTCAAGGTGCAGGGTAATATCTACACCCGCATCATGAACCCCACCAACGCGGTGCTCGAAGAGCGGATGGCCGAGCTGGAAGGCGGCGTGGGCGCCCTGGCCGTGGCTTCCGGCATGGCCGCCATTACCTACGCCCTGCAAACCATCTGCAGGGTGGGCAACAACATTGTCAGCACCAGTCAGCTTTATGGTGGCACCTACAACCTGTTTGCCCACTCGTTGCCCAACCAGGGCATCGAATGCCGCATGGTGCCCCACGACGATTTCGACGCCGTCGAGAACGCCATCGACGACAACACCCGGGCACTGTTCTGTGAATCCATCGGCAATCCGGCGGGCAACGTGGTGGATATTCAGCGCTGGGCCGACATTGCCCACAAGCACGGCATCCCCCTGATGGTGGACAACACCGTCGCCACGCCGTTCCTGTGCCGCCCGTTCGAGCACGGCGCTGACATCGTCATTCACTCCCTCACCAAGTACATCGGTGGCCATGGCACCACCGTGGCCGGCGTGGTGGTGGATTCCGGCAAGTTCGACTGGAAAGCCAGCGCCGCCAAATTCCCGATGCTGAATGAACCCGACCCGTCCTACCACGGCGTGGTCTACACCGAGGCCCTCGGCCCGGCCGCCTTCATCGGACGCTGCCGTGTGGTGCCGCTGCGCAATACCGGCGCCGCGCTGGCCCCGTTCAATGCCTTCCTGATCATGCAGGGCCTGGAAACCCTTGCCCTGCGCATGGAGCGCCATTGCGAGAACGCCGAGAAAGTCGCCCACTTCCTGCAGAACCACCCGTCCGTGGAATGGGTCAACTACGCCGCGCTGGCCAACAGCCCCTACAAAGCTACCTGTGACAAGATCTGCGGCGGCAAGGCCTCCGGTATTCTGAGTTTCGGCATCAAAGGCGGCCGTGATGCCGGTGCCCGCTTCATTGATGCCCTGAACCTGATTCTGCGGCTGGTCAACATTGGCGATGCCAAATCCCTGGCCTGTCACCCGGCTACCACCACCCATCGCCAGCTCAACCCGGACGAGCTGAAAAGTGCCGGAGTCAGCGAAGATCTGGTGCGGCTGTCGATTGGCATCGAGCACGTCGATGACATCCTTGCCGACATCACTCAGGCCCTCAACGCCGCCACGCCCTGACTCTACTTTGACGGAGATCAACGGGTACGACAAAAGTCGTGCCCGTTATCCCTCTTTACCCCTCTATAACCCCGTGATTGCCCTTACTCGTCTTGTAACTACCCCGCCGCCGTTTTACTCTTTAAAGCTCCCCAACGTCTTTACGAGAGTCCGGTTGTAATGAGCGACACCGCAAAGCCCCGCGTCACCAGTGGTTCCAAATTCCGCAACGAGCATGGTTTTTCAGCCATCAAGGATGGCGTCAAGCGCACATCCAGCCCGGAAGCCACGCCGTTACAGCGCAAGCCAAAATGGCTGAGGGCCCGCATGCCCGGTGGTGAGCGCTACGAAGCGGTACGCAGGAACGTCAGTGAGCATCGCCTGAGCACCGTCTGCCAGGAATCCCACTGCCCCAACATCGGGGAATGCTGGACCAACGGCACCGCCACCATCATGGTCATGGGTTCCGTATGCACCCGCGCCTGCAAGTTCTGTGCGGTCGACACTGGCAACCCCAGGGGCTGGCTGGATCCGGAAGAGCCGGAGAACACCGCCAAATCCGTGGAACTGATGGGGCTGCGCTACATCGTTCTGACATCGGTAGACCGGGACGATCTTGACGATGGCGGCGCGGCTCACTACGCCGCCTGTGTGGCAGCCATCAAACAGCGCACGCCCGAGGTGGCCGTGGAGGCGCTGACCCCGGATTTCGACGCGGTGATGACCGATGTGGAGAAAGTAGTGGATTCCGGCCTTGATGTGTTTGCCCAGAATGTCGAAACCGTGGAACGCTTGACCAGCCGCGTGCGTGACCCGCGGGCGGGCTATCGGAAAACACTGGATGTGCTGGCCCACGCCAAGACGCATCGCCCGGATGTCATCACCAAGACCAGCCTGATGCTGGGGCTGGGCGAGACCGAGGCAGAAGTTCTGGCGACCATGGACGACCTGCGCGCCATCGGTGTGGATATCCTTACCCTCGGTCAGTACCTGCGCCCCACGCCCAACCATCTTCCGGTTGAGCGCTACGTGACCCCGGAAGAATTCAATCGTTACCGTGATATCGGCCTTGAAAAGGGCTTTATGGAAGTGCCCTCCGGCCCCATGGTGCGCTCCAGCTACCGGGCCGATCGCGTATTCGACAAGAACAACCTCGGGCTTGCTGTCCCGGAAGTGCCTGTGGCTGGCGCCCAGCAAATTCCGGTCAAGGCCTTGGATTAAGACCACCGTCCGGACCGGGAATTCCATGTTAACCCTGCTCAAAAACGCCCGCCTGAAATACAAGTTCTGGCTGCTCAACATCCTGGTGTTTGCGGTGATGTGCCTGCTGGTGCTTTACGCCATCGACACCATTGCCGACATCACCGGACAAAGTTTTGCGGCCACGTTTTCAAAGGCGGCCCCGGGCTTTGCCCTGGTGGTCGCCGTGCTCATGGCACTGGAAATGGCTGGATCCCAGTTACTGATCTCCTTTATTGAGCGCCACGTTCACCGCCTCAAAGGTACCATGGTAGACGTTCAGGCCTCCGGCAATCTGAGTAAACGGGCGCAGGTGGATTCCACCGATGAAATCGGCGAGATGGGCGACGCATTCAATGCCATGCAGGACCGCACCATGGCCGTGGTCAAAAGCATGAAAGCGGCCATCGACCGGTTGCACAGCGAAGTGCGAGAACTGACCGCCGCAGCGGAGAGCCGCCGCGACGATCTGGCGCGCCAGCAATCCGGGGCCGACCGCTCGGCGGAAGTGATCGCGACCATGCTCCAGAGTTTTGGTGGTATCGCGGAACAGGCCGGCATTGCCAAAACCCTGTCCCACGAGGCGCGCAGCACGGCATTGGACGGCGGTGAACGGGTCTCCCGCAGCGCCGACTCCATTCGCCGCCTGGAGGACGTTATCCGCCATTCCGCCGCCAGTGTGGAATCCCTGGCCGAGAACAGTCATGAAATCAGCAAGGCGGTCACGGAAATCAAGGGCATTGCCGAGCAAACCAACCTGCTGGCATTGAACGCCGCCATTGAGGCCGCACGCGCCGGCGAGCAGGGCCGTGGATTTGCCGTTGTTGCCGACGAAGTGCGCAACCTGGCCCAGCGTGTTCAGGACTCCACCGGGCACATCCAGACCATCATCGACCGTCTGCTGCAGGCGATGGATACGGCTGTCCGCCAGATGACGGAAAGCTCCGCTGACGCCAGCCGCTGCGTGGATGAGTCCGAGCAGGGCCGCAAGGCGCTGGACGCCATCAACTCGGTGGTCAGTCGCATCGACGATACCAACGAGGAGATCGCCGCCATGTCTGCCCACCAGACCGCCTCCACCGGCGACGTGCTGGCCAACGTGCAGGGCATCCGCGACACCACGCAGAGTATGGTGACTCAGCTGGCGGAAAGCGCCGATATGACCCGGCGGCTGAAAAATCTGATTGATTCCCTCGAAGAGGCCTCAAACAGAGTCACAGTCAGCTAGGGGTTTGTGGCACACTCTGCACTCGTTTTTTCGCAGCGTGGACAATGTGCCGATGACCCCGATCCGCTCCCTTTATGACCGTTGGATTCTCCCCCACCCGGTCGCCGTTCTTGTGGTGTTTGCTCTCATCCTTATTGTCGCCAGCCTGAGGCTGGACCAGTTCCGGCTCGACGCCTCTGCCGAGTCCCTGGTGCTGGAGAATGACCGCTCCCTGGAGCAGTATCGCGAGGTGAATCGCCGCTTCACCACCTCTGACGATTTTCTGATCGTTACCTATACGCCGGCGAATGACCTGTTCAGCTCCGACACACTGGATACCCTGCGGCAGCTCCGCGACGAGCTGGAAGCCCTGGAGGCTGTCAGCTCCACCAACAGCATTCTCAACGTGCCGCTGCTGCACAGCCCAGACCTGACCCTTGACACGGTGGATTCGGAGATCAAGACCATGGACGGCGATGACGTGGCCCCCGACACCGCCCGGGAAGCCCTGCTCAGCAACCCCCTGTATCCGAACCTGTTGATCAGCAAAGACGCTGGCACCACCGCCATCCAGGTCAACCTGCCGACACCGGAACGGTATTTCGAGCTGCTCAATGAGCGCGAGCGGCTGCGCGAGGCGGTGGCCGGTGACGACGCCAATGCCGACGACCAGCAGGCGCTGGAACGGGTGAGCGATGACTTCATCCGTTTCACCGAACAGCTCGGGGCAGAGCGGGAACAGACCATCAGTGAGGTGCGCAGCATTCTGGACACCTACCGGGACAGTGCCGAGATCTACCTCGGTGGTTTACCGATGATCGTTGCCGATATGATCCAGTTCATCCAGAACGACCTGTCAACCTTCGGCATCGGCGTGCTGATCTTCCTGCTGCTGACTCTCGCTCTCATCTTCCGCCAGTGGCGCTGGGTGCTCGTGCCGTTGCTGTGCTGCAGTGTCACGGTGTGGCTGGTGATCGGGTACCTGTCCTGGGCCCAGTGGCCGGTTACGGTGATCTCGTCCAATTTCGTTTCGCTGCTGCTGATCATGACCCTGTCGCTGACCATCCACCTCATCGTCCGTTACCGGGAGTTCCAGCACGACGATCCCGGAGCAGCGCCCCGGGACACTCTTCGCCAGACGGTGCTGGCGATGATCAAACCCTGCTTCTATATGGCCATCACCACCATCGTGGCATTCGGCTCGCTGACCTTCAGTGGTATCCGCCCGGTGATCGATTTCGGCTGGATGATGACCATCGGCCTCTCCGTAGCCTTTCTGGTCACCTTTATCCTGTTCCCTGCGCTGCTGGCACTGTTGCCCCCGCCGGTTGATCGCTTCGTCAGTTCGGACCACGTGCCCTTCACGGACGCCTTTGCGCGCTTCACAGAACACCAAGGCAAACTGGTGCTGGGTGGTTCTGCCGTCATCGCTGTGCTCTGCGTGATTGGCCTGAGCCGGTTGACGGTGGAGAACAGCTTTATCGATTACTTCAAATCCAGCACCGAAATCTATCAGGGTATGATCACCATCGACGACCGCCTCGGCGGAACCACACCGCTGGATGTGGTGATCACCGACGACCCGGCACCGGAAAACAGTGGCTCCGACGATCCGTTTGCCAGTGACTGCGATCCGTTCGTCGACGACTGTGGCGATGAGGCCGAATACCGGGACACCTGGTACACCTACCAGAAAATGGACCGCCTGCGGGGCGTGCACAACTATCTGGACAGCCTCAAGGAAACCGGCAAGGTACTGTCCATCAGCACGACCCTGGATCTGCTGGCCCAGGTCAACGGTGACGAACCGCTGAATGCCCTCGAGCTGGCGTTCGTGCCCTCCGCTGTGCCGGCAGACCTGCAGGACATCCTGCTGACGCCCTATATTTCGGAGGAGCACGATCAGGCCCGCTTTAGCATCCGCATTCTGGAAACCCTGCCGGAGCTACGTCGTCAGGAACTGCTGGATACCATTCACGGCCACCTCACCGGTGAGCTGGGTTTTGATGAGGACCAGGTGCTGTTTACCGGCATGACGGTGATGTACAACAACATGCTGCAAAGCCTGTTCGACTCCCAGATCAAGACCCTGGGCGTGGTGTTCCTTGCCATCATGGCCATGTTCCTGATTCTTTTCCGCTCGCTTCTGATCGCACTGATCGGCATGGCGCCGAACCTGATTGCCGCCGGCTCAGTGCTGGGTTTGATGGGCTGGCTGAACATACCTCTGGACATGATGACCATCACCGTGGCGGCCATCACCGTCGGTATCGCCGTGGACGACACCATCCACTACATCCACCGATTCAAGACCGAGTTCGCCAAAGACGGCAATTACATTGCCACGATGCACCGCTGCCACCGCAGCATCGGTCGGGCCATGTTCTACACGTCGCTGACGATCATTACCGGCTTCTCGATTCTGGTACTGTCGAACTTCATCCCCACCATCTACTTTGGCCTGTTCACCGGCTTCGCCATGTTCATGGCCTTGGCTGGCGCTCTCACCCTGTTGCCCCGGCTGATCATTCTGATCAAGCCGTTCGGCGCAGGCTCGCCGAGTTAACCGGCCTTCTGGCGTGAGGGCCGGAGCGCTTACGTCTCCCGGACCCGGAAAACCCGACGGACACAAAAAAGCCGCCAACGGCCAGAGCCGTGGCGGCTTTTCTTCAGGGCCGACGCTTACTGCATTTGCTGCTGCATCTGACGCTGTTGCTGCATCTGCTGCTGCATCTGCTGCATGCGCTTGTCGAGCTCATTGCGCTGCTCTTCAGTGAACACCGCATCGACCTTGGCCTGCATAAGCGTGGACAACGCGGTCATCTCACCGGTCAGGTCACCCAGTTTTTCTGCATTGTCGCGGATTTTTCCTTCGTCGTAGTCCGGCTTGATCTCGGCCTGGATGGACTGCTGCAATTGTCGCGCCTCAGCCTGGAGCCCCTGGATCTCGCTCTGCATTTCTTCGATGATGCCGCGGATTTCTGTTTGCTGCTCATCGCTCAGCCCGACCAGTTCCGCCAGTTGGTCTACCTGATCACCTTGTGGGGCCTGCTGGCTCATATCTTGCGCCAGGGCGGGAGTGGTCAGGCCAAAGGTCAACATGGCAATGCCGAACAGTTTTACAAGCTTCATAAATATCTCCGTTGTGTATTGCGGTTAAGAGCGTCAGACCCCACACCCTAAAACAAAACATCCCCCGCTTTCACCCCGATACCCCCTCTTTTTATACACATTTATTAATCCGGTCATCGGAATCCCGCAGCAGCAGCGGCCTCAATCAAATGTGAAAATTTAGTCATTCCGGTCCATAATGGCGCCGTTCAGCCAACACTGGAGTCACACCATGGCGATTAACTGGTTTCCCGGGCACATGCACAAGGCCCGCAAGGAGATCAAAAAAGTAATGCCACAGATGGACCTGATTATCGAGGTTCTTGATGCCCGCATTCCGTTCAGCAGTGAAAACCCGCTGGTTCCCAACCTGCGTGGCGATACTCCGCTGATCAAGGTGCTCAACAAGCGTGACCTGGCAGACCCGGACATCACCGCCCAGTGGCAGACGTGGCTGGAGAAGGAGCGGGGCGTGCGAACCATCACCCTGACCCACAACCAACGCAGCGAAGCGCTGGACATTCTCCGGCTTGCCACAGAGATGACCCCCAACCACGACCGGCAGAAGAGCGCACTGCGGGTGATGATTCTGGGCATTCCCAACGTTGGCAAATCGACCCTGATCAATACGCTCGCCGGACGGCCGGCGGCCAAGACCGGCAACGAGCCCGCAGTGACCCGCGCCCAGCAGGCCATCAAACTGCCCGACAACGTGTTGCTGTATGACACTCCCGGTTTTCTGTGGCCGAAGCTGTCGCCGGAAGCCTGCGGTTATCGCCTCGCCATCACCGGCGCCATCCGCAGCGCCGTACTGGATTTCGAGGACATAGCCCTGTTCGAAGCAGACTACCTGCTACAGGCCTACCGGGACCTGGTCATGAAACGCTACGGATTGGATGAGACGCCGGTGGATGGCCTGGCGCTGATGGATGCCATCGCCGCCAAACGCCGGTTCTTCGCCCGCGGCGGCATACCGGATCTGCACAAGGTGTCGGAAGTGCTGCTGAACGAACTGCGGGCCGGCACCCTCGGGCGTATTTCCCTTGAAACGCCGGTCATGGTTGAGCAGGAAACCCGGGAGGCGGAAGCCGCCAGAGCCGCCAAGGAAGCGGAGCAGTCACGCTGACGGGCAACGACACACCCGCAGCCAGCCTTTGGCAATGATCTCCGACGGCAGGGCATCAAACATCTCCCTGGCAGTCCTTACGAGGTGGGGCTGATCGTAGAATCCGGCCTCTGCGGCCACATGGGATACCGGCTTGCCCGGCGTCCAGAAGCTCAGAGCCCGGGTCATTTTCAGGTGCAGCAGGAACCGCCGCAGTGGCACGCCCGTCTGCTGGCGAAACAGGTGGCTCAGGCGCGAGTTAGACAGCCCGACCCCGGCAGCCAGCGCACTTACATCCAGTTTATCCGGTAGGTCACGCCGCAGCGACTCACAGACCCGGGACACCCGGTCATCCAGTGCCGCGGGTGGATGCCCTACCCTCCTCACCAAGCCGCTCAGGTGGTTCCTCATCGCGGCGCAGCCGGTCTCGCCTGTTGGCAGTCGCATCTCCTTACTGAATGCGATGTCGACCGAGCGGTCATCGCCCACCAGTGGCGCCAGTGCGCGCCAGAACGGGCTATCGGGGTCGAGCTGGGCAATCCACATGGCAGCGCACCCCGGGTCCAGCGCCTGGGGCACGTCGGGCGCGACAACCGCCGCCCGGGTGCGCCGCCACTGTCCATCAACCTGTAACCTGAACGACTGATCCAGACCCACCAACAACGAGGCACTGATGTGGCGGTGCGCCCGGTTCGGCATCAACTGCCCGAGCACCTGCCAGTGATCCGGCCACAGAAATAACGTGCCCCTCCCGGCTCCCATGCTGTGGGTGTCTTGCGCGGATTTCACAACCATAGCCATGACCTGACGAATTCGGAGCTGCCAAGCATAGCCCAATCCGCGGTATTCAGTGACCCCCTGAGGAATTCTCCGGCTGTGAGCCCAGTGCATGCGGAACCGGAATGCCCAACTTGGCGGCAAACTCGACACTGACGAAAATCGGCCCGATCAGCAGAAATACCAGGTCTTCAACAAACGAGGGTTTCTTGCCTTCTACTTTGTGGCCATAGACCTGCAAGGCCCAGGCCGCGATCCAGACCACCAGACTGGTCCAGAACAGCGACCAGCCGGCGGCCACCACGCTCTGAATAGCCCATACCGACAGCGCGAACCAGCCCGCCATCAGCACGAACACGGCCAGCGAGAGCTTCAGGTACACCATGCCGGACACGGCCGCCAGCAGGGTTGCACCGTTCACCCATTCCGCGGCCGCGTCAGAAAGCCCGAGCCAGTGGCCCACCGGAATCAGCCAGAACAGACCAAGGGTGGATACCAGAATGGCAGGCACACACACGAAGTGTATCCACTGGTTCAGGGGGTTCTGATGGCTGTCACCATAATCGTGAAGAAACCGGGACAGAGTGCGCACGAAAGTCTCCTTTTTGTCGTCATTGAGACCGCCCAGGGTATCAGCGGCGCGGTCCACTGCCTTGTACGTAACGGCTATTGCCGGCGACTGCCCCTTACCAAGGTCAAATATCACCACCGCGGCAAACCCCTTACACTGCCAAACAATGTCATCGATTCAATGGCGTCGCCCCAAGGGGCGATCCGTTCCAGGAGGAGCATATGAGACGCGTTGTCGTCACCGGTATGGGCATTGTGTCATGCCTGGGCAATTCCACCGCTGCGGTGCTGGAAAGCCTGAAGGGCGGGCGCTCCGGCATCCGCTTCAATCAGACCTACAAAGACATGGGCTTTCGCAGCCAGATTTCCGGATCTGTGGACGTGGACACCAGTGTGATCGACCGCAAGCTGCGCCGTTTCATGGGTCAATCCGCCATGTACAGCTACCTGGCCATGGAGCAGGCTGTGGCCTCCGCCCAACTGAGCGAGGACCTGGTATCCAGTGATCGCACCGGACTCATTGCAGGCTCTGGTGGCGCCTCCAGTGCCAGCCAGGTGGAGGCAGTGGATCTGATGCGGGAGAAAGGTGTCAAACGCATCGGCCCCTACATGGTGCCCCGCATCATGACCAGCACCGTCTCGGCGTGCCTGGCCACCGCCTTCCGCATTCGTGGGGTGAACTACTCGATGTCCTCAGCCTGCGCCACCAGCGCACACTGCATTGGCCACGCCATGGAGCAGATCCAGTCCGGCAAACAGGACATTGTCTTCGCCGGTGGCGGAGAAGAAGAAGACTGGAGCCTGACCATGCTGTTTGACGCCATGGGCGCCCTGTCCACCAAGTATAACGATGAGCCGGCGACCGCCTCGCGCCCTTTCGACAGCGGCCGTGATGGTTTCGTGATTGCCGGTGGTGGTGGCATGCTGGTGATGGAAGAGCTGGAACATGCCCGCCGCCGAGGCGCACCCATCATCGCCGAGCTCACCGGTTACGGCGCCACGTCTGACGGACACGACATGGTGGCGCCCTCCGGTGAGGGCGCCATGCGCTGCATGAAACAGGCGTTGGCCACAGTGAGCCGCCCCGTGGATTACATCAATGCCCACGGCACCAGCACGCCTGTGGGTGATGTGGCCGAGCTGGGCGCGGTGCGCAGCGTGTTCGGTGACACCCTGCCGCCGATTTCCTCCACCAAGTCCCTTTCCGGACATTCCCTGGGGGCATCCGGCGTCCACGAGGCCATCTACTCGCTGCTGATGCTGCAGCACAGCTTTATTGCCGGTACCGCCAATTTGAACAATCCGGACGAAAAGGTCGGCGACATGCCCCTGGTTGGCCCGCAAGCCCGCGACACCGGGCTGACCACCGTCATGTCCAACAGCTTCGGCTTCGGCGGCACCAACGCGTCATTGATTTTCCAGAAGGTCTGATTCGGGCACGGAGCCGCCGGCAACCATCCGGCGGTTTTCTCCGGGAATTACCTACCCCGTCGACAGCATCTATCATTGGCAAAGCAGGCCATCCGTATTAAGGTACGGTTTTGATATGAATCAATTTGGATGGTTCATCCGCCATGGCACAAGTAATCCGAATCAAGCAAGCCTCGCCGCTCAAGGCGTCCTGTCACAAGTGCAGTCTCAGCAATCTCTGCCTGCCGCTTGCGATTGAGGAAAACGACCTTGATCGGCTCGAGGACATCGTGCAACAGGGACGCATCTTTAATCGTGGCGAACACATTTTCGAGCAGAGTACACCCTTCCGATCCTGTTTCGCGGTGCGTAGCGGTGCGGTGAAAACCTCGATCATCACCGAGGGGGGCGAAGAGCAGGTCACCGGTTTCTTCATGCCCGGCGAACTGGTTGGTCTCGACAGCATGAGCGGCGAGAGCTATGCCAGTACCGCCAAAGCCCTGGAGCGCACCAGTGTGTGTGAATTCCCGGTTGAGAAACTGGAAGAGTTGACCGGCAAATTGCCAGACCTTCAACATCATATGTATCACCTGATGAGCCAGGAGATACAGAACAGCCATCAACTGGCAATGTTGCTGAGCAAGAATACTGCCGAGGAGCGCATCGCCGCACTGCTGCTGTCATTATCCAGCCGCTTCCAGCGTCGACGCATGTCGCCTACCAATTTCAGCCTGCCCATGGCACGTAATGACATTGCCAACTTCCTGGGACTGGCGGTGGAAACCGTCAGCCGGGTGTTCACCCGCTTCCAGAACCAGGGCATTATCCGCGCCCGCGGGCGGGAAGTGGAGCTGTTGGATGTGGAAGCACTGCAGCTGGCGACCCGGGACTCGGCACGCCAGGGCGGCTAGTCCCTGGCAAGTACCTCCAGCTCAGCTGTCAGCCCCGATCGCCAGGGCTGCTGCTTGATGCCGAAGGTGTTGCGAATCTTGGTACAGATCAGGGTGGCGTTGGCAGGTTCCAGCGTTGCCCATTCCGGCACATCGTCCACCACGCGAATACCCGCCGGAATGCCCGGTAAGCCGGCGATGGCCAGGCCCAGCTCATACAGAGTGATTTCTTCCGCACCTGCGTACTGATAAGTGCCCCACACTTCCGCACCGCAATCCAGCTGCAGGATCACCGCCGTCATTACCCTCGCCAGGTCTCGCACCGTCACCGGCTGACCACGGCAACGGCCCGGCAACCGCAGGGTCTCGCCGCCACAGGTGCTTTTCTGCACCTTGCGGATAAAACGTCCCAGACTCCAGCCGGTCCGCAGAATAATGTGCCGGGGCAGCAACGTCCGTAACGCCTGTTCACACTCCCACTGCCAGTTACCCAACTCATTGCTGGGCTGCCCGGGATTGGAGGCGATGTAAGCGCTCTGTTTGCGACCGTCAAACACATAACAGGAAGACAGTTGCAGCAGCGCCATGTGGCGCTCACCGGCGAACTCCGCCAGCGCAACCGGCAAGGAAAAAGCGGCCAGGTGAACGCCCTCGGGGTCCCGCTCGGCCACTTCCGGGTCGGTCAGCCAGAGGGCGTTGACGATCAGATCCGTGTCCTCGGGAATCCATTCCTCCAGCGCTGACAGGTCTGCCCTGTCAGGATCACTGACCAGCAAGGGCGTGACCAGCAGCGGCGTTTCACGCAGCCGCTCCAGCAGCACCTTGCCCAACGGGCCGTAATCATGAACCACTACAACATGCACAAGCGTCCAACGCCTCCCGGAATATCACTGATGTGACGGACACCCCATTACGCTCAAGCCAATGGCACACGAGGTAACCGCCATACAATACTATGGAAATGACCAATCAGAACCCGCTGAGCATACAACAACAGGAACCGACATGCTGAAACAACAAAGCCATATCGTCGCCCCCATCTCCGATGAGCTGAGAACCCGTGCCCTCTACACCGTGGGTGAACTGCGGGAGCGAGGCAAGGCCGACAAGGAAGCCATCGATAAACTCTTCAACCTGATCGTCGAAATGACCGACGACGGCCTGGATTTCTTCTTTCTGGAGCCACTGCGCCGGCTGAATGCCAGCAGCATGATGATGGGGATGGCCAGAGTGGGCATCAGCAGCATGCTCAAAGGCAGCAAGATGGTGGTTCACAAGGTGCTGAAAAAACTGGACGATCGCAGCCTGGGCGCCATTCTCGACTTCATCGAGGAAATCATTCACGAGCCTGAGCCCGCGGCCTGACCCCCGCTGCCGGCTATCAGTACAGCCTGGGCACCCGGGCTGTAACCCCCGTCAGCAATTCATAGCCGATTGTACCTGCGTGGGCCGCCACTTCATCGACACTGACCTGCGGTCCCCACAGTTCGACCGCATCCCCCTCTCGAGCGTCCGGAGCGGACGACAGATCCACTGCCAGCATATCCATGGATACCCGGCCAATCAGACGTATGCGTTTGCCTCTGATGGCCGCAGGCGTGCCCGTGCCGGCATGCCGCGGGTAGCCATCGCCGTAGCCCACGGCCACCATTCCCATCCGGGTATCCCGGTCGGCAACCCAGGTAGCGCCGTAACCCACGCAATCGCCCGCCTGCAGCAGGCGTGTGGCTATCAACGGTGCCTCCAGTGTCATCGCGGCTTTCAAACCCAGCTCAGACCCGGTCTGACCGATCATCGGCGAACCACCGTACAACATGATGCCGGGCCGGCTCCAGTCGAACAGCGCCTGACCCTCAAGAAAATGCGCAGCGGAATTGCCCACACTCTTTTCCAGATGCGGCCACGGGGCCACGGCACGGGAAAACCGCCGGGTCTGCTCCGCCGTGACCTGACTGGCCGGGTCATCGGCGCAAGCGAAATGGGTAACGAACCCTTGCAAGGCACTTTGCAGCACCGGTTTGGCGCTAAGCGCATCCACCCGCGCCGCGAGACTCTCCGCAGGGAACCCGAGTCGGTTCATCCCGGTGTTGACCTTCAGCCAGAAGGCCGGAATCTCCGCCGCAGCGCCCAGCCAGTCCAGTTGATAATCGCTGTGAAGCACCGGATGAAATCCCCGGCGCGCGCATTCCGCCATGTCGTCGCGTTGGTGAATCCCCTGTAACAGCACCACCGGCTGGGACAATCCCGCCTCGCGAATCGCGAGCGCCTCTTCCAGACACGCCACCGCATAGCGCGGCGCCTCATCAGCCAACGCCCGCGCGACGGCGGCAATGCCATGGCCGTAGCCATCGGCCTTGATCACCGCCATGACCCTGGCCGAGCCCGCACGCTCACAAGCCATCCGGTAGTTATGGCGGATGGCACTGGTATCAATGCGCGCGACGGTACTGCGGGGCATCAGTAATCCCCACCGTAATCGCCATAGTCCCCGTGCGCCAGATCTTCAAATTTGGTGTATTTTCCGATAAAAGCCAGGCGGAGCGTGCCAATCGGGCCGTTTCGCTGTTTACCAATGATGATTTCGGCAATGCCCTTGTCGGGGGTATCCTCGTTGTAGACTTCATCCCGGTACACAAACATGATGACGTCGGCGTCCTGCTCGATGGCACCGGATTCCCGCAGGTCGGAATTCACCGGGCGTTTGTTGGGGCGCTGCTCGAGGCTCCGGTTCAACTGGGACAGCGCCACCACCGGGCAGCTCAGCTCTTTCGCAAGACCTTTGAGAGAACGGGAAATTTCGGAAATCTCCGCCGTTCTGCCCTCGGTATTGCCCGGCACCCGCATCAGCTGCAGATAATCCACCATGATCAGACCGATCTTGCCATCGTTCTCCCGTGCGATACGACGGGCGCGGGAGCGCATTTCGGTCGGGCTCAGGCCGGGGGTGTCGTCAATGTAGAGGGGCTTGTCCTTGAGCAGACTCACCGCAGACGTCAGCCGCGGCCAGTCATCCTCTTCCAGCTTGCCGCCGCGGACCTTGGTCTGGTCGATCCGGCCCAGCGAGGACAGCATACGCATCGCCAGGGCATCGGCCGGCATCTCCATACTGAACACCAGCACCGGAGTGCCGGTGCTGATCAGCGCGTTCTCCACAATGTTCATGGCAAAGGTGGTCTTACCCATGGACGGTCGCCCCGCCACGATGATCAGGTCGGCCGGCTGCATCCCGGAGGTCTGATCATCCAGATCCCGGAAGCCGGTGGTCAGACCGGTGGTTTGCTCGCCGGACTCGAACAGTTCTTCAATCCGGCTCAGCGCCTTGGTCAGGATGGGATTGATGGCCTGGGGACCGGATCCCTCCTTGGCACGGGATTCAGCAATCTTGAAAACGCTGCGCTCTGCCTCATCCAGCACTTCCGCACTGGTCCGGCCAAGGGGATTGAACGCCGAATCGGCGATCTTTCCGGACACCTCAACCAGACTGCGCAGGATCGAGCGCTCCTTGACGATGTCGGCGTAGGCACGGATGTTCGCCGCGCCTGGTGTTTTCTCCGCCAGCTCCGCCAGGTATGACAGACCGCCGGCGTCTTCGATGTCGCCGGCGCGCTCCAGAAACTCCGCCAGCGTGACCACATCGAGAGGCTCGCTCTCGCTGGACAGACGCTCTGCGGCCGCGAAAATCAGGCGATGATCCTGGCGGTAGAAATCGGCTGCGGAAATCACTTCGCTGACTTCATCAAACCGGCGGTTATCCAGCATCAGACCACCCAGTACCGCCTGCTCGGCTTCGACCGAATGAGGTGGCACCTTGATGCGGCTGGTTTCCAGGTCGGTTTTCGCAGGTTTGAGATTGGGATTGGCCATGAACACATCTTCAGTTAGGGATCGCTTCCGCGACAGTTTAAGCCCATTGCGTGCCAGATGGGAGGGGCTGTCGAAACCTGAAGCATATCAGAAAGCAACAGGCCCGGAACCCGCATCTGCGGGGCCGGGCCTGTGGCGCCATTACCGTTCGGTATTACGAACAGTAACGGCCTTTGTCACTGGTTGTGGACTCGCCCCGGCGTTGCCACCGCGACAGGAGCCCACAGCAACCGATTACTCGGCTACCACAACCAGCTTGATCTGGACGGTCACGTCGGAGTGCAGCTGCAGCTCGATGTCGTACTCGCCGATCGCGCGAAGCGGACCTTCGGGCAGACGAACTTCGCTCTTCTCGACTTCGGTGCCACCGGCGGTCACGGCATCAGCGATGTCGCGAACACCAATAGAACCGAACAGCTTGCCTTCATCACCGGCCTTGGAGCTGATGGTGAAAGACGCACCTTCCAGCGCTTCGGCGCGAGCGGTCGCTGTCGCCAGCTTGTCGGCAGCGGCTTTTTCCAGCTCTGCGCGGCGCTCTTCAAAGGCCTTCAGGTTATCAGCTGTTGCTGCAACCGCTTTGCCGTAAGGCAGCAGAAAATTACGACCGTAACCGGCCTTTACCTTGACCTTGTCACCGAGTGAACCAAGGTTTGCTACTTTCTCGAGCAGAATAACTTCCATCTCGTTAACCTCTTCGTGCTTTATTCAGCCGGCCCGGCGGGTTTGATTCGCCCCCGGATATCCAGCCAGCTATCCACAAACGCCAGAACTACCAACAGAATCATCAGGCTTGGGCCCAACAGCACCAATGCTATATAAAACAGCACCAGCCACTGGCCATTCAGATTTTTACGACCTACCACACCGTGGACCAGCGCCAGGCTTGCCAGGAACAGCGGCATACCGGCAGCCCAACCCAGCAACATGGAGTTCAGCCCCAGAAGAGGCCCCGCCACCATGGTCACTGCACAAAGCACAGCCACCACCGGAGACAGCCGGAAAGCATGAAACTCTTTCCGGAACCCGCCCGGGTTGTACAACCCGGCCTGCCAGGCGCGCGCCAACATGGTCATCGCCACCCCTGTTACCAGGTAGGTGCCTGCCATGCTGGCATTCATGGTGTCCCGAATCACAGTCTCGAGTTCATCACCCAGACTACGGGCCACCTCGGCGTTGTATTGTTCGTAAAAACTGACCCCGGTACGGACCAGATCGTCCAGCAGACCGGGGTATATCACGGGCAACATCAGCCCGATGACAATCGCCAGAAAACTCCCCGCAAGGAGTGCTTTCTCCCAGGACAGGGAAAGTCTGAGAACCGACGCCATCAGCATCACTTCCAGCAACACCGCCAGGGCCGTCGGGTCTTGCCCGAACCAGCTCCAGCCCAGTGCCGGCAATAATGCCCAGAGGCCAATTTGCAGCCCCTGACCGATACCCAGCCTGAGAATCACCAGGCCAATAACGGCAGCGCCAATCCAGAACAACAGGGGTATGGCCGATGCAACCGCCGCAACCCCGCCTGCCTGCAGGGGACCGCGCATTACAAACTGTGCCAGTGCACGCATGGTCCCAAGTCCTGTTTATCTGTTAATTAGTTATCGTGGCTGTCCGAATACGGCAGCAGTGCCAGGTAGCGGGCACGCTTGATAGCGGTAGCCAGCTGACGCTGATAACGTGCTTTGGTGCCGGTGATGCGGCTGGGCACGATTTTGCCGGTTTCAGTGATATAACCTTTCAGAGTGTCCAGATCTTTGTAATCGATCTCTTTCACACCCTCTGCCGTGAAGCGGCAGAACTTACGACGTCTGAAAAAACGAGCCATAACTTAACTCCTCAACTCCGGTTAATTACTCTTCTTCGTCCTGGGTTTCAGCCTGACGACTTTCGTCAGAATCGGCCGAACGACGGGGACGATCTTCGCCACTGGGACGACGGTCCTCGCGGGACTCAGCGGCTTTCAACGGAGACAGATCGGTAACAGCCTCATCGCGACGCAAAATCAGGTCACGGATAATGGCATCGTTGAACCGGAAGTTGTGGGTCAGCTCGTCCATAGCGGCCTGTGAACATTCAGCGTTCATCAGCACGTAGTGAGCTTTGTGAATCTTGTTGATCGGGTAAGCCAGGTGACGACGGCCCCAATCTTCCAGGCGATGTACCTTGCCGCCATCTTCAGTGATGACGCTGGTATAACGCTCGATCATAGCGGGCACCTGCTCGCTCTGATCCGGGTGTACCATAAATACGATTTCGTAGTGACGCATGAGTTCTCCCTACGGTTTGAACAGCTTCCTTTTCAGCGGGCGGCATAAAGCGCCGGAATCCGATAAATATGAAAGCAAGGAGGTGGCAGTCAAGCTGCCGGTTTCTTTTGCTTTATCAATAAGGCATGTCAGACAGACCTGATCAAAAGCGTCGCGTTGCGGCCCGGAATTCAGGCAATACAACACCGCCCCTATAAAAAGGGGTCACGTATTCTAGGCGTGTGGGTGGTTCTATGCAAGCCTCTGACGCAGAGCTTCGTAGAGACAGACGCCGGTGGCCACCGACACATTGAGGCTGTCGACGTGCCCGAGCATGGGGATATTGATCAACGCGTCGCAGTGCTCGCGGGTCAGCCGGCGCATACCCTTACCTTCCGCGCCCATAACCAGCGCCACAGGACCGGTGAAGTTTGCCTGGTACAGTGTGCTGCCTGCCTCGCCGGCGGTGCCGACCAGCCACACACCCTGCTCCTGGAGCGCGCGCAGGCAGCGCGCCAGATTGGTCACCCGCACAAAAGGCACGGTCTCCGCCGCGCCGCACGCCACCTTACGGGCAACCGGCGTCAACGTGGCAGACTTATCCTTGGGCACAATCACCGCCTGCACACCCACCGCGTCCGCCGTGCGCATACAGGCCCCAAGATTGTGGGGGTCGGTCACACCATCAAGTACCAGCAGGAACGGTGGCTCGCTGGCAGCGGCCAGCATGGCCATGAGATCGTCTTCACCCCATTCCCGGCTTTCCGATACCGCCGCCACCACACCCTGGTGCACGCCGGCGACTTTCTCATCCAGCGTCTTGCGATGCACCACGCTCCAGCGCACCCCGAGGGTGTCCAGACCATCGGTGATGGTTTTGACCCGGCGATCCTGGCGCCCGGTCTGAATCCAGACCTGCTGCAACCGCTCCGGCTCGCGTTTGAGGACGGCCTCAACCGCATGCCAACCAAATATGAACTCTCCGGACACTGATTATTTTCCTGACTTACGGGGTTTCCGTTTCTTGTCCTTGCCCAACGCCAGCTTGGCCGCCTGAGCGATCAGCTCATCCCGCGCCGACAACGGCTCGTTCGCGGAACCCGGCTCTTTTGCCGCAGGTTTGTCACGGGAGGCGTCTCTGGACTTGCCTTTGGGCTTGTCGCCCGCACTTTTCGCAGGACGCTTTTTCGCGGCGGGCCGCTCACCGGTGGCCGGCTTGTCACGGTTATCCGCGCGCCCCCGGGGCTTACCGTCGCGGGCGCCGCCCTTGCCACGCCCCTTGGTGTTGCCACGAGGCTCCTTGCGAGTCACTACCAGCGCATCACGATCGGCCTGGCGATGGCGCGGCTCACTGATCAGCTCCAGGTCGATCTTGCGATCTTCCATGCCGACACGCACCACCTTCACCCGCACCTCATCGCCAAGCCGGAAACTCTGAGCCGTGCGTTCGCCAATCAGCCGGTGTTTGGCGGCGTCGTGATGGAAAAAGTCACCACTGAGGGTGGATACGTGCACCAGGCCCTCGATGTAGACACCCGACAGCTCCACAAAGAAACCGAAAGGCACCACCGCGGCAATCACGCCGTCAAACTCTTCACCCACATGATCGCTGAGGTACTCGCACTTGAGCCAGGCCATCACGTCACGGGTGGCATCATCGGCACGGCGCTCGGCCATGGAGGTGTGCTCACCGAGCCGCTCCATCCGCGCGAAGTCGTAGGGGTAATTGGACAGCTCCGGATCACGCTTCGGCGGCTTGACCACATCCTTGGCCTGACTCTCGCCGTGAATGACGGACTTGATGGCCCGGTGGGCAATCAGGTCAGGGTAGCGTCGAATGGGCGATGTAAAGTGAGCATAGCCCGCGAAACCGAGACCGAAGTGCCCGCCCTCTTCCGGGCTGTAGACCGCCTGACTCAGAGACCGCAACATCACCGTCTGGATCACGTTGGCATCCGAGCGATCGGAAATGTGGGACAGCAATTCCTGGTAATCAGCCGAGGTGGGGCTGTCGCCACCACCGAGCTGCAACCCCAATTCGCTCAAGAACAGCCGAACCGCATTCAGCCGCTCTTCCGAGGGGCCGTCGTGAACCCGGTACAGGGCCGGCAGCTTGTATTTCTTGAGGAAGCGCGCGGTAGCCACGTTGGCGCACAGCATGCACTCCTCGATGATCTTGTGAGCGTCATTACGCTGTACCGGCACGATTTCTTCAATCTTGCGGTTGGCGTCAAACACGATTTTGGTTTCGGTGGTTTCGAAATCAATCGCGCCGCGCTCGGTGCGGGCCTTGCGTAATAGCTGATACAGACCATAGAGATTATGCAGCTGCGGCAGCACATGGGCGTACTGCTCACACAGCTTGTAGCCTTGCTCCGTATCCGGCTGCTCCAGCATGGCGCTGACCTTGTTGTAGGTCAGTCGCGCGTGGCTGTACATCACCGCCTGGTAGAAGCTGTAGCTGCTGATATTACCTGCGGCACTGATGGTCATGTCTGCCACCATGCACAGCCGGTCAACGCCTGGATTCAGGGAGCACAGGCCGTTGGACAGCTTTTCCGGCAGCATCGGCACAACATGATCGGGGAAATAGACGGACGTACTGCGGTTGACGGCCTCATCATCCAGCGGCGTGCCCGGACGGACGTAATGAGACACGTCCGCGATCGCAACCAGCAGGCGGTAACCGCCCCGTGGGCGGGGCTCACAGTAGACCGCGTCATCGAAATCCCGCGCGGTTTCGTCATCGATGGTGACCAGGCGAAGGTTACGGATATCCACCCGGTTCGCCTTGTCTTTCTCTTCCACTTCTTCGGCAATCTTCGCCGTCTGCTCGCCAACCGCCGGCGGCCAGCTGTGGGGAATGTCATAGGAGCGGATGGCAACGTCGATTTCCATACCCGGCGCCATGTGCTCACCGAGGATTTCCACTACTTTGCCCAGCGGCTGGGTGCGCACAGTGGGCTGACGAATGATATCGACCACCACGTACTGGCCGTGACGTGCTTCACCACAGTTCTCCTGGGGCACCAGCACCTCATGGTTGATGCGAGCATTTTCCGGCACCACGAAACAGATGCCACTCTCCTGGAAGAAACGGCCAACGGTCTGGCTGGTACGATGCTCCAGCACATCAACAATCACGCCCTCGCGGCGCCCCTTGTCGTCAACCCGATCGACCCTTGCAGCAACACGATCGCCGTGAAATACCTGGCGCATCTGGCGCGCGGTCAGAAACAGATCGCTACCGCCGTCGTCAGGAATCAGGAAGCCGAAGCCATCCTTGTGACCTACCACGCGGCCGGTCACAAGGTCCGCCTCTTCGATGGGGAGGTAGGCGCCACGGCGGTTACAGATCAGCTGGCCGTCACGGCACATGGCAATCAGCCTGCGTCGCAAGGCCTCAATGCCCTCTTCGGATTCCTGCCCCAGTTCGTCGCAGAGCGTCTCGTGAGTTGCGGGTGCACCGCGCTCCTTGAGGTGCTCGAGAATGAATTCTCTGCTCTGGATGGGGTTGTCGTAATTTTGCGCCTCACGACTGGCGTGCGGATCTCTGTCCGTCTTTTTTCTGGAAACCATTCGGATCCTTGTCCTGTCCGCACCGAAGATGGTGCGGTTATATTGCGTGTGTTCGGGAGTATAACGCCGGATAGGTCGGCCTGCCTAACCGGCGGCGAAATAAAGCAATTAAATTCGGGAAAATAATCTTCAAAAAAATGTTTGACAGCTTTTTATCGAATCATTAAAGTACGCGCCATCGGTTGAGGCACACACCTCAACGCTGGCAGAACCGTCCGGTCCAACGACCCGCGACGTGACTGCAAATCACCTGCCGAGGTGGTGAAATTGGTAGACACGCTAGCTTCAGGTGCTAGTGGGGGCAACCCCGTGGAGGTTCAAGTCCTCTCCTCGGCACCATTTCCTTCCCCAGGAAATGAAGAACAAATTCCCGATTCAAACACAGTCCGATAATGCTCCGAGCATCCATGCGTCCGGCATATGCGATCGTGCTTTCCAGACATGATGGACCAGCGCCCGAAGGCGCCTACTCCACCAGCCCTGTCAGATACTCCGACAATCGTCGGTAGCCATAATCCACACGCCCGAAAATCGACGACGGCACGTCCTCGAATTCGCGCCCACAGGACGCCAGTGTTCTGACGTTGGTCAGATAGGCATCGGTAATCAGATCCGGCTGTTCACCCACGTAGTCGGGCGCCCCTTGCGGCGCGTAGTAGAGGATCCAGTCGAACCCACCATTGGCGGTGACATGATCAAGGCCGGCACTCACCGGGTCGGCAAAGGTGTAGCGCAACAGTCGGAAGAAATCACCGCGGGTATCCAGCTCCAACTGCAGCGACTCAAAACCGGCCGGTGCGCCGGGGGCATCAAAGCTGTAAGGCTGAATAGCCGATACTGCATGGTTTGCCGCTTCCACCCCTTCGTCCAGGACACAGGTACTGACACCACCGGAGGGTGACAGCACGACCTCCTCTACGCCGTTTACCTGCAGGCGGTAGCCGTTGAACACCGGGGACGGATCCGTTGCATCCGGATCCACGGCACTGTTGGTGTAATCCGGCGCCAGTGTGCGGGTTTCCAGTCCGGACACCGCCGACAACTCGCTGACCTGACCGTCCGTCATGACCCAGGCGTAGGTGATTTCGGCCGGCCCACCCAGCGCACTGCCATCGGCCAGACCTTCCTGACAGGACGTCGCCGTCTCGAAGTAGGCTCTCTGCTCCTCCCAGTCGAAGGTCAGGCGCTCATCCACGGCACTGCCCTCCTCTTCATAGGCGGTGCGGCTGTGCAACGACAGTGAAATGGAAGGCAACCACTGCACACCGAGCGCGGCCATTTGCCCACCGACATTGATCAATCGCGCCATTTCCGGCATCGCGGGCATCATGCAGCCGTTGGCAGAGACCGACATCAGCCGTCCGTCGGGGCTGTAGTCGAAATGCAGTTCCGCGGACACCTGAAGATTGGAGCGGTTCTCGGGCAACCCGCCATTTTCCGGGTGGGCATACACCTGCTGCACTGTCAGCAACAGCGGATCCGCCAGTTCCAGCGGCACCTCGCGAAAATCGAGGGCGGCCACATCCACATTCTCATAGCCACCCTGCGAAGCCGCGTCATCCACAAGTCCCACAAGCTCGCCCGCGTTCTGAACCAATGACAGCCCTAACAGGTAGGCCGCCCGCGGGCTCAGAATCCGTTCGGTGCCGTCGGCATCGCTGGCGGCTAACGCCTCGCTGAACGGGAACTGGCTGGCCATGAAGCGGGCAAACGCCCGCGCGTAGGCATGGGCCCGCTCATCACCAGCGAGAATGTAATCCGACAGCAGGTTGACGCTGCCAAGCGAGTCGTTGGCACTGCCGGTACCCGAAACCAGTGGACTGGCCCCCGCGAGCCGCCGATAACGCACCAGCGTGCTCAACGGCGTGATATTTCTCACCCCCGGAGGAGCCGACATCATATAGGCATCCTCAATGGTTTGATCGCCGTTGCGCCGCTGCTCGACGGTCTTGCCCGGCAACGCCATGGCGAACAGCGGGTAATCCCGCGGGTCCAGATCCGGCGCCTCTGCCGGGTCACTCAGCAGCTCACCGATATCCAGCACAAATACGCCATCCTCACCGGACAAGGCCGTCGGTTCGCCCGAGGCCAGCGTCACCAGGGTGCCGGACTCCAGCTCAACCGTCAGTGGTCCGGGGGTGAATTGGCTGTCGCCATCAAGATCTAGCCAGACCCTGGCATTGCTCAGGTAACCGTCGATGACCCGTCCGGTGTAGGGTGCGGGATCGCTGTAGCCCACGCCGTCAAAGTCACGACCGTCGACGGGCAGATCATCAGACTCTTCGCCACAACCGACGAGGGCCAGGGCAAACAGCGAAAGGAACAGGGGGAAGGAACGTTTCATGGCAGCAACCGGTTATCCTTGTTGGAGGTTGTGCCGCTACTGTAGGAGATGTGGGGAGGAGGAACCTTGATAGGTTTGGCAATTTGTAAAGTTTGGTAACCAATGGTCCCGGCAGCCATCAGCCACCGGGACCCGGATCCGGTCAGAAGGAGCGGGCAACGATCTCTTTCATGATTTCGTTGGTGCCGGCGTAGATCTTCTGCACACGGGAATCCGCCCACGCCCGAGCGATCGGGTATTCCCACATGTAACCGTAACCACCGTGCAGCTGCACGCACTCGTCCATCACCTTGCACTGGATGTCCGTGGTCCACTGCTTGAGCATGGCCGCGGTGGGGATGTCCAGCTTCTTCTCGAGGTGAAGCTCCAGGCACCGGTCACAAAACACCCGCGCGGCAGTAATCTCTGCTTTCATCTCGGCCATCTTGAAACGGGTATTCTGGAAAGCGATCACCGGCTTACCGAAGGCTTTGCGCTCCTTGACGTAGTCCAGCGTCCACTTCCAGGCTGCTTCGGCGGCGGCAACCGCCGCCAGCGCCACTTGCAGACGCTCGGCCGGCAATTCCTGCATCAGCTGGAAAAAGCCCTGCCCTTCCATGGTACCCAGCAGGTTCTCGACCGGCACCTTCACGTCCTGGAAAAACAGTTCGGAGGTGTCTTGGGCCTTCATGCCAACCTTGTTCAGGTTCTGGCCTTTTTCAAACCCTTCCCAGGCGGTCTCGACCAGCAGCAGACTGATGCCCTTCGCCCCTTCCTTCGGGTCGGTTTTGGCAACCACAATCACCAGATCCGCAAGCTGACCATTGGTGATGAAGGTTTTCGATCCGTTCAGGACGTAGTGGTCACCATTCTTGACCGCGGTAGTTTTTACCCCCTGCAGATCAGAGCCGGCACCCGGCTCGCTCATGGCGATGGCGGTGATCATTTCACCGGAAGCCATCTTGGGCAGATAGTATTCTTTCTGCGCCTGGGAACCGTAGCTGAGGATGTAGGGTGCGACGATGTCAGAGTGCAGCGCCCAGCCGATGCCGGAGAGGCCAGCATAGGACACTTCTTCCATGATTACGGCGCTGTAGCGGAAATCCGCACCTGCGCCGCCAAATTCTTCCGGAATGGCCGGGCACAGGAAGCCCAGCTCGCCACCCTTACGCCACAATTCGCGGCTGACCTGGCCGTCTTTCTCCCATTGTTCGTGGTAAGGCGTGGCTTCCTGTTCCAGGAATTTACGAACGGAATCGCGGAAGCCTTCAAGATCGGCGTCAAAGAGTGTGCGTGGAATCATGGTAAACCTCGGTGAATGACCAATGTTGTGATTGTCGTTCACCAAGTCTCTGCTGACTGGTCATTTCGCTCAATGGTGAAAACCATCAATCGGGCTGACCAAAACCATCGCTCCCGGCGCTTACTGACGCTGGTCATCGCGTTTGCCGTCAGCGCGTTCCTCGCCCCAACGCGGCATCAGATCCTGGGGCAGGTCCAGATGGTCGAGAATACGGGCCACGATGAAGTCCACCAGGTCGTTTACCGACTGCGGGTTATGATAGAAGCCTGGGCTGGCCGGCATGATCACGGCGCCCATGCGGGTCAGTTTCAGCATGTTATCGAGATGCACCTCGGAATACGGCGCTTCCCGCGGCACCAGAATCAGCTGCCGCCGCTCTTTCAGGGCGACATCGCCGGCCCGCTCGATCAGGTTGTTGCTGGCCCCGGTGGCCAGCGCCGACAAGGTGCCGGTGCTGCAGGGACAGACCACCAGCGGCGCTTTTTCCCCGGAGCCTGATGCCGGCGGGGCAAACCAATCTTCCCGCCCGAACACCAGCAACTGGCCCGGCGCGGCGCCGGTAAACCCTGCCAGTGTAGCCTGCATGGCCGGCGGCGAGCCCGGCAGTTTGAGGTCGGTTTCCGTCGCCATCACCACCTGCGCAGCGCGGCTGACCATCACATTCACGGTGCAGCCGGCTGCGACCAGGCACTGCAACAGACGCAGCCCATACTGGGCGCCGGAAGCGCCTGTGAAGGCCAGGTTGATGGTTCGTGGTGAGCTGCTTTGCTGCGCTGTTGTCTCTGTCATGCCGGATATTTACGCTCAAGTTCGGCAATCAGTTTCTGGTGGATGCCACCAAAACCGCCGTTGCTCATGATCACAATGTGGCAGGGACCGGAAATCTTTGCCAGCGTCTGCTCAATCAGCGCCTCCACCGTGTCCTCCACCTGGTGCTGAACCGTTTGTCCGGGGTCGGCCGACCAGGCATTCACCAGCGCCGGCAACCACGTCAGTTGATTCAGATTGGCCCAGATAACGTGGTCGGCAGCGGCAGCACTGGACAGCAGGGCCTGCTGATGCACCCCCTGCTGCATGGTGTTCGAGCGGGGCTCGATAAGCGCCAGCACCGGCTCGCCCCCCACCTTGTGGCGCAGCCCCTCCAGGGTGGTGGCAATGGCGGTGGGGTGATGGGCAAAATCGTCGTACACACTGACGCCGTTGATTTCCGCCAGCAACTCCATGCGGCGCTTGACCCCGGAGAAACGGCACAGAGCAGCCACCGCATGGTCCGGCGTCACTCCTACATGGCGCGCGGCAGCGATAGCGGCCAGCGCGTTGCGGACGTTGTGCAGCCCGGTCTGGGACCAGGTCACCGTTGCTACCGGCTGCTCATGGTGCACCACCATGAAGCGGCTGCCATCCTCCGCCAGCAATTCCGCGCGCCAGTCGGTGGTGTGCGCCACCTCGCTGCCGATGGCGGTGCTTTGCACCCCGCTCCAACACCCCATTGCCAGAGCGCGATCCAGGTGCACATCGCGGGCGGGGCGAACAATCAGACCGCTGGACGGCACGGTGCGCACCAGATGATGAAATTGCCGTTCGATCGCTTCAACATCGTCGAAAATATCCGCGTGATCGAATTCGAGGTTGTTCATGATCAGCGTATGGGGACGGTAGTGCACGAACTTCGAGCGCTTGTCGAAAAACGCGCTGTCGTATTCGTCCGCTTCGATCACGAAGAAGTCACTGGAACCAAGGCGGGCCGACACCGGAAAATCCTGCGGCACGCCACCCACCAGATACCCGGCGTCAAAACCGGCCTGATCCAGAATCCACAGCAGCATGGAGGTGGTGGTGGTTTTGCCATGGGTGCCGGCAACCGCAAGAACCCAGCGGTGGCGCAGCACTTCCCGCGCCAGCCACTCCGGCCCGGACATGTAGTCGATGTTGCGATTGAGCACCGCTTCCACTTCCGGATTGCCACGGGACATGGCGTTGCCAATCAGTACCAGGTCCGGCTTCGGCTCAAGATTCTCAGCGCGATACCCGTCCATCAGGCCAATGCCCTGGGCTTCCAGTTGGGTACTCATGGGCGGGTACACCCCCTGGTCCGAGCCGGTCACCGTGTAGCCCAGCTCCCGGGCCAAGACCGCCAGGCTGCCCATGAATGTGCCGCAAATCCCCAGGATATGAATGTGCATGACCGGTCTGACCCCTTACTTGGTCCAAAATAGAACGTGCCAAGCCTCCCGTATAGATCACGAGCCGTCAAGCGCTTCGTTATCCGCAATCCTGCTCATGAAAAAAACCGGCAATTGGCGTATCATCGGCGGCATTTACTGAACCAGCAGGAGGCACCAGCCCGAGATGGCCACCAAGAACGCTTTTTATGCTCAATCCGGCGGTGTGACCGCAGTCATTAACGCCAGCGCCTGCGGGGTCATCCAGACCGCGCGTAAATACCCGGATCGCATTGGCAAGGTGTATGCCGGCCGCAACGGGATTCTCGGCGCACTCAAGGAAGAGCTGATTGACACCAGCCTGGAAAGCGACGAGGCCATTCAGGCGCTGATACACACCCCCGGGGGCGCTTTCGGCTCCTGCCGGCACAAACTCAAGAACATTTCCGAAAACCGGCGCGAGTATGAACGCCTGATCGAGGTATTCCGCGCACACGATATCGGCTACTTCTTCTACAACGGCGGTGGCGACTCCCAGGACACCGCCTACAAAGTGTCCCAGCTGGCCGACAAAATGGGGTATCCGATCACCTGCATCGGCGTACCCAAGACCGTTGACAACGATCTGCCCTTCACCGACTGCTGCCCCGGTTTCGGCTCCGTTGCCAAATACATCGCCACTTCCACGCTCGAAGCCAGCCTGGACATCAAATCCATGTGTGAGACCTCGACCAAGGTGTTCATCCTTGAGGTGATGGGCCGTCACGCCGGCTGGATCGCCGCAGCCGGCGGACTGGCCGGCCAGGGCGAAGGCCAGCCGCCGCACATCATTCTGTTCCCGGAAATTCCGTTTGACCGCGAGGCGTTCCTGGCGCGCGTGGAATTCTGTGTGAAGGAATACGGCTACTGCGTCATTGTTGCCTCGGAAGGCGCCCAGTACGAAGACGGTCGCTTCCTGGCGGATGCCGGCGCCAAGGATGCCTTTGGTCATACCCAACTGGGCGGTGTGGCACCGGCGCTGGCCAACATGGTCAAGCAGGCCCTGGGCCACAAATACCACTGGGCAGTGGCGGATTACCTGCAACGCAGTGCCCGCCACATTGCCTCGGCCACCGACGTGGAGCAGGCCTATGCGGTGGGCAAGGCCGCGGTCGAAATGGCCATGGAGGGCAAGCAGGCCCTGATGCCAACCATCGTTCGCGAACAGTCAAAGCCGTATCGCTGGCACATCGGCGAGGCGCCCCTGAGCGAGGTGGCCAACCAGGAGAAGAAAATGCCGATCCACTACATCACCGATGACGGCTTTGGCATCACTCAGGATTGCCGGGATTACCTTGAGCCACTGATCTACGGCGAGAGCTTCCCGCCGTTTGACAACGGTCTGCCGCGGGTGGCAAAACTGCAGAATACCCTGATCGAAAAGAAGCTGAAGACAGGTTTCGAGCTCTGATCTCCGGTTGGGGTGCCCGGTAACAGCGACACAACCGGAGCGAAAGAAAAAAGGCGCTTGTGATTACCTCACAAGCGCCTTTTTTTCAGCAAACGATCACCCGTTCGCGTTCGCCGTTTCCTGTTCGCGTAAGTAGCGGATGAACTCGTCTGACCCTCCGATGTAGCGCTGCCCGACCAGAATCTGCGGCACAGTGTGAACCGGACGACCAATCCGATCAGCAATGTCTTCCTTGCTCAGCCTCTCCGCCACCATGTCTACCCAGGTGAAAGGAATACCTCTGGACTCACACAACTGTTTGGCACGCACACAGAAACCGCAAGATGTACGGCCGTAAATAGTCACATGCTCCATAACCTACTCCTCATTTGGCAACGTTCCGGCGGGGGCCCTCGCCACGCACTCAACAAGCTCCAATGATGACACGCCGTCATGGGATCGCAAAATTGACGCAATGAATCGCCGCCATAGCGGTGCACCATCCCCGCATCGGCCTGCGCTCAGACCCGCCGTCAGGTTTTCAGTCGGCCCAGCTCGGAATCCAGCACATCCACCTGCTGATCCAGCGCATCGCCGCTGCTGCGGACACGCTGGGCCAGTTCGCGCAGGTCGTTGGCGGCATCCCCGATGTGCGTCAGGTTACGGTTGATCTCTTCGCTGACCGAACTTTGCTCCTCGGCGGCAGTAGCAACCTGGGTGACGTGCTCGACAATGGTGCCAATCCGTTCCACAACTGCCGCCAGGGAGTGGTCGGCTTCGCGGGTGCCCTCCACCGCCAGGGTGGCACGATCCACTCCCGAACGAATGACCGACACCGCGCCGTCCACATCGCTCTGTAAAGCTTCGATCATGGTGCTGATTTCATCCGTGGATTCGCGGGTGCGTGACGCCAGCGTGCGCACCTCGTCCGCCACCACCGCAAAACCGCGCCCCTGCTCTCCGGCACGGGCAGCTTCAATGGCGGCATTCAGGGCCAGCAGATTGGTTTGCTCGGCAATACCCCGGATCACGTCGAGTATCCGGTTGATATCCTCGCTGCGCCCGGCCACCTGAGTAATCGCGGTGCTTGCCTCGCCCATGTCGCCGGACAGCGCACTGACACCATTGACGGCGGTGGTCAGGGTGTCCTGGGTGAAACGCACGCCGTCCTGGGCCTGGCGGGCGTTATCCGCGGCATCACCGGCAAAACCGGCGACTTCTCCGGCCGCTGCCGACATCTCATTCATCGCGGCAACCACACCCTCAATGTCCTGATGCTGGCGTTCAGTCTGGGCATCGGTCTCCCGTGCGATGCCACCCACATCGGAGGCCTGTTGTCGAACCTGGCCATTCACGCTCTTGAGATCGTTGATCATGTCCCGCAGCCGCGCCAGGAAAGCATTGAAGCCACCGGCCAGTTCGATCAGCTCGGCATGGGTATCAATACTCAGCTCACGGGTCAGGTCGCCCTCGGCGCTCGCGAGGCTTTTCATGCGATCACGGATCTCATTCAATGGACGGGTGACCGAGCGCACCAGCAGCACCAGTACCAGGATCGACAGCACAGAGACCACCATACCCACCAGCGTCTGACGCCCGGCGGTAGCATCCACTTCCTCGGACAACAGACGGGTAATCTGCGCTACCTCGGCCAGCGCGGTATCTCGCGGTAACTGGATCAACAGCGACCATTGCGTGCCCGGCAAGGCAATGTCCACCGGGTAGGACACCGCCAGTGTCTCGCCGTCATCGTAGGTACCCTCACCCCGGTGCAATCGGGTAAAGTCTTCGGCAAGCTTGGGCAGCGCTTCCTGGAGCGGGCGCCCGAGATAGTCCTTGTAGTGGCTGGAGGCGGCAATGAGGCCTTTGTTGCTGAGCAGTGTCACCCGGGATTCACCGCCATACAGCTGTTGGCTGACCTCGCCGATGGTGCGTTGCAGCGTTGACAGATTGATGTCGACACCGACAACCCCCGCAAACCGCCCGCCATCCATGATGGGTACCACCAGGCTGGTCATCAGTTCGGAGTAGCCCTCTTCAATCTCGTAGTCGTAGGGTTCCATAATGCACGGCTTCTTACTGTCCCTGGAGCACAAATACCACTCCGCCTCACGGATGCCGAATTCGTTGCGGGTGTCCAGGTACTTGGTGGCGGGGTCCTCGGTTCTGCTGAACACCACCTCACCCTCCGGCGAACGGTAATAATAGATTTCCAGGGTTCCCTCGTCGCTGCTGTGTTCTTCCACACCGCCGGTGAAATAGCGATCCTGGCCGTCGTAGCCATCCGGCTCGAACTGGGCATACACCGAGCTCAGACTTTTCTGCTCCTCCAGAACCGCGCCGATGGTTTCCTGCAGGTCGATGCGGCTGATGCGCCCGGAGCTGTCCGCCTGGATGTTGCGAATAATGACGTTGCGCACCACCTCCGGTGTCCGGTAGGCGGTTGCAAACAGCCCGCTGACCAGTTCTCCGTATTGCCCGGCGGTTGCGCTCAGACGCTCCATCACAATACCCTGCACGGTATCCCGGGTTTCGGTGGTGATCCTGTGCTCCATGTCGCTGAGCGACAACTGGGCGGTAACCACAATACTGATCCCCATCACGAGGAGCAGCGAGATCACCAGGGCGTAGAGTTTCAGGCGTAACGAAAGCTTTTTCATGGTGCGGGAACCTGTACGGTAACGATGTTTAAAACGAGGTAACAACGTGGCATACCTGACCCTGTTTCTGACCGCATTCGCGGCCGCCACGCTGCTCCCGGCGTACTCAGAAGTACTGCTGGGCACGCTGGTAACGCAGGGTTATTCCCTGTGGTGGCTGTGGGTATGGGCAACCGCAGGCAACACGCTGGGCTCCGTTGTTAACGGGGTTATCGGCCGGCAAGTGGATCGCTTTAAGAACAAACGCTGGTTTCCGGTATCGGAGCGTCATTTGGAGAGAGCCCGGGAGCGGTTCAATCGCTACGGGCAATGGTCATTATTGCTGGGCTGGCTGCCCTTAGGAGGCGACGCGCTGACGCTGGTAGGCGGCATCATGCGCGTGCCCTGGCTCAATTTCGTGGTGCTGGTTGCCATTGGCAAAGGCCTGCGTTACGCCTTCGTGTTGTGGCTGGTCATGGAAGCTGCTGGCGTTCCCTCCGAATCGGTACCCTGACCGTATAGATAGGCCCTCAGCAGATCTTCACCGTTGAATTCAGCGTTGAGCACCGCGATAAACGTATAGACCCCGATCAGCTTGCGATTGAGGAACACAAACTCCTTCGGTGGTACCCGAAAATACCGACTGATGGCGGAGCGCGCGGCCTGGCGCGCCACCCTGGACGGCAGATCACTCTGTTTCCAGCGGTACTGCCCCTGTTCGTTCACCGCCTGCTCGGGCCACTGGCTCCGGTCCCGGGACAGAGGTTCCAGTACCGACATGCAGACCGAACCGAACTTCTCGAGCACATCCTCGGGCCAGTCACGGCTCATAAATCGCAGCGTCACACCGCCTTCAATCACCGCTGGCAGGTCGCCCTCGTAGGAGGCGCGGATCATCTGAATTACCGGATCGAGAAACGACCGTGAGTAGGACTGCACAGCGCCAAAGTCCAGCAGCACGATCTGATCATAACCCGGATCTGCGCCCTGCTCACCGGCAATGCGGATACGGTAATTGCCGAAATTGGGGTCGGTCTGGATTTCTCCCCAGACAAACAGTTCACGGAAAAACAACTCCAGCGCCGCCTCTCCCAGCGTGGTTCGCCGCTCCAGCGGCAGTTCCCGTACCGCCACCGAGCTTACCGAGTGGCCATGCTCGTAGGTGGAGGCAATGACGTGGGTGGTGGAAAACTCTTCAAGAACCCGAGGCACAACGAACCGCGGGTCCGCGGTCAGCATCTTGCGGAACTTTTCTGTGGTTCGGGCCTCGAGGCGGTAGTCGACCTCCCGGTGCATCATTTCCCGCACTTCTTCCAGCCAGTCATTGAACTCCGGACCGAAGGACACCAGCCGCGCTATTTTCAACAATTGCGCCACCGCGTTGAGGTCGCTGTCCACCGCGTCGGCAACGCCGGGGTACTGCACCTTCAACACCAGTTCGAGGCCATCGCTCTTGCGCCGTGCTCTGTGCACCTGGCCCAGCGAGGCGGCACCAATGGGCTCGGGATCCACCTCCAGTTGTGCCAGCCGCTCGGGGCCCAGTTCATCCTTGAGCACCCGCTCGATCGCCCCCCACTCCAGAGACGTGGTCTGATCCTCGAGGGTATGCAGGGCTTCGGTCACTTCCTCCGGCAGGAAATGCTCACCGTAAAGGGCCATGACCTGCCCGATCTTGACCACACTGCCCTTGAGCTTACCCAGCTCATCCACCAGAAACTCCGCCTGGCTGGACAGCATGGCACGATGGCGCTGATCGCGGGTCTCGCGACTGCTGAACCAGTTGGTTGCCATGTGGGATGCCATTCGCGTGCCCGCGAACAATCCGGCCCTGGTCAGCGTCAGGCGCCGCTCGAAGCTTCCGGTTTTGATTCGTGAAACCGACGTTCCCCGTTTCTTGGATACCATCAAATACCTGCGCGGTTCAGAAATTTCAGCCCCGGGGCCACTCACCACCATTATACGGACAGGAACGACAACGAGCCTCACTGGCGTGCCGCACGCCGCACGCCCTTACGGCCAATGCCTCGCATCTTGTCACCGTATATCGGTGAAATCCTTGCAACTCTTTACGTTTCTAAACAATCAGCCGCATAATTTCCGACTAGTATGGAGATGCGGCTTTTGCCATGGCCCAACAATAACACCAGAACAACAAGACCTGAAAATGACACTAGAACCCATAAAACGCGCAGACAGCGAGTTATCCCAGTATCGGGTACAGGGGGAAATTCCCGTGCCCACCCTGATCGGCTGGCTGACCCTGGCCGCCGTGCCCTTACTGATCTTTTTCGCCTACCGCTCCTCGCTGCGCGGAGATCCGCTGACGCCGGCGCTACTGCTGGCGTTTGCCGGGCTGCTCGCCGCCAACGGCCTCGTGTATCTGGGCATCCGTCACAGCATGCTCCAGCGCCGGGGATTTATTACCATCATCTCCGCCCTGTTCACTTATCTGGCGGTTCAGGCGGTCGAAGACGGCTCCGCCATCATCTGGCTGTTTGCCTATCCGCCCATCATTTTCTACATCAGCCAGGCGAGAGTGGGCGTTATCGCCTGCAGTGGCGGGCTGGCGGCAGTCGCGTTGCTATTCAGTCCGCTGGGGGACCTGGTCTTCGACTCGCCCTACAGCACCAGTTTCCGGCTGACCATGCTGGCGGTGCTGGCGTTCGAGATGTCCACCTGTTACGTGCTCGACCAGAGTCGACGACGCAGCAAGCTCAGCCTGCTGAAGCTGGCCAAGGAATTCGAATACGCGGCCAAACATGATGCACTGACCGGCCTGGCCAACCGGCGGGAAATCATGACCCAGCTGGATGGCGAATATCAGCGCTACCTGCGGAATTCGCGGGTGTTTTCGGTGCTGCTGATGGACATCGACCTGTTCAAGAGTGTTAACGACAACTACGGCCACCATGTGGGTGACGAAATGATCGTACTGGTGGCAACAACATTGCGCGAACAGTGCCGAAAAGTCGATACACTGGCACGCTGGGGGGGAGAGGAATACCTGGTCTTGCTGCCGGAAACCGGAATCGCGGATGCGGTGCATACCGCCAACCGCATCCGCGAGGCCGTTGGCAGCAAATCGGTACAGGCCGACAATCGGGCCATCGCCGCCACCATCAGCGTTGGCGTGGCCACCATCAGCGGTTCCGAATCGGTGGACCGCCTGTTGCAACGGGCCGATGAAGCGCTCTACCGGGCCAAGACCCAGGGCCGTAATACCGTCTGCGATTCAGGCAGCGCCGCGGCCTGAAGCCCCGCCCGGCTACCAGCCGCGGCGGCGCTCCACCTGATCGTGCCCTAGCCCGACCACCAGTTCGTCTGCCAGTTTGGCGGCAAAGTCCGCGACGGTGGCGCCGGGCACAAAATCCCGTACCTGACACATGGGCATGCCGGCAAACCCACAGGGATTGATACGGCGAAAAGGCTCCATATCCATGGCCACATTCAGCGCCAGGCCATGAAAGGAACAACCGCGACGAACCCGCAACCCCAACGATGCGATCTTGGCCCCATCGACATAGACACCCGGCGCATCGGGCCGTGGCGCCGCCTGAATACCCACCTCCGCCAATACCCGCACGATAGCCTGCTCAATCTCGTCCACCAGGGTCCGCACCGCGAACCGCAGCCGCGGCAGATTGATCAGCAGATAGATCACCAGTTGGCCCGGCCCGTGATAGGTCACCTGACCGCCCCGATCCACCTGAATCACCGGAATGTCGCCCGGCGCCAGGATGTGTTCGGCCTTGCCGGCCTGGCCCTGGGTATAGACCCGCGGATGTTCCAGGCACCAGATTTCGTCCGCCGTCGCCTCGTCGCGCTCGGCGGTGAAGGCCTTCATGGCATCCCAGGTTTCCAGGTACGGCTGCTCACCCAGGGAGCGAACAATCAGTTGTGGCATCGGATCACAGCACCATATGGACTCGGCCACTGGCTTTCAGCTCTTCGAACAACGCTTTGAGCTGCTCCTCGCCGGTGGCAACGATCCTCAATTGCACCGAGGAGAACCTCCCTCCACTGCTGCTGTTCACCGAGACGTCCGCCTCGGTGATGCCCGGCGCGTGCTGCTCCACCACGTCGACGACAAAGTCCGTGAAGTCCGGCGCGGCATTGCCGATGACCTTGATAACGTAGTCGCAGGGAAACTCGATTTTTGGTGCTTTCGGCTCACTCATGCCGGCGGACTCCTGAAGCCTCTCAGGCCTTGATTAGAACAACTGGATAAAGAACAGCTTGATGGCATCCCACAGACGCTTGAACAAGCCGCCCTCGGGCACGTCTGTCAGGGCCAGCACCGGTTGGTCCACAATCACCTCATCCCCCAGTCTGACCTGTACGCGACCCAGCTCATCACCCACTTTGATAGGGGCCTTGATGACCGAATCCAGATCCACGGTCGATTCCAGGGAATTACGGGAGCCACGGGGAATGGTGACGTTGACATTCTGGGTCACGCCAACCGACAACTGGTCATCACGACCACCCCAGATGCGGGCCTCGATCAGCTCCTGACCGGCGCTGAACAGGGTTTCACTCTGGTAGTAGCGGAACCCGTAGTTGAGCATCTTCTGGACTTCCTGCGCTCGCGCGCCGGTGCTGTTGGTGCCCATGACCACGGCAATCAGGCGGGTATCGTTGCGCTCGGCGGACGCCACCAGGCAATAGCCCGCTTCTTCAGTGTGGCCGGTTTTCAGACCGTCAACGCTGTCGTCACGCCACAACAGGCTGTTGCGGTTGGGCTGGCGGATGTTGTTGTAGGTGAAATGCTTCACGGCGTACAACGGGTAGTTTTCCGGGTAATCGTTGATGATCGCCTTGGCCAGCAACGCCAGGTCGTGTGCCGTGGAAAAATGATCCTGAGAAGGCAGACCGGTGGCGTTTTCAAAACGGGTATCCCGCATACCCAGCAACTGGGCCTGCTGGTTCATGATGTCGACAAAAGCGCCCTCACTGCCGGCCACGAACTCGGCCAGCGCAACCGAGGCGTCGTTGCCGGACTGAATGATCACACCTTTGAGCAGATCCTCCACCGACACTTCCGTGCCTTCCTGCACAAACGTCCGCGAGCCCTCAGTGCGCCAGGCGTTTACGCTGATGGGCACCATGTCGGGCATGGAAATACGGCCCTCATCCAGCTCCCGCTCGACGATGTATGCAGTCATCATTTTGGTCAGGCTCGCCGGAGGCAGACGCTCGTTACTGTTCTCATCCATCAGGATCTTGCCGCTCAGCGGGTCCATGAGGATATAGGAGCTGGCGGCCACCTGGGGCGGAGACGGGATCAACACCGATTGGGCGTTCGCCTGCCCGAAAGGCATCAACACCAGAAGCAGGGCTACAATGAGTACGCGGAAAACAGAATTTATCGCCATGGGTCCATTCATTCGTCGTTAAGGGTGTAATTGCTTTTTTAGTGGGAATCGGTCAGCAGTATGGTCTGGCCGAACCCCCGGTTTTCAAGCCTCATCTGGGCTTTTCGTGCGTCATCCGGATTGCTGAACGGGCCAACCTGAACGCGGTGGAACCGTCCGGATGCCGTGTCCACCTCACGGACCCGCATGGGGTCCGGAGTGGCATCGCGGGCTTTGATCAACAGGCTTTGCGCCGGGCTGCGGCTGCTGAAAGAGCCAAGCTGAACGAACATCGCCGAGCGACTGCCGTCGGGCGCCGGCTGTTCTGCCACCCGCTCGACCGGAACCGGGTCACCGCCCCCCGGGAACGGCTGACCGGCGAGTGTCATGGTACCGTCTTTCGCCACCGTAATGGCAGCGACTTCCACCCGGGCAGTGCCTTTGCTCTGATAGCCCAGCTTCTTTGCAGCGGCGTAGGACAGGTCGATCAACCGGTCACCGTGGAAGGGACCACGATCGTTCACCCGAACCACCACCGAGCGGCCGTTGTCCAGATTGGTCACCCGTGCGTAGCTGGGAATCCGCAGGCTCTTGTGGGCAGCCGTCATGGTATACATGTCAAATACCTCGCCATTGGACGTCTTGTGGCCATGGAATTTTTCCCCGTACCAGCTGGCAATGCCCCGCTGGACATAGCCATCGTTACTGGCAATAACCGAGTACTGTTTACCCCAGACGGTATAGGAGGATTTGTTGCCGGCCGATCGCGGCGCCTCGTATCTGGGTTTCGCATCCACCAGCCCAGAGGCGTCGAAATTTCCGTCCGGCGCCCGATCCTGACTCAGGGTGTATCTTGAAGAATGGTCTGTCTCCGGCGCGGAAGACGATGCGCATCCGGACAGAATCAGCGCTGACGCAGCCAACCACATCATCACTACTGGACACTTGATTACCACCGGTCAGGATTCCTTTGTTTTGCTGGTTTTGTCATCATCCGCGGCCAGTCCCCGGGCAAGCTCGGAGGCCAGTTCGAACACGGCCATTGCGTACAGGTGACTGTGATTGTAGCGGGTTATGACATAAAAGTTGTGGTACGTCAGCCAGAGCTCCTCACCACCCGGCCCATCCAGCAGCATGGCCCGGGCCGTGGCTTCATCCGCCACCGCCACTTCTGGCTCCAGCCCCGCGCTCCGATAGTCACTGACCGTCAGACGGGGCTTCAGTTCCCGGGTCAAAAGGGGTGAGTCGGCCGCAAGCCTGGCATCGACAGGTTCGGCAACCGGTTCACCCTTGCGCCAATGGTGTGCACCGAAGTAATTGGCCACGCTACCGATAGCATCCACCGGATTGGTCAGCAGATCGACGATGCCGTCGTCGTCAAAATCAATGGCGTAATGGCGATAGCTACTGGAGATAAACTGACCATAGCCCATAGCGCCGGCATAAGAGCCTTTCACCTCCAGCGGATCGAAACGCTGCTCCCGCGTCATCAACAGGTATTGCACCAGCTCACTGCGAAAGAAACGGCTTCGGGGCGGGTAATCGAAGGCGAGGGTCGCCAGCGCGTCCAGCACCCGGTAGTTGCCCAGATAGTTTCCATACCAGGTTTCCACGCCAATGATGGCTGCGATGATGGTGGCCGGAACGCCAAATTCCGCCTCTGCCCGGGCAAAGGCGTCTTCATGCTCGCGCAGAAACGCCAGGCCCTGCTCGATACGTGCCGGTTTGATAAAAATCTTTCGATATTGGGCCCAGCTCAGGGTGCGTTCCGCCGGACGACTGATCGATTCCAGAATTTTGTCAACGCGTTCGGCCTCGGCCAACAACGACGCCACCCGATCCCCATCGAAGCCGTACTTCGTGACCATCTCATCGATCAACGCCCGACCGTCAGGCGTGGCCTCATAACCGGTGGCCTGCGCCTGGGGCGCAACCATCAGCATGACGGCAATCATCCACAGGAGCGGACGACGAAAACCCGGAGTTGAAACAGCTGTCATGACTTTCCCGTGAAGTAATGGCGGATCGTTAAGGCCTTTCCAGCGGGCCTTGCACGCCTGCCGGTTCGCCGCCGGGGCTACATTACCACGGAGCCCGGGAGGGGAACCATTACCCACCGTCCATGGTCAGGCGCTGATCATGCGCCGGTGCGTGTGAATCGACATCAACACGCCAAAGGCCGCCATCAGCGTGACTCCGGACGTGCCCCCGTAGCTGATCAGAGGCAGCGGCACCCCCACCACCGGGAGCAATCCGCTCACCATACCCACATTCACGAAAATGTAGATGAAAAACGTCATGGTCAGGGCGCCGGCAAGCAAGCGACTGAAGGAATCCTGAGCGGTGGCGGAGATGTACAGGCAACGCAGGATGATCAGGAGATACAGGGTCAACAGCGCCAGAATACCGACAAAGCCGAATTCCTCGGCCAACACGGCGACAATAAAATCGGTGTGACTTTCAGGCAGGAATTCCAGGTGAGACTGGGTGCCCTGCAACCAGCCCTTGCCATCCACCCCACCAGACCCTATGGCGGTTTTGGACTGAATGATGTTCCAGCCGGCGCCCAGTGGATCGCTTTGCGGATCCAGCAGCGTCAACACCCGCTGTTTCTGGTAATCGCGCATCACAAAGAACCACATCAGCGGCGCAGCGACCGAGACCATGGCCACGAACGCCCCGATCAGCCGCCAGCTCATGCCGCCAAAGAACACCACGAACAGACCCGCGGCGCCGACCAGCAATGACGTGCCCAGATCCGGCTGCATGACAATCATGGCCATGGGCACCAGAACGATAGCCAGCGCCACGGCAACGCGCGACAATCGCGGAGGCAGGAAATGACGGGAGAGGTACCAGGCGGTCATCATGGGCACTACCAGCTTCATCAGCTCTGAGGGCTGGAAGCGCGGCAGCCCCGGAATCGCCAGCCAGCGTTGCGCCCCCTTGGCACCCACACCGACCAACAACACCGCGACCAGCGCGGCAACGCCGGCCAGGTAGAGCCAGGGCGCCCAGCGCCGGAATACCGCCGGATCCAGCTGGGCGAACACTGTCATCACCACCAGCGCCACCGCCATACGGATACCCTGGGCCTTCACCACTTCGATGTTGCGGTCGGCACCGCTGTAGAGAACGACCAGGCCACCACCAATCAGCAACAGCAGAAGGCCCAGCAGAATCGGGTCAATGTGAAAGGCCGACCACAGGCTTCGCGGCCGCGATAACGGGTGATGTGCCGGTTGTCCCAGTGCTTTGCCCAGCATCAGCGTGCGCCCTCCGTCGCGGCACCGGTCACCGGGGCCTTACTTTCATCAGGAAAGCCCAGCAACCAGGCATCAAACAATGCCCGCCCCACCGGCGCGGCCGTGCCGCTGCCACTGCCACCATTTTCAACAATGATGGCAACGGCGATCTGTGGGTCATCAATAGGCGCAAATCCGACGAACAGCGCATGGTCGCGCAGGCGTTCACGCACTTCTTCTTCCTCGTATTCCTCGTCTTCTGCCAGGCTGAAGACCTGCGCCGTGCCGGTTTTCCCGGCCATCCGGTAAGGCGCGCCGCGGGCTGCACCGCGAGCGGTGCCCTTGGTGCCATGCATGACTTCAGCCATGGAGTCGACAACGAACTCCCAGTCATCGGGGTTTTTCAGAATCAGCGGATCGTGATCGGGTGGTGGCAGAAACTCGTCTGCCGAGCGATCCCCCTTGATGTCCCTGAGCAATCGGGGTTCAACCCAGCGCCCACGATTGGCAATCAGCGCGGTCGCGGTGGCCAGCTGTAACGGCGTGGCCAGCATGAAGCCCTGACCAATCCCCATGTTGACGGAATCACCCGGGTACCAGGGTTCGTTGCGCACCGCCCGTTTCCAGTCCCGCGACGGCAGCAGCCCGCTGAGGGCGCCGGAGACATCCAGTGTGGCGTCTTCCCCGAAGCCGAACTGGGCGAGGTACTCGTACATGGTGTCTACGCCCATTTCCACCGCGATCTCGTAGAAGTAGATGTCGCAGGACTCGGCCACGGCATCGGTCAGATCGACCCAGCCATGACCACTGCGTTTCCAGTCCCGATAACGACGCCCGCCGGATTGCAGCTGAAAGTAGCCGGGATCCCAGATGGTCCGGTCACGGGTGGTGGCGCCGCTGTCCAGCGCGGCCACCGCCAGCATGGGCTTGAGCGTCGACCCCGGCGGGTACTGGCCACGGAGGGCACGGTTGAACAGGGGCTTGTCGAGGTCTTCGCTGAGGGCCCGGTAATTATCGACACTGATGCCGGTCACGAACTGGTTGGCGTCGAATCCAGGCACGCTGGCGAGAGCCAGCAGACCGCCGGTGTCCGGCTCCACCGCCACAATGGCGCCACGGCGACCGTCGAGCAACTCGTGGGCCAGGCGCTGGAGCCGCAAATCCAGGTGCAGCTGAATGTCCTCCCCCGGGACCGGATTCTGGCGCTCCAACACTCTCAGGGTGCGGCCACGGGCATTGGTCTCCACGTGCTGATAACCCACCTGCCCGTGCAGAAGCGCCTCGTAAAAGCGTTCAATACCGGATTTGCCGATGTAGTTGGTACCGGCGTAATTGACGGGGTCGATCCGCTGCAGCTCGTCACGATTGATTCGCCCGACGAAGCCCAGCGCGTGGGCGGTCAGCTCGCTGTGGGGGTAATAGCGCACCAGTTCAGCCGACACTTCCACCCCCGGCAGCTCGTGGCGATGCACCGCCAGACTGGCGATTTCCTGTTCGTTGAGGTCGTATCTCAGTGGCAGAGGCTGGAACGGTCTTCGGGGCTCCCGCAACCGGCGCTGGAAGCGTTCCATGTCCTCCTCGGAAATCGAGAGAATAGAGGAAAGCTTGCCCAGGGTGTTTTCCATGCCGTCAACCCGCTCCGGTACCAGGGTAACACCGAATACCGGGCGGTTCTCCGCCAGCAGCTCTTCATTGCGGTCATAGACCAGGCCACGGGGCGGCGCCACGGATTGCACCTGGACCCGGTTCTTGTCGGAGAGCGTGGTGTAGATATCGTGCTCGACAATCTGCAACTGGTACATGCGGGCGACAAGAATGGCGAGCATGAACAGAACGAAGCCCAGCATGACGGTGGTGCGTCGCTGAAACAGCCGGCGTTCCGCGGCAACGTCTTTGAATTCTCCCCAGGGCATGACGCGTCCTAAGCCCGATGGTACGGATGGTTACGGGTGATTGACCAGGCCCGATACAACTGCTCGGCCAACAGAATTCTCACCAGCGGATGGGGCAATGTCAGGGCTGACAACGACCAGAGCTGATCGGCACGCTGTCGGCAGGGGTCTGCAAGACCGTCCGGCCCGCCGACCAGGAAGCTGACATCGCGGCCGTCCTGCTGCCAGTTTTCCAGCTGGCTGGCGAGCTTTTCCGTCGACCAGGGGCGGCCTCCCACCTCCAGAGCGACGACACGATCCCGGGGCCCGGTGGCCGCCAGAATCGAATCGCTCTCTTTTTGCATCAGCCGGGGAATGTCAGGATTCTTGCCGCGATGAGCCATGGGGATCTCTACCAGTTCCAGCGGCAGCTCCGGCGGCATTCGGCGGGCGTAATCGTTATAACCCTGGCTGACCCAGTCGGGCATCTTCTGCCCTACACAGATCAGTCGCAACCGCATGCTTATTCGCTACCTGCAACACCCAGATCCGGCGCATCGCGCCAGAGGCGCTCGAGATCGTAGAACTCACGGGTGGCCGGCATCATGACGTGAACCACCACGTCACCCAGGTCCACCAGAATCCAGTCGCTGACGTTACTGCCTTCGACATTGCCAGCACGGACGCCCTGCTCTTTCGCTTCGGAGACAACAGACTCCGCCAGTGATTTCACATGGCGATTGGACGTTCCCGAGGCGAGAACCATGTAGTCGGTCACGCTGGTACGATTTCGAACGTCAATCACACTCACATCCTGTGCTTTAACATCCTCGAGTGCACTTATCACCAGATCTTTCAGTTGCTCAGCCTGCATAATCACCCTGTCGGACGGGTGGCGGCGTCGGCGGCCACCCGAAAAGTCATATTCAAATGCGATTGTAGCACTAAAAGTTCCCGTCAGGGCATGCACCGTAAAGCCCGAGCCGGCAAATTTCCCGCCATACGGGGTCGGGCAAAAGGTAGCGCGGCGATCGCCCGCTACCGATACGCTCACGGATACCGGTAGCCGAGATATCGAGAAGTGGCGGGTCCAGCTCCAGAAAGTAGCCGTGGGGCGCTTCATGAAGGGCTTCCGCCCCGCCCACGCGACGCTCGCGAAGCAGCTTTGCCGGCGCTCCCCGCGGGTCGGGCAGCGGCCCCGGGCGCCGCACCACCACCACGTGGGCAAGCTGCGGAATCTGCTCCCATTCCCGCCAGCGATCAAACCCGGCGAACGCATCGGTACCGACCACCATCACCAGCGGCTCCTGGTCACCCAACTGACTGCGTAGCTGGCGCAGGGTGTCGGCAGTGTAGGAGGCGCCCTCCCGCTGCAGCTCCCGGTCATCCACCAGCAGCCCTGGCTCGCCCTCGACAGCCATGGCCAGCAGGCGCAGGCGCAGGCCACTGCCGGCACCGGGATCCTCGCGATGGGGGGGCATATGACAAGGCACCAGGGAAATCTCACCCACGCCCAGCCGCTCTTTCAGTTCAATGGCAAGACGCAGGTGGCCGTTGTGGATCGGATCGAAAGTGCCGCCATAGATAACATGCATGGGCAATCAGGTCCGGATGTGGCCGTCGCCGAACACCACATACTTCTGCGACGTCAACCCTTCGAGGCCGACGGGGCCCCGGGCATGAATCTTGTCCGTGGATATGCCGATCTCCGCACCCAGCCCATACTCGAAACCATCCGCGAAACGGGTCGAGGCGTTCACCATCACCGAACTGGAATCCACTTCAGTGATGAACCGGCGGGCGCGGGTGTAGTTTTCGGTAATGATGCTGTCTGTGTGCTGGGAACTGTAACGGTTGATGTGGGCAATCGCCCCGTCGAGGCCGTCCACCACCCTGACCGCGAGGATCGGTGCGAGGTATTCCGCTTCCCAGTCGGCCTCCGTTGCTGCATGGGCCGACGACACCAGGGCACAGGTGCGCTCACAGCCCCGCAGTTCTACACTTTTTTCCACAAAGGCGCCCGCCAACAGAGGCAGCATGTCGTCCGCAACTTCGGCGTCCACCAGCAGGGTTTCCATGGTGTTGCAGGTGCCGTAGCGATGGGTCTTGGCATTCACTGCCACATTTAACGCTTTCTCCGGATCGGCGTGACTGTCGATGTACACATGGCAAACGCCGTCCAGATGCTTGATCACCGGCACCCGCGCGTCCCGACTGATGCGCTCGATAAGGCCCTTGCCACCCCGGGGCACGATCACGTCTACGTACTCGGGCATGGTGATCAGCTCACCCACGGCGGCCCGGTCAGTGGTATTGATGACCTGCACCGCGGTTTCCGGCAGCCCGGCGGCCGCCAGCCCGGACGCCACGCAGGCAGCAATGGCCTGATTGGAGTGGATCGATTCCGACCCGCCCCGAAGAATGGTGGCATTGCCGGATTTCAGGCACAGACTTGCGGCCTCCACCGTCACATTGGGTCTCGATTCGTAAATAATGCCGATCACGCCCAGTGGCACCCGCATTTTGCCCACCTGGATGCCGGAGGGCCGATAGGTCATATCGGTAATCGCGCCGATCGGATCGGGCAGCGACGCCACTTGCCGCAGCCCCTCGATCATCCCGTCAATGCGCTCGGCGGTGAGCTCCAGACGATCCAGCATGGCCGCGTCAAGACCGTTGTCACGGCCCTGGGCCAGATCACGGGCATTGGCCGCAGTCAGCTCGCTGCGGGCCGCGTCCAGCGCTTCGGCCGTCGCCAGCAGGGCCTGATTGCGCATGGCCGTGGTTGAGCGGGCCACGGCGGTTGCTGCTGTACGTGCCTGTTGCCCGACGCCAGCCATGTAAGCTGCAATATCCATTCGATTACCTTTCGTTTTGGTGGCCAGAATTGCAATTCAGGGACTAACTTTACCTTTCCCGTTTCAAGTACGCATCCCAAACGATTATTATACCGCTGCTAACGGGCCTGCTGGCCATTCAAAGAGCACCGAAGGATGCAGGCTATTCCATGCGACCTGCGGTATGCTGACACAAACGGATGTCCGGGAGAGGATGGATACTATGGCCCAGATGGCCGAAAAATTCCTGTTGAGCCGCCTGTCGAGAGTCGGGTTCGTCGCTCTGGCCATCGTTGCCGCACTGGCCGCCTTCTCCGGAGACTCCCTCACCGCGCTCACCGCTGTGGCGGCAGCGGCACTGGTGTTTACCGGCAGTACCTTCCATCCCCGCCGGGCCGAAGCGCCCTGGCCTGCCGTCAACCGTCTGATTCTTTGCGGCTTCCTTGCCTTGCTGCTCAGCAGCCTGTGGGCCGGACCCTGGAGCCTGGTGCACTGGCTCTATCTGGCGCCGCTGGTGGCGTTTGCCCTGCTCCCGCTGAGCTGGGCGGCACTGGTCACCGTGGTCTGCGCATTTTTTGCGATGATCGCTACCCACTGGTCCGCCGGCCTGCCGGAGCGCCACCAGATGATCAGCGCCTTCTTGCTGACGATCATGCTGTCTGCCCTGCTTGTGTTTCTGCGGGAGTACAAATCACGCCAGCTGGCCCCCCTGCGCCGCACCGACGAACTGACACAGGCCGCCAGCCGCGAGTACCTGTCGGCCGACCTGCACAAGGAAATTCAGCGTAGCGAGCGGGAGGGTACAGACATGTCGCTGATCATGATTGGCCTCGACACCCATCTGAGCGACAGCGACCCCGATGCTGACATCCGTTCCATTCTCCCCCGGATCGGACGCTACCTGCACTCCCAGTTGCGGGACTTCGACACCTACTACCGGGTCGCTGACCTGCAATTCCTGATCATTCTGCCCGGCATTTCCACCGCAGAGGCCGCCGTGCGCGCCGATACCATCCGCAAGGGCCTGCGAGCGCTGCTGGCCTCCCATGGACTGGAACTCACCGTCAGCGCCGGCATCTCCGGACTCAACATCGGTGACGACGCCAACAGCATGCAGCAATCGGCCGCCAATGCATTGCGGCGGGCTCAACTGCAGGGGGGCAACCGGGCGCAGTCCTACAGCACCCGGTCACACACTGCGCCTACCCCCACTGAGCCCGAAACCGGAGGGCCTGCCGCATGACCGAAACTCGCCTGCGCACATACACCCACCTGGCCGGTTACTGCCTGGCCAGTCTGTTCATTGCCAGCCTGGCGTTCCAGAACCTGCGCTACGGCTTCTACGGGCTGTTCTACCTGGCAGCGGGCATGGCGATACTGACGGTGGCCGGTGCCGGCTACACCATTCTGTGCCGCCGCCACCAATTGTCAGCCCCCGGTCATCTGATCATTCTGACCGCGCTCAACAGCGGCCTGGTGACCGCCACCTTCGCGATGAGTGCCCCGGGCATCAGCCACTGGAGCATGCCGCTGATCCTGCTGAATCTGTTGATCCTGCCTCTGCGCCAGGCCGTCATCCTGTCAATCGCGCTGCTGCTTGCCCTCGGCACCTTTCTGCTGTTCAGCCAGCCACTGCAAACTGCCGCAACAGTACTGGCCGGTGGCCTGGCACTGATTACCATCGGCGCCCTCTACGTCTGGCACTACGATCACATGGCCCAGTCTGCGGAGGATCTCGCCATCACCGATCCGGTCACCGGCGCCCACAATGCCCGTTTTCTGGACGAAACCCTGCAAAAGGAGATCAGTCGGGCCATCGCAACCGGGCACTGCCTGTCGGTCATCACGCTGGCCATTGATTACGCAGACGAGGTGGAGGATCTGCACGGCAAGACCGGGATGCAGACACTGTTCCGCAATGTCACCCAGCATCTGTTCGGAGTAATCCGTGCCGGCGATACCCTGTACACCCTCAATAACTCCGAATTTTTCCTGATCCTGCCGTTCACGCCCGAGGAAGGCGTGCGAGTCATTGCAGAGCGCATACGTCGGACCATTGCAGAGCAGAACTGGGCGGGCGTCGGTAAAGCAACCATCAGCCTCGGCTGCACCACCCGCGGCTCCGGAGACACCCGCACCGACACCTTGCGTAAGCGCACGCACCAGGCCATGGAAGAGGCCCGCAAGCGCGGGGCGGACTCGGTGTGGTTCCTGCCGGGAGACGCCGCCGGGTCATGAGCAGTGACTGGCTGACCAGCCTATCCGCCTGGCTGTCCATCAACCCGGATTGGTTGTCCGTGGCGATGTTTGCCACCGCCTTTGCCGAGTCCCTCGCCATCGCTGGCATCCTGATACCCGGGGTAGCCATCATTTTTGCGATTACCGTCCTGGCCGGTCAGATCGGCATGCCGCTGGTGGATCTGCTGCTGTGGGCCGCCCTCGGCGCCATTCTCGGGGACAGCATCAGCTTCGCTCTGGGCAGACTCTGCCAGGGCAGACTGGACCGGATCTGGCCGTTGAGCCGATACCCGAAGATGATTGCCAAGGGCGAGCATTTCTTTTACCGGTACGGCGGCGTCAGTGTGGTGATCGGACGGTTTGTCGGGCCGGTCCGCCCTGTCATCCCCCTGATTGCCGGCGCCCTGCTGATGCCCTGGCGTCGGTTCCTACTGTTTAACCTGACCTCCGCCGTGGGCTGGGCACCCGCCTATGTGTTACCGGGGTATCTGGTGGGCAGCGCGCTAACAGCGGATCTTCGTCCGCCCGTCCATTTCTATCCGGTGATCGGCGTGAGTCTGGGCGCCCTGCTGCTAATCTATCTGACCGTTTTCCGCTTCCAACTGGGGCTCGGCCACGACAGTCGCCTCTATCAATGGCTCGCCGGGAAAATGGCCGGGTACGAGGCCCCCCATCGGTTCTGGCGCCTTTACTCCAGCGAGCGACCGGCCCAGGCCGGCGAATTCCCGCTGTCATCACTGTCTCTGGCGGTAAGCTGCACCGCTCTGTTTCTGATCTGCAGTCAGCTCACCACCGGCACCCACCTGCTGACCCCCTTTGACCAGGCGGTGGCGGAATGGTTCTCCTCTCTGCGATTACCGCTGTTCGATCCGGCCATGATTTTCCTGACGGTTATGGCCGATGGTCCGGTGCTGATCGCAGCCGCTGCGTTTCTGTGCCTGGGACTGACATTTCGGGGTTTCTACGGCGCGGCCGTGCACATCGGTGCCGCGGCGGTGATTACGTTTGCGGTGGTCTGGGCGCTCAAATCCGCCACCGCCATTCCGCGACCGGAGCAGGTGCTGGCACCTCCGGTCTCCGCCGCTTTCCCCAGTGGCCACACCGCCGGCATCACCGTATTGAGCACCCTGATCGCCAACTTTATTGCCCGGGAGAATCGCCACTACCAGCGCTGGCGCATTTACCTGCTGTTCAGCGTCCCCGTTGTACTGGTCGCCCTCAGCCGTCTGTATCTCGGGGTGCATTGGTTCACAGATGTCGTGGGCGGGCTGTTGCTGGGGCTGGCGATTACCGGCTACATTCGCGCCAGCTACAGCCGCTACGACCAGGTGCCGCTGGCGCCGGATGCGTCGCTGGTAGCAACCACGTTGGCCTGGGGAGGCTTTGCTGCGATATACACCTGGCACCGCTGGCCGGAGGCGGTGCAGTTCTACGCTCCGCTCTGAGCCGATTGCGGGAGCGCGGTGCCGTTATCAGTCCTGCTCGAGGGCTTCCAGCAGGGTTTGCAGACGGCTCAGCCGCTCCAGCGGATCCTGAAGCTCGACCAGGCGCTGTTTTTCCTGCTTGTCCAGGGGCAACAGCTCAGTCAGCCGCCACCCCACATCGCGGGCGTCCTCGTAATCCACTGCCATATCCAGATCCCGGATCACCGGGTGACGGAACAGCGCCCGAAGAACCGAAGGCAGCTCGGTATACCGCTCAGGCACTTTGCAATCGGCCTCATCCATCAGGCACTCCACGTCACCCAGGTTCAGGCCATCCTCTTCCTGCCAGCTCCTGACCACGGACACCTTGCCCTGCCCTTCAACGGTGATACCCAACAAGCCGTTATCCAGTTGCTGGAAATCAATGATGCGAACGTAGGTGCCAATATCGTAGAACGCGGCTTCTTTCCTGGTTTCTACCCCTTCGCGGAGCAGCACCACCACAAAGCCGCGATCCTCCTTCAGGCAGCGCGTCAGCATATCGATGTAGCGAGGCTCGAAGAGCTGAAGGGGAATACGCCCCCGCGGCAGCACGATCGAGTTCAGCGGAAAAAGAGGTACGTTCATCTGGGCAACGGCCACCTTTGGGTTAACTCAGAATTAATCATCACGCAACGTCAGTGAATCGACAGCAACCGGTGGACCTCGTCCACCCGTGCCCGCGCTTCGGTCAGCAGTTGCAGGCTGCGCGACGCATTCAGTTCCAACTCGCCGAGCCGCCGGTAGGCCGGTACCTGGTCAAATGCCGGCAGGCTGGCATTCTGACTGGAACCGATCATCGAGTGCAACTGGGCAACAATCACCACATCCACCAACTGGGGTTCGGGCGCACGGCACTCATGGGCCCAGTCCTCGGCATGGCGCACGGCCTCGGTAAACGCCGGAGGAAACGACCAGTTCTCCAGCATCGCCGTACCCACATCGGCGCGGAGCTCCGACACAGCATGGGCAAGGTTGGCCGGATCAGCGAACAGGTTCACATGATGCTCGGCCTGAACCAGTACCGGCACCACTCCGATATCATGCAGCAGGCCAGCCAGCATGGCTTCTTCCGGGTTCAGACGGGTGGCGCTGTCGGCGAGAACCCAGCACAGGGCGGCAACCTCACTGGAATGCCGCCACAACCGGTCCATTTCTTTCTGCAACGCCGGTTGCCGCGTCTTGAACACCTCCCGCATGGCAAACACGGTGACCAGCTGACGGGTGGTTCTCATGCCCAAGCGCACCACCGCTTCACGCACATTGCGGACATCGCTGAAGCCACGGTAGAGCGGACTGTTACTGGCACGAACCAGTTTCGCCGCCATCGCCGGATCGGCCGATACCGCCAGCGCTACCTGTTCGGCACTGGTGTCGTCCCGGTCCACAATTCGCCGAACTTTCCAGGCCACGTCCGACACGCTGGGCAGGTTGATCTGGTTGGACCGCAATTCCGAGTAGAACTCCATCAGCAGATGATGCTCTTCACTCTCGTCGTTGCCGAAGGCGTCCCCGGATTCCATTTCCACCTGCTTCACCGGTGCAGAGCGCAGCAATTGATTGAGAATGTCCTGCTCCACCACGAGAAACTCGCAATTGCGCACCGCCGTGACGTCGTATATCCGCGGTTGCAGCCGGGCGATCGGGTTCAGGGCTTTCTCGCTCTGGGAATCAATGGTGGCCTTGCGGCCATCCGCCGATTCCAGCTCGATCACTCCGTCAATCAGAAACAGCTCCAGACCATCGCGCACACCACGCTCCGCCACTCGCTGGCCGGGCCCGTGCACGCGTCGCTCTGCACGACTGGCCAGCACAACAAGCTGTTCATCCGTTAACCGGTTCAGCGGCTGGAACTGTTTCAGACGACTCAGCGGCAGGCTTTCCCGGCCAGCCATAGGCTTTCTCCCGATCAGGCAATCACTCCCGTACCCGAAGGCGACGGTTTCAGACATCGTTACTTATTGTAAACACGGACCCGCAAAACAACCATGCGAACAGGGTCGAATCTGGTATCCTCTGCCTTTTCAAATCTGAACACAGGCAACCAGAGAGACCAGAAACCCATGCCCCAGTATCGTTCGCGGACTTCCACTGCCGGCCGTAACATGGCCGGTGCCCGTGCGCTTTGGCGCGCCACCGGTATGAAAGATGGCGATTTCGGCAAGCCGATCATTGCGGTTGCCAACTCCTTTACCCAATTCGTGCCCGGCCACGTTCACCTGAAGGATCTGGGCCAGCTGGTCTGCCGCGAAATCGAGGCCTCCGGCGGCGTCGCCAAGGAATTCAACACCATCGCCGTGGATGACGGCATCGCCATGGGCCACGACGGCATGCTGTACTCGCTACCGTCCCGGGAAATCATCGCCGACTCCGTGGAGTACATGGTCAACGCCCACTGCGCCGATGCGCTGGTGTGCATTTCCAATTGCGACAAGATTACTCCTGGCATGCTGATGGCCGCCATGCGCCTCAACATCCCGACCATATTTGTTTCCGGCGGTCCAATGGAGGCTGGCAAGACCAAATTGTCCGAGCACAAGCTCGATCTGGTGGACGCCATGGTCATTGCCGCTGACCCCAATGCCGATGATGAAACCGTGGCCGAGTACGAACGCAGCGCTTGCCCCACCTGCGGCTCCTGCTCCGGCATGTTCACCGCCAATTCCATGAACTGCCTCACCGAGGCTATTGGCCTGGCCCTACCCGGCAACGGCTCACTGCTGGCCACCCATGCCGACCGGGAACAGCTGTTTCTGAAGGCCGGACGCCAGATTGTGGAGAATGCGCGACGCTATTACGAGGAGGACGACGCCAGCGTCTTACCTCTGAGTATTGCCTCCATGGCCGCGTTCGAGAATGCCATGGTGATGGACGTTGCCATGGGTGGCTCCACCAACACCATTCTGCACTTGCTGGCAGCCGCCCAGGAAGGCGGCGTCCCGTTCACCCTGAACGAGATTGACCGGCTCTCCCGCAAGGTGCCGCAACTATGCAAGGTGGCGCCCAACTCGCCTAAATATCACATGGAAGACGTTCACCGTGCCGGCGGTATCATGGGCATTCTCGGCGAACTGGAACGCGGCGGGCTGATTAACACCGACCTGCCGACAGTGCACAGCAAGACCATGCACGAGGCCCTGGAAACCTGGGACATCATGCGCAAACCGCCGGCGGAGGTGGTAGAGCTCTATAAGGCAGGCCCTGCCGGCATCCCCACACAAACCGCGTTCAGCCAGAGCACGCGTTGGCCCTCCCTCGACGGTGACCGCGAAACCGGGTGCATCCGCTCGGTCGAACACGCCTACTCGGCTGAGGGCGGCCTGGCGGTGCTGTACGGCAACATCGCCCTGGACGGCTGCGTGGTCAAAACCGCCGGGGTGGACGAGAGCATCTACGTGTTTGAAGGCAAGGCGCGGGTGTTCGAGAGCCAGGATTCCGCCGTCGCCGGCATCCTCAGTGACGAGGTCAAAGAAGGCGAAGTGGTGATCATCCGCTACGAAGGCCCCAAGGGCGGACCCGGCATGCAGGAAATGCTCTACCCCACCAGCTACCTGAAATCCAAGGGCCTCGGCAAATCCTGCGCCCTGCTGACCGATGGTCGCTTTTCAGGGGGCACTTCCGGCCTGTCGATCGGCCACGCTTCACCGGAAGCCGCAGCAGGGGGGGCCATTGGCCTGATCGAAAACGGCGACCTGATCCGCATCGATATTCCCAACCGCAGCATCAATGTGGAACTGGATCAGCACGAGCTGGACCGCCGCCGCGCTGAGCGCGATGCGAAAGGCTGGAAGCCTGAGCTGGCCAGGGACCGCAAGGTCTCTGCTGCGCTCAAGGCCTACGCCCTGCTGGCGACCAGCGCCGACAAGGGTGCGGTCAGGGATCTCAGCAAGCTCGACTGATCGGGCCCGGCGGCGCTGCGGCGCCGACCATAAAAAAGCCCGCTCAGGTCACTGGCCTGGCGGGCTTTTTTTATGCCGTCGGGGTCAGAACAACGACCAGCCGCCGTCATCGTCCTCTTCCACCGCGTCGTCTTCACCCGCGCCGTCATCTGACGGCGTTGCGGTGTCGTTGGCCTTCATGGCGCCCGCCTCCGAAGTCTGGGCCGACTGGGCAGCAGCAATGTCTACCGGCACCATGCCCAGTGCCGACTTGGTCGCCTCATCCAGTTCCCCGGTTACATCCAGCCCCTGATCGGTCTGGAAAGCACGAAGTGCCGCGCGGGTGCCCTTATCCATGGACCGGTTCACGTTACTGACGTCATAGCCTGCGCCATAAAGGGCGTTTTTCAGTGCGACGGTGTCGTCGGCCAGGGCGGCGGGTACGGCAGTCAGGGTCAGGGCAGTGGCCAAGGCAGCAGTGGCCAGTTGATGTCGTGTCAATGTTGTAAAGCGCATGGAATTCTCCTGGAACTCGCCTGATACCGTCCGGGGTACCAGTTCTTCTTTTTATGGGTTTGTGGAGCCCGTCCCTACAGATCAGGCTTCCACCGCAAAGCCTATCACATTTTTCGCGGCAACCGGCTTAACCGGCCCCAGGCCCGGACGTCTCCTGCACAGGTTCAGGATCGCCGGCTTCCTCGGGGTTCTCACTGAACTCGCGTATGAAAATACCCCAGAACGCCATGAACAGGGCCGCCACCAGCGGCCCCATCACGAATCCGTTGATGCCGAACATGACAATGCCACCCAGGGTCGACAGCAGCACGATGTAATCCGGCAGCTTGGTATCCCGGCCCACAAAAATGGGGCGTAACACGTTGTCGGCCAGGCCAATCACAATGGCGCCGTAGGCCGTCAGCACCGCGGCCGGCACCAGATCGCCCACCGCTGCCAGATAAATCGCCACCGGCACCCACACCAGCGATGCGCCGATCGCGGGTATCAACGATACGATGGCCATGACCACCCCCCACAGCAAGGCGCCGGTAATGCCCAGAATCCAGAAAATCAGGCCGCCCAGGGCACCCTGGATAATGGCGATGAGTAAATTGCCCTTCACGGTGGCCCGGGTAACCTCCGCGAACTTGGCAAACAGCAGCCGCTCGCGGGCATCCCCCAACGGCAGCGCACGGATCAGCAACTCCACCAACTTCCTGCCGTCCCGCAGCAGGAAGAACGCCAGGTACACCATCAGCGCCAGGCCCAGAAAAAATTGGAAAGTATTCTGCCCGAGCCCGAGAGCCTGCTTGGCGAGAAACTGACTGCCCCCGAGAAACGCGCTGACCGCACGGTCGCGCATCTCGCTGAAATCGATGCCGAACTGGGCCAGAAACGCCTCAATGGCCGGAAACGACTGGTTCACCCGATCAATGTATTCCCCGGGTCGTATCTCCCCGTTCTGGATTTTCTGGTAAAGACCGAGTCCCTCCGCAACCAGCGAGGTCACCAGCAGAACCACGGGTATGACCACAATCACCATGCAGATGGACAGCGTCAGCAGCGCCACGGAGTTGGGACGATCCCCCAGCTTACGCGCCACAGCCTCCCGCACCGGGTGGAAGATCAGGGCAATGGCAACGGCCCAGAAAATGGGTCCGAAAAAGGGTTTCATGAGCAGAAAGAAGGCCAGGGACACGCCCACCAGCAGAGCAAGAAAAGTCCGTGTTTCCAGTTTTGCGTACATATCCGAAGGGTTCCCGATTGAGATGTCCGGTTAGCTGACCACAGCCTAACACGGCCCGTGGCCACTGCCGCCTTTTTCAGGGTATAGTGGTTGGTTATTGATCAGTAATAAAACAGGTCAAGTCCTTGGAATACGAAGAATTCAGCATTGAAACCGCACTGGACGCCGCAGGCGCCCTGCACCGCGTCCTGGCGGCCCGCACCCATCGCCGCAAGGTGATGGGACAAGAAGTGTGGGTGCCCGGCCAGCTTGGTGAAGCGCTGCACCTGCCGCGCATTATGCGCCGGCTGCAGAGCAAGCAACAGAAACAGCGGGAACAGGGCCTGGACGAGTTTCATGAGCTCTGGCCCACGCTGTCACCAGCCACCCGGGAAAAGGTGCTGCACCGGATCGGCTGGTACAACCCCAAGGAGCTTGACTGGGAAGACAAACGCTCCAATCGCCGACCGATTCCGGATGCCGACGCCTGATCCCTGACCTATAGTGAACGTAAGCGGATGCCGGCACGTACCTGTTACCTGCAAAAACGGGGTCCGCCGTCTTCGAGTTGTCATATTGGACCCTTATGTTAGGGACACTGAGGAGGTCTGAAATGAGTGAACATCAACATTACAACGCGATTGCCGCGGAAGGGAGCGCAGTACCCATGCTGCTCTGCGGACATTGCCATTCCACCCTGCCCCGCGCACGCCTGTTCCGCAACGGAGGCGAACGTTTCCAGGATTTTTGTTGCCAGACCATCGGCCTCTGCTCGGCCGACGATTGTGGCGCGGTTAACTGCTGCGACGAGGCGCTGGCCACACTGGACGACGCAGAATTACTGTTCCGGATCGCATCCTGATTCAATCGGGCAACGCTCTGTTACCGAAACCAAACACAGAAAATTTCCATCTGATTTATCCTTGTCTGAGTTAAGGCTGGCACATTCCTAGCCACGCAACCACTCAGTCAGGACAGTCGATGGGCATGCGTATTCTGCGAACCGACGAGACCCGTTTCGAGGGTCTCCCGGATTACCCCTTTGCACCTCACTACCTGGATGTCGAACCAGGACTGCGGATGCATTACGTGGATGAGGGTCCGGCCTCCGCCTCACCGGTGGTGATGCTCCATGGAGAGCCATCCTGGTCCTACCTCTACCGGCACATGATTCCCGCGGTCGCTGCGGCGGGCCACCGGGTACTCGCTCCGGATCTGATCGGCTTTGGTAAGTCCGACAAACCCGCCGCTGTTGGCGATTACAGCTATCAGGGGCACATCGCCTGGCTGACCCGCTGGCTGGAGGCACTCGATCTCAGCAACATCACGCTGGTCTGTCAGAACTGGGGATCCCTGCTGGGTTTGCGGCTGGCGGCGGAAAATCCGCAGCGGTTCCAGCGCATCATTGTCGGCAATGGCATGCTGCCCACCGGCGACACCTCGGTACCGCCGATTTTTGCACTGTGGAAAGCCTTTGCCACACACAGCCCATGGTTTCCGGTGGCGCGGATTGTGCAATTGGGTACCGAACGCACCTTGACCAAGGCTGAGCTGGCGGCGTACGAAGCGCCGTTCCCGGACGCGGAATATAAGGCTGGAGCACGGGCGTTTCCAAAATTGGTTCCCGTCTCACCGGACGACCCGGCCAGTGACGCCAACAAGGCTGCATGGCGGGTCCTGGAGAAGTGGCGTAAACCGTTCATCACCTGCTTCAGCAGCGGCGACCCGATCACCCGCGGTGGCGACCGGCACATGCAACGGCGCATTCCCGGTGCCTATGGCCAACCCCACATCACCCTCAGAGGCGGGCATTTCCTGCAGGAAGATTCTCCCGATGACTTTGCCCGCATCATCATTGATGCACTGAAGTCGGAGCTGGCGGCCTGAGCGCGCCAGCTCACGCGACCGGTGGTGTCAGCCAAACACCGTGACGGTCTGGCGGCTGAGCGCCACCAATTCACCCTTTTCGGTCCAGATCCCCGCCTGAGTGTGCCCGTAACCTGACCCGGCCTGATCAATACTCGCCCGATACAGTAACCAGTCGCCCGGCTTGATGGCTGGCCGCGGATGCATGATATCCAGCGCCCAGTTCAGCGAACTGGCCGGCACGGGGCCTTTGAGGTGCGGTAAAACCGCCGGCGGCCAGGCGTCGACCAGGGCCACGATGTGGGCGTCGGTAATCTCGGCCGGGGTTTCGCGGAATTGCATCCAGCCGCCCATATCACGCCCGCCCCTGCCACTGAACGGGAAAGCACCGAAGGCCCAGCGCATATCGATGTGCTGGGTGAACTCCGGTGTCATGCCTTTGATGTAGGGCAGGCCCTGACACTCGCTCACCGGAGCCGCATCGGGAGCCGGAAGCGGGCTGACCGCAACCACCGATTCCCGGTCACCACCGAAACTGGCCAGGCACACCAGCTTCACCTCGCCCTCCTGGACGATGCGGCCCTGCACCTGACTGACGGCTTTGCCTTCCCGCAGAATGTCGGCCTCAATCTCCACCGGCACATCCGGTGTCACCGGCCCGACGAAGGAGACCTGCATGGATCGCATGGCGCGCCCGGGCGCGACCACCTTCTCCATCTTGTCGAACACGAGGGCCGCAATAATGCCGCCAAAGGTTGCCCGCCCCTGCGCCCAGTCCGGCGTAAACATCAGCTCTGTTCCGGCCTTGCCGGCCGCCAGCACATCATCAAAATTCATCGGATTGCCCTGTTAGCTTGCTATTGGAAACCCTGTGAAGATTGCCCAATTGTTCCGCAAGGCGCAATGGGCCGCACCGGCAACTACCTACGGCAGGTCCGTTATTATGCGTATTAAAGCCGCGCCAAACCGGCTATAATGCGCGCACATCATGCATTGCAATGCAATGCTTTACCCTCCGAATTCCGAGTACATTAATGTCAGAATTGTCTTTTGCCGAACTTGGTCTGGACTCAGCCGTTCTTGAAGCTGTGACCACCGTCGGTTATGAAACTCCGTCTCCGATTCAGGCCCAGGCCATCCCCGCGCTGCTTGCTGGCAAACACCTTCTTGGCGTTGCACAGACCGGCACGGGCAAAACCGCAGCGTTTGCGCTGCCGCTCCTGAGCCGGATCGACGCCTCCTCAATGGAGCCCCAGATTCTGGTGCTGGCCCCCACGCGAGAGCTGGCCATCCAGGTAGCCGAGGCGTTTACCACCTACGCCAGCAAATTCAGCCGCTTCCACGTGTTGCCCATCTACGGCGGTCAGGATTTTTACCCCCAGCTGAAAGCACTCAAGCGCGGCGCCCAGGTCATTGTGGGCACCCCGGGTCGCTTGCTGGATCACCTGCGCCGCGGCACCCTCAAGCTGGATGCCCTGAAGGCCCTGGTGCTGGATGAGGCCGATGAAATGCTGCGCATGGGCTTTATCGACGATGTCGAGGCGATTCTCGCCAAGACACCGGAGAACTGCCAGCGCGCCCTGTTCTCGGCCACCATGCCGCCGCAGATCAAGAAAGTGGCCCAGACCTACCTGCGCGATGCCGTGGAAGTCCGGATCGAGAGCGAAACCCGCACGGTCGAGCGGATTTCCCAGTTCGTGCTGCCGGTCTACGCCGAGCGCAAACTCGATGCCCTGACGCGCATTCTCGAGGTTGAGCCCTTTGATGCCTCGATCATTTTCGTGCGCACCAAGGCCGAAACCACCCTGCTGGCCGAGAAGCTCTCTGCCCGCGGCCACGCAGTAGCGCCGCTGAACGGTGATCTTAACCAGCGTCAGCGTGAGCAGACGGTTGAAGACCTCAGGCGCGGCAAGAAAGACATTATTGTGGCCACGGACGTCGCCGCACGGGGCCTGGACGTACCGCGGATTACCCACGTCATCAACTACGATGTGCCCTACGACACCGAAGCGTATATTCACCGCGTCGGTCGTACCGGCCGCGCCGGCCGCGATGGCAAGGCCATTCTGCTGGTGACTCCGCGGGAGCGCAGTTGGCTGCGCACCCTGGAGCGCGCCACCAACTCGCCGATGGAAGCCTATGAGCTGCCCTCGCCCACGGATCTGAAAAAGATGCGTGAGCAGCAATTCGAGCAACAGTTGCTGGGCTTTGCCGAGGACCGCAAGCTGGCCAAATCGATGGCGCTGCTGGACGAGATTGCCGAACGCAACGAAATGGACATGGCGATGGTCGCCGGCGCCCTGGCGTGCTGGATGGAGGCCATGCAACCCGGCTCCATGCCGCTGGAACAGCCGGAAGCTATCCCGGTAGTGTCGGCGTCAGCCCCGCACCGTGACCGCAAGGGTGGCGGCGGTGGCCGCCCCGGAGGCAAGCCTGGCTATAAGCCCGGCTTCAAGAAAGGCCCGAAAGGTCGTGGCGGCCCCGGCCCGAAGGGCAAGCCCCCGGGCAAAGGCGGCAAGCCCGCCGGTAAACGCCCGCCCCGTCAGGCTGACGCCAAGCGCTGATAGACGACGAAACTGTAGTCATATGGGTTGTTATCGGACGCGGAGAAATCCTCCCGTCCGATTTCTTCCCAGCCATCCCAGTTCACTTCCGGAAAGAATGCATCCCCTTCGACGTCCGCATGCACCTGGGTGATGTAGATCCGATCCACCATCGGCAAGGCTTCGGCGTAGATCTGCCCGCCTCCGATAATCATCACTTCGTCCCCACCCTCGATTTCAGCCTGTGCCTCGGCTTTAACCAACGCTTCCTCCAGTGACGCTGCCGCTACGGTACCCGCGGGCGCTTCCCATTGCGGATTCCGTGAAATAACCACGTTCATCCGTCCCGGCAACGGCCGGCCGATGGAATCCCAGGTTTTCCGCCCCATGATGATGGGTTTGCCCATGGTGGCCTGCTTGAAGTACCGCAAATCACCCGGCAGATACCAGGGTAGCTTGTTGTTACGACCGATGACCCGGTTACGGGACATAGCGACGATGAGTGCCTTGCGCATTTCGATTCCTCTGGAACTTGGGTGACTGCACGGCTCAGATGGCAATGGGTGCCTTGATTCCCGGATAGGGGTCATAACCCTCGAATTCGAAATCGTCCAGCTCGTACTCGAAAATTGATTCCGGTTTCCGCTTGATCACCAGCTTCGGCAACGCCCGCGGCTCCCGCTTCAACTGCTCGAAGACGATGTCGTCGGTCAGGTGATTCTGATACAGATGGCAATCGCCGAAGGTATGCACGAACTCGCCGACACCCAGATCGCACTGCTGGGCAATCATGTGGGTCAGCAGCGCGTAGGAGGCGATGTTGAACGGCACGCCGAGGAACAGGTCCGCGCTGCGCTGATACAGCTGGCAGGAGAGCTTGCCGTCGGCAACGTAGAACTGGAACAGGCAGTGGCACGGTGCCAGTGCCATGCGACCCTCGCGGACGTTATCCTGGGGACCGATGGATTCGTCCGGCAGCTCCGCCGGGTTCCAGGCAGAGACAATCAGCCGGCGGGAGTTGGGCTTGTGGCGGATCTGCTCAATCAGCTCACTGATCTGATCAACAGTACGGCCGTCCGGGCAGTGCCAGCTGCGCCATTGTTTGCCGTAGATCGGCCCCAGGTCGCCGTTGTCCAGCGCCCATTCGTTCCAGATGGAGACGTTGCGCTCTTTCAACCAGTTGTTGTCGGTGGAGCCCTGCAAAAACCACAGCAGTTCCTGAATGATGCTGCGCAGGTGGACTTTCTTGGTGGTCACCAGCGGGAAACCGTCCTGCAGATCAAAGCGGATCTGGCGGCCAAAGACCGAACGGGTGCCCACGCCGGTGCGGTCGCCCCGGTCGAGACCGTTATCGACCACGTCTTTCATCAGGTCAAGATAGGCTTTCATTCAACACCTCTGCGGTAAGCAATCAACATCAGGCCGGCACCGGCCAGTATCATCGGGAACGACAGTACCTGCCCCATGGTGAGCCAGTCGAAGGCCAGGTAGCCCAGCTGTGGGTCCGGCTGCCGCACGAATTCGACCAGGAAGCGGAATACGCCATAGCACACCAGAAACAGGCCGGAAACCGCCATCCTTGGGCGTGGTTTGGCGGAAAACCACCACAAAATGACAAAGAACAGCACACCTTCCAGCGCAAACTGATAGAGCTGGGACGGGTGACGTGTCAGGGCGTCCGGCGCCTGAGGGAACACCATACCCCAGGGCACGTCCGTCGGCTTGCCCCAGAGTTCGCCATTAATAAAGTTGCCAATGCGGCCGGCACCAAGACCAACAGGCACCAGCGGGGCGACAAAATCCGCTATTCGCCAGAATCCACTGCCCACCTTGCGGCCATACCACCACATGGCAAGCATCACTCCCAGCAGTCCGCCATGGAACGACATCCCGCCTTCCCAGACCCGCAGCAACCACAGCGGATCCGCGATAAAGGCGTCGAAGTTGTAGAACACCACATAGCCGAAACGGCCGCCAAGGATGACGCCGAGGGCGATGTAGAACAGCAGATCACCCACCTGGTCCTCGTTCAGCGGTGACCAGGGTTTGCGGGCCCGCAGCCGGCCCAGCCACCAGCCGGCAACGAAGCCCACGAGGTAGGTCAGGCCGTACCAGTGAATTTTCAGCGGCCCCAGGGAAATGGCCACGGGATCAATCTGCGGATGCTGCAGCATCAGTAACCTCTCAGCTCAGAAGAAAGCGGATGCCGATCAGAATCAGCATGATGGCAAAAACTCGTTTCAGAAGACGGGCGTTCAGCCGGTGCGCCAGATTGGCGCCCACCCTGGCAAACCATACGCTGGTCAGGATAATTCCCAGCAGCGCCGGCAAATAGATGAACCCGACACTCAGCTCCGGCAGGTGTTCGTTACCCCACCCGGTCGCCATATTGCCCAGGGCTCCGGCGGCGGCGATGGGCAGCCCGCAGGCTGCCGAGGTACCCACCGCCTGCTGCATCCTGACGTTGCACCAGCTCAGGTACGGCACCGTCAGCGTGCCACCGCCGATGCCAAAAATGGCGGAAGCCCAGCCGATGCCGGCGCCGGCAACGCCCAGACCGGTCGCACCCGGCACCATGCGTCCGGGTTTCGGATTGACTTCAAGAAGCATCTTGATGGCCACCACAATGACAAACACACCGATGACAAGTTCCAATGCCGGGCCGCTGAGCAGGGAGGCTGTCCAGGCACCCACCAGCGCGCCGACGATAATTCCGCCGGTCATGGGCCTGAATATCTCCCAGCGCACCGCTGCGTGCAGGTGGTGGGACCGGATCGAGCTGAGCGACGTAAACACAATGGTGGCCAGAGAGGTGCCCACTGCCATATGGGCGGCCACCTCGGAACTGATACCCTGAAGCCCGAAACTGAAAATCAGCACCGGGACGATCACCAGGCCACCGCCAATTCCGAAAAGCCCGGCCAAGGTTCCGGCGAACGCACCCAGTGCGAGATACAGGCCAATTACACTCAACAGGGTCATGCTACCGTCACACCCGGACAATTAGTGAGGCTGGTATGATACACACCGACGCAGCCGAGATCATTATGAGAGCGCCCCGAAACCTATGTGCCTGATTGCCTTTTCCGTGGGACAACATCCGGACTATCCGCTGGTGGTTGCCGCCAACCGCGACGAGTTTTTCCGTCGACCCACCGCTGCCATGACATGGTGGTCGAGCGGCGACACGCCGTCGGTACTGGCGGGCCGCGATCTGCTTTCCGGCGGCACCTGGCTGGCCGTCACCCGACGTGGCGAGGTGGCCGCCGTTACCAACGTGCGCGAAGGCAGCGCCGAAACCGGTCGAATCAGTCGCGGCGAGCTGCCGCTGCGGGCGCTGGCCGAGCCCGAACACCCGCTTCAAAAGCGTCTGACGGAACAACAGGCGGACTACTCCGGATTCAACCTGATCCGCCTGAACCCTGACGATGGCTGGTATTTCAGTAATCGCGACGCCCATCCCGGCCGTCACCTGCACCGGGGCACCTATGGACTCAGCAATCATCTGTTGCAGAGCCCGTGGCCGAAACTGCTCAGGTTGCGCAACGCCGTGGCGGATACTCTGGCGGCGACACCGCCCGGTGCGTCCGAGGGCCTGCACCAGGCGCTGATCCCGCTGCTGAAAGACACCGCTCCGGCGCCGGACCCGGACCTGCCGGATACCGGCGTGGGACTGGAAACCGAACGTTTTCTGTCCTCCCCGTTCATCGTCGGCAGCGATTATGGCACCCGTGCGACCACGGTTGTGTCGGTCAGCCGCAGCGGGGAAATCCGCGTCACCGAGCAAAGTTGGGGACCGATGGGCCAGGCCGGCGAACAACGTCAGTTCTGTTGGCAGCGATAGCGCCGAACCTTTGTTATAATCCCGCGGAAACCCGCGAAGCAACCGGAGGCCCTGATGGCCGGTGAACAAGGCGCAACATCCATCGCCGACTTTGAAAAATCCCTTGATGAGCTGGAAAAACTGGTTCGCGACCTCGAACAGGGTGAACTCTCACTCGAGCAGTCACTGGCGGCATTCGAGCGCGGCGTGAAGCTGACCCGCGAATGTCAGCAGGCGCTCAAATCCGCTGAGCAGCGGGTTGAGCAGCTGGTTCAGAACAGCGATGGCACCCTCGAGACCCGACCGTTCACGCCGGATGACCCTGCCTGATGACCGCACAGCCCTTCCTTGCGGAAAGCTTTCTGGAAACCGCCCGCGCGCGGGTCGATGCCGAACTGGAACGGCGAATCGAAGCTGACGGCCATCCCTCCGACCGGCTGCAGCAGGCCATGCGGTATGGCGTTCTGGGCGGCGGCAAACGCATTCGCCCTGCGTTGTGCCTCGCAGCGGCAGTGGCGGTGGGTGAGCCCGCGGACAACGCACTGGTTCCGGCCTGCGCACTGGAGCTGATACATGCGTACTCACTGATACATGACGATCTGCCAGCCATGGACAACGACGAATTGCGTCGCGGCCGCCCCACCGCTCACATTGCCTTTGATGAAGCCACCGCCATCCTCGCCGGCGACGCCCTGCAGGCTATGGCCTTCGACTGGCTGGCCGGGGCACCGGGTCTGAATGACACCGTACGACTGTCCATGGTCCGCGAACTGGCCCGGGCAAGTGGTCATGGCGGCATGGTGGGCGGCCAGGCCATCGATCTCGCATCGGTGGGCAAGGCCCTGTCGATCACCGAACTCGAAACCATGCATCGCCACAAGACCGGCGCACTGATTGAGGCCAGCGTACGCATGGGCGCGTTGACAGCAGCGCACGTAACAAAGCAGCAGCTGGCCGATCTGGGCCAGTATGCCCGCGCACTCGGGCTGGCGTTCCAGGTGCAGGACGACCTGCTGGACGTCGAGGGGGACACGTCGGTCATCGGCAAGCCCCAGGGCTCCGACGTTGCCCGCGGCAAGCCGACCTTCCCGGCACTCCTCGGCATTCAGGGTGCTCGGGATCACCTGTCGCAACAGAAAAAACTGGCCCACGACAGCCTCGCCGGTTTCGGCTCCGAGGCAGATCCTTTGCGGGCCATTGCGGATTATGTCGTTGCCCGCACCCATTGATTGATCCAGTGCCGGAAGCGCACACTATCATTCTCTGACTAGCCACACACAGACCGGAATAGACCCGAGCAAATGCAGGACACATATATTTTCAAGGAAATCCCACCCCAGCGGCCCCATACGCCGCTACTGGACAGGATAGAGACTCCGGACCAGTTGCGGACATTGCCGGCGGAGCAATTAACCCGCCTCGCCCGGGAGCTGCGGGCATTTCTGTTGTGGTCGGTTGGCCAGACCGGGGGCCACTTCGGTGCCGGTCTTGGGGTCCTCGAGCTCACCGTCGCTCTACATTATGTGTTCAACACGCCACGGGACCGCCTGGTGTGGGACGTGGGGCATCAGGCCTATCCGCACAAGATTCTGACCGGGCGTCGTGAGCAGATGGGCACGATTCGCCGTAAAGGCGGCCTTGCCGGCTTCCCCAAGCGCGCGGAGAGCGACTACGATACCTTCGGCGTTGGCCACTCCAGCACCTCGATCAGTGCCGCGCTGGGCATGGCGCTGGCGGCCCGCATGCAGAACACCGGGCGCAAGAGCATCGCTGTCATCGGCGATGGTGCAATGACCGCCGGCATGGCGTTCGAGGCGCTCAACCACGCCGGTCACCTGCACGCCGACATGCTGGTGGTGCTGAACGACAACGACATGTCCATTTCCCGAAACGTCGGCGGCCTATCCAACTATTTCGCCAAACTGCTGGCGAGCCGCACTTACAATCAGGTGCGGGACAGCAGCAAGAAGGTTCTGCAGGGCGCACCCAACCTGAGGGCGCTGGCAAAAAAGACCGAAGAGCATTTCAAGGGCATGATCGCCCCCGGCACCCTGTTCGAGGAGCTGGGCTTCAACTACATTGGCCCCATCGATGGCCATGACCTGCCTCTGCTGGTCGAGACCCTGGAAAACATTCGCGAGCTGGACGGCCCGCAGTTCCTCCACGTGGTCACCACCAAAGGCAAGGGCTTTGCCCCGGCTGAGGCCGACCCGATTGGCTATCACGCCATCAACAAGATCGAGCCAGTACCGCCCAGCAAACCGGAACCGGTCAAACCCAAGGCCTCGAAACCCAAATACGCCAACGTTTTTGGCCAGTGGCTGTGTGACGCCGCCGAACAGGATCATCGCGTGGTGGGCATTACCCCGGCAATGTGCGAAGGATCGGACCTGCTGGCGTTTTCCGAACGTTTTCCGGACCGCTACCACGATGTTGCTATTGCCGAGCAGCACGCGGTGACGCTTGCGGCGGGACTTGCCTGCGACGGTACCAAACCGGTGGTGGCGATCTATTCCACGTTTCTGCAGCGGGCATACGACCAGCTGATCCACGACGTGGCCATCCAGAACCTGGATGTACTGTTTGCCATCGACCGTGCCGGTCTGGTGGGCGAGGATGGGCCAACTCACGCCGGGGCATTCGATATCAGCTATCTGCGCTGCATCCCCAACATGGTGGTAATGACTCCGTCTGATGAGAACGAGACCCGACAGCTGCTGCACACCGGACTGATGTTCGACGGCCCGGCCGCGGTCCGCTACCCCAGGGGCACCGGCCCGGGCGCGGTCATTGCGCAGGAACTGACGCCACTGCCCATCGGTAAGGGACGCGTTGTCAGGGAGGGGCGCGAGGTGGCGATACTGAATTTCGGCACCCTGCTGGCACCGGCGCTGGACGCCGCCGTGGCACTCGGGGCTACCGTGGTGGACATGCGCTTTGTCAAACCGCTGGACGAAGAGCTGGTGCTCTCATTGGCCGCTCGACACAACCTGCTGGTAACACTGGAAGAAAATGCAATCGCGGGTGGCGCCGGCAGTGCTGTGACCGAATGCCTCAACAACCGCGAGGTGTGTCTGCCGGTGTTGCAACTGGGGCTTCCGGACACCTTCATAGATCATGGCAAGCATGGCGAGCTGTTGCAGAACTGCGGGCTGGATGCCGAGGGCATTGGTCGTGCCATTAGCGCGAGGCTGGAGCGCTTGCGCCACCAGACACTGAAAGCCGTCCGGTAGTCATTCACCCATCCGGCTGTCCGACAGCGGGATGGGTGAAGGGCTCAGCCTTCGGGGTCGTCGTCCTGGTGAGTTTCAAGCCAGTGGCCCAGCTTGCTTTGCTTGGTATCGAGATAATGCTCGTTGTGAGGATTGCGGCCAACGTGCAGTTGTACCCGCTCGGTTATCGCGATGCCGTAGGACGTCAATGCATCCACCTTGCGCGGGTTGTTGGTCATCAGGCGCAGGCTTGAGATACCAAGATGCTCGAGCATGTCCTTGCACATGCTGTAGTCACGCAGATCCGCTGCAAAACCCAACTTCTCGTTCGCTTCAACGGTGTCAGCACCCTGATCCTGCAAATTGTAGGCGCGGATCTTGTTCAGCAGGCCGATACCACGACCCTCCTGGCGGAGGTACATCAGGATACCGCGACCCTCCCGGGCGATGCTTCGCAGTGCTTCCTCCAACTGGTAACCACAATCACAGCGCATGCTGTACAGCGCGTCGCCGGTCAGGCACTCAGAGTGGGTACGCGCCAGCATGGGCTCACTGCTGCTCAGGTCACCCAGCGTCAGAGCGACGTGCTCCTTACCGGTATCCGGCTCTTCGAAGCCGTGCATATCGAATACCCCGAACGGCGTGGGCAACCGGCAAGTCTGGATGTAACGAACAGCCACAGTGTTTCCTCGTGGTTCAATCAATCGGGCCGCGCATTCTATCATGGGGCTGCCTTCTTGGCGTAGTCTCTGCACTGTCGCTTCTCCAGCTGTTTTGGTTCATACAGCTTTACGATGCAGGACCCGAAGCAGACCAGTGGCCGCTGCGCCCCCCTTTCTTTTCCAGCAGCCGCACGCCGTCGATTACCATGCCGCGATCGACCGCTTTGCACATATCATACAGTGTCAGCGCTGCCACACTCGCTGCCGTTAACGCCTCCATCTCAACACCAGTCTGTGCCGACAGTTTGCAAAGGGTGAGGATATGCACCGAGGCACCGTCCACGCCCGGGCTCAGCTCCACTTTCACCGAGCTCAGATTCAGCGAATGGCACAGCGGGATCAGTTCGTGGGTTTTCTTGGCCGCCATGATGCCGGCAATCCTGGCCACCGCCAGTACGTCGCCTTTCGGATGCTGGCCGCCCACGATCATTTCGAGGGTGCCTGGTGCCATACGGATCCAGGCTTCAGCCCGCGCCTCGCGTTCAGTGACTTCCTTTGAGGTCACATCCACCATGCGGGCTTCGCCCTTGTCATCGAGGTGCGTCAGTTTGCTCACGGGCTCTCCTGTGCCCGGTTCACCGGGGCTGATTGAACGAAATTCATGACCTGTCGGGTCCTCATGGTATCAGACTCGACCGCGCGGAAGACGGCCCTGCTGCGGTCTAGACTCCAGGCCACCAGAGACCGATACCCGCAACGCCCTGCCCGCCATTGCCGATGGCGGCATCCCGATCCGCTGGCGTCAGCCCGCCCAGACCATAGACCGGCATGGCCGCCGCCGCGACCTGCTGGCGAAACGCCTCCCACCCCATCACCTCTGCTCCCGGATGGGTGGGCGTTGGCGCGACCGGGCCCAGGGTGACGTAGTCGGCATTCAATGCACGGGCATGGTCAATCTCCGCGGCGTTGTGGCACGACACACCCAGCCATTTCCCGTCCGGGACCGGGCGGGCATGGCACGTCTGCGCCGCCCGCCAGGGCAGATGCAACCCGGCCGCTTCCGGCACGGCGTCGAGACGCTCGCCCCCTCCGTGCAGCAGAACGCCGGTGCCACGATCCCGGCCAATCATCACCAGATCACGCGCGACGGCCTGATATTCAGCAAACTTCAGCCCGGGTGCGCGCAATACCACCAGAGCGGGGCGGGCGAGGTTGACGCGCTCCTCGAACTGGTTGACCAGATCCGCCGAGGTTCGGTAATCGCCCGTAATCGCAAGCCAGGAGGGCAGTCTCAGTGCCCGGATAATCGGCCGGTTGGCAGCGGGAAAATCGCCATCGTGCAATGCCGACAACGGCAACCACTGCACCGGCTGCCCTTCGCGGCCGACCGCATCGCCCGTGGCGTCGTCGGTGCGCCAGACATCAAGAAAGACGCGCTTGTCGCCGTAGTCATGACGGATGCCGATGACCGGGCGCAGCGATGACATGGGAACCTGAAGACCGGTCTCTTCATGGATCTCACGCACCAACGCCTGCTGTACCGTTTCGCCGGCTTCCACCTTGCCACCGGGAAACTCCAGCAAGCCGCCCTGATGGGCATGATCCGGCCGCCGTGCAATCAGCACCCGCCCCTCACGGATGATCACCCCGACCGCCACATGGACTTCCCTGCAGACCATGATCAGGTACGGTATTCGGCGTTGATGGTCACATAATCGTGGGAGAAGTCACAGGTCCACACCCGTTCCTGAACTTCGCCCCGTTTGAGATCAATGGCGATGGTAATCTCTTCGCGATCCATCACCGCCTGACCACGGGCCTCGGAGTAATCATCGGCACGACCGCCGTTGCGCACCAGGCAGACATCGCCGAGGTGAATTTCAAGGGCGTTGAGATCGAGGTTGTCGACGCCGGCCCGGCCAACGGCCGCCAGAATCCTGCCCCAGTTAGGATCCGAGGCAAACAGCGCGGTTTTCACCAGCGGTGAATGGGCCACGGTGTAGGCAACATCCAGCGCTTCCTGCTGGCTGTGAGCATGACTGACCTCAATGGTGACAAATTTGGTGGCACCTTCGCCGTCGCGGACGATGGCGTGAGCCAGATCCAGATAAATCTGCTGCAATGCCGCTCGGAGCTTGGGCAACAGCGGGCTGTCGCGGGTAATCTCGGGCCCGCCGTAGCGGCCACTGGCAACCAGCATACATGCGTCGTTGGTGGAGGTGTCACCATCGATGGTGATGCGGTTGAACGATTGCTCTCCCAGCTCGGACGCCAGCGTGGCCAGAGCGTCCGGCGCGATGCTTGCGTCCGTGGCGATAAACCCGAGCATGGTCGCCATGTTCGGGCGAATCATGCCCGCCCCCTTGCTGATGCCGGAAATGGACACCGTGTGGCCATCAAGATCCAGCTGGCAGGACGCTCCCTTGGGGCGGGTGTCGGTCGTCATGATCCCCGAGGCCGCCTCGGCCCAGCGGTTCTCGGCAGTATTTGCCAGTACCGCTGGCAGGGCCGTGATGATCTTTTCCACCGGCAATGGCTCACCGATCACGCCGGTGGAGAACGGCAGCACTGCTGACGGTGACACGCCCGCGGCATCAGCCAGTGCCTGGCAACAGGTCTGGGCATCGTTCATGCCCCGCTCACCGGTACCCGCATTAGCATTGCCGGTATTGATCAGCAGGTATCGTGGCTCGCCCTCGGCCAGATGACGACGGCTGAGTATCACCGGCGCGGCACAGAACTGGTTGCGGGTGAAAATGCCCGCCACCCGACTTCCCGGCTCGAGCTCAAAGATCACCAGATCTTTACGACCGGGCTTCTTGATTCCGGCACTGCCGATACCCAGCCGAACGCCGGCAATCGGAAAAAACTCGGGCAAGGTTCCTGGACCTACTGCCATGGTGACTCTCCTGATGTCTTCGTGAAATCTCTGTCGCGGTAACGAAAAACCCGCAGCCTGACGGGGTCAGAGTGCGGGTCATCGGGTGTTTGCCGAGATGCGGAGTTAGCTGACCTTACCGCAACACTGCTTGTACTTCTTGCCGGACCCACAGGGACAGGGCTCATTTCGGCCCACTTTGCGCTCCTGTCGAACAAACGTTTCCGGCGCACCCTGCTGGCTGTCGCTGTCGCCATCCTCCGCCTGTCTCTGGGCCGTGGCACTGGTTTCATCGTGACGCAGCTTGGCCCTGGCCAGCTCACGCTCCAGTTCATCCTTGCGCCGACGCTCAACCTCTTCCATTTCCTCGCGGCTCTGCACCCGCACGTGACTCAACACCCGCGTTACGTCCCGCTTCATGGTCTCAAGCATGGTTTCAAACAGGTTGAAGGCTTCGCGCTTGTATTCCTGCTTCGGGTTTTTCTGGGCATAGCCCCGCAAATGAATACCCCGGCGCAGATGATCCATGTTGGAAAGATGCTCTTTCCACAGGGTATCCATCACCTGCAGGAAGACCTGCTTTTCAAACTTGCGCATGGAGTCTGCGCCGGCCACGGCTTCCTTGGCCTGATACTCGCTGACAATTGCCTCCAGAATCTTCTGGCGCAGGCTCTCCTCGTACAGCTTGTTGTCCTCATCAAGCCACTTCTGCACCGGCAGATCGATGGCCATTTCAGACTGCAACTGGGATTCAAGGCCTGCCACGTCCCACTGCTCCGGCATGCTCTGGGGCGGAATATATTCGCTGACCAGCGCCTCCACCACGTCCTCACGGATGGTGGTCACCATCTCGGAAATATCGTCCGATGACATCACCTCGTTGCGTTGCTCGTAAATCACCGTACGCTGGTCATTGGCCACGTCATCGTATTCCAGCAGGGTTTTCCGCATGTCGAAGTTGCGGCCTTCCACCTTGCGCTGGGATTTTTCGATGGCATTGGTCACCATGCGGTGCTCAATGGCCTCACCCTTCTTCATGCCCATGGCCTGCATCAGGCTCTTGACGCGATCCGGTGCAAAAATACGCATCAGGTTATCTTCCAGCGACAGGAAGAAACGGGAGGAGCCCGGATCACCCTGGCGTCCGGCACGACCGCGCAACTGATTGTCGATGCGGCGGGATTCGTGGCGTTCTGTACCGATGATGTGCAGACCACCGGCGTCCAGTACCTGATTGTGACGCCCGGTCCACTCCGCCTTGATACGCGCGGCCTCTTCTTCGGTCGGGTTTTCTATGCCCGCCACCTCGAACTCCCAGTTACCGCCCAGCACGATGTCGGTACCCCGGCCGGCCATGTTGGTGGCAATGGTCACAGCACCCGGGCGACCAGCCTGGGCAATGATCTGGGCCTCACTTTCGTGCTGCTTGGCGTTCAGGATCTTGTGATCAATCCGCGCCTTTTTCAGCAGCATGGACAGCAGCTCGGACGCCTCGATGGATGCGGTACCCACCAGAATGGGACGACCCTCGGCGGTCACGTCCTTGATTTCATCAATGATGGCGTGAAACTTTTCTTCCTGCGTCAGGTAGATCAGATCGTTGTAATCGATCCGCTGAATCGGCTTGTTGGGCGGAATCACCACCACGTCCAGACCGTATATCTGGCGGAATTCGAACGCCTCGGTATCGGCGGTGCCGGTCATACCGGCAAGCTTGTCGTAGAGCCGGAAGTAGTTCTGGAAGGTCGTCGAGGCCAGGGTCTGGCTTTCGGCCTGGATCCGTACCCCTTCTTTGGCCTCGATGGCCTGATGCAGGCCTTCACTCCAGCGACGCCCGGGCATGGTGCGACCGGTGTGTTCGTCGACAATCACCACCTGATCGCCCTGAACAATGTAGTCCACATCTTTCTGGAACAGGTGGTGCGCTCGCAGGGCGGAATGCACGTGGTGCAAAAGGCTCAGGTTGGCGGCTGAGTAAAGGCTTTCACCCTCTTTCAGCAGGCCGCGCTCCAGCAGCAGTTCCTCGACCTTTTCGTGGCCGCCCTCGGTAAGTTCCGCCTGACGGGATTTTTCGTCAATGGTGAAGTCGCCGCTGGGCTCGCCCTCCTCGCTGACCTCCCCTTTCTCCAGGTTCGGAATCAGGGTATTGATGGCCTGATAGAGCTTGGAGCTGTCCTCGGCGGCACCGGAGATGATGAGCGGAGTACGGGCCTCGTCAATAAGAATGGAGTCGACCTCGTCGACGATCGCGTAGTGCAGACCGCGCTGGACCTTGTCCTCGGTGCTGAACGCCATATTGTCGCGCAGGTAATCGAAACCGAATTCGTTGTTGGTGCCATAACAGATATCGGCCTGGTAGGCGGCACGCTTTTCCTCCGGTGCCTGGCCGGCCACCACAACGCCTACCTGAAGCCCGAGGAACCGGTACAGCTTACCCATCCAATCGGCATCACGGCGGGCCAGATAGTCGTTAACCGTGACGACATGCACGCCCTTTCCGGGCAACGCATTCAGATACACCGCAGCCGTCGCCACCAGGGTTTTACCCTCGCCGGTCTTCATCTCGGCGATGTGCCCCTCGTGCAGAGTAATACCACCCACCAGCTGGACATCGTAATGACGCATGCCCATGACCCTGCGACTGGCCTCGCGCACGGTGGCAAAGGCCTCCGGCAGAATCGCATCGAGCTTTTCGCCTTCATCAAGCCGGCGGCGGAACTCGGCGGTCTTGCCTTGCAACTCGGTATCGGACAGGTTGCCAAACTGCTCCTCAAGTTCGCTAACGCGCAGCACCGTCTTGCGCATTCTCTTGATTTCTCTGGCGTTTTTACTGCCGAACATCTTCGTTGCAAGCTTTGTGAACATAGACCACTGCTTCTTTGATTAATCGGAGGAAGCCGGCATTCTACCCTTATTTGCCGGCAGTACAAAAGACAGGGCTCACACCGGCGCCATTTGCACGGGTGACATCACGCTGTCCAAGGTAAGGTCCTGATATTACGGGAGTGGTTATCAAAGGGAAAGGCGCGGGAGCAGGATCAGCTCCCGACTGACGAGATCAGCGGCTGGCGCGCTGGATGTAGGTTTCCGGGTTTTCGGACCTGCCGTTACGAATCACTTCAAAATGCACGTGCGGGCCGGTGGACCGGCCGGTGCTGCCCATCAGAGCAACAACCTGCCCTTTCTGAACCAGGTCCCCGACATTGACCGCTACCGATTTGGCGTGGGCGTACCGAGTGACCAGTCCGTCACCGTGGTCGACCTCGACCAGGTTGCCGTAGCCATAGCGCTCGTCCGCGTAGGTCACCACACCGCCAGCCACGGCAATGATGTCACTGCCCTCTTTGCCCGCAAGATCAACACCGGCATGCCAGGTGCGCTTGCCGGTGAAAGGATCCGACCGGTAACCGTAGCGGGAAGACAGCCATCCCCAGGTGATCGGGCGCCCGGCAACGAACAGCTCATCTTCCAGCTTCATGCGGGATGCCAACTGATCCAGCAACCGGAGCTGCTGCTCGCGATCCTCTATACGCCTCGCCAACTGGTCAATCATCGAAGTCAGTTCCGGGGCTGTAAACGAGTCCCCGTAAAGGCCGGCATCTTCCGGGCCACCCACGGCAGCGGGCTGATCAAAATCAAATTCGTCACTGGCCACCAGGCCAGACTCCACAAAGCGCTGACCCAGGGCATCCAGCCTCAGCAAACGCCCCTGCATTTCACCCAGGCGAAGCGTCAGTGCATCAATCTGTTGCTGAACGTTCAGCTCGATCTCCGCCAGCTCGGATTTCTGGGTGTTCAGCTTGGCCTTCCACTCGATCACCAGTTCCGATGGCGTGGGTTCTGCCGCGTCGGCCTGACTCACGGCCACGCGGTAACCTGACCAGCTCGCCACAGCCAGCAGCACGAGGAGAACCACAACCAGTGCAGCAGCAACAGGCGCATTTACTGCGACCACTCGAGATTTGCCGTGGCGCTTGCCAACGAAAATAATATTCATACCGTCTTCTGTTTTCATAGAAGAGCCGCAACCCGATCCTGTAGTGTTGCGCCTCAGAAGTTCTGAGTGGGCCTGCCATCCTTAGCAACAACTACGTTCTTGAAATTATCGCAGTCGCCCGTGGACACTCATGCACAAGACAATGTAAAAAGAGTGTAATACACGGACTGCCGCCAAACTGTACTGAAGTGTAACCAATCGTAACCGGAGTCGTCGAGAGAAAACGCGGCCATGAAAAAGCGATCAGACCTCAAATTGACCCAGGACACCTTTCGTCGTGCCCCGGTGCTTCGCGAATTAATGAACAAAGCGGAACTGCATCAGCAAGCTGAAGCTGTTGTGCTGTCCGCCCTGCCCGATCACCTCGCACTCGGTGCGCGCTTCGTGGCATGTCACGAAGGTGAAATGGTGCTGTCGGCAGAAACTTCCGGCGCCGCCAGCCAGATCCGCTTTCGCCAACACGAGATTATGGAACGTTTACGTAACGAAGAGCTGTTCCGATTTGTCTGGAAACTGAAGGTGAAAGTGGCGCCGGCGCGGTTCCGCAACAAACCAAAATTCAAGAAGGCACCGCTCAGTAACGAAAATGCCCGGCTCCTCAAAGAGGAAGCCGGGCACACGAAGGACAAACAATTACGCGAGGTTCTCGAAAAACTCGCAAGCCACGTCCGGGATTAAAGCATCCAGCCTTAAGCCTGGGCCGCCAGCACAGGTTTCATGTAGGAAATCGGAGCCGTGGCCTCGTCGTCAAAGGTTACCACTTCCCACGCATCCTCTTCAGCCCTGAGCTTACGCAGCAGCTTGTTGTTCAGGTCGTGACCGGATTTGATGCCGCGAAATTCGCCAATCAGGCTGTTGCCCAGCAGGTACAGGTCGCCGATAGCATCCAGCACTTTGTGCTTGACGAATTCATCTTCGTAACGGAGACCGTCTTCGTTAAGAATCTTGTAGTCGTCCACCACAATGGCGTTATCCACACTGCCACCCAGGGCCAGGTTCATGGCACGCAGCTTCTCGATATCACGCATGAAACCGAAAGTACGGGCCCGGCTGACCTCTTTCACGAACGACGTGCTGGAGAAGTCAACAGTGGCAGTCTGGGCGCGCCCCTTGAATACTGGGTGATCGAAGTCGATCCCGAAGCTGACCTTGAAGCCTTCAAACGGCAGGAAGGTCGCCTTCTTGTCGTCCTCTTCAATGGTCACTTCGCGCTTGATGCGAATGAAACGCTTGGCAGCGTCCTGCTCGGCGATGCCGGCAGACTGCAGCAGGAACACAAACGGACCGGCTGAACCGTCCATAATGGGCACCTCGGCAGCACTGAGCTCCACAAAGCAGTTGTCGATACCGAGACCAGCCATGGCGGACAGCAGATGCTCTACTGTGGCCACACGGACACCGTCTTTTACCAGCGTCGTGGACAGCATGGTCTCACCAACATTTTCGGCGCAGGCGCGAATCTCGACCATCGGGTCCAGATCGGTTCTGCGGAAAATGATCCCTGAATCAACGGGTGCGGGCTTCAGGGTCAGGTAAACCTTTTCCCCCGAGTGCAACCCCACACCGGTTGCACGGATAGTGTTTTTAAGTGTCCGTTGTCTGATCATCGGTTCATCATTCCGTCACAAATTGGCGATATTCTGGGCAAAATTATGCTCGGAGAATATCAGAAAGTCAGACTGAGTACCATTTAACCAATCTGGCTTTGCCTGAAATTTACAATAAGCCCACACACGGCAATCCAATGCACGCTTAACCCGGCATTGTGGCTCTCTGATTCGTCAGAAAACCGGGACCGGATCACACCTGCACTAGATTATCAATCAGCCTGACGGCGAAGGAATGCGGGAATATCGAGATAGTCGACTCCCTGCTCTTCGCTTTCCTTGCTCTGATCGATTGCCACATTACCATGAGCCACCGCACGACGACGCAGCACTGCAGGCCGATCCAGCTGGTTGTAATCGGTCTTGCCGTCCAGGGAGCGGGTGTTATCCACCACCTTGGTCGGTTTTTCGCGATCACCGCCAAGGCCGGTCGCGACCACAGTCACTTTCAGCTCGTCTGTCATTTCCGGATCAATAACAGTACCCACGACCACGGTCGCGGAATCCGACGCGAACTCACGCACAATGTCGCCAACCTCGGAGAACTCGCCCAGATTGAGGTCCATGCCGGCAGTGATGTTGACCAGAATACCCTTCGCGCCCTGCAGGTTGATATCTTCCAGCAGCGGGCTGCGGATGGCCGCCTCGGCCGCTTCGCGGGCACGGTTTTCGCCGGTTGCGCGGGCGGTGCCCATCATCGCCATGCCCATTTCGGACATTACGGTTTTCACGTCGGCAAAGTCGACGTTGATCATGCCGTTGCGGGTAATCAGGTCGGCAATGCCCTGAACCGCACCCAGCAGCACGTCGTTGGCCGCGGCAAAGGCGTCCAGCAGGCTGGTCTTCTTGCCCATGACCGCCAACAGCTTCTCGTTGGGGATGGTAATCAGGGAGTCAACGCTCTCTTCCAGCTCCTTCAGACCGGACTCCGCCACGCTCATGCGCTTGCCGCCTTCAAACTGGAACGGCTTGGTCACCACGGCCACGGTCAGAATGCCCAGCTCGCGAGCCACCTCGGCCACCACAGGCGCTGCGCCGGTGCCGGTGCCGCCGCCCATGCCGGCGGTAATAAAGACCATATCGGCGCCCTTGATGGCCTCGGCAATACGGTCACGGTCTTCCAGGGCCGACTGGCGCCCCACTTCCGGGTTTGCACCTGCGCCCAGGCCCTTGGTGATGTTGCCACCCAGCTGGATGATCTGGCGGGCGTCCATATCAAACAGAGCCTGCGCATCGGTATTGGCGCAGATGAATTCCACACCTTCAATGTCACTGTTAAGCATGTGACGAACGGCGTTGCCGCCACCGCCACCTACACCCACTACTTTAATGACAGCGTTTTGCTGGACATTATCGACGAGTTCAAACATTCCCCTACTCCTTCGTGCTGTTTTCAGCCTTGTGCCAGGCCGTTTGTTCGAGATTGTGTTTTCGAGATACCTTCGTTTCTTTCTTTACTGCCACCCGGCGCCGTCAGAAATGACCGGTAAACCAGGCTTTCATGCGCTCCAACAGCGAGGGTGCTTCTTCACCCTTGAGCACCGGTGTCCGTCCCAGATCCATCTGGCGGAAACCATGAATCAACAGCCCCACGCCGGTAGCGTAGATCGGGTTGTTGACCACTTCCGTCATGCCGGAGACCCTCTGTGGACAGGCGAGCCTGACCGGCATATGGAAGATTTCCTCAGCCAGCTCCACCACCCCTTCCATGGTAGAGGAACCACCTGTGATCACGATGCCTGCGGGGATGAGGTCCTCGAATCCGGACCGGCGCAGCTCCGACTGCACGAGGGTAAACAGCTCCTCGTAGCGAGGCTCCACCACCTCGGCCAGGGCCTGGCGCGAAAGATCCCGCGGCGCGCGATCTCCGACGCTGGGCACTTTGATGGTCTCATCCGCGCCGGCCAGTTGAGTCAGCGCACAGGCATACTTGATCTTGATCTCTTCGGCGTTCTGCGTGGGCGTGCGCAGCGCCATGGCAATGTCATTGGTGACCTGGTCGCCGGCGATGGGGATCACCGCGGTGTGACGGATCGCACCACCGGTGAACACTGCGATGTCGGTGGTACCGCCACCGATATCCACCACACACACGCCCAGCTCTTTTTCGTCCTCGGTGAGAATCGCGTGGCTGGAGGCCAACTGCTCGAGGATGATGTCATCCACTTCGAGGCCGCAGCGCTTGACGCACTTCTCGATGTTCTGGGCGGCGTTGACGGCACAGGTCACCAGATGCACCTTGGCTTCCAGACGCACGCCGGACATGCCCATGGGCTCTTTGATGCCTTCCTGGCTGTCGATGACGAACTCCTGAGGCAGAATGTGGAGGATCTTCTGGTCCGCCGGAATCGCCACCGCCTGGGCAGCGTCGATCACCCGGTCGATATCCGCCTGGGTCACTTCCCGGTCACGGATGGCGACAATGCCATGGGAGTTCAGACTCTTGATGTGACTGCCGGCGATGCCGGCGTACACCGAATGGATCCGGCACCCCGCCATGAGCTCGGCCTCTTCGACAGCGCGCTGGATGGCCTGCACGGTGGTTTCGATATTCACCACCACACCACGCTTCAGCCCCCGTGACGGGTGCGAGCCAATGCCCACCACCTCAATGGTCCCGTCCATTTTGCGCTTGCCGACAATCGCAACCACCTTGGAGGTTCCGATATCGAGGCCGACAATCATGTTTTCCGTTTCAACCGATGACATGTGTTTCACCAAACCGTAGGTCTGAATTTGACGTTGCTATGATTTTTTTCCGGAGCCGGACACCACGTCCGACTTCCACTTAACCGCCACCCCATTGGTGTAGCGGGCATCCACCTGGCTGACTTCATCCTCTCGGGAGATCAGCCGGTTCTCGTACACGGTAATAAAGCGCGCGAAGCGCTCCTCAACCTGATCGCGTCCCAGCACCACTTCAATGCCGTTAGCCAGGGTCAGGGTCCAGGCGCCCCGCTGCTCGAGGGTCAGACCGGCAAAGCCCAGACCGTGCCCCCCCAGAGTTTCACTCATGGTGCGGGCCATACGAATCACATCCTTGACCCGCTCATCCGGCCCCGCCAGTCTCGGCAGGCGCCCGGCAACCTCGGGATTCCCGGGCGAAAACAGCTCGCCGGCACGGCTCACCAACCGGTCACCGTTCCAGTAGGCCAGCGGTTTTTTCTCACGAATCTCGATTTCCAGCCGGTCGGGCCAGACCCGTCTGACCGCCGCCGATTCCACCCAGGGACGCAGCTCCAGTTCAGTCTTGATATCGGACAGATCGGTGGCGAAGAAGCTCTTGCCAATCCAGTCGCCGGCTTTCCGCTCCAGATCCGTCCGGCTTTCTCCGACCAGTGTGCCTTTCACGTCAATCGCCATGATCTGACGATCCATGGCATTGAGGACCTGCCCGGTCCCCCAGGGCATCATCGCCGCCAGCAGAACAATCGCGGCACCCATGCCCACCTGCAGCCAGGGCACTGCCGCCAGGACCGCTTTCAACAATCCGAACCGGTTCCTCTCGGGACCGAGGGTGGTTGCCCCCCGTCGCCGCGGGGGATCGGACGGTACCGCCCGACTCCGGATCAGAAGGTTTTCAAGCATCGCCGTCCTCCAGGGTGTCCTTGAGAATCCGCACCACCAGTTCCTCAAAACTGATACCGGCCGCACGAGCGGCCATGGGCACGAGACTGTGGTCGGTCATGCCCGGGACCGTATTGACTTCCAGCAACCAGAAACCGCCATCGCGATCCTGCATGATGTCGACCCGCCCCCAGGTGCGGCATCCAATGACCCGGAACGCATCCAGAGCGAGGTGCTGTAACTCAAGCTCGGTTTCCGGATCCAGACCACAGGGAATCCGGTAACGGGTGTCGTCTGCCAGGTACTTGGCGTCGTAGTCGTAAAACACATGGTCAGTGCTCAGCCCGATGGCAGGAAGCGCCTTGTCCTGCAGCAGGCTGACGGTAAATTCCGGCCCCTCAACCCACTCCTCTACCAACACCAGTGAATCGAGGGCACTGGCCTCAAGGTAGGCGTCGGCGAGCTCGCCGCGACTGGTCACCTTGCGAATGCCGATGCTCGACCCCTCGCGGGACGGCTTGACACTCAGGGGCAGCGACAAATCACGGAGAATGTCGTCAACCTCGCTCACGGCGCCCATGGCGCGGAACTTCGGGGTGGGCAGACCGCAGCCTTCGAACACATACTTGGTGCGCAACTTGTCCATCGCCAGGGCCGACGCCAGCATTTCGCTACCGGTGTACGGAATCCCGGCCTGGGACAGGATGGCCTGCAGCGTGCCGTCTTCCCCGCCACGGCCGTGGAGTGCAATGAACACGCGATCAAACTCGGGGCTGTCCACGGTGCGCAGCAGGCAGCCTTGAACATCCACACCGTAAGCGTCTACCCCGGCAGACTGCAGCGCAGCGAGTACCGCGTTGCCACTTTTCAGCGACACCGCCCGTTCCGCTGAGTCCCCCCCCATGAAAACCGCCACGCGCCCCAGAGCGCGCACAGTTTCCGGAGAAGCCTGATAACCCTGTGTATCCACGCGCTTCGCATCACTCACTGGCAATCACTCCTGCCGCCGCAAGGCGTGCAGCAACACCACCAATATCGCCGGCGCCCTGGGTAATCAGCAGATCACCGTCCTGCAGGGCATTGGCCAGCAGCTGTTCGATTTCGTTGTTGTCTTCCACAAACACCGGTTCCACATTCCCGCGCTGGCGGATGCTGCGGCACAGTGCGCGGCCGTCGGCGCCGGGAATCGCCGGTTCGCCGGCAGAGTACACGTCCATCAGCAGCAATCCGTCCACCTCGGAGAGTACCTTGACGAAGTCTTCGTACAGGTCGCGGGTGCGGGAGAATCGGTGCGGCTGGTACAGCATGACGATGCGGCGGCCCGGCCAGGCGTCCCGGGCGGCACGAATCACTGCGTCCACTTCCGTCGGGTGATGGCCATAGTCGTCCACCAGCGTGACGTTACCGTTGGGCGTCTGGTAGTCGCCATACACCTGGAACCGGCGCCCGACCCCGGCAAAACCGGCCAGCCCGCGGCAGATGGCGGCGTCATCAACCCCTTCATCGGTGGCCACGGCAATGGCCGCCAGGGCATTCGCGACATTGTGGCGGCCCGGCATTTTCAGTTCGACCTGAAGATCCGCACGACCGCCGGGGCGACGCACCACAAAGTGAGTCCGCAAGCCGTCGGAGGTAATCTGCTCGGCACGGTAATCGGCATCGGGATTGTCGATGCCGTAAGTAATGATGGCCCGGGAAATGCGCGGGATGATTTCCCGCACGTAGGCGTCATCCACACACATCACCGCGATGCCGTAAAACGGCAGGTTGTGCAGGAAGTCCACAAAGGTCTGTTTCAGGCGCTCGACATCGCCACCATAGGTGTCCATGTGATCGGCTTCGATGTTGGTAACGACAGAAATGACCGGTGTCAGGTGCAGAAACGATGCGTCACTCTCGTCCGCTTCCGCGACCAGATACCGTGAGCCACCCAGTTGCGCATTGGTGCCGGCGCTGTTGAGCTTGCCACCGATCACAAACGTCGGGTCCAGCCCGGCCTCACCCAGGACCGAGGCGATCAGGCTGGTGGTGGTGGTTTTACCGTGGGTACCGGCCACGGCAATGCCGTGACGGTAGCGCATGATTTCCGCCAGCATCTCGGCACGGGGCACAATCGGCACCCGCCGACTGCGCGCCGCAACCACTTCCGGGTTGTCGGCTGCCACTGCAGTAGACACCACCACCACATCGGCACTGGCACTGTTCTCTTCCTGATGGCCGATGTAAACGTCGACGCCCATGGCTTTCAGGCGATCCGTCACCGCCCCTTCGCGGATGTCCGAGCCGGACACGTCGTAACCCTGGTTTTTAAGCACCTCAGCAATACCGCTCATGCCGGCGCCGCCAATGCCCACAAAGTGAATGCGGCGAATACGGCGCATTTCAGGCACCTGATAGACCAGTGGCGTATTCATTGCGTCAGCCATTGGCGGCCTCCAGACAGTAATTCACGACTCTCTCCGTTGCATCGGGGCGCGCCAGCGATTTTGCCGCTTTCGCCATATTCATTACCCGGGACCGGTCATTGGCCAGGTCCCTCAGCGTTTCAGCCAGCGCCTCAGGAGCAAGCCGGGGCTGGGGAATCAACACCGCTGCCTTCGCACTCACCATTTGCTGGCCGTTTTTTGTCTGATGGTCATCCACGGCATGGGGGAATGGCACCAGGATCGCACCCACGCCGGCGACGCACAGCTCAGACACCGTCAGCGCGCCCGACCGGCACAAGACCAGATCGGCCCAGGCATAGGCTTCCGCCATATCCTTGATAAACGGCTCCACCGTTGCCGCCACTCCATGATGCTCATAGGCAGCGCGTGCTGCTTCCGCATGCTTTTCGCCACATTGGTGACGCACCTCAGGACGCTCGGCTCCGGCCATTTGCGCCAGGGCTTCGGGCACTTGCTGGTTGAACACCTGAGCACCCAGGCTGCCGCCAACCACCAGCAACCGCAGTGGCCCCTGGCGGTCCGCCAGACGCTCCTCCGGCATGGGCAACCCAGCCAGATCCTTGCGCACCGGATTTCCCGTGCAGCGGGTGACCACACCTGCTCCGAAACTGCCGGGAAACGCCTCCAGTACGGTTTCCGCAAAGCGCACCAGGATCCGGTTAGTCATACCGGCTACGGCGTTCTGCTCGTGGATGACCAGCGGAATCCTGCTGAGCCAGGCCGCGACGCCACCGGGACCGGTGACAAAACCGCCCATACCCACCACACAATCGGGCCGAATTTTCCGCACCACAGTAAAGGCCTCACCCAACGCGCGCATCAGCCGGAAGGGTGCTGTCAGCAGCGCCAGCTTGCCCTTGCCGCGCAATCCGGACACATGAATCAGCGACAGGGGAATGCCGGTGTCACCGATCAGGCGCTCTTCCATGCCGCCGGAAGAGCCCAGCCAGAAAACTTCGTGGCCCCGCTCCTGCAGCGTGCGGGCGGTGGCCAGTGCGGGGAAAACATGCCCGCCGGTGCCACCAGCCATCATCAGAAACCGGCGCGAATCAGTCATAAACCGCGCCTCCCCTGACCCGCTTGCCAGGCGTCTTCTCATTGGCCAGGCGCTGCTGATCCAAACGCTCCATTTCCACCCGCGCCAGGATGCCGAGGGAAATACAGGTAATCATCAGGCTGGAACCGCCGTAACTCACCAACGGCAGCGTCAGCCCCTTGGTGGGCAGCAACCCGGTGCTTACCGCCATGTTGATGCCGGCCTGCAGACCGATCAGCAGGGTGATGCCGTAGGAGAAACAGGCCGCAAACGGCATGTCTGCCAACTCGGCTCGGCGGGCGATAACGAAGCCGGTGACCACCAGTACGGCGAACAGGGCCAGCACCACCAGCGACCCCATCAGGCCGAACTCCTCGGCAATGATGGCGAAGATGAAATCGGTGTGGGCTTCCGGCAGATAGAACAGTTTCTGAATCGAATTGCCCAGCCCGACACCGGCCCACTCGCCGCGGCCGAAGGCAATCAATGACTGGGTAAGCTGGTAACCGGTGTCAAACTGGTCTTTCCAGGGATCCAGGTAACTGACAACCCGTTTGAGCCGGTAGGGCTGCGTCACAACCAGCACAATCCCCAGCGCAACCAGAATGCCAATCAGCGGCATAAAACGGCTGAGACGCACGCCACTGAGAAAAATCATGCCGGCCGCGGCCGTCACCAGAACCACCGTGGCACCAAAGTCTGGCTGAATGACCAGAAGAATGGAGGCGACACCCAGCACCACCAGCGGCTTCAGAAAACCGGCCCACGTGTTGAGCAACTCGTCCCGGCGGCGGACCACATAGCCGGCCAGGTAGGCGATCAGACACAGCTTGGCGACTTCCGAGACCTGAACGTTGAACAGACCGAACGGAATCCAGCGCGTAGAACCATTAACGGTGCGTCCCAACGGCGTCAATACCAGCACCAGTACCAGCATGCCAACACCCAGCAACAGCCAGCCACTGCGCTCCCACCAGGCAACAGGCACATTGACCGCCACCAGCGCGAGGAAACAACCAATTCCCGCAAATATCAGCTGACGAATCACGTAGTGATAGCTGTTACCCGCGGTTTCCGCCGCCATGTCCATCGAGGCCGAGGAAATCATCACCACGCCCATGACCATCAGGGCAACAGAACTGATGATCAGCAGCGGCAGTGGTCGCAGATCACTGAACAGCTGCTGGCGATCGGGAAGTGAAAGGCTGCCGTGCATCATAGCGCCCCCTCCACCGCGCGACGGAACTGATCACCGCGATCACCATAATCACGGAACATGTCAAAACTCGCACAGGCCGGTGACAGCAACACCCGGTCACCGGCCTGTGCCAGCTCCGCCGCCACGCCAACTGCTTCGGCCATGGTCCGGGCATAGGCCACATTCACCGCAGCACCGACGCTGTCGGCAATCAGACTGGCATCGCGACCGATTAACACCAACGCCCGACAATGCAGGGTGACCGACGCCTCCAGCGGTGAGAAATCCGCGCCCTTACCGTCACCGCCGGCGATCAGCACGACCTTTCCGTTCTCCGGTACCAGGCTGTCGATTGCGGCCACGGTAGCGCCAACGTTGGTTCCTTTGGAATCGTTGATGTAATCGACACCGTTGACCCGCGCCACGAATTCACAGCGATGCGGCAGACCGCGGAACTCGCGGACAACCGCCAGCATGGTGTCCATTGGAAGCCCTGCGGCATGCCCGAGCGCCAGCGCCGCCATGACATTGCTGATGTTGTGGCGTCCCATCAGCCTCAACTCGTTTGCCAGCAGCAGGTTATCGAAACCCAATGTGATCCACGTGCCCTGTTCGTCGTCGCGGGTGCTGAAGGTTTCCGGATTGACCCGGTGGAACCCGAAACACAGAAAGCGCAAATTGTCACGGGCCATGGGCGTGCTCAAGGCATCGTCCAGATTGACGATGGCGTTCTTGCAGCCGCGGAAGATCCGTTGCTTGGCCTGGAAATAGGCCATCTTGGACGGATAGCGGTCCATATGATCATCGCTGACGTTCAGCACCGTGGCCGCCAGTGCATTCAGTTCTGCCGTGGTCTCAAGCTGGAAGCTCGACAGCTCGAGCACATACAGGTCGGCACCACGCCCGAGCAGATCCAGCGCCGGGGTGCCAATGTTGCCACCGACCTCTACGCGCCGGCCGGCAGCGGCGGCCATTTCACCCACCAACGTGGTAACCGTGGTTTTGCCATTGGATCCGGTGATCGCGACGATGGGCGCGTCGGCCGCCTCTGCAAACAGATCGATGTCGCCGCGGATGCGGGCACCGTTGGCGTGGGCCGCACGAATTGCGGGAGCCTCAACACTGATGCCGGGGCTGACTACCAGCTCATTGAAGGTGCTGAACAGCTCGGCGTCGAACGGGCCAGTGTGCACCGGCACTTCCGGCCAACCGGCTTGCAGGGCTTCCAGACCAGGCGGATGCTGACGGCTGTCAGCCACCGCCACGTCCCGCCCCTGATCGCACAGATAGCGCACGCAGGAAAGCCCGGTGATACCGAGCCCTACGACCAATGTGCGACGATCTGAAACGATGACACTCATAGAGACGTCATTCCCCTATCGCAGTTTCAGACTGGCAATGCCAATCAGAACCAGAACCACAGTTACAACCCAGAAGCGCACGATCACCCGTGGCTCAGGCCAGCCTTTCAATTCGAAGTGGTGGTGCAACGGCGCCATGCGGAAGATTCTCCGACCGGTCAGACGGTAGGAGGCGACCTGAAGAATCACCGAAACCGTCTCCATGACGAACACACCACCCATGATGAACAGCACAATTTCCTGCCGGACGATCACCGCAACCACACCCAGCGCAGCTCCCAGTGCCAGCGCGCCCACATCCCCCATGAACACCTGTGCCGGGTAGGTGTTGAACCAGAGAAAACCAAGGCCCGCACCCACCAGAGCCCCGCAAAACACGATCAGTTCGCCGGTGCCTGGCAAGTGCGGTATCAGTAGGTAATCGGCGAACTGGGCATGGCCCGAGAGATAGGCAAAGAGCCCCAGGGCACCGGCCACCATGACCGTGGGCATGATCGCCAGCCCATCAAGGCCGTCGGTCAGATTAACCGCATTGCTGCTGCCGACGATGACGAAATAGGTCAGCAGGATGAACAGCACCGGTCCCAGGGTCAGCGACACGTTCTTGAAGAAAGGCACGTACAGCGATGTTTCCTGCGGCAGCGTCGAGCTGAAGAACAGCACAATCGCCGCCGTGGCACCGATCAGCGACTGCCAGAAATATTTCCAGCGAGCCGGCAGGCCCCGTGGGTTACGTTCGACAACCTTGCGATAATCATCCACCCAGCCAATGGCACCGAACAGCAGGGTGACCAGAATAGTGACCCACACGTAGCGGTTGCTGAGATCTGCCCACAACAGCGTGCTCACGCCAATCGCCACCAGGATCAGCGCGCCACCCATGGTCGGCGTGCCGGCCTTGCTCAGGTGGGTCTGGGGACCGTCATCACGAACCGCCTGGCCAATCTGGTACTGGCTGAGTTTACGAATCATGACCGGACCAATCAGCAGTGAAATGGCCAATGCCGTCAGCGTGCCGAGAATGCCCCGCAGTGTCAGATACTGAAACACCGTCAGGGACGTGAAATATTGTGATAAAACCTCTGTCAGCCAGAGCAGCATTATGTAGTCACCTTTTCTTTCATTCCCTCTACCACGCGATCCATGGCAGAACTGCGAGAACCTTTGACCAACACGGTCATGGCCGGCTGTGGGTCCGCCAACAGGCGATTCACAGCGTCATCATGGATCTGACAGATTTCGGCCTGATTGCCGAAACCCTCTACATATCCTTCACAACCCGGCCCCACCACGAGCAGGCGATCGATACCCTGTGCTTTTGCAAACGCACCTACCTCCCGATGCAGGCTATGGCTGTCTGGCCCCAGCTCTGCCATGGCGCCCAGAACCACTACGCGGGCTCCGGCGCGGGACGCCAGCACACTGATGGCCGCTTTGATTGAGGCCGGATTGGCGTTGTAGCTGTCATCAATCAGCGTCAGTTGCGGCGCCAGCTCGATCATCTGCAGGCGCCCTTTGACCACCTTCAGCCGCTGGAGCCCATCCTGCACAGCCTGGTCCGACACACTCAGGTCCCGAAGGGCGGCAATAGCGAGCAACGCATTGGTGATATTGTGATCGCCCTGCAGCGCCAGAGTGACGCTACACTGCCAGCCATCGCGGTGGTGTGCGATGAAACTTTGTCCATGGATGTCGGCCGTCACCGCCGACGGGTAATAATCCGCCAGCTCGCTGGCAGAACGGCAGACAACAGAGATTCGACGCGCCGCCGCCCTGCGTTTCCAGACCGCGAGTGCCGGGTCGTCACCGTTGAGCACCACCAGACCGTCCGCGCTGACGCCGTCGATGATTTCGCCCTTGGCCTCCACAATGTTCTCGTAACTCCCGAAACCCTCGAGGTGCGCCTGCCCCGCGTTAGTCAGGATGGCCACATGCGGGCGCGTGATCGCAACCGTATGGGCAATTTCGCCCAGGCCGCTGGCGCCCAACTCGATGGCACCGAATTGGTGTTCGGGCGCCAGACGAAACAGCGTCAGCGGCACGCCGATGTGGTTATTGAGATTGCCCTCAGTTGCCAGGGTTGCACCGGCCTCGGAAAGCATCGATGCCACCATCTCCCGCACCGTGGTTTTACCACTGCTGCCTGTCACCGCCACGATGTGCGCTGAGCTCTCACTGCGGTTACCGGCCGCAAGCTTTGCCAGCGCATCCACCGTATCCGTCACCAGGATCTGGGGCAGCGCCACATCGGCCTGTTCGGTATCAACCACCGCAGCAATGGCGCCGGCCGCACGGGCCGCATCCAGAAACCGGTGGCCATCAAAATTCTCACCACGCAGGGCGACAAACAGGTCGCCCGGCTGTATGCCCCGGGTGTCGGTGGACACACCGGAGTAGAGCACCCCTTCCGCAGCGGTGTCATGGCACTGACCCGCGGTCATCCGGGCCGCCTCCGCCAGCGAAAAAGCGCGCATCATGCCACACCCCCGTTAAGCTGCAGCGCGTGGCGCACCTGCTCCGCATCACTGAAATGCGCGCGTTGACCGGCAATTTCCTGATAGGTCTCATGTCCCTTGCCGGCGATCAGTACCACATCGCCCTCGCTGGCCTGGCGAATCGTTCGGGCAATAGCCTCGGCCCGGTCGTGAATCACAGTGACCGATTCCGGGTAGGTAAAGCCTTTGAGAATATCCCGGGTGATGGCATCAGGATGCTCCGTGCGTGGGTTGTCGTCGGTGACGACAACCACATCGGCGCCTTTCTCGGCCTCCGCCGCCATTTCCGGTCGCTTGCCGCTGTCGCGGTCGCCGCCGCAGCCAAACACGCAGTACAGCCGACCGCTGACGTGGGGGCGCAATGCCGCCAGAGCGTTGGCCAATGCATCCGGTGTGTGAGCGTAATCGACCACAACACGAACGCCATTCTCCCCGGCAAAGGGCTCAAGGCGCCCGGGAGGCGGCTGCAGAGTACTGACCGCTTTCTGCACTCGGTCCACCGGAACCCCGAGGGAAAGCACCGCGGCCATGGCCGCCAGCACGTTGCTGGCATTGAAGCTGCCCATCAGCGGCACGGCAATGTCAAAGGCGCCCCATTGACCGTCCACTGAACCCGCAAAACCCTGGAGACTGGGTTCAAAAGCGGTCAGCCACAATTCCGTCTGGGCTTCATGCAGACTGTAACGTACCCGGTCGCATTCGCCCGCGAGCTGGTTATACAGCTGCCGCCCGAACGGGTCGTCAAAATTCACCACAGCAAAGTGCAGCTCTTCGCGCTCGAACAGTTTGGCCTTGGCAGCGCCGTATGCCGCCATGTCGCCGTGATAATCCAGGTGATCCCGGGTGAGATTGGTGAATACCGCTCCGGTCATGGTCACGTGGTCAATGCGACCCTGGTCCAGCGCGTGTGAGGACACTTCCATCGCCGCGGCCCGCCCGCCCTGGGCGAGCACGTGGGAAAAGACCCGGTTGACCTGCACCACGTCCGGCGTGGTGTGGGACGCCACCTGCAACGCACCCGGCATGCCGTAGCCCAGCGTGCCAAGCACCCCGCAGGGTGTTCCGGTCTGCTGCAGAAGCTGCGCGATGTACTGACTGACCGATGTTTTACCGTTGGTCCCGGTTACGCCGATCAGCCGCAGCCGCTGCGACGGGTGCTCGAAGAACCGATCGGCAAGGCGGCCAATTTTCGCGCGCAACTCTGTAACAGGCACCACCAGGGCGCCGCGGTATTCACGGCACTCTCCTGGCTGATCCGCCTCGAGAATGATGACCGAGGCGCCGGCCTTGACGGCCTGATCCACGTAATGATCCGCCGGCGTTCGCTGGCCAGCCAGGGCAATAAAGGCATCTCCCGACGTCACCAGACGGCTGTCGGTTTGCAGGCCATGTATGGTGACATCGAACACCGACGGCACCGGCGCAATCCCCTGCATTAATGTGCTGAGTGATGTGATACACATACCTTTACCCCCGCTCCCCGGGTGTTTTCTGGCTTACTGAGGCGTCGCCGACATCGAGCTCCGGCTTCACATTCAGCAGACGTAAGGCATCGCTCATTACCCGGGCGAATACCGGGGCAGCCACTTCGCCACCGTAGTATTCTCCGGATTGAGGCGCGTCCACCGCCACAACGGTCACGATCCTCGGATGATCAATGGGCGCCATTCCGGCAAAGATGGCCTTGTACTGGCTGTCCTCGTAACCGCCTTTGCCCACCAGATGGACGGTGCCGGTCTTGCCACCGGCGGAATAGAACCCCGGCTGGGCCCGCTTGCCCGTGCCGTTCTCGACGGCCTCGCGCAACATGTTCCGCACCTGAAATGAGACATCTTCTGACAACACCCGTTCCCCCGGCGGCCGCTCATCGACCTTCAGCAGACTCAGGGGGTACCGAATACCGCCATTGGCCAGCACCATGTAGGCCTGCGCCAACTGGAGCGCATTCACGCTCATACCGTAGCCATAGGAGAGCGTGGCCTCCTCAACGGGGCGCCATTTCGGCGGTGCTGGCAGCACCCCAACGGCCTCTCCCGGAAAGCCAATACCGGTGGGCTGACCAATACCAAGACGCGCGTAAAGATCTCGAATAACATCACCGCCCAGATCGGTGGCAATCCGGCTGATGCCGACGTTGCTGGATTTCGCGATGATATCGGTCAGCCCCATCACGCCGTAGTTGCGGCTGTCACGGATGGTAAAACGACCAAAGCGCCGATAACCCGGCGCTGTATCAATGGTGCTGTTGTGACTGTATTTGCCCGATTCCAGCGCTGCCGCCATGGTGACGGGCTTCATGGTGGACCCGGGCTCAAAGAGGTCGGTTATCGCCTTGTTCCGGAGACGGTCCGAGCTCAATTGGCTGCGGTCGTTGGGGTTATAGGATTCCTGATTGACCATGGCGAGCACTTCGCCGGTATCCACATCCAGCATCACCAGCGTTCCGCCGCGCGCACCGTGGGCGCCAACAACCGCTTTCAGTTCCCGGTAGGCCAGGTACTGCAGGCGGAGATCGATGCTCAGAGCCAGGTCACCGCCGGGGCGGGCCTCGCGGATCAGCGTCAGATCCTTGATCACACGACCACGGTTATCCTTGAGAACCCGCTTACGACCGCTCTCACCGCTGAGCCAGGCGTTGTAGGCCAACTCAATGCCTTCCTGACCATTCTCATCGATGTTGGTAAACCCCACCACATGGGCCGTCACCTCACCCGCCGGGTAGTATCGACGGTACTCCTGACGGCTGTAGATGCCCGGAAGCTCCATGCCCAGCGCGCGTTCGGCCAGGTCCGGCTGCACCTTGCGGCGCAAATAGATGAATTCCCGGCTAGCGTAGGTTCTGAGCCGCTGGCGCAAGGGTGCTTCACTGATATCCAGCAAGCGGGCGAGGTGCGTCAGGCGCGGATCGTCCGGGTCCATTTCCGAGGGGTTCGCCCACAAGGTGTGCACGGGGGTACTCACAGCCAGCGATTCGCCATGACGATCGGTGACCACGCCGCGGTGGGCATCAATGGATTCGACCCGAATGGTCCGCACGTCGCCTTGCTGGCGCAGAAACTCGTTATCAACAACATGCAGATCCACGAGACGCCAACCCAGCGCAGCAACCACGATCAGAAACACGCCCAGCACGGAGCCGTAGCGCCAGGCTGCTAGCCCGGCTGCTACCCGCTGACCCCATGTTGTGCGCTTTCCCTGATCGGACAAAACAGTCACCCTGCGTTTGTTGTTTTCGCGGCTCAGAGACCGGCTACCGGTGTCATCAATGGCACCAGCACAATATCCTCATGCCCCGGCACGACCATGCCGAATCGCTGGGCTGCCAGACTCTCAACGCGGCTGTGGGCGCTCAGTGCACTCTGCTCAAGCAACAGCTGACTCCACTCCCGCTGGTACAGGTCCCGCTCCGCATGCAGCTGAGACAGCGTATTGAACAGTTTGCGGTTCTCATAGGAACTGACCACCACACCGATGGAAGAGGCAATCAGCAGCCCCACCAGCGCCATGGAAATCACCACGCGCTTCTGTTGCAGCGCCTCGAAAACCTGCTGTGACACCCGAATGGCACTGGCCAGGCCGTCCTTCACTTTCTGCCGGTTCAGCCCCGCATTCCTGACTGTTGGTTCAATCGCTACCGCGCCCATGGTCATGCGCTCCCCTGCTTGTCCTGATTGTTTTGAACACGTTCAAGCACGCGCATGACTGCGCTGCGAGCTCTCACGTTGTCGCTGATTTCTTCCGTATTGGCCTTGCTGGCCTTGCCTACGAGGCGAAACTCCGAGGCCTCCTGGGCGGCAGTGACCGGCACGCCTTTGGGCAACCGCGGCCCGCGCGCCAGATCCCGCATGAAGCGCTTGACCACCCGGTCCTCGAGCGAATGAAAACTGATCACCACCAGGCGACCACCCGGCGCCAGCCGGTCCACCGCCGCGGCAAGCCCGGCCTCAAGATCCTCAAGCTCCCGATTAATAAAGATCCGGATTGCCTGGAAGGTCCGGGTAGCGGGATGCTTGTGCTTTTCTTTTTTAGGGACGGCTTTGCTCACCAGCTCTGCCAACTCCCGGGTGGTGCTGATGGGCGACTCCTGCCGCTGCTCCGCCACCAGACGCGCGATACGGCGAGAGAACCGCTCCTCGCCGTATCGGAAAATCACGTCAGCAATGTCTTTTTCATCCGCCTCTGCCAGCCATTGCGCGGCACTGGGGGCCTGCTGCGGATTCATCCGCATGTCCAGCGGTCCATCCCGCATGAAACTGAAGCCCCGCGATGCGTCATCAAGCTGGGGAGAAGACACCCCCAGGTCCAGCAGCACGCCGTTGACGGTGCCCCAGCCCTGACCGGCGATCGCTTCGTTCAGGTCAGCGAAGGAGCCGTGGTAACAGGAAAACCGCTGATCCTGATCCCCCAGCTCACAGGCCACCCGGATCGCTTCGGGATCCTTGTCGATCCCCAACAGGTGGCCAGAATCTCCCAGCTTTCCCAGCACAAGACGACTGTGACCACCCCGGCCAAAGGTGCCATCCACGTACAAACCATCGGGGTCGTTAACCAGATAATCGACCGCCGAATCCAGGAGCACGGAGCGATGCGAGAACGACTGGCCCGCTAGCCCGTGCTTGCGTTCGGAGGTCATAGGGACAATGCCTCCATTTCCGGCGGCATGTCATCGTCGTCGGTGGACTCATCCAGCCAGGCCAGCCAGCGCTCCTCACTCCAGAGTTCCAGCTTCTTACCCTGGCCGATCAGCATCAGCTTTTTCTCCAGGTGGGCGTAGGAGCGCAGCGTCGGCGGCACCAGAATGCGACCAGCACCGTCCAGCTCCATGGGTGCCGCATTACCGAGAATGAGGCGCTGAAGCCTGCGGGCAGCCTTGTTCATATTGGGCAGCGCTTCGATCTTCGGGCGCAGAATCTCCCATTCCGGTTCCGGATACAGCAGAAGACAGCGCTCTTCATCGGCGTTGGCCGTCAATACAATGCGGCCACCACAGGCTTGCGCGAGCTCTTCGCGCACCTTGGCGGGGATCGCCAAGCGACCCTTCGCATCCATATTGATGGCATGACTGCCGAGAAAATTGCTCATTCGCACCGACTCTGGGGTTCAGAAACCTAAAAAAACCACTAAAAACCACTTTTTCCCACTCCTGCACACTATAGAAACACGCAATACACAATGCAAGCGCCGTTAACGGCGTCGCACCTGTAAAAGTTCCTTTTATGACAAGAGGTTAGAGGCGAGGACTCGCCAGATATCGGAGATTAACAAAAAGAAACGGAGAAAAATCATAGACCTGCAAAAAGGTCTGAAGATAGCAAGTGAGGTTTAAGATTTTTTGGCTATAAAGGACGCTGCCTCAGAATGACAAGCATCACAAAGGCAGGTTAAGAAAAAACGAGCTCGCCGGTAAGCCGGGTTCTGTCGTGGACAGTCATTCATCTAGGGCCTGCGTCACCACAGGCCTCAAGCAACCTACCCGAATCCAGCGCGGGCCACGCCATTGGATTCCTATTTGGTCTTGCTCCAGGTGGGGTTTACCATCGCCGTGAACTGTTGCCAGTCACGCGGTGCGCTCTTACCGCACCGTTTCACCCTTACCGGCGCCCGAAGGCGCTTAGGCGGTCTGCTTTCTGTTGCACTTTCCGTCGGCTCACGCCGCCCAGGCGTTACCTGGCACCTTGCCCTGTGGAGCCCGGACTTTCCTCCCCCAGCGGACTGGCGGCGACTGTCTGGCGAGCTCGGGCACGAAGATACCCTTGCGACCGGGGAGGCGCAAGAAAAACCATACCCAGACTACGTTTTTCGCTCATCGGGCTTCAGCGCCAACGCCCGCTGATACAGCTCGTTCTTCGGCCGCCCGGTCAACTCGGACACCATTCGGGCCACCTTCTTTACCGGCAGTTCGGCCAGCAGCAGGCTGAGAAGCTGATCTGTATTCACCTCACCGGCATCGCCGGGAACTTCATTCTGTGGAGCACCGGCCACCATCACAACAAACTCGCCCCGGGCGCCATTGGGATCCTGCTCAAGGGTGTCGCAGACCGCCCCCGCCGGACCCGCATAAAAAGTCTCGAAGGTTTTCGTCAACTCTCGACCCAGCACCAGCTCTCTTTCCGCGCCCATCACATCGCGGATTTCGGCCACGGTTTCCAGAATCCGGTGCGGTGACTCGTAGAAGACCAGCGTCGCCCGTTCGGCCGCCAGCAGCTCCAGCTCTGCGCGGCGTGCGCCGCGCTTGGCCGGCAAAAACCCGGCGTACAGAAAACGGTCCGTCGGCAGCCCAGCAGCACACAGCCCCGCAATCAGAGCGCAAGGCCCGGGCACGGGGCTGACCCGGAGGCCCCGCTCGCGGGCCTGATGAACCAGCACATACCCGGGATCGGAAATCAGTGGTGTGCCCGCATCGGAGACCAATGCGACATCCTCCCCCGCCTCCAAACGGTCCAGCACCTGGCCGGCACGATCCCGCTCGTTGTGGTCGTGTAGAGCCAGCAACGGCTTCTGAATACCGAGATGCTGCAACAGACGGCCACTGTGGCGGGTATCCTCGGCGGCAATCACTGCGACACCCGCCAGCACCGACGCTGCCCGGGGCGACAGATCGTCGAGATTACCAATGGGTGTGGCCACGATATACAGAGTGCCCGCACCGGAACCGGGAGCTGATTTCACAACATTGCCTCTCTTTGCCAGGGGTCCATGACACCTACGTCATGTGAAATGTGCCGGGAGCTGTTAAACTTGCCAGCCTGAGAACGATACAGGAAAGCCCGGAAATGCCCGAGCTTTCGGCATGATGCCGCCGTTTATCCGGCGTCACAAGCGTATTTACCCGGAGTTCGTGAGCCTGCCATGACCAAACACCGTTTGAACCTGAAAACGTTCGTCACTCTTCTGATGCTGGCCGTGCTGGCCGCCGGATGTGCCAGCGTCAATCTGGAATCCCACACCGCGGAAACTGCTGAACAGGCATTGCAAACGGCCAGCAGCCAGAGCGACCGCCAGGAGGCCCAAAGGTATCTGTTGAGGTCGGCCGACCAGTTCCAGAACCGCGACGATCACGCCGCAGCGCGCCGCATCCTGAGGAGCGATCAGCTCTCACCGGTGGCGGCGGAATTGGAAGATCAGTATCTGCTGCTGTCCATGGCAAGCGCCACAGCACTTGAGGACCGCGATTGGGCCTCTCAGCTGGCCGACGAGCTTCCCCGCGATCAGTTTCTCCGCTACGAGCGCGGCATCATGTCGCGTGCAGCCAACCTGCAGGCGGACACGCTTCAACTGGCTGGCAATCACCTGGGTGCCGCCGCTACGCTGATCACTCTGGCGCAGTCAGATTCGCGTCAGGATGTGCAGGCGATCCACGATCGCATCTGGCTCGCTCTGAAAGCCACATCCGACGCCCAACTGTCCAAAGAGAGCGGAACGATCATCGGCTACGAGGCCCAGGGCTGGATTGAACTGGCGGGCATTCTCCGCGAGCCCGGCATGAAACTCGATGATCAGGGTCGCCTGGTCCGCGAATGGCAGAACAACTGGCCCGGTCACCCGGCAGCAAGCGCCCTGCCTTCGGAACTCGGGTTGATTGCCAGTCTCGCCGAGTCCCGACCGGAGCAGATCACGCTGGCATTACCCCTGGACGGACCTCTGGCCAGTGCCGGCAAGGCCATCCGCGACGGTTTTTTTGCCGCCTACTACAGCGACGAGTCTGCCGACCGCAGCACAACCAGCATTCGCGTGGTCAACTCGGCCGATTCGAACTTCGATGAGCTCTATCGTGAGCTGTCGGCGGACGGTCAGGATCTGATTGTCGGCCCTCTCGAAAAAGACGCTCTGGCCGCACTGGCCCGCCTGAAGACGTTACCGGTACCGGTACTCGGCCTGAACTACCTGCCCGACGACGCCGACATCCCGACGGGTCTTTACCAATTCGGCCTGTCAGCGGAAGACGAAGCCCGCCAGATTGCCAACCGCCTCGCCCTGGAACACAACGATCAGGTTCTGGTTCTGATTCCTCAGGGGGAATGGGGCGACCGGTTAGAGAGCGCCCTGCTCCAACGTATGGCCGAAAATGGCAGCCTTGCACTGGATATTGAACGCTACTTCCGGGAAGACAATCTCCGCGCCGTTACCGCCGATCTGCTGGGCATCACGGTGTCCCGGGAGCGCGCCATAGACGTCGAACGCACGGCCGGTATCAACGTGGAGTTCGAGCCCCGTCGCCGCCAGGACGCCGACGCGGTTGTCATGGTCGCCGAGCCCACCATTGCCCGCCAGTTCAAGCCCCTGTTTGCCTTTTACTTCGGAGGTGACCTGCCGGTCTATTCAACCTCCATGGTTTATGAGGGCAACAAGGACCCCGGGCGGGACCGGGACCTCAACAACGTCATTTTTACCGACATACCCTGGGTACTGGACGATGAGAACAGCTTCCGACGCACCGCTACCGAGGCGCTTCCGGATATGAGAGGACAACTAGGCCGCCTGTTTGCCATGGGTGCTGACGCCTGGGACCTCAGCAAACGACTGCCGCTGCTGCGCCAGGTTGAGGGCGCGTCCCTCAACGGTCAGACCGGCATTCTCACCATGACTCCGCAAGGCAGCATTCATCGTCAACAGCTGTGGGCGCGGTTCCGCAGCGGTACACCGGAATTGCTGACCACCATGCCCGAGGAGGATACCTCCGGCACGGAGTAATCGTTTACCGACACAGCTAGGCTTGACCGCAGGATTTTTCCGCCATGGATGGCAAACCCGACAGCAACACCATTGGCGCCCACACCGAGGCGGTGGCTGCCCGCTACCTCACGAGTCGCGGGGTCACCATTATCGAGCGCAATGTTTTCAACCGCGGCGGAGAGATCGACCTGATCGGCCGTGACGGGGACACTCTGGTGTTTTTCGAGGTCCGTTTTCGAGGCGCCGGCAGCCTGACCAGTGGTGCGGAGTCCATCACCTATGGCAAACAGCGAAAACTGGTTAAAGCGGCCTCGTTCTACCTTCATCGTCACGGGTTATGGCACAGCCCGAGTCGCATCGACGTCGTTGCAATCGCACCGGGTGATGTTAAAAAATACCGGATACAATGGATCAAAAATGCTATTCAGGCGTGAACATGACCGACACTGAACAAGAAATCAATCAATGGTTTGCCGCTCACATGGAGCTCACAGCCCAGGCTGCCAGCACAACCGCGCCGGCCATTGAACACGCCGCCACAGCCTTCGTGAACACCCTGCTCAACGATGGCAAGATCATCACCTGCGCCAATGGCAGCGCCAACATCCTGGCCCAGTACTTCTGTACTGCACTGCTCAACCGCTTTGACCACGACCGACCAGCACTTCCGGCCATTAACCTGGGCGCAGACGCAACCACTTACTCCGCCATCTGCCGCGACAACCGTTTCAACGATACGTTTTCACGACCGGTTCGCGCCATTGGCAAGCCTGGCGACCTGTTGTTCGTGATTGTCGACGACGGCCACAAGGCCAATCTGATCCAGGCCATCCAGGCCGCTCATGATCGTGAAATGAGCGTGGTTGTGCTGAGCGCCAAGGAAAAGTCCGACATCACCTCATTGTTGCATCCGGAAGATCATGAGATCGCTTTGGACAACCTGGCACCCACAGCAGCCACCCCGCTGATGCTGGTCATCATCAATGCGCTGTGCGGTCTGATTGACAGCACGCTGTTTGGCGGATAATAAAAAAGCCAGCGTATCGCTGGCTTTTGCTACTGCATCCGGGGCTCACCGGTCGCTCATTTAACGACCTTGAGCGTCGGTCGGCCGGAGGGGCGCTCCCCCTGAGCCTGACTACTGCCCGCATCCTTGCTGCTATCGTCGTCGGGATCCGGAGAGCCGGGCTCACTGCCGAACACCATACCTTCGCCATTTTCCTTGGCATAGATCGCCATCACCGCCTGCAGAGGTATAAACACCTGCATGGGGACGCCGCCGAAGCGCGCGCTGAACTCCAGCGCGCCGTTTCCAATCACCAGGCTTCGAACCGCTCCCGGACTGATGTTAAGCACGATCTGGCCGTTGGCAACGTGCTCGGTGGGCACTTGAACGCCCTGTACGCCCGCATCAACCACAATGTACGGCGTGCAGTCGTTGTCGAGAACCCACTCGTTGAACGCCCTGACCAGATAGGGACGACTGGATGTCATGGTCACTTTACTATCAGGCACTGACTCTCTCCTGACCCGCGCTCAGACCCTGCATGGCTGCCTCAGCTACGGATATCTTCTTCGAGATCGGAAAGGCTCGCTTTGAAACCGTCCCGACTGAAAATGCTGTCCATGTACTTCTGCAGCGGCTTGGCCTGCTTGTCATCCAGATCGATGCCCAGGGCCGGCAAACGCCAAAGAATGGGCGCAATGCAGCAGTCCACGATGGTGAATTCCTCTGACAGGAAGAACGGCATTTCACCGAACAGAGGCGCCGTGGCCAGCAGACTTTCCCGCAGCTCCTTACGCGCCGTGTCGGACGCCTTGGCATTCGGTTGGGCCAGAATCTGGTCAACCAGACCGCACCAGTCTTTCTGAATACGATGAATCATCAGGCGACTGTTCGCCCGGGCCACCGGGTACACTGGCAACAGCGGGGGATGAGGAAACCGCTCGTCCAGGTATTCCATCATGATGTTGGGCTCGTACAGCACCAGATCACGATCCACCAGAGTGGGAAGGGCATTGTAGGGGTTCAGATCGGCCAACTCGGCCGGCGGGTTATCCGGATCAACATCAACGATATCAACCGTCACACCCTTTTCCGCAAGCACAATACGCACACGATGGCTGTAATGACTGGCCGGGTCCGAGAAAAACGTCATTGATGACCGCTTGGTCACAACGCCCATAGAACTACCTCACGAGTAAACAAAACAGAATGATCCTGAAAACGCAAAAATCCAGCGGGCCGGTGATAACCCGCTGGAACTCAGGACCGAAGATTATACCTGAAATCTCAGTGTACGTCCTTCCAGTACTCACGATTGAGCAGGTAGGCGAAGATGAAGAAGATTGCGACAAAGATCAAAGCAAAGACCCCCAGCCGCTCCCGCTCCACTTTTACCGGATCGCCCATGTAGGACAGGAAATTTGTCAGGTCATACATGGACCGGTCAAACTCCGCAGCCGACATGCTGCCCTCGATCGCGTACTCAGGGCAGGCATCCGCGTTGTTGATGTTGCCACTGAGTGGGTCGACACTGGCACCTTTGCCGATTCGCGGCTCGACAGCGCACAAGCCCTGCATATCGACCAGCACATGGGGCATACCCACATTGGCGAAAACCACGTTGTTGACGCCCAGCGGGCGGGTGTCGTCCTTGTAGAAGCCGCGCAGATAGGAATAAATCCAGCTTTCGCCACGCAGACGAGACTCGAGGGTCAGGTCTGGTGGTGGCGCGCCGAACCAGCCCGCCGACTGCTCCTTGCTCATGGACACCTTCATCAGCTCACCGATTTTTGCACCGGTAAAGATCAGGTTCTCTTCATAGAGCGACGCCGGAATTTCCAGATCTTCGGATACGCGCTTGTACCGCGCGTATTCCATCGAGTGGCAACCCATGCAGTAATTGGTGAACAGGGCCGCGCCACGCTGCAGCGAAGCCTTGTTGGTGTGATCCGGCTCCATGATATCCAGCGGGACCGCGGCACCGGCTGCCAGCCCTAGGGCCGGCAGGATTGCGATGAAAAGACCAAAAATCAGCTTTCTCATTATCCCGTGACCCTCTCTGGAACTGGCTTGGTTTTCTCTATACGCGTGTAAAACGGCATGAGAATGAAGTAGAGGAAGTACAGCGTCGTCAGAATCTGCGCGACGATGGTACGGCCTTCAGTCGCCGGAACAATACCCAGGTAACCGAGGACCACAAAGCTCACCACGAAGATGGCCAGTGCGATCCTGCTGATCCAGCCCTTGTAGCGCATGGAGCGCACCGGGCTCTTGTCGAGCCAGGGCAGCACGAACAGGATCGCAATGGCGCCGCCCATGACGACCACACCCCAGAACTTCGCATCAAGCCCGAACAGGTCGACGGTGACCGCGCGCAACATGGCATAGAACGGTGTGAAGTACCAAACCGGCGCAATGTGGTCAGGGGTCTTCAGAGCATTCGCAGGCTCAAAGTTGGGCGCCTCAATGAACAAGCCACCACCTTCCGGGAAGAAGAACACAACAATAAAGAAGATGAAGAAAAACACGCCTACACCCATCAGATCATGCACGGTGTAGTAGGGATGGAACGGAATGCCATCTTTTGGAATGCCGTTTTCATCCTTGTTTTTCTTGATATCGATACCGTCAGGGTTGTTGGAACCCACTTCGTGCAGGGCAAGAATGTGGAGTACCACCAAACCAAGCAGCACGATTGGCAACGCGACCACATGCAGGGCAAAGAAGCGGTTCAGGGTGATACCGGAGATCAGGTAATCACCACGGATCCACAGTGAGAGGTCTTCACCAATCACCGGAATCGCGCCAAACAGGTTCACAATAACCTGAGCACCCCAGTAGGACATCTGGCCCCATGGCAGCAGGTAGCCCATAAAGGCCTCCGCCATCAGGATCAGGTAGATCAACATGCCAAAGATCCAGATCAGTTCACGGGGCTTCTGATACGAGCCGTACATCAGACCGCGGAACATGTGCAGATACACCACCACGAAAAATGCAGAGGCACCCGTGGAATGCAGATACCGCAGCAACCACCCCCACTCCACATCACGCATGATGTATTCCACCGATGCGAAGGCACCCTCGGCAGTCGGGTTGTAGCTCATGGTCAGCCAGATACCGGTAATCAGCTGATTCACCAGTACCAACATGGCCAGTGAGCCGAAGAAGTACCACATATTGAAGTTTTTCGGCGCGTAGTACTTGCCGATGTGCTTGTTCCAGGCGTCGACAATAGGAAGACGCTCGTCAATCCAGGATACTAACTTTTGCATTATGCTGCCCCCTCCGGATCAAGACCGATGGTCAGAGTGCTCTCGTCATCGAAACGATACGGAGGAATCTCCAGATTCTGTGGCGCCGGCTGGTTCGCGTAAACGCGCCCAGACAGGTCATAGCGGGAGCCGTGGCAGGCACAGTAAAAGCCACCGAGCCAGCTGTCACCCAGATCAGCAGGAGACACTTCCGGACGGAACTGAGGCGAACAGCCAAGGTGTGTGCAGATACCTACAAGCACCACATACTCCTCCTTCACTGCGCGATAAATGCCGTCAATGTAGGTGGGCTGGTTAGCCTCTTCTGACTGAGGATCTTTGACCTGCTCGTTCAATTCCTCGATATTCTCAAGCATTTCCGGTGTACGACGGACAACCCAAACAGGCTTGCCTCGCCACTCGACAGTCATCTGCTGACCCGGCTCCAGTTTGCTGACATTAGCGGTAACCGGCGCACCAGCTGCTTCCGCCTTGGCGCTGGGATTCCAGGACGCCACGAAAGGAACTGCCGCACCGACGACGCCGACTCCACCTACCACCGACGTAGCACCGATCAGAAACCGGCGCCGGCCTTGGCTCACGTCGCCATTACTCATTATGGTCTTCTCCCATCAGGCGAGGCGCAGAGCACCGCGAATCGGCGCTGCCACACTTCAAAAAGGACTTCACAACCCAAAATTATAAGCGCACAAATGGTAATGAAATTACCCGTGCCTTACAAGTCGGAAAGGCGCGGCCAACGGTCGCCCCCTGTTTCAGATCCGCTCGTTGCCCGTTTACCAGACAATAAAAAACCCGGCCAGAGACCGGGTTTTCGGGGGCAACGCTCCAGCGAGATTAACGCTTGGAGAACTGAGGACGCTTACGCGCCTTCCGCAGACCCACTTTCTTACGCTCGACTTCACGCGCATCACGGGTTACATAACCCGCTTTACGCAGCGCCGGACGCAGAGTCTCGTCGTAATCCATCAGGGCACGGGTCAGACCGTGGCGAATCGCGCCGGCCTGACCACTGATACCACCACCCTTGACAGTGATATTGATGTCGAAACGATCGCTGGACTCCGCAACTACCAGCGGCTGACGAACGATCATGCGCAACGTTTCGCGACCGAAGAAATCTTCGATGGTGCGACCGTTGATAGAGATGTTACCGCTTCCCGGCTTGATGAAAACCCGAGCCGTGGATGTCTTGCGGCGACCAGTACCGTAATTTTGTGCTACAGACATATCCGCCTTCCGTTAAATGTCGAGTTCTTTGGGCTGCTGGGCTGCATGAGGATGCTCAGCGCCGGCATAGATTTTAAGCTTCTTGAACATGGCACGGCCGAGTGGGCCATTCGGAAGCATGCCTTTTACAGACTTCTGAATAATTTGCTCAGGTGCCTTGTCGACCAGCTTCTCGAAACTGATGGACTTGATTCCACCCGGAAAGCCGGTGTGACTGTAGTACATCTTGTCAGATGCTTTTTTGCCCGTAACCCGGACCTGGCTTGCGTTGATCACAACGATGTAATCGCCAGTGTCTACATGAGGGGTATACTCAGGCTTATGCTTGCCCCGCAGACGACGGGCGATTTCGGTTGACAGACGACCCAGCGTCTTGCCGGCTGCGTCTACAACGTACCAGTCACGTGTTACTGTTTCTGGTTTCGCACTCAGAGTCTTCATTGATTCCGCCTTGAACGCTATATAAGAAACGTTAAAAACCGCCACCGGTAAATGCTTGGCATCCGGAGGAGGTTCTGTACCTGTAATGTTCGGCAGTGACATCATTCGGGGCTGAGATGACGGCATCGCCTTGAAAAGCCAGGGCGCGAAGTATATCCAAACCACACAGGAAAGCCAACCCCATTGCACGCTGTTTCGCTAATCCCCTACACGGGGACCGGCCAGTCGTAAAGCTGGCAGCTATTCCGCAACAGCTGGCTAGCCAACTCCTCCCGCTTTGCCGCTTTCAACGAGACCAGTGCGTCGAAGATCATTGGTAAGTATTCCGGAGAGTTACAGCCTTTGGCAACGCCTTCGGGCGCCATATCCGGCGCATCGGTTTCCAGCACCAGAGCGTCAACCGGCAGCCGGGCAATGGCGTCGCGGATTTTCTTCGCCCTGCCATGGGTGATCACACCACCAACGCCGATATAGCAGCCCAGATCCACCAACTGGCGCGCCTGCTCATAACTGCCGGAAAACCCATGGATCAGCGCCCTGCCCGCAAACGCCTGCGCCCGCAATATGCGGTGAATTTCATCATGGGTTCGAACCGAATGGATAACCAGGGGGCGCATCAGCCGCGCCGCGAGCTCAACTTGTGCCTCGAACCAGGGAATCTGATCCGCCAACTCGCCCCTGAGGCGGTCAAGCCCGCATTCGCCCAGCCCGACACACTGCCTGTCGGCGCCGGAAAGGCGACGCTCGAGCACAGCCAGATCACCCTCCTCATGTTCCCCGACATACCAGGGGTGGATGCCGAGGCAGTAATACACCCCGGACATTCCGGACGCGACCCTCACCACCCGGTCCCAGTGCTGTCGCCGGACCCCGGGTATCACAATGCGCGACACCCCTGCTGCTGCGGCGACGGCCAGCACCCGTTCCCGATAGTCCGCAAACTCGGGAAAATCCAGGTGACAATGTGCGTCGGTGAGCTCCATAGCGTTTCGCCGCGGTTAATGCTCCCGGGTTTTTTGGAAGCGGATGTCTGGATAGCGCTCGTGGGCCAGCTGGAGATTGACCATGGTCGGTGCGATGTAGGCCAGCTGATCGCTGCCATCGAGGGCCAGATAATCGTTGTTCTTACGCTGGAACTCGTCCAGCTTGCGTTCGTCGTCCGAGCCGACCCAGCGGGCCGTTGCCACGTTGATCGGCTCGTACAGTGCCTCGACCTTGTATTCGCTTTTCAGCCGGCTCACGACCACATCAAACTGCAGCACACCCACGGCGCCAACAATCAGGTCGTTGTTCTTCAGGGGCCGGAAGACCTGGACCGCTCCTTCTTCAGACAACTGGATCAGGCCTTTCTGCAGCTGTTTGGATTTCAGCGGGTCTTTCAGACGAATGCGACGGAACATCTCGGGAGCAAAGTTCGGGATACCGGTGAATTTCATGTCCTCACCTGCAGTAAAGGTATCACCGAGCTGGATGGTGCCATGATTGTGAAGCCCGATGATATCACCGGCGAACGCTTCCTCTGCGTGCTCCCGGTCGCCGGCCATGAAGGTCAGGGCGTCGGAGAAGCGCACATCCTTGCCGATACGGACATGGCGCGCCTTCATGCCCTGACTGTAGCGACCGGAGACAATGCGCATGAACGCAACCCGGTCACGATGCTGAGGGTCCATATTGGCCTGGATCTTAAAAACGAAGCCCGAGAAACCGTCCTCATCCGGCTGCACCAGCCGCTGATCGGTGTCCCTGGGCTGGGGCGCTGGCGCCCATTCGATGAGGCCATCCAGCATGTGATCAACACCGAAGTTCCCCAGGGCCGTGCCGAAGAACACCGGCGTCAGCTCGCCTTTGAGGAACGCATCGTGATCGAACTCGTGAGAAGCACCCTTGACCAGCTCAATCTCGTCACGCAGTTCGGACGCGTACGCACCCAGCACTCCGTCCAACTCTGGATTATCAAGGCCGGAAATAACCCGACGCTCCTGGATCATGTGACCCTGCCCGGACTGATACAGAATCACCTCGTCCCTGAGCAGGTGGTACACGCCCTTGAAGTTCTTGCCCATGCCGATGGGCCAGGTCACCGGAGAACAGGCAATTTTCAGGATATCCTCGACCTCATCCATGAGCTCCACCGGATCCCGGGTATCCCGATCCAGCTTATTCATAAAGGTCAGAATGGGGGTATCCCGCAGGCGCGTGACCTCCATCAACTTGATGGTGCGGTCCTCGACACCCTTGGCGCTGTCAATCACCATCAGGCAGGAATCGACCGCCGTCAGCGTACGATAGGTGTCTTCGGAGAAATCCTCGTGGCCCGGGGTGTCCAGCAGGTTCACCAGGCGATTGCCGTAAGGAAACTGCATGACCGATGTGGTCACAGAAATGCCCCGCTCTTTCTCCATTTCCATCCAGTCCGACTTGGCGTGCTGCCCGGACTTCTTGCCTTTCACGGTGCCGGCTTTCTGGATCGCCTGACCAAACAGCAGCACCTTCTCGGTAATGGTGGTCTTACCAGCATCCGGGTGCGAGATGATCGCAAAGGTACGGCGATTGGACACTTCTTTTGCAAGGGTGGACATAATGGACAACAACCTGATTCAAATACGCTGAAAAGGCCGTCATTATAGGGGGAATAGCACCGAGACGCGAACAGTGTCCGCGCAGAAAAAAGCGCACGGAATCCGGATACAAGTCAGTCTGCGGTGAGGTCGAGCGCCATGACCGAGGCGTCCTCCCGCCCTTTAACGGCAGGGTAGTAATCGGGCCGCTGACCGATCACACGGAACCCCTCGGAGGCATAAAGCGCCATAGCGCCGGGATTGGACACGCGAACCTCCAGAAGTGTCTGCTTCATGCCATCATGAGCCGCCTGTGCAACCAGATGGCGCAGCAATTGCCGGCCGGCACCCTGCCGGCGGAACCCCGGTGCCACACAAAGATTCAGCAGGTGGGCCTCGTCAAAAAGGTAGGCAACCACCGCATAACCGCCCAGGTCGCCCCCGCTAACGTAGCCCCAGAGACGGTAATCCGGACGAAAACAATCGCGAAACACAGTTTCGCTCCAGGGATGAGAGTAACTGCACAGCTCAATGTCCAGGACTCCGGGCAGATCCGCCGGCTCGAGGGGCCGGATCGCCGCATCGTTCTGACGAACCGGGGGGCAGAAATCCTGACTCACTCCGCACTCCGCAGCAGAGGTTTGAGGGCTTGCCAAAGCGACCGTTTATGCGCGGGAACGGCGGCGAGCTCCGCGAGAGACTGGCGGAAATCTACCGCCGGACGCCCCAGCGTTTGCGCCAGCCAGGGTTCACGCTCTTCATCCGGCAACTCCGGCAGAACGCCCAGCAGTATCAGCTGACGCCCCTCGGATTCACCGGCCATGGAGGCCAGAAGGCGGGAGAAATCCGCGAAGCCGTTCCCGGGAACCAGCGGGTTGGCGAACACCGGCCATCTCAGGTAATCGGGCTCAACGGGCTGACTGGCTCCCATCGCCGCCAGAATATTGTTAGCCAGCGTATCCTGAAGCCCCTCACTGGCGTCTTCCGACACCCGCCCCAACAGAATTCTGTTATTCGCCACCCACAACCCCATCGTTACCCGTAAATTCGATACCGTGAGACGATCATCGGGCACTGCCTCGGATACGGGCGCATCGCCGGCGGCGTCAATGGCGGGGGGTTCAGAATCGACCGCTACCTCCACCTCGGGTGAAGCCGGAGGCGGATGGTCTGAAACCGATGGGGCATTCGACATCAACGCCTGCAGGTTCGCAATACGCTGTCCCGCCTGGCCGGCATTGTCGCCTGACCGAGATCGATTGCCGCCAGGCGACGGCGCTGGTGGCACAGGCGGCGCCAGGTCAGCAGGCTCAGCGGTAACCGGGGTCTCGGGGAAGCTGAATTCCGCGCTCGGCGCCGCGCCAGACAGGGGCTCACGGGCATACCATAGCTGGATGCCCGCCATCGCAAGATAGTACTGCCTGTCGGCCTCGGAATAGGTCATCCCTGCACCCCCGGTGTTTCAGACCTATCAGACATCGGCCACCTGTGGGTGTTGACGAATACCACCGCGGCTGATCAGATTCAGCGCTTCGATATAGGCTTTCGCCGATGCGATAATAATGTCCGTGTCTGCACCGACCCCGTTGACGATTCGCCCTCCCCGCTCAAGCCGGACCGTTACTTCACCCTGAGCGTCGGTTCCGCTGGTGATATTGTTCACCGAATACAGCTGGAGGTTGCAGCCTGAGTCCACCAGGGATTCAATGGCCTTGAAAGTGGCATCCACCGGCCCGCTGCCCTCGGCCTCGACGTTATGCTCCTTGCCATCCATCAACAGAGTGAGATGAGCCCTGGGCACCACGCCGGTTTCAGAGCACACCTGCAGGCACACCAGGCCGAACCGACCCTCCTCTTCTTTCTGTCGGGTGTCGCTGGCAATGGCTTGCAGATCCTCGTCAAAGATTTCGTGCTTCAGGTCGGCCAGAGCCTTGAAGCGGGTAAAGGCTTCGTTAAGCTCGGTTTCCGTTTCGAACTGAATACCCAGCTCCAGCAATCGGGTACGAAACGCGTTGCGCCCGGAATGCTTGCCCAGCACCAGACTGTTGGTGTGCCAGCCGACGTCTTCTGCCCGCATGATTTCGTAGGTTTCGCGATGCTTCAGCACGCCATCCTGATGGATCCCGGATTCATGAGCAAAAGCATTGGCGCCAACGATGGCCTTGTTGGGCTGCACTGGAAAGCCCGTGATGGTCGACACCAGCCGCGATGCCGGCACAATGTGGCGGGCATCCACGCGGGTGTCGAGAGAGAACAGATCCTGGCGGGTGCGAACAGCCATGACAATTTCTTCCAGTGACGCGTTGCCCGCGCGCTCGCCGAGGCCGTTGATGGTGCACTCCACCTGCCGAGCCCCCTGACTCACCGCCGCAAGCGAATTGGCAACCGCAAGGCCAAGGTCGTTATGGCAATGTACCGAGAAGATGGCCTTGTCTGCGTTTGGCACCCGGTTCAATAACTGCCGGATGGTCTCACCGAACTGCTCCGGTATGGCGTAACCAACGGTATCCGGAATATTGATGGTTCGCGCGCCGGCGTCGATGGCGGCCTCGATAATACGGCAGAGAAAATCCAGCTCTGAGCGGCCGGCGTCTTCGCAGGAAAACTCCACATCGTCGGTGTGGCCGCGCGCCCTCTTGACCGCACGCACGGCCTGCTCGACGACCTCATCCGGCTGCATCTGCAGCTTGTGCTTCATGTGGATGGGAGAGGTAGCGATAAAAGTATGAATCCGTCCACTCTGGGCCGGTCGAATCGCTTCTGCCGCACGATCGATATCGCCATCAAGGGCCCGCGCGAGACTGCAGACCGTGGAGTCCTTGATGTTCTCGGCAATGGACTTGACCGCCTCAAAATCGCCCTGGCTGGCAATTGCGAAGCCAGCCTCGATCACATCCACACGCAATTTTTCCAGCACCTTGGCGATACGGAGTTTTTCCGCCTTGGTCATGGTAGCGCCGGGGCTTTGCTCACCGTCGCGAAGCGTGGTGTCAAAGATAACCAGGTGATCGGTTGCGGGCATCGGGGTACTCCCTCGGAAAGGTTCGGTTCTTTATGGCAGGAAGTATATCATCCGACCGCTTTTTTCGCGGCTGAAATAAAAAACCCCAGCATCAAGGATGCTGGGGTTTGGGTATTAAGAGCCTGACGATGACCTACTCTCACATGGGCGA
>NZ_JAKZAI010000011.1 GCF_023156235.1 Marinobacter goseongensis | reverse complement strand
CCTCCTTCATTTGAAAGCAGGAATCAGTGTGGCGAAATTCAGTTGCCAGCCACAGGTGCGGATTTATTGGCGCTTACGGATGTCCACTGAGCGATCCCGTTGCTTGCCCATGTAAAACCCAACCCGACTCTCGGGCTTGATGCGAAGGTAAGTTGCTGCCGCCTGGTGAAGAATTTCTTCCCGGTGGGCGACAAATAGAATTCGTCGAGCACCCACCTGCACTGCGTCGAAGGCCGAGAGCCAGGTTTTCCCGAGCCCTGTTGCCAAAACCACCAAGCCCCGTCGGTAACCCTCTTCGCGGGTCTGCTCCAGTGCATTCAGTGCGGCTGCCTGAACCTCATTTGGTTTGGGTGAAGGCTCCTGTTCTGCACTGCCGGGGGCAACTGGCAGAGGTGGCGGCACCCTTCGCTTGGCGTAGTCATCTATCCATTGGTCGGTAAGGGGGACCACGTTGGGATGCTGAAACAATTCCTCAAACCGGCTGACGGCCTCCAGGTAGCCGGGGTCCGGGGGAAAATCCACTTGGTAGTTCCACTCCAATCCATCCTGTAACGCTTGGCGGCTGATATTGCTGGAGCCTATGAAAGCCCTACCCCAAGACTGGTCATTACCGGAGTGACCTGCGAACAGGTAAGCCTTCATGTGAAAACTGCTGCCGCGACTTTGGTAGACCCTTACTTGGGCACCTTGATCCTGCAAAAGGACCAACTTTCGCAATGCCTCCGGGTCAGTAATATCCAAATAATCACTGGTTAGAATCTTGATAGTGACCGGTGAGGAATCACGTTGAAGGGCGCTAATAAGGTCGGGGAAAAGGAGGTTTAAACCGGTCGTTTTGACAAACGCGACGGCCATATGTACCTGATCTGCCGACCGGATGCCATGGCACAGCTTTGGGAGAAAATGGTGGCTCTTTCCCCCAATTGTGAGCTGCTTGTGGGGCGCGTGCTGTTTGCATACCAGAATGTTCAGCCACTGCTCGTCTCGTCCCGGACGCTGATCAGTTGTGCGCCAAAGTCTGAATGATTCCACTTGAGACAAATGGTGTATCCATCGCTCGGCCAGATCTTCATTGGCATCAGTAAAGTGACGGCCATTACTTTGCCGCTCACCCGAACCGACCTTAAAACTCATATACAGAGCACGACTGGGTTTCAAGGCAAGCCAGAGACGCTCAATCGCATCTGGGACGTCGGATTCCGGGAAATGCAATAAGCTGGCACAGGCCCAAATACCATCGTAAACGCTGAGCTCAGACACATCGGAAAATGTTCGATGCTGAACTGACAGCCCAGACTTCTTCGAAGCGAGCATAGCAATCGATTCGGAGCCATCAAAGGCCGTCACGCGGTAGCCGCTTTGAGAGAAATAAAGTGCGTCCCGGCCAGAACCACAGCCTGCGTCTAAAATGTGGCCACCGCCAGGGACCATTGGTAGAAATTCCTCGTAGAGTTCGTTCATTCTGACCTCAAACGTCGCCTCTACAAACGCTGCGGCATTATTGTCGTAATAGCCTAGCGTGTCTGGCATTTGGTGGTTTCCTTGCAGCTGCTTCGCACCCTACTTATTGATTAACCAGGTTAGCAGTTGGTGATCTGATGGCCAACTTCCGTCAAAGCCTCGTCTTAGATTTCGCAAAAGCCCTACGGCCCACAAAACCCGTTCCTGATACAATGCGCTCAATTATTAGCCGCCGAACAATCGCCGCGGCAGAACACACAAAGATTCGGATCAAGCAGTCAATGACCGCAAACAACGCCACACACACCACCAACCTTTCTCAGGCTCGTGACCAGAGTGCTGGTTCCGGCCCGTCTCGCCGCTTCTGCGTGGCCCCCATGATGGACTGGACCACTACCCACTTCCGTTATCTGGCGCGCCAGCTGAGCCGCAATACGCTGCTGTACACGGAGATGGTAACCACCGGTGCGCTGATCCATGGCGATACCGCCCGCTTCCTGCGCCATGACGAGGCGGAGTACCCGCTGGCGTTGCAGCTGGGCGGCAGTGATGCCGGTGAGCTGGCGCATTGCGCGACGTTGGCGGAGCAGTATGGGTTTGATGAGGTGAACCTGAATGTGGGCTGCCCCAGCGATCGGGTGCAGAACAACATGATCGGTGCCTGCCTGATGGGGCATCCGGACAAGGTGGCCGAGGGCGTACGGGCAATGATTGACGCCACCGGCCTGCCGGTCACGGTCAAGCACCGGATCGGGATTGACGGCCGGGAGTCCTGGGACGATCTGTGCGAGTTTGTGGAAAAGGTTGCCGCCGCCGGCTGCCGTACGTTTATTGTTCACGCCCGCATTGCCATCCTTGAGGGCCTGAGCCCCAAGGAAAACCGCGACATTCCGCCGCTGAAGTACGACTGGGTGTATCGTCTGAAGGCGAAATACCCGGAGCTGGAGATCATCATCAACGGCGGCATCAAGACCTTTGAGGAATGCCACCAGCACCTGCAACACACCGACGGCGTGATGCTGGGCCGGGAGGCGTACCACAACCCCTGGTTGCTGGCCGGCGTCGATCCCGAGTTCTTCGGGCAGGCCGCGCCGGTACAGAGCCGCCATGAGGCGTTGCGGGCGACGCTGCCCTTTATTCAGCGTGAGCTTGAGCGGGGCGTGTTTCTTACACACATGTCACGTCACCTGCTGGGGCTGTTCCACGGGCAGCCCGGGGGGCGTCAGTTCCGCCGCCACATCAGCGAGAACGCCCACAAAACCGGGGCCGGGCTGGAAGTGATCGAGGAAGCCCTCGCGCGGGTCCACGAGCCTGAAAAACCGGTGATAGCGCCGGCTTAATCGGATCTATACCTTTTGTTGTCTTGTTCCTGTCAGACCAGCCCGTTATTGTAGGGAAATTGCCGCAAACTCTGCGTGAGATGCGCGCCAACACCCAAGGAGCGGGTGCTCCAATAACGAATCAACCGGGACGACAGGACGACGAATGACCAGCAAACTTGAACAACTGAAAACCATGACCACGGTGGTTGCCGATACCGGTGATCTGCAAGCCATTGCTCAATGGCGCCCGGAAGATGCCACCACCAACCCGTCCCTGCTGCTGAAAGCGGCGGCGTCCGACGCCTACCGCCCGATGCTGGACAAAGCCATAGCCATGGCCAGCCGCCAGGGCGGGTCGGATACCGAGCAACTGGCGTACGCCACCGATACGCTGGCGGTGCTGGCCGGCCGCGAGATTCTGGAGCTGATACCCGGTGTGGTCTCCACCGAAGTGGATGCCCGCCTGTCGTTTGACACCGACGCCACCCTGGCCCGTGCCCGCCGCCTGATTGAGCTTTACGACCAGCAAGGCGTAGACACCAGCCGGGTGCTGATCAAGATTGCCTCCACCTGGGAAGGTATTCGCGCTGCGGAGCAGTTGGAGAAGGAAGGCGTTCACTGCAACCTGACGCTGCTGTTCTCCTTCATTCAGGCCGCCGCCTGTGCCGACGCCGGGGCGTTCCTGATCTCCCCGTTCGTGGGCCGTATTCTGGACTGGCACCTGGCCAACAGCGGCCGCGACAGCTACCCGGCGGCGGAAGACCCCGGCGTGCAGTCGGTCTCGCGCATCTACAATTACTATAAGACCAACGATTACAAAACCGTGGTCATGGGCGCGAGCTTCCGCAACATCGGTGAGATCGAGATGCTGGCAGGTTGTGACCGCCTCACCATCAGCCCTGCCCTGTTGCAGGAACTGAAGGACGACGCCGGCACGCTTGAGCGCCAGCTCTCTCCTGCCACAGCCAGTAGCCAGGACAAGCCCGGCACACTGGATGAGCGCCTGTTCCGCTGGGAATCCAATGAGGACGCCATGGCCACCGAGAAGCTGGCAGACGGCATCCGCCGCTTCGCCGCGGACCAGATTGAGCTGGAGAGCCGGGTGCGCAAGCTGGCGAGCGCCGCGTAACCCTATTCGCAAACACCGGAGGATCCGCCCCACCATGATCGAACGCCTGAAGCAGTTGTTTGCCCCCAACGAGGGTGATGCCCGCGAAGCGCCGGACCCGCATCAACTGGCCGTCGCCGCCACCGCCCTGATGGTGCAACTTTCCCGTGTGGACAACAACGAAGACGACCGGGAACTGCAAGCCATTCTCGATCTGGCGGTGAACGTGCACCAAGTGACCCGGGAAGAAGCGGAAGACATCCTGCAGAACGCATTAAGCCACGCGGATGAAGCCACGTCGCTCTATGAGTTCACCGGGCAGATCAACGAACACCTGGATCAGGCGGCCAAGCAGTCGTTGCTGGAGAACATCTGGCGGGTGGCGTTTGCCGATGGCCGCATCGACAAGTACGAAGAACACCTGATTCGCAGAATGGCGGACCTGCTCCATCTCAACCACCGCGAATACATGCAGGCACGCCACCGGGCCGACGCCGCGAGCTGACCCCAAAGCACCGAACAAGGAGCGATCATGTTAGCCATTCTTCATCCCGACACTCCGTTGGACAGCGAAGCCTACCGGCAGACCCTGCACTTTCTGGAGCATCTGCCCGGGGTCACCGTGCGGGTTCATGAGATTCAGGGCGCCACTCAGCGGTTGACGGAAATCTACCTGCTCGGCGATACCAAGTCCCTGGACAAGGAGGAGATCGAGGCCCTGCCTGCGGTGGAGCGGGCGATCCGCATATCCGACGACTACCGTATTCTGGGTCGCCATCGGGATGATCGCCGCCAGAGTGGCTTTACCTACAACGGGGTGGAGTTCAGCCAGTCAAACCTGAACATCTTCGCGGGACTGTGCGCCGTGGATGTGCCGGAGCACGTCGAGATGATGATGCAGGCGCTGGAAGAGCATGGCGAAGTCTGCACCCGCATGGGCGCCTACAAGCCGCGCACCAACCCCTATTCGTTCCAGGGCCACGGCAAGGGGTGCTTACCCTGGGTGTTCGAGAAAGCCGGGAAGCATGGTATCAAGGTGGTTGCCATGGAGATTACCCATGAAAGCCACATCGAGGAGATCGACACCTGCCTCGAAAAGCTGGGCCGCCCCACCGGGGTGATGCTGCAGGTCGGCACACGCAACACCCAGAACTTCGAGCTGCTGAAGGCCATTGGCCGCCAGAGCACCTACCCGGTGCTGTTGAAGCGGGGGTTCGGTATTACCCTGAACGAATCCCTGAATGCGGCGGAATACCTGGCCAGCGAGGGTAACGCCAACGTGATCTTCTGTTTGCGCGGCATGAAAACCGAAGCCGGCCAGCCGCACCGCAACATGGTGGATTTTGCCCATGTGCCTGCGGTGAAGCGACTGACCCGGATGCCAGTGTGTGTGGATCCGTCGCACTCGGTGGGCAGCCGCGACCGGGCGCCCGATGGCATCCTCGATGTCATGCACGCCACCGCTCAGGGCGTTATTGCCGGCGCCAACATGGTACTGGTGGATTTCCACCCGAAACCGGAGAAAGCGCTGGTGGACGGCCCACAGGCCCTGCTGATGCGGGAATTGCCGGCGTACCTCGAAGACATTCGCCTGTGCCACGACACCTGGAAGCAACGCCAGGCCATTTATCAACGCTTGAAGGAATCAGCCACAGAATGATTGTGTACGGACACCGGGGTGCCAAGGGCGAAGCCCCGGAAAATACCCTGGCGGGGTTTACCCACGCCTATCGCCACGGCATTCGTCATTTCGAGTTTGATCTGGTGCTGTCCAAAGATGGCAAACCAGTGATCATTCACGACCTGACCGTGGATCGCACCACGGGCCAGAAAGGCGCGGTGGCCAATTACACCGCAGACGAGCTGGCCGCCATGGACGCCCGGCGCAACGGCACACCGTGGCCCCGCAAGGCGGGCGTGCCCTCGCTGGAAGATCTGCTGGACGAATTTCCGGACCTTGAGCACCTGCAACTGGAGGTCAAGAAAGACAGCCGCCAGCGGCTCAACGTCCTGTGTAATCGCCTGACCGAGATCGTTCAGCGGCGGAACCTGTATCAACAGGTGGCGGTGACGTCCTCGGATACCTGGTTCCTGCAGCAGATGCGCCGGCGCGACACACAGATCCGGCTTGGCCTGGTCACCGAGAAGAAATTCCCGCGCCCGGTCAATCTGGCGGCGCGCCTGCATTGCGATTACCTGTGCATCAACTGGAAAATCTGCAGCAAGGCCATTGTAGAGGACGCCCACCGGCGCGGCATGCACGTGTCCGCCTGGACGGTGAACCGTATCCACGACATGCTGGAGCTGGAGCAGCAGGGGGTGAACAGCATCATTTCGGACTTCCCTACCAGCACCCGCATGTTCTTCGATAACCGTGCCAATTCCGTTCTGGCCCTGACCCGCAGCGATTCGGCGGACAGCACAGGCGAGCCCGCGGCCCTGCCCACCAACTGATCCTTCGGCCATAAAAAACCGGGTGGCGGACTTTCCTCCGGCACCCGGTTTCTGGCTTCAGCCCACTCAGAAAATGCGATTCAGGCCGTTCAGCGCCGCCACCCGGTAGGCTTCCGCCATGGTCGGGTAATTGAACGTGGTGTTGATGAAATAATTCAACGAATTGGCTTCGCCTTTCTGGTTCATGATGGCCTGACCGATGTGGACGATCTCGGCCGCCTGGTCGCCAAAACAGTGAATGCCCAGAATTTCCCGTGTCTCGCGGTGGAACAGGATCTTCAGCATGCCTACCGCATCGCCGGTGATCTGCGCTCGCGCCAAATCCTTGAAAAACGCCTGGCCCACTTCGTAAGGCACCTTGGCTTCGGTCAGCTCGCGCTCGGTTTTGCCGACAGAGCTGATCTCCGGGATGGTGTAAATCCCTGTGGGTACATCCGAGACGTAGCGGAAATACTCGTCATGAACAATATCAGACGAGGCTGAGCGGCCCTGATCATAGGCGGCACTGGCCAGGCTCGGCCAACCGATCACATCGCCGGCGGCGTAGATGTTCTCGACCTCGGTGCGGTAATGCTCGTCCACCTTCAATTGGCCACGGCCGTTGGGCTCGAGGCCCACGTTTTCCAGGCCCAGCTTTTCGGTATTGCCGCTGCGCCCGTTACACCACAGGAACGCATCGGCGCGAATCTTTTTGCCGGATTTCAGCGACAGCACCACGCCGGCATCATCGCCGTCGACCCGTTCGTATTCTTCGTTGTGCCGCACCAGCACACCGTTGTTGCGCAGGTGGTAGCTCAGTGCGTCGGAAATCTCATCGTCGAGGAAAGTCAGCAGTCGGCTGCCCGGGTTAATCAGGTCCACTTTCACGCCCAGGCCTGCAAAGATCGAGGCGTATTCCGAACCGATAACGCCGGCACCGTAAATAATCAACGTGCGCGGGGTGTGGGAGAGGTTCAGAATAGAATCCGAGTTGTAGATTCGGTGGTGGCGGAAATCCACATCCGGCGGCAGATACGGCCGCGAACCGGTGGCAATGATTGCCTGCTTGAAATGCAGGATTTCTGCCGACTTGGCGCCACGTACCTCGATCCGGTTAGCGTCCAGGAAATAGGCGCGACCGTTGATCAGCTCCACCCGGTTGCGGGCATAGAACTGGGTGCGCAGCTTGACCTGCTTGCCGATCACTTTCTGGGCGTTCTGCAGTACCCGCGGGAACGAGAACCAGCGCGGCTCACCAATGTCGCGGAACATCTGATTGGTGTTAAAGGTGATGATCTGCTTGACGGAGTGACGCAGCGCCTTGGAGGGGATGGTTCCCCAGTGGGTGCAGTTACCACCAACGGTGGGCTTGTCTTCGATGATCGCGACACGTTTGCCGTGTTTCGTCGCATTCATCGCTGCACCTTCTCCGGAAGGACCAGCGCCGATAACGACGACGTCGTAATGATGTTCTGCCATGCGTGCAGTGACTCCTTAAGTACGTCGCAAGTGATACGCGTGAAACTGTCTTATTATTTCCTGGTGGCGTCGTAACTCAGCGAGTTCGCAGCATTGCCCTCGTTGGCAACCCGCTCATTCTCCTCTTCACATTTCTGGGTGTTACCGCCACAGATATCACAGGACTGGTTGATACCCAACGCCCCGATACCACCACAGGTGCCGCTGATGGGCTTGCGGCCAAAAATAACGCCCACCGACATGGCGGCCACCAGAACCGAAACAATCAACAAAACCAACAGAAAGGTACCCATAAGGCCTCCCCTTTACTGAGTAAGGTACGACGTGAATGCAGGGGTGTGATGGCTCTCGAACCCGCCATCACGACGCACAATGAAATAAGCCGCTATGTTTTCGCGGGTGGCCAACGCCTGTGCCCGTTCGTATCCCATAACGTTGAACCCCGTTGCCAACGCATCCGCCAGCATGGTGTTCTCGGCGATCACCGTGACCGACGCGAGATTGTGCACGATGGGCCGACCGGTATCTGGGTCTATTGTATGCGAATAACGACGGCCTTCCGATTCGTAATAGTTACGATAGTCGCCGGACGTCGCCATGGCATGCTCGTCGAGCGCCACTACCCGGTTGATCTGGCGCTGCTCCGACACCGGCTCTTCGATGGCCAATCGCCAAGCGCTGCCATCCGGTTTGCGGCCGTTGACCCGCACTTCCCCGCCGATCTCGACGAGGTACGACGCCACGCCGGCATTCTCGAGAAAGCGGGAGACGGCGTCGACCCCGTACCCCTTGGCGATGGCCGAAAGATCAATGTACTGGGACTTGCTGGCCCGGATTGCCGGGGGCTCCGCTCTCAACTCGAGCTTTTCGTACCCGGTAGCGTCCAGACGTGCCGCCAGCTCGTCGTCATCAGGCACCTTGTCCGGGCGGGCTTCAGGGCCGAATCCCCAGAGATTGACCACAGGGCCGATGGTGATATCAAACGCACCCCCGGTCAGGCTGGATACGTCGACCGCGGTGGCGAGCACTTCGTGAAGCGGCACGGAAATATCAATCCAGTCGGACTGATCTTCGCGACCGTTCAGGCGGGAGAGCTCGGAATCCTCACGCCAGGTCGACATGGAAGCGTCAACCTCTTCAAGAACCTCTGTTATGCCCTCGCCCAGATTCTCAAGCGAGGCCTCGTCGTCGGTCAATACGACGTTGATATGATAGCGGGTGCCGAAGACAGGTCCGGCAATTTCCCAAATCTGTTGCGGCTTCTCAAACGAACAACCCGCCAGCGCGACCAGGGCCAGCGTCATGAGGACGCTGGTCACTGCCACCCTGGCGGGTCGGAACATGCGGGATGTCATCTGAGCTGATTACCCTCCGAAGTCATCCAGCATGATGTTCTCGTCTTCGACACCCATATCTTTGAGCATCTTGATGACGGATGCGTTCATGATTGGGGGCCCACACATGTAGAACTCACAGTCTTCCGGCGCCGGGTGGTCCTTCAGATAGTTTTCGTACAACACGTTGTGGATAAAGCCGGTCGGGCCTTCCCAGTTATCTTCCGGCAGCGCGTCTGACAGGGCAACGTGCCACTCGAAGTTGTCATTCTCTTCGGCCAGGCCGTCGAAGTCTTCCACGTAGAACATCTCGCGGACACTGCGGGCGCCGTACCAGAAGCTGATCTTGCGCTTCGAGTTCAGGCGCTTGAGCTGGTCAAAGATGTGGGAGCGCATCGGCGCCATGCCGGCACCACCACCGATGAACACCATTTCGGCATCGGTCTTCTTGGCGAAGAACTCACCAAACGGCCCCATCACCGTCACTTTGTCACCCGGCTTCAGGTTGAACACGTAGCTGGACATGATGCCCGGCAGGTGATCAGTGCCCGGGGGCGGTGTCGCGATACGGATGTTGAACTTGAGAACACCTTTCTCTTCCGGATAGTTCGCCATGGAGTAGGCGCGAATGGTGTCTTCCTTGTTGATGGCCTTGTAACGCCAGATGTTGTGCTTGTCCCAGTCTTCGTGGAACTCTTCCTCAATAACGAAATCCTTGAAATCGATTTCGTACGGAGGGCACTCAAGCTGAACGTAACCGCCCGCGCGGAAGTCCACTTCCTCACCTTCCGGCAGCTTCAGGACCAGTTCCTTGATGAAGGTGGCCACGTTGTGGTTGGACACCACTTCGCATTCCCACTTCTTCACGCCGAAGAACTCTTCCGGCACTTCGACCTTCATGTCCTGCTTTACCGGCACCTGGCACGACAGGCGCCAGCCTTCTTTCTCTTCACGATTGGTGAAGTGGGTCTTCTCGGTGGGCAGCATGGCGCCGCCACCTTCCAGAACCTTGCACTTGCACTGGGCACAGGTGCCGCCGCCGCCACAGGCGGACGACAGGAAAATACCATTACCTGCCAGAGTTCCCAGCAGCTTGCCACCGGCTTCGGTGGTCAGCGTATGTTCCGGGTCGTCATTGATTTCGATGGTCACATCACCGGTGCTTACCAGCTTTGAACGGGCCGCGAGAATAATCGCAACCAGCGCCAGTACGATAACGGTGAACATGACCACGCCAAGAATAATTTCAGTACTCATGGTCTCGCCTTTTCGTTAAACCGAATCACCGGGTTGATTACAGTGAAATACCTGAGAACGACATGAAGCCAAGTGACATCAGACCCACAGTGATGAAGGTGATGCCCAGGCCACGCAGTCCCGGTGGCACATCGCTGTACTTCAGTTTTTCGCGGATGCCGGCCAGCGCAACGATCGCCAACGCCCAACCCACACCGGCACCGAAGCCGTACACCACACTCTCGCCGAAGGTATAGTCCCGCTCAACCATGAACAGCGACGCGCCCAGAATGGCGCAGTTCACTGTGATCAGCGGCAGGAACACACCCAACGCGGCGTAAAGCGAGGGAATGTACTTGTCCAGTACCATCTCCATGATCTGAACAATCGCAGCGATTACACCGATATACGTAATAAGTCCGAGAAAGCTCAGGTCCACGTTCGACAACCCGGCCCACTCCAGCGCACCGTCACGAAGGATGCTGTTGTACAGCAGGTTGTTCACCGGCACCGTGACCGTGAGCACCACCACAACGGCGATACCCAGACCCGTAGCGGCTTCGATCTTCTTCGAAATCGCCAGGAATGTGCACATACCGAGGAAGAAGGCCAGCGCCATGTTCTCAACAAAAATGGCCTTCAGAATCAAGCTGATATAGTGTTCCATCAGAAGGCCTCCTTGGCGGTTTGGCGCGACATCTTGTAATCCGCCTCTTCGATCTGGTCAGGCTTCCAGACACGCAGTGCCCAGATCGCAAGACCGATGATGAAGAACGCGCTCGGCGGCAGCAGCATCATACCGTTCGGCACGTACCAGCCGCCTTCGTTGACCACCGGCATCAGGGAAATCCCGAACAGGGATCCTGCGCCCAGCAGTTCACGGAAAAACGCTACAAAGAGCAGCAGTACTGAATAGCCCAGGCCGTTACCGATGCCGTCGAGGAAGCTCAGGTAAGGACCGTTCTTCATCGCAAAGCCTTCAGCGCGGCCCATTACGATGCAGTTGGTGATGATCAGACCCACAAACACCGATAGCTGCTTGGAGATCTCGTAGGCGTAGGCCTTGAGCACCTGGTCCACCACGATAACCAGCGAGGCGATGATGGTCATCTGCACGATGATCCGGATACTGCCCGGAATCTGGGTGCGAACCAGCGATACCGCCAGGTTGGCAAACGCCGTTACCGCGATAACCGCCGCACACATAACCAGGGTTACGTTCATGCTGGTGGTCACCGCCAGTGCCGAGCAGATCCCGAGGATCTGCAGGGCGATCGGGTTGTTACTGAAAATCGGCTCGAAGAGAACCTGTTTGGCTGAAGCGTCTGCCATGATCAGACCTCCCCTTCACGAAGTTTTTGCAAGTAGGGCGCAAAGCCGCGCTCGCTCATCCAGTAGTTGACGAGCTGCTCAACACCGCGGCTGGTCAGCGTCGCTCCGGACAGCGCGTCCACTTTGTGCTCGCGATCCGCAGCATCGGCACTGACGCCGCCTTTCACCAGGCGAACCTGGGGCTCGGCCCGCTCGCCGTCGTAGACCTCTTTACCCACCCACTGCTGCTTCCAGCGGGGGTTATCCACCTCGCCACCCAGACCCGGGGTCTCGGCGTGCGCGTAGAAACCCAGACCTTCGATCGTGTTCAGGTCACCTTCCAATGAGATGAACCCGTACAGTGTTGACCACAGGCCATACCCGTGAATGGGCAGCACCACGCGGGTGACTTCGCCGTTCTCGCTCATGGTGTAGATCTTGGCAACGTTCGGACGACGTTTGATGCCGGCCTTGTCCTCGGACGACGGAATATTGGTCGACATACTCGGGTCCGATGCTGCCTTGTACATGTCGTACTTCATCGGATCCTGCACATTCACCACGGACGGTTCAACGTACTCACCGGTGTTGAGATCGACCAGGCGCACCTCGAACTCGCCGAACAGTTCCTCAATTTCTGCGGCACTGGCGCCTTGCGGCAGCAGGCCGGCAGCCGACAGGATGTTGGTTTTGATATCGAGGTTCTGGTTCTTCACCTGCGCCGGTCTGAGCACGACGGCAGCAGTAGACACCACCACCGAGAAAAAGATACTCAGAACTGCGGCAACAACCAGTGTTCTGGAGACGGTTTCTTTAGCTTTAGCCACGAGCAAGCCTCCGTTTGATGTTGGCCTGAACCACGTAGTGGTCCATCAATGGCGCAAACAGGTTGGCAAAGAGGATGGCCAGCATGATGCCCTCGGGGAAGGCCGGGTTGACCACACGGATCAACACTGTCATCACACCCACAAGGATGCCGAAGCACCAACGACCGGTGTTGGTCATGGCCGCAGAAACCGGGTCCGTGGCCATGAACATCATACCGAACGCAAAGCCACCCATGACCAGATGCCAGTGTGCAGGCACGGCAAACATGGGGTTGGTATCGGAGCCGACAATGTTCAACAGTAAGGACGTGGCAATCATGCCGATCAGCACACCCCCGACAATGCGGTAGGAGGCAATTTTCATCGTCAACAGGATCGCGCCGCCGATCAATACGGCCAGGGTGGAGGTTTCGCCCATGGAACCCTGGATCGTGCCCATAAAGGCGGACATCCAGCCAATCTGGGTCTCCAGCGCTTCCAGGCCGCCACTGGCAGCCCAGCTCAGCGCCGTAGCGCCACTGAAGCCGTCGACAGCGGTCCACACGGTGTCACCGGAAATCTGCGCCGGGTAGGCGAAGTACAGGAACGCACGACCGGTCAGGGCCGGGTTCAGGAAGTTCTTGCCGGTACCGCCGAACACTTCCTTACCGATAACCACACCGAAGGTGATACCCAGGGCCACCTGCCACAAAGGAATGGTCGGCGGGCAGATCAGTGCAAACAGCACCGACGTGACAAAGAAGCCTTCGTTGACTTCGTGACGGCGAACCGTCGCGAACAGCACTTCCCAGAAACCACCGACCACGAAGGTGACGGCGTAGATGGGTATGAAGTACGCCATGCCATATACGAAGTTGTCCCAGACACCCGCACCGGCGCCGGTGACGGCAAGCGCCTGAATGAACGCAGTCCGCAGGCCGCCGTCGCCGATCAATGCATCCGGATTGGTTGCAAGGTAACTGTTGGCCTGAAAGCCGATGTTCCACATGCCGAAGAACATCGCAGGGAAAGTACACATCCACACGGTAATCATGATGCGCTTGAGGTCAACGCCGTCACGCACGTGTGCCGTGGTGGAAGTCACTTTGCCAGGGGTGTAGAAAATGGTGTCTACGGCCTCGTACAGCGCATACCAGCGCTCGTACTTGCCGCCCTTCTCAAAATGATGCTCGATTCCATCGAGAAACTGTCTGATAGCCATCGTATTAGCCCTCGATCTCGATTCGGGTCAGGTTCTCGCGGAGAATCGGACCATATTCATATTTACCCGGGCACACAAAGGTGCACAGCGCCAGATCTTCTTCATCCAACTCCAAAGCGCCGAGCTTCTGTGCCATTTCGGTATCACCGACAATCAGCGACCGAAGCAGCTGGGTGGGCAGAATGTCCAGCGGCATGATCCGCTCGTAGACACCGGCCGGAACCATCGCGCGCTCACTGCCATTGGTGGTGGTGGTGAAATTGAACAGCTTGCCGGACATCAACTTGGACACGTAGATGTTCAGGGTAGAGAACCGATTCGGCCCCGGAGACAGCCAGCCCATGAATTCGCGCTTGTTACCCTCTTCCAGTACCGAAACCTGATTGGCGAAACGGCCGAGATAGGCACAGGGGCCGTCGCTGCGGCGACCGCCGAATACCGAGCCGGAAATCACCCGAACGTCGCAGTCTGTGGCCACTTCGTCTGCCAGCAGCTCGTCCAGATTGGCACCAACACGGGTGCGCACCAGACGCGGCTTGGCGGCTTTGGGCCCACCAATGGCGACAACGCGCTCGACCGGAAGTTCCCCGGTTTCGAACAGTTTGGCGATGTCGATGACGTCCTGATAACCGATGGACCAGACCAGCTTGTTGCCGGCAATCGGATCGAGGTAGTGGATGTGAGTACCCACGTTGCCCGCCGGATGCACGCCGTCAAACTGATGAACCTCAACATTATCCGCCTTGGGAACCGGCACGTCTGAGCCGGGCTTGCCGGTCACAAACACCTTGCCGGTGGTCAGCTTGCCCAGGATTCTCAGGCCTTTTTCGAACGCGGCACCGTTTTCACGGATGATCACGGTCGGGTCAGCGGCCAGGGGATTGGTGTCCATCACAGAGACGAAAATGGAATGAGGCGCTGAATCGATGGTGGGCACCTTGCTGTAGGGACGCGTTCTCAGCGTTGTCCACAGACCGGATTCAACCAGATTATCAACCACCTGCTGGCGTTCCAGACCCGCCAGGCCGGCATCGCTGTAGCGCGCGAAGGTTTCCGCGTCATCGCCATCGATCTCGACGACAACCGACTGGAACACGCGGCGCTCACCGCGGTTAATTTCTTTCACCACACCGGCAGCCGGTGAAGTGTAACGAACGCCCTCGGTCTTCTTGTCCGTGAACAGCAGCGTACCGCGCTTGACACGGTCTCCCTCTTTCACAGCCATCGTCGGCTTCATGCCGTTGTAGTCAAAACCGATCAACGCCACGTGGCGAACGGCTTTGCCATCAGTAATGGTCTGTTCGGGAGCGCCGCTGATGGGAAGATCCAGGCCTTTTTTGATCTTGATCATTAGCCTCATCCAATCATCAGAAACTATTCTATGGATTTGTAACGCCAGACACCTGCGGCCCAGGAAATGTTGAGAAACGGGGTGCCAGACGTACCCAAAATCGCGCCAATTATAGAGATTAGTTAACCTCATTTCCACCAGAAACCCCGCGGACTTTGTGCACGAACGTAACTTGCGGCGGTTTTTTCGGGGCCAAAAAAAGAAACCCCGCCAGCGCGAGCTGACGGGGTTTCGCGATCCTTCAGGGAAAGATCAGTCGCGGGCGCGCTTGGGGAAAATCGGGTAAGTCACGCCGGCCATCTGGTTCACCACACGAACCACCTGGGCACTGTAGCCGAACTCGTTGTCGTACCACACGTACAGGATCAGTCGCTTGCCACCGGCAATGGTGGCCTGGGAGTCAACGATACCGGCATGGCGGGAGCCCACGAAGTCGGTAGACACTACTTCCGGCGAATTAACGAAATCGATCTGCTTCTGCAACTCAGAGTGCAGCGCCATTTCACGCAGGTACTCGTTCACGCCCTCAACGTCCACGTCCTTCTTGAGGTTCAGGTTAAGGATGGCCATGGACACGTTCGGGGTCGGCACGCGGATGGCGTTGCCGGTCAGCTTGCCTTTCAGTTCCGGCAATGCCTTGGCGACTGCCTTGGCGGCACCCGTCTCGGTGATCACCATGTTGAGCGCGGCACTACGACCACGGCGGCTGCCCTTGTGGTAGTTGTCGATCAGGTTCTGGTCGTTGGTGTATGAGTGAACGGTTTCAACGTGGCCGTCCTCGATACCGTATTCGTCATGAATCGCCTTCAGTACCGGCGTGATCGCGTTGGTGGTACAGGAGGCCGCTGACAGAATCTTGTCTTCGTCAGTGATCCAGTCGTTGTTGATGCCATACACGATGTTCTTGATGTCACCCTTACCCGGCGCAGTCAGGATCACGCGGCTCACACCCTTGGACTTCAGATGCAGGCTGAGGCCGGCCTCGTCGCGCCAGATACCGGTGTTGTCGATCACGATGGCGTTGTCGATGCCGTAGGCGTTGTAGTCTACCTGGTCCGGACCTTTGGAGTAGATCACCTGGATGTAGTTTCCATTGGCGATCAGCGCGGAGTTCTCGGCATCGACAGTGATGGTGCCATCGAAAGGACCGTGCACGGAGTCACGACGCAGCAGGCTGGCGCGCTTCTCCAGATCGTTCTCGGCGCCGCCCTGGCGAACCACGATCGCACGCAGGCGCAGGTTGTTACCGCCACCGGCCTTTTCAATCAGGATACGTGCCAGCAACCGGCCGATACGGCCGAAACCATAGAGAACAACGTCTTTGGTGCCATTCTCGGCGTTCTGCTCGGACTGAGCCGCGTACTGACCCACAATCGGACCGATTTCACGGTTGAGAAAATCCTCAAGCGAACCGCCTTCGGCCTTGAACTTGACCGCCAGCTTGCCGATGTCCACGTGGGCAGTGCCAAGCTCCATCTTGTCCATGGCCTGCAGGATGGGCAGCGTGTCATGAACCGACAACCCGCTGTCTTCTACCTGGCGCACAAAACGGTGAGCACGAATGATTCCGATAACCGACTGGTTAATGATGGCGCGACCGTAAACGGAGGTCACCACGTTGTTCTTGCGGTACAGGCGGCCGATCAGCGGAATCATCGCTTCCGCAGTGGATTCTCTGTCGGTCCAGTTAGACAGGTGCTGGTTGATCTGTTCGTGACTCACGCTTGAACCTCTGCAGTTGGCACTTGGAAAATAGGGCGCATATTATCCAACTTAAACCGCCAGACCGCAAATACAGACGCTGATTCCGTTCGTAGACGCTCTGCCCTGCATTGCGGACAGGCCGCTTGCGGGCATGTAGAATACGCGCCTCGCCGCCCCGGACTTCACACAGCAGGAGATTGAACACACCCATGACCGACGGTGCCTCTTCCCGGAATGCCCCCGCGCTGGTCGCCCCGGCTTTTCCCGCCAAAGCCGGCGATCATCGCCAATGGGGCCAATTGCATGGCAGCAGTGATGCACTGGCCATCTGCGAGAGCGCACGCCAGCATCATGGCCTGACCCTGGTGATCACCCGCAGCACCGACGAAGCCATTCAGCTTGAGCAAGCCATGCGCTATTACCTGGGGCTGCCGGCGGAAGAGGACGGTGCCGCGTTGACCGGCAGCGGGCTGGAGTTGCTGTCGCTGCCGGACTGGGAAACCCTGCCCTACGACCTGTTCTCGCCGCACCAGGACATAACGTCTCGCCGTATCCGCACCCTGCACCGCCTGCCGGCCACCCGCCACGGCGTGCTGGTCGTGCCGGCGCGCACGCTGATGCACCGGTTGCCTCCGGTGAGCTATTTGCAGGGCAACACACTGTTGCTAGAAGTTGGCCAGTCGCTGGATATCGACACCTGGCGGCTGCAGCTGGAATCCGCCGGCTACCGCCATGCCGAAAATGTCTATGAGCACGGTGAATATGCGGTGCGGGGCGCCATTCTCGACATTTTTCCCATGGGCGCCACACAGCCGTTCCGCATCGACCTGTTCGATGACGAAATCGAAACCCTGCGCACGTTCGATCCGGAAACCCAGCGCTCCATCGACCGCATCGAGCGCATTGAACTGCTGCCGGCGAACGAGTTCCCCTGGAACAAGGAGGCCCGGTCCGGCTTCCGCAACCGCTGGTTCGAGCACTTCCCCCACGCCGACAAGAACGCCCCGATCTATCAGGACGTGACCCACGGCATTACGCCTCCGGGCATTGAATATTATCTGCCGCTGTTTTTCGACGAGACAGCCACGCTGTTCGATTACCTGCCAGCGGGCACCCACGTGTTTACGGCGGATGGCCTCAACGAGGCGGTTTCCCATTTCGACGTGGATACCCGCGCCCGCCACGAAGACCGTCGCCACGACCGGTTGCGCCCGATTCTTCCGCCGACCGCGCTGTTCCTGCAGCAGGACGAACTGTTCGGGCACCTCAAGCATTTTCCGCGCGTAACCATGACCACCGGTAATGTCGACGGCGCCGGTGCCGAAAACTGCGGCGCCGCAGAGCTGCCCGATGTGGCCATGGACGGGCGCGCTGCCGATCCGGCAGGACGCCTGAAACGCTTCGTTGAAGAGTTTGCCGGGCGCGTGCTGCTGTGCGCCGAGTCATCCGGTCGTCGGGAAGCCTTGATCGACAACCTGTCGGATCAGGATGTAAAGCTGGAGACCCTCGACAGCTGGCAATCGTTCCTCACCAGCCCGGACTGCAAGCTGGGCATCACCATCGCCCCCATGGAACAGGGCCTGCTGCTGCCCGGCCAGGGCCTGGCGCTGATCACCGAAACCGCCCTGTTTGGCGAGCGGGTACTGCAGCGGCGGCGGCGGGAAAAACCCACGGAAGTGGACGACTCCGGCTATCGCGACCTGTCCGAACTGCGCATCGGTGCGCCGGTGGTGCACATCGACCATGGCGTGGGCCGGTATCAGGGCCTGGAAACCATTACCGTAGAGGGCGAAGCCAACGAGTTTCTGATGCTGGAATACGCCGGCAATTCCAAGCTGTACGTGCCGGTTTCCAGCCTCCATCTGATTTCCCGCTACAGCGGTTCCGACACCGAGCATGCGCCCCTGCACAAGCTGGGCACCGACCGCTGGAGCAGCGCCAAACAGAAAGCGCTGGAGAAAATTCGCGATACCGCTGCAGAGCTGCTGGATGTGTACGCGCGCCGCGAGGCCCGCAAAGGCTTCTCGTTTGAGGATCCGAAGGAAGCCTACCGCAGCTTTGCTGCCGGTTTCCCCTTCGAGGAAACCCCGGATCAGCAGATCGCCATCGAGTCGGTGTTCGAGGACATGACCAACGAACGCCCCATGGATCGTCTTGTTTGCGGCGATGTGGGCTTCGGCAAAACCGAGGTGGCGATGCGCGCCGCCTTCATGGCGACCTTCTCCGGCAAACAGGTGGCGGTGCTGGTGCCCACCACCCTGCTCGCCCAGCAGCACTATGAATCGTTCCGCGACCGCTTCTCCGATACCGCGGTGAATGTGGAGCTGCTCAGCCGCTTCCGCAGTGGGGCCCAGACCAGCAAGGCCATGGCCGCCATCGAGGCGGGCAATGCAGACATCGTGATCGGCACCCACAAGCTGCTTCAGGGCGACATTAAATTCAAGAACCTGGGGCTGGTGATCATTGATGAGGAACACCGCTTCGGTGTGCAGCAGAAGGAAAGGCTGAAGGCCCTGCGCGCCGAAGTGGACATGCTGACACTCACCGCGACACCGATTCCCCGCACCCTGAACATGGCCATGGGCCATCTGCGGGATCTGTCGATCATCGCCACGCCGCCGGCGCGACGGCTGTCGGTGAAGACCTTTGTGCGTCAGCGTGACGACGCCATGGTCAAGGAAGCCATCCTGCGGGAGATCCTGCGCGGTGGTCAGGTGTACTTCCTCCACAACGACGTGTCCACCATCCAGAAGACCGCCGAGGACCTGCGCAGGCTCATTCCGGAGGCCCGCGTCGGCGTTGCCCACGGCCAGATGCGCGAGCGGGAACTGGAACAGATCATGTCGGACTTCTACCACAAGCGCTTCAACGTGCTGGTGTGCACCACCATTGTGGAAACCGGTATCGACATTCCCAGCGCCAATACCATCATCATCGAGCGTGCCGACAAGTTCGGTCTTGCCCAGCTGCACCAGCTCCGGGGTCGGGTCGGCCGCTCGCACCACCAGGCCTACGCCTACCTGCTGACACCGCCACCCCGCTCCATCACCGCAGACGCAAAAAAACGGCTGGATGCCATTTCCGAAGCTCAGGATCTTGGGGCCGGCTTCATGCTGGCCACCCACGATCTGGAAATCCGGGGCGCCGGCGAGCTGCTGGGAGAGGAACAGAGCGGCCAGATCGAGAGCATCGGCTTCACCCTGTACATGCAGCTGCTGGACGAGGCGGTCAAAGCCATTCGCGAGGGCCGCACGCCCAACGCCGACCTGCCCCTGAGCCACGGCACCGAGATGAACCTGCGCATTCCGGCACTGATCCCGGACGATTACCTGCCGGATGTGCACAACCGGCTGATGCTCTACAAGCGCATCGCCAGCGTCGGTAAAAAAGAAGAATTAAAAGAACTTCAGGTTGAGATGATTGATCGCTTCGGTTTATTACCGGATCCGGCAAAGAATCTTATGCGCCAGACCGAACTTCGCCTGCAGGCGGAGGCACTGGGCATCGTCAAAATCGATGCAGGAAAGGAGTGGGCGCGGCTGGAATTCGGCGCAACCACGCCGGTTGATCCGCTGGTTCTGGTTAAAAAAATGCAATCGGCACCGGACCAGTACCGACTCGAAGGGGCCAACAGTTTCCGGTTCCGGCTGAAGGATGACTCAACCGGTGGTAAACTCGACGGCATTTCCGACATGCTCGGCCAGCTGACTGCCTGAAACACCGGCAGCGGCCCGCCGACAGACAGCAACTGACACAGTGGAGTACAGCCCTTGCGAATGCCCGGTTATGCCCTGCCCGGAAAGGCCCTGATGACCTTCGCCGCCGCCCTGCTGGCGCTGGCCCCGATGTATGCCGGTGCCCAGTCACGGGACAACTACTACCGGGCCGAAATCGTGATTGTGGAGCGCATTGTCGACCCGGAAAATGTGCAGGAGCGCATGGCCAGCCGCGTGCCGGAATCGGCCGACGACATCACGGGCATGATGAAAGTGGTCGGCGTGGACGGCAGCGTTCAGTCCACCCTCAACCTGGCACCGAACGGTGATCTGCGCCTGCGCTCCGCCGCTCAGAGGCTGGAAAACAGCGGTCGTTACCGGGTACTGATGACCGCAGGCTGGTACCAGTCCTTTCCACCGGATTACGACGGCGAACCCCTGCGGGTCGCGGTGGGCGACTGGCTGGCCGATGCCGGCCATCGTGAAGTGGAAGGGCATATCACCATTGATCGCCAGCGTTATCTGCACGTGGGCGTAAACCTGAACCACTGGCAACCTGCCGCGGCCTCGATCAGCCCGGTTCAGAGTGATGAGCGCATCGACAACAATGCCGCTGAAACCGGCGATTCCGATGCATTCGACACACCGGTAGAGGGTGACGGTTCAACCGGCTCGCTGGCCAACGGTGGAGACATCAACCCGGACAACGCCCCGGCCGCACTGGCGGCCAAGGCGGAACTGCTGACATGGATTCGGGAGACCCGACGCATGCGCAGCGAGGAAGTTCATTTCATCGACTCCCCCACCATCGGCGTGCTGGTATTTTTCAGGCGGGTTGAGGACTGAGGGCGCCAAGCCCACCGATGGATTCTTCGAGAATCCGTTTGATCCCTGACATGCCCTGATCAATGGCGGCCTCGATTTCGTCCATGGTAATGATGTGATCGGACTTGCCGGCCGCCCAGTTCACCACCAGACCCAGGCACACATAATTCAGCTTCAGCTCGGCGGCGAGCGCCGCTTCGGGCATGCCGGTCATTCCCACCAGATCGCAGCCATCCCGCTCCATGCGGACAATTTCAGCCGCGGTTTCCAATCGCGGCCCCTGTGTCGCGCCGTAGACACCAAAATCCGAGAATGTCAGGCCAAGATGACGAGCCGCCCCGACCAGCGCCGCTCGCGCCGATTCCGTGTAGGGGAAGGTGAAATCAATGTGGGTAACGCCGTCCAGCTCACCTTCGAAAAAGGTACTGGCGCGCCCCCAGGTGTAATCAATAATCTGCTCGGGGATGACAATGTGGGCGGGCCCCATCGCCCGATGGATGCCGCCGACGGCGTTAACGCCCACCACGGTTCTGACCCCGGCCTTTTCAAGCGCCCACAGGTTGGCCCGGTAGTTCACCTGATGGGGTGGAATGCGATGGGGATTGCCATGGCGCGACAGGAAAATCACCGGCTGGTCACCCAGCCGCCCTTCAACCAGCGCGGATGAGGGATCGCCCCAGGGCGTTTGCACTTCCCGTTCGCCGGTGATTTCAAGGCCCGACAGCGTTGTCAGTCCGGTACCACCGATAATGCCGACCGGGGCCGGCGCTGCTGCACTGCTCATGAATTCACTCTCTCCTGGGTCATCTCAGTCGGCACCGCCGGTGGCTTCCGCTGACGACCCATGGCGGGTGCGCTGGGAGGCATGGGATTTGTCAGATCCTTCGTCGTCGTTCTCGATGGGCCCGTCGTCGCCAACCTTGTCGGATTTCTGGCTGTCTGCGCTGGCCAGGCGCAGGCTGTCCGCCACGTGCAAGGTGCGTGTCGGGAAAGCCACTTCCGCGCCATGGCTCTCAATGATTTCACTGATCTTCAGCAACACGTCCTGTTTGACCTCATGGAACTTCACCCACTGGGTCGTCTTGGTAAAGCAGTACACCATGATATCGAGGGAAGACGCGTTGAACGCGAGGAAATTGACGATCAGCGTCTGCTCACTTTCTATGTCTTCGTGGTTCTCCAGCATGGTGCGTATTTCAGAGACTATGGTGGAAATCTCGCGAACATCCGCGTAGCGAATACCGATGGTTTCGGAAATACGACGGTGGCTCATGCGGGACGGGTTCTCGACCGCAATGGTGGTGAACGCGGCGTTGGGCACATAGAGAGGGCGCTTGTCGAAGGTACGCACGGTGGTCAATCGCCAACCGATGTGCTCAACCGTGCCCTCAATGTTCCGGTCCGGTGAACGCACCCAGTCGCCGACCTTGAAGGGCCGGTCCAGGTGGATAATAAAACCGCCAAAGAAATTGGCCAGCAGGTCCTTGGCAGCGAAACCCACGGCAATGCCGCCAACGCCACCAAACGCCAGCACACCGGAAATGCTGTAGCCGAGGGATTGCATGGCGATCAGTACCGCGGTGATGATCACCACCGCACGGGACAGCTTGCTGACGGCATTGACGGTGGTGTAATCCATCGGCGCGGCCATCTTCACCGGCGACGTCAGGATACCCTCCCCCTCTTTGATCAAGCGCAACAGCGCCCACACCAGCACCCAGACAAATCCGATCTGCAGCAGTTTGTCATTCACCGCGAATATTTCGGCTTCAGAATAGCGGTAGGCCACTTCGGCGGCCCAGTACACGCCCTGTATCCAGACGAACGCGACCACCGGCTTTCTTGCCGCGTGCAGAAAGGTGTCATCCCAGAGGTTCTTTGTTTTGGCAAAGCGCCTTTCCAGGGCGCCCACAATGAAGCTCGCCAGGTAGGCGGCCGTCGCAGTCCCGGACACCAGGGCGAACACCACGATGCCCACTCGCCAGTTTTCCGACAACAGGTCCCAGTTCTGGATCCAGCCGTTTATAGTCGCCTGCATTTCTCCGATCATTCATGTCCCCGGTGATCAATTCAGTGTCAGGTGAATCTGGGCGATCGAAGCCGCTCAGGCCTCGTCGATAATGACAACGGTGCCGGGCTCGACCAGATCGAACAGCGCGATGACATCGGCATTGCGCATACGGATACAGCCGTGGGACTTTGCCACGCCCATGGGCTCGGTGTCCGGTGTGCCGTGAATGTATATGAAGCGCCGAAAACTATCGACCCCGGCACCGCGATTTTTTCCGGGCTCGCAGCCGCACAGCCAGAGAATACGGGACAGAATCCAGTCACGCTGAGGATGCCGATCGGCCAGTTCTGGAGAGTAAATTTCGCCGGTGGGGCGACGGGCAACGAACACGGTGTTTTCCGGCAGGCCCGCGCCCACCATGGCGCGGATAACGTGCTTGCCACGGGGGGTGCACCCGCTGGCGTTCTGCTCGCCGGGGCCGTTCAGTGCGGTGGACACGGGCCGTTCAAACAGGCGGGTACCGTCGGCACCGATGAGCGCCAGAAATTGGTCAGCAATACTGATTCGCAGGTAAGGCGCGGCGCCCTCTTGGATACGCATGTGCAGCTAAGCTCCGGATAGCCATGGCCAATCCGGAAGCCTAACCGACAGCAGACAATTCAGGCAACCGGTGCTTCGCTGAGCGAGGGCATCAACATGGTGTCCTGAGCCTGCATGCCTGCGGCCAGGAACGGCACCAGGCGGGCTGCGATTTCCTGCACGGTTGTCTCCACACCCAGCTTGTTCTGCAGGATGTCTCTGAGGGCATCACTGCTGGACATGGTAAACGCGGTAGCGCCGAGCATGAACTGGATGCGCCAGTAGCGGTCAACCGCGGACAGCTGCGGCGTGGCTTCCTTGAGCAGACGCATGAAGCGGCTGAACGGCTGGCTGTATTCCTGCTCCAGAAACTTGCGCAAATGCCCCTGAGACTGAGTATAGGCAAGACCGAGCAAGCGCATAAAAATGGAGATGCCGTTCTCGTTGCGCTGAGGCATGCGCACGGCACTTTCGGTCAGGGCCCAGAGGGTCTGGTTGAGTGTGGGCGGATGGCCATCACAGCGCTCCTCCAGATCGTTGAACGCGTTTTCCAGAGTGGCCGAAAATGGCGTCAGGAAACGGGCAAATACCGCATGAATGAGCGCGTTCTTCGACCCGAAATGGTAATTGACAGCCGCGAGGTTCACTTTAGCCTTACTGGTGATCATTCGCAGCGAGGTTTCGGAGAAGCCCCGATCGGCGAACAACTCTTCAGCAGCATCCAGAATGCGGTCAACGGTATCAGACTGAGCCATATTGTTTTCAGTGCCTCTAGCAAACGTCTGTTTGAAACATACGTTTGAGGCACCGTTATGTCAAGCTCTCTGCCCCGGCGACGCGGCCACCGACGCCCAGCCCCGGTCCATGGCTTGTTGATTGCCATCAAAGAAGGCTTTCTGCACCCGGTCATACGCCTTTTCCGCCTCCAGAAGATAGATCAGATACAGACGGATGTACTCGCGGCGGGTCATGTTTCGGGCCAATGCCCGCTGCTCGGACAGCGCCAGCAGTTCACTGAACCGGGAGGAACGGAGCGAGGTGTTGAATTCCGCCATGCGGGCACACTGCCAGACCAGTCCTTCCTTACCTTCCAGGTGCTCAATATGCTTGCGGGCATCCCGCAACAACCGCTGGCGTTTAATCACCAGATCCAGGTAAGACGGGCGTGCGGTGTAAATTCGGCGGATGGCCGGCACGCCCAGCATCAGGATGATAACGAATGCACCGAACCCGCCACCGGCAATCCACGCGGGAATAAACCCGGTGAGGCCGCTCAGAAACACCAGCGCGGCCACCAGCGCACTGAACAGCCAGAGGTCACGGTTACGCCTTGCGGCGGCGAGGGAATAGTTGTCGGGCCAGCCCGACATCGCCAGAAGGTCGAAATCCATCAACAGCACCCGGTCGCACTGCTTTAGCATCAGGCGTAACGTGCGTTGCCGGGTTTCCGCCAGGGCTTTTTCAATCGCTGCCGGACTCTCCTCCTGCTCAGGCTCGTTCTGCCCGGACTCCGGTGCAGCCGGTGAGGTCGCTGTGGCGGGTTGGGCCGGGGCCTGGTCACCCCGGTCAGCATCGCCCAGCGGCGGCTCAGCACCCTGAGCGGCCACTGTGGGGTCTTTCGCCGGCGGCGGCGCCACCGTCGATACCGCCTGTGACGTGGCGGGTGATGGCGACATAATTGGCGCAGGCACCGGGTCTGCCGCGCGGCCCTGTCGCAACACCGGCTCATCAGGCATCTGCTCCGCGCCAGTGGCGGCCTTCAATCTGCTCTCTGCCATAACTCTGTACCAGCGACGTCCGCTGCCAGCGGCCCGCCACGCAGCCTCTTTGAATGGATTCTATTCAGGCTATCGGCCATTTGCCGGGAACCTTGAACCCTTGGCATCGCCGGGTCGTATCGCTATGCTTTCCCGGAGTTTCCAGGCGGCCAGTTGCAGCCGCCCCTGACCAGAGGCAAATTCATGTTTACAGGTATTGTCCAAGGCGTTGCCACCATCGAGACAGTGTCCCCGGCCCCGGGTCTGAACACTTACGCCATTCGGCTTCCTGCCGGACACACCGGGGGTGTGACCATCGGCGCTTCCGTGGCGATCAACGGCACCTGCCTGACCGTTACCCGGCAGGACGGTGACTGCCTGTATTTTGATGCCATGCAGGAAACCCTGAGGCTGACCACCCTCGGCGCCCTGGGCCAGAACGATCGGGTCAACTTCGAGCGAGCGGCGCGAATTGGCGACGAAATTGGCGGGCATCTGCTTTCGGGCCACGTTCACACCACCGCCACGGTCACCACCATTGAACGCCCGGAAAACAACGTCACCCTGGAATTCGAGGTGCCGGACACCTGGGCGCGGTACATCTTCCCCAAGGGCTACATTGCGATCAACGGCGCCAGCCTGACCATCGGCGAAGTCACCGGAAACCGGTTCAATGTGCACCTGATCCCGGAAACCCTCAGGGCCACCACGTTCGGCGACCTCCAAGAGGGCAATGTTGTCAACATCGAGATCGACAGCCAGACCCAGACCATCGTCGACACCCTGGCACGGCTTGGCTACGACCGACCTGCTCCGCTGTCCTGATGACGGGCAGAGAACACCACGAATTTCGGGTCGGCCTGCAGCTGCTGAACCACCGGGAAGTAACGCTTGAGACTGCGGTGGTAACCAAGGTGGCGGTTGCCCACGATTAATAGCTGCCCGTCTCGGGCGAGATGTTGGGCCGCCTGCTGAAACAGCCGTAGGGCGATGTGATCCCCGACCACACCGCCTTCATGGAAGGGTGGGTTCAACAGGATCAGATCAAACGCCCCGACCTCAGCTGGCACACCGTCCGCGTGGTGGAATTCTGCGACGGCATCGGGCGCCAGTTCCTGCACGTTGTGGCGGGCGCTCGCCACGGCCTGACTCGACACATCACTGAACACCACCGCGGCCCCCGGCCGCGCCCGCAGCAGTTCGAGACCAAGAACGCCATTACCGCAGGCGAGATCCAGCACCCGGGCATCTACAGGCAGTGACGCCGCACTATGGCCAATGGCGGGAAATAACAAGCGGCTGCCAATATCCAGACGCTCCCGGGCAAACACCGCCGGCAGGCCCTCCACCGCCCGATTGTAGCCATCCATCACGTAACCCTTCCACTGCCCCGGCCATCCGTCCAGTGTGGCACTGCCCTGCCCGCAGACCACCACGCGGGCTTTCTTCCGGGCCGGGCATACCTGGCGGGTCTGGAGCAGTTCGTTAAACACCTCGGCACTGCGATCCGGCAGGTGCTTGATCATGCCGCCGGCAATGACCACACCATCGGGAGCCAGAACGCTGTTTACCCACCGCAGCAGCCAGCTCAGGTAGTCCAGCTGGCGGGGAATGCGCATGACCACGGCGTCAAACGGCCCCTCTGGCGGTGCCAGCCAGCTCAACGGGGGGGCGGCAATCAGGTTATTGGCCACGCTGTTGCGCTCGAGAGCGTTGGCCAGGGAGGCGCTGTCGGCCAGGGACACGGTATCGAACTGGCCAAGCCCCAGCGTCAACGCACCGAACTGATCGTCCAGCACCAGCACCCTTGGCGGCCCGCCGGTGGTGGTAATCCATGCAGCAGCCTGCTCCAGCAAAAGTTCGTCTGCAGCATCCCAGGCCCTCAGGGTCGGGTCGGTGTTGCCGGGACGCTCCAGACTCAGATTCCGATAGGCGGTTTTCAGGGTGTTGCTTGTCATTTCAGGCACCAAATCAGACAGGGTTCAGACGCGCATCCATTCTAGGCTGATTATTCTAGAAATTAACCCTATGGTGTTTTCCAAGTTGTTTTGAAACCGAACGCACACGAGAGACACCCTATGATCCGCGACTCCATCAAAACCCGTTTTGAATCCGTTCAGGCCGCCGGCAAGCGTTTTGAAGACCAGCTTCGCCCGCAGCTGGACAAGGCGTCGGTCGAGCTGAAGAAAGTACTGGCCAGCCTGGGTGCCGACGTGTCTGAACCCCGTAGCCTGTCTGAAGTGGTCAGCCAGATTCGCAGCAAAAACCCGACCTTCCGCGAGCTGACGCTGCGCCTCGACGTGGCAACCTACGATCTGCGTAAGAAGCTGTGGTGGGATGCCAACATGATGACCGCCTACTTTACCGACAAGGCCGGCAAAACCTACGAGGCAGAGGTCAAGCCCAAACTGACTGAGGCCCGCAACCGCGCCGAGTCTGAAGCCCGCCGCTTGCTTGAGCAGGTGCGTGAGCTCGCGCCGCGCCGTCCGGCCCCCGAGCAGGCCGAAGAGGCCGGCAAGCAGGACTGATTTCAGGTTGGCTCCGTTTTAGTGTTGGAAGCAACCTTTTGCCCCTCACCCCAGGGGCTTTTTTATGTCTGGCGTTTGGCGGAATACACCGTGAAGCGCTTGTCGCTGGCGAGGCGGGTGACCGGTCCGATCGTTCTGCGGATCAACGCCTCATAGGGCAAGAAACTGTTCGCCACCAACCGTAATTCCCCTCCAGGCTGAAGATGCGCTGCCGCTTGCCGCAGAAATTGCTCGGTCATGGTGGTATCGGTGCGCACACCAGCATGAAACGGCGGATTGGTCACAATGGCGCGGTACTTCCGGGTTACCGCAGCCAACCCGTCGGATGCCAGCACGTCTCCCAGGGTCTGGTTTTTCTGGTAGGTCGCACGGGTGCAAATCACCGCCTGTGACTGCACATCCACCGCATCAATCGGCGCGGGGTCGATGCCGCCAGCCCGCTGCCACGCCTGAATCCAGCTACCAATCACACCCGAGCCGCAGGCAAAATCCAGGGAATGGCCCCGGGGCAGCGGCAGGTCCGCCAGGGTTTGCAGCAGCATCAGGGTGCCATGATCCGGTTCGCCGTCACTGAAGATACCCGGTAACCCGGCCACGGACACCTGAACACCGGCGGCGTCGACGATATGCCAGCTCATCCAGTGCTCAAGGTCAAACCCGCCAGCAGTGGCAAAACTGTCGGCCAGCCACACCTGGCAATGGCGGGCACTGTCGACCTTGCTGGCCTCCGGCGCCACCGCCTTGAGCTGCTTGACGGCACCGGCGATGCCTTCGCGCTTCTCTCCGATCAGGATCAGTCTCGCCCCGGCAGCCGCCAGATACCCCGCCAGAGCCAGACGGAAGGCCAGTTCTGCCCGCGCCTTGGGCAGAAACACCACCACCGTGTTGGCAGCATTACCCTGCAGGGCCGTGTCGTCATAACCGAAGGCCATTTGCCAGCCGCTCAGGGCCGGGGTTCTGGCGAACACACCCGCATGATCCGTGAGCGCCAGGCCGCCGCCGGGCAAGTCGGACAGTAGCGCGGTATCGGACAGGCCGATCAGGGCCAGACGGCCGACAATAAGATCACGATTCTTGAGCAGGGCTTCGTGGACGTTGGGCAGAGCAGACATGACGTTCGAGTATCCCGGGCTGGTGTACAGGCGGGATACTCTAACCGGAAATGGCCCCGGAGTCTTGGGAGAGTTGGCGGTTACTTTTTCTGACGCCCAGACCGGACAGGCCGCAAAATCAGCTCTTCGACGCTGTTGGTCTGCACCGCATCGCGCTCTTCCTCACTGGCGATGGACAACCCCATATCCCGCAGGATGCCGTCGGCGACATCGTAGACGAAGCCATGAACGGTCAATGGCTGGCCCCGGCGCCACGCTTCCTGCACGATGTTGTTCTGACACACGTGACCCACCTGCTCCACCACGTTCAGTTCGCAGAGGCGATCCACCCGGTCCTGATCATTGGACAGAGCATCCAGCACCGATTGGTGCTTGTCGCGCACATCCTGGACGTGGCGCAGCCAGTGACTGATCAGGCCAAAGCCCTCGTTCATCATCGCCGCCTTCACCCCGCCGCAGCCATAATGGCCAACCACCAGGATGTGCTTGACCTTCAGCACCTCGATGGCGAACTGAAGAACAGAGAGGCAATTGAAGTCGGTGTGTACCACCACGTTGGCAACATTGCGGTGAACGAACAGTTCGCCGGGCATCAGATCAACGATCTGGTTTGCCGGAACGCGGCTGTCCGCGCAGCCGATCCACAGATACTCCGGCGCCTGCTGATTCGACAAACGATTAAAAAACTGGGGATCCTGAGCCTTGATGCCGTCGGCCCAGGATTTGTTTTTTTCCAGAAGGTGATCAAGCTGCCGCATTTGCATTCTCCCCGTTAAATGAACCTGTAGCGGAATTGAACGGGAATCAGCGGCTTAACGCAATACTCAGTTTGTCTGAATGCTTCCATCCACGTGACTGCTGTGCATCGTGGATTGCGCCAGATCCAGCAATTCCCGCAGCGCCACCGAGAACATGGCGTACTCCGGTTCGCGGACCCCCTTCAATTCGGTGAGCATGGTTTTCCAGCGACTGATCATGCCGTCATGTCTGGCCATCCAGCCCTCCACGCAGCTCGGGACGTCCTTGGCATTGCCGGCCAGCTTGAGCACCCCGGTGGTGAGGGCCCGCTGTTGCCAATCCAGATCCTCGCGGAAGCTTTCCCGCGCCAGCGCCTGCCAGTGCGACGCAGGAATCAGCGCAGCGATGGCATTGGCAAACCAGCTCAGATCCAGCCGTTCGCCCAGATCATAGTAAAGGTTGGCGACCGTTTTCAGCGGCAGTCCGGTGGCTTCCCGGGCCTCGATGATACCCAGCGAGGAATACAGGTAACTCGTGCCCGCCAGCACCGAGGCCAGCTCCTTGGGCAGCCCGGCTTCCAGCAGCTCGTTAAAACGTTTGTCCCAGTGAGACCGCGCCTGTTCGCCAAGGTAATCCGGCAGATCAGCGGTGATTTTCCAGACGCTGTCAGCAAACCGCTCCATGTGGCTCTGGATGCTGAGTTCGGCACGACGATTGCGCAGCAGCCAGCGCACCGAGCGCCGCACCAGTCGCATCAGGTCGTTCATCAGCTCCATCTGCAGTTTTGCCGGAATGTGGAAGTCGAGAGATTCGATCCGGTCCCACCAGGTGTCCAGGCGGAACACGTCCCGCGCGATGATCCAGGCCAGGGCGATCGACGCCGGATCAGCACCGGTAGACTGCGACAGGCGCTCCACAAAAGTAATCCCCATGTGATTGACCATATCGTTGGCGATCTGAGTGGCAATGATTTCCCGCCGCAGCTGGTGCTCGCCGAGCTCATCGGAGAACTTACGGGTCAGTGCCTGCGGGAACACCTTGTACATTTCGCCCGCCAGCAGGGGTTCGTCCGGTAATGAGCTGGCAATCAGTGTCTGCTTGAGATCCCCTTTGACGTAAGAAATCAGTACCGACAGCTCCGGGCGGGTCAGGCCTTTCTTGTCGAGCTTGCGTTCAGACAGTGTCTCGTCCTCCGGAAGGAATTCCAGGGCACGATTGAGCTTGCCCTCGCTCTCGAGGGTATTCATCAACCGCCGGTATTCTTCCATACGGCCAGTGGCATCGACGCTGGCGATACTGATGGCCTGGGTCTGGCGGTAGTTGTTCTTCAGCACCAGATCGCCGACATCGTCGGTCATGTCCTCGAGCATAACGTTGCGCTGCTTGGCGGTCAGATCGCCCAGGGCCACCGCCCGGTTGAGCAGGATCTTCATGTTCACTTCGTGGTCGGAACAATCCACGCCGCCGGAGTTGTCGATGAAATCAGTATTCAGGCGGCCACCGTTAAGAGCGAACTCAATACGGCCCAGTTGGGTCATGCCCAGATTGCCGCCCTCACCCACCACCTTGCAGCGCAATTCGGCACCGTTGATTCGCAGACCGTCGTTGGCCTTGTCGCCGACGTCACCGTGGGTCTCCGCCTGCCCCTTGACGTAGGTGCCGATGCCACCAAACCAGAGCAAATCCACCTGTGCCTTGAGAATATGGGTGATCAGCATGTTTGGCGGCACCCGGTCCGACTTGATGCCCAGCAGCTTCTTCATTTCCGGGCTGACCGGAATGGACTTGGCGCTGCGACTGAAAACACCCCCGCCTTTGGAGATCAGCTTGCTGTCGTAATCGGTCCAGGACGAACGCGGCAGCTTGAACAGACGCTTGCGTTCCTTATAACTCTTCTCGGCATCCGGGGTCGGGTCGATGAAGATGTGCACATGGTTGAACGCCGCCACCAGGCGGGTTTTCTCGGAGCACAGCAGGCCATTACCGAACACGTCGCCGCCCATATCACCAATGCCGATGGCGCTGAACTCGTCCAGCGCAGGATTGATGCCCATTTCGCGGAAATGCCGCTCCACGGACACCCAGGCGCCGCGGGCAGTAATGCCCATCTTCTTGTGGTCGTAGCCATTGCTGCCACCGGAGGCAAAGGCGTCGCCCATCCAGAAGCCATATTCGGCAGAGAGGCCGTTGGCAATGTCGGAGAAAGTGGCTGTGCCCTTGTCGGCAGCGACCACCAGATAGTGGTCGTCGTCATCGTGACGAATCACCTGCTCCGGAGGCTGAATGCCGGCGTCCACCAGGTTGTCGGTGATGTCCAGAAGGCCGCGGATAAAGGTTTTATAGGCTTCGATCCCTTCCGCCTGGAAGGCTTCCCGATCGGAAGGGTCTGGCAACCGTTTGGCTACAAAACCGCCTTTGGCGCCCACGGGCACGATCACTGCGTTCTTTACCTGCTGGGCTTTCACCAGGCCAAGAATCTCAGTGCGGTAGTCCTCGAAGCGATCAGACCAGCGCAGCCCGCCGCGGGCCACTTTGCCACCTCGCAGGTGCACCCCTTCAACCCGCGGCGAATACACGAAGATTTCAAACATCGGCATCGGCAGCGGCATGTCCGGAATCTGGGTGGGATCGAATTTGACGCTGATGTAGGGTTTGTTGTTGCCGTCATCATCGCGCTGGAAATAGTTGGTGCGCAGGGTCGCCTGGATCAGTTCCAGGTACAGGCGCAGCACGCGGTCTTCACTGAGGTTCTCGACATTGTCCAGGCCCGCATTGAACTCGATCTCCAGCTTCTGCTGGGCGGCCCGGCTCTTGCCTTCGCTCTGGTAACGCTCGGGATTGAAACGCACTTCGAAGAACTCGAGCAGCATCTGCGCCAGATCCACATGATTGACCAGAGTGTTGGAGATGAAGGTCTGGCTGTTGGAGAAGCGGATCTGCCGCATGTAGCGGGCGTAAGTCCGCAACAGGGCGATCTGCCGCCAGCTCATGTAGGACGACAGCAGCAACCGGTTGAAAGCATCGTTCTCGGCATCGCCATACCAGACCCGGCGGAACAGATCCTCGAAGATCGGACGGATGCGGTGGATATCCACCACACGGCCGCTATAAGCCTGCAAGGTGAAATCGTGGATCCACACCACCTTGCCATGCCGGTCGCTGACTTCGAACGGGTGCTCACCGATAACACGGAAGCCGAGGTTATCGAAGATCGGCATGACATCCGACAGTGGCAGGGGCTCGTCAGCGTAGAACAGCTTGAAGTGAAGAACGCTCTCCTCTTCCTCAAGCGCTCGGTAGAAACTCATAGTCAACTGCCCGGCAGCGGCGCCGGCAATGTGCTCCAGATCGATGGCAGCGCGGCGGGGCGAGAACATGTCGGTGTAACTGGCGGGGAAACCGCCGGAATACAGCCGGTGCAGCTCGTTGCCCTGCTCTTCACCGTACACTTCATTGAGCGCCTCCCCCAGGCCATCCCGCCAGGACTGGGCCAGTTCGATCACTTTTTCGCGAATCTCGGCAATCGGCAACTGGCGGTTTTCCACCTGGGGAACGCGGATGGTGAACTGCACCCGCGCCAGTACCGACTCCGAAAAGTGGGTCACAAATTCGATGTCTTCCGCTTCCAGGCGATCCAGCAGCACCTGCTCCACCTTCAGGCGCAACTCGGTGTTGTAGATGTCCCGCGGAAAGAACGCCAGACAGGTCACAAACTGGCCATACACGTCCTCGCGCATGAACAGCTCGATCCGGCGCCGCTCCTGGATGTAGAGAATGCTTTTGGCCACACCCAGCAGCTCCTGGGGCTCGATCTGGAAAAGCTCGTCACGGGGGTACAGCGTCAGGATCTGTTCGAGCTCCTTGCCGGCATAATCTTCCCGCAGGAAGCCGGACTTCTTCATCACCAGCTCGAACTTGCGGCGCAGCAGCGGGATTTCGTCCGGCCGCTCGTTGTAGGCGCGGGCGGTGTACAGACCGAGAAAGCGGCGCTCACCCACCACTTCCCCTTTACTGTTGAATTTCTTGACTGCGATGTAATCCGGGTAAGCCGGGCGGTGAACGCGGGACCGCTGCGCCGATTTGGCAAAAATGAAAATGTCGTCGGTGCGGGTCATCTCGTGACGGGTTCGCTGGGGCAGCTCGTTCAGCCGCACCCGGTCCGGCCGCTCGTTGTTGACCCGCAGAATACCGAGCTCGGAATTCTCCACCCGGCGAACCACCATGCCGCTCTTGTCCTTGGCAAAGTCGTATTCGTCATACCCGAGGAAGGTGAAACGATCCCCCAACAACCAGGTCAGAAACGCCCGCGCTTCTTCCTTGTCGTCATCGCTGATGCCTGCCGTGGTGGCATCCAGTTCCGCCAGAATCTCGCTCACCTTGCCGGTGACCACCGGGAAATCCTCGACGGCGATCCGCACTTCGTGGAGGATGGTCTGCAGCACCTGCTCCAGCTCACGCAAATCCTTCGGGTCGCTGTGGCGGTCAATCTCCAGCACAATGAATGCTTCGTACTCGGAGCCGGCGCTGGATTTCTTGGTGGAATGCAGTTTCTGCAGCTTGCCGTCAGCGTTGCGGTCAACCCGCAGGATGGAATGCTGGATCGAATGAGTACCGATTTCGCGCTGGTTGATGGCAATGCGCAGGGAATCGATCAGGAACGGAATGTTCGGATGCAGGATAAAGATGACAGTGTGGGTGGACTGCCAGCCATCGCTCTCCAGGTCCGGGTTGAACACCGCCACCGGGGTTTCTTCCGCACTGCGTTTCTGCAGGAACTGCCAGGCCGCGAGCACCGCTCCGTAGGTATCCGAAAATCGTCGACTGACCAGCTCCTCAAGGGGAATATGCGCGTAATGTTGCTTGGCAAATTCACTGATCTTTTTTGCTTCGGTTTTCGCAATTTTCTGTGCGAAAGCTTCAGCCAGCTGTTCGAAGAACTGATCCTTGCTGGCCACCGTCAGCGCATTCATAGTCAACCTCGGTTAGTGTGAAATAAACGTAATCAGGGTATCGTCACATAAGCATAGTCAAGCCCTTGATTTTTGCCGACCAAATGCCAAAACTGCGGCAACTACGTACGCAAAGAGCCTCCACACAGGAACAACGATTACCCATGTCATTACAGCATACGTTCGGGGAGCTTCGATCTCAGTTAGCCAAAAGGATCATAGGTCAGGAAAAGCTGGTAGACCGGCTGCTGATTGCGTTACTGGCAGACGGTCATCTGCTGGTAGAAGGGGCGCCGGGTCTGGCCAAAACCACGGCCATCAAGGCACTTGCGGAGCATCTCGAAGGGGACTTTCACCGAATCCAGTTCACCCCCGACCTGCTGCCGTCGGACGTCACCGGCAGTGAGATCTACCGCGCCGAAACCGGCCAGTTCGACTTCCAGCACGGCCCGATCTTCCATAACCTGGTGCTGGCTGACGAAATCAACCGGGCACCGGCAAAAGTGCAGTCGGCGTTGCTCGAAGCCATGGGCGAGCGCCAGGTCAGTGTCGGCATGCGCACCTTTCCCCTGGACCCGCTGTTCATGGTGATGGCCACCCAGAACCCGATCGAACAGGAGGGGACCTACCCGCTGCCAGAAGCCCAGCTTGACCGCTTCCTGATGCACGTGGTGATTGACTACCCGTCGGCCGATGCCGAAAAAGCCATTCTCCATCTGGCCAGAAACGATTACCGCCAGGGACAGCCGGCGGTGGAAGTGCGGCTGAGCGCGGACCAGGTGTTCCAGGCACGCCGCGAAATTGGCGACATCTACATGGCCGAGCCGGTCGAGCAGTATCTGCTGGCGCTGGTATTGGCTACGCGTAACCCGCAAAGTCTGGATCCGGAGCTGGCGCGCTGGACGGCCTTTGGCGCCAGCCCCCGTGGCACCATCGCGCTGGATCGCTGCGCCCGCGCCCTGGCCTGGCTCGATGGCCGCGATTACGTCAGCCCGGACGATGTGCGCCAGATCGCTTTTGACGTGCTTCGCCACCGCATTCTGCTGACCTTCGAAGCGGAAGCCGAAGGAATGACGGCTGACATGGTGATTCAGAGACTGATTGATCACGTTCCCGTAACCGCCTGATCACACGCAATGATGCTTTCGCCTCACGCCACCCATATCGACCTGCCCGCGCTGATCCGCCTTCAGGCGGACGCCAGGGCCCTGAAGCTGCCAGCCGCACGGCCGGTGCGCAGTCAGCAGGCCGGCCTGCAGAGGTCTCCACAACGGGGCAGAGGCATGGCATTCGCGGAGGTGCGGCAGTATCAGCCGGGTGATGACATCCGCAGCATAGACTGGCGGGTGACCGCCCGCCGCCAGGCCCCCCATACAAAGCTATACGAGGAGGAACGGGAGCGCCCGGTTCTGCTGCTTTGTGATCTCGGGCCCACCCTGTTTTTTGCCAGCACAGGGGCCTACAAACAGGTACGCTGCGCGCAAATGGCCGGCATTCTGTCCTGGCTGGCGCTGTGGTCCGGAGATCAGGTCGGGGGCATTGTGTTCAACGGCCGGGAGCTGACCGTGCAGCGCCCTGCCCGACGCAAAAAATCCGTGCTGCAACTGCTCGACACCCTGGCGAAACAACAGAGGCTACCGGACAACCCGCAAGCGCCGGATGCGCGGGCAACCGCACTGACGGCCAATCTGGATACCGCGCTTGGCGAGGCCCGACGCGTTGCCCACACCGGCAGCCGCATCTTTGTGATCAGCGATTTCCTCAACCTCACAGCGGATACCCCCCGACTGCTGGGCGCTCTGGCCCGGCACAATGCCGTCAGTGCCCTGCGCATTGCCGACCCGTTGGAGCTGGAGCTGCCGGATAGCGGGCGCTTCGCCGTGGCCGGTGAGGAAGGCCCGGTGTGGTTCGATGCCGGCAATTCTGCATTCCAGCAGGCCTGGCACGACAAAGTGGCGCATCACGAAGCCGATCTTGCCGACTGTTTCCGAACCGGAGGGGTCCGGCCAGCGACCGTAATGACCGGCGATGAGCCGGCCATCGTGCTGCAATCCCTGCTTGGCCCCAGAGGGAGGATCGGCTGATGGAACAGGATCCGCTGAGCCAGCTTCGGGATATCCAGCTTCCCGAAACCGGCGGCTTCTGGCCCCCGGCACCGGGCTGGTGGCTGCTCCTGGTTCTGGTGCTGATCGCACTGATGGCCCTCTTCCTGATGATCCGTCGCCGCCGGCGCAGACACCGCTGGTTGCGGATTGCGCGCCGGGAGCTGGACCTGCTTGCCCGGTCCCGCACCGCCTCTCCCGAGTGGTTTGCCCAACTCAATGCCCTGCTGAAACAGTGTGCCCGCACACGCTACCCCACGGAGCGCCCGGAGGCCATGAGCGGCGATCAGTGGGCGGACTTCCTGTTGAAAACCAGTCCGCAAGACCGGGTGGCGTCGCGGCCTGCCGTTGAGGCCATGATCACCAGCAGCTGGCAACCGACAGCGTCGGCGGATCCGGACAGCGCTATCGCGTTCGCACGGGCGTGGCTTGGGGGTCAGTCATGCTGAGTCTTGCCTATCCCTGGGTGTTGCTGTTGGTGCTGGCGCCGCTGTTGGTCCGCCTGGTCCGGCGCTCGGGGCAATCGGTCGACGCACCGGTGCTGCCCGTCGGGCACTGGCTGTCGGATCTCCCCGGGGTTAGCCGCAGTGGCAGCCGCTTGCCCTGGTGGCAGGGGGTGTTTCTGCTGCTTGCCTGGCTGTTGCTGGTGGTAGCGGCAGCGCGCCCTCAACACGTGGGTGAGCCCGTGCAAATGCCGGTCAGCGGCCGCGACCTGCTATTGGCAGTGGATATCTCACCCAGTATGGATGAGCAGGACATGATCATTCAGGGCCGCGGCATCAACCGCCTGCAGGCGGTCAAGCGGGTGGTGGATGACTTTATCCAGCGTCGCGAAGGGGATCGCCTGGGCCTCCTGCTGTTCGGCACTGAACCCTATATCCAGGCGCCGCTGACCTTCGATCTGGCGACCGTACGCACACTGCTGAATGAAGCCGGAATCGGCATGGCCGGTCGCGCCACCGCCATCGGCGATGCTATCGGACTCGCGGTCAAACGATTGCGAGACCGCCCTCAGGAGCAGCGCGTGGTGATCCTGCTGACCGATGGCGCCAACACCGCCGGTGAGATCACCCCCGACAAGGCCACCGAAATTGCCAAGGCAACCGGTGTGCGCATCTACACCATCGGCATTGGCGCCGAATCCATGATCCAGCGCGGTTTGCTGGGCTCCCGCCAGGTGAACCCGTCACGGGATCTCGATGAAGCCCTGCTGGAACGCATGGCCGAGCAGACCGGCGGCGAGTTCTTCCGCGCCCGCAGCCTGCCGGAACTGGAGATGATCTACCAGAGTATTGATCAGCTCGAACCCATTGAGCTTGAAGGCAAACATTACCGCCCGGTGACGGACCTGTTCGTCTGGCCGGCTGCCGCGGCGGTCTTGGTCTGGCTGTTATTACAGGCACTCAAACTGGCGCGGGTGGCGGGCGTACGCAATCCCGATAATCCGCGTCAGCGGGGACAACGGAGGCCGCGCCATGGCTGACTTCCACTTCCTGCGCCCGCTGTGGCTGTTGCTCCTTCTGGCCATTCCATTCCTGCCAGTGATGTTCCGCAAGGCGCGCCAGAGTGACAGCGGCTGGGCACGCATCATCCCGGATCGGTTGCTGCGCCCGGTCATCACCCGCCATGGTCAGTCCAGCGGGCACAGCCGGTCACCCTTGCTGGTTGCCGCCGCAGCGCTGCTCGTTCTGACCATTGCGCTGGCAGGGCCCGCCTGGCGTCAGGTGCCAACGCCGCTGCAGCAACAGAATGACAGCCTGGTGGTGGTACTGGATTTGTCGTTGTCGATGCTTGCCACGGACGTGGAGCCCGATCGTCTGACCCTGGCAAAGCGCAAGATCCGCGACATTCTCGATCAGCGGGAAGGCAGCCTCACCGCCCTGGTGGTGTATGCGGCGGACGCCCACGCTGTCAGCCCTCTGACGGACGACCGCAACACTATCGTCGGCTTGCTCGATGTGCTCGATCCGGTGATCATGCCGGCGCCCGGAAACCGGGCCGATCTCGGCGTTGCGCGGGGGCTGGCGTTGCTGGAACAGGGTGCCCCCGGGGACGGTCAGCTGCTGCTGTTGACCGATAATGTCAACGACCGCTACCAGGACCAGATCACGGAAACCCTTCGAGACAGCCCGTTCCCACTGAGCACCCTGATCGTCGGCACTGCGGAAGGCGGCCCCATTCCGTTACCCAAACAGGGCTTTATCCGCGAAAACGGCAGTATCGTCATGGCCAAGGCCAGTCCGTCGGCATTGCAGCAATTGGCCAGCCGCAACGGTGGCCGTAGCCAGCGCCTCACCATCGACGACACCGACATCAATAACCTGCGCCTGCGGTCCGAAGACGCCGGGGAGTGGCAGGACAGCGAGCGGGATCTCACCGTCAATCGCTTTCAGGACGACGGTTACTGGCTGCTATGGCTGGCCCTGCCGCTGATTCTGATCGGGTGGCGTAAAGGCGCCCTTGCCCTGATGTTGTTCACTCTGCTGCCACTGGCACCCAGGCCCGCAATGGCACTGAGCTGGGCAGAACTCTGGGCGCGCGAAGACCAACGGGCACCTGCAATGATCGCCGAAGACCCGGCAAGCGCTGCCACGGAACTGGAGAATCCGGAGTGGCGCGGCAGCGCACACTACCGGAATCAGGATTACGAGGCCGCGGCAGAAGCGTTCGACCGCGCCGCCACGCCGCGGGCCGATTACAATCGCGGTAACGCTCTGGCCCGCGCCGGCAAACTGGAAGAAGCGATCAAGGCCTATGACGACGCGCTGGACGCAGAAGCCGACATGGAAGATGCCCGTGTCAACCGGGATCTGGTGGAGCAACTGCTGAACCAGCAGCAGTCAGAAAACCAGTCCGGGAACGGCGACCAGGACCCGGACAATCAGAACAGCGACGATAATGGGAGCGACAGCGACCAGAATCAACAAGGCAATGACAGCAACAACGGTGAACAGGATCCCGACAGCCAGCAGGGCGACCAGAGTGGCCAGGAGAGTGGCCAGGAGAGTGGCCAGGAAAGCAGCGAAGAAACCGGCGAGCAGCAGAATAGCCAGAGTGGTGCGCCGTCAGACCAGGAGAATGGCAACGAGCCACCACAGCAGCCCTCTGGCGCCGAAAAGTCTGCCACGGCCAATGACGCCAACGGCCAGCAGCAACCGGCGCCGGCAGAATTGACCGAAGCGCCCCTGACCCAGGGCCAGGAGCAGTGGCTGAGGCGGATTCCGGACGATCCGGGCGGACTGTTACGGCGGAAATTCCTGCAGCAGTACCAGCAACGAGATACTCAATCCGACGAGGGTGATACCCCATGGTAAACCGGCTTGCGACCCCCTTCTTCCTGACCGCCATGCTGTTCTGCCTGGCGTGGCCCGCCTGGGCCGAGAATGAACTCACGGTAGAGCCGGACAGAGCACAACTCTACGAGGGCGAGGTGCTCACGCTCAATGTGCGGGGCAGCATGAAGATCGACATCAACCTCGGCAACCTGTTCGATCTGGACATTTCCAACCTGCCGTCACCGGACATCGAAAAAGTCGAGGAAGACTTCGAGATTCTCGGGCGCAACCAGCGCTATAGCATCCGCACCGTCAACAATGAAATGGTGGGCGAAATCACCTGGACCTTCGAGCTGGCGCCTAAGACCACCGGCAGGCTGACCATCCCGGCCCTGACCTTCCAGGACGCCCAATCAGAACCGGTGGATATCAATGTGATGAGCGGAAGTCCACCGCAGCAGGACAGCGAGGAACCGCGGGACAGTTTCATTGAGCTGTCCACTGACAAAGACGAGGTGTTCGTTCAGGAACAGCTGGTGCTGACCATCAAGCTGTTTTTCAGCGGCAATTTGATCCGTGGCGAATTGTCCGAACCCGAGCACCCGAACGCGATCATTGAAACTCTGGGCAAACAGCGGGAGTACAGCCGCTACCGCGACGGCGCACGCTTTCGCGTGGTGGAGCGGCGTTACGCGATCTATCCCCAGCAGCCCGGGGAATTCACCCTCAATACTATCCGCTTCGAGGGGCGGGCACGCACCCCGGACGGCCAACTCAAGTTCCTGCGTGACAGCGAGGACCTGTTCGATATCCCGGTGAAAGCCATACCCGCCAGTTTCAGCGGTGATACCTGGTTGCCGGCGCGCAGCCTGGAGCTGACAGAGTCCGGGCTGCCCGAAAACCAGACACTGACCACCGGCCAGAATCTGACCCGCACACTGGCACTGAAGGCGGAGGGATTGCCCGCAGAAACGCTGCCACCGTTTACGGAAATGGACGTGCCGGGCATCCGCACCTACCCGGAAACCCCCGAACGGAACACCGACGCCACCGGCGACGGCCTCACCTCTAGCCTGACACAGACCACGGCCATGGTGCCCGTGCAGCCAGGCAACCTGATTGTGCCGGAGATACGCATTGCGTGGTGGGACACCGAGGCGGATGAGGAAAAATACGCCGTGATTCCTGCTCGAACCCTGGCCGTGAAGGCACCACCGGGTCAGGCACCGGCGCCGTCACCCCGCCAGGACAAAAAGCCGGATACAGGCGCCGACACCGCCCAGCAAGCTGCCCCGGCCATGCCGGGGAGTTCCGGTTTCTGGCCGTGGCTCAGTCTGATTCTGGCCCTGGCCTGGCTGGTAACAGCGGGCTTGTGGTGGCGCACAAGGGGCAAAAAGGATGCGGGGCAGCGCGGCCAGCCGTTGGCCACCGACGAAGGCGAGAAAGTCCTGTTCGAGCAGCTGTGCAAAGCGGCCACCACCGGATCCTCGAACACCCTCAGGCTGCTGCCGCAATGGGCGAACCGGCATTTTTCCCACCGCGGTGGTATCGACCACCCGTTTGACAGCGTTGCCGAGGTCACAGCCCATGTGGGCGATGCGCGCCTGAGTGAACAGCTTGAGGCCCTGCAGCGCCACCTGTTTGGCAAGCCCGGGCAAGAACAGGAACCGTGGCACGGTTCAGCGCTGGTCGCCGCCCTCAGGCGGGTTCGCGGCGATCGTGCTTCCCTCGCCAGCCAGGCAGACAGCCTGCCTCCGCTGTACCCGGAAGGGCTGACCGGTCACTCGTGAGCCCGGGCCTGACGGCCGGCTTCAGTCCCGCAGCTGGTGGTCAATCACCAGGGTTGCAGCGACCTCCCGGTTATCGGTCACGGCAACCGGATCCGTCACTACACCCTGCCAGTCGCCTTCCTGGGCCTTCGCCGTACCGGACGGCGACAGGCGAGCCACCAGCAAGACTTCGGCGGCTTCCGACACGCGGTTTTCCGGCGACATGGTGTAGCGGTCGTCAAGACGGATGTCCGCTGGCAGATCCCCTGCGGTCAGACGCGCCACCGCTAGCGGAACGCGATTCTCCCGATCCGTGCTGCGGGCAAACACGAACAGCGTGGTGTCATCGGGGATCTGTCCTTCGAAGGCTTCCGTCAACTCAACCCGTACCGTCACACCGGGTCCGTTGGCCTCTGCGACCTCCTGTTCTGGCGCATCCCGGCCGAGTCGTTGATAGGCCTCGCGGATGCCCTCGCGAATGGACGCGATCTGCGGATGATCTGGTGCCACGTCGACAATGCGTTCCCAATAGCCTACAGCCTGTTCGTAGTTTTCCCCGCTGAACGCGGAGATGCCCAGCAGACCCAGTGCATTGACCTCGTCCGGATTCAGCGCTCGCGCCTTGCCGATCGCTCGGGTGACATCATCGTTCAGTGCGCCCTGACTGTTAAAGAACAGCGCCTGGGCAGACAGCCCCCAGGCCGTGGCTTCGGACTGTTGGTCATCCTGCACCTGGCCGGCCAGCTGTTCAAACGCCCAGGCTGCATCCTCGTATTGCTCCAGACGCATGTAGCTGCGCCCGAGCATGGCCCAGCCCTCGGTATTGTCAGGCTTGGCTGCCAGGCGTTCCCGCAATTGTTCGGTGAGCCGGGTCATCTGCTGAACACGGTCGCCAGAGGAGGCCGTCATTTCCTGCATCGCACGGTACTGCGCAACGTCCTCCATGGCGCCCCACTGCTGGTACATGTACACCGCAGCCGCAGGCACCGCCAAAAAACTCAGCAGGGCAATGACCAGGGCGCTGCGGCGACCCCGCCCCGGCGTAACCCCACCCGCCGAGCCATTGTCAGCGTCAGGGACATCGTCCAGCATGCTGCCCGCCAGCTCTTCGCGCAGTTGCCGGTAATTCTCTTCATCGAGAATGCCGGCCTGGTATTCGCTGTCGAGCTCCTCCATGCGGGAACGATAGGCCATCAGATTCTGATTACGCAGATCCAGTTGGGCGCGACGATCCGCGCAGTGCGAAAACAGCGGCCAGATAATGAAAGCCAGCGACAGGCATATCAGCGCCGCGGCGAGTATCCAGAATAAAGTATCAGTCATAGGAGTTTCGTAACGTGTTGGAAGGGAGTGGAAACATCAGATCAGGAGTGGCTGTTCCGGTCTTCGCCGGCCAGCAACCGGCTGACCCGGGCCTGCTCCTCGGAAGTAAGGCTGGCGCCCTGCTCACCGCGGCGGCGCGACCGTATCACAATGCCGCCGACCACCAGCAGGCCGATACCCACGGTAATGGCGGGTGTCGCCCACAGTAAAAAGGTACGACGGTCCACCTCCGGGTTGTAGCGCACAAACTCGCCGAAGCGATCCACCAGGGCACCGACAATGGCGTCGTCTGACGCGCCATCCTGCATCATCAGGTAGACCGCATCCCGCATGTCCTTTGAGATCGGTGCATTGGAGTCGGCAATGTTCTGATTCTGACACTTCGGGCAACGCAGCTCGGATATCAACTCGCGGTAGCGCTGCTCCTCCGCCAGGTTATCAAAGCCCTGGACGTTCGCCTCGTCGGCGGACACCGTCTGTGGCAGCATCGCCAGCAGCAGACACATGGCAAACCACCGGGCCATCACGCGCCCTCCCGGTATCGAGTCACCAGCGGTTCCAGGTCTTCTTTCCAGACCTTTTCATTCACCACCCCGACATGGCGGTGCCGCACAATGCCCTCGGGGTCAATCACGTAGGTTTCCGGCGCGCCGTAGACGCCCAGATCAAAGCCCAGCGTACCCCGGGGGTCGTAAAGGGTCACCGCATAGGGGTCACCCAGGCGCTCCAGCCAGACCAGCGCATCTTCGCGATTGTCCTTGTAGTTCAGGCCGATAATACGCACGCCCTTGTCCTCCGCCAGCCACAACAGGTCGTCGTGCTCGTCGCGGCAGGCGGGGCACCAGGTGCCCCACACGTTCAACAGAGACACCTCGCCCCTGAAAACCTCACCGTCCAGTTGCCGCTCAGCGTCAGCGAGATCGGACAGGTTAAAAGCTGGCACGGGTTTGCCAATCAACGCAGATTCCAGCCGATTGGGATCTTTGCCGATACCTGCGAAAAGCACCACGCCAAGCACGATGACCAGAATCACCGGCAAAAACAGGAACAGGCGCTTCATGACAGCGCCTCCGCCGCGTCGCCCCGGGGCTCGGGCGTAGTGGCGGCGCGCTTCTCAGTAGCCTTGTCGCGGACACGATAGCGCCGGTCCGCGATGGCCAGGAAGCCGCCGGCGGCCATGAAAATCGAACCCAACCACAGCCAGCGCACCAGCGGCTTGTATTGCAGCCGGATCGCCCAGGCGTCGTCGCTGATGCGCTCACCGACCGCGACAAACACATCGCGGAACAGTCCGGCGTCAATGCCTGCCTCGGTCATGACGCTGCGCTGCACGAGGTACTGGCGTTTTTCCGGATGCAGGATCGAGACAGCATCTCCGTCCATCGACACTACAAAAGTGCCATACTGGGCGGAAAAATTGCGGCCCTGGCGATCCCCGATCTCGATAAACTCGACCTGGTAATCCCCCACCATCGCGGTGTCACCCGGACTCATGCGCACATCACGTTCGATCCCGTAATTGGAAACTACGGTGGCACCGGCCATGGTGATGGCCATGCCCAGATGCCCCAGCACCATGCCGTAATAGCTCCGGGACTGGCGCTTGAGGCCATACAGCCGCCCTTTTCTCGACGCCGATTTGTCCCACAAATCCCAGAGGGTCGCGACCGATACCCACACCGCTGCGAAACAGCCCATGAAGGCCCAGGGCTTGAATCCACCATAGACCACCATCAAAACGGTGGTTACCAGCAGGCTGACCGCCAGCGGCCACAACAATTTACGACCCAGCCAGCCCCCGTCGGTTTTCTTCCAGCGCGAGAACACTCCGGCGCCCATCAGCAATCCGGTCGCCACGGCCAGCGGGCTGAAGGTGAGATTGAAGAATGGCTCACCGATGGACAACCGCCCCATGTCCAGGTAATCCAGCACCAGCGGGTACAGGGTTCCGATCAGAACCAGCAGTGTGGCAGCCACCAGCAGCACGTTGTTTAACAGCAGAAAAATCTCCCGCGACATCGAGCCGTAGCGGGAACGGACATGCACGACCGGGGCACGAACCGCGTAAAGCATCAGGCTCGATACAATGGTGATGGCCAGCAGCGCCAGCAGGAAAGTACCGCGCTCAGGGTCGGAAGCAAACGCATGCACCGAGGTCAGTACACCGGAGCGGACCAGGAAGGTGCCCAGCAGGCTCAGCGAGAAGGTGACGATGGCCAGCAGTACCGTCCAGCTCTTGAACACACCGCGTTTTTCCGTCACTGCAAGCGAATGCATCAGTGCAGTGCCCGACAGCCAGGGCAGCAACGAGGCGTTTTCAACCGGATCCCAGAACCACCAGCCGCCCCAGCCAAGCTCGTAATAAGCCCACCAGCTGCCGAGAGCAATGCCCAGCGACAGAAAGGCCCAGGCCACCGTGGTCCAGGGGCGCGACCAGCGAGCCCAGGCCGCATCCAGCTTGCCATTGATCAGCGCGGCGATGGCGAATGCAAAGGCAACCGAGAAGCCCACATACCCCATGTACAGCATCGGCGGGTGGACGATCAGCCCGAAATCCTGCAGCAGCGGATTCAGGTCGTTGCCGTCTGCCGGCACGTTCGGCAGCATCCGGTCAAACGGGTTGGACGTCAGGATGGTGAACAACAGGAAACCCACGGTGATCATGCCCATCACCGCCAGTACCTGGGCAATCATCACCGAGGGCAAGCGGCGGCTGAACACCGCGACGGCGAGCGTCCAGCCTGCCAGCATCAGAATCCACAGCAACAGTGAGCCTTCATGGCCGCCCCAGACCGCACTGAACTTATAGTACCAGGGCAGCATACTGTTGCTGTTATTGGCGACATAGGCCACGGAGAAGTCATCAATCAGGAAGGCGTAGGTGAGAATCGCGAAGGCAATGGCGACGAACACGAACAAGCCGGCCGAGAGCGGGCGTGCAAACGCCTGCAGATTATCCCGGCCGGTTACCGAGCCCGCCAGCGGGACCACAGAAAGAAGCACAGCAAGTAGTAGCGCAAGTATCAGCGCAAACTGTCCGAGTTCCGGATACATCAGACCTCTCCCAACGTCAGCAAATAGAAATCGTCTCAGTAGGCCGTGTCTGCGCTACTGCTGTCACCGGCCTTGAGCTTTGCCGCCGAGGCTCTTTCCAGGGCTTCGGCCACTTCCGGTGGCATGTAATTCTCGTCGTGTTTCGCCAGCACCTGATCGGCCACAAACCGGCCATTGTCGGCCATCCGGCCCATGGCGACGACCCCCTGCCCTTCGGCAAACAAGTCCGGCAGAATGCCGGTGTATTCCACCAGCACGGACGCATTGAAATCGGTGACCTTGAACTCCACCTTCAGGCTCTCCGGGTCCCGCAGCACCGATCCTTCCTCGACCATACCGCCGGCTCGGATTCTGACATCCAGCGGCGCTTCACCGGCCGCGATCTGGCTGGGGTCGTAGAACAGGTTGATATTCTGGCGCAGGGCATAGGTCGTCAGCCCGACAGCAACGGCAATCCCTGCCAGTAGAAACAGCACAATGGTCAGTCGTTTTCTTCGAATCGGATGCATCGGTTTCCTGCCGTTCAGTCTTGAGATTCGTGAACCCGGTTGAAGCTTGCGCCAACCGCGGCCTGGGGGGTAGCAGACTGACCAGCCGCAGCGCGGGCCATGTCGCGGCGCTGGGCAGACACCACCCGGCGGCGCTGCAGCAGTGACCAGTAAACCAGCGCCCCCAGCAACAAAAAGAACACACCATAACAGGTCCAGACATAGGGACCGTGGCCTTCCATGACGATAAGCGCAGTCAGAGAATCAAACGCCATGTGATCAGTTACCCTCCGCCTGAACCAGCTCTTTAACCCAGCGGGTACGGCGTTCGCGAATGAGTATTTCCGTTTGCATGCGCAGGCAGGCAAACCAGCCAAAAATCAGATAAAGCCCCAGCACCGACAGTAAAAGAGGCACCCACATTTCCATGGGCATGGAGGGCTTTTCCGTCAGCTTGAACGTGGCGGGCTGGTGCAGCGTATTCCACCACTCCACGGAATACTTGATGATAGGTATATTCACCACCCCCACCAGCACCAGAACCGCCACCGCCCGCGCCGAGGATTTCTCATCGGAAATCGCCGCGCCCAGGGCGATGACACCGAAATACAGAAACAACAGAATCAGCATGGACGTCAACCGTGCGTCCCAGATCCACCAGGTGCCCCAGGTGGGCTTGCCCCAGACCGCTCCGGTAAACAGAGCCAGGAACGTGAGCACCGCACCGACCGGCGCCGCCGCTTTGACAAACACGTCCGCCAGCTTCATCCGCCAGACCAGAGTGACCAGCGCCGCCGACGCCATCATGACGTATACGGATTGGGCCAGAAAGGCGGATGGCACGTGGATGAAGATAATCCGGTAGCTGTTCCCCTGCAGGTAATCCTTAGGGGCAAACGCCAGCCCCCACACCAGGCCGGCAAACAACAGCAACGCCCCGCCCCACAGCAGCCAGGGCATCAGCCTGGTCGCAATACCGAAGAACCACTTTGGCGAGCCCAGCTTGTGAAAGAATTGCCACATCCGGTGATACCTTTTTTAACTGTTTGACAGACTGATTCGCAATGCCGCCGCCGAGGCGAACGGAGCCAGCGTCAGAGCGAGCACCAGAAATGCTCCCAGCAGCGCCATGTAACCGCCCACCGGCGCGCCGTCCGTCGCCGCTGCCACCGTGCCAGTGCCGAAAATAAGCACGGGAATGTACAGCGGAATAATCAGCAGAGACAAGAGCACGCCGGCCGACCTCAAACCCAGGGTGAGCGCGGCACCGATGGCCCCGATCAGGCTCAGCACCGGCGTACCGATCAGCAGCGTTAGACATAAAACCGCAATAGAGTTCCCGTCCAGATGTACCATCACCCCGAGAAGAGGCGCCAGCAACACCAGCGGCAGTCCGGTCAGCACCCAGTGCGCCAGAGTTTTAGCCAGCACCAACAGGAACAGTGGCTGCGGCTGCAATACCAGTTGCTCCAGCGTGCCGTCGTCAAAATCGTGGCGGAACAGGTGATCCAGAGACAGCAACACCGAGAGTAACGCTGCCACCCACAGGATACCGCTACCGGCCTGCTGGAGAAATGACACTTCCGGACTGACCCCGAGCGGAAACAGCGACACGACCATGACAAAAAACAGCAGCGGATTCAGCAGATCCTGGCGCTGACGGAAAGCGGTCTTGAGATCCCTCAGGAAAACGGCTTTCATCGCGGGGAGCACGCCGATCGCCTCATGGGCCAGACGCAGGCGCACGCGAGCATCAGAAGCCATCGCCACCCCCCAGGGATATCCGCTGCATCGAGGGCAACCGGAGGTCATGGTGCGTGGTCACCACGATTGCGCCGCCCTCTTGAGCCCGTTGCACCAGCAGGCTCTCAAGCGCTTCCACGCCGTCCATATCAATCGCTGTGAACACTTCATCGAGAATCCACAATGGCTCGTCGGCAATCAGCAGCCGCGCCAGCGCTACCCGGCGTTGCTGGCCGGCCGACAGCCGGCGACAGGGCACATCCTCAAAGCCGTACAGGCCGGTACCGGCCAGTGCCTGCATCAGCACGGCGTCACTCACGGTTTTTCGTCCGGCCATCAGCGCCCGCAGGTTCTCGAGCGGTGTCAACAGCGGCTTGATGCCCGGCCGGTGGCCGACGTAGAGCATGTTATGGAGAAATTCTTCACGCCGGTGTGCACGGGGCTCGCCGAGCCAGTGCAGGTCTCCGGACCAGGCGTCGTTCAGGCCCGCCAAAATCCGCAACAGGGTCGTTTTACCGGAACCGTTGGGGCCCTCGACACGGGTCAGGGTACCGGGCAGTATGGAGAAACAGAGATCCCGGAACAGTATCCGGTCGTCACGCTCACACTGCAGATTCATGGCCTGTAACAACGGCTCAGACATCAGGGCCCCAGATTTTGCACAACACGGGTCGCGGAGATCCGTCGTTGCAAACATTCGATTCTGCTTCCTCATCATCAACGGGTTGAGGGAAAACAGAGGTTTCAGGCAGGCAATGGTTACCGGCGCGGCGTATTATAACGAAACCGTGCCTTGAATACTCTTGTCCGGAATCAAATCGATACAGATGAAATTACCAAACGGTAACCCCACACCACCGCCAACCGGCGACCAGCCCCGACCGCTGGCGTCGACCGCTGGCCGTGAGCCCCAACAAACGACGACGGCTGTGTCTGCACGCCAGCAGCTGGACCAGTTGAAGGTGGCGAACCGGGAAACACTGCTTGCCCGTGTTGCCGAGGTGATAAACCGCCAGCCCGGTGCCGGGGCGCAACTGTTGCTGGAGGTACGAGGGCGTACCCTACCCGTACAGGCGGCGGTGGGGGAGACCGCGCTGGAGCCCGGTGACTGGGTGAAGATCATGCGGGCCGGAAATGAGCTGCAGTTGCTGGGCAAACTGGCACCGGCCCAGGAAGCCGGCATCGCCCGTGCGCTTGCGCAACGGCTGCCCTGGCAGCAAAGCATCGACGCCGGGCTGGTGCGAATCCTCGCCAGTCTGGCACAGGGCATGCGCCCGGACGCCGGCGGCAGCGCGCCGCCCTCGGCGCTAAAGCCACAACCCCTGCCCGCCCCGGTGCGCCAGGCGATTGAGCAACTGCTCAGTCGCCTGCCGGTCAGCACCAATCTCGCCACCCCGGGTACCAGCAACGAAGCCGGCCAGCAGGTGCGCCAGTGGATCGCCGAAAGTGGGCTGTTCGCAGAAGCGCGACTGGCCCAGTCCCGCGATCCTGCACTTCCGGACCTGAAGCTGGCCCTGGCCCGCATCATCACCACCCTGCTGACGCAACAGGGCAATGGCCCGGAACAGTTCAACCGGCTGACACCCCTGGCAACTCCCGCGCTGATTCAGGCCCCGCTGCAATTTCCCAACGCACTGGCCCCGCCGCCGCCACAGAGCGCCACCGAGCCGGCAACGGTGGGCCAGATGCTGCGCCTGCTGGCCGGCATGCTGAACCGGATCACAGTAAACCAGTTGCACAGCCAGGTATTGTCCACTCGCACCACGGCAGACGCACCGGCGCCGACGACAACGCTGTTGCTGGAGCTGCCCTGGGTAACACCACAGAACGAGCCCCGGCTTGCCCAGTTGCGAATCGAACACGAACGTCAGGATGAAGGCAGTGCTGGCACCAAACGCGCCGCCGGCATTGCCGAGTGGCGGCTGTCTCTGGCCATGGATCTGGACGATGCGGGCCCGGTTCACTTTGATGTGGCACTGCGCCAGCAACAGGTGTCTGCCAGAGTGTGGGCCGAGAAGCAGGCCACTCTGGCCCACGTGCAACAGTCGCTGCCCTCGTTACGCCAGAGCCTGTCGGAACTGGGCCTGGAGGTCACCGACCTGGAGTGTCGCCGGGGCAACCCCAAGGGCGCTACCACGCGACTGGAACACCGTTTAGTGGATACCCGAGCATGACAGAAGACAAGCACAAACAGGCCGCCAATGCGGCGGTAGCGCTGAAGTATGACGGCAAGACCGCACCCACTATTGCCGCCACCGGCACCCATGAGCTGGCCGAGGAAATCATCCGGATTGCCCGGGAACACAACGTGCCGCTCTACGAAAACCCCGAACTGGCCAGCATTCTGGCGCGCCTCGACCTGAACGAGGAGATACCGGAAACCCTGTACCAGATCATCGCGGAAATTCTGGCCTTTGCCTTCAACCTGCAGGGTAAGACGCCCGAGGACGCCGGCAATCCAGCGTCGGACTGATCACAGGTTTTCGGTGTTCAGGCAGCCTGTCGCTTGCGAAGAGCAGAGACCAGCTCGGCTTCGGGACGGGAAATACCGCACGTGTTCATAAGATCGTCGATATCCGCGCCGAGATCAACCAGGCGTGATGCTTCGTCGTAAGAAATTCTCAGGGGATCGTTCTGGCGCATCTCGTCCAGCGCGCCGCGCAGTTCGTGCAGCTGACGCTCACAGGTCACCAAGCGCTGGCCCACGCCCATGCTGCCGCTGGTGGTCGCGTGGAGTTCGCGACCGAGGGTGTCGCACCGCTGCTTGAGCTGACTGCGCAGGCGGCGAAGCTCACGACGCGACAGGATACCCTGAGCGGCCAGCAGCGCAATAACGACGGTGGTCATAATCCAGGGGATCAGGGAAGCGTATTCTGCAAACATGATGAACGTCCTCAGCTAGGTTAAGCCACGGGAGCGTTCATCATGCCGGCCTGCTCCGAAAAAGGTTCGGAGGTTACAGTGACGCGATTTCAGCCCACTCGTGGTTTGACAACATCTTGTCGAACTCGACCAGAATGATCAGTTCGCCATCTTTATTGCACACGCCCTGAATAAACTTGGCGCTTTCCTCGTTACCCACGTTCGGTGCGGTTTCAATCTCACTGGACTTCAGGTACACCACCTCGGCCACGGAATCCACCAGGATGCCCATCACCTGGTTGGCCGATTCCATCACCACGATCCGGGTGGCGTCGGTCACGTCCGAATCCGCCAGGCCGAAGCGGCGACGGGTATCGATGACGGTGACCACGTTGCCCCGCAGGTTGATGATGCCGAGCACGTAATCCGGCGCACCCGGTACCGGGGCAATTTCCGTGTATCTCAGTACTTCCTGAATCTGCATGACGTTCAGGCCGTAGGTCTCGTCATCCAGGCGGAAGGTCACGTACTGGAGTACCTGATCGTCCTGGGCCTGATGTTGTTGTCCGCTCGGGGATGCCATAGCGTTATGTCTCCTCTGTGGCTGCCCGGCGGGCAACCTGATCGTCAAAAAATCATCATCAGTGCCCAATACTATAGTTAAGGGCACAAACCGTGCCAGCACAGCACGGTATCAATCGGTAACGTCTTGTCAGCTCAGATCCAGGTGGTGTTCGCGCTCGGCGCGCACCAGCAGATCGGCCATGGTGCGCACATCAATCAACGCGCACATGTGATTGACAACGGTACCCGCCAGCCAGGGGCGTTTGCTGCGGGCGGTGCGCCAGCGCACCTCGTCCGGCTTCAGGGTGAACGACTGGGCCACATCGTCACAGGCCAGACCCCACTCACTGTTGTCCAACCGGATCACAAAGCGGTAGTTCTCCCGCGCGTTCGGCGGCACACGGCCGGCCATGATCCACTCGGCGGTGTCCACCACCCTCAGGTTCTGATCCTGATCGGCACGGATCCCCATGTACCAGCGGGGGCTGCCCGGAATCGGTTTAATGTTCTCGTCAATACGGTGGATGGCACCCAGCAGAATCAGTGGTACCGCCAACTGCAAGCCCGCCACGGTAAATATCAGGCACTCGAACGGCTGCCCCGACCATTCCGGGCGCGACGGCGGCACTGCCGGCTCCTCCGGTTGCTGCGGCAAAGGCTCGGCCCTGGGCACAGGTTCTGCCACTTTTCTGGCAGCAGGCTCAGGTGCCGGGGATACCGCCACAGGTTCGATCTCGACCGCCTGCGCCTCCTGTACCTCCTGCACCTCTTGAGAATCTGCGACTGTCTGGATTTCCCGAATCTCTTCGACGTCCGCCTCGCGTGCCGTATCGGTTGCGGTGTGCAGCAACTCGTCCAGATAACTGGCAATGGCGCTGGCGGGATCCGCCAGCTTCGTCAAATTATCGTCAGCCATGTTTATGCTCCCGCCCAGCTCCGGTTGTCGCCAGCAGATCATCCAACAGGTGACTGTAAGCCCGCACGCCATGGGTACCGGCGTCTAGCGACGACGGCACCACACCGGCCTGGCTGGCATCGCGGAATTTGGTGTCAACCGGGATGGCGAATCGCCACAGGGTGTCCGGGTAGGTCTTGCGAAGCAGGTTCAGGCTCTTGACGGAAGCCTGGGTGCGGCGGTCAAACATGGTGGGCACAATGGTGTAGGCCAGCTCGTTCTTCTGAGAGCGCATCACCATTTGAAGGGTATGCAGCATACGCTCCAGGCCCTTGATCGCCAGAAATTCCGTTTGCACCGGAATGACCAGATACTGCGCGGCGGCCAGGGCGTTCACCATCAACACCCCCAGTGACGGGGTGTTATCGAGGATCACGTAGTCGAAATCGTCCCACAGCTGGGCCAGCGCCCGGGAGATAATCAGCCCCATACCCTCAACGCCGACCATCCGCCGCTCCAATGTTGCCAGCGCAGTGCTGGCTGGCAGCAACGAGACTCCTGAGCAACTGGTTTCGGTGACCAGCTGGGCCGGCAGGCCTTCGGGCACTTTGCCCTGATGTTGAAACAGATCGAACACACTATGGGCGAGGGTGTCAGGGTCGTATCCGAACCAGCTGGTCAGTGAGCCATGGGGGTCCAGATCCACCACCAGCACACGCTTTCCTCGCCCGGCCAGCAACCCGGCCAGCGCCACCACCGAAGTGGTTTTTCCGACACCGCCTTTCTGATTGGCTACCGCCCAGATTCGCACGTTACGCTCTCCACTCAACCTTTCCCGGTCATGCTGACACACAAAGCCCCGGCCCTACCTCAAAGTATCGGCCATACAAGGGACAACTTGAACAACTCCGGCAAGGTTTTGCCGAAACGAATTATCCGGGGGAGTAAATACAGAAACTGTGCCAACCTTCCTGTACGCATCTGCCACCGTGACGCTGACGTGCTTGCGGCAAAAACTGTCAGACGAGGTCCGGCCGTTCAGCGCATGGCGCCGCGGACGCTGGCATCGCGGGAGATCATCAGCACCACACGCCGGTTGCGGCGCCGGCCTTCTTCGGTATCGTTACGGGCAACCGGTTGATGCTGGCCGTAACCGACGGCCGCCAGCCGCTCCGCCTCGACGCCTTCCATGGTCAGGATACGCACCACCGCGGCAGCACGGGCCGTCGACAGTTCCCAGTTGGAGGGAAACGCATTGGTGCGGATTGGGCGGTTGTCGGTGAATCCCTCCACCTTGACTGCGTTGTCACGATTGCGCAGCACCCCGGCGATCTTCGCCACCACGTCAAAGCCATCGTAATGGGGTTCGGCAGCGCCACTGCTGAACAGCAGGCTGTCGGGCAGGTTGAGCTCCAGCCAGCGCTCATTGGTCTCCAGCGTCACAACGCCCTGGGTGATCAGTTCGTCAAACTCCAGCGCCAGCTGATCGGCCATGGCCCGCAGGGCCTCGGTTCTGCCCTCCTCACTGACGTCCGGATTGCGCGGTGCTTCGGTGACTTCCGGAATGATCACGTCATCGGCGGAAGCGGCGTCTCCCTGACGCGGCTGGTTGCCCACGGCAATGGGCTCGAAGGAGCGCTGGGGCACATTGAACACACCGGTCAGGGTCTCGGAGAGTACCTTGTACTTGCCTTCGTTCACCGACGATACCGAATACATCACCACAAAAAACGCGAACAACAGGGTGATGAAATCGGCGTAAGAGATCAGCCAACGCTCTTTGTTGTGGAGATCTTCCTCGGTCTGCCTGCGTCGCCGCATACGGTTACCCCACCCTCACTGCAGGAAACCCCGCAAACGCAGCTCTATGGATTTGGGGTTTTCACCCTCGGCGATGGCAATGATGCCGTCGATCATCATGTCTTCGTAACGAGTGCGCTCACGGACTATGCCACGCATCTTGTTCGCCACCGGAAAGAACAGCAGGTTGGCCAGCGCCACCCCGTAAATGGTCGCCACAAAGGCGGTCGCGATACCGCTGCCCAGGGACTGGGGATCCTCAAGGTTGGTCATGACCTGAATCAGGCCCATCACCGCGCCAATGATGCCAATGGTGGGCGAGTAGCCGCCCATGGCCTCAAACACTTTGGCAGACTCCAGATCCCGCTGCTCGCGGCAATCCAGATCCACTTCCATGATGCTGCGGATGGTTTCGGTTTCAGCACCATCCACCAGTAACTGCAACCCCTTGCGGGCGAAGCGTTCCGGCTCTTTTTCCGCCAGCCCTTCAAGACCCAGAAGGCCCTGTTTACGGGCCTTCACGCTCCAGTCGATCACCTTGCCAATGCCATCTTCGAGACTGACGTAGGGCGGCACAAACACCCAGCGCACCTGAACAAAGGCGCGTTTCAGCAGGGGCCAGGACGTTTGCAGGATGGTGGCCGCCAGGGTGCCGCCGATAACGATCAGCGCCGCCGGGCCGTTGAACAGGGAACTGATGGCTCCGCCCTCGAGCAGATTGCCGCCCAGAATGGCCGCGAAAGCCAGAATGATGCCGAGCAGGCTGAGAATATCCATCAGCTCACCCCCTCTATCAGCCGCGGGCCGATGTCGTTGAGCGGAAGCACCTCGTCGCTCAGGCCGGCCTTGGCGACGGCCATGGGCATGCCGTAGATTACCGAGGTTTTTTCATCCTGGGACCAGATCAGCGAGCCGCTCTGCTTCATCAACCGACAACCTTCCTTGCCATCGGCTCCCATGCCGGTGAGGATGACCCCGAGGGTCTTGCCGGGGAAGCTCCGGGCCAGGGATCCGAAGGTCACATCCACGCAGGGCTTGTAATTAAGGCGGTCGTCTCCGGGCAGGATACGCACCCGCGCCTGGCCGTTGCGGTTCTCGATCATCATCTGTTTACCGCCGGGGGCAAGCAGCGCCAGCCCCGGGCGCAGGATGTCGCCGTCTTCCGCCTGGCGGACCTCGATCTGACACAGTTTATTGAGACGTTCGGCAAACGCCGGCGTGAAACTGGCGGGCATGTGTTGCACCAGCACGATGGGGGCAGGGAAATTCCCGGGCAACGCCGTCAGCACCCGCTGCAGCGCCACCGGGCCACCCGTGGAGGTACCGATCGCCACGACCGCGAAGTGCCGCGCTGGCCCGCGCCGGGGCGGCCGTTGCGCAGTCTGCGGCTGCGGCGCCGGAGGAGGCACCCGGGTTGTCGACGCAGAGCGCTCAGTGCGGGCACGGTTAGCCGGAGTTTCTCGCGTAGCGGGAGCGGGAGCGGGAGCCGGCGCCGGCCTGGGCAAGGGCGAGGCTTTGCCGCCGGGCCGGCTGCCGGCCACATCCAGCACCCGGTCAATGAGGATTCTCTGCAACTGGCTGGAATCCCGGGCGATGTCCTCAAAATTCTTGGGCAGGAAATCAACCGCCCCGGCCTCAAGGGCGTCCAGTGTGACCCGGGCACCCTCATGAGTCAGTGAGGAGAACATCAGCACCGGCGCCGGGTGCTTTTTCATGATCTCCCGCACCGCCGAAATGCCGTCCAGAATCGGCATCTCATAGTCCATGGTGATGACGTCAGGGCGCAGCTTCTCTGCCAGTTCCACACCTTCGCGGCCGTTGGTGGCTACCCCCACCACCTTGATCTGACCGGATGCGGTCAGGATTTCCGTCAGGCGCTTGCGGAAAAATCCTGAGTCATCAACAACCAGGACAGAAACTGTCATCCATTTCTCCTAAACCTTGTCCACTCCCTGCGCCTCAACCGTAGTGCTGCAGCAGGCTGGGAACATCAATAATCAGGGCAATGCGACCATCGCCGGTAATGGTGGCACCAGACATGCCCGGCGTGCCCTGCAGGGCCCGGCCCAGAGGTTTGATCACCACCTCTTCCTGACCCACCAGCTGGTCCACCACGAACCCGACCTGCCGTGTTCCCATGGCTACAATCACCACATGGGCGTTTTCTGGCTCCTGTTGTGCCCGCGCGCCTTTCACCAGCCAGCGCTTGATATGAAACAGCGGGAACACCTTGTCACGGACCACAATACACTCACGGCCGTCCACCACGTTGGTCTTACTCAGATTCAGGTGGAAAATCTCCACCACATTCACCAGCGGCAGGGCAAAAGACTGATCCCCCAGGTTGATCATCAACGTGGGCATGATCGCAAGCGTCAGGGGCACCTTGATCACGATGCGTGAGCCTTTGCCAAGTTCCGACTCCACGCCGAGCTGGCCGTTCAGCTGGCTGATCTTGGTCTTGACCACGTCCATGCCGACACCGCGGCCGGACACATCCGAAATCTGATCCTTGGTGGAAAAGCCGGCGGCAAAAATCAGGTTATAGCATTCGGTGTTGGTCAGCCGATCTGCCGCATCCTGATCGTAAAGCCCCTTTTCCACGGCCTTTCGACGCAGCACATCCGGGTTCATGCCAGCACCGTCGTCCTCAATGGACAACAGAATATGGTCACCCTCCTGCTCCGCGTTCAGCGTGACAGTGCCGACCCGGGGCTTGCCGGCCTTCTCGCGGACGTCGGGCGCTTCAATGCCGTGGTCCACGGAGTTGCGGACCAGGTGAACCAGCGGGTCCGACAGGGCCTCAACCAGGTTCTTGTCGAGATCGGTCTCCTCGCCGTGCATCACCAGGTTCACTTCTTTTTTGAGGCTGCGGGCCAGATCCCGCACCACCCGTGGGAAACGACCGAAGACTTTCTTGATGGGCTGCATGCGGGTCTGCATCACGGCCGCTTGCAGGTCGGTGGTGACCACATCGAGATTGGAGACCGCCTTGTGCATATGCTCGTCTTCGCTCTCGGCACCGAGGCGCTGAAGGCGATTACGCACCAGCACCAGCTCGCCCACCATATTCATGATGTCGTCGAGACGCTTGGTGTCGACCCGCACGGTGGTTTCAGCCACCGGTGCGTTATCCTTGGCGGGCGTGGCAGCCGGAGCCTTGACCTCGGCCCGGGCGGGCGCAGGCGGCGGTTTGCTGGCCTCGGCGGGCGCCGCGGCAGCAGCGCCGGCAGATTTGTCCGCTGCATCCGCGGTCGGACTTCCACCCTTGCCGTGAAGCTGATCCAGCAGGTTCTCGAACTCGTCGTCGGAAATCAGATCATCGCCACTGGCCGCCGCTGCCGGCGCAGGTACTTCTTCATCCGCCGGCGCGCCGGCGAACTGCCCTTTGCCGTGGAGCTGGTCCAGTAAAGCCTCGAATTCGTCGTCGGTGATGTCGTCGCCACCGTTGCTGCCGTGGTCACCGCCATCCGAAGCCGGTCCGGCCTCGGCGGCGGCTGCCTGATCCGGCGAGGCCTGGGCAGGATCATCGCTCAACGCGTCCAGCAGCTGTTCGAACTCGTCATCGGTGATGTCGCCGTGGTCGTCGCCTGCCGGCTCAGCAGCGGCTGGCGCGGCGGCAGCGGTGGTCGCCGGTTCAGCAAAGGCGTCCAGTCGGGCTATCAGAGCCGTCGGGGCCGGGGTCAGCTCCTCATGATTGCGGACCTGCTCGAACATAGCGTTAACGTTGTCCAGCGCTTCCAGCACTACGTCCATCAGTTCCGAATCCACTTTACGCTTGTGGTTGCGGAGAATATCGAACACGTTTTCTGCGGAGTGGCAGCAATTGACCAGGGCGTCCAGCTGGAGGAACCCGGCACCGCCCTTTACGGTGTGGAAACCGCGGAAGATGGCGTTGAGGAGATCGCTGTCGTCGGGATTCTGCTCCAGATCGACCAACTGCTCGGACAGTTTCTCGAGTATCTCGCCAGCTTCAACCAGGAAGTCCTGCAGGATCTCTTCATCGGCATCAAACGCCATGGGTTACCCTCTTGATTCAGAATCCGAGACTGGACAGTAGGTCATCAACATCATCCTGACCCGATACCACATCTTCGCGTTCCTCGGCTTTCATCTGCGGGCCAACGCCCTGCTCTGCCGATACTTCCTTTGACTCGATCTCGTGCACCGTGCCCGTCAGCTGGTCCACATGGCTGGCCATGACCACCAGGCTCAACAGGTGTTCTTCCACTTCCTTGACCAGGGCAGTGACTTTCTGGATCACCTGTCCGGTGAGATCCTGGAAATCTTGGGCCAGCAGAATTTCGGACAGATTGCCGTAAATCGTGTCGGCATCCCGGTTCAGGGTGATGAAAAAGGTGTCTATCCGGCCATACAGATCGCGGAACTCCGCCGGCTGCATCTCCCGCCGCCGCAAGCGTTGCCATTCATCCCGCAGACGGGCCGCTTCATCTCGCATGGCGTGCGCCTTTGGCATAGCGTCTTCCACCAGGTCCATGGTGCGGTTGGCGGCCTGGCCGGTCATTTTGACCACGTATTCCAGGCGGTCGGATGCGTCGGTCATTTTCGACAGCGCTTCCTGCTGCTCGGCGTTACGAGGGTCAATCTGGAAATTACGAATGGCCTCGTGGAGGCTGCGCGTCAGTCGCCCCACCTCCCGATACAGACTCTGATCCCGAACCTCGCTGAGGTCATTGATCAGGGTCATGGCACCGGCATAATTACCGGCGTTCACCTGTTCCGCCAGGGCGTTGGCCTGCTCGCGGAGCTTTTCAGTTACCTCCGGGTCGAGGTCCTGCGGATTCTTTTTGCTATCGCTCATGAGAGCCCATCCGACCTCTGGTTACTGGATTCGTTCGAAGATTTTCTCAATCTTCTCCTTGAGAACCGCAGCCGTGAACGGTTTGACCACATAGCCGTTTACCCCGGCCTGCGCCGCCGCCACGATCTGATCCCGCTTCGCTTCGGCGGTTACCATCAACACCGGCAGGGTCTTGAGGTTGTCGTCCGCCCTGACCGCTTTGAGCAGATCAAACCCGGACATACCCGGCATATTCCAGTCGGTGACCAAAAAATCGTATTTACCGCTGCGCAGCATGGGCAACGCGGTGTTGCCGTCGTCCGCTTCGTCGGTGTTGGTAAAGCCAAGATCGCGCAGGAGATTCTTGATGATCCGTCGCATTGTAGAAAAATCATCCACAATGAGGATTTTCATGTTCTTGTCCAAAGGGACCTCCAGTTTGTGACACCCGGAATGCATTTTATCGTTCTGCCGGTGTTTCGGCAGGCCAGCGGATTAGCCGCTTATTGTGTGGTGTTTGGCCCGGTTGTAAAGCAGCCGGTTACCAAAAGCTACAGAGCGCCACTCTCCTGCTGCCAGCCTGACAGACGCCCTTTCAGTCGCAGGGCAGCCTGGCTGTGAATCTGGCTGACCCGACTTTCACTGACCCCGAGAACCGCACCGATTTCCTTGAGGTTCAACTCCTCCTGGTAATACAGGCTGAGTACCAGTTTTTCGCGTTCCGGCAATTCCTCAATGGCCTCTGCCAGACTCCTCCGGAAGGCATCGGAGGTGATGCCGTCCAGCGGGTTATCACTGGCGTCTACTTCTTCTATCGGCAGCTCGCCGGATTCATTGAGCTCATCGAGACTAAAAAGACGACCACTGTTGGCATCGCTCAGGCTGGAATGGTACTCCTGCAGGCTGACGCCCAGCTCTTCCGCCACTTCCTGATCCTGGGCTTCCCGACCACGACGGTCCTCCACGGCCTTGATGGCCTGGGAAATCCGGCGGGCATTACGGTGAACAGAACGGGGAACCCAGTCGCCTTTGCGGATCTCATCCACCATGGCCCCGCGAATGCGGATGCCGGCGTAGGTTTCGAAGGTAGCGCCCTTGGTGGAACTGTATCGTTGGGCCGCTTCCAGCAGGCCGATCATGCCGGCCTGCATGAGGTCGTCGAGTTGAACCGATGCCGGCAAACGAGCCATCAGGTGCAACGCGATCTTCTTGACCAGTGGGGCGTGTTCCTCCACCAGTCGGGAGCCGCTGCTTTCAACGGCTTTTTGGTACATTCCCAGGTTTTTCGCCAATGCCATGTATCCAGCTTCTTGGTGACAGGATCAATTTCAGACTTCGACGAGCCGCTCCACGAAAAACTCCAGATGGCCACGGGGAGACGACGGCAATGGCCAGCTGTCGACTTTTTCAGCCAGCGCCTTGATGGCCAGCGATGCCTTCGCTCGCGGGTAGGCTTCCAGCACGGCTTTCTGCCTCTGCACCGCTTTCTTGACGGCCTCGTCGTAAGGCACCATCCCTACATATTGTAGTGCCACATCGAGAAACCGCTCGGTCACACGGGTGAGTTTTTCAAAAAGATGCCGACCTTCCTGCTCGTTGCGCACCTGATTGGCCAGAATCCGGAACCGGTTGGTTCCGTAATCACGGTTCATCAGTTTGATCAGCGCGTAGCAGTCGGTAATGGAAGTGGGCTCGTCACACACCACCAGCAGGAGCTCCTGGGAGGCGCGCAGAAAACTGACCACGGATTCGGAAATGCCGGCTGCGGTATCGACGATGAGCACGTCAATCTGGTCGCCCAGTTCGCTGAACGCGTTGATCAGGCCGGCGTGCTCCATGGCGCTGAGCTGCGTCATGCGCTGGGTGCCCGACGAGGCGGGCACGATGCGGATGCCACCGGGGCCGTTTACCAGAATATCCCGCAGGTCGCAGTCGCCGGCGAGCACATCCGCCATGTTGCGGTTAGCGGTGATGCCCAGCAGCACATCAATGTTCGCCAGGCCGAGATCTGCATCCAGCAGCACGACCCGACGGCCCTTCTGCGCCAGGGCAATACCGAGGTTAACCGAAACGTTGCTCTTGCCAACGCCGCCTTTGCCGCCGGACACCGCAATCACCTGTACCGGATGTGGTTTGCTCATACTTGGTTCGTCTCTCGCCACGTTTGACCGAAGGCTCTGTTGTTGTTCAACGGCGCGGTCTGCGCGCCGGATCGTTCGTCATCCGGTACGGCAGGGTTTTGTTCAGGCCCCCTCTGCCACCGCCTGCTGTTGCTGGAGTGCTCTCAGCCGCTCCACCGCCAGGCGGACCAGTGGAACCGCCTCGGCGTGATGCAGGTCTTCCGGAATCTTCTGGCCATCGGTGTAATAGGCCACTGGCAAACCGGACTCCATGACAAACCCCAATGACTCACCCAGTGTAAGGGCTTCGTCAATTTTGGTCATGACGCAACCTGCAAGATTTGCCATCTTATAGCAATGCAACACGGATTTCATAATGCGCGGCTGGCTGGTGGCTGAAACCACCAGATGGGTACGGATGCGGTGGTGGCTGCGGGCGAGTTCAGACAGCTGCTGCTGGTACCCTTTATCGGAGCTGGTCAGGCCGGCAGTGTCGATCAACACCAGGTGGCGATCTGAAAGCTCGTCGAGAATATCGTCCAGGGAATGGCTTTCATCCACCACCCGCACCGGCACGTTGAGAATACGACCGAACACGAACAGTTGCTCGTGGGCCGCAACACGGTAACGGTCAGTGGTCACCAGCGCCAGGGAATCGGCGCCGTGCCGCAGCACATGCCGGGCCGCCAGTTTACCGATGGTGGTGGTTTTGCCAGAGCCGGTCGGTCCGACCAGCGCGTACACACCGCCCTCGTCCAACCATTCCTGACGGGCAGTTTTAACACCGGTGGCCAGCATCTTCAGCGACTGCTTCCAGCCATCCTCGAGGCGGCCACCCTTATGACGACGTGACAGTGAGTTGGCAAGCTCCAGTCCGAGACCAAATTCCTGCAAGCGCTCGGACAACCGTTGCTGCACCGCGTTGGAGGCGGGGCTCGCGGGCTCCACCTTCGGATTCTGGGCGCCCATCAGGTCACGCAGGGAGCTGATCTCGGCGCGCATCTGTGCCAGTTCATCGGAATAGCGGCCACTGGCCTGTGCCGCCGCAGTGGCAGGCGCGGCAGATGCAGCGGCTTCGGGCTCGAGTTCCAGAGTGGCCTCATCAAGAAGACCGGCGGCGCCGGCGTAGCCTGACCCGAGACTTGCACGTTTTTCCCGCACCTCGCGAATGCGATCTCGGGAACGACCCAGCTCCTGTTCCAGCCGGCGATGTTGTTCCGCCTGCATCTCCGCCAGTTTCGATCCGTTGGTGGCTTCGCGGGCCCGATCACCGAGACGCTGACGCGCCATGTTTTCGTCGTAATCCAACGCCGTCACAATCTCGACGCCACCGTCCACCCGGCGATTGGAGAGAATCACGGCGTCCGGGCCCATCTGTTCCCGCACCTGCTTTAAAGCTTCGGCCATGCTCTGAGCAAAAAAACGTTTTACTTTCATGATGCCTCATCCTCCACCGGCAACGCCGTGCCTGCGTTGTCCGCTTTGCCGTCCGCGGCCGTTACTGGCCGACGGAAGCCACAATGGTGATCTGTTTGTTGTCCGGAATTTCCTGGTAGGAAAGCACGTGCAGCCTTTCCACCCCGTAACTGGCGAACTTCGCCAGCACCGGCCTGAGCGGGCCCGACACCAGCAGGATTGCCGGTTTGCCAAGCATCTCCTGGCGCTGAACACTCTCCTGCAATGAACGCTGCAGCTTCTCGACCATGTTCGGCTCCAGTACCAGCCCGATGTCTTCCTGACCGCCGGATTGTTGACTCTGTTGCATAGACTTCAGCAATAACTGTTCCAAGTCCGGATCAAGGGTGATCACCGGTATTTCCTGCTCGTTACCGCAGATGCTTTGCACAATCATCCGGCGCAGCGACTGACGGGCTACCGTCGTGAGCAGCTTGGGGTCCTGACTTCTGGGGTGAACATTGACAATGGCCTCGGCGATGGAGCGCATGTCGCGAATCGGCACCTCTTCCTTGAGCAGATTCTGCAGCACCTTCAGCAACAGGCTGATGGACACGGTGGTGGGTACCAGCTCTTCCGCCAGTTTGGGAGACACTTTTTCCAGCTGGTCCAGCCACTTCTGGGTTTCTTCGTGACCGAGCAGCTCGTGGGCGTGTTTCTGCAGCACCTGGTTCAAGTGTGTGGCTACCACTGTACTGGCATCCACCACGGTGTACCCCAGCGTCTGGGCCTGGTCTTTCTTTTCCGGTTCAATCCAGCAGGCATCCAGACCAAAGGCCGGGTCTTTGCCCTCAATACCTTCAATTTTGCCAAAAACCTGGCCCGGGTCGATCGCCAGCTCCCGATCCGGATGAATGTCCGCCTCGGCCAGCGTGACCCCCATCAGGGTGATGCGATACACGTTGGGCATCAGGTCGAGGTTGTCGCGAATGTGCACCGAGGGCATCAGAAAACCCAGATCCTGGGACAGCTTTTTGCGCACGCCCTTGATGCGACTCAGCAGTTGCCCGCCCTGGGACTTGTCCACCAACGGAATCAGCCGGTAGCCCACTTCCAGCCCTACAATGTCGACGGTTGCCACATCATCCCAGCCCAGTTCCCGGGTTTCCCCGGGTGCCGGCAGAGCCTGCCCGTGATCGCCGCCATCGGCACCCGGAACCAGATCGCGGCCTGCAGGCCGGGCACCGCCACCCCGCACCGGAAAGGCTTGCTCTTCCTCGATGGTCTGCTGCTCCCGCTTCCAAATAAAGTAGGCAGCAGCCGCGGCGATACTGCCGAGACCCAGGAACGCCACGTGGGGCATACCGGGGATCAGACCAAGGATGATCAGGATCGCGGCAGCAATGCCCAGCGCTTTGGGGGCGTTGAACATCTGATGAAGAATCTGCCCGCCCATGTCCTGACTGGAGGTCACACGGGTGACCATGATGGCGGCGGACGTGGACAGCAGCAGCGACGGAATCTGGGCCACCAGACCATCACCGATGGTCAGCAGTGCGTAATTCTGCATCGCCGTGCCGAAATCCAGACCATGCTGCACCATACCAATGGCGACACCACCGATGATGTTGATCGCCAGAATCAGCAGGCCGGCAACGGCATCGCCTTTGACGAATTTGCTGGCACCGTCCATGGAGCCGTAGAAATCCGCCTCCTGGGCGATTTCTGCGCGCCGGAATTTCGCTTCGTCCTGATTGATCAGGCCGGCGTTGAGGTCAGCGTCAATGGCCATCTGCTTGCCCGGCATGGCGTCCAGGGTAAAACGCGCACTGACCTCGGACACCCGGCCGGCGCCCTTGGTGACCACCAGGAAGTTGATGATCATCAGAATGGCAAACACCACCAGGCCGACGGCGTAATTGCCGCCAATCAGCACCGCGCCGAAGGATTCGATGACCTTACCGGCGGCATCCCCGCCTTCGTGCCCCTCGAGCAGAACAATGCGGGTAGACGCCACGTTCAGCGCCAGACGCAACAATGTGGCCACCAGCAGCACGGTGGGAAAAGACGCAAACTCCATCGGCCGCAGCGCATAGACACACACCAGCAGGATCACGATGGAAAGAGTGATGTTGAACGTGAAGAACACGTCCAGCATGAACGCCGGCATGGGCAGAATCATCATGCCCAGCAAACCCATCAGCATGAGGGGCACGCCCAGGTTTCCCCGCGTCAGGGATTTGACGTTATTCAGGACTAAAGCTCTGTCCATACCTGGAAACTCTCCGCGTGGCCGTGCCTGCCGGCATTCAAGGGGTCGGATTTCTGACGCTGATGCGCCGTTTGAAAAGGTGATCGCAAGATCCGTACCAGCCCTTGCGGGTTTTCCTTTTTCAGTGCCTGACGCGACCTGTCAGATACGGTATCCTTGCGCCATTTACTCCGACACAGCCGGCTTATACCCGGTCTCAGACCCAGAGGTGACGACATGCCAATCCACGAGGTTAAACACCCACTGATCCGCCACAAACTCGGCCTGATGCGCCGCGCGGACATCAGCACCAAGAATTTTCGTGAACTGGCACAAGAAGTGGGTGCGCTACTGACCTACGAAGCCACCAAGGACTTCTCCCTACAGGAAAAAACCATCCAGGGCTGGGCCGGGCCGGTTAAGATCGAGCAGATCCAGGGCAAGAAAGTCACCATCGTTCCCATCCTGCGCGCCGGCATGGGCATGCTGGATGGCGTATTGAGTCTGATCCCGGGCGCACGGGTCAGCGTGGTTGGCCAGATCCGTAACGAGGAAACGCTGGAAGCCAGCACCTACCTGGAAAAGCTGGTGGGCGAGCTTGATCAGCGCATGGCGATGATCATCGACCCCATGCTCGCCACCGGCGGCTCACTGATTTCCACCATCGATCTCCTCAAAAAGGCCGGCAGCACCGAAATCCGCGCGCTGATTCTGGTGGCGGCCCCGGAAGGCGTAGAGAAGGTGCTGGAGAAACACCCGGACGTGTCGATTTATACGGCCTCAATTGACGAGCGCCTGAACGAAAAAGGCTATATCCTTCCCGGACTTGGTGACGCCGGCGACAAAATTTTCGGCACCAAGCAGAAGGACGTCTGATCATGCAGGACCACACCAACGACCCGACCTGGAAGCAGGCCGTCGCAGGCTCACAAATGCTGCTGGTGGCGTTTGGCGCACTGGTGCTTATGCCGCTGATAACCGGCCTCGATCCCAATGTGGCCCTGTTCACCGCTGGCCTGGGCACGCTGATTTTCCACATTGTGACCGGTGGTCAGATTCCGATTTTCCTGGCGTCTTCCTTTGCCTTCATCGCTCCGGTTATTGCTGCCAAGAGCAAGTTCGGCCTGGAAGAGACCCTCGGCGGCCTGATGGCCGCGGGCGTGCTGTACATCATTCTCAGTGGCGCCGTGAAACTGCGCGGCACAGGATTCATTACCCGCCTGCTGCCACCGGTCGTGATCGGCCCGGTGATCATGGTGATTGGTCTGGGGCTGGCGCCGGTGGCCGTGCACATGGCCTCGGGCCGCGCCGGTGACGGATCCGCGCAGCTGGTGCCTTACGACACCGCGATCTGGATTGCGATGACCTCCCTGCTGGTGACGGTGATCATGGCGGTGTGGGCGAAAGGCATTTTTCGCCTGATTCCGATCATGTTCGGGGTGATCGTCGGCTACCTCCTCTCGGCCTTTGCCGGCATTGTGGATCTGACGCCGATCCGCGAGGCCGCCTGGCTGGCAATTCCTGATTTCGTCGCCCCGGCCTTCAGCTGGAGTGCCATCCTGTTCATGATCCCAGTCGCCATTGCGCCCGCCATCGAGCATATCGGCGACATCCTGGCCATCGGCAACGTCACCCGCAAGAATTACCTCGAAAAACCCGGCCTGCACCGCACCCTGCTGGGTGACGGTCTGGCCACCAGCGCCGCCTCGCTGCTTGGCGGGCCGCCCAACACAACCTACTCCGAGGTAACCGGCGCGGTGGTACTGACCCGCAACTTCAATCCGAAAGTGATGTGGTGGGCGGCGATCATTGCCATCGTGCTGGCGTTCGTCGGCAAGTTTGGTGCAGCGTTGCAGACCATCCCGGTTCCGGTTATGGGCGGCATCCTGTGCCTGCTGTTCGGCTCCATTGCCGTGGTCGGCCTGAACACCCTGATCCGCCATCAGGTGGACCTGTCCCAGGCCCGCAATCTGGTGATCGTCGCGATCACGCTGGTATTCGGCATCGGCGGCATGGCCATCGGTCAGTTCGAGGGCATTGCCCTGTGTGCCGTGGTGGCGATTGCCCTCAACCTGATACTGCCCGGCACGCGCGAAGCCTGGGGAAAGGCCATCTATGAGCAAAAAGCAGACTGACAGTTCCGGCATCAGCTTCACCGCCCTTTACACCGGTGCCGTCTGGCACCGGAACGGGTTGTCCGATGACGTTCTGAGTACCGAACAGGGCCGCTGGCTTTATCATTTGATGAGCCCTTTCGAGACCGCCAGCAAAGCTGCCATCGGCGGGAATCTCCGCACCTTTCTGCTGCAACGACACCTGATTATCGACCATCTGATCGACCGGGCTATCGTTGAAAACGGCGTTGACCAGGTGCTGGAAATTGCCTGTGGCATGTCCCCACGGGGCATCCGCCTGCGGGAAAAGCACCCCACCCTGACCATGGTGGAGGCAGACCTGCCGGACATGGCCTCCCGCAAGGCCGCCAGACTCCTGGCGGCGGGCCGTCTTGGCGAGCATCATAAGGTGACCCCCATTGATATCCTCGCGGATTCCGGCGACCACACCCTGGAAGCGGTCATTGCCCGCGCCTTCGACAACACCAAACCCATTGTGGTGATCACCGAGGGCCTGACCAGCTATTTTTCCCTTGAGGTGATCACCGGCTTCTGGCAACGACTGGCCCGCACTCTGGCCATCCGCCCCGGCTCGCTGTATCTCTCCGAAAGCTACCTGATGCCGCGGCAACCGCTCCTGCGCTCATCCCTGAAAGCCCTGGGCGGCATGCTGGGCACCATGACCCGCAGCCAGGTCAGCTTCCATTTCGACAATGACCAGCAGGCCCACCGCCACTTCCGCGATTGCGGGTTTCCCTCGGTGCGGGTGGTTAACCCGACGGAGTTTTACGGGCTGCTGCCGATTCCTGAAAGCCGGCATGATCCGATGGTTCGGGTTGTTGGGGCTTCGGTCTGAGCTATCGAAAATAACCAGGCTCAAACGTCGCGCCGCATATCCGGCGGAATAGGAAAGTCCGGCATGCCAGGCCGATCACCCCGTCCCTTACGGAACTGGCGTAGCTGGAACACGTAGGCCAGAACCTGGGCAATGGCCATGTAAAGGCCATCCGGAATCTCGCCGCCGATGTCGGTATTGTGATACACCGCCCTTGTCAGCGGCGGTGTCCGCAGGATTTCCACCTTGTTCTCGCGGGCAATCTCCATGATCTTGAAGGCCACCTGATCGGCGCCTTTTGCCACTACAATGGGCGCCGCCATGGATTTCTGGTCGTACTTCAGCGCCACGGCGTAATGGGTCGGGTTGGTGATAACCACATCTGCGCCCGGTACATCCTGCATCATCCGGCGCTGAGCCATTTCCCGCTGCAACTGGCGAATGCGGCCTTTGACCTCCGGTTTACCTTCGGTGTCCTTGTACTCGTCCTTGACCTCCTGCTTCGTCATCCGCAGCTTCTTCTGGTGATCAAAGATCTGGAAAGGCACGTCGACGGCCGCGATGATGATGGTGGCGGTCGACAGCACAAAGAAACTCCAACCCAGAGTCCACAGTACGTGCTCCATAGCCGGGACCGTCGGTTCCTCGGCAATGCTCAACAGGTCGTCGGTGCGCAGGTTGAGTATCAGGATCGCGACCGCCAGCACCAGGCCTACTTTCAGGATGGCCTTGACCAGCTCGATCAGGGAGCGCAGGGAAAACATCCGCTTCAAACCTTTGATCGGGTCCATGCGGTTGAGTTTGGGGGCAATGGCTTTGCCACTGAACAGCAGCCCGCCGATGCCGATGGAGCCGGCAATGGCGGCAATCAGCAGCACAAGCAAAATGGGAGACAGCGCAAGGGCCGCCTCTTTGGCCGAGCCGATCAGCTGCACGCTCATATGGCGGGTGTCGAAGATGGCGGAGCGTTCCAGCACAAAGCTGTCCCGCATGATGCCTTCCAGCGACGCGCCCAGGCTGCTGCCAAACATCAGCAGACCACCGGCGCCAGCCATCAGCACGGCCATGGTGGCCAGCTCCTTGGAGCGCGCTGTCTGGCCATCCTCCCGGGCTTTTTCAAGCCTTCGGGGCGTGGCCTCTTCGGTTTTCTCCTGACTGTTGTCGTTTTCTTCAGCCATCAGGGCTGCCCCTGCAGGTTTCTCATGAACTCAAACGTTTCCCGGGTGTACTGGTCGAAGTGCGGCAGAAAGTTGGCGTGCAGCACCCAGATGGAGAAGAGTCCAAAAATCAGGCCAATCGGGAAACCAAGCGCAAAAATATTCATCTGCGGTGCCGCCCGGGTCATAACGCCGAAGGCGATGCTAACGATCAGCACCGCGGACACTGCCGGCAGGGCCAGCAACATGGCGGAGACAAACATCCAGCTGATCCGGTGCGCCAGCTCCCAGACGCCCTCCTGCCCCAAGCCACCAAAACCAATGGGCAGAGTGCGGAAACTTTCAATAAAGACCTCGAACATCACCAGGTGGCCGTTCATCGCCAGAAACAACAACGTGATAGTGATGGTGTAGATCTGCGAGAGCACCGGCACGTTGACGCCGTTGGCGGGATCCACCATCGAGGCGAAGCCCAGGCCCATCTGCATCGCGATCATCTGCCCGGCCACCACGAAGAGTTGCCAGAGTGCGGTCATGGCAAAGCCCATACCGATGCCGATCAGAATTTGCTGCAGGGTGATCACCACGGCATCCGCGCTCAGGGCGTCAACCTGCGGCACGGGGGGAATCATGGGCACGATCAGTATGGTCATCAGAATGGCCAGCCCGAGACGGACCCGGGTGGGCACCAGCTGGGTGCCGAAGATGGGAATTACCATCATGAAGCTGGCCAGCCGGAACAGCGGCCACAGATGCTGGCCAGCCCACTGGCCGATCAGATCAGCACTGAGTTCAGTCGGCATCATGGGTTAGCCAATGATGTAGGGAATACTGGATATCAGGCGTTGTGCATGATCAAGCAGCTTGGTCAGCATCCACGGCCCGGCCACGATGATGACAATCAGGGTCACCAGCAGCCGCGGCAGAAAGCTCAGGGTCTGTTCGTTGATCTGCGTGGCGGCCTGGAAGGTGCTGACTACAAGACCGATCACCAGGCCCGGGCCGATAATCACCGAAGACAACAGCACAATCATCCACAGCGCTTCGCGCAGAATGTCAATAACGGTTCCCGGTGTCATAAGCGACTCCCTAGAGGCCGTAACTGGCGGCCAGCGTACCCATGATCAGCGCCCAGCCATCCACCAGTACAAACAGCATGATCTTGAACGGCAGCGAGATAATAATGGGCGAGAGCATCATCATACCCATCGCCATCAGCACGCTGGCCACCACCATGTCGATGATCAGAAAGGGTATAAACAGAATAAACCCGATCTGGAATGCTGTCTTCAGCTCACTGGTGACAAACGCCGGCAGCAGCACCCAGAATGAAACATCCTCCGGTGAATCGTACTGTTCATCAGCCAAGCGCATGAACAACCCGAGATCGCTCTCCCGGGTCTGTGCCAGCATGAACTCCCGGAACGGCAGGCTGGCCCGTTCCACCGCCTCCAGCGAAGTGACCTCTTCCGCAAGGTACGGTTGCAGGCCCACTCGATTGGCTTCTTCCAGCACCGGCTTCATAATGAAAATACTGAGAAACAACGCCAGGCCCAGCAGGATCTGGTTGGACGGTGTCGCCTGCAACCCCAATGCCTGACGCAGGATGGAAAACACGATGATGATGCGGGTGAATGAGGTCATCATCATCAGCATCGCCGGCAGGAACGTCAGCGCCGTCATCAATGCCAGGATCTGCAGGGTGACCGAATACTCCTCGACCCCCTGCTCTTCTCCCGGGGTCATGGTGAAGGCGGGGATGCCAGGCAGGTCGGCCAGGACCGCCGGGCTCCAGCCACACAACAGGATCAGCGGCAGCAGCGCCAGGGCGCGTTTCAGGAGAAGCGGGCTCATCGGTCAGTCTCCCTTTGTGGACCGGGATGTCCACGACTTGCCGATCATGCCCTGAAGCCGGCGGGCAAACTCGGTGGACCCGGTCTGATCGGGCGTCACCACCGGCTCATCGAATACCTGCAGGGTGCGGATCGTTGAGGGCGTAATACCGACCAGAATCTGCTGGCCGCCCACCTCAATCAGGGCGATCCGTTCCCGTGCGCCCAACGCCATCACCGAGACCACCTTGATGGCCTGATTGTTCATGCCGGTCATGCCGTTCATGCGGCGGATGATCCAGGCGCACCCGTAAATAATGGCGATGACAGCCAGCAGGCCGCCGCCGAGACTCAACATGGTGGCCAGGGTGTCTGGCGCGCTGGCGGTCTCTTCCCGGGCCGGGGCTTCTTCCGCTATGGCCAGCACGGGAAGCAGGCTGACACTCAGAGCCGAGACCGTGCGCAGTAACCGGGACCTGAGGACGCGTGGCTGCCAGCCCATCTTACTTCTGCAACCGTTTGATGCGTTCGCCCGGGCTGATCACGTCGGTGAGACGGATACCGAACTTCTCGTTCACCATCACCACCTCGCCATGGGCGATCAGAGTACCGTTGACCAGGACATCCAGCGGCTCACCGGCCAGGCGGTCCAGTTCGATCACCGAGCCCTGGTTCAGTTGCAGCAGGTTGCGGATGGGAATCTGGGTGTTGCCCACTTCCATGGAGATGGTGACCGGAATATCGAGAATGACATCCAGATCCGGTGCCGGGCCGCTGCCCTGGGAAATTTTGGACGATTCCTCGAACTCCTCCATGGGTGCGGCACGAACGCTGGAACCACTGCCCTTGCCGTCGCCATCGCCATCGCCCGCATCAGCCGATTCGGCTTCCGCCATTGCCGCGGCCCATTCGTCCTCGCTGGAGTCCTCGTCGTCACCGGTCTCCTCCATGGCGGCCTCCCACTCGGCGGCGAGCTTTTCGTCTTCGCTGAGTTCCTGGTCGTCTTTCTTGTTGTCGTCAGCCATTGCGTCCCACCTTCAGTTGTTTCTTGACCTTGGGCCCCGTGGCCCGCTCGTGAATTCTCAGCGCCAGTTTCCCGTCACGGGTACCCATGGTGGCTTTGTACACCGGTATCCCGTTAGCGGTCACCGTCAGAAAATCGGGAATCTCCACCGGGATGATGTCACCGGTCTTCAATTTTGCGATGTCACGAAGCGAGATCCTTCGCCGGCAGACCATCGAATTGACCGGGACACTCACGTCCTTGATGTCTTCCTGCAAAGCATTCACCCAGCGTTCGTCGACGTCGTCTATGTCACTCTGAACCCCGGCGTCCAGCACTTCGCGGATGGGCTCGATCATGGAGTAAGGCAGTGCCATGTGCAGCTCACCACCGCCGCCATCAAGCTCGATGTGGAAGGTGCTGACCACCACCACTTCACTGGGACTGACGATGTTGGCCATGGCCGGGTTCACTTCCGAGCTGAGGTACTCGAAATCGACTTTCAGCACGGCGTGCCAGGCTTCTTTCATGTCGTGAAAGACCTGGTTAAGCACCATCTGCACAATCCGGGTTTCGGTGGGGGTGAACTCACGCCCTTCAATCTTGGCGTGACGGCCCTCGCCGCCGAAGAAGTTGTCGACCAACTTGAAAACCAGTTTGGCATCCAGCACGAACAGCGATGTGCCGCGCAGCGGCCGGATCTTGCAGAGATTGAGACTGGTGGGCACGTACAGAGTATGAATGTATTCGCCGAATTTCATGATCTGCACCCCGCCGGTGGACACATCGGCGTTGCGGCGAAGCAGATTGAACAGGCTGATTCGGGTGTAACGGGCAAACCGCTCGTTGATCATCTCCAGGGTGGGCATGCGGCCACGAACGATCCGGTCCTGGCTGGCCAGATCGTAGGACTTTATACCGGCCTCGTCGGTTTCCTCATAGGTATCGATGTCCCCGTCATCCACACCGTGGAGAAGGGCATCGATTTCATCCTGTGACAGTAAGTCCTGCATACGTTTTCCTGCCCTGACAAGCCGCCCGTTACCGGGGCCTCATAATACTTTTCATTGAACAACAAAATTCCGGAACAATACCCGTTTCAGGGGGGATTCACCCTCCTGCTCAAGCACCCGGTTGATGGTGGTCAGCATGCTGTCGGCCAGTGCCGCCCTGCCCTCCGGGGTCTGCAATTCCAGGAATTGACTGCTACCCAGCAGACTGACCAACTGACTGCGAATCAACGGCATATGCAGCTCAGCCGCAGACAGGGTCTGAGGGTTGTCGGCCTCGAGCGAGACGAACACCTGGGCGTACCGCTGACGTCCGCCACCCTCGGACTGAACGGTAGTAACCAGCGCTTTCTCGATATCGATGTAGACGCTCGGTGCGAACACCTCCGCGGCTTCCTGCGGGGCCTCCTCACCCTCGGACATGCCCGGCAATCCGCCGCCGAGAAACCACAGAGTGCCAACAACAGACAGCGCCACCGCAAGCACGATCACCAGTGCCAACAGGATGATCTGTTTGAGCTTGCCTTTTTTTGCGGGCGGAGCCGCGGGGGTCGTGTTTTCAGCCATAAACTGCGATTCGCCAGAAATCCGTCATCCGGATGGTGTATTGGGTCCTTTCAGAGTCATCAAGCAAAGGATGGGCCAAAAGACCAAATTGCCCGATTCAGAACAGCAGTTTAGCGTTGTGGGGAGGGATGGGCAAAGGAGAATAAAGCACGGGGCCCGAGGGCCCCGTCAGACAGGTCAGGCAGGTCAGGCAAAAATATCGATTTCACCTTTCCAGGTAAGATCCAGGCCGCCGGACGCAACGCCCAGTTCATCCTGAGCGGATCCCGCCAGGTCGGAATCCGGGGTGTTGCCGGCGTTACCGGATTCACCACCCGCATCCTGGCCATCCGCCTGTTGCTGCGGCGAATCGGCCACATCAAACTGCTCGAGAGACAATCCGTGCTCACTGAGCATGTCCCTTAACCGGTGGCTGTGCAGTTCAAGCTGGTCTCGCACCGCGGGGTTAGCTGAGTGAACGGTGATGTTAGCCTGCTCATGCTGGACCTGCACCCGAACCTCCATGGGCCCCATATCCGGCGGTGTGAGATGAATCTCTGCCACCGACAGTTTGTTGGCCGTCAGCCAGGCCAGCTTCCCGATCAACTTGTCGCCCCATTCGGCGTGTCCGACCGGCACGTCCACCGACGTGGCATAGCCCCTGAGACCGGCGCCCTCAGCAGGCAGCCTGGCGGTCGCGCTGGCCAACTGCTGGCCAGACACGTCCGCCAGGGACTGTACCCGCCCGGAAGCCAGCAGCGAAGTGTTGTCCTGGGCGCGTCCGGATTCCGCACCAAGCGCGGTCAGCGCTTCAGAAAACTGAAAGCCTGCAGACTGGCTGGCGCCCTTGCCGCCGCTGTCCGCCTGATTACCCGGAATCATGCCTTTCATACCAGGTAGCCCGGCCAGCACGCCGGCAAGACCCTGCATACCCGGAGGCTGCCCCATGCTACCGGGCATACCCCCTGAATTGGCACTCATAGCGTTGGTACCGCTCATCCCCGGGTTCGCGGCGCCTGTTGCTGGCACCACCAGTGCCTGCAGTTCGGCAAAGGTCAGCGCTACCGCATCGGTCTGGGGCTCAAGGTCGGCAGTGGCTGCCCCGTTTTGCGCGACCTCTTCCTCCGTGGCGGAGGCCTGGCCGGCTTCGGTCGGCGTGTCATCGGTGGCGGTTGTTGACGCTTTGCGGGCAGACTCGCTGGTGTCCGCGCGCCTGTCGCTCTCGGCCGGGGGCTCGGTGCGCTCGTCCGGTTTCTGACGGGCCTTTTCAAGGGCCCTGGCATCGTCCCGGCGATCCGCCTGTTTCTGGTCAAGCCGCTTCTGCTCCGCGCGGGACACGGAATCGAAACGACTGTCTGCGGATTTTTCAGAACCGGTTGGCGGCTTCTTGCCGCCAGTGTCGGCCTGTGCCCCGGGGGCCGGGGTTTGTGGAAGAACCATCTGGGACATGGCAACCTCTTGCCGCTTTTACAGGTTAGGAGTAAGAAACATCCTCGTTTCCTGAGTTACAGCAAAAGCAATGCCACTCTCGTTTGAGCCCGGGTTCAATCGACCATGAAACTTTCCAGCATCTCCTGAACCTGGCGGAATTCTGACTCGACCCTGTCCAGCATCGGCCCGGCGTCAGCCAGACGTCCTGCCCGACCGGCGTCCTCCACGTCCATGCACAGCGCCCCCAAACGTGGCGCACCGATATTGATGGAACTGCCCTTGAAGCTGTGGGCGGTTTTGGCGAGCGCGTCGGCGTCTCCGGCTTCCAACGCCGTCCGCAACGCAGACACACGCTCGGCCGAATCACTGATGTAGGTTTGGATCAACACATCGAACTCGTTTTCCATCACATCCTGAAGCTCAGCCAGAGCCTCTTCATCCAGGTGCGGTCTGTCATTCATGACTAACCCCCGATTTGGTGACGGCCGGATTTTCTGACTTTCCGGCCTCTGAAAAGTGCCAATCATATACGATTTCAACATGATTTCCGCGCTCTCTGAAGGTCAGCGGCCCTGCCAGACGGTGCAGCAACATCAAACCGCGCCCGGCATAACCCCGCCCGGCCTCCGGTGGCTGACCGTGTTTGTGGAAGTCGAAACCCCGGCCGCTATCCTCACAGACCACCACCAGCCGACCACCATAATCGGTCATGGAATGGGTGAGGCTGAATTTGATGAAGTGCTCCTCAATTTCATTAAGCCGCTTTTCTCGCTCTTCATAGTAACGCCCGAAGCCTTCTGCGGTTGATTTCCACTCCGACGGTAACCCCAGGATGCCATGCTCGAGGGCATTGGTGTAAAGCTCCGACAGCAGAATGTAGATTTCCCCACTGCGACGCCTCAGCCCCGGGACTTCCATGCAGATATGCAGCAACAGCGGCAGCGGGCTGAACTGGCCCAACGTGCGGTCGCGGATCTGATAGGTGCAACGCCATTCTGCCGGCCCTTCCAGCGCAGACAGCTGCAAACGGTCAGAGAGCCCCTCCAGCGCGGCACCGTCGGCCATTTCAAGGGTCACCAGGGTCAGGTCGTCCTGCTCAAGCAGGCCACCGGAGAACTCGTGTAACCGGCCCATTACTGCATCAAACGGCGTTTCGCCATCCTTGATACCGCGCAGGGCGGCGGCCACGCCGTTGTCGCCGAACATGTCGCCCCCGGCGTTTCTGGTTTCCATAACACCATCGGTCATGAACAGCAGGGTATCGCCGGGGCAGGTCTTCAGGATGGTCATTGCCGCATTGAAGCGGGTCGCATCCAGCACCCCCAGCGGCAAATGCGCGGAGGGCAGCTGGACGGGCTCTGCGGCCGTGCGAATAACCCATCCATCAGGAAGCCCACCGTTCCACACCTGAATCTGATTCAGGGCAAAATCCGCCTGAATCAGCGCGGCGCAGCAGAACATGCCCGACGGCAGAATACGCTTGAGTTTCTGATTGATCTCCCTCAGCACGTCACTGGCGCTGAACCCCTTGCTGGTCATCCCGTAGAAAATCTCGGCAACCGGCATAGCGCCAATGGCCGCCGGCAAGCCATGCCCGGTGAAATCGCCGATGAGGAGCTGTATACCACCGTCGGGCCGTGGGCAGGCAAACAGGATATCGCCGTTGAAGATCGACATGGGCGAGGCATGGTGGCGAATGCTGGCGGCATCCAGGCATCCGGTGTGGGCCACGTTCTCGAACACCCGCTTGGCGATTTCCTGTTCTTCGGTGAGTTTGCGATTCTGTTCGTGGATCAGATCCCGCTGATGGCTCAGCGTTTCATGCATCAGGCGCATGCGGTTAAACGCGTTGATCTTGGCCTCGATAATGACCCGGTTATAGGGCTTGGTCAGAAAATCGTCACCGCCGGCCTCCAGGCATCGGGCGAGCGCATCGGCGTCGGACAGGGAGGTGAGGAAGATCAGCGGCACCAGGCGCTCGCCGGCCAACGTCTTGATCTGCCTCGCCGCTTCCATTCCGTCCATGCGGGGCATCAGCGCGTCCAGCAAAACAATCTGTGGCGAGGCCTGACGGAACAGTTCCACCGCCTCGGCGCCGTTAGCGGCGTCGAGCACCTTATGGCCGAGGCGACGTAACAGAGTCTTCAGAATGAGGCGATCGCTGTCGCTGTCGTCGGCAATCAGGATTCTAAGTGGCTGATTATCGGATGGTGCATCCTCCACAACGGGCCTCCCCAGGTGTCTGTCGAGGGTTTTACTGCCGGTCAGTGGATGGCAAACAACTGCTCGAAATTGGATATGGCCAGAATACGACGAACGTCACTGTTGCAGTTTTCAATACGGATGCTGGCGTTGTCGCCGCCGGCGTAATCGCGCAACAGCAACAACATGCCCAGGGCTGAGCTGTCCAGATAGGTGGTGTCAGTGAGGTCCACCACAAACGCCTTCACCTCCTGATCACCATGTTCGTAGGCGTCACGGAAGGCCTGGTGGGTGCTGAAATCGAACCGCCCCTCAATTTTGATGGTCAGGGTGCGACCGTCTTCGCTGCGACGCGTCTGAATAGGCATTCCTGATCCTCCGTGGGAATTGACCGAAAAGGCTTTACACCGATAAGAATAGCTCAGTGCCGATGATTTGCACCCGGCTCAAGCCGGCAATTCACGGGAAATTAGCGGCGGCGACGGGCGAACGCGCGCCCGGCGGCTTCATCGGACAGTTTCTGCTCTTTCAGGTCCTGCTCGCGCTGCTCCTGCTGGCGACAGGTCTCGATGTACTTTTCCATGCCGCGGCGGCGCTCCCAGGCCATCTGCCACTGCCGGCGCGCTTCATCAAACTTTTGCTGGAGCATGTCCAGCTGTTTGTGCTGTTGCCGCAGCACCTGATCCAATTGCGAGATAAACGCCTGCCAGGCCTGCAGACGGGTCACCGATACCACGCCCTGCTGGTTGCTGCGGATCTGGTCGCGATACTCCTGTTGGTAACGGTTCAGGTCGTCGATCTGCTGCTGCTGGGCTTCAACCTGCTGGCGGGCTTCCCCGAGTTTTTCCAGGGCTTCCTGCTCCTTGCGCTCCTCAAGCGTTAACACCACGGCAAGCCGCCGGGAACGCAGCATTACTCAGATTCTCCGGTAACTTTTGGCACACCGGCTTTCAGGCGCTCAAGAGAGCGGCGCTCTGGCACCGCCGCCAGCAACTGTTCAATGCTCTCCGCCAGTGGCGAACTCTCATTGAGCCCCTGCTGGAGGAACTGCCGCATGTTGCTGATGTGGGTCATGGCGAAATCGGTTTCCGAATCCGACCCTTTTACATAGGCGCCCACGCTGATCAGATCCCGGGCCTGCTGATAACGGGAGTAAACCTGTTTGAACCGCTGTGCCCGCGAGAAATGCTCCAGCTCGGTCACCTGGGGCATGACCCGGCTGATGGACGCTTCCACATCGATGGCCGGATAATGCCCCTCCTCGGCCAGTCGGCGGGACAACACAATGTGCCCATCGAGGATGGCTCGGGCAGCATCGGCAATGGGGTCCTGCTGGTCATCGCCTTCGGTCAACACGGTGTAGAATGCCGTGATCGAGCCACCCCCGGGGCGGCCGTTCCCCGTGCGCTCGACCAACTGCGGCAGTTTGGCAAACACCGAGGGTGGGTAACCCTTGGTGGCCGGCGGTTCGCCCACCGCCAGCGCAATCTCCCGCTGAGCCTGGGCATAGCGGGTCAGGGAATCCATCAACAGCAGCACGCGTTTGCCCTGATCGCGGTAATATTCCGCGATACGGGTGGTCAGCATCGCCGCACGCAGGCGCATCAGCGGCGAGTCGTCCGCGGGCGCTGCCACCACCACGGAACGGGCCAGCCCCTCGTCGCCCAGAATATCCTCGATAAATTCTTTGACCTCACGGCCCCGCTCACCAATCAACCCGACCACGGTGACATCGGCGTCGGTAAACCGGGTCATCATGCCCAGCAGCATACTTTTACCCACACCACTGCCGGCAAACAGGCCGAGGCGCTGGCCCTGACCCACGGTCATCAGTGCATTAATAGCGCGAATGCCCACGTCCATGGACTGCCGCACCGGCGCCCGGTCCAACGGGTTGATAATATCACCGTGAATGGAGACCCGAGCCTCGGTTTGCAGCGGGCCCTTGCCGTCCAGCGGCTCGCCACTGCCGTCGACCACACGGCCCAGCATCTGCGGCCCCACCGGCACGCGGCTGGCGGCGGAAAGGGGCACCACCCTCGCACCCGGACGCAAGCCTTCGATGGCTGTCAAAGGCATGAGGTAGACCCGATCGTCCTCGAAGCCGACCACTTCGGCTTCCACGCTGCCGGTGCCCTGGCCCTGTATCACACAGCGATCGCCCACCACCATGGGGCAACCCACACATTCCAGGGTCAGACCCACCATGCGGGTCAGCCGTCCGGACAGCTCTGGCTCGGGTTCCTTGTTCAGGGAACCCTGCAACCGATCGAGGCGATCAGCCAGGTTGCCGATCATCGTCCTCGCCCTCGTCCTTGGTACTGGAATCGCTAACGCTGTTGCCGAGCACATCCCGATGGAAATCCGTAAGGTCATCCATCATGACGTTGAGGCTCTCTCCGTCAGAAATCTCTTCGGTGTTCAACTGCTGATCCAGCATGCTTTGCACGGCTTTCTGGAAGCGTTTTTCCACGGTGAAATCCACCAGGCTATGGCGGGTTTCCAGCTTACAGCCACCGGGAAGAAGGGTGTCGTCCTCGACCACCGCGCTGTCGGCTTCGAATCGCTCCGCCACCTGCCTGACCCACTGGGCATCATCCGGGTGAACGTGGATGCGCACATTGTCACTGGTGGATGGCAGTGCGGCCATGGCCTTGCGCACCACCTGCTGAATCTGGGAGGAATCGATGGAAAGCTCACGGTAAACCACGGTGCGCGCCAGCACTGTGGTGAGGTTGATCAACGCCGTTTCCAGTTCGTCCTCGTGGCGGCGGATCGGTATCAACAGCTCGCCCATCAGGTGCTCAAGGCGGTCCATGCGGGATTCGGTTTCCTTGCGGGTTTCTTCCAAGCCGGCCGCCTCGCCTACCGCGCGGCCCTCGGCAAAACCGGCCTCATGGCCGTCCTTGTGGCCCTGCTCCCGACCTTCATTGAACCCGGCCTGATAACCGGCATCACGACCCTCGGCGTGGCCATCTTCCCGGGCGGCCTGGCGGATATCCTCAATATCCTGCGCGGTCAGTGGTTTGACGTCCCGCTCCTCCTCCCGTGCCACTTCGTTGCCACGGGCATCCAGCAGCGGCAACTCCCAACGCTCGTAAGCGGTGAGCTGCTCTTTAGGGATGCGGTTGAGGCTTTTCTCGCTGTCTTTCATCACATCATTTCTTCGCCAGCGCCACCGAGGGTGATTTCACCGGCTTCGGCCATACGGCGGGCAATGGTAATAATGTCTTTCTGGGCAGACTCCACTTCACTGACCCGGACCGGCCCCTTGGCTTCCAGGTCGTCCTGCAGCAGTTCGGCCGCCCGTTTCGACATGTTCTTGAAGATCTTGTCCTGTACACCTTCGTCGGCGCCTTTCAACGCGACAACCAGCACTTCCGAAGACACTTCGCGCAGCAGCGCCTGGATACCCCGATCGTCGATATCCCTCAGGTTATCGAAGACGAACATCAGATCCTCGATGGTGGACGCCAGATCCGGATCCATGTCCTTGATGGAGTCCATCAGCCCGCCTTCAACACTGCGATCCATGAAGTTCATGATATCCGCTGCTCGTTTGACACCACCAATCCGGCTGGTCTGGGCGGCCGAGCCGCCGGAGAACTGCTTCTCGAGGATGTTGTTGAGTTCCTGCAGCGCTTGGGGCTGGATACTCTCCAGAGACGCCACACGCATCATGACATCCAGACGCACCTTGTCATCCAGAGTGGCGAGGATCTCCGCCGCCTGATCCGGATCCAGATAGGAGATGACAATGGCCTGAATCTGCGGGTGTTCGTACCGAATGATATCGCCGACCGCGCGGGGCTCCATCCATTTCAGAGTATCGAGACCGGTGGTGTTGCCGCCAATCAGAATACGGTCGATGAGGCTGGACGCCTTGTCGTCGCCCAGCGCCTGGGTCAGCATGCTGCGTATGTAGTCGTCGTTGCCGACGCCGAGGCCGGTCTGGCCACCGACGGCTTCCACAAACTGGTTGAGCACGAAGTTGACGTCGTCTTTGCTGACGTCACGCATCTGGGCCATGGCCACGCCGACGCGCTGCACCTCTTTGGGACCCATGTGCTTGAGCACTTCCGCCGCATCGGTTTCACCCAGCGACATCAGCAGTATGGCTGCCTGCTCCACCCGGGGAATCTTGCGTTGCGGTTTTTGCGGTGCCGTCTGGGCAACCTCCGCCGGACGATTGGTTTCTTCAGTCATCGACATTCACCCACTGGCGCATGACCTGAGCCACCCGGGCCGGGTCCTCGGCAATCAGGCCTTTCAGAGCATTCAACTGTCTATCATAGCTGTCCGTTGCCCCCGGCAACAGCAGTTCGTCCTGGGAGGACATGGCCTGGCGCAGTGCGTCGCCGCCTTCGATCTGGTTCAGGCCTCCATAGTTTTCCTCGTCACGGCTGTCGCGACGCTCGTTACGGCCACCACCGGACAGGCTCTTGAGCGTCGGGCGCAGCAGGCCCAGCACCAGCACCAGAATGACCAGCCCCGCCAGCACCTGCTTCATCAGGTCCCAGAACCAGGGCTGCGTCCAGAAACCCGGACTCTCGAATTCAATCTGCTCCTGGGCAGCAAAAGCCGTGTTCATCACTGTCACGCTGTCGCCCCGGGCGGCAGAATAGCCCACGGCATCCCGCACCAGCATATTGAGGCGCTGCAGCTCCTGCTCGGGCCAGGGCTCATAGCTGACTGCGCCGGTTTGCGGGTCAACCACCTTCATGTCATCGACCGCCAGTGCCACGGTCAGGCGTTTCACCCGGCCCAGCTCCTGGCGGATGTAACTGACCGTGCGATCCATTTCGTAATTACGGGTGGATTCACGGCGCACATTGACCGGTTGTGGCGCTGGCTGGCCATCCTCGCCTTCGACGTTTTCCGGCACCTGAGCCGCAGCCGGCGGCTGATTCGCCAAAGCGCCAGGAATGCCCCCTACCCCGCCCCCGGTGTGCTCTTCGCTCATTTCACGCTCACTGCGGATAGCCTGTTGTTCTGGGTTGAACAGCTCTTCCGCCTGTTCAACCGACGAGAAGTCCAGATCGGCTGTCACTTCCGCACGATAGCGACCGTCACCGACAATCGGACCGACCAGCGACGCGACTCGTCCGGTCAGGCGCTCTTCAACGCGGCTGGTATAGTCGTACTGATCTTTGATCTGCTGGCTGTTACTGTTGCCCTCGCGGCCGGTCAGCAGGCTGCCATTCTGGTCCACTACCGTCACGTTGTCTTTACTCATGCCGGGAATGCTGCCGGCCACCAGATTCACGATGGCGGCAATGTGTTCTTTCTCAGGCTTGCGCCCGGCGAAAACATCAAGAAACACAGATGCGGTGGGTGTGCGGGCATCGCGGACAAACACCGAACGCTCCGGAATGGCCAGGTGAACGCGCGCCGATCTGACACCACGCATAGCCGCAATGGTTCGCGCCAGTTCGCCCTCGAGACCACGGCGGAAACTGATCGTTTCCATGAATTGGGACGTGCCCAGCCCGCGATCCTGGTCCAGCAGCTCGTAGCCCATGGTCTTCTCATCGGTGACGCCCTCAGCAGCCAGTTTCAGACGGGCGTTGTAGACTTCATCTGATGGGACGAGCAGGGCCCCGGAGCGAGGGTCCATGCGGTAGGTGATACCGTTCTGATCGAGGATCGAGGTAATGTCTTGCGGGTTGTAACCGGACATGTCCCCCACCACGGGCTGATAGTTCGGTTCCTGCGCCCAGAGCACGACCGCCACACCCAGTGCAACGCTGGCCGCCAGGCCCACCATCAGACCAACCTGGCGCAGCAGATTAAGCCGATTGAAACCGAACAGCAGATCGCTGCGGCTTTCCGTGTTGTCGTTATCGGCGGTTGCCGGCATTTTGGCGGTTTCTGCAGGTACGCTGGCCATGGGGTTACTCCGCTATTACACCGGCATGTTCATGATGTCTTCGTAGGCCTGAACCACCCGGTTACGAACCTGGGTCAGGGCTTCGAAGGAGACTGACGCCTTTTGCGCGGCGATCATCACCCGAGTGATATCGACATTGGGATCGCCCATGTCGTAGGCCGTTCTCAGATCGCCAGAGGTCTGCTGAAGTTCGTTCACATTGCCCACTGCGCGGCTGAGCATATCCCCAAAGCTCGGGGTTTCGGGGCTCTTGTCGACTCGCTGGGGGCCGTCGATCCGACCACGGATGTTGTTATCCTGCTCAACACGCTGATTCTGCATCATCTGCGAACGCATGTTGCGGATTTCCGACAAAACACTGTTGATATCTGCACGCTCGACCATAACTGACTCCCCGGAGTGGTCTGACTGACAACCATCCATTGAACTCTGATTCTGTTAGTGGCTATAAAGCAAACACCAGGCCAACGAGGGAATAGTCTTTTCTTTCATTGCATTACGAGGGATTCAGGAAGGGAGGGGTCCGCTGGTGACGGGGATTTGACAGAAAAAAAGGGCACCTTGGGGTGCCCTGAATCGTGCCTTTGCATTCTGTGTGAAGCAGTGGGGTCAAGCCATGGCCAGTTCGGAATCCAGGTCAATACCGGCATCCCGCATCTGGGCAAGCTTGTAACGAAGGGTCCGGGGACTGATACCGAGTTGCTCGGCTGCCCGGTTACGGCGGCCGCGCTCCTTCCTGAGCGTACTGATAATAATACGGAACTCCTGTTGCCTAAGATCATCCCCCAGTGACGCGGCACTGTCGGCGACGAGCGGGGATTGCCCGGTGGCATCCGGCTCCGGCATGCCCGCCCGGGACTCCGGCATCTCGGAAAGCGCGTTGCGATCAGGCACCGGCGCGGCCGGGAACGAGGCAGGGCCGCGATCCACCCGCCCGGTAATCCCGAGCTCGAGGCACAGGTCGGCGTCATGTATCACGTTGCCCTGGTGCAGCACCAATGCCCGCTGAATGGCGTTATCCAATTCGCGCACGTTGCCCGGCCAGCCGTGACTCATCAACGCGGTGCGAGCGTCTGGCGCAAAGCTGATGCCGGTCAGCTTCATCTTGCGACAGTGCTTTTTCAGCAAATAGCTGGCCAACGGCATGATGTCCAGCACCCGCTCCCGCAATGGCTGCCAGTGCATGGGAAACACCGTCAGCCGATAGTAGAGATCCTCGCGGAACTTGCCTTCGCGGACATAATCCCCGAGATCCCGGTTGGTGGTGGCCACCACGCGCACATCCAGGGAAATGGTTTTGCGCCCACCGACGCGCTCCACCTCACGTTCCTGCAACACCCGCAGCAACTTCGACTGCAGACCCAGGTCCATCTCGGAGATTTCATCCAGCAAAATGGTCCCGCCATTGGCCTGCTCGAACTTGCCCGGCGATGACGCCACCGCACCGGTGAAGGCGCCTTTTTCATGACCGAAGAGAATCGCTTCCAGCATGTTTTCGGGAATCGCGGCGCAGTTGATGGCCACAAAAGGTTGGTCGGCCCGTGGCGACTGCTGATGAATGTAGCGGGCGAGCACTTCCTTCCCGGTGCCACTTTCCCCCGAGATCATCACAGTGGAATCACTCCCCGCCACTTTCGCGGCCAGCTGGAACATACGTTTGCTGATGGGGTCTTCCGCCACCGGCTCATCGCTCAGTTTTGTGCGGACACCGCCCACCACTTTGGTGACCGCCTCCACCAAAACCTGGGGCTCGAACGGCTTGACCAGATAATCAATGGCACCGGATTGCATGGCAGACACCGCGTGGCTGATCTGGCCATAAGCGGTAATCAGCATCATTGGTAGCCCAGGGTACAGGCGCTGAACTTCCGCCAGCAGCTCGTGACCCGACAGGCCCGGCATATTGACATCGCTGACCACCATATCCACGGAAGACTCCGCCAGGCGGGCCAGGGCCTGCTGCGCGTTCGCCGCTTCACACACCCGGAACTTTGCCAGTTCCAGCGTTGTCACCAGCGCTTCGCGCAGATCATGATCATCCTCAACTATCAGAATCCGGGCTTTGGCCATGGTTGCCTCCAATGACTGTTCATTATTTTCCAACCAGCGGCAGGGTCAGTGTCGCCACTGCCCCCCCCTGCTGCGAAGATTCAATGGCAAACCGCCCCTGATGGGCTTTCACCACAGCCTGCACCACGGCGAGCCCCAGCCCGGTACCGTGAGACTTGGTGGTGTAAAACGCTTCCATCAGCTGACCGGACTGCGCTGCGTCGAACCCCGGGCCGTTGTCCACGACACGGATCACCAACTCGTTGCCGGCGGGGAATAGCTGGACCACCACCCGGGTGGCGCCGGCTTCAAGGCTGTTGTTCACCAGATTGGTACAGGCGCCCACGAGGGCGTCCCGATTGCACATCAGCCGACTGTCACTGACATGGCTGTCCAGCCGGACCTCAACCTCCGGCGCCAGTTTGAGGCCGTCCAGAGCGGAACCCACGGCGCTGGCCAGGGTCTCCGCGGAAAGCTCCTCCGCCAGGCGGGTTTCCCCGCGGGCGAAAATCAGCATGTCTCGCACCTGCTGCTCAAGATGGGTCAGCCGTGACATCAGCCGTGATACGCAGCGCTGGCGCATTTCTTCATCCAGATCGTCCTGGCTGAGGTGGCCACCGTAGAGAATCGCCGCAGACAACGGTGTGCGAATCTGATGGGCCAGTGATGCCACCATCTTGCCCATGGCGGACAGACGCTGGGCATGGGCCAGCTGCGCCTGAAGGTGACGGGTTTCTGTCAAATCGGTGAGCAGGATCAACTGGCCCGGCTGGTTTTCCATGGTGCGGATTTCAATGCTGACCCGGCGCCCGTCTTTCAGGGACACCTCGTGACCGTCGTCCCGACGTGGCGCGAAACAGCGACGAATGACGTCCACCCAGCGCTCGTTGTCGAGGGGCTCGCCGAGCAGACCGATCGCGGCGGGGTTGGTCTGAGTCACCACGCCCTGTTTGTCCAGTACGACAACGCCGGCCGGCAGCGCGTTCAGCAGTGTTGAGAGTCGGTCCGCCAGCTGCTCTTTTTCTTCCAGCTCCTGCTGGCGCTGCAGCGATTCTGCCGTCAGTTCACCGGAAAGCTGATTCACGCGGGATTCAAGGGTGCGGTAGGAGTCGGTGATCTGCCGCGACATCTGGTTGAAGAGCTCCAGTGCCGTATCCACGGCTTCGTCGTCCTGCTGTGGAAACAGAGCGGTAACCTTGTCGTTCACATCCGCCGCCGCATTGGCCTGGGCCTGCTTGGCGGATGACTGCACAACAAAATGTAGCTGACTCATAAACGCGTCCCCTGACTCACCCGACCAACGGGTCAAACTCTTCGGATGGTTTGTTTGCAGGGACTTAAGCCAGCATCATGCCAACTCGGGTTTTTCTATATTTTTCAGAGGTCAGGAAAACATGGCGCTGGGGAAACGACGGTTTTATGTCGGTTTCCCCGGTCGGAAGCGGAGGTGGTTACGAAGGTTTGACGTAGGCGATGGGTCGTTATGTTACGGGAACAGGGTCAGGAGTCTTCGGACTCCTCTTCCTCCCGAAGCCCATACTTGCGCACCTTCTCCACCAGCGTGGTGCGGCGGATCCGCAATTTCTCGGCGGCACGGGCAACGACGCCACCGGCCTCATCAAGGGCCTGTTGAATCAACTGCTTTTCGAGGTTGGACAGATAATCCTTGAGATCCAGACCGTTCACCGGCAACAACGCCGGTGCATCCAACCCGACAAGACCGGGCACGCCGGATGGCATGCCGGAATCTTCGACCGGACGGTTTTCGTCGTAATCATCCACGTAGCGGAATTTTTTCGGAAGCTCCTGAACCCCGATCACACCATAGGGATGCATGATCGCCAGGCGCTCCACCAGATTTGCCAGCTCACGGACGTTTCCGGGCCAGTCATGGCGGCACAGACTCATGATCGCAGCGGAATTCATTCGCAGGGAGCCGCGCTTCTCTTTTTCCATACGGGAGATCAGTTCGTTGATCAGCAGGGGAATGTCTTCCACCCGCTCCCGCAAAGCCGGCATTTCGATGGGGAACACGTTCAGGCGGTAGTAGAGATCCTCGCGGAAATCACCACTGCCGATCATGTCTTCCAGATGTTTGTGAGTGGCCGCGATGATGCGCACGTCGGCGGACAGGGTCCGGTTGCTGCCGACTCGCTCGAACGTGCGCTCCTGCAGGACCCGCAGTATTTTGACCTGCATGTTTAGGGGCATGTCCCCGATTTCGTCGAGAAACAGGGTGCCGCCCTCTGCCATCTCGAAACGACCCACCCGGGCGGTAATGGCCCCGGTGAAGGCGCCTTTTTCGTGGCCGAACAGCTCGCTTTCCAGCAGCTCCCCCGGGATGGCGCCACAGTTCACCGGAACGAAAGGTTTGTCCCGACGGGTGGAGTGGTAATGCAGGTTTCTGGCCACCACCTCCTTGCCGGTGCCCGATTCGCCGGTGATCAACACACTCACTTCCTTGTCAGCCACCTGCTGCATCAGTTGGCGAACCGACTGTACCCGACGGCTGGTGCCGACAAGGCTGCGGAATAGCTGCAGACCCCGTTGCTGGCCTCGCTCTTTGGAATGGATGAACTGATCCCGGAAAATCTGCGCCCGGTAGAGTGAATCCACGAACTTGGTGTAACTCAATGGCCAGGTCATGCGGGCGATGATACGGGCCAGAACATCATCGGCAACGCCTTTCAGCGAAGGGTCGCCCACCATCAGCACCGGCACGCCCTGCAGTTTGCTGCAAACCTCGGAGACGGTTTGCTGGACACTCGCGTCCTCGCCGTCCAGCATCGCGACCGATACCGATGCCAACGCGGTCTCATCACCCGTGGCGAGCAGCGCTCTGGCTTCATCACCGGCAATAACCTGCTCTTCTCCGATGAACTCCAGAATGGTGACCATGTCGCGGCGGCGAGTGTCGTCCTCGCTCAGCACCAGCATTTTGTTATTCTTCGGCATCCCGTTACATCTCTGAGAGGATTTGAGCGATATTTAAGACTTTAAAAGCGTGAGAGTCAATTTTATGACGCTATTTGGTGCGGTTCGTTGAAACGTTTTGATACGCGCGTGCTGCGGTACGGTTACGGTTGACGCCCTTCAGCGCCTGACGGGCTTCATCACGGGCTTCCGAGGCTCCCGCACTGGCAGCGTCGCAAAAAGTTTGCAGCCTGGCCAGACGTTCGCGGACCGGCTCGGCTTCCAGCTCGCCGGCCTCCAGTTGTGCCATAACCGGCTCAACGGTCACGCGCACGCGGCTGTTCAGCTCGGTGAGACGATCCCATTCCTGATCCTCAAGCGATTGCTCCAGGCCCTCGATCAACCGGTCCAGTGCTTGCATGTGCGTCGAAGTCTCAGCCATGGGGTGTATCTCCTGCGCCTGACGTAGGGCCAGATGAGCCGGGCAGGCGCCTCGCCCCTGCCCTTCTTGCCTGTTAACGACGCGCCGCCCGGCGGGCTGCGGAGGCCGTAAACTGGTTGCCACGGAAACCCGGCGCGAAATTGTATGCCGAGAATCCGTCATCAAGACCGTCGATGTAATAACGACCCGATTTCAGATCGTATGTCATTTCCATGGTAGTCCAGAACACCGGTTCGCTGTAGAAACTGATGTTATGGGCTTCCGATACGCGCCACAGGTTACCCTCTGCGTCGTATGCCTCTGACGCGAGAATCTGCCAGCTGTCCTCATCGACATAGAAGACCCGGCGGGAGTAGATGTGGCTGATGCCTGTACGCAGCCTTGCCTCCACAACCCACGCGCGATGCAGTTCGTAACGGGCCAGCTCCTGGTTGATGTGACCCGGGCGGATCACATCATCAGGACGAACCTCTTTCTCGTGCAGGCGGTACGCATTATAGGGCACAAACACTTCGCGCTTGCCCTTGAGCACCCAGTCGTACTGGTTCGGCGCGCCATTGTACATATCCTTCTGATCCACCGACCGCAGAGAAGAAGAATTCGGCAGGTCGGTTTCGTAAGCCAGATTCGGCGAGCGACGCAGACGGCGTGAGCCGGCATCGTAACGCCAGGCCAACCGGGGGGAACGGATCTGATCGAGGGTTTCGTGGACCAGGGTAATGGTACCGGCCAGATTTGATGGCGCAATGGTGTCGGTCTTCAGGTAAAAGATCTTGTTATCAATATCGTCCAGATCAGCCCCACGGCGGCTGTACGCGAAGAAATAATTGTACTCGTTAACCACCGGGTTGTAGGAGCCATTTACCTGCGGAGTGGCAGATGCGCTGCGAAACGACAGCTCCTCGCCACGATAACGAAGAATGTGGTTCCAGATCACCTCCAGACCGCTTCCGGGAATCGGGAACGGGCTGGTCATGATGGTGTCGCGGACACCGTTGCCGTTATCCAGCAGCTCAGCGGACACTGCATTTTCCCGAAACTTGTCGTACACATGCTCAGGAAAGGCCGCGGTACGACGTGTCTCGTAAACCGGCATGAAGAAGTCAGGGCCGTACTGCTCAAGCATCTTGATATGCCCGGCCGTCAGCCTGTCGCGATAAAGATCAAGGTTCTCTGCAGTGATGATGAACAGCGGCGAGTCTTCGGGGAACGGGTCGGTTTCCACCTGCCCCGACTTCCAGTCAGCAGGCGGCGTTGTCAGCCCTCCGGTCCACTCGGGGATACTACCGGATGCATTTCCTGCTCTCTCGGCACCGACCGGAGTGAGTTCGTTGCCCAACCTCTGAGCTTCCGACTGCGTGACGGCGGCCGTCGCAGTGCCGGACATTCCCAACCATGCTAACGCTACACCTGTGACCACATGCTTACGCATATTTAACGTACCTCCCTTATGCCGTTGACCGCCCTGCCGCAAAAAAACAGTGCTCTCCGCTCGCGATTGCGAACCGCTGAAATCGCTCAAATCTCGTTCAGCGGGCGGCCTTTTTGCCAAATTCAAACGGGCGTTTCAAGTGAATGTTTGTAGTTTCTTGTTAAACCCGTGACGACCAACACAGGGGAGGAAATGCAACTGTAAAAATGATAGACTGGTGAATTAATTTAATGGGCGCTTATTTCCGACTCGGCCGTCCATCTTTTTTGGCAGGTAATCATGGCGTCACAGTGGTATTCACTGGTTTCCCAAAAGCTGTTCATGGCCCGGGTGCTGTTACGGCAGGCTGACACCCCCTCCAGCGGGGAGGACGCCGGTGACGCCTTGCAGCGGGAAGCAGGTCTACAGGGCAGCATTGAGCTGGCGCTGCGGGCAAGGCGCCTGTTGCTGATCATGGTTGCGAAGCTGTACCAACAGAAGCAAAGCGATCCCGAAACGCTGGAGGCACTGGTCGCTTTGCTTGGAGAGGACAACCCGGAAACCGCTGAGTTGCTGACTCTGGCGCGCAAAGGCGGCAGTTGGTGGAACCACCTGGATCAACTGGAGGCCGCGCAGGCCAAGCCACCGGCAACTCGAAAAACGGTCAGTGCGGAGAATATCATTGCGATATCCGCGGATTCCGGTCCTGACCGCTCTGCGGCTGCTCTGGGTAAAGTGCTCGACGCGTTGAAACAATTCGCCGATACCCTGGAAGAACGCCACAGCGAGTGGTAAATCGCGAGGCACCACAGGGTCGAATACAACTGAAAGGTTATGTGAATGTCACCATCTTTTTTCGAAATTGTACAACTGAGCGATGGCGATTATGCGTTGCGTCGCATTGACGACGATGCCGCACCACTGGTCCGCATTTCGTTTTCGTCAGAGGCCCGCGACATGATGGAAGATCGCGAAATGGCAGTTGCCAAAGCCATGATTGCGGCTGGCATTGAAGCGGTAGGCAATGTTGCGCACGATATTGACTGGGAAGACGACGACGCGGAAGCACAGGACGCGCAACCGTCCTACACCCTCCACTGAGTGAGATCCGCCAGCGCTCTCAGCGCTGGCGCAAAACCACCCCATGACTGTTGCCCTGAGCGGACGCCTTCTGTAGCGCTTCCAGACCTTCCCGGCCCAGCTTGCGGGTCCACATCACGACCGCATGACAGGTTCCGGCGCTGAGCGCCCGTTCCGCCAGATCCCGCGCCGGGTAATCCGGCGTTGAGCGCAACACCAGCAGCTCACCTGCTACGATGCCATGCATCTTCTGCCACTTGCTGACCAGCGCCTGAGGCGGATCGATCCATGCCAGCCAGCGCTTCTCCTGGTTCAACTGGGTCAGCATGGGCAACAGCAGCTGAAAATTCTCTACCTGACCCTCCGGCAGAATAATCTCAGTGACGTTACCAGTGACCGGCGCAGCAGGGTCGGCTCGCTTCGCTCTGGCGGAACCGGCCCGAACAACGGCTGACTTTCCCGACAGATGGCTGGCCGGCGCCTGAAAGCCGAATGCTGAGCCGGAATACGCCATATTCTGATTAAAGCTGAGTTGTTCCATGATGCGCCTCGTCTTCTGGTTGACCGTTGGAGATCAGTGCATATCCGAACGACGGATAACACCTACGCCAAGCCCTTCGATAAAGATCTCCTGCTCCCGCAGATCGACTTCAATCGGGACGAATTCTTCGTTTTCCGCAATCAGGAACACCTTGTTGCCCTCTTTCCTGAAGCGTTTCACCGTGACCTCTTCGCCAACACGAGCCACCACCACCTGACCGTTGTGAACGTCCTGCGTGCGATGAACCGCGAGCAGATCGCCATCCAGAATGCCGATGTCTTTCATGCTCATGCCTCTTACCCGCAACAGATAGTCCGCTGAGGGCGAGAAAAAGTCCGGCTTCAGGGTGCAATGGTCTTCGATGTGCTCCTGAGCCAGGATCGGGCTACCGGCCGCCACCTGACCAATCACCGGCAGGCCCAGGTCGGCTTCCGCCTCAGGCAACCGGATACCGCGGCTTGCGCCCGGAACCATCTCAATCGCGCCTTTGCGCGCCAGCGCCCTCAGATGCTCCTCGGCGGCGTTGGCTGAGCGGAACCCAAGTTCCGCGGCGATTTCCGCGCGGGTCGGCGGGTATCCGGTTTCATCCACGTAGCGCCGGATAATATCCAGTACCTGGCTTTGCCTTGCTGTCAGCTTCATGAGGTTGCCCCCTTTTATCCTGTTTTTATATACAGTGAATTGACTATATACAGTGTTTTATCCAGTGTAAAGACTGCTTCCTGTATTTTTTGTCAGCAAGCCCCGGGCTCACCCTGTTGGGGTCTGTGTTAAGGTAACGGCAACCTATTGTGGAGGCACAGGAATGAGCGAATCACAGGCGTGCAGGATGCCGGACATACTGCGAACCGCATCCGGCGAAGAGCGGCGTGTCGGCGTCGAAATCGAACTGTCCGGACTGAGTTACGAGGATCTGGTCAGACTCTCGGAGAAACTGCTGTCCGGCGACGCACATGCTGCATCCCGGTATGTCGCCGAGCTGGAAACCGACTTGGGCAAGTTCACCATCGAACTGGACTCCGATCCGATCAAGGATCTGGATCTCCAGGATGAGCGCCTGCCGGAGTCCGTGCGCGAACTCGGTGGCCAGGCCATGGACGTGATCGATGCGGCCGCGGAGAAGATCGTGCCCCTTGAGATCGTCAGCCCACCGCTGCCGTTCTCGACGCTCGAGCGCATCGAGACCCTGTGTGACGAACTGAGAAAAGCCGGCGCCCTGGGCAGCCGCGAAGCGCTGTACTATGCCTTCGGGCTGCAACTGAACCCGGAGCTGCCGGACCTGGAGGCGCCCACTCTGGTGCGTTACCTGCAGGCATTTGCCGTGCTCTACGAGTGGCTCAAAGGTCGTCATCAGGTGGACATCAGCCGCAAATTCACCAGCTACATTGAACCCTGGAGCAGCACCTACACTGACAAACTGCTTGAGGACGATTACGCTCCGGACGTTGAACAGCTGATGCGGGATTACCTGAAATACAACCCGACCCGCAACAAGGCTCTGGATCTGCTGCCATTGTTCGCGCACCTCGACAGCCGCTTGTTGGCGGAATTCGTTGAAGACGAACGCATCAAGAGCCGGCCGACCCTGCACTACCGCCTGCCCGATTGCGACATCGACAACCCGCAGTGGCATTTTTCTACGGTATGGAATGACTGGGTGGTGCTGGAGCAACTGGCTAACAATGCCGCAGAGCTGGCGGAACTCAGGGAAGCGTTTCGAAACAGCCGCAAACTGAGCCTGCGCAACCTGACCCAAAGCTGGCCAGACACCTGCAACCAGTGGCTGCACGACCGGGGCTATGTCCGATAACGCCGTCGACAGCCCGGATTTCCCGGGCCTGACCATAGGAATCAGCGGGCCGGCGAGGCGCAGTCTCGCCCACCGGCTGATTAACCTGGGGCTGAAACTGCATGGCGCGAGAACCCATTACATCCGCCCGGGCTCAACGGTGGATGTCTCGATGCTCGACGGCCTGGTGCTGTCTGGCGGCACCCATGTGGCCCCGGAACTGTTCGGCCAACAGTCAACGGTAACCGCCCGCTATGATACCCGCCGGGACCAGACCGACCAGCGGCTTCTGGCCGACGCCCGCCAGCTGAAACTGCCCGTGCTGGGGATTTGCCGGGGCGCCCAGCTGATCAACGTTTTCCATGGCGGCTCGCTGTGCCAGAACGTGACACCGCTGCGGGTTCACACCCGGCATCGGCCACTGCTACTGCCCATGCAAAGGGTCAGACTGGTCCGGAACAGCCGTCTCGGCCGGTTGATGCACAGCCCCGCAATTGGCGCCAATCGTATCCATAGCCAGGCCATCAAGCGGCTCGGCAAAGGCTTGCGGGTCGTGGCGGTAGACAACGACTGGTTTGTCCAGGCTATTGAAAATACCGGTGACCAGTGGCTGATGGGCGTTCAGTGGCACCCGGAATACCTGCTCTACCATGCCGGACACCGGCGCATTTTCAGCCACTTTGTTCACGCCGCCCGAGAGCGCAAGCTGATGAGGCTGAACGAGGCGGATGCCCGGACCCGGGCCTAATGCCCGGCCCCGGAACGCACGAACCAAGACCCAACACAGAACGGAGATCTGACGATGCTTGATGCCCTGAAGAAACACCTGGTGCCCGGCCTTGCGGTGGTTTTACTCCCCCTCGCCGCCCAGGCCGGCGAAGTGACCCTGACCGGAGAAGGCGCTGTCAAATACACCCCTGACAGTGCCCGAGTGCGGTTTACCGCCTCCGCGGAGGACAACCTGCCGGCCAACGCGTCTGACGAGGTCAACCGGATGATGGCCCAGTGGCGCAGTGCCATCGACGCCTATCGCGACCAGCTCGACGAGTACAACGATGCCGACCTGAATCTGTACACCCGGATGATCCCGATGCAGGAGCGGGACCAGGAGCCGGAGAAACGGGCGGTGGCATCGCAGACCGTCAGTTTCACCATTGACGATCTGGCGCTGCTGAACCCGTTGCTGGCCGAAGCCCAGAAGCTGGGCATGGATTACCACCTGGGTGCCGGCAACTTCTATCACTCGGATGAGAACGGCCTGCAGAAGCAGGCGCTGGCAAGGGCCATTGCCGATGCCCGATCTCGCTGCGACTTCGTGGCCGAAGAGCTGGACATGTCCTGTGGGGAGGTGGTCACCCTCAACATCAACGGCGGACATCACCCGGTTCCGATGATGCGGGCGGAAGCAATGTCCGCTGGCGATGCAGTATCCAGCATCAGCGACCGGGAACTTCGCGCCAGCGTCAACGCCACCTTCAAGCTCGATTAGAAGTCCCGGGTGTAGAAAATGTCCAGCGATGCGGCCAGGCCACTGGCCGCTTCCAGATAGAAGTAGCGGCCCAGATCATAGCGCAAGGCGACAGTGGTGATGGGTTCAAATATCCCCACGCCGTAGCGCAGGCTCAATTTATCGGTGATATAGCCGCTGGCCACTACTGAAGCCTCGTCGCCAGCCCCCTCTGTTTCGAGCATCAGGTTTCGGATGCCCAATTCGTCCCCGATACCCTGGGTGAGCTTGTTGGCCTGAGTCAGCCCCAACGAAATAGCCGCCTGACTCATCTGCCCCTCTTCGCCCTGGCTCTGCGGCGCTCTCCCCAGAATCACATAAGACAACGCGTCGCTCTGGGGCATGGATGGCTCGGAAAACACCTCGGTTTCCGGCTCGCTAACTGGCCCACTCAGGCGGATACCCGCCACGACCGAATCCACCCGACGAACGGCTTCGATGTCGAGGTAGGGTTCAGTCAGGGATCCGACGAAAACAACCCGCGCCCGGCGCAGGTCCAACTCTTGGCCATAGGCTTCGTATCGGCCATCGACCAGTTTCAGCGAGCCGCGGGTGTCCATGTCATTGCCAATTCGCAGCGTGCCTTTCAGGTCACCGGTCACACCGAAGGCATCGAACGTCACCTTGTCATCACCAACCACAACGGTGATGTCCATGTTCAGAGCCTCAATCGCCCGTTCCTCCGGTTCGACGCCCACGATCACTTCGTCTTCGGACACCGACACCGCCTGCGGCGGCAATGCCTGCACCTCAATCTCGCCGCGGGGGACATCCACCCGCCCCGTCACTGACAGCGCGCCTTCCCGGAAGGCGATGGTGATGTCGGGCGCCACCTCTACCTGTGCGTAAGGATCGTAAGTGATCGGCAGGCGGTCGCCGGTAACGGTGACTTCAGCCGAGGGCTGGTTCTCCCAGTCAAAGGCGCCGGTGAGCCTCCCCTTCGCCCGGTCACTGCTGTTCCAGCGTCCGCTGAGGTCGGCCGAGTAGCCGTTCAGCTGCAGGGCAATCACCACATCGTTCAGAGGGAGCGGAATGGACGGGTCAACGAAGCGCCCGCCAGTAAGCGCCACTTCGCCGTTAACCGCCGGCCTCAGCAGGGGCCCGGATAACCGGCCTTCACCATTGAGTTCCCCCTCGAATTCTTCCAGCCCGGCAATCACTCCGGCAAGGGCAATGTCGAGACCGGCGAGGGAAAAGCGGCCGGTCACCGGCCGCGCTTCGGTCGTCGGATCCACGGAAAGGTCCAGATCAAACTGGCCGAGTTCGGGGCCCGCGAGATTCACGGTGACATCCGCCACTTCAGGTTTCATGGCGACGTTTACGGTGAACGTGTCGTGCCGGAGCGTCTCCCACTCCTCCAGTACCCGAACCTCGAAATCACCGGCACCGGCATCCACGGAGAAAGTGCCGTCCGGCCCCTGATCAGTCATGGTGAGATCAAGGGTTGCGTTCAGGGCGGCATCCCAGCGCAGGGTGTCCGGCAGCAACGGCGCCAACGCCGATGTCGGGAAGTTATCAATGCGGTAGGCCAGCGCCGGCTCCGGAAGCAGAGTCTGATCCTCGGCACAGATGGAACTGTCCTGCCAACGCCAGCAATGGCTACCCAGGGTCAGGGTTCCGTTTTCCCGGTACGCCATCTCCGCCGGCTGATCCAGCGTCCAGGTCTGGGACGCGCCGGGCAAGTCAATCCTCCCCTGCTCGATCGCGCCCTGCCAGCTCTTCCACGCGTCCCCGGCAACGCCGGCCAGCGCCATGGTCAGCTCTGCTTCGTCATGCAATGCGGACAACGTTAACCGGTGGCTCTGTCGAGTTCCGTTCAATTCCAGCTCCAGCCCAGCGAGGCTCTGCTCACCAGAGCGAATCTCCTGCGCTCGCGCCGACGCCGCAATCCGGCGTCCACCCGGGAGACTGGCATCCACCGCCACCTGTGACACCGCCGCCGCATCCTGCCAGACCAGATCCGAGCCGCGCAGGCTCAGGGTTCCCTCGGGATCATCAGGGGTGCCGCCGGTCACCGTCAACGTGGCGGCCAGCTCCCCCGCCAGGCCCGGCACCAGAATACCCGGATCCGGCAGGTTGATCTGCAGATCCCCCGCCAGCGTTTCGCCCCAGCGCCCGCTGCCGTTGACGCGGTTGTCCCCCAGCTCGCCGACCAGCTCCGAGACAATCCAGGTGCCGGCGGCCACCTCCAGCTGCCCCCGGGTTTTCGCTGGCTCGTTCTGCCATTGCCCGACGATATCCCAGTCGGCGGTCATGTCCGGCTGACCCTCCGCGCTCAGACGCCCCTGGCTGCTGACTTTCCCGTCAAGTCGGGCCTCCAGTGCCGGCACCCAGTAGCCGGGATTGAACTCGTCGAGCGTGATGCCGGCGTCCCAACTCAACTGATCGGCGAAACCGATCTCCGCCTTGCCGCGAAGCTCGCCGGCCCCGGTACTGACCAGCAGCTCGGTCAGGGAGACCGATTCCAGGTCGCCGGCCAGCGCGGTATCCAGTTCTGCATCGCCATAGGGCCCGGTCACTGCGGCCTCAAGCTGCGCATTGTAACGACCGTCCCGGTATTCGAGATCGCCCTGCAGTTGGCGCAGAGTGACCGGAGGCTGCGCCATGTCGGGCAGCAGCGTGTGCCAGGGGAAAGCTGCCAGGGCGACCGACAGCTCAGCGTTCAGAGCCTCCTGCCAGCTCACATCGCCGGTCAGCGCCAGCGTGCCCGGTTGTGGGCCGTCCTGCGGGCCGGTCAGTTGCAGGCTGACATCCGATGCGCCAGCGGTGGTCACAAGCCCCTGCAGTGACACCGTGACCGGACCGGCGGTGCCCGGGAGTACCGCGTTTGAACGGGTTGCGAAGCCCTTTTCCAGGCTGCCGTCCAGCGCCAACCGCCAATCTTTCAGAGTGAGTGTCGGTGGCAAGGCGTCCAGCGCCAGGAACGACGGGGATTCCAGTTCAAGCTGCAGGGGCAAACGCTTGTCCAGCGGCGCAGCCCGGCCCCGCAACGACGCCTCCAGGTACCCACGGCTGCGAGCCGAAAGCCTGAGGTCCTCGGCACTGCCGGTGAGATTCAACGCAATCTGCCAGGCGTCGCCCCGGGGTGGCGGCAGAGACACGTCCACATCGAGGTCAAGTGGCCAGCCGCCCCGGGTTTCCAGACGCCCGGACGCACCCACCGCAATCTCGTCGAGGCGGTAACGGGCGTGCTCCAGAGTCCAGTCCGCCCCGGATCCTCCGGCTTTGAGTTCCAAACTGTCCCACACCTTGCTGCCATCCAGCGTGAAGCGGCCCAGCTGGACATCACCAATGCGCACGCCCACAGGCAGATTGACGACGGGCAGGCTGATATCCCCGCCCGGCTCCTCCGGCTCGCCAGAGGGCTGCAGTGTCAGATCGATGGTTTGCGCATGCAGCGTGTCGAGGCACAGCTCCTTACTCAGCAGACATCCGGGCGACCAGTCCACCACCACTGCTTGCAATCGCACCCCGGTGCCGTATCCCTGCCAGATCACCGACTCGGCCTGCCAGTAGCCGAACAATGAACCGCGGTCGCCCTCAACGGTCAGGCCAGGCACCTGGTCAATGGCCCAGGCGGTGCCGGTTTCCGAACGCAGCACCAACAATAGCGCAGCCACCAGTGCCAGCGGCAACAGCAGCGCCAGCAGCAGAATCACCAACAGCCAGAACCGCCAGCTCCGGCGTGGCGTGCCGGCGTGCGCGGTCGGCTCAGCGGGAGCGGCCGTTGCCTTGTCGCGGTTGTCGTCCGTCACAGCTCTGGCCCCATGGAAAAGTGAATTCGCCAGTCGCCACCTAACTCGTCATCCAGCCCATGGGCAATGTCGAAGCGGATTGGGCCGACCGGACTCACCCAGCGGATCCCGATACCCGCGCCGCTGGCACGGGGGTCCAGCAAGTCGTTCATGGCGTTGCCTTCATCATAAAATGCCGCCATGCGCCAATTCGTGACAAATTCATACTGGTACTCGACGCTGCCCACCAACAGATAGCGCCCACCAATCGCCGCACCATTTTCGTCCTTCGGCGACAGAGTTTCGTACCCGTAGCCACGCACGCTCTGGTCGCCGCCGGCGAAAAATCGCAGGGAGGGCGGCACATCGTCAAACTGGTTGGTCGCAACGCCACCGAACTGGAAACGCGTCAGAAACCGATGTCGGTCCGCGAGGGTATACAGCCCGCGCGCAAGAAAATTCACGTGCAGGATGTCCACATCGGAGAGCGCTGCTCGATGAGAGCCCCTGACGTCCGCCTGCACCCGATACCCCCGGGACGGATCGAGGGGCGAATTAGCGTGGAGTTTGGAATACCCCAGCCCTGGCAGCAAGAGACTGCTGGTTTTACGATCATCCTCACCGATGCGGAAGCGCTCACCTTCCCAACCCAGGGAGGCCACTTGAAGCCATCCGGAGTCGAGCTGATGCTTCCACTGCTGTCCCAGTGTCAATAATTCGGACTCCACATCCTCGATGTCTTCTCGCTGATATCCCGCACCGAAGCGAATAGAGTCCGTCATGGGTGGGTCGAGTGGCAACTCATAGTAGGTACTGAGGTTCTGGCGTGGTTCGGACAGCTCCATGTCCGCCCCACGACGGTGCCCCATCCGATTGATCCAGTGCTCCCGCCAGTTAGCACTGAAGCGAGGCCCCACATCGGTCGAGAAACCGACGCCGGTCGCGACCGACCTCGGTGGGCGCGTGGTCAGACCAACGTCAACGGGAATCACACCGTTGTCTGCATTGGTTGGGGACGCATCAATATCCACGCCGGAAAAATAGCCGCTGTCAGACAGGTCCCGGTTCAGCTTTGCGACCTCATCTGCATGGAACAGTTGCCCGGGCTCGATGGTGACAAACTGTTCAAGCAGGCTGTTTTCGAACCCGTGCCCCTCCTCGAAGGTCACTTTTCCGAAGCGGTATCGCTCCCCGCTGCGAAAGTTAATGATGATATCGGCGCTGCGCTGCTCGGGATTGACCTCGAGTGTACGACTGACAAACTCACCGTCAAAGTAGCCCAGCCGGCGGGCTCGGTTCTGAATGGACTGACGCAGGCTGCTGTACTGGCCGTGATCCAGCACATCGCCTTCCGTGGGGGTGTCTGGAATGGCGCTCAGGAAGCTGTCGTCCGCCGATGCTGGCCCTTCAATCCGTACGACCCTTGAACGGACGCGCACCGGCTCACCCGGAATCACCTTGAGCGTCAGTAACGCAGGCTCGTCGCTGTCACCTTCGGACACCGTCCAATCAACGACCGGGCTGTAATAGCCCAAAGCTTTGAGTGCCTGCTTTACCTGTTTCTCTGCCGTGCGTGCGTAGCGCCTCAGGTTATCCGCGCTGCGGTCTTCGACCACCCCCAGAAACACCTCGGCGTTTTCCTGGAGCTGCGGGTAATCACCCTCCACTTCCACGCTCACCTGATTGGCCCACAGCTGGCATGGCACCATCAAAAGCAGGGTGATCAACACATGAATGCCGGGAAGGAGGCGGTGTCTGGAGAGGAGTAGCATCCGAATATGAATCGTCTTTGTTATAGGGAGAATTCAAGGCTGCGCGGGAGTTTACCGGATTGACCAGACCGACCACTACCCACGCTCCTTATGCCAATGGCTGACAGACGCAACGCGCCCATGATCAACCCTGATCAATTTCAACAACAACCAGTCTGATAGTAACAGGCGCGCCGGGTTCCCGCCGCCTTCAAAGGAGACCCACAATGACCAGGGATCCCATCGGTATGGCACTGGCCATGATGAATCGCCTTGCCGCCAACCCCTTACTGGACCGTTTCGGGCTGCGCACAGCCACTGAAAAAACAGCCTACCACGGTACCCGCATCGGATTTCGCACTCTGGCGCTGGCCGGGCGGGAGTTCAAGCGGGTGTCGAACTGGCTGCCCCGCAAAAGATTACCCGGAAAACCCGCACCGATACTGTTTGACCTTACGCTGGATGAAGACCAACAGATGATCGTGGACAGCCTCCAGCGACTGGCGCGGGACACCCTGCGCCCGGCCGCCGCAGGGGCTGACGAAGCCGGCGCCATGCCGGCGGATGTGTTTGACACCACCACCGAGCTTGGCCTGGCCCTGTACGCCGTGCCCGCGGAGTTCGGGGGCGTGGCCGAAACACAATCACCGGTGACCAGCGTGCTGATCGCCGAACAACTGGCGTGGGGCGATATGGGCCTGGCCGTGGCGTTGCTGGCGCCGTTCAGCGTGGCCCAGGCCATCACCCGCTGGGGCACCGGTGAACAGCAGTCCCGGTACCTGCCCGCGTTCTGCGAACCCGAACCCCCGGTAGCCACCATTGCCATGGACGAGCCAAGGGCGCTGTTTGATCCCCTGACGCTGAGCACTCGCGCCGACACCACGCCCAACGGCTATCGACTCAATGGCCAGAAAAACGGCGTGATCCTGGGCGCCCAGAGCGATCTGATGCTGGTCTCCGCCAGCCTGAATGGCCGCCCACGACTGTTTATCATCGAAAGCGGCACCCCGGGACTGATCTGCGAGGCGGATCCCGCCATGGGCCTGCGGGCCGCGCAACCGGCCACCATTACCCTGAAAGATGTCAACGTGCTCACCGATGCCCTGCTGGGTGACGACAACTTCGATTACCAGGCCTTTCTGGACATGGGAGCCCTGCTGCGCTGCGGGCTGGCAATCGGCACCGCCCAGGCGGTAGTGGATTACGTCATCCCCTACTGCAATGAGCGGGAAGCCTTTGGAGAGCCCATCAGCCATCGACAATCCGTGGCGTTCATGATCAGCAATCTGGCCATCGAAACCGAGAGCATGCGCATGCTGACCTGGCGCGCGGCCAGCCGGGCAGAGACGAACCAGACCTTTCACCGGGAAGCCTGCCTCGCCAGGCTACTGTGCAATGAGAAGGCCATGGAAATTGGTACCAACGGAGTTCAGCTGCTGGGTGGCCATGGCTTTGTAAAAGAACATCCGGTTGAACGCTGGTACCGCGATCTGCGGTCTGTGGCCACTCACACCGGCGGCGCCCACGCCTGAGCCTGAGCAAATCTGGAGCACCCCATGTATCTGGAAATACCGAAAAAATTTTCCCCCATTGTGAATCAGGCACGCCAGGTGGCGCAGGAAGTCTTCCGCCCCATCTCCCGCAAATACGACCGCGCGGAACACGCCTATCCCAAAGAACTGGATATGTTTGCCTCCATCATGGACGGCATGAACGACGGTGCACCCGACGGCGGTGCCGGCGCCGGCAAGCTCGCCCGCTCCGGCGGCAATGGCGCCCCGGGCAATCGTAACGGCACCAACATGAAAACCGTGCTGGGGCTGACCGAACTGTGCTGGGGCGATGTCGGTCTCGCCCTGTCCATCCCCCGTCAGGGGCTCGGCAATTCCGCCATCGCGGCAGTGGCCAACGAAGAACAGCTGGCGCGCCTGGGAGACACCTGGGCCGCGATGGCCATTACCGAGCCAGGGGCCGGTTCCGACTCCGCGGCCATTCGCACCACCGCAAGAGAAGACGGCGACCATTACGTGATCAACGGCGAGAAGATCTACGTCACCGCCGGCGAGCGTGCCAACGCCGTGGTGGTGTGGGCCAGTCTGGACCGCAACAAGGGTAAGGCCGCCATCAAGTCCTTCGTGGTGGAGAAAGGCACACCGGGTATGACCCTGGAGCGACTCGAGAAAAAACTCGGCATCCGCGCCTCCGACACCGCCGCCATCCGCTTCGAGAACTGCCGGGTGCCCAAGGAGAATCTGCTGGGGGATCCGGAGATCAGCGTCAACAAGGGCTTCGCGGGGGCCATGCAAACGTTCGACAACACCCGCCCGGTGGTCGCTGGCATGGCCATCGGGGTGGCCCGCGCAGCGCTGGAACGCACCCGCCAGATCATCGCGGAGTCCGGAATTGATCTGGACTATCACACCCAGACCTGGACCCAGCCGGCGGTCAGCCGGGAGCTGCAACTGCTGGAGGCGGAGCTCGAGGCCGCCAGGCTGCTGACCCTGAAAGCCGCGTGGATGGCTGACAACGGCCTGCCCAACTCGAAAGAGGCCTCCATGGCCAAGGCCAAGGCCGGGCGGGTGGGTAACACCATTACCCTGCGCTGCGTGGAGCTGTGCGGCAGCCTGGGCTACGGCGAAACCGAGCTGATCGAGAAGTGGGCGCGGGATTCCAAAATTCTGGATATTTTCGAGGGCACCCAGCAGATTCAGTTGCTGATCATTGCCCGGCGCCTACTCGGGAAGTCGTCGGCCGAGCTCAAATGAGCTAACCTGTGAGAAAATTCACAGAAATTCAGGCACCTGAATGCTGAAGATCAACCGCGCAAATCTCAAGAAAAGCCATCAGACGATCTGGCTCACCATCGACTTCCTGATGCTGGGCCTGCTTATTCTCAACCTGTCCCTGATCATTTTCGATTCCATCTATGCCTTCAGCGCCATCGAAGGCTTTTTGGCCGACCATGTACCCGGTTTTCAGCCGTTCTACGACCCGATCCACGAGAATTTCCTGTTCTATGACCTGATCTTCGTGGGCATCTTTCTTACCGAGTTCTTCGTGCGCTGGGGCTATGCGGTAAAAGCCAGCGTGTACGACCGCTGGTATTTTTACCCGTTTATCCACTGGTACGACCTGGTGGGCTGTATCCCGGTGGGCAGCTTCCGCTTCCTGCGGATTCTTCGCGTTATCTCCATCATTTACCGGCTGCATCAGTACAAGATCATTGATGTCACCAGCATGCGCGTCTACAAGTTCGTGAACTTCTACTTTGAGGCGTTCATGGAGGAGTTGTCGGACCGCATCGTGCTCAAGGTGCTGTCGGGAGTACAGCAGGAAGTCAAACGGGGCTCGCCGCTGTTCGAGCGGATCCAGAACGACATTGTCTACCCACGCAGGAGCATGCTGACCGACTGGATTTCCGGGCGCGTGGCCCAGGCCGCGCAGGAAGGCTATGTCCCCAACCGGGGCGCCCTGCGCAGCTACCTGGAGGACCGGGTAGATCACGCCCTCAAGCAAAATCTGGAGCTGTCGCGGCTGAAATACCTGCCGGTGGTCGGCCCGCAGATACAGGAGACCCTGGAAGAAGCGGTGGGCGATATCGTTGCCAATGTCATCCATCAGATTCTGGAAGACCTGGCGTCGGCCTCCAACCATGCGTTCATCGAGGACATCGTCAACGTCTTCATCCCGACGCCGGACGACAGCGCGGAGGAGACCCCGGAGAATCAGGCCGTGATCAACCTGATCCTGGAAATCCTGGATGCCGTGAAAACCCAGGTGCAAGTCAAACACTGGCGCGAAGACCTGCCATAACAACCCAAAGAGTCAAGACTCATGCCTTCATCACAACCGGCACTGCACTACCGGCCCGCTCATGAGCTGGTTCGGGAGCTCAGTGACGGCACGCTCACCAGCGAAGCCGTCACCCAACACTTTCTGGACCAGATTCGCCGTCACAACGGCAGCATCAATGCCGTGGTTACGGTGGACGAGGAACAGGCACTGAAAAAAGCCCGCGCAGCGGATGAGAAACGGGCTGGCGGCGCCAACCTGGGACCGCTCCATGGGCTGCCGCTCACTCTGAAAGACACCTGGGAAGTGGCCGGCATGACCTGCACCGCCGGCGCCCGGGCCCTGAGGGATTACACACCCCGTCACCACGCCGATGTGGTGCAGCGCCTGGAAGACGCGGGGGCGATTGTCGTCGGTAAGACCAATGTGCCGATTTACGCCACCGATCTGCAGAGTTACAACAAGCTGTTCGGCGTCTCCAACAACCCGTTCAACACCGACCACACCCCCGGCGGATCATCCGGTGGCGCCGCCGCCGCGCTGGCCGCCGGCATGACGCCATTGGAGGTGGGCAGTGACCTGGCCGGCTCGATCCGCACCCCGGCCCATTTCTGCGGTGTGTTCGGGCACAAGCCGTCTCGCGCCCTGGTGTCGTTCCGCGGCCACATCCCCGGACCGCCCGGCACCCAGTCACGGCCGGATCTGGCCGAAGGGGGACCGCTGGCGCGCAACGCGAAAGACCTGCAACTGCTGCTGGACGTCATTGCCGGCCCCACGCCGCTGGACGCCCGTACCTGGACCATCAGCATGGCGCCTGCCACCGTTTCCTCCCTGGATCAGGCCCGCGTGGGCCTGTGGCTGGAAGATCCGCTGTGCCCGATAGAACAGGAACTGACCGACGGCTACCGCGCCCTGGGGCGGGAACTGGAGCAGCGCGGCGCCCTGGTGGCCAACGCACAACACCCGTTGCTGGATCTCGAACACATTCTGCCGCCCTACTTCAATCTGCTGGGCAGCCTGTTGAGCACTTCTCTCAAACCCGCCCAGCGGCGGCAGATGCTCTGGGTCGCGCGGCTGGAAAAGTGGCTGAAATTACTGGGCCCGCTAACCGCCTTTATCGGCGAATACGGACGCGGTGTGAACCAGCCGGTGCATCAGTGGATCGCAGTCAGCGAAACGCGGGAGAAGATGCGCGCAGAGATCGCCAGCCTTTTCGAGGAGTTCGATGTGCTGCTGACGCCGGTCACGCCCACCACCGCCATACGCCACGATCACAGCCAGCCGGTGTTCAAGCGCCGCATCGCCGTTGCCGGCCAGCCGCGGGCTTACATGGATCAGTTCTGCTGGATTGCCTTCGCCACCCTGCTGGGCTTGCCGGCCACGTCGGTGCCGGTGGGGCGGAGCAAAGACGGGCTGCCGTTCAACGTACAGGTGATCGGTGCCCCCGGCAAAGACCTGACCACCCTGCGCTTTGCGGAGCTGTTGGAGCAGGCGGGGCTTGCCGGGTTCACGCCACCCGCGGGTTTCTGAGCCCCAGGGGAACGGAGCCGGTTTCAGGAATTGGCCAGGCGTGCCAGTCGTTCACGGATTTCCCGTCGCCGGCCCTGATCTGCAACCTCGCGCCCACTGCGATCCGGCGCGGCGAGGGCACGTTCCAGGTACTGTCTGGCGCGGGCCTTTTCCCCCTGTTCGAGCAGGTAATCCCCGAAGAAAAAGTTCGGATCAATGCCGTCGGGGTTGATTGCCAGCGCCCTCTGCAAATACCGACGGGCCTTGTCATCGTCACCGAACCCCAGTGGCCATCCCGGTACCTGATAGTAAAGCGAGCCGAGTGAGGTATACGCCGAACCTTCCAGCGCCGTATCGTCAATCTCCAGCGCTTTTTCAAGCTGGCGGCGGGCATCCTTTACCAACCCGAGCGCACCCAAGCCCCCCTTCTCGCCTGCCCATGTGCTCAGCACAATGGCCTGCCAGATGCGAGGCTCGGCACGGTCCGGGTAAGTCGCTACGAACCCCTCGGCGTCTTCGGCCAGGGCCTCAAACGCCTTGGCTTTCTCCTTTCCGGGCAGCTGATACTGAATTTCGGCCCAGCGTTGCTGAACGCGGGCAAGGTCCGCTTCGACGCTGTCTGCCAAGGTCGGTACAGCCCACAATAACGTGAACAACACGCAAAGCATTTTCATGATGAGGCTCCTGATTGGAGAAATCGCCGGATGACCGGCAGTTGTTTGAACATCGCCCTGTCCACCAACCGCGGCAGCACACTGTTGATCACCACGAACAGCCGTTCTGGCCAGCCCATAAAACAGCGGCGCTGATCCCGGGTCATGGCCTGAACGATGTTGCGGGCGACCCGCTCGGGTGAGTCCACCGAATTGCCAAGTGCCTGGTTCAAGCGGTTAACCGCTTCCGGGTTCATTGCCGTTGCGGTAGCGCGGGGGGCGGCGTAGAGCACTTTGACCGGGGTGTCGGCCAGCTCCCTGCGCAGGGCTTCGGTGAACCCCCGCAGCCCGAACTTGGTGGCACAGTAGGCGGTATAGCCCGGGAAACCGATGCTGCCGAAGGTGGAGCCGACGAACACCAGTGCGCCCTCACCGGCCGCGCTGAATCGTGGGGCAAAATGACGGGCTACCAGCATGGGGCTGCGCAGATTGACCGCCAACTGGCTGTCGATGGCAGAGACCGGCGTCTGCGACAACGCGGAAAACTGGTTCTGGCCGGCACAGTGAATCACGCCGTAAATCTCCGGCCAGTTATCCGTGATGGCCTGAAGCTGCTCCCCCAGATCCCCCGCTGCCAGATCCAGCTGAACCGCGGCAGCGCCGGCAGGAAGCCGCAAACCCTCAGACTGCCGCGACGCCACCAGCACTCTCGCCCCCTCTGCCAGCAGCATGGTCATCAGCGCCTGACCAATACCGCCAGTGCCGCCCAGCAACAAAAAACGACGTTCACGCAGCTGCATGGTCCGTCTCCTTCTGCTGGGCTGTCTCGCTGGCCGGCAACGGAATGCGGTGCAGCATATCGCCGTACAGGCGATACACCACCCGGGCAGAGTCAATAATCGCCTGCTGGTCGTCGGGGTCGGTGATGCTGTTCATCAGGTCGCGAAAGAACTCGAAATGCCCCTGATCGAGCTCGCCGTGGGAGTACAGATAGCTGAACGCCTTGTCCGGCAGCTGCAACTGTTGCTGAATCTGTTGCGCCAGCGGGGTTGCCAGCTCAATGGACGTGCCTTCCAACACCTGCACCATGCCGAAGAAGGCCGCAGGGTTGCCGCGGTCAATCTGGTGGTACAGGTAGGCCACCATCAGTTCGATCGACAGATCCGGCTGGCTGGCGCGGCGTTCCTCGCGGTCCTCGCCGCAGGCTTGCAGGTCGTCAAGAATCCACTCGTGGTGGCCATACTCTTCTTCAATGTATTCCACCAGCGCCTTACGAACGCCTTCAAGACGCTCCGGCAAGCGGCCACCGCAGGCCATCATCAGTGGCACGGTGTGTTTGACGTGGTGAAAAGCCTGGGTCAGGAACCAGGTATAGCCTTGTAGCGTCATCCGCCCCTGCTGGACAGCCTGCACTACCGGTGCTCCGGTGACGTGGATGCGGGCCTGGGCGGTTTCGGTTTGGAGTCGGTCAAAAAATGCCATGGTCGTTCCTCTTGGCGTGATCGGGTTGATCGGAGTGATCGGGAGTATCAAGCTCATCGGGTCGCTGTTGGCGATCAGACGGGGCAGATCAGTGTGAATGCGGTGCCGCATCAGCCGGCCATTGGCGGTGAGATGGCCACCGGCGGCAGACAGCGGCGCCACCAGCCGGTAGATGTGTGACAACCGGGCGTAATCCGGCAGCCGGTCGTTAAGCTGATGACAGACGGCGGCCAATCGTTGCAGCGCCTCGGGTGAGTCGGTGTGGAGCCCATAGATCAGCGCACGCGGCCGGGCCTCACCGTCACCGAATACCAGCGCCTGCTGTGCGCCCAGAGTCTGAATCAGTTCGCTCTCCAGCCATTCCGGGCTGATGTTGCGACCAAAACTGGTGATCAGCAGGTTCTTGGAGCGGCCGTCCACCGTCAGGAAGCCATCGTCCGACAGACTCCCCAGATCCCCGGTATCGAGCCAGGAGCTCTGGGGCACGGCGGCACCCAGATACCCGAGGAAGGTATTACCGCGGATCAGAATGCGGCGCTGCTCATCGACACGAACCTCAACATGATCCAGAGAGCGTCCGGCGGTGCCCGGGCGATTGTCGGCCGGCGTGTTCAGTGCCACTACGGAGCCACACTCCGACAGTCCGTAGCCTTCGAACAGCGGAAGTCCCAGTGCGTGTGCCCTGGCCAGAAGTGCGCTGGCCACTTTGCCACCGCCGACCGCAAGAAACCGGAAGCGGTCGGTTTGCAGTGCCCCGCGCTCTGCCTGCTGCACCAGCAGCCTGGCGAGCTCCGGCACCAGTATCAGTGACTCCGGTCGCCAATGGTTCACGGCAGCCGCCAGCCGGCTTGCATCGACACCGCTGCTGCCACTCATACCGAGCGCAGCCAGCGGCTCCACACGCACCGTCGACCCCAGCAACAAGGGCAGATAGAGACCGGCGACATTTTCCAGAAGAGTCGCCAGGGGCAAGATGCAGAGGTGAGAGCGGCCGGCGTGGGCGCGAAGACGGTCTTTCAATGCGCAGGCGGTCGCGGCCAGATGCGCCTGCGAGAGGCACACGCCTCTGGGCAGGCCGGTACTGCCTGAGGTAAAGGTGATTTTCGCGGTGCCGGTGGGCAGGTCAACCACTTCGGTCGACGCATCCAGCCAGCTTAACGACACGCCATCACTCAACGCCTCCAGCCCGACCGTTGCATTCGACCAGAGCAAGGCCTGCAGGCCCGCCGCGCGGATCAGGTGCGCTTTCTGCTCGGCCGAGAAGAACGGCGGCACAGGCACACACACCACGTTGGCACTCAGGCAGGCCAGATCGGCGATCACCCAGCCGGGTGTGTTATCGCCGCATAACCCCAGGCGTTGGATACCGCGGGCCTGCAGTTGATCGGCCAGCGCCTTCACGGCCTGAAACAGTGACATGTAGGAATACGTCAGATCGCCGGACACCAGAGCGGTCGCGTTCGGCCGCGCATCGACCACGCTCCGGAACAGATCAGCCAGTGTGGCCATAACCACCTCCCGTTGCCCAAGCGGCGCTTGTGACCATCGTCGCGCTGGCATCAATACTCTGCACGTGCCGAAGCAGGCCGCGCGCTCGAAGGCTTTCCAGGCCCTGGCGGACATTGATTGCCAGCACCCGCGGCTGGCATTCATAGTACCGCCCCCAGGTCTGGCCGGCGCCCGCAAGGCGATCGGGGTCAGCGCCCCCCAGATCCACCACGTCAATGCCCAGGTGCTGAAAGCTGTTTCGCAGCTGGGCGGTACCGGTACACACGACCCACGTCAGCCCCCTCTGATTCAGCCGAACCGCCAGCGCAGCAAACAGGGGCCGGCTGATGCCGGTTTCGACACCGGCCAGGTGGGCGATTTCCACGACGGACGCCCGCTCAGCGCCTGCGCACGGGAGGCAGGCCTCAATGGGCCGGTCCAGGTAATCTTCCAGGAACAGTCGCTCCACGGCGGCGTTGCGCACGCCGACTGCAGCCAGCAAGGTGCCATGTTCGGACACCAACGCCATGAGTGGCGGCATGTGCAGGGTCGGGCGTGCCCCGTATGCCTGCTCGAAGCGCCGGCGAATGAACGCGGCGGCTCGCTGCTCACTGGCGGTGCGCGGGCGCAGCTCGCACAAATGGCGATGGCCACAACGCACCACCGGTTCGGCTTCCGCTGATGCAGGATCAATACTGGTGGGCATGGTCAAACATTCGGTCATAAGAATCCCCCTCGACTGGCCTCCAGACTAAGGGGAAAGACTTAAGGCTGGCTTAACGGAGCAGGATCGATTTCTTAAGCCGGTGTTAAGGTTTCTGTGCCAGAATCAGGTGATATCCACTCTGGTGACGGAACTGACCGAATGCGCATTCTGCTTGTGGAAGACGATCACATGCTGGCAAACACCATGCTCACTATGTTGCGAGATGATCAGCACACCGTAGACTGGCTCGACGACGGCCAGCAGGCGCTCAATGCACTGACGGGCGAGCACTTTGATCTGGCCGTCCTCGACCTGACGTTGCCCAGGCTGGACGGTCTGGAGGTGCTGGCCCGTGCCCGCAGTCGGGGAACGAACACGCCGGTTATTATCCTGACCGCACGCGCGGGACTGGAAGAAAAACTGCAGGGGCTGGACGCCGGTGCCGACGATTACCTCACCAAACCCTTTGCCATGGCGGAACTCAAGGCCCGCATCCGCGCGGTCACCCGCCGTGGCACTAACGGCAACCAGGCTGCCAGTATTGGCCTGAGCGTGGGCAACCTCAATCTGAATCCGGACTCCGGCCGGCTCACTATCGGCGAACAGACCGTCAGCCTGCCCCGCAGCGAAGTCCAGATACTGCACTATCTGATGCGCAACCCGGATCAGGTGGCCACCCGCCGGCGGCTGGAAGAGCAGCTTTATGGCTGGGACCATGGTGCCGAGAGCAATGCCCTGGAGGTTCATATCCACCACCTGCGCCGACGGGTTGGCAAAACGGTGATTCGCACCATCCGCGGCGTGGGCTACCTGCTCGACAGCCAGCAGGCGACCCGATGTGGAGCGCCGGCATGTCCCTGACCCGCACGCTGATTTTGCTGGTGGCCTCCATTGTCATGCTGATTGCTGTGGCGGCCGCCACCTGGAGCTACCTTGAAAGTAACCACGAACTGGAGGAACTGTTCGATGCGGAACTGGCCCAGAGCACACGCATAGTACAGGGGCTGGTGCAGCACCTCGCGGCAACGCAATCGTACGAGGAGCTGGCAGGTGCGCTCAAACAAACCCTGCAACTGCCGCAGGGTGCGCTGAACGAGGACGACTACGACGAGATTCTTCCCGATGGCACCGGTCACAAGTACGAGAAGAAACTGGCGTTCGAGGTCTGGACAGCGGCTGGTGAACCGGTGCTCGATACGCTCGCAGCGAATGATGATCAGCTCCTGAATTCCGGTTACGCCTGGTCAGAGGCAACCGGATTCCAGTGGCGCACCTTCACCCTGCAAGATCCCCAAACCGGCTACTGGATACGCACGGCCCAACGCGAGGACATTCGCCAGGAGCTCAGCCAGGAACTGGCGCTGAGCAACATCCTGCCATTGCTTGCCGCGTTGCCCCTGCTGGTTATTGCCGTCGCCTTTACCATTCAGATGGGATTCCGGCCGCTGCGCAAGCTGGAAAAACCCATCCGTCACATGGACCCCGAGCGCATTCACCCACTGGACACCCGCCACGCCCCCAAAGAAGTCAGTGGTCTGGTGGGCGCGGTCAACGGACTGCTGAAACGGCTGGATGTTGCCCTGGAACGTGAACGCCGGTTTTCCGCCGACGCAGCGCACGAACTGCGCACACCACTGACGGCGTTGCGGCTGAATCTGGAGCGAATCGATGAACAGTATCCGGGCGAATTCAGCGATCTGACCGCATCGGTGGATCGCATGGTGCACCTGGTGGAACAGATGCTGCTGCTGAGTCGGGTAGAATCCGGTGCCGGCTTCAGCCCCGAGCGCCAGAATCTGTCAGACATTATTGCCCAGAGCATTGCCGACGTGGCCCCACTGGCACTGCAGAAGCGGATCGAGCCATCTCTGGATGATCAGGCCGGGCAATCGATTATTCGTTGCCAGGCGCCGCTGGTGACTTCACTGATGCGATCGTTGCTGGCCAACGCTATCCAGTACAGCCCACCGGGCACGTGTGTGGAGACCCATCTGGAAACAGCGGATGACGGTTATCGGGTGCTGATCTGTGACCAGGGCCCGGGCATTCCCGAGGATGCCCGCGAGCAAGCCCTGAACCGCTTCACCCGCCTCGATCAGCGCATGGGATCCGGCGCAGGTCTGGGCCTGGCCATCGCCCGCCGCATTGCGGAAATGCACGGCGGGCGGTTGGCCTTGATGGACCGGCGAGACGGTCAGCCGGGGCTGTGCGTCAGCGTGTGGTTCCCGGCTCATCGTTAGCCCGCATCATGTCGGCCGCTTTTTCAGCGATCATCACCGCAGGCGCATTGGTGTTGCCACCGATGATGCTGGGCATGATAGACGCGTCCACCACCCGCAAGCCTTCCAGGCCATGAACCCGAAGCTGAGGATCGACCACCGCCATGTCATCGATGCCCATCTTGCAGCTGCCCACCGGGTGATACACCGTGTCGGTGCGGGAACGGAGCACGTTGCGGATATCGTCGTCGGTGCTGACGTTGCCGGTAAACGGGTCACTGGTGATAAACCGCGACAGCGCCGGGGCTTTCATCAGTTTGTCAGTCATCTTGTAGCCCTTGACCATGGCTTCAATATCGTCCGGATGGTCAAAGAACTTCGGATCGATCACCGGCGGCGTCTGCGCGGAGGCGTCTTTCAGGGACACTGTACCGCGGCTCTTCGGCCTGAGCAGGCACACATGGCAGGAGAAGCCGTGCCCGCTGTGCAGCGTGCGGGCATGATCATCCACCAGCGCAACGACAAAATGCAGCTGGATATCCGGTGCCGCCTGCTCGGGACCGGTCTTGAGAAAGCCGCCGCCCTCGGCGAAATTGGAGGCCAGCAGGCCGCGACGCTCCTTGCGGTAACGCAGGAACTGGCGGATGCCGTGCAGCCCGCCTTTCAGTGACAGACCCAACAGATTGGCATCGCTGGACTTGTAGCCGAAGATGAAATCGGGGTGGTCGTGCAGGTTCTTGCCCACGCCGGGAAGGTGATGCAACACCGGCACACCGACCGCGGTCAACTCATCGGCATCACCGACGCCGGACAGCATCAGCAGCTGCGGCGACTGGAAGGCACCGGCACTCAGTACCACTTCCTTACGAGCACGAATCTGCCGTAGCTGGCCATTCTGCAGAATCTCCACACCCACAGCTCGCTTGCCCTCGAACACGATTCGTTGCGCCACGGCATCGGTTTCGATGGACAGGTTCGGGCGTTCGAGGTGGGGCATCAAATAACCGCGGTAGGTACTCCAGCGCTCGCCGTTGAGCTGGGTGACCTGATAGAGACCGATCCCCTCCTGCTGGGGACCGTTGAAGTCCGGGGTCAGCGGGTAGCCGACCTGGCGGGCAGCCTCAAGATAGTGCTGCTGGAACGGGTTGTCGCTCTGCAGATCACTGACTTTGAGCGGGCCATCGGTGCCGTGCCACTCATCATTGAGGGTCTGATTACCCTCGGATTTGCGAAAGTATGGCAGCACGTCCTTGAAGGACCATCCCTCATTGCCCTGCTCGGCCCAGTGATCGTAGTCACTGGCGTGACCACGAATGTAGGCCATGGCGTTGATGGCCGAGGAACCACCCAGCACCTTACCCCTGGGCTGATAGCCCCGGCGCCCGTTCAGCCCAGGCTGAGGTACGGTTTCAAAGGCCCAGTTATTGATGTTTTTAGGCACCATGGCGACCACCGCGGCGGGGGTTTGCACCAACCAGCTGGCACCTTTACGGGAACCGGCTTCGATCAGCGCCACGGTGGTGTTGGCGTCTTCGCTCAAACGCCCGGCCAGCGCGCATCCGCTGGAGCCACCGCCCACAATTACATAGTCCACTGTCTGCATTACTGAATACCCTTTGAATTCTTGTTATGGAGAAGAACGTCGCAGCCTACCTTTGATGAGAGAGTGGACGAAGTGACACCAAACCTGAAGGTGAATCCGGGCCACTTTGCACTTATTGACATCCAGCCGGAACATCACGCTCCACGAGGGTGATGATGCGCTTGAGGAAACCCTTTTCGCTCATCACCGGCAGATAACGGGATGCCAGCTGAATTCTGTGCCCGTCGGCATGAACGTGGGTGAAAAGCCCCCGGTGCACATGGCCTGTGACCAGCTCACGCCAGAACGTGATGTACGCCTCGCTGCCAGTGTATTGTGTATCGCACAGAACCCGGTGGTGTTGGCCCACCAATTCATGCTCCTGATAGCCCACCGCTTCCCGAAACAGGGGGTTGGTGCGTTCAATCAGCCCATCGGGAGACATCACCAGCACCGCCTGGTGGTCCTCGATGACCGCGAAGTCCGCTTCCAGCTCTCTGAGCTTCTCCTCTGCTGCCGCCAGTTTGTCGAGGGCGGCCTGAAGTTCTCTCTTCGTTTTACCAAACATCACCACTATGACCATCCCATCCGAACACCAGTCTCTCGACCTCGAGGCCAATCCGAGAAGTCTATACGTTGTATCTGAGGGACTCGATGAAAACCCGCACGAGAAGAACATCTGTTTGTCAGCGAAACCACCATTGGACTGCCCACCGACAGGATAACAGTCACCGAAACGTAACACTTCGTTACTATCCTCCGTCAGAAGAGTGAGCTTATTCGGTGCGAGGCAGTGGTCATGGACAATCAAAGACGTCGTTTATTACAGATGTTGTTCGTCGGCGGTTCGGCGATGGCGCTGGGCGCCTGCGGTGGCAGTACGCGGACCCCGGGTACGCCGGAGCAGACCGCGACCACGCCCCCGACGAATACCCCGCCAACGCCTGCGAGCCCAGAGGCGTTGGCCATACAGCTGCCCTTGCAGCAGGGCCCCCTGATGGGCATTGGCGCACTGCAGGACAGCGGCGTTGACGGTGTGCTGATACCCCCTGAATTTGACATTCGCAGAGTGGCGATCTCCGGGCTCACCGCCTCCACCGTCCTACCTCTGCCCTCACTGGGACTGATTACCTATCCCTGGCACACCTTTCCGGACGGCGGCGCCGTATTCGATCTCGACGACGGCGGTTGGATCTACGTTTCCAACAGTGAAACCATGTTGACCGGTGGCGTCGGAGCGCTCCGTTTCGACCGTGACGGAGCGATTACCGACTCCTACCCCATCCTGTCGGGCACCCGACGGAATTGCGCAGGTGGCCCAACGCCGTGGCAAACCTGGCTGTCCTGTGAAGAGGTCGAAGATGGCAAAGTTTACGAGTGCGACCCGCTGGGCACACCGGATACGGCGCAAGAACTGCCGGCCCTTGGCATATTCAACCACGAAGCTGTCGCGGTGGACCTCGAGACCCGTACGCTCTTTCTGACCGAGGATGCCGGTGACGGTCGGCTGTATCGTTTCCGCTCCAGCGGCATGGCGCCTTCCATCAACGGAGAGCCGGGCCTGGATATGCAAAATGGCACTCTGGAAGTGCTGGAAATTCAGGGTTTCGAGTCCGGCAACTATCAGGAAGACCTTAACGAAGCCCGCAAAGTCGCGCGCGTGACGTGGGTGCCCGTGGTATCGCCCGAAAGGGCTCAGTCCGAGGTTCGTTCAGAAATCCAGATGGCTACGGGCATGGGCGCACCCGGCACTATTTTCAAAGGCGGCGAAGGCATCTGGATTCAGGAAATCCCCCGCGAGCAACAGCAACGCGTCAGCGGCACACAACATCCGCTGCGAGCGGTGGTTTACTTCGCCTGTAAGGGCGATAACCGGGTTTACGCCGTGGATGTGGATAACGACCTGATCGAAGTGGTCTTCGATAATGACCAACTGATGGCGCCGGACATCCCCTTTGACGATGTCGACAACCTCACCGTATCGCCCATGGGCGACATCATCGTCTCGGAAGATGGCGATGCCATGCGGCTGATGGTCATGAACCCGAACGGTCCATCCAAGATATTGCTGCAGGTGCCCGGCGGAGGCAGTGAGCTGACGGGTCCGGCCTTTACGAGAAATGGACAGTATCTCTATTTCAGCTCTCAGCGGGGGAACGCGTTGGGTAGCGGCATCCCGGGGCTTGGCATCACCTATGAGCTCGAGGTTCCCGAGAGATTCCGCTGAATATTGACCAGATTGACGCTCCAACTGATTGCCCGAGACACGCACTTTGCAGTGGCTTTGTTGTTAGTCTTTTCCAAAATAAACAACAACAGGCGAATCAATGAAACAGCTGCATAAACTTGGCTTGGCCATTCCGGTGGGACTTCTGCTTGGTTGTGGAAGCGAGTCAGGAGAATCCACTGCTTCAAACGGCACGGTACCTGCCGCCGAAGCTGCGGCTCCCCAGGTTGCTCAGGAGCAGGCGGCGGACTGCTCGAAAAACAGCTGGATAGCCGGCTCGGTCGAGTGGTGCGAAGGCAAACTCACCTACTACGATTATGTGTATGACGATTACGGTGCCGACCGCGGCCTGATTTCCCCGGCGCCTACTCTGCTCAATGTGCTGAACAGAGGCGGGCAACTGGGCTCGCCGGTTGCGAATACCCCCGGTTTGTTGTCGCCAACCGCCGGTGACGAGCGGTATCCCGAGGGGCTTCTGAATACCGCAGACCTGGTCAAACTTCACGTCGAAAATCTCGATGGTACCCTCAGGATTACCGCGGAGCTGAACACCCTGTTCAACCCGGGCGATGCAATCCTCGGCGTGGCGTTGGACCTGGATCCTGGCCAGTCCAACGGCGGAGGCGACTGGGGTCGGGTCGATGTTGCCAGCGAGGGTTGGGATCAGGTCCATTTTCAGGACAACGGCGACCCCGACTCCAATGAACTGGTGCTGACGTTTCCCGCTCCCGCAGCTGACAACTACCGACTCCAGGCCGTCGTTGCCCAGGCCGATGGTACCGTTATGAATGTTGCGTTCCGCGGCATCCATGAAGGCGCATCCGCCGATGGCGGTGTGAACCAGGTGTTGCCCGCTGCCGGTAACTGGTGGGATGACCATCAGGCCGAGGCACTGGGGCGTGGTGACATCAGCGAATTCGGGCTGACGATAGAGCGTCAGGATTTTGAAATCCGGCGATCTGATGATATCGACTTACCCAGCGGCTTTTATCAGCGGGTGTACACGTCGGATTACCCGTTGGGCGAAGGCGTTGCCATACCGGGGGTTAACGGTCGAGACGGCGGCGGTACCTTCTGCGGTCAGTCCTTCAACTATCTGGGCAAGTATCAGCCTTATGGCATTTACGTCCCCGAATCGGCTGTCCAGCCTGAGTCCAAGCCGGGCATGATGGTCGTTATGCATGGCTGTGAGGCCAATCACGCCAGCCAGATCAATCAGCCAAACATGCAGCAGCGATTCGGCGACGCGCTCAATCGCATCCTGGTTTCCCCTCTGGGACGCGGACCTTACGGGTTCTATACAGGCCCCTCCGAACGCGATGTGCTGGATGTGATGGACGATGTTCAGGACACCTACCCGGTTAATCCGAAACAAGTGTTCGCCTCCGGATACTCCATGGGGGGTTACGGCGCCTTGCATTTCGCAACCCATTACCCGGACCGCTATGCTGGCATGGTCAACTGGGTGGGCTACACCGGTGACCTTCTCAATATCCCCGAATTTACCCCTGTCGTCGATGAACTGCTGGAACAGGGAACAGAACTTGTGCTGCGCCCGATCCTCGGCGAAATACTGGGCAGCATCACAACTCCGGCAGAAGGGTTTGCCAATGTAGTGGATTACGTCGGAAATCTTCGCCACATCCCCAGCGCTCATTTGTATGCGGCGGCAGACGAGCTTGTTCATGTGAGTGAAGCCCTGGCCATCGCCCAACGGCTGTCAGCGGCAGACAATCTGGAATACAACTTTTACCTGCATCCTGTGGCGGAGCATCTGACGTTCCTGGTGCTGGATGACTGGCGTAAAGAAGCCCTGGTTTCAGCCGGTTGGGTGCTGGAAGAGAATCCTGTCAATGTGGTTTATACCTTCGACCCTACGTTTGATTACCCGGAATTCGACATCAAGCATGATTCGGCCTACTGGATCAGCAACCTGGTCGCCCGTGAGTCCACGGCAGCCCGGGTTGAACTTAACAGCTCCGGGTGCCGATCGCTGACAGAAGAGGCGTCCACCGAACTCACCGGGGGACTGGATCCCGTGCCCTGGAGCGGAACCCGCAACGAGGTAGCCGAACAGCAAGGTCCTGCGACGAGCAGACTGACCGGAACACTGGAGAATGTCGGCAGTGCGACTATCGATGTTGACGATACCTGCTTGGCTGACATGCCGATTTACTACCGGATCGAAAGTGACGGAGATGCCTCCATCACGTTCAGCGATGGCAGGACACTGACTCTTGAAGACGGTTTGCAGGAGGGCGTCTTGTAAGAGAGCGCTCCTCAGAAACGCTCACTCACTGAAAAACGAACGTGGCTCAACGAATTCATTGAGCCAGTCACTTATTTGAATCTCACCACCAGCTCGTGAAGGTCACCGGCGATCTTCTCCATTTTCTGGACGCTGGCGGTTGATTGCTCGCCTTTATCCAGGTTGTCTGCCGCCAGCACGGAAATCTGCTCAACCTGCTCATTGATCTGGTCAGACACCTGAGCCTGCTCCTCGACGGCCGCGGCCATCTGGGTCGCCATTTCCGCGATGGTGCCGACAGACTCGGTAATCTGCCCCAACGCGTCCTCAGCCTCCAGCATGCGCGCCAGCCCTTCATCAGCTGCCCGATTCCCTTCATCAGCCACTTTGACCGACGCAGACGATCTGGCCAGCAATGTGTCAATGATGCCGTGGATTTCCCGGGTTGAATCCTGGGTCCGTTTTGCCAGTCCACGCACCTCATCGGCTACCACCGCAAACCCTCGCCCATGCTCACCCGCTCTGGCCGCCTCGATGGCAGCGTTCAAGGCAAGCAGGTTGGTCTGGTCCGCAATTTCCTCGATAATTTTGGCGGCGCCGGCAATTTTTCCGCTCTCCGTGGCCAGCTCAGTGACCGACTCCGATATCCCATGCACCTTCTCTTTGAGCTTCTGAATCGACTCGCGGGTCGAGATGACCACCGATGCGCCCCGGTCCGCGTATTCCCGCGCGCCCTCAGCTTTCTCCGCCGTTTGCTGAACGTTGGCAGACACCTCACCGATGGTTTGCGACATCTCATGGACGGCCGCCGCCACTTGCTCAGTCTCGGCCTGCTGCTTTTTCAACGTTTCCTGAGCTTCGTAGGTGATTTCCAGCCCCTGCACAGCGCCAATCTTTACACTGCCAGCCGCGTCTTCGATCCGGGTCAGAACGGCATCCAGGTGCGCCTGCTGGGAAAGCACCGCGACCTTTACCCGGCCCAGCTGTCGGTCGTCGTCCGTGTAGCTACTGGCAGCAAGATCGTCAGTGAACACCTTACTCATCAGTTGTGTGACCGACCGAATGAGGGCGTCCTTGGACAGCTTCATCCAGATCGCGTAGGCAATAACGCCAACAGACAGCACAATCTCTGAAATAACTTCCTGCTGGTAGAAGAACAATCCGGCAGAAATCACCAGCACCGCCACGAGGAAGAGAGTGCTCACCGCAATCCGTTTCCACCACGGGGTTCCGGTTTTGCCGCGCCGCATATCCGCGTACAACTTTTCAGCTCTCGCCACGTCTTCCCGAGCCGGGCAGGATCGCACAGATTCATAGCCGACAACGTCCCCGTTTTGCGTGACCGGCGTGACGTAGGCACTGACCCAATAGAAGTCACCGTTCTTGCGGCGATTCTTCACCAGACCCATCCAGGGGCTACCGGATTTCAGGTGAGACCACATGTTCTCGTAGGCGGCCGGGGGCATATCCGGATGCCGAACAATGTTGTGAGGTTGGCCAATAAGCTCGTCACGGGTAAACCCGCTCACCTCGACAAACGCGTCGTTGCAATGGAGGATCTTGCCTTTGAGATCCGTCGCCGATATCAATTTCTGCGACTGCGGAAAGGTTTTTTCATTGTTTGTTATTGGTAAATTTTTGCGCACGTTAAGTCCTCAAATCATCCGGTTATGTATGCAACTCCTACATAGATTCTTTATCGGCAAGGGATCGAGAATCTTCAGTACCGATCTAACAAAAAAACAATCGCAATGACTCTTTCATTACCCCGAACTGGACATCATCGCAGCCAGCTCACTAATACCCCGATCCACTTCAGTGATACCCTCGGCAACCGAACCGATGCGCTCCGCACTATTTTTTGATAGCCCACTCACGTTATCCATTGTGCCCCTGAGCTCCGCAATCATGGCATTGTTCGCCGCTACGACATCTGAGATTTTTGCAAGAGATTCGGCAGTCCTTGCAGCCAGTGTGCGAACTTCATCGGCTACTACCGCAAACCCACGCCCAACCTCGCCTGCCCGTGCGGCCTCAATAGCAGCGTTCAAGGCGAGCAGGTTGGTCTGATCGGCCACTGCCTGGATCGTGGTAACAATACTGTGGATCTGGGCGGCCTGCCCCTCCAGACTCTCGCTCAGTTTCAGGGCACCCTCGATCTCCGCAGCGACCCGATCTGACACCCTAACGGCCTCCTCGATGGCGTGCGTTGACTGATTGGCGATCTGCGACGCCTCTTCCGAAGTAGCCGCAGCGGATTCCCTGGCCTCCTGTGCCCGACTCACCTGTGAGGTTATGTCCATGGCAAACTTGACAATTTTACTGACGCGCCCCAGCTCATCGAACACCGGGCTGTAGGTCGCCTCAAGCCAGATCGAGCGACCTTGCCGGTCTTTACGCTCGAACCGACCGGAAAAACTTTCACCTGATGCCAACTTTTGCCAGAAATTCGGGTTTTCGCGGTAAAAAGCGTCAAAACAAAACATTTTGTGGTGCTGACCCACAATCTCGTTCAGCCCATAGCCCATGGCGTTCAGAAAGTTCTGATTCGCATCCAGTACGATCCCCTCGGGCTTGAATTTAATGACCGCCATGTACGTATCAAGAGCCGCCAGCAAGGCCTCTTTATCCGCGTTTTCTGTATGGGTCCTGGTCACGTCTGCGGCAATTTTTATGATTTTTACTACCTGACCTTCACGATCTCTGACCGGAAAATAACTCCCCTCAAGCCAGAGCTTTTTTCCTTTCGCATCAATTCGTGGAAGTCGTCCCTGGCGGTAACTCCCACCCGCCAGCTCGCGCCAGAAATCCTTGTACTCCTGGCTGCTCGCATAGGCTTGCTCGCACAGCATCCGATGGTGCTTGCCAATCAGTTGGCTCTCGTCGTAACCCAGCAGCTCAAGCAGCGTATCGTTGACGGATTGAATGATGCCCTCAGGGCTGAACGTGATGAAGGCAACCGCTCCCTGAATGGCCTGCAAGGTACTGAGGAGTTCCTCATTTTCGGCCATGCACATGTCCAGCTTTTGAGAGCTGTCCGTATTTTTCGATTTTTTACCGAACATTTTCATCCCTCAGATACCGGACCGCCGGGCAAACCCGGGCAGTCCGGAAGCGGCAGAGAACACGTTGATGAGAAATAACCGAATAGCTTTCCGATTAATTGCAATTCTCAAGCACCAGTCAATTTTATACCCCAAATCGCGGCGAGCTGTGATTGTCATTTGTAATGAACTGTCACCTCTTGAGCCTTTTAGTAGTATTGAGTAACGCCGCCCAATCGGATAACCAGTTGTCCCAAAAGGGCAAGTCCGTTCACCCGTCACGCCACTATAACTCGGTTCCAAGATCGACAAGAGAGGAGCCTGTTGTGGCTACAACGAAAGCAGTTTCAGCATTCCCAGTTCGCCGGCAGGATTTTGAGTTCGGAGAAGTTCCGAGATACTGGGTAAACGGCGACGCCTTCATGACCCATGTATTTAACGGCATGTCAGCCTTGTTCCCCGATGGCGAACGATTCTTTGTCGCCAGCGTGCGGGCCGTTCGCGAGGCAGTTAACGACCCGCAACTGCAGAAGGACATCGGCGCCTTCATCGGCCAGGAGGCGATGCACGCAAAAGAGCATGAGAAATTCAACCGTGGTGCCGTCGACAACGGCTATAACCTGGAAGCGCTCGAGGGATGGACGCGTAAATTCCTGTCAGTTGCCGACCTGCCGGGGCTCAGCAACAAAAAAGTCCGCCTCGCGGCAACGGTGGCTCTCGAGCATTTCACCGGCATACTCTCCGCTCAGCTGCTGCGCCGGGACGACATCGTTGAATCAATTGATGAATCCATGCGCAACCTGTGGATGTGGCACTGCGTAGAGGAGAACGAGCACAAGGCCGTGGCCTTCGATACCTATAAAATCGTGTACGGTGAGGGCGCACTCAACTATGCCATTCGTATGGGCACGATGATGCTGGCAACACTGCTGATCATGGTGGCCATCCATGCGTTCGTTGCCGAACTGTTGCGTCAAGACGGCAAGCTCTTCAGCGGCAAGGAATGGAGAAGCGGGCTGACCCAGTTGTGGGGGCGCACGGGCATGTTCAAGCAGATCATCCCCGAATTCTTCGACTACTTTAAACCGGGCTTCCATCCCTGGGATCACGACACGGAGTTCCTCCTCAAGCGCTACCGCAAGCGCATGGGCTTCCAGAGCCATTGAGGCCCCCGCACCCTATTCGCCCTGCACGACGCAACCGGGATAGGGAGTCACCGCAGAGCAACCGGGTCCCCGGTTGCTCTCACACTACTCGGGCAAACCCTCAGAAAGGGTGTCACCGAGAATGCTTTTTCACCCGCCGGGCCTGACCGAGCTCATCCATAAGGTAGGCGCCAATCGCCCTGAGGATGCCCATGCGGGGATCCGCCGCCTCGTTGTCCGCAAGCCGGAAGATTTGCTGGTAGTACCATGCCTGGCCACCCAGCACGTTAAGGACCTTGATCGGCATCAGCGGACTGGCCGGTGAAAAGAAGCCCTTCTGGGCAAGCTTGACGTGATCCTCGTGGCAGACGGTTTTGTCGATACGCCCCTCAAGCAGATCCCCGGGCGTGTCCGGGTCTGTGCAGAGCGGCCGGCCAAGGCCAATCACATCGGTTTCACCAGTGGCGACCACTTCCTCCATGAAGGCCCGCGTGCGGAAACCACCGGTCACCATCAATGGGCAATCGCAGACTTCGCGGATCTTCTGGGCGTAACCCAGGAAATAGGCCTCGCGCTTACGGGTACTCTCCCGCATGGCCGGCCCCTCACTCGCGGTGTCCGCATCGCCGCTGTACCCGAGTAGCCGGGGCTGTTCGTAGGTGCCGCCAGAGACTTCAAGCAGATCGATTCTTTCTTCGTTCAGCCAGCGCACCACCTGCACACTGTCCTCAAGCGTGAACCCGCCCTTGCGGAAATCGTCCGAGTTGAGCTTGACCGCCACCGGAAAGTCCGGCCCCACGGCTGCCCGCGTGGCGCGAACCGCCTCCAAAAGGAAGCGGGCGCGATTTTCCAGCGAACCGCCCCAGCGATCGGTCCGCTGGTTGGTCACCGGAGACAGAAACGACGACAACAGATAGCCGTGGGCGCCATGCACCTGAACGCCGGTGAAACCCGCATTCTTGGCAACCCGGGCAACGTGGGCGAACCGCTGGATAAAGTCGAGGATCTCAGCTTCCGTCAGCGCCCGCGGACGGGCATAGTTACCCAGCAACGAAAGCTGAACGGCAGACGGGCCCATAGGACGGTTGGTGACGTACCGCGGCGATTGCCGACCCGCGTGGGAGATCTGCATCCACAAGTGGTTACCGTTCCGCGTGCCCGCTTCTGCCCAGGCGCGCAATTGCGCCATGTTCTCCGGCTCGCCCTCTGTTGGCGCAGGATCAATCGCCACGTTACCCGGCCGTTCCAGCACTCGCCGATCAATCATTACGTTGCCGGTAATCAGCAGCCCTGCCCCGCCATCGGACCAGCGCCGATACAGGGTTTCATGCCGTTCGGTGGCGCTCAAACGGTCGTCTGACAGGCCCTCGGTCATGGCCGCCTTGGCAATGCGATTGGGTAAAACGGCGCCGCAGGGGAGTTCGAGGGGTTGCGCTAAAGGTGATTGATGCATCGGGTTATCCTGTGTAGTTGACGAAGTAGAGCCCACAACCTGCGGGCTCTATTCTTACCGATGGACAGTTGCCCTGGTCAGATCACCAGCTGTACTGGTATGCCAGTGTGAACATCCAGTCCATCTCCATTTGAACGCCATTGTAATCCTGATGAACCGGCAGCGAGAGCTCTGCTCCCAGACGCTGACCGCGAATGGCCCCACTCTGGCCCACCAGATTGGCACCGATGGCCACGTCGACAAAATCACCGCCGTAATTCTCCGGATTCGCTGTCTGAATCGGCGCACGAATTCGCGAGTCATCCCCGTCAATGGCGTCCTCAGTACGGGCAGTAAGACGCAGCGATGTGCTCATCCATGGCAGGACACGATAAGCCCCCCAACCGGTCAGCTCATGCTTATCGCCCAGAGTGTAGTCTTCGTCATTCTCACCAAGACGAACAACGGCTTTGTACTGCCCGCCCCAACTCACCAGTCCATCCCGTCCGTTGTAAGTTACACCAGGCTCGAGATCATAAGTGCCGGAACCTAACTGCATGGCATAAGGCATACGCAGTGTGGGACGCGTGTTCATAGGCGTCAGCACATCGTCCTCCTCGTCAATCGAGCCTGTTGGCAAACTGAGGCCCGCATTGAGATGAACGCTGTGTTTCCCCTGTTCGTAAACCGGAATTAACGCTCCGATTTTGGTATCGCCCCAACCCCGGTTATCCGTAGTGAACTTCCCGAGCCGCGTTGTGCCAGAACCGCCCTGAAAGGTCAGATGGTCCATCTCTTTCTCGATGTAGTTGGCCATAAGCATAAGCGTCACCTTATCACTCGGCGCGTACATCAGACCCAGCATGTGCATTTGCGTCGTCATCTCAAGCGGCACCACCCTGAGTGTTTGGGGCTGCATGGGCTGGCCCGCAAAAGGATTGCTGACAGTGGACACAATCTGCTCGGGGGAAATGCTGTCTCTGCCTTTCTTGTTATCCTTCATGGACATGTTCATGAACCGGTATGAAAACATCCACTCGCCGGCGTTATGGGTGTGGTCACCCATTACGCCCATTGGCGCGTGACTATCCGGGGTAGGACCCGCCTCATGCGCGTAAACGCCGGTTGAAAAAACTGTGGCACATAACAGCACGGCGGCTGTGCCGGCCGGTTTCACTGGAATCAACATAGAATATCTCCACGCGTCCCTCTCAAACCCTGTTTCAGGCGGAATGAGGGCACTGAGTTTGATTTAAGACTGATTAGCTGCTTAAAACGGCGAGTGGTGGAGCCCGCGGGAGATTGTTACGGAGATGCGGCCTTGCTGCGACCATCGAGACCGGCGGAATACCATGGATCTCAGTGGCTGCGATGAAGGGGGAAAAACTGCTGGCTGAGAGATCAGCAAAAACGAACGAAAGCGCGTCGAATTCGCACAGCTCAAACCCAAGGCTTGCAGAACTGGCATTATGGACATGCTCGGAAGAGCCTACGTCCTGCCACGCCCCAAGGAGCTGCACCGACTGAGCGTCTCCGCCACACAGCATAAAGATCGACAGGGATGCGCCTGAGTGAAGTGGCGCAGGCATATAACCCGGGGGCACAATCGCTCTGGAGAAAACCACAAGCAACAAAAAAGGCAGCAATGTCTGACGAACGCCAGGACGGCACGTTCTACTGGCAGGAAACTTTTCCGATAAGCCCATATGTCTTGTTTATTGTAGGTTATATGACAAATTTTCGCGGTCAGACTAACATAAAACCTTATCGATTCGACCCTCTGCCGCCTGTTCGCTCGGAATACTCAACCGGATACTCCGATTTGCTCGAACAACCGGTCCAGATTGTCCTCGATGACATCCGCGATCGTAACAATTAGTCGCCTGTCGTTTTCGCGAACCGCCACTTTATGAACAGCCTCGACCGTGGATCTGCCATGCCATTCGTCAAAGGCTATGTGGTGCAAAGGCGCATTTTCATCTCGCGCCTGATTCAGCACTTCCAGCGCTACATCAAAGTCGAAGCCCAGAAAGACGTCAGGCCCCTGCCGCGTTGCCAATAGTTGAATGACATCGAACTGCTTACCAAAGCAGGCCCACGATATTCCCTTGTAGTCATTCAGACAGTCCCTCGAAAGCCACTCAAAATAGGGCGGGAGCTCATCAAGGAAGTACACAATTTTTTCCATATCCCCTTCGTAGCAGGCCTGACAGAAGGCTTGCTTAGCATTACGCTGAAACTGCCCGAGAGCAGCGCCTCGGAGATTTGTTGCCGCTTCCTCGAAATGGGTGCGCAAATCTTCCAGAGATATGTCTTTATCCGTGCTGAAGCTCTGTTCACTGTTCATGGCGTATTGGCGTTCCGAAAGACTGTTCTTTTCAGTTATTTTTGATGGCGCCCGTCTGGCAAAGGGAACGAGACGTTATCACAAGTTACAACTGACCCTTTACAATGTACGAGAACAATCGGAACCCGGATTCGCTTGCACACGCCTAACCTTTTCGGTTCTGATTTTTTTGACCCCAGAACGCAAAAAAGGCAGATCAGTAACATACTGATCTGCCTTTCTCGACTATGGTAGCGGGGGCAGGATTCGAACCTACGACCTTCGGGTTATGAGCCCGACGAGCTACCAGACTGCTCCACCCCGCATCAAACTGGTTGTTTCTCGGGGATGCCCCGATCAACAAGGTGCGCATGATAAGGGGCAGGCCCGTGTGTGTCAAAGGAAACAGGAAGTTTTTTAAAAACTTACCGTTCCAGGATGGCTGTTACCCCCTGGCCGCCAGCGGCGCAAATAGAAATCAGGCCGCGGCCGCTGCCTTTCTGCTCCAGCAGCTTGGCCAGAGTCGCGACGATACGCCCGCCGGTGGCGGCAAACGGGTGCCCGGTGGCCAGGCTGCTGCCCTTAACGTTCATCTTGCTGCGATCAATGCTACCCAGCGGCTTGTCCAGACCCAGACGCTCCTTGCAGAATGCAGGATCTTCCCAGGCCTTCAGGGTAGACAGCACCTGAGCGGCGAACGCCTCGTGAATCTCATAGAAGTCGAAATCCTGCAGGGTCAGACCGGCTTTGGCCAGCATCCGCGGCACGGCGTAGGCCGGCGCCATCAGCAGGCCTTCTTTCTTTTCCACAAAATCCACGGCGGCCACTTCCGAGAAGGTCAGGTAGGCCTGCACTTCGAAGTTGTGCTCTTTCGCCCATTCTTCGCTGGCCATCAGAACGCAGGAGGCACCATCGGTCAGTGCCGTGCTGTTGGCGGCGGTCATGGTGCCGTTATCCCGATCGAAGCAGGGCTTCAGGCTCGCCAGTTTTTCCAGTGTGGTATCCGGGCGCAGGATATTATCCTTGTCCAGCCCCGCCAGCGGGGTGATCAGGTTATTGAAGAACCCTTCGTCATAGGCTTTGGCCAGTTTCTGGTGGCTCTCAAATGCCAACTGGTCCTGCTCATCCCGCGGGATGCTCCATTCATGGGCCGTCACCTGGCAGTGGTCGCCCATGGACAGGCCGGTGCGGGGCTCGCCGTTCTCCGGGATTTCCGGCGCCAGGTGGCTGGGGCGGAAACGGCCGATAATTTTCAGGCGCTCACCGGCGGTCTTGGCACGATTGAGGTCCAGCAGAATTTCGCGCAGGCCCTCGCCGACGCCAATCGGCGCATCTGACGTGGTATCGGTACCACCGGCAATGCCGCATTCAATCTGACCCAATGCAATCTTGTTGGCCACCAGAATGGCCGCTTCCAGCCCGGTCCCACAGGCCTGTTGAATGTCATACGCGGGTGTTTCGGGCGCCAGGCCCGAGCTCAGAACCGACTCGCGGGTCAGGTTGAAGTCACGGGAGTGCTTGATCACGGCACCGGCAACCACATCGCCCATACGTTGGCCCTGCAGGCCAAAACGATCCACCAGTCCCCGCAGCGCAGACGTCAGCAACTCCTGGTTACTGATCTTGCTGTACGCGGTATTGGAGCGCGCAAAGGGAACCCGGTTACCACCAATGATGGCCACCCGGCGAATGCCCTGGGCGGACGCTTTGGTTTTCGCCCGTGACGCGGTCGTTTTCTTTTGTGTGGTTTTCTGAGCCTGTGCCATGATGAGATCCTGTATTAACGTGTGTATCCATTGCGAAGCAGTCTAGCGCCAACGGGTTCTGGCTCATTGGCATGCCTGACATCCCGGTCAGAGCATTGAGTCAATCCAAATGCGGCCTGAATCCTTAATCTGTACGGCAATTCACAACCGTTAAACGCTTAAGTGTAAAAGGAAGCTCTTATGTCTGACCTCTATCTGAAATTCGTCAACACGCCGGTGGGCAAAACCACCGCCCAGACCCTGGGCTTGCCCTCCCCGGTTCAGCTGGCCCGTTGGAAGCGGTCTGACCAGCCCTTTATCGAGGGTGATGTTCTGGTCGGGGCGGCGTCTGGCGCCAAGGCCATCGCCGCCATTGGCAGCGTTCTCGGAGCCAGCGCCGCCAAGGTGCATCACGCGGACGGTATAGATACTCTGAAGGATTCAGCGAAGGCTGGCAACAAGGCCCAGCCACTGACCCTGGGCGACGACATCAGCCAGAAATTTTCGGCCCTGGTGTTCGATGCCACCGGCATGAAAGACACCACCGAGCTGCGGGCGATCTATGATTTCTTTCGCCCGACCATCAAAAAGCTCGGCGGCAACGCCCGGGTACTGGTGATCGGACAGGATCCTGCAACCTGCCGCAAGCCGGCCCAGGCGGCGTCCCAACAGGCGCTGGAAGGGTTTGTTCGTGCCGTCGGCAAGGAAATCGGCAAGAAAGGCGCCACCGCCAATCTGCTGTGGATGGCACCCGGTGCCGACAAGCAGCTGGACTCCAGCATCCGCTTCTTCCTGTCTGCGCGTTCCACCTACGTGTCCGGTCAGGTTGCCCGTGTCGGTAAAGGCGTGGCGTCGCCGGCCACCAATCCGGTTGCGCCGCTGTCTGGCAAGGTCGCGCTGGTCACCGGTGCCTCCCGCGGTATCGGCGCCTCCATTGCCGAGACCCTGTCCCGCGATGGCGCAACGGTGATTGGCCTCGACATCCCGCCGGCGATGGAAGAACTGCAGAAAGTGACCGATGCCATCAAGGGCAAGGCCCTGGCCTGCGACATCACTGATGCGGCGGCCCCCAAGCTGATTGCGGACTTTGTGGAAGAGCATTTCGGTGGCATCGATCTGGTGATCCACAACGCCGGCATCACCCGCGACAAAACCCTCGGCAACATGCCGGAGCATTTCTGGGATATGACCATCGCGGTGAACCTGACGGCAGAAGAACTGATCGATGAAGAACTGATGCACCGGGAACTGCTGCGGGAAAATGGCCGCATCGTGTGCATTTCATCCATCAGCGGTATCGCCGGCAACTTTGGCCAGACCAACTACTCCTGCGCGAAATCCGGTGTGATCGGGTACGTGGAAGCCATGGCCAAGCAGCTGAAGAATGGCATCACCATCAACGCCATTGCGCCCGGTTTCATCGAGACCCAGATGACCGCCGCCATGCCCATGACCATTCGTGAAGCCGGACGGCGGATGAACAGCCTGTCCCAGGGTGGCCAACCGGTGGACGTGGCCGAGGCCATCGCCTGGTACTGCAACCCGGGCTCAAGCGGCGTCAATGGCAACGTGGTACGGGTATGCGGACAATCGTTGATTGGCAAGTAAGGCGATAGTCTTATCGTGGTGTCGGATTACGCCTTCGGCTAATCCGACCTACGGGTGTTGGCGTTGGTCCTGATGTAGGTTGGATTAGCCGAAGGCGTAATCCAACAAACCAACCGCTCAGACACGCAAAAACACCGACAGCCATGCAGCACGGTGAGCGAAAAATCTTCGAGGGGAAAATGGTGGGTGGTACTGGGATCGAACCAGTGACCCTCGCCTTGTAAGGGCGATGCTCTCCCAGCTGAGCTAACCACCCGGGAATAAAAGAGTTGGCGGAGCGGACGGGACTCGAACCCGCGACCCCCGGCGTGACAGGCCGGTATTCTAACCAACTGAACTACCGCTCCGCATCCGTTTCAACCTTTTGGGGCCGTGAAGCCTGGCAAGCTGAAACCTGAAACCGGACGGGGTAGCCCGGTGATGCCACATGAAAGATGGTGGGTGGTACTGGGATCGAACCAGTGACCCTCGCCTTGTAAGGGCGATGCTCTCCCAGCTGAGCTAACCACCCAGCTTTCATGCTTTGCTCTCACTCATCGCTTTCGCGATCTGCTGAGTCAGCGCTGCTGTCTCAATCAAGTGAGACGCGCATTTTAAGCATTTGTCCGACGGTGTCAAATATTTTCCGGAAATTTTCTGGATAAAGCGGCAACCGATTAAAAAGCGGGCACTTTTTGACCAGATCGTCAGGAAGACGGGCCACGCCGCTTATCGCTCTCCACCACTTTCAGCACCGGTCCATTCTGGCCCGCGTCCTGTGCTTTCTTTCGCAGCGACAACTCGCTGACCCTGAACTTGCGGTCACCCGGCAAAGCCTTTTCGGCAAGCGAGCGATTGACTTGATCCAGGCGACGCCGAAACGTCTCCAACCGCTGCCGCAACGAATCCTTAAACGACATATCCTTTTACCTTGTGTGTGTAACTAGCCACAGTGTAGTAACGCTATCGAATTTCGACAATTGTGACTTTGCTCACACCTGATGTCGCTTCAGTCAATCACCCCGTCAGAAGATCCACCAACCGCCAGAACTCTCCGCTTCGGCCCGTCGCTGCCGCTCATTCTCAATGGCCGCATACTCGCTCTCCAACTGGCGGATTTTACCGTCTGCCTCAAGGGGCACTGTTGGGCCACCACCGAATGGCCAGAGCCAGGAGGGCGAATCGTATTTGCCCTCCTTCTTCAGCCGCTTGATTTCCAGCTCTCGCTCCTCCTCCAGCAACTCCATTTTGCGGGCGTAGTCAAAATCCTCATTGACCTTGGCGATGGAAACCGCAGCGTGGTTCGGCGCCAGCAGGTCACTGTTCAGAAAGCGCGTGGACACCAGCTCCTCTGCCTGCATGGCGTATTGCCGCGGTACCAACTGTAGATCACCCTGGGCCAGCGGGTGCTCGGGATCAAGATCCGGATGGGGTTGCTCCGGGGCGATCAACTCGTTGTATCGCAGGTAATAGACGCGCCCGGCCTCGACCCGCAGAGTAGCGTCGGCAATCAGGCTCAGGCTGAAGGAATTGAGCCCTTCAAGCCCCAGCAGCGGGCGGCGCATGGCGATGTGGCGCTCACCAGGGCTGACCTCAAGCCAAGTAAAACTGTCGTTGCGGATGTTGAAATAGTGCTTGTCGTCCACGTACACGCTCGGGGCTTCAATCTCATCCGCCGCCCATTGGGAATGGGTCCGGTAAAAATAGATCAGGGCATTTTTCTGGTTCCACTGATCGTTATCGATATGGACAAAATCGTGCCCGGACACCGGATGCAGGAACGACCCGACGCTCTTGCCAATGGACTGATAGACCGTACAACCGGACGTCAGAACCACCAGGCCGAGAACGGCGACGGGGAACCGCAGCGAGCGACAGGCTCGTGGAATGAACGCCGCGGTGACACGGCGCTGGGCGAAAGGCAATCGGGTTTTCATTGTTGTTCACTCTTCATCCTTTTGCGAGTTGCCCGATCATAACAACTGCAAAACGGCAGAACTGAGAGCTACCGCAAGAGATGAATACAAACTGTTACAAACCCAGCGGCCCGGAAACCGGGCCGCCTTAGGCTACTGGCTGGCGGACTGATTCCGCAGGTTATCCACCTGTTCGGAGAGGCGCACGAGGCGCGACGTCAGTTGCGACCGCGAAGCATCAATCGACTCGACGGTTTCCTTCAGTCGGTTCAACTCGGTGCGCACCGAGTTCACTGCAGAACCATCGGCGACATTCTCCACGGTGCGTTCAAGAGCACTGATACGCCCTTCCATGCCATCGAGACCCAGTTTCTGCTCCCGCTCGAATCGCTGAATACGACCATCCACCAGCTGGTCCACACCATCGAGGGCCGAATTCAGCTCCGTCAGGCGCTTATCTGCCTGTTCGGTCGACTCTTTCAACGCTACGACCTGCTGTTCCAGCTCTGTCTTCAGCGACGCCAGCTCACCGGTCAGCGAGGACTCCAGGCTGTCTATAGAGGCGGCCAGCCCCTCGCGGGCATCACCCTCCTGTGCCAACTCCCCGGTCAGCGTCTCCAGACGTGCCTGATGATCGTCCAACCGCTTCTTGTTGCGCTCATTGGCGATGGCCCACAACTTGCGGATTTCACTGTCGGCGGTATCCAGCCGTTCGTTCTGATTGCTCAGCTTCTGCTCGATCGACTGCCCCCGCTCTTCCAGATTCTCGCCGGTTTCAGACAGATCCCCCTCAAACCGTGCCAGCGCCAACTTGCTTTGCCGCGCCCAGTAATCCGCCTCTTCCAGCTGGCCTTCCAGCGCCTCAATCTGCTGCGCCTGAGTGAACCAGCCGCCTCCGGCAACCGCCGCTACCAGCACCAGCGCCAGCCAGACGCCCAGCCGGCCGCCGCCATTGCCACCGCTGCCGGATTGCGGCGCGCGGGGTCCGCCGTCGTTACCCATGCCTCCGCCTGTTTTTTTCGACTGCCCGGCGTGCTTTTTAGCAGGCTCAGGGTTCTTCCTGGCGCCGCCGATAGGCGGATCGGCGCGCAGTTCATCGTCATCTGGACGGATTGGTTCCATTACAGCTCCCGGAATATGGACGGTTCAGGTAACAACGCCCGATAATACCCGCTCTCAACGATTCATTGAAATGACAGCCCGTCAACAAAGCATGGTTTGCATGGTAATTAGCCAAAACATACAATGGCCGGCTTTCCAACATACACAGGACTGTGGCATATGCAGCCGCTTGTAGGTCTGATCATGGGCTCCAAATCGGACTGGCCCACCATGGAACACGCCGCCAATATGCTCGATAAGCTTGGCGTGCCCTTTGAAACCAAAGTGGTGTCTGCCCACCGCACGCCGGATTTGCTGTTCGACTACGCGAAAACCGCCTCGGACCGCGGCTTGAAAGTGATCATCGCCGGCGCCGGTGGCGCGGCTCACCTGCCCGGCATGGTGGCATCACAAACCTCGTTGCCGGTGCTCGGCGTTCCGGTTCAGTCCAAGGCCCTGAACGGTCTCGATTCCCTGCTGTCCATCGTGCAGATGCCAGGGGGCATTGCGGTGGGCACACTGGCGATCGGCAAAGCAGGCGCCACCAACGCCGGCCTTCTGGCCGCGCAGATAATCGGCACGTTCAGCGATGACGTGCGCAAAGCCGTTGATGAGTTCCGGGACACCCAGACGCAGACGATTCTGGACAATCCCGACCCCAGCGATCAGTAAACCGGATCAACCGAGCTGAAAGGCAGGAGAACACAGATGAGAATTGGTGTACTGGGCGCCGGCCAACTGGGACGAATGCTGGCACTGGCCGGATACCCGCTGGCCAAGACTTTTGTTTTCTATGACATGTCCGGCAGCCCCAGCGCCGGGCTGGGCGAAGTCATCATCGACCGGGACGGTCAGTATCTGGACGATTTCCTGTCCCGGGTTGATCGCGTCACCTACGAATTCGAACACCTCCCGGTCGAGGTGGCAGAGAAAATCGCCACCTGCAAGCCGGTGCACCCCTGCCCCCGCGCATTGCAGGTCTGCCAGAATCGGGAAGCCGAGAAAACCCTGTTCGGTCAACTGGGCATCCCGACGCCGGAGTGGCAGATTGCCGACAGCGCGGAATCCCTGAGAGAGGCAGCCGAAGCCCTCGGCTGCCCGGTGGTGGCCAAGTCCAATACCGAAGGTTATGACGGCAAGGGCCAGGCCGTGCTCAGAACCCCGGAAGACGCCGAAGCCGCCTGGAACAGCATCGGCCACCCGCGACTGATCGTGGAAAAGTTTGTCGACTTCCATCGGGAAGTGTCGATCATCGCCGTGCGCGGTGAAGACGGCGCCCTCGCCTTCTACCCGATGGCCGAGAACACTCATCATGAGGGCATCCTGCGTTATTCCATTGCCCCTGCGCCGAAGCTCGAGATGCACGTACAGGAAGACGCTGAGCGATACATCAAAGCGTTACTGAACGAATTGAACTATGTGGGCGTATTGACTCTCGAGCTGTTTGAAACCGCGGATGGCCTGGTCGCCAACGAAATGGCCCCGCGGGTTCATAACTCGGGACACTGGACCATCGAAGGGGCCATGACCAGCCAGTTCGAAAACCACATCCGTGCGGTGAGCGGCCATCCGCTGGGTAATGTGGCGCCGCGGGGCTTCAGCTGCATGATCAACATCATTGGCGAGCACGGCGACGTTGAACGCATGCTGGAACTGCCCTACGCTCATGTTCACCTCTACAACAAAGGGGAGCGTCCGGGCCGCAAGCTCGGACATGTGAACATTCTGGCAGACAGCTACGACGAACTGGTTTGGCGGGTCAAGAATTGCGCACAGTTTCTTCCCGGTAGTCCCGAGTTTAAAAGTTCTTTAACACCAAGGGGTTGATCTGACCCAGATCGCCCTTATATTGAACTTACGTACATCCACATAAACAGAGAGACAGGGAGAACGACCTCATGGCATTTGAACTTCCCGCACTGCCGTACGAAAAAAACGCACTGGAACCGCATATTTCTCAGGAAACGCTTGAGTACCATTACGGCAAGCACCACAACACCTACGTCACCAAGCTCAACGGCCTGGTTGAAGGTACCGACAACGCCAACAAATCGCTCGAAGACATCATCAAGAGCGCCAGTGGCCCGTTGTTCAACAACGCCGCACAGGTCTGGAACCACACCTTCTACTGGCATTGCCTGAGCCCGAACGGTGGTGGTGAGCCGACCGGCGCCGCTAAAGACGCGATCGAGAAAGCGTTCGGTTCCTTCGAGGACTTCCAGAAGGAGTTCAACGACAAGGCCGCCAACAACTTTGGCTCCGGCTGGACCTGGCTGGTGAAGAAGGCCGACGGCAGCGTTGCTATCGCCAACACCAGCAATGCCGAAACGCCGCTGACCGGCGCCGACAAGCCGGTGCTGACCGTTGACGTCTGGGAACACGCGTATTACATCGATTACCGCAACTCCCGCCCGAACTACCTCGAGGCATTCTGGAAGCTGGTCAACTGGGATTTCGTGAACGAAAACCTCGCCTGATCCGGCTTGCAGCACCAGGCAGGGCTCGCCCTGCTGACAGAAACGCCCGCGTCATCGCGGGCGTTTCTGTGTCCGGCCTACAAAAACCTTACAAATTGATACACCTGCCCCCTGCAAACTTCTAAAAAAATTGTCGATACTGAATGCAGCAATCCGAAACTGAACCATACTTTAAAACAACAACCAGCCTCAGGTCCGCGAATAGCGTTTTCGTTCTTCGGGTCGGGACAGGGGCAATGGATCACATCGAGCCTCCATGCGGAAAGCATTCGTGGTTGAAAATCACCTGAGCTATCGAGTCCTGCGCTGGGTATTGGGCGTTGCACTGGTGACTGGCGTGGTCGTCAGCGCGATTCAAGTGACGCTGGACGCTGGCGGAGTATCCCGCTCTCTGGATGAGCAAGCGCAGCAAACCATTGCCCTTGTCCGCGATGCCGCGACGCAATCCGTTTTCAGTATCGATGATGAATTAGCCCAGCAAGTGGTCGACGGCCTGTTTGCGCAGGAAGCCATTCGCATGGCCCGCATTACCCACCCCGATGGTGAGCCGCTCGGTAAGGGGACGCGACCGCTGCAAATGAGTGCCTTCCGACCGATAACCGATCCCATTTTTGCGCCAGAGCGTCATTATCGCGAGGCGCTGTCACGGCATGGAAGTCCCGGCACGGTCTACGGCCATCTCGACATCCACTACGACACCGCCCATGCTGCCCGCACCTGGCTGGAGCGCGCATCGGTCACTTTCGCATCGGGCATCGCCATTGCCATCGTCCTGGGTCTGGCCTTATTCGTTGTTTTTTACCTTCTGCTCACCCGCCCGCTGATGCGTATTGTCCAGTCCGTTACTTTGGTTGATCCAGCACAGCCCGAAGATCGCCTTATCGTGCTCCCAGGTGGACACCGATCAGACGAACTCGGCCTCTGGGTCAACGCCACCAACAACCTGCTCATCGCTATCGGGGAGACTCAGAAGCGCCATCGGGAAGCAGAGGACCGGGTCAATCGCCTTGCCCGATATGACCAGTTAACCGGGTTGCCGAGCCGTGAGACCTTTATGGAATTGCTGCAGGCTGACCTTGACGAAGCCCAGCAACAGCGTCACGTGCTCGCTCTGGTGGTCTGTGGTATTGATGATTTCAAGTCGATAAATGAGCAATGCGGTTTCCGTACCGGGGACCTGCTGTTGCAGACCGTGGCCGATCGGCTGACCCAACGCCTCGGGGCAAGTCGGTTCACCCTCGCACGGCTTGGAAGCGATCAGTTCGGTATCGTCGAGAAAGGCCTGCATGACGGATATCAGGCGGCAAAGACCGCCGATCAGATACTCGCAAGCATCAGTGAAACAATGGTCTTCGAGGGCCAGGCCATTTCTATGACGGCTACCCTTGGCATTGCTATGTTCCCGGCAGACGCCCGCGAACCCGACAGGCTCCTCCAGAGTGCAGAGCAGACCATGGCACTGGCAAAACAGCACGGCCACAACCATTTCCAGTTCTACGTTGCCAGTATCGACAAGGAAATCCGCGAGCGGAAGCAGCTGGAAAAAGATCTCTCGCAAGCGCTGGCCGGTCACCAGTTCCACCTGGTCTACCAGCCCCAGATCAACCTCGAGACCCGTCGCATCATCGGCGCCGAGGCGTTGATCCGCTGGGAGCACCCGGAGAAAGGCCTGGTACCACCCGATCACTTCATACCCATTGCCGAGGTGAATGGCTCCATTGTCGAGATTGGTCAGTGGGTGCTGGATCAGGCGTGCTGGCAGGCGGCACGGTGGGCCGAAGAAAGCATGCCACTGCGGATTGCGGTGAACCTCTCCGCCGTTCAGCTGCGCCAGCCCAGCATTGTGGATGATGTTCTGAACACTCTGAAGCGCCACAACATTCCCGCCGGTCGACTGGAACTGGAGGTGACCGAAACCAGCTTCATGACCAACCTGGAAGATGCCGTGGCCAAGCTGCACCGGCTGCACAAAGCCGGCATCAGCATCGCCGTGGATGACTTCGGCACCGGCTATTCTTCCCTCACCTATCTGAAGCGGATGCCCGTGCAGCACCTCAAGATCGACAAGCAGTTCATTCGTGACCTTCTGGTGAACGAGGAAGACACCCGCATCGCCAACACGATTATTGATCTGGGCAAGAGCCTGAATCTCTCGGTGGTCGCCGAGGGGGTGGAAACGGCCGAACAGGAATATTACCTGACCCAGCGTGGCTGCAAACTGGCGCAGGGCTATTTCTTCAGTAAACCCCTGTTGCCCCGAGATTTTGAGACCTTTGTAGCTGGTTTTCACCAGAAATTAATGGAAAATAACGTCTGATCACACAAGGCATCGGGCGCCGCCGCCTGAGCCACCCCATTCCGTTTGAGGAGTCGCCATGGGAACCACCATCATTGGCATTGCCGTTATCGCGGTTGCCGTTTTCTACGTTGTCTACATCTACAACCGCCTGGTGTCATTGCGCAACCAGTTCAAGAACGGCTTTGCCCAGATCGACGTGCAGCTTCAGCGCCGTCACGACCTGATTCCTAATCTGGTGGAGTCCACCAAGGCCTACATGGACCACGAGAGCAATACCCTTACCGCGGTCATGGAAGCCCGGAATAACGCCGTAAGCGCCCAAAAGGACGCCGCCCGGGACCCCGGAGAAGGCACCAAGATGCAACGCCTGGGCTCCGCTGAAAACCTGCTGACCAAGGCACTGGCAAACTTCTACGCGGTCTCTGAGAACTACCCGGAGCTGAAGGCCAACGAGACCGTACAACAGTTGATGGAAGAGCTGTCCAGTACCGAAAATCGTGTGGCCTTCGCACGCCAGGCTTACAACGATGGCGTGATGGGCTACAACATTTTTCGCGAGCAGTTCCCCAACAACGTCGTGGCCGGCCTGCTGGCCTTCAAACCGACCGCCCAGCTCGAGCTGGAATCGCCTGAGGCCCGCCAGGCGCCCAAAGTCGCCTTCTGAAGCAGGCTCTCATGGCTCATCCCGGTTTCTTCCAGCGCCAGGCCAGTGCCCGGCGCAACACTTCGGTACTGGTTGCCCTGTTCCTGGTGGCCGTCACACTGATTACCCTGGCAGTGTGCGTGGTCGGGTATTTTGTCACCCGCAGCGAAAGCTCCGGACTGGCCTTCCACCACTGGCTGCTCAGCCAGCACGGCCTCCTGACCGCCGCGGCTGTCGTGCTGCTGATTGGTGGCGGGTCGCTGGTGCGCTGGGTGGACCTGGCCGGCGGCGGTGAACGGGTGGCGAAGATGGTCGGTGCCCGGGAAATCGACCCGGACACCCGAGACGCTGACGAGCGCAAACTGCGCAACATTGTCGAGGAAATGGCGATCGCCAGCGGCGTCACCGTCCCCACCCTGTACGTGATGGATCAGGAAACCGGCATCAATGCCTTTGTCGCCGGCTACAGCCCCGGTCAAGCAGTGATGGTGGTGACCCACGGAGCGCTGACCCAACTCACCCGTGACGAGCTTCAGGGCGTGGTTGCCCACGAATTCAGCCACATCTTCAACGGCGACATGCGGCTTAACGTGCGGTTGATCGCCATTCTCGCTGGCATTCTCATGCTCGGCCAGATCGGCGGTTTTCTGCTGCGGGCTGCGTCATTCCGATCCTCGAGATCATCCAGAGATGGCCGCGGCCAGGCCGCCATCGGATTGATCGGCCTGGCCCTGTTGATCATTGGCTACATCGGCGTGTTTTTTGGCCGGCTAATTCAGGCCGCGGTATCGCGGCAACGGGAGACGCTCGCGGACGCGTCCTCAGTGCAGTTCACCCGCAATCCGGAGGGCATTGCCGGCGCCTTGTTCAAGATCGGCCTCAAGGGCGGCTACCTGGACACCACCAGCCACGCCAGTGACATGAACCACATGTGCTTCGGTGAAAGCGCCCGGATGAAGCTGTCATCGCTGCTGGCCTCCCATCCGCCCATCGAAAAGCGCATCCATGCGATTCAACCCGGCATGCTGGCCCGCTTGCGCAGTCGCCTCCGCGACACAGAAGCCGCACCAGGACCATCACACACCCGGCAACCCTCAGCGTCGGCGGAACGCCCCGCCCAGGCATCGGGCTTTGCCGGCACCCCTGCCAGTGGTTTTTCTCGTCAGGTGGGCTCGGCATCGGCCGCCGGTGAATACTACGCTGTTGATCTGCTGGCCAACCTGCCGGCTACTTTTCGCAGCCTGCTCTATACCCGGGCCGGAGCGGTCCAGCTCTGTTATGCCCTGCTGCTCTACTCCCTGCCTCGCTCCGAACAGGACGCGGCCCTGGCGCGAATTGACGCACATCCTTTGCTCGGCCCGCAACGAGACCTGCTGGACAAGTTTCTTCCGACTCTGGAGCGCCAGGGCGAGCGACTTCGCTTCCCGGCGCTGGAATTGGCAATGCCGGCACTGCGCAAACTGGATTCGGATGAGCGGGCGGGGCTGCAAGCTGCGGTTGGTAACCTGATTCGCGCTGACCGTAAAGTCTCACTGTTTGAACTGGCCATGAGCAGCTTTCTGAATCGCCACCTGGCGGCCGACTCTCAGCGGGTGGTGCCCGTGACGCACCGGAACTATAAAGCGGTATTGCCGGCCTTGCGGGTATTGATGAGTCTGCTGGCGCGCGCCGGAGCTGAGAACGGACACGGCGCAGAGGCCCTTTACCAGCAGGCCATGGCGGGTTTCGCGTCATCGGAGGGGGAGAGCCAGCTGGCGCCCAGAGTCTCTCTGAAGGAACTGCAGGAGGCCCTGCACACGCTGAACCGGCTATCCCCTCTGCTGAAACCGGCGGTTATCGACGCATGCGGGCATTGTGTCACCCACGATGGCCGTGTGGATACTGCCGAGTACGAACTGATGAGGCTGGTGGCGGATCAGCTGGATTGCCCGATGCCGCCACTGGCCGCCTGATACTCTGTTACTGAATTCGCTCGGTTCCCGGATTAAACAGCGTTTCAATTTCCGGGCGTTCATCCACCTCGGGAAGGCCAAGTTTCTTACGCACGCCCAGATTGATTTCCCACAAACTGTTGTATTTCTCGCTGGTCATTGCCACCGCGTCGGCCTTATCAAGCATGATTTTGGGACGCAGGAACACCAACAAGTTGCGCTTTACGCGGCGCTCCGATTCTGAGGAGAACAGCCGCCCGAGTACCGGAATGTCGCCCAGCAGCGGCACCTTGCTGCGGTTGATCATCAGGTCATCCCGGATCAGACCACCCAGCACAATGGTTTCGCCGTCATCGGCCAGTACCGTGGTCTTGATCTCGCGCTTGCTGGTGATGATGTCTGACGCATCTTCAACGCTGTCTGCGATGTTCTCGGTCGTCTGCTCGACCACCAACCGCACCAGACCGTCCGCACTGATAGTGGGAGTAACCTTGAGAGTCAAACCAATATCCCGGCGCTCGATGGTGGTGAATGGATTGGTGGTGCCGTCGCCGGTCACAGTGGACTGACCGGTTCGGAACGGCACGTTCTGACCCACGATGATTTCCGATTCCTGGTTATCCAGCGTCAGGATACTCGGCGTGGACAGCAGGTTCGCGGCGGCAGAGGTAGACAACGCCTGCAGCAGAACGCCCCAGCTCAGACCGTTCTCGTCTCGCTGACCGGCACCCACGGTAATACCCCCGGTGGCTGGCGTAATCGCGGATTCGGTCAGGATGGCGCTGAGCACATCCCCAAGGCTGCGACCGACGTTGCCGAAGTTGGAACCGATGATCGGTGTTGACTCGCCGGACTCATCGGCTATGGCAACCTGAACCCCCAGGTCTTGGCCCAGCTCATCGCTGATTTCAACGATGGCGGCCTCGATCAACACCTGTGCCCGACGAACGTCCAGCTGAGTCACGATCATTTCCGCCTCCTGCATCAGCGACGGCTCACCGCGCACAACCAGCGCGTTCAGGCCCTCATCTGCAAACACAGAGAAGCTGGTGTTGCGCCGACCGGAGGATCCCGAGCCGGAGCCATTGCTCCCGCTCGCTTCCTCGACCAGCTCGCCCATCACGCCACTGAGCAGTTCCGTCAGGTCTTTGGCATTAGCGTGTTTCAGACGAATGACCTTAGTGGTGCCACCGCTGGCGGCGGGCTGGTCAAGCTTGCGAATCAGCCCGCGCATCTTATCGCGGAAGGTCTGATCGCCCCGCAGGATCAGGCGATTACTGCGCTCATCCGCAGTCACACTGTATTTGCGGGCGGCGTTTTCACCCCCGGACTTGCCCAGCTCGTCCGGCGCCAGCTCCTGCAACAGTTCGACCATGTCGCCGACCCAGGCCTCATCCAGCTGAATCACCTCCACTTCGTACTTGGAGGGGCTGTCGAGTTCACGAACAATCTGCTCGATCCGGCGGATGTTCGAGGCATGGTCGCTGATGATCAGCGCGTTGGCCGCCGCAACGCCGGCCAGATGGCCGTATTTTGCCACCAATGGTCGAAGAATCGGCACCATCTCCAGGGCGTTGGCGTTGTCAATCTGGATCACCCGGGTGATCAGCTGTTCAGAGGGCACCTCGGAGAACCGGTCCAGCGATTCGGCGGATTGTTTGGCGTCTACCTGCTGGACCACCTTGATCACTTCCTGTCCCGGAATCGCTGTAAAGCCATGCACCTGCAGCACCGCCAGAAACAGGTCGTAGATTTCATCCTTGTTCATCGGGGCGCTGGAGAGCACGGTTACCTTACCCTTGACCCGGGGATCCACCACAAAACTGTACCCGGTAATATCAGCCACCTGGGTGACAAAGGCCCGGATATCGGCGTCCTTCAGGTTCAGTCTCCAGGTCTGGTCCTGCCCATGAGCGACCGACATCAGTGGCATCAAAAGGACCAACGCTATGGCCCGCAACAGATTCGTCTTATGGTTATACATCTGGCGATTTCGTCCTGTTATTGATGAACCCGGTCAGCGCCACTGCTCGGGTATGGCATAGCTCACGGTCAAGAAAGTTCCGTCCCGTTCAATTTCAATGTCCAGCTGGGATTGCGACCGCCAGCTTTCCAGTAACGATTTGTCCTGCTCGAGATCACCCAGTCGCTGCCCATTGATCGCGGTGATCACATCCCCGGCTCTGAGGTTAACCGCATTGAGCATGGCATTGGAACCATCGTAGACATATCCGGCGCTGCCGCCGTCGTCCGCCGGGCTCAAGCCGTAGGCGGCAAGAGCCGCGGCGCCCTGGCTGTCGAGCTGTTCCCGCGCGCTGGCCAGAAACTCGTCGGGCGACGTGTCCGCCGGTCCCGGAGACCCGTCCGCAACCAGAGTGTCATCCCCGGTTTGCTCGTCAAAGGCAAGAGATTCGTAACGACCGTTGCGGCGAATCAGAATGCGCCCAGTTTCGACTTCCGCGAGCTCAGCGTTGCCCGGCAGTGTGTCACCCACACGATAGTGCGCTGTCTCACCGTTACTTCCAGCAACTATAGCACCAGAGTCCTCCGGACGCTCCGCCAGCAACACGCCTTCCAGCCTTAATCGCAGGCCAGTCTCCGGGGCCGAGCGGCGCACCACCTCCGCAACCCGCGACTCGCCTTCCAGCCTGCCGAACAGTTCGTAATTGGCAATCGCGGTGGACGACGCCCTGCCCTTACCACCATTCAAGCCCTGTGCAACCGGGCTGGCAGCCACGGGCTGCTCGTTCCAGGCCATTAACCAGGTCATTTTGGCCAGGGTCATGCCCAGATAGAGCGTCAGCGCCACCAACAGAATATTGGCCAGGGAGCGGGCCACTCGGGCCTGGGCGCGCACCGGAAGCGTTGCCATCACAGCCCCCCCGGCAACAGTGGTTGCCGAACCCGGAAAATAACGTCGCCGGGCTGAGCCGACCCGGACCAGGGCTGATCAGCGAGGTCCACCATGCGCTTGAAGACGCGCAGCTCCAGGGTGCCGTTCCAAAGTATGTTCGCATCCGCAGCGGGGCCTTCGCCCCCCTGCTCACTCACAACCAGCGCCAACCCGCCGTCGGAGGTGGACAGATCCGCTTCCATAGCCGGAAACACGGCCTGCCCGGTCTGATTGCCCATGGGCCAGGTCACCAGACCTCCGCCCCAGCGGCCATAACCACTGGCATTCGCGAGACGGTTGTCTTTCAGACTCAACTGCAGGCGATCAACCAACACATCACCTTCAATCATCGCGCCACCGCTCTGGCGGATCAGATCCTCGAACTCGGCCACAGCAATGCGGCCAGTGGCTGCCAGATTGACCGTGGCCGGCCAGCCCACGGTGACGTCACCGTTGAGCGACGATTGCGATGACGCGATGGTCAGCGATACCGGCAGTTGCAGAGAGGCCAGCGATGGCCAGCCCAGAGCCCAGTTGACGCGTACCGGATAGCCGGCAGCCGTCACACCGGCCGCCCCGCTCCAGACCGTACCGGACACCTGGCGGACCTGAATCTGAGGCGGCAAAGTGACATACGCCGACGCCTGATGCCACACCCAGCCTGCGGGCACCCAGACAACCAACGCAACCAGATAGACAAGCACACCCGCCAGAACCAGCAGAAGTACCTTGCCGGGGCGGAGGAAAGCTTTGGGTGCGGATTCAGTCATTCGGCGACACGTTCAAAAAAGGCTGGTTGCCGAGTCTAGCAAAGGGAATATGGCAGGTCATGAAGGAAATGCACAAAGGTGACGGTTTTTCTTGTCAGATCACGCCGACACGCGGGCATAAAAAAACCCGCACGTTACCGTGCGGGTTCTTCGGGGCTCCGATAGCAGAGTTTCCTCACCAGCGGAGCGGAGTACGCAAGGGGGCTTACATCATGCCGCCCATGCCTCCCATTCCACCCATGCCGCCCATGTCGGGCATGCCGCCACCGGCTTTCTCGTCTTCCGGTTCGTCAGCAATCATCGCCTCTGTGGTGATGATCAGAGACGCCACGGAAGCAGCGGCCTGCAGCGCGGAACGGGTCACCTTGGCAGGATCCAGGATACCCATTTCCAGCATGTCGCCGTATTCTTCGGTCGCTGCGTTGTAACCGTAGCTGCCTTCACCGGCGCGGATGTTGTTTACCACAACGGAGGCTTCGCCACCGGCGTTGGTCACGATCTGACGCAGCGGAGCTTCCATGGCGCGGCGCAGGATGTTCACACCGGCTTTCTGCTCTTCGTTAATGACGTCAACCTTGTCCAGCGCGGCAATGGCACGGATCAGGGTCACACCGCCACCCGGTACGATGCCCTCTTCAACCGCGGCGCGGGTAGAGTGCAGCGCGTCTTCAACGCGGGCTTTCTTCTCTTTCATTTCCACTTCAGAACCGGCACCAATCTTGATGACGGCGACGCCGCCAGCCAGTTTGGCCACACGCTCCTGCAGCTTCTCTTTGTCGTAATCGGAGCTGCTGTCTTCGATCTGCTTGCGGATCTGCTCAACGCGGGCTTCGATATCGCCCTGGGCGCCAGCACCGCCGATCAGGGTGGTGTTTTCCTTGGTCACGTTGACACGCTTGGCGGTACCTAGGTCGTCCAGAGTGGTGTTCTCCAGGGTCAGGCCTACTTCCTCGGAAATCACAGTACCACCGCTCAGGATGGCGATATCCTGCAACATTTCCTTACGACGGTCGCCAAAGCCGGGCGCCTTAACGGCGTTGACTTTGACGATGCCGCGCATGTTATTCACCACCAGCGTGGCCAGGGCCTCGCCTTCGATGTCTTCAGCGATGATCTGCAGCGGTTTGCCAGCTTTGGCTACCGCTTCCAGCACCGGCAACAGCTCACGGATGTTGGAGATCTTCTTGTCGACCAGCAGGATGTACGGGTCATCCAGCTCGGCGGACATGTTGTCCTGATTGTTGATGAAGTATGGGCTCAGGTAGCCGCGGTCGAACTGCATACCTTCAACCACGTCGAGCTCATCTTCCAGGCCACGGCCTTCTTCAACGGTGATCACGCCTTCCTTGCCCACACGCTCCATGGCGTCGGCAATGATCTTGCCGATGCTCTCGTCGCCGTTGGCAGAGATGGTGCCCACCTGGGCGATGTTGCGATTGTCGTCGCAGGGCTTGGACAGGTCACGGATCGCCTGAACCGCGGCGATGGTGGCTTTGTCGATACCACGCTTGAGGTCCATCGGGTTCATGCCGGCGGTGACCGCCTTGATACCTTCGCGAACGATGGCCTGAGCCAGAACGGTCGCGGTGGTGGTGCCGTCACCGGCGGTGTCGTTGGTCTGGGAAGCCACTTCCTTGACCATTTGAGCACCCATGTTCTCGAACTTGTCTTTCAGCTCGATTTCCTTGGCCACAGACACACCGTCTTTGGTCACGGTGGGGGAGCCGAAGGACTTCTCCAGAACCACGTTACGGCCTTTCGGGCCGAGGGTTACCTTGACGGCGTCTGCCAGGATATTAACGCCTTCAACCATGCGCTTGCGCGCGCTGTCGCCGAATCTAACGTCTTTTGCTGCCATGTCTTCAATTCCTGTTCGTTAAACCGAAATCGTTGAATCAATCGGATTAATGAGAGTTCGTGCCGGTCGCTTCAGCGATCACTCAAGCACGCCGTAGATGTCGTTCTCGCTCATGATCAGGAGCTCTTCGCCATCGACCTTGACGGTGTTACCGGCGTACTGACCGAAAACCACGGTGTCACCTATCTTGACCGCCAGTGCACGGGTCTCGCCGTTGTCGAGGATACGGCCATTGCCCACGGCAAGAACCTCACCCTGGGACGGCTTTTCCTTGGCATTACCCGGCAGCACGATGCCACCTGCAGTTTTCTCTTCTTCTTCCTTTCGGCGTACGACGACACGATCGTGTAGCGGACGAATTTTCATTGCTCGGTTTCTCCAATAGTCAGATTAATGTGGCAATGACATTGTTGATTTAGGTCGGATTAGCGAAGCGTAATCCGACAAATTGCCCGGCCGTTAACCGCCTGTTTTTCGGAGGTTAAAGACCCGCAGCGAACTTGTGAGTCCTATTTGGGGTAGCCTGAAGGTGTTTTCAACACCCGGTGCTAAAAATTTTTCACTTTTTTTCGATGCGATCCCGGTCACTCTCGGTCTCATCCCGGTACTCGCCTTCAATGATGTCGCCGTTGGCGTCCCGGCCAAACGGCTGCTGGCGTTCGAAGGGGCTCTCCTGCCCGCCGAACGGATCCGGCCCGAACGGCCCCTGGCCTCCTCCGGCGCGGAAGTGAAAGCTGCGGCCCTGCCCCGACATCACCATGCGCTTCATCGCCTGGGCGACAAACCAGTGACGGGTACCGGGCAGCAGGCAAAGGAAGCCGATGGTGTCGGTGATAAAGCCCGGGGTCAGCAACAAAGCGCCGCCCACCGCCAGAATCAACCCTTCGGCGACTTCCTTCGCCGGCAGCTCACCGCTGTTCAGCCGCTGGTTCGCCCGCAACAGCGTCGCCAGCCCTTGCTGACGAAGCAGCCAGGCACCCACCACCGCCGTCAGCAATACCAGGCCGACGGTGTTCAACACGCCGATGACACCACCGACCTTGATCAGCACCGCCATTTCGGCGATGGGCATAATAATGAAAAGAAACAGGAAAACGGGCAAAATGCCTCCTCATAAAAACCACGCAGACGCACAGAAAACGTAAATCCACCTGAGAACTCAATTAGGGCAAAACATGAAACTTCAAGATTCCGTGATTGCAATCACCGGCGGCGGCCAGGGCCTGGGCCGCGCCATGGCCGAATACTTCGCTGGCAAGGGCGCCAAACTGGCACTGATCGACCTGATGCCGGAAAAGCTGGACGAAGCCGTCGCTGCCTGTAAAGCCGCCGGTGTGGACGCCAGAAGCTATGTCTGCAACGTCGCCAAAGAAGAAGACGTTGAGAAAACCTTCGAAGCCATTGTGAACGACTTCGGCCACCTCAACGGCCTGGTCAACAACGCCGGCATTCTGCGCGACGGCTTGATGGTCAAGGTAAAGGACGGCCAGGTCGAGAAGCGCATGGAGCTGGCCCAGTGGCAGGCGGTGATCGATGTAAACCTGACCGGCGTGTTCCTGTGCGGCCGCGAAGCCGCCACCCAGATGATCAAGAACGGCGACCAGGGTGCGATCATCAACATCGCCTCCATCTCTCGCGCCGGCAACATGGGCCAGAGCAATTACTCCGCCGCCAAGGCCGGGGTTTCTGCACTGGTTCCGGTCTGGGCCAAAGAGCTGGCCCGCTACGGCATCCGCTGCATGGGCATTGCCCCGGGTTTTATCGAAACCGAGATGACGGGCTCCATGAAGCCGGAAGCACTGGAAAAAATGACCGCCGGTATCCCGCTCAAGCGCATGGGCAAGCCGGAGGAGATTGCGTCCGCGGCGGCGTTTATCTTCGAGAACGATTATGTGTCCGGGCGGATGATCGAGGTTGATGGGGCTTTGCGGCTCTAGTCGTTTTGACTCCCTGGCCGGCCCTCTTGAACCGGGGGCTGGCTTTTGGTGTGAGGGCTGGTCCCGGCCCTACCACCTCACGACTGCCATTGAAACTTCCGCATGGCAACCCGACCGTTTAGGACTTCCACGCCCTCTTCTCGCAATCGGTACACCTGAGTTTCGTAAGGATCGGAGCCTTGTGGAAACGCAATCTGGCCGTTGCTGCGAATCACCCGGAACCAGGGGATTGAGTGGCCCGCTGGCAATTTACCCAAGGCGCGGCCCACGAAGCGTGCCTGTCGGCCCAGACCGGCCATGGCAGCGACCTGGCCGTAGCTGGCGACGGAGCCGGATGGTATTGCAGCGACTACCTGCCAGATTTTTTGCTCTTTGGTGGGTTCAGGCATAGCGTTCTGGAACGGGCTCCGCTTCCTCTTTTCGGGGCGCCAAAGCATCCAGCCGAGCCCCCTGGCGGATCATAAAGATGGCCAGCAGGATGGCGGGCACCCCCATAAAGCCCGCGACGAGGAAGAACTGGGCGTAGCCGAAGTCCGCCACCACAATGCCCGAGAAGCCGCCGAGGAATTTGCCCGGCAGAGTCATCAGAGAGCTGAACAGTGCGTACTGGGTGGCGGTGAAGGAGGCACTGGTCATGCTGGAGAGCCAGGCGATCAACGCTACGTTGGCGATACCGCCACTGAGGTTATCGGCGCTGACCACCACCGCCAGGGTATAAATGTTTGGCGGATACTGCGCCAGGACCACGAACAACAAATTGGTGGCCGCCGTCATGATCGCGCCCAGCAGAAGAATATTGCGAACACCGTATCGCACGACCATCACCCCGCCTAACAGCGAGCCGGCGATGGTCATGAAGAAGCCGAAGATTTTGGTTACATCCGCCACCTGGGTTTTGCTGAACCCCATAAAGTCCAGGTAGAACGGATTGGCCATCACCCCCATGGCGATGTCGGATATCCGGTAGACCGCCACCATCACCAGAATCAGGATCGCCAACTCCTTGTAGCGGCGAAAAAAATCCAGGAACGGGCCGGCGACGGCGGCGTAGAACCAGCCGATCATGCGCGCCACGCGGGGGTTCAGGTGGGCGCGCTTGCTGGCTTCGTGCTCGATCTTGTGGGCGATGTCCTGGGCGGCGGCGAAATGGTTTACCCGAGGCTCACGCACCACCAGAACAGTAATGGCACCAACGCCCACCAACAACGCCATCACCTCATAGGACACCTGCCAGGACCAGAATTCCGCCAGGTAAAGCGCACCGGCCCCGGCCACCAGCAGTGCCAGCCGATAACCGAAGATGTAGGTTGCCGCCAGGGCTGCCTGCAGGCGCTCCTCGGCAATCTCGATGCGGTAGGCATCAATGGCCACATCCTGAGTGGCGGAGGAAAACGCCACCAGCAGGCCGCACAGGGCCATCATTTCCGGGGCCGTGATCGCATCCACGTGGGCCATCAGATACAGCCCGGTCGCGATCCCTGCCTGGGCCAACAGAATCCAGCTACGGCGCTTACCCAACAGCCGGTCGAGCAATGGCAGTTTGAGCCGGTCCACCACCGGTGCCCAGAACACCTTGATGGAATAGGTAATGCCCAGCCAACTGAAAAAACCGATGGTGGCGGTCTCTACCCCCACATCCGCCAGCCGCGCATTCAGCGTGGAAAACACCAGCAGAAACGGCAGGCCTGCGGAGAATCCGAGAAACAGCAGCGCAATTACCTGCCAGCGGGTGTAGGTGTGGAGTGCGTCCCTGAACAAGGCCAGGCGGGTTCCGGATTCGATGGTGCAGCCTCCGGATCAGTCGCGGAAATTATTGAACTGCAGAGGAATCTCCAGCTCGGTTTCTTTCAGCAGGGCGATGGCGGTTTGAAGGTCGTCGCGCTTCTTGCCAGTTACCCGCACTTTATCGCCCTGAATGCTGGCCTGGACCTTCAGCTTGGCTTCCTTGATCAGCTTGACGATCTTCTTGGCCATATCGGTTTCGATGCCCTGCTTCAGCAGCAAATGTTGCTTGACCAGCTTGCCGGACTTGCTTTCGCCGTCCTCTGACAGCGCGCGGCCGTCGATCTTGCGCTTGGCGAACGCCATCCGCAGCATGTCCATTAGCTGCTCCAGCTGAAATTCCTGCTCGGCGCTGATGGTAATGCCCTTATCATCGTGCTCGATAGTCGCGTCCACGTTCTTGAAATCCCAGCGAGTCGCCAGATCTTTTTTGGCCTGGTCCACGGCATTGGTCACTTCGTGCATATCGATTTCTGAAACTATGTCAAAAGAGGGCATGGTCGTTATTCTCCGAATTCCGTTAGGGGTATACTCTGACCTAGAAAATAAGGGCAAAGCATAGCAAGACCCGCACCTTACCGCATCTGACAATGGACTGGTTAAAAGTAGATAACAATGCCAAATCTGGATCTCCCCATCCTCGTAGTAGACGACGCAAAGTTCAGCAGCATGGTGGTTGGCCGCACCCTGAAGAACGCCGGTTATCGCGATGTGCGCATTGCCAACAACGCGCCGGCGGCCCTGGCACTGATTGAACAGCGCCCGGTGAGCGTGCTGATTGCGGACTGGCTGATGCCGGAAATGGACGGGCTGGAACTGACCGACCAGGTGCGCCAGCAGGACGAGCAGGACAACCACTACACCTACGTTATTCTGCTGACCGCCCGCGAGAGTGTGGAGGCGCTGTCCGAAGCCTTTGATCGGGGCGTGGACGATTTCATCTACAAGTCCGACATGACCAAGCAGCTGATTCCCCGTATTTTCGCCGCCGACCGTATGGCGGACCGGCAAAACACCCTGCTGCGAGCCAATTCCCTGCTGATCGAAAATAACCGGGAGCTGGAAGCGACCAACATCATCGACCTGGAAACCGGGCTGTGCAACAACAAGTACGCCCGCGAGCGCCTGGGCAAAACCCTGCGCCACGCCGAATCCCGCAATGGCGCTACCGCCTATGTGTTGTGCGGCATCCGTAACTGGCAGGAACTGAAGCGCAAACATCCTCCGTCCGTGATGAGCGAGCTGGCAATCGGTATCGCCCGCCGCCTGAGCCACCTGATCCGACCGATGGACGCGCTGTGCCGGGTGGGCGACAATCAGTTCGCTATCGTGGCCCATTTCCCCACCAGCGATAACTGCACCACCACTGCATTCCGGAGGGTGTTTGACGGCATTAACCACAAAGCCCTGAAAACCACCGCCGGCTATATTTCTGTGGAAGCGGGCATGGTGCTGTGCAAATCCGACGCCCAGAATGGCACCCCTGGCGTGCAGGACGTGGAGCGCGCGGCTGTTCAGGGGTTGGTGGACGCGTATGAAACCCGGCGTTTCACCGAAACCGTGCCGGAGTTGAAGGCCAGCGCCTGATTGGCCTGTCGGATTACGCTTTGCTCATCCGACAACACATTCCGTAACACCTGCACACACTTAACAAACAGACTCCCCGGCGCGGAAGCCCTATTCTGCAAGGGTGGATTCAAGCAGTATCCGCCCATTGGCGGAGGAGCCGTGCAGTACCTCCGCCGCCGTATGGGAATCGAGTCCACCGGACTAGCGAATTTTTCAGGCACTTTCGTTTTTTCCTCGAGATTTGTTTTCAAGCCAGCTCACACGAGCTGGCTTTTTTATTGGGCAAACAAAACTCAAGGCAAAAAAAACGCCCGGAACGTTCCGGGCGTTTGCAGGCGGTTCTGACAGAACCCGCTCAGATCAGAGCTTGCGGCCTTTACCAGCGGCAATGCGCAGGCGCAGGGCGTTGAGCTTGATGAAGCCCTCTGCGTCCTTCTGATCGTAGGCACCCTGATCTTCCTCAAAGGTGGCGATCTTCTCGTCAAACAGGGAGTCGTCAGACTTACGTCCCACCACGTCCACATTGCCCTTGTAGAGCTTCAGGCGAACGGTACCGTTGACGTAATGCTGAGTCTGGTCGATCAACGCCTGCAGCGCTTCCCGCTCCGGCGACCACCAGTAACCGTTGTAGATCACTTCCGCGTAGCGCGGCATGATGCTGTCCTTCAGGTGAGCCACTTCCCGATCCAGAGTGATGGACTCGATGGCACGGTGCCCACGCAGCAGAATGGTGCCACCCGGGGTCTCGTAGCAGCCGCGGGACTTCATGCCCACGTAGCGGTTCTCGACAATATCCAGACGACCGATACCGTTGGCACCGGCAATCTTGTTCAGGGTTTCCAGTACCACGTGAGGCTTCATTTCCTCACCGTCGATGGCGACGACGTCACCCTTGCGGTAGGTCAGCTCCACATACGTGGGCTGGTCTGGCGCGGCTTCCGGAGACACGCTCCAGCGCCACATGTCTTCCTCGGCTTCCGCCCAGGGATCCTCAAGGTTCATGCCCTCATAGGAAATGTGCAGCAGATTGGCATCCATGGAGTACGGGGACTTACCCTTCTTCATTTCGACCGGAATGTTGCGCTCTTCACAGTATTGCAGCAGTTTCTCACGGGAGTTCAGATCCCACTCGCGCCAGGGCGCAATCACCTTGACGCCCGGCTTGAGCGCATAGGCACCCAGCTCGAAGCGCACCTGATCGTTCCCTTTGCCAGTGGCGCCGTGGGAGATCGCGTCTGCACCGGTTTCATTGGCAATGTCGATCAGACGCTTGGCAATCAGCGGGCGAGCGATGGAGGTACCCAGCAGGTACTCGCCCTCGTAGATGGTGTTGGCACGGAACATCGGGAATACGTAATCCCGCACGAACTCCTCGCGCAGGTCCTCGATGTAGATCTCCTTTACACCCAGTGCTTCCGCTTTGGCACGGGCCGGCTCAACTTCCTCACCCTGGCCGATGTCGGCGGTAAAGGTGACCACCTCACAGTTGTAGGTGTCTTGCAGCCAACGAACAATCACAGACGTATCCAGGCCACCGGAATAAGCCAGCACCACCTTGTTGATATCAGACATACCCTTGCTCCAAATCCTGAAATCGGGGTCAGTAAAATAAGGCGCATATTGTACGGGAGCGCGGGAGTAATGGCTATTGGGCAAAAAGTCGGGAACCCGACGCTTACTCAGCCTGGCCGAAAAAAATGCTTTGCAGCTCGCCACTCTCGGCCATGGCCTCGAGGGCGCGGGTGAACTTATCCGCATGGTCCTCGCTACCGCTTCGGGAGCGGTACAGCATGGCCGGCTGGCCCTGCACATGCCGCTGATAGCGGAACTGGCGGAATGTCACATCCCGCGACTCGATGGTTCGGAGAATATTGTGATCGCTGGCAAGGATGGCGGCGACGCGGCCCATCATCAACAACTCCATGGCCTGGCCCACACTGTTGACCGGCACTTTGACTATGTCAGCGTTGTTCTTGAACGCTTCGCCCAGGTAGGTTCCGCGAATGTAGGCCACGCGCTGGTCTGCCAACGATTGGAGGTCCAGCGGGTAATCCGTATCCGCCGCGGCCAGGAGCAACAGGTTAACATTCATAACCTTGTGTACCGGAACCGCTTTTTCATCCAGCTCCGGGCTCTGAAACAGAAAGGTGAAGCCAACATCACCGGCCGTAATTTCGCGGATAACCCGTCGCAGCGGTCGCAGCTCGGCGCGGATCGGAATGCCCGAGATGTCCGACAGGCGATTTGCCAGCCTGATCAGGCTACCGCGCTGTTCCCCGCTCTCGGCTTCATACGCCCAGGGCCAGACATCGGGGATAGAAAAGGTCGCGTAGGTGGGTTCCGCGCGGGCAGAGAAAGTGACTGTGACAAGCAACGCGCCTAAACACCCGGCAACCCACGAGAGCCAATAACGAGACATGTGTAACAGGGCCTTGCCCGAGTTCAGAAACGGATAGAAAGTATAGCTGGCAGGATGGAACAATGGCCCGTATATCGGGCCATTGTTATCGGGAACTAGGCTTAAACGGCCTGCTGCTGGTTGACGACTTCCTCGCGGATGCCGTCCCAGCCTTCCTTGATGGCGCGCAGGAGGTTGGCGACTTCGTCGAGTTTGGACGGATCATTGTGGACATTGGCCTCCCACAACGTGCGTTCCATGTAGTCATAGAGCGCATCCAACCGCTCGGCCAGTTCGCCGCCCTGCTCTTTATCGAGGAAACTGCGAAGGCCGGCCACAATGTCGATCACCTTAACAATCACCGCGCCCTTGGCCTGATGGTCGTTGGCCTGCATTTTTGCCTTGGCCATATTGATGCGCTCCAGCGCACCGTTGTACAACAGCTGAATCAGCTTGTGCGGATCAGCATCGGTGATGCTGGTCTGGGTATTGATTCTCTGATATTGCTGAAGACCGTTCATGCTATAACCCCTTAACTGTCCTGTTCAGACTAGCGCTCATTGCTCCTGGGCGCCAGCGCTGCCAATTGCTGGCTGACAAAGTCACCCGTGCTGTTCAGTCGTGCAATGAGTGAATCCGCGGCAGAGAACTGGTTGAACAGGCGCTCCTCCAGTGACTGCAACCGCAGCTCCAGGCGATCCCGTTGGTCCTGGATTTTTTCCAGGTCGTCGTTCAGTCCTTCGGTTCTTGCGGCCAGCGCACCATCGCTGGCCAGGAAATTGGTCACCACATTCACCGTGCGCTCAGCGATGCCCTCTACACCATCTTTCTCCGCAAACAGTGAGGTCATGGCCTCCGGAAACGCCTCAAGTTGTTCCGTAAAACGCGCCTGATCAAATTCCAGTTTGCCGGTACTCGGATCCGTCTTGATACCGACATCCGCCAGCATCCGGATCGGGGACTCTTCCAGCCCCGGGGGAATCTCTGTCAGCATTCGGCGCAAGTCACTCTGAATGTTGCGCACCGTGGAGTCACCCGTAAGAACCGCGCCACGACCAGATTCGGCGTCGAAGCCCGAGACTTTCTTGACCACGTCCTGGAACGCGTTGAACTTGTCCACGAAAGCCTGAACATTGCTGGCAACGGCCTCTGCATCCCGCTGGATCGTGACCGCAGAGGTACCCACTGACTTCAGGTCGAATGTGACACCATCAATCACCCCCTCCACCGAGTTGGTGGGCCGGCTGACCGCGATACCGTTAATCTCGAGTTGCGCATCTTTGGCGGCCACTGTTTCTTCAAGATTACTGGCCGTGCCGTTGAACGCGAACTGGCTGAGGCCACCGGCGTCTGTGTTGTTACCATCGCTGTCGGTTACCGATACCTGCACGGCATTCTCAAGGCCGGATTCCTCAGCCGACAATACCAGGCGGAAACCGGAACCGGTGTCTACCACACCCGCGGAGACCCCGGCATTCGCGTCGTTTATGGATGCCGCCAGGCCTTCCAGGGTGTTGTTACTGCCGTCCACGGTGATGTTCGTGGTAACCCCACCCACATCGAAGGTCAGCGTGCCCGTTCCAACCGTGGTGGTGTCACGATCCGCAAACACGCCGGACGCCAATGATTGAGACTGGGCAAGCTGAGTCACATTCAGACTGTACGAACCGCGGCTGGCACTGAGCGCATCCACCGAAACTCCCGCCACACTCTCGTTGGAGGAGCTGGATGAGAACGCCTTCATGCCCTCGGGGCTGCTGAGCTTTTCCATAGAGGCTCGCATCTCCTCCATGGCACTGCGAATGGCACCATAGGCAGAAATGCGGGTCTCTGTGCGCTGCTGGCGCTGGTCAAGGCGAAGTTCCGTGGGCCGTCGCTCAGCATTGACCAGCTGGTCGAGCAGGTCGGCACTGAAAATGCCGGAACCCGCGCCTAACGATGTGATTGATGCCATGACCGTGCCTCCTGAAAGGCTGAATTAACCAAGTACCTGTTTATCGGCACCGAGCGGCAAAACTTTGCCCTATCAGACCCTGTTTTTGTAACAGGACGTAAACCCCGGGCGCTCAATGCAGAACACCGCCGGCCCTGTCAGGGGGCGGCGGTGCTGAAATGCCATTATTCACGCCAAGCTCAAACCGGCAAGGTTTTACACTTTTGCATTGAATAACGTCAGCGGTTCATCCTGCTGCAAGTTTTCTGCCAACCTCAACGCTACCTCGTCAGGGATCTGTCGCACAACTTCCCGGGTTTCCTGATCCACCACACGCACGATGGTCTGGCCGATGTCGTTGTTCACTTCGAACTGCAGATCCCGCTGGACCGTCTGGACATAATCGTTCAGACGGGAGACCGCTTCATCCAATGCTTCCCGCTGCGCCTCGTTCCGACTCTCAAGCCTTTCCGCTTTCGAGGGATCCTGGACACTGAGGGATTGGATGGGTACTGGCCGACCAGCAGAGGACACGAACGACTGAGCGGAGGCATTGCTGCCTTCGACCTGAGGTGACGCGGACGCCCGAGCCGGAGCTTGCTCACTGGAGCGGACCAGCTTCAGATCCGGGCTAATAAGGTTCACGTCATTCATAGCTCACCCCGCTATCTTCTAACGGCGAGAAGCTACCCCGGGAGTGGGGTAGCTTTGCCGCGTTGTCCCAATTACTGCAGGAGGGACAGAACCTGGTTCGGCCGGGCGTTCGCCTGTGCCAGTACCGAGATACCAGCCTGCTGCAACACGTTCGCCTTGGAGAGCTTGGCGGTTTCTGCCGCGAAGTCTGCATCCACGATCCGGCTGTTGGATGCGCTCAGGTTCTCGATGTTGGTCGCCAGGTTGTTGATGGTGCTTTCAAACCGGTTCTGCACCGCACCCAGATCGGACCGGAACGAGTTTACGGTGTCCAACGCGGTGTCCAGAGTGTCCAGGGCCGCAGAAGCGCCGCTGGCGGTGCTGATATCGAGGGCAGCCACCGACAGACCCGAGGCAGACATGTCCTGATCGAAAGACACGTCAATGGTCTGGCCGGCGTTGGCGCCCACCTGGAAAGAAACCGCGTTACCACTGTTCAGCTGGCCGTCGAGCACACTCTGGCCGTTGAACTGGGTATCTGTAGAGATACGGGTGATCTCGTCCAGACGCTGTGACACTTCGGCTTGAAGCAGAGCACGGTCTTCGTCGGTGTTGGAACCGTTGGCAGCCTGCACGGCCAGCTCGCGGATCCGCTGCAGGTTACCCACGGTCTCATTCAGGCCGCCCTCGGCCGTTTGCACCATGGAGATTGCGTCGTTAGCGTTACGCTGAGCAACGCTCAAGCCACGAATCTGGGTGTCAAAGCGGGTGGAGATCGCCAGGCCAGCGGCGTCGTCTTTGGCCGAGTTGATGCGCAGGCCAGAGGACAGACGCTGAAGTGCCTGGTCAGACAGACCCTGTGAACGGTTCAGCTGGTTTTGTGCGTTCAGTGATGCGACGTTGGTGTTGATGCCGAGAGCCATAATGCTTCTCCTAAAAACGATTTTGTTTCATTTGAAAGAGGTCTGGCTCCCGTCTCGTTTGTTTGGGGTAGCCGCCCTACTGAGTTGCTTAACGGCGCCCTGTCGACATCCTTTAGGAAAAAAGACGGTTTGTTTGTTACGGATTGTAAGGCCTAGGAACCCCCCTGTTCGTAGAGCTCTGGCTCGGGGAATCGAATACCGGTTCGAGACCAGGGGTTGTCTGCCATCGGGCGGGCATCGGACATCACACGCTGAAAATGATCCGGCAGCGCCTCCAGCAGATCCACCACCTGATCCCGCCATAACCGGATGAACTGGTCGCGCCCTTTGCCATCGTGACACGCCAGCCCATGAGAGAGGCCGACATGCACCAGTCGCAGCACGCCACCCTGCAATACCTGATTCATCGCCAGTTGCGCTCCGGTCACCCCTACGCCGCCCGGTTTGGGCTTTATTCTGGTAATTGATGTCTTCAGCTCATTGGCAAGAAGCGCAAGATCCCGGGCCCCACCCAGCTTGGTTTTCTTCACCAGCCTGGCGAGCGCACCGGTTTCCCGGCGGATTTCCGCCACCAGATCCGGTAGCGCTTCGTCCATGGTGTCGCGGCCCAGGTCTGCCTCTATTGACTGAAAACGCTCATCCAGGCTGGGCAAGTCCGCAGCACTGAGGCCCTCAATCCGTTTGACGAAATCCTCCTCCGCGAGCCAGACGGTACCCTCGATCTCGGCACCGTCCGCGCAGTTGAACACCTCCATGGATGACGCCGCGCTTTCCAGGTCCAGCAACAACTGCTCCACGCTGCGTTTGGCGCTGTAATAGTCGCTACGGGTGTAAATCCTGCCGCCCCCCACCCCGGGCACCTCAAAGACGGGGCGCTTCCGCTTTGCCACTTTGGCGCGGAACTGCAAGGCAAAATCGGTGTCCGCCTTATCGCCGTGAATGGAGGTGCTGGCGTGATCCTTATCCTTGCTCTCGAAGCCGTAGTCGGTGCCAAACAGGAACAGCTTGCGGAAGCCCAGGCTGTAGCTGATCGACAAGGCCGCGTTGGTGCAGGTCGGGTTGCACCCGGGGAACCCATCACCGGGAATGCCCAGCAGGGCCGGCACCGCGTTGTCCGATTTGAAGTAGTATCGGGTACGGCCGAACAGCTCGGGCACGTGGGGGTTGATCTCATTCACCGCCAACAGCGGAATATCCTTCAGCGTGTCAGCGCCCAGGTCCGCGTGGATCTCATAGATTGAGTAGCCGGGGTCAAGCTCAACGTGCAGATCCGGCTTTATTCCCGCCATCAGCAGAGGGCGCAGGCCCGTACCCGCACTGACGATCAGAACGCGATCCCGGACCGATTTCAGGCTGTCGATGCGATGGTCAATGGAGGGCCCACTGCCCACCACGACCAGCGGATACTCGCTGGCGGGCAGGTTTTTCTTCTTCAGGTAACAGATGCCCTTGCTTACGTTGAAGGCGGTGTTTCGCAAACGAATCAGCTGATCATCGTAGTTGGACCAGTGGGCCGCAATCGTTGCAACGTCCTTGGACACCTCCATGGCCGCCTCGGCCAGCTCAATGTCCGCCAGGTGATTGTAGTAAGTCGTCATGAAGGGGTAGAACGGCACCGCGCCCTTGAGATGCCGCGCCAGAATGCTCTGGATATTTTCGCTGCCATTGCCAAGACCGATGGCAAAATTGATGGAATGCCCGCGCCGCTTGAACTTCGCGCAGATCGCCGCCCAGTCCACTGTAAACAGGCTGAGAGCGAACTTCTCCGGCTCTCGCTCAACGATGAACGCGCTCACCACCGTGGTTCTCTCCAGCACGGCCTGAATATGAAAGCCCAGACCGCACCCGAGAAAGACAATGGAAGGAAAAAAATTGTTGCCGCGCAGGTACCCTTCAAAGTTCTCGGGGGTAACCGGGCTGGCCTCAAGCAAGTGGCGCACCCTGACTGACGCGAAGCGATCAGCGGGGTATGAAGACGGCCACTCCGGCGCAAAGGTTTTCAGCGGTTTCTCCGGCGGATTCTCCTTGAGAAACTGCAGCGCTTCGTCTTCTGAATATTCCTTCGCCAGCCCCCGGTAACACGACTGACCATCAATCGTCATGTCCAGATCTTTGGCCCCGGGCGTCACCACCAGTTCGGCGCGGGTCAGCATTTGGTTCTCAAGAATCTGATAAATCTTCGGCAAGCTCACTTTGAAGAAGTCCAGGTTCTTTTGTTTGCGCCTCAGATAAACCTGTGCGGCGGTATCCGGGTTGTTGCTCATCTAAACCTCGCCGTGTCTGGCATCGAATTCATTTATCTGTTCAGGGCCGGGGGCCGCGTCGGTACAGCCGGGTCATCATCGAGCCCCAGTAGGCGTGATGCACGTCCGGCAGCGAGCCCTGCACCGCGCGCAACCAGTGATGATCATCCGCGTCCGAGCGATATACAGATTCCCGGTACAGATCCACATGATCGATCAGCACAAAACCACGTTCGGCCAGCAACTGGTCAACCAGCGCCGAGGTAAAGTGCTGAAAGTGGCTGGGATAATGATGTTGCACCCAGCGGTCCCGATAGAGGTTCGCAACCGTTGACGAGGCATCCGGCGTCGCGGTAATAAAGAAAGCGCCCCCCTCAGCCACCAGGTCGGTCAGGTCCGCTACGATACCCCGAAAATCCAGCAGGTGCTCCAGAACCCCCCTGAGCGTTACCAGCTGCATCGACCCGGGCTCACAAGAGGCCACCGTTTTGCGGTAACCCTTCTCTACTAACTGCTCAACAGCCCCGGGTGACAGATCGTCGCCGTATGCGGCACTGGCCGGCACATTGCCGTCGGAAACCAGCGCATCCAGAAAATAGCCGCCAGAGGCGCCATAATCAAATACCGGCGCAGGGAGTGGGTCACCCAGCCGACCCTCCAGCCAGCGAATCTCCTGGCGGTAAGACACCGCACGGGCAAGATTCTTGGCTTCAGACTTCTGATGATTGTTTTCATGGTACCGGCTGTAATGCTGATCGATCTCTTCCGGTGTCGGTGCCGGCACCGAACAGATGTACAGGCAGTCATTGCAGCGCTGGTATCGCCCGGTCCAGGGCTTAAGGTCAGTGCCCCCGCAAAAACGGCATTGCTTCATGGTGCGCTTCCTTCTTGATCAGTTGATAGATAAGCACTTGCCAGAAGGACTCATCTATTTCCGCCTCCAGGCCACGGCATGCCCGCGCCATCTCTGCCCGCTGGCCGCCATTGTCGCAAACGAAATTGATCGTATTCTCCAGTTCAGCAATGCTGCTGCCGGTTGATCGCCGGGAACAACCGGACAACTCCAGAAAGCGGTATGCCGGGGTAAAATCGGAACGGCTCCGAATAACCGTCGGGATGCCGAGCAACGCGATTTCAATAGCACTCAACCCACCCTGACAGACCACCAGATCACACTCAGAAAACACGTAATACGGAAACGGATCAGCGGGATGGTCGTACAGTTTGTGCTCGAGAAAGTGCGAAAGCGTGGGATGACGGCCCGCCTCATTGGCCATCGTCAGGATTCGATGCCCGGATTGGCCCAAGGCCCGCTCAAGAACCGGGGTAAGACCCTCAACATCCGCGCCGCCCATCGAGATGCCGATCGTCAGCGCGCCACTGTTCCGATCATGCGGACCCGCGATGGCTTTCGGGCGATTACAGAGAATGGCAGACAGATCGGTGAGAAAATGACCCGGTACATCCATTCCATTAAGCGCAGGGGCAACCACCAGATCGACCACATCATTGACGTCTGACATATACGACAAGGACGCCACCGCACCTGCCCGCACCTTCAGGCCAAGTTCCTCACGCAACTCCAAGCCATCAACGAACGCAATATCCGCCCGGACCGGGTGCTGGAGAGCAAACGCCTGTTCCAGCTCGGGATTCGCCCAGCCCTCTCTGTTGACGATTTTCAGTTCCACATCGAAGGATGGCGACAGTATGCGCCGCAGAATCAGGCAGCGGGACACATGCCCCCAGCCAACACGGTGGCCGATCTCTGCGATGAGCACCACCTTTGGCCGGTTGATCATTGAAGATGCTCTTTGCAGAGCGGCGTTCGCTTTTCCACGGCTGAATTGAGTGTCTGGCCTACAACGCCCTCAAGCTCTCCAACCGAAAAATCCCGCTCCGGGCGCAAGGGGACAAAATCCTCCGTGCGCAAGACATGCCCGGCAGGAAGGTCCCGGCTGAAGTAAAGACCGCGGCGGGCGCGACGAGCAGTGTATTGCTCGGCATCCGTCGGCTCTGTGCGCACCGTTTCCAGCGCCGGTTTCACGCTGCGAACCATGCGGCAGTATTCCGCCAGTCCGGCGGGCGTGACCGAGTGTTTGGCATCAAGCCCACCGTTGTCCGCTGAAAGCGTAAAATGCTTTTCAAACCATTCCACGCCGAGCGATGCAGCCAGCATGGCTGCACCATAGCCAACCGAGTGATCCGAATAACCAATCGGGCACTGGTAGCGATTCTGCAACCAGGGGATGGAGCCCAGCATTGACTCATCACACCCGTGGGGGTACGCCGCAACGCAGTGCATCAGCACAATATCGGAGGTATGTCTCATCAGCCGTTCAACGGCCTGATCAATCTGTTCCGTCGTGGACATTCCGGTTGAAATGATCACCGTTCGACCGGAACGGCCAACCGCATCCAGCAACTCCATGTAATTGTTGTCGCCACTGGCGACTTTGACGAACGGCGGGTCGGTTTCGATCAGCTCGTCCAGCGAGCGCAGATCAAAGGGAGTTGCTGTCATACACCGATAGCCGGCAAGGCTGGCCGCCCGGTCTGCGGTCTGCCGATACTGCTCATGGGGTATGCGGGAATGACGCCTCAGCCAGCGCACCTCATCGATATCGTAAGTGCCGTATTCATACTGACCGTCCGCATAGATTTCCTCATCACGAATCAGCTGGAACTTCACATAATCGGCTCCCGCCTCAAGCGACGATGCCACACATCGCCACAGCAAGGGCACGGACCCAAAGTGATTCATGGCGGCTTCAGAAATGATCTTCACATTACACCTCCAAAAGCTTCAGAAACCGCCGGATACCCGCTTCCTGCGTCTCCCGCAATTGCTGCCAGCGCGCGGGAGGCTCCACGGAAACAGGAAATGAGTCCAACCGGGACTCAATTTTCCCGAGTGTCGAATCACGATCTTCCACAATGTTGAGATCATACTGACTCATCCCCAGGGCATCGATCAGGCTTTCCGAACGCTCATCGTAGGACAGGTTCAGCGCGGGCCGCCCCAGAGACCAGAGGGGCAGACTGGTATGCACGCGAAAGGAAATAGCCTCGCTGACGCCGTCCAGAATCTGAAAATATTCATAAACGTCGCTTGTGTAGAGAATCTCCCTGCCAAACGACATGGCGTACTCAATATCCCTCTGATCGTTGCACAGCACCATAGCCGGCTTGCCCTGCCTGCGCTCAAGGATTTCGAGGCATTGCTCGGAAAGCGCATGGACACGAATTTTCTGTGACAGGGGTACGTTCATCTGCTCTGGGTTCCGCACCGCCAGCATCGGGTACCGGGTCTCCGCCGATGGACTCGCTTCGAACTCCGCCGCTGCCAGTTCCGAGATGTACACCGAGGGACAGCCGCCCACCTGATGGTCAGAATGTTGCGTCAGGGAGTCAATGTGCCTTCTGGTCGCCTCATCCCGTGAGAGAACGACATCGGCCCGCTCAAGCAGCGCCCGCAGGTCCGCATCGCTGATGGCATCGGTGCGTCGAACGTAGGACAAATCGGGGCCGTAGATGCGCCCGTAGGAGGAAGAGTAAATCAGCATCGGACGGCGCAACGCCTGCAGTGCAGTCCGGTCTATCGAAATCTCGCCGTTTTCAAACAGGTTACCGCCACCCACAATCACACCGTCTGCGGTCTGATTGATGTCGTAGACAATCTGTTTGGTCAGCCCCGCCTTGGAGCCAAAACCTGACGCCGGCACAGTGATAAAATTGATACCGCAACCCGACAGACTGGCCACCATCCGCCGGACCGACTGCTGGATCATGAAATTGCCGATATTGAAGCCCGGACCAAACGGACAGATGTGGTAGATATTAAGTCTCACCAGAGCGCCTCCTGTTATAAGCATAGTTTACACGCTCCACACTTCCGGGGCGGGTTCTCTGAAAATCGGGATCGGTCCAGAGCGCGCGAAAAAATCCGGCATCTGTCGCATCATCAATGGTTAGCCGAACGCCAGGATCAAAGCGAGCCAGATCCAGGTCGCCGGCGGTAACCCCGAACACCGCGCGCGACGGAAGTTGCTGGGTAACCGGTGTTATGTGTTCGAGCTGCTCGGGTGTGGCCTGATCCAGATTGACAGCGTTGATCACGGCCGCCCGAAACATTTCGAGTGACACCCCATAAGGAAAGCTTCGATCAACCAGATTCGTGATGACGTGCACCTGATCATCCATTCCCTGTAACTGCGCCGCCGCAAATTCGATCAGGGGCTGGAGGAGAAGCGGGCTGTCGGCGTTGACACGCCAGAGCCAACACTGGGGGTGGGCAGCCGCAATGGCGGAGAGCCGTTTCAACGGCGCGAAATGATCGGTGACGGCAGCGACGCCCGCCAGCCTGGCCTTTTGGACCAGAGGCTCGTCTACCGCGCGCGACGTCGTTGCGATAATCGGCTCGATGACGCCTGGCACCTGCTCAGCCATCCGCCTCAGTTGAACCAACAGCTCATCAATAACACATTGTCCCCCGAGCAGCGGCTCAAGGACCTTACCGGGGAGTCGCCGGGAATCCAGCCTGGCAAAGATTACCGGAATAATCGATGCGCTCACACTTGCCTGCCCCCAACTCGCCTAACCATGCTCAATCGCTCACTTTTTCGGCCCGGATTCGAGACAATAACATGTTAAAGATACAGGTTTTATGCAAGAGGAAATTGGTAGCCCTCTGTAAACGAAACCGACCAACGAGGCATTCAGACTGAACCGGGCGGGCGGCAAGTCGCTGCCGCCAAACGCCGTCCGCAATGTGGCAGCAAACCGCCAACCTCTTTTGGCGCCATCTTAAAAAAGCCTAAAAATCATCAGGCTGGACCTCCAATACGATATTGGCATGAACTTCGCTTTGTCTCCGGTAAATCGGCAACACAACGAATAATGGCCGGCAGGGGCGCAACGCAACAGGGTCCTCTAACCGGCACTTCTGTCCAGGAGACACACCATGCCTCAGATCATTAATACCAACATCGCGTCACTGAATGCCCAGCGTAACCTGAATGCGTCACAAACCGATGCCAACACGGCTCTACAACGTCTGTCCTCTGGCCTGAGAATCAACTCAGCCAAAGACGACGCTGCCGGCCTGGCCATCTCAGAGCGTTTTCAATCCCAGATCACTGGCCTGAACATGGCGCAGCGTAACGCCAACGACGGCATCTCTCTGGCACAGACCGCAGAAGGCGCGCTGGACGAAATCACCGCCAACCTGCAGCGGATCCGCGAACTGGCGGTGCAGTCCGCCAACGGTTCCAACAGCAACTCCGACCGTGAGGCACTGAATCAGGAAGTGCAGCAGCGGGTGGCCGAGATCAACCGAATTGCCGGCCAGACCTCCTTCAATGGCCTGCGCGTGCTGGACGGCTCCCTGCCAACACAGACCTTCCAGGTGGGCGCCAACACCGGCGAAACCATTCAGGTTAACGGTCTTGACGCCCGCGGCAGCCAGCTCGGCTCCGTCATCGGCGACACGTCCGGCATCTTGAACGCCGACGTCAGCGGCCTGACTGTGGCTGAGCGCTTCGAGAATGGCGAAACCGTCGATTTCACCGTGGACCTGCCGCTGCTGGACGGGTCAGGCACCACCACCCTGAACATTACCGATGCCAGCTCACTGCAGGACATCCTCGGTCAGGTGAACGCACAAACACCCCAGACCGGCATTACCGCCTACCTGAACAAGAACAACGACGAGATCATTTTCTCCTCGGCGTTCGATCAGCCCTTTACGGTCGATGTTACCGTCGCCAGTGGGACGACCTTCTCGGTCGCCACGACAGTGCCGGATGACCTGGTCACCGTGAATAACACGGATGTCTCTACTCAGGCTGGCGCCGACCTGGCCATGATTTCCCTGGACTATGCCATCGAACAGATCAACGGTCTGCGGGCCGAGCTGGGTGCGGTGCAGAACCGTTTCGAGTCCACCATTGCCAACCTGAGCACCACGTCCGAAAACCTCTCGGCTTCCAACAGCCGGATACGGGACGCGGACTTCGCCAAGGAATCGGCGGAGCTGGCCCGGACCCAGGTCCTGCAACAGGCCGGTCTCTCGGTTCTGGCCCAGGCCAATGCCCGACCGCAGCAGGTGCTGCAGTTGCTGCAGGGTTAATAAGAAAGACAGGCTGATGTCGGATTATGCCTCAGGCTAATCCGACCTACTTTCAAGATCGAAGTACTGCCCCGGCAGGTTGTACGAGGTGTCCCATGCAAGCACAGCATCACATTCAGGATTCAGAATCCCCACAGGCGCACGTGGCGCGGCTGGTGTTGCAGGCGAACCTGGCTTATGGCGAGTCCAACAACGGGACAGCCTCGTTTGTTCAGCGTCTCAAGGCGAGACATGAATGCCGCAGCTACCTCGATGAAGCGCTGGCACAGGAGCCGGACCACGCCGCCGCACTGGGGCTGCTCGGGCGGGTAGAACTGGATGATGGCCAGCTTGAGAAAGCCCACACCCTGTTCAACGCCAGTCTGAACCTGCAACCGGGCCAGGCGCAGCAATACGCCAACCTCGGTTACTGGGCGATGAAGAATGAGCGCCCGGCGCTGGCAGAGCAGTATTTCCTGCAAGCCCTGGAATTCGACCGGCAATCGGCCGCCGCGTTCTGCGGCGTAGCCCACGCCAAGCGGCTTCAGGGCCAGTTTGATGTGGCGTATCTGCACTATCGCAAACTGCTGGAGAGCGGTGCCCACTGGGATTCCGTCTACAGCGGCATGGTCACCTGCGCGACGCACCTGGACATTACCAAGGCCGACACCGCCCTGGCACAGGACGCCATCGCCCTGCTGAACAAGAACGGCCTACCCCACCAGGAACTGGGCCGCTTCGTGGCGGCGATCATTCGCCAGCAATATGACCTGGACAACCCGCAGGCGCAGATCTTTCTGGATGCGGCCAGCGAGGACGAACTGCTGATTCTGGCGCTGGAGAAAACCCTGATGCCCGACCCGGCGGTGGAAGAACTGGCCGCGATGCTTCGCCGCGCGGTCATTGCGGAAGTGGCGCACACAGCAGAACTGCGGGAAAGCCTGCAGCCGCTGACCCTGGCGCTGGCCCGCTACGCCGACCGCACCGGCTATGCGCTGAGTGCCGACGAAGACGAAGAGCGCCTGGTCGAGACCCTCAACAACAGCCTCTGCGCCCAGATCGCCATGGGCGAATCCCAGGACGCCATGGCCGCCTCACTGATACTCAGCGCCCTATACGGCGCCCTCTTTCACCAAACGTTCGCCGTTCACCTGGGCCAATGGAATCTGGTGGACTGGCCGCTGGCCATGCAGCCGGTGCTGGCGGCGAGTTACTACGAGCGCGCCACCGAAGAAGCCATCAAACAGAATTTTGACGAAAAAGCCGACGAGCTGTGCCTGGACAAGGCGGACGTCCCCCAGGCCTGGCCGAGCTGGTCACAACTGGCCCATCGCGTCGGGAGCAGCCTGAAAACGCTGATGGCAGAGGAATTACAGCTGCCCACAGACAGCCTTCCGGCCACCCTGCGCATTCTGGTGTGCGGTGCGGAATCCGGCCAGCGGGCGATGGAACTGGCCCACTACCTGGATGATGTGGAAGTGATTGCGGTTGACGAGTCCCTGGCCAACATTGCCAAGGCTACTCGCATGGCGGACGACATGGGCATGGACAACATCGTGTTCTGGCCCTGGTCGATTGCTCAGCGCTTCGTTGCCGATGGGCACAAAGTGCACTGGGTAGAGGTGGGTCGCTTGCCGTCCACCGCCATGACCGACGTATCTCTGGCTGCGCTGGTGAGCTCCGCGACTCAGAGCGGCGCCGTGGTGCATATGCACACCGCCGTTGCCGAGCAAACCGAAGGCGACCGGCAGATTCGCAAACTGATCGACCACCACAAGCTGCAACCCACGCGCACAGCGCTCCGCCAGCTCAGGCGCATGGTGCTGACCAACAAGCACGACAACCATTGGCAAAGCCTGCTCAACGAAGCGGACTTCTACTCCCTCGGCGGCTGCCGCGATCGCTGGTTCCGCCCCCAGGACGTCCACCAGCTGCAAGAGCTGATGGCACTGGTCAGCAACGAAGTGGAGTGGAAACTGGTCAAGGCGCGAGACACCGACGGCCACACCCTGGCGACCGCACCGGTGCAGAAGCAGGTGCAGGCCGAGGCGCTGGGCAGTGAGGTTCAGAGCCTGATGGGCCAGGGGCTGAGCGTGTACTTCGCCAAGCGGCGGTGATTGGGCGTCACATGTAAGGAATCAACGATTCCCCATACAAGTGCAGATCCTCCAGGATCTGCATTTTCTCGGGCACCAACGTCGGGTCCGCCGCCAGCCGCTGCAGCTCCTTCCCATACGCCTCCAGCGACCACCACCCCTTCTTGGGCTGCATCAAACGCTGGCTGCGAAACGTCTCCCAGCGTTCCATTTCCTCACCAATCAGGCTCCCCGGGTAATTGCGGGCACGGTAGCGAAACAGCAATTCCTGCAATCGCTCATCTTCAAAGCGAACATCCAGTTCACCCAGAGTCTCCACCGGCTGCTGAATCACCCAGTTGAGCTTTTCCCGATCGGTTTTGCTGATAAAGCCTCCGGCGTAGAGCTGCTCGTCCGGATCGCTCAGGTCACTGCCCTCGAATTCCCGGTCAAACGCCTCGGCAATCCGCGCGGGCAGGTCTGTGGCCTTGCGCAACAACGCGAGATTGGCCCGCAGCTGATCACCATCCAGCGCCAGCTCTCCCAGCCGCTCCGGTGACAAGGTAGACAACATGTTCGCCGGTGCCAGCACCGGGCACTTGTTCAATTGCACACCCTTCAGGGGAAACCGGCTGACGCCCTCCCCCAGTTCCGCCTGGGAAGTGAACACCCGCTGACGAATCTCGTCAACACTGGCGTGGATCAGCGCGCTGGGGTCTTCCCGCAGATCGTAAACGATCATCAGGTTCTTGTTGGTCGGGTGCTCGGCCACCGGAGCCACCAATGCACAGCAGCCTCTGGATGCCGGGTACTTGGCCGACACATGGAACACCGGCTTCAGGGTAGCGGTATCCAGCATGGCGCGGGCGGAGTGCTTGTCCTTGTTGTTCAACACGAAATCGAACAGCTTGGGCTGCTTTTCCTTGATCAGCCTGGCCACGGCAATGGTGGCTTCCACATCCGACATGGCATCGTGGGCGGCCTCGTGGGCAATGCCGTTGGCAACGGTCAGTTCCTCAAGGCGAAAGCTTGGGCTGCCATCTTCCTTGCGGGGCCACTCGATCCCCTCCGGGCGCAATGCGTAGGTCAGCCGCACCATATCAATAATGTCCCAGCGGGAATTGCCGTTCTGCCATTCCCGGGCGTAGGGATCGCGGAGATTGCGGTACAGGGTGTGGCGGCTTACTTCGTCATCGAACCGCAGGCTGTTGTAGCCCACCACGCAGGTACCGGGCTGGCTGAACGCCTCATTGATCTGGGCAATAAACTCCGCCTCCGGGAAGCCGTCCTGAAGGGCTTTCTGAGGCGTGATACCGGTAATCAGGCAGGCTTCCGGAGAGGGCAGGTAATCGTCCGCAGGTTTGCAGTAAATCACCAGCGGGTCTTCGATGATGTTCAGATCCGCATCGGTCCGCACGCCGGCAAACTGCGAGGGCCGGTCATGAACCGGGTCCACGCCGAAGGTTTCATAATCGTGCCAGTAAAAAGAGCGGATCACCGGGAAGACTCCTGCGTCAGGTTATAAACCAAACGCAGTGTAGTGGAATACGCCCATCAAAACATCCCGTTACCACGGTCGATGTAATTGGTCTGCTCCCGCGGAATACCGTTCTGAAACACCGTTTCGGCATTCAGTGTCATGCTGGTGGGCAGGTTAAGAAACACCCCTTTCGCGGCCTCTATCACGTTGCCGCCCTCCGGGCTCTGCCAGCTCACACCCTCGCGCTGAAACGAGAGAAAGAAGTCGTTGGTGAATTTGGCGGGCGCGCCCTCAACGTCCGGGGCATCGCCAATGTCCAGGGTACGCAGGTAGCTCAGCGGTGCACAGTTGCCTCCACCGCTCACGCTGCAATCGGTGGCCTCACCGGCGATCCCGAAATGACTGGCGCGGAAGTTGGTCGCATTGCTGTTGGCATCAAACAGCGTGGCCGGGGTGATGCTGCCGTCCGCCTGCTCTATCTGAAGGCCGATGTTGCCGCTGAAGGATTCCGTGTCTGACGAGAACGTGCCGCGGGCCTCGCGGAAGCCCATGCGGAAGCCGGCCAGTTGGTTGTCCACCTCCGCCAGCTCAATGTAAGGCTTCAGCCCCACAAATGGCACTGTGTCGCCAGCGCTGTAGGTCTGGCCGTCAATGCGCTGCACGCCGTCTTCGCGGGCAATGTGGCCCAACGCCACGTCTGCTGCCAGGAAATCGGCGCCACCGTCTATGCTGCCCAGCGTCATGCTGTCGGCATTCACACGGGTTTCCGCATCCATGGTGAGTGACATGCGGGTGAACTGATGCACGCCGTCCGTCAGGTTTTCGATGGCCATGAAGCCCTGCCCCTGCACTTCGCTCATCTCCTGTTCGGAAATGGGTTCCAGCTCAGCCTGGGCAACGGGCGCAATACCCAGGCAAGCCAGTGCAAGAACAGCGTGTCCGTACGCGTTCTTTGTCATCGTTTTGCGTCTCTGAATCGTGTTTCGGCCTTAATTGTAATGTTATGTAGTCGATTGGCCATGGAAGCACTATAGCCCAGGCGTTGAGTAAGCGCCAATAAATCCGCACCTGTGGCTGGCAACTGAATTTCGCCACACTGATTCCTGCTTTCAAATGAAGGAGG
>NZ_JAKZAI010000010.1 GCF_023156235.1 Marinobacter goseongensis | reverse complement strand
AAAAGCCACAAGATAGACTATGAAAGGTGGGTCAATTTTATTGGCCAAAGGTGGGTCAAAATAAATGGCCATTGACACCAGCGCCTGATTCCGGTGGAGCTCAGCTCCAACACGCCATCTCCCGCCTGAGCATTCTTTGGGGTTGCGCGAACGGTGTACGTCGTTGCAGTGGCCGCCGTGATCGTAAGGTCATAATACTTTGCGTTTCCGTCACGAGGTACCTCATCGGGGAAGATACTGGGGGCTCCAGTATTCGGAGCGCCCGCCCCCAAGTATGTATTGTTGGCCGTATGGTGCCGTTCCATGGCGTTGGCAAGCCCCAACAACGCACCTTGGGCATCAGACCGCCGAGACCGTTCTACGTATTCCAAATAACTGGGATACGCGATTGCAGCGAGTATTCCTACTACGGCAACCACGATCATCAGTTCGATTAGTGAAAACCCCGAACTTCTTTTATTCATTGCGCTCAACATCTACTCCTCGTACCAATAGGTCTCTACCACACCCGTCACGGTATCCACTGGGCGACACTCAGCACCTACGCAAATGATGTCCTTACCGTCCACCCGCAGGCGCTGCGCATCTGGCGGCAAACCAACAGTGTCGAGCGTCACCTCTCTGTCAGTCGACGTCAGGTTGTCCCCATCCACATCGTCATAATTTACAACAGGCGTTCCATCCTTCACATAGACGTGATAAAGCCGCGCAGTCCCTGCCGACGGCAGGCAGGCATTATTGCTGGGCGTCGGCTCATAAGAGGTTATAAATGTCTGACCATTGATCGTCTGACTGGTGGACAAAATCTTTTCACCGTCGCGAGTCATTCGAATGAACCAGCCCTTTGCTTCGGCCAAATCATTTTGGGCTTGCGTACGTTGAGCATCGTTACCCTGACCTATCACGTTGTCAGTCGTGTCGAACAGATCCGTTTCAGTAACCTTTACGCCCGAGTAATCGATCTCGCCATCGGCATTTTCGGGCGGCTCAGTCACGTCTGCGATGCGGACCATATAGATCCGGTCATCGATAATCGTGTTGAGCGGGTGAGCCTGCCAGCCCGAGCCAATAACCATCCCGAGACTGCGGTTTGCCCCAAACTGCAGCCCAAAAAGATCAGGTGTATGGTAGAAACGACGGTTGGTCTGTGCGGTATCTCCGGCAAACTCAGCAATCACACCTGCGGTCACGAGATCGGAAGTTTTCTCGCCGTTGAACATGTCGAACCGCCAAATCTGGCCGCCCATGTCGCCGACATAGACTTGGTCCACCAAGCCGTCACCGTTCAAATCCAGTGCTCTTGGCGATGCCGGGATGCTGTACTCCATATCAGCCAATTCGAGGTCAGCGCCACTTCCTGACGGTCCTGCCCACCACAACCTCTGGCCGTTGTTTGCGTCCACAATGAACAGAGCACGACCTATCGAGTCCGCTTCCCGGATTGTCAGCTCATCCTGCTGGGCATCGTAACCACCGGAGAAGATCAGCACCTCTTTGACAGAGTTCTGGACTTTGATCTTGGTTTTCACCGGCTTCGACCAAGTCTCACCAAGCTCCACAAAGTTACCCTGACCACCAGTAATACTCCAAAGCATCTGAGGCGATGTGCGGGTCGTTACATCCAGCGCGTAATAATTTCGGCCGCCGCGGCGCATGCCAGAGTAGATATAAAGGTGATCCCCATCATCTGCACTGATTGCACCGTCATTATTATCATCGTACTGCCAGCTGATGATGGAACCATCCATGCCATACACATGGTCAGTGACACTGCCGCTGTTCACCATCAAGGTTTGCTGATTATCCAGCAGACTTCCAGGCATGAATGAAAAATAGGTTTCGCCTGAATTACCATCGATAGCATGGATAAATCCTTGGTTATCCCCGAAGAAAACAGTGGTATCCGGAGTTTCTGAGTCTCCGCCATAAATGACCAGATGAGGAACCGAGTGCAGAGGGTCCGCAATGTACTTACGCGCATCGGTTGTCAACCCGTCATTATCGTCATCATCGACATCGAGGCCCCTTGTCCAATTTATGAGTTTTTCATGCAACTCATCGGACATATCCGCGTCGCCAAACATCGCTTTTGACAGATTTGCTTTATTAGCCACCGAAACTGAGTTAGCAGCCAGGGTCAGATCGTTCGATGAACCAGCGTAGTGCGTATACACTTTCCGGTTTGCATTCAGATCAGCCTGCTGTGACGCTGCACCACCCTTGGCGACAGCCGGGCCGTCTGCCTCAGGGCTCCACCAACTCTGAGCGTCGGTCTTGAAGAAGCCGGTAGTATCGTTAACCGCTTCGCTGCCGGTGCTGTCATAAATCTTGCCATCTGAACCCAACCGGTAGCGCTTAAGGTTGCCATTCCACTGTGGCGAGACATCCGGCTGAAATACAGAGAAGTACAGGGAGTCCAGGTGGTTCAGACGGTTGAAGGTATTCACAGCAACCCCCGGTGCGACAAACGTAGTATTTACCGCGAGTACCGAACGCACGATATCCGAGAATGCTTCCTGCAATGATTCCGAGTCGTTCGCAGTGTAATACGCGCCACCGCCCTTGACAGCCGCATCGGATAGAAGCTCCTGATCCGTTTCAAATCCAACTGTGTAGGTATTTACTATCTGAGTACCAGACATTCCCGAGAGAAGGTCATTCTCATTCATGTACTCAGCGACCTCATCAAGACAGTTCCCCGAGCAGTTGCCTACCACACCCTCCATAGTCGCGTTATTGTTGGAATCCAAGGTAGGCTCACCATCCGTCAACATAATGACGTTGTTCGACTGGCATTGGTATTCTACCGGCGAAATATAGTTATCTGAGCCGTCGACGGTATCATCCTCTGGATTTCGATCAAGGAACGGAGCGCCGCCGGAAAAGTAACGCATGGCGCCAAACAGCGTTTCTGATAATGGGGTATTGGTGTCGGGCGACAGGTCATCGATTGCAGACTTGAACTGATCTCTGTTGTCTTTGATGTCACCGACGGGGAGGATAACGTGGCCGCCCTCACCAGTCGTGTAACCGCACCCCTGATTAGTGCAGATATATTGGTCAAAATCCGTATTAAACGCCATCAGACCGATATTCACGCCACTCATACTGTCCGCGAGGTTTTTCGCCACCTCTTTTACGATGCTCATGCGTGAGCGCTCTTCTGCTACCCGGTGATCGAAATACCAATTCAGGTAATTTGCAGAATAGATATCCGCCCCGCGATAGTTTCGCCACTTGATTTTTTTCTGGTCGTCGTCCGCCTCGCAGTCTGTGGGTGAATTGTTGATATCCACATTGCGAAGCTGATTCCAGTCCCGCTGGAAGAAGTAAGCCATCTTATAATCCAGCAACCATCCAGAACCGTTCAGACGGGGCAGCACATCGCTGCAGGTCAAGACAGACTTTCTGATGGAGTGCAGTCCCCAACCCGCGTTGTAATAGATGAAATCCTCATCATAATCGCCGCTGTAATTCTCCGAAGAATTGTATTCGGAGGTGGTTGACACCATCGATGTCATACTTCCGGAGTTATCCATGACAAAGAGAATGTTCGGCCTGATTGTTGTTTCACTGGTATTAAAGAAGATCTCGGTATCGTCAGCCGCCACCGAAGAGGCCAGTCCCAGGGTCAGAAAAAACGCACCTGCTGCGGATATAAAACGATTAGTTCGCATTCTGACGCTCCTTTACAACTTTTCGAAACTCGACGGAGGTGGCCATCCCGCTATTCACGCGAACGCCGACAAACGCAGGAGCTCCGTTCATACTGTCACTGCCAGCAGCCGATAGCTGTTGCCCTTCAAACATGACACGCACATTTCGTTCAGGTAAAAAGGATCGTCTCTCACAACCCTCGCATACGCCAGTAACAACCTGAACGACTTCTCCCGCAGAGTTGGTGACCACTGAAACTCCGCCACTTTCCACGACATTTATGGTCGGCCTCATCTCCGATTTATCAATGAGGCGCTCTGCAAATGCCCCTGGACTGGCAGCAAGAATGAAAAGCGCAAGGATACGAATCGCAAACTGATGAATGCTCTTTGGTACGGTCATAACTCCTCCCGGCGACTCAGCTAACGCTGACCTGCCCAATGGTTTAGTAATACTCGATGCCCTTAAAAACAGTGCGCGAAGCGCCGCTTCCGGAAATTTCCGAGGAACCGCTGAGCTCATAGCGGTAACCTTTCAACAGTGTTGTGCTCTCATTTGCGTCCATTGAGCTGCCGCTGCTAATGATGATTTCACCCAGATACCGAGCGGTGTATTCCGAAGAGACGTCTGCGCCACCGATAGTAAAAGCGGTCGTGGTGCTCATGGAATCCGCGGAAACCATTGATTGTTGGAGCATACTGAGGTCACCGCTCATAAGCTGTTGCAGCAAAGCGCCTGCCGCGCTCTCTGCAGCCTGAAACGCCCGGTTCGAGTGCTGCGCGTTCGCTGCCATCCGTTCCTGCATCATCGAACTGTTCATACCCGCCACGCCCAGTAGCGTCAGGACCAGCAGGACAATCAGACTGACCACTAGAACCGCTCCGGTCTGACTTCCCGGTAAAACCGCCTTGTTTTTCAACGCTGTCATCGGCACGCCTCCAATTAATTACGGTTCCGAATATTGATCGTAGACTCAAACGTACGGCGGATTCGGCTATCCACAGGATGAAAAACCGTTGCTCCTGCAGTGCCTGCGGGAGCAACGGTCTCCCCCGGCAGGTTATAGCTGAGCTGATCCGTGCCATCCTGCACACTCTCAGGACTGCTGATCAAAAAACCCAACTTTACCGCCACCACTCGGGCCATATCCAAACCGGCCGTGTCTGCCGGCACGTAACGAATGTTGTCACTGGCCAACCGCTCCCCGTAGAGGACCTGCATACTTTCGATACCCTCCACCAGCTCGTCAACAGTGAAGGAACCCCCGGCATTGGTTTCCCGCTGGCGATAGAGAGCAAACACGGCATTGCCGCGGGCATCATCGCGGCCGGTGTCTGCCACGAAATACGCTGTTGAGCTGAAGCGCATAATACGGGCAGTGTCGTTGTAGGCTTGGCTAAGACGATTTCCTGAGTTTACATTGTTGGCATGAGCCCACGTCCCACTCTCCGGATTACTGGAAATTCGAAACAAGTCAGCGTTTTCACAGTCAGAGATCAGCACGATGTCGTTCTGATCAAATAACGCCAACTGACCGGCGACCTGAATATTTGCGTTGGTCGCTGTCATGTTACCAGTAAGGCTGATTGGAACGATTTCGCCCCTTTGAATCGAAATGACATCGCTACCGAGCACAGCATTGCCTTCAATGCTCTCATCATCGAACTCGGTGCCATCCGCCCAGGTTCCGCTGTTGACCTCCCAGCCCCGCAGAGAGGTCTGAAAAAAGTCTGCAGTCGGTGGATTGTTCGCAATGATTGTCATGGAAATGCTGTTCGGATCAGCGCACCCCTGAAAGCCGGACATCCTCACATCTCTGGCAATGATTTCGGTCGCAATCCGACCGGCTTCCTGGATGCGCGCCAACGAATTGCTTAGTCGAGAAGTCTGACTGGAGTCGAGATAAATGGTTGTAACACCAATGATCAGAGTCGCGCTGAGCGCGAGCGAGATCATAAGCTCTATCAATGACAACCCTGCGGCTCTCATGGAAGGGAGATTGGGCTGACGGTTTGGGGACATCTCGGTCTGTTCCATCTTCAATTCCTACAAACTGAATTCAACTGCAAACTGCTGAAGGTCGCTTACGCGAGCATCGCTTTCTTCATCCCACAGTGTTTCCTGCCAGCCAACCGTAATCGTGAAAAGATTACCTCCACCTCGGGTAATGGAACCCTCCCCGTCAGGCAGAAGGGCTGTGCCGCCAACGCCCTGAATCTCCCGCGTCCATTCCGCGAGGTCTTGATTAACCTGGTCAGCAGCGGAACATCCGGCGGCATTGGTGACGCATGCGGGCAAATTCGTGAAGCCGCCTTCTCCCGAGGTGGAATATCCATCATAATCGCCAGCGATGGCGCGGTCCCGGTTAATTCTGATGCGGTCCGACATGTCATAAGCGAGGATACTGGCCTGGGTGCGCAGATAGGCGCTCTGGTTATTTTTAAGACCATCCATCATCAAGCCGGCGAGACCTAGTAACCCAATCGCCAGAATGATCATGGTGACCAGTATTTCGATTAGGGTGATCCCCGCTTGCTTATTCTCAGGGCTACGGACAGGTAACATCGTTGCCACCTCCATGCAGATTAACGGTTCCGCTATTGTTTTCGTCACGCGCGAGACGCGTTTGGCCTGAAACCATAACCACCACTCCGCGAGCGAACTCATCATCCCGGCTATCACACACCACCAGGGAACCATCCACGGCGCCCAGGGCGCCCGGGGAAACCGGCTGCCCACTGCCGTCAAACTGAATAAAAGCATTGCCACCAAATCCGGCAATCCGGAAGGTATTTCCACCCGCCAGCGGCTCACCTACCCTGAGCACCCTGTCACCATCGCCTGCGTCTAACGTCTGGTCACCGTCCACGTCCAGCATGGCGATCCAACCAGACTCCCATGCGGCCCCACCAGCACAGCTGGAACCGTCGTTGGACGGGCATAAAGTGACACGTGCATCGGGGCGCTTGGAGGCTTCGCTCCTGGCGAAGCTGACAAGACTGGTTATTTCGTTTGCTTGAGAGGAAATCCTGTTATTCATAATCATTGTTTGAAAAGACGGGATCGCGAATGTCACCACTACGGCAAGCACTGCAATCGTCAACATCAATTCAATGACCGTAAAGCCGTTGTTTCTTTTCGTAGCAGTCATAACCAACATTCCAATTCCAACTGTTACTGAGATTAAAAAAATTCAATGCGGGTGGATACGGATGGGCGATAAGCGGTGGGAAATTACCGATGACCGGCAATGAAAGCGGTTAAAACGTGCTTTTAATCACACTGGATTACGAACTATAAACCGATACCGAACGAATCCAGTGGATAACTGAACCTAGGAAACCTCAACCACATCAATCCGAAGCTCCTTCGGCATCGAGAACACAATGTTCTCCTCGCGCCCCGGGATTTCTTCGGGCACGTCACCGCCGAGCTCTTTCAGGCGGGAAATCACATCATTCACCAGCACTTCCGGAGCCGAGGCGCCGGCGGTCACGCCGACTATCTTCCTGCCCTCAAGCCAGGCGGGGTCAATCTGTGCGGCCTCGTCGATCAGATAGGCGGGGGTGCCCATGCGTTCGGCCAGTTCCCGCAGGCGGTTGGAGTTGGAGCTGTTGGGAGAGCCGACCACCAACATCAGGTCGCAGTCGCCGGCGAGCTGCTTGACCGCGTCCTGGCGGTTCTGGGTGGCGTAGCAGATGTCGTCTTTTCTGGGACCCTGGATTTCCGGGAACTTGGCACGGAGGGCATCGATCACCCGTGCGGTATCGTCCATGGACAGGGTGGTCTGGGTGACGTAGGACAGCTTGGCCGGGTCGTTTACCTGCAGGTTGGCGACGTCTTCCTCGTTCTCCACCAGGTAGATTTCGCCGCCATTACTGTGATCGTACTGCCCCATGGTGCCTTCTACTTCCGGGTGGCCATGATGACCGATAAGGATGCACTCGCGACCCTCACGGCTGTAGCGCATCACTTCCATGTGCACTTTGGTGACCAGTGGGCAGGTGGCGTCAAACACTTTCAGCCCGCGACGGGCCGCCTCGTTCTGCACCGCCTGGGAAACGCCATGGGCGCTGAAGATCACCAGTGTGTCGTCCGGCACTTCATGCAGCTCGTCCACGAACACCGCACCGCGATTGCGCAGGTTGTCCACCACGAATTTGTTGTGCACCACCTCGTGTCGCACGTAGATGGGCGCACCGAACACATCCAGCGCCCGGTTTACAATTTCGATGGCACGATCAACGCCGGCACAAAAGCCGCGGGGATTGGCGAGTCGGATCTGCATATCAGCCTGCTGCTCTGGTTAGTGGGCCGGTCCGACCGGCTCCACGTCAATGATTTCCACTTCAAAGGTCAGTGTACGCCCTGCCAGCGGATGGTTGAAGTCCACTTCCACCTCGTCGCCCTCGACACGGCTGACCACCCCCGGCAACTCCTGCTGGCGCGCGTCGGCAAAGGAGATCATCACCCCGGGCTCGAGCACCATGTCTGCACTGAACTCATGGCGCTTGTAGGTTTGCAGGTTGTTGGGGTTGTGCTGGCCAAAGGCTTTCTCCGGCGGCACTTCCACAGTTTTGTGTTCACCGGCGGTCATACCCATCAGGTACGCCTCGAAGTTCTCTGGCAGATTTTCGTCGCCAATTTCCAGGGTCGCCGGGGCCTTGTCGAACGTGGAATCCACCACTTCGCCATCCTGGAATTTCAGAGCGAAGTTCAGGGTCACGCGGGTGCCCTTGTCTACCGGAAGGTTTTTCATCAGTGTTGGTCACTCCCGTCCGCAACGCCCTCGGCGGGCTTGCGGAACATGTCGAGAATCATCATGCCGGCACCGATGGTGATGGCGGTGTCGGCCAGGTTGAAGGCGGGGAAATGCCAGTCGTTCCAGTAAAAATGCAGAAAATCGACCACATAACCATGCACCACCCGGTCATACACGTTACCGAGCGCGCCGCCGAGAATGAGTACGATGGCAATCGCCGTCCAGGTTTCATTGCGCTTGAGGCTTTTCAGCCAAATCACCAGAGCCACGCTGACACCAATCGCCAGCACCACGAAGAACCAGCGTTGCCAACCGGCGGCACCGGCCAGAAAGCTGAACGCCGCGCCGGTGTTGTGCAGCAGGGTCAGGTTAAAACTGGGCATCACCGCCACCGGGCTGGCGTAGGTCAGCATGGCGGTGGCCGTGGCCTTGGTGCCGAGGTCGAGGGCGATGACCAGCACCGCCAGCCACAACCACTTCATCTTGGAACCGCTGGCGTCGTCCGTCATGACCGCGTCCATCAGGCGAACGAGCGGGCTTCGCCCGTGCCTTCGACGTTGGTCACACAGCGGCCGCAGAGATCCGCGTGGGCGGCGTGCTGGCCGACATCCTCACGGTGGTGCCAGCAGCGTTCACATTTGGCATGGGCAGCCGGAGTCACTTTCACCAGCAGCCCCTCGTAGGCCGTGTGTTCAGCGTCGCCCGCTTCCGCCACCGGTCTGACCGTGGCCTCGGAGGTAATCAGCACGAACCGCAGCTCGTCACCCAGGTGCTTCAGAGCCGCCGCCAGATCGCCCTCACAATACAATGTGACCTCGGCGCTCAGGGAGCCTTTGATCTCGCCACGCGCCCGCGCCTCTTCCAGGCGCTTGTTGACGGCTTCCTTGACGCTGTAAATCTCGCGCCAGTAATCCCGCCCCAGTTCAGCGTTGTCTGGCAGCGCGGTCAGGCCGTCGTACCAGGTTTCGTAGAACACGGTGTCACCGCGCTTGCCCGGCAGCGTCTGCCAGATCTCGTCGGCGGTAAAGCTGAGAATCGGTGCAATCCAGCGCACCAGCGCCTCAGCCACATGGTACAACGCGGTCTGGCAGGAGCGCCGCGCCAGGCTGTCGGCCTGGGTGGTGTACTGGCGATCCTTGATGATGTCGAGGTAGAAGCCGCCCAATGTGGCCTCACAGAAGCTGTACACCTTCTGGTAAATCCGCAGGAACGCGTAGTTCTGGTAGTCCTCGTTGAGCTCGTTCTGTAATTGCAGGGCGCGGTCCACCATCCAGCGGTCGAGGGCGATCATGTCGTCCGGCGCCACCATGTGCTGATCCGGCTCGAACCCGGTCAGGTTGCTGAGCAGGAAACGGGCGGTGTTACGGATACGGCGGTAGCCGTCTGCGGTCTGGCGCAGGATGTCCTTGGACACGGTCATCTCGCCGCTGTAGTCCGTCGCCGATACCCACAACCGCAGAATGTCGGCACCCAGCTCGTTCATCACTTCCTGGGGCGCGATCACGTTGCCCATGGATTTGGACATCTTGTGGCCCTTGCCATCTACCGTGAAACCATGGGTCAGCACCTGCTTGTAGGGCGCCACGCCGTTCATGGCGATGGAGGTTTTCAGGGAAGACTGGAACCAGCCGCGGTGCTGATCAGAACCTTCCAGGTACATGTCCGCCGGGAACTGCCCCAGTTCAGCGCGCGGGCGCAAAACCGAATCGTGGGTGACGCCGGAGTCGAACCACACATCGAGCGTGTCCGTCACTTTCTCGTAGTGCTCGGCATCGTCCCCAAGCAGCGCGCTGGCGTCCAGGTCGTACCAGGCATCAATGCCAAGGGACTCGATCTCTCTGGCGACGTCCTCGATCAGGCTCTGGGTGTCCGGGTGAAGCTCCTGGGTTTCCTTGTGGATAAACAGGGTGATTGGCACCCCCCAGGTGCGCTGGCGCGAGATACACCAGTCCGGGGACTGCTGGAACATGGCTTCAATGCGGTTCTGCCCCCAGGCAGGAACCCAGCGCACACCCTTGATGGCTTCCAGCGCGTCGGCACGCAGGTGTTCTTTTTCCATGCTGATGAACCACTGCGGGGTCGCCCGGTATATCAGCGGGGTCTTGGTACGCCAGCAGTGAGGATAGCTGTGGAGGAATTTCTCGGAGAACACCAGTTTGCCCTCCCGACCCAGCGCTCCGCACACCGGCTCATCGGCCTTGTACACATGTACACCGGCGAACTCGCCGGCGGCACTGGTGTAGGTGCCATCCGCCTGCACCAGATTGATGGTGCCAATGCCGTAGGCCTTGCCCACTTCAAAGTCTTCCATACCGTGGTCTGGTGCGGTATGGACCGCGCCGGTACCGGCATCCGTAGACACATGATCGCCCAGAATTACGGGCACCTGCTTGTCGAACACCGGGTGCTTGAGCATCAGATTCTCGAGCGCAGAACCGGAACAGGACGCCAGCACTTCAAAGGCATCAACGGACCAGCGTGCCATGATGCCCTCCACCATGTCAGCGGCAAGAATCATGCGCTCTGGTCCATGACCGGCGTTGACCTGAACCAGCGCATAGTCCAGCTCGGCATTCAATGACACAGCCTGGTTGGCGGGGATGGTCCAGGGCGTGGTCGTCCAGATCACCACCGCCACGTCACCCTCACCCTTGTCAGTGCCAAACGCGGACAAGGCCCTCGCCTGGTCCACTGCGGTAAAGCGCACATCGATCTGGGTCGAGGTCTTGTCCTGATACTCCACTTCCGCTTCGGCCAAGGCAGACTGCCCGACCACACTCCAGTACACCGGCTTGTAACCGCGCACCAGATGCCCCTTGGCGACGATCTTGCCGAGGGCGCGAACGATGCCGGCTTCTACTTTCGGGTCCATGGTCAGGTAGGGCTTATCCCACTGCCCCATGACGCCGAGGCGGATAAAATCGGCCTTTTGCCCGGCAATCTGCTTGGTGGCGTAATCGCGACAGGCCTGGCGGAAGGTTTTGTAGTCCACCTTGACCCCGGCCTTGCCAATTTCCTGCTCCACCTTGTGTTCAATGGGCAGGCCATGACAATCCCAGCCCGGCACATAGGGCGCGTCATAGCCCATGAAACCGCGGGACTTGACGATCATGTCCTTGAGAATCTTGTTGACCGCGTGACCAATGTGAATGCTGCCGTTGGCGTAGGGAGGGCCGTCATGCAGAATGAACTTTTCCCGACCCTCACGCTGCTTGCGCAGATTGCCGTATACATCCAGATCCTGCCAGCGCTTGAGCATATCCGGCTCGCGCTTGGCCAGGTTACCGCGCATGGGGAACGCGGTGTCAGGCAGATTCAGAGTGTGCTTGTAGTCGCTCATGGTCTGTGTGCGTGCTCTTGTCGGTCGGTTGTCATCAGAAAAATAGGGCCGGACTGCGCCGGTTACGCCTGTTGTTCGCTGGCGGCGGAGCCATGTTCGGCAATCCACGCCCGGGCGCGGTCAAAATCGCGAGCGATCTGCGCCTTGAGTTCGTCCACGGAGTCGAAACGAACCTCCTCCCGCACGCCGTGGCGGAACACCACCTCCAGAGTCTGGCCGTAAAGTGTGCCAGCAAAATCGAAGAGGTGCACTTCAAGGGAGGGCTGTTTGCCATCCACCGTTGGCCGCACGCCAATGTTGGCGACGCCGTCCCGGATCGAGCCGTCCTGTAATCTCGCGCTGACCACGAAAACTCCCTGCAAGGCGGGCATTTGTCGCAGCAGGATATTTGCAGTCGGGGCGCCGATCTCACGGCCCAGCTGGCGGCCATACACCACGCGCCCGCGAATCCGGTAAGGATGGCCCAGCAGTTTCTCGGCCGCTTCCAGGCCATTCACGTTGAGCAACTCCCGAATCCGGGTGCTGCTCACCCGCTCTCCGGCCACCGAGACTGTGCGGGTATTCTCGACAGAGAATCCGCGGGCAGCCCCGACGTCTTGCAGCAGGGTAAAATCGCCGGCCCGGTCACAGCCAAAACGGAAATCATCGCCGACCACCAGGTGGCGCACGGCCAGCCCATCAATCAGGACGTCCTCAATGAACCCCATGCCGGAATAGCTGCGAAAACGCTCGTCAAAGCGCAGGCACAGCACCATATCAATGCCCTCGGACATCAGGGTTTCAAACTTCTGGCGGAACGCCATCAATCGCGGCGGCGCCTCGCGGCCCTGGAAAAACTCCCGGGGCTGAGGTTCGAAAATCATCACCACCGAGGGCACGTTCAGCGCCCGGGCCTTTTCCTTGACCTGCTCAAGAATGGTTTTGTGGCCCAAGTGCACGCCATCAAAATTGCCGATGGTCGCAACACAGCCATGGGCCAGTGGCGACGCCTCTTGCAGGGACAGAATTTTCAGGTTGGTCAGACCCCGGATCAGACGCATGTAATGCGAACCTTCAATTGCCAGCGTTGCAGTCAGCCGATTCCCGGTCACCAATGGGAGCCCGGGAATCGCTGGTGAGAAAACGCGCGATTATAACCTACCTGTGGCGGAAATGTCTTACCCGCACGCCGGCCAACGCCAGCGCAATGAAGTAAACCGCCACACCGGCGGCGACCAGGATGCCCATATCGGCTGCCCGCTGCATCCCAGGTGCCGCCAGCCAGTCACTGACCGGGGCGCGAAGGTAGAGCACCACCGCCGCCAGCGCTAGGTTGGCAAACGCCAGTTGCAGCAGAAAACGGGGCCAGCCGGACTGACTTTTCCAGGCGCCCTCTTTTCTGAGCCCCCACCAGAGCAGCAACCCGTTCAACCAGGCCGACAGCGAGGTGGCCAGCGCCAGCCCGGCGTGGGCGAGCGGCACAATCAACGCCAGGTTCATCGCCATGTTCGCTACCATGGCGATGATACCGATCTTGACCGGGGTTTTGGTGTCTTCGCGGGCAAAGAACCCCGGCGCCAGCACCTTGATCAGCATGAACGCCAGCAGCCCGGCGGAGTAAGCCCGCAGACTCTGGGCCGACATGGCTACGTCCCGATCCGTCACCTCGCCATAATGAAACAGCGTGGCAATCAGCGGCTCGGCCAGCAGCGCCAGCGCCACCACCGCCGGCAGACCGATCAGCAACACTGCCCTCACCGCCCAGTCCAGCGTGGCCGCAAACTGGTCCGCCGACGCCGCCGCGTGCTTGCGGGACAGGCTCGGCAGAATCACCGTCGCAATGGCAATGCCGAACACCCCCAGGGGCAACTCGGAAAGGCGGTCAGAATAATACAGCCAGGACACACTGCCGGTTTGCAGGAACGAGGCCAGCACCGTATCCAGCAACAGGTTGATCTGACTCACCGACACCCCGAACAACGCCGGCGCCATCAGCTTGAGGATGCGGCTGACCCCTTCGTGACGGTAATCCACCCGTGGCCGCGGCAACAGACCAAGCCGCATCAGAAACGGCAACTGGAAAAACAGCTGCAGGGCGCCGGCAATGAACACCCCCCAGGCCAGCGCCATTACCGGCGCTTCCATCAGCGGAGTGAGGAAGATGGCCGCGCCGATCATCGCCAGATTCAGCAGCACCGGCGTAAAAGCAGGGATGGCGAACCGATCGTAGCTGTTGAGAATGCCACCGGCGAAGGCGGTCAGGGAGATCAGCAGCAGATAGGGAAAGGTGATCCTCAACATGTCGCTGGCCAACCCGAACTTGTACTCGTCATCCAGGAAGCCCGGCGCGAACACCGCAGTCAGCAGCGGCGCACCCAGCATCGCCACAATGGTTACCCCCAGCAGCACCAGGCCGAGGGAACCAGACACAGCGTTAACCAGACGCCGAACTTCCGCGATGTCCTCGTTTTGCCGATAGGAGGACAGCACTGGCACGAAGGCCTGGGAAAAAGCCCCTTCGGCAAACAGACGGCGGAGAAAATTGGGAATCTTGAACGCGACGAAAAAGGCGTCCGCCCCGGCGCCCGCGCCAAAATAACGGGCAATTACCATATCGCGAACCAACCCCAACACCCGGGACAGCATGGTCATGATACCCACCACGCCAGACGAGCGAAGCAGCCCGGGCGCTTTAGGGGGCAGGGGCTGTGGTGACGGATCTTCTGCTTGGGATGACATTCGGGCCCTGACATCGGAAATGGCTGAATCGGATGGCGGCAGCTTGTGAGTGTGCTGATATCTCGGTAAATACCTGCGCACTCCGGGACACTGCTGTTCGCTGCGGAGCGAGTTTAGCACAGCCCTTGCGTACCGCGGGATGAAATGGGTTTAAGCCTTGACATTTAAACCCATCGGCGGCATAGTTCCGCGTCATTTATTTCGACGCGCTGGTTTTGGCGCGCCCGCGAATTTTCGAATCAATTACAGATTTTCAGGAGTTACACGGTGGCAAATTCCCCGCAAGCCAAGAAGCGCGCACGTCAGAACGAGAAGAACCGCAAGCACAATGCCAGCCTGCGTTCTATGGCGCGTACGTACATGAAAAAAGTTCAGGCCACGATCGAAGCCGGCAACTACGAAGAAGCCCAGGCGGCTTTCCAGAAGTTCCAGCCGATCATGGACGGCATGGTCAACAAGGGCATTTTTGCCAAGAACAAGGTTGCTCGCCACAAGAGCCGCCTGAGCAGCAAGATCAAGGCCCTGAAGAGCGCGTAAGCGGTTTTACTTCAGCGTCAAAATAACCGGCTCGCGAGCCGGTTATTTTGTGCCTGTCAGACGATCACCATGTTGTCCCGGTGAATCATCTCTTCGCCGGAGACGTACCCCAGCACGTCCAGAATACGATCGCTTGACCGGCCCGCAATCGCCCGAGCCTCATCGGCGCCGTAGTTGACCAGTCCCCGCGCTATCTCCTTGCCAGCGCCATCCACGCACGAGACCATCTCGCCGCGGCGGAACTGACCGGCCACGCTCTTGACCCCGACGGGTAACAGGCTGCGGCCACCAAGACACAGCACCCGAACCGCACCATCATCCAGGGTCAGCTTGCCCCGGGTCTGCAGATGGCTCGCCAACCACTGTTTACGGGCGGCGATCCGCCCCTGCTCAGGCAACAGCAGGGTGCCGATCACGTCACCGGCACGCAAGCGGGTAATCGCGTGCTCGATCCGGCCACCCACAATCACCGTGAAAGCCCCGGACCGCGCCGCCAGCCGCGCGGCGCGCACCTTCGTCTGCATACCACCACGCCCCAGCGCCCCGGCTCCGCCACCGGCCATGGCATCCAGCTCGTGGTCGCCCGCCTTGCGTTCGGTCACCAGCCGGGCATCCGCGTGCTTGCGCGGGTCCTTGTCAAACAGCCCTAACTGATCGGTCAGAATGATCAACCCGTCTGCCTCGATCAGGTTGGCCACCAGCGCTCCCAGGGTGTCGTTATCGCCAAAACGGATTTCGTCGGTCACTACCGTGTCATTCTCATTGACGATCGGCACCACCCCGAAATCCAGCAGCGCCCGCAGCGTGCTACGGCCGTTGAGGTACCGTTTGCGGTCAGAGAGGTCGTCATGGGTCAGCAGGATCTGGGCGGCATGAATGTCGTGACGCTTGAACTGGGCTTCCCAGGTCTGCACCAACCCCATCTGACCAACAGCCGCAGCAGCCTGAAGCTCATGAAGCTGTTGCGGCCGGGTTTTCCAGCCTAGCCGGCTCATCCCCTCAGCCACCGATCCTGAGGACACGATCACCACTTCCACGCCCGCCTCAATCAACTCGACGATCTGGTCCACCCAAAGCCCAAGGGCGGCGACATCCAGACCCTTGCCGTCGTTGGTCAGCAGGGCACTGCCTATTTTCACCACCAGACGGCGGGCCTGGCGTAACTGGGCGCGTTCACTCATGATCGGTCCGGATGCTCTCTGGGCTGTTGTGAGATTATTCGGGGGCGTACACCACTTCGACGTCGTAATCGTCGTCGTCAAAGTCGTCATCATCGTCGTCTTCACGGGCGGCCCGACGGGCCTGACGCTCCGCCTCGATGCGGGCGCGCGCCTCTTCGTCCATCTGGCGTCGGCGAGCGGCCTCGCGCTCGGCGAATTCCGGGTTCTGCGCCTCTTCCTCCGCCTGCTCTTCGATCCAGCGCATGACCGCCTGGGTCAGCGGCTTGGTGCCCTCGCCACTCAACGCCGAGATGCGGAACACTGGACCCTTCCAGTCAAGCTCATCCACGATGGCCTGACAGTGAGCGTCACGGTCTGCTTCCGCCACCATGTCCACTTTGTTCAACACCAGCCAGCGCTCACGATTGGCCAGTGTCTCACTGAACTTCTCCAGCTCGTGGGCGATGGCGCGTACCGCCCCGGCCGGAGAGGAACCGTCGTAAGGCGCTACATCCACCAGGTGCAGCAACAGGCGCGTGCGCACCAGGTGCTTGAGAAAGCGGATCCCCAGGCCAGCACCTTCAGCGGCACCCTCTATCAGCCCGGGAATATCAGCAATCACGAAACTCTGGTGAGCCTGCACGCTGACCACGCCGAGATTAGGCACCAGCGTTGTGAACGGATAGTCCGCTACCTTGGGTCGCGCCGCCGACACCGACCGGATAAACGTGGATTTGCCCGCATTGGGCATGCCCAGCAGCCCCACGTCCGCCAGCACCTTGAGCTCCAGCCGCAGGTTTCTCAACTCACCCTCGGAACCTTTGCTGGTCTGGCGCGGAGCGCGGTTGACCGACGACTTGAAGCGGGTATTACCGAGGCCGTGGAAACCGCACTGGGCCACCTTAAGACGCTGGCCGGCATGGGTCAGATCGCCGAGCACTTCGTGGGTGTCCATATCGACAACCGTCGTGCCCACCGGCACCGGCAGGATGAGATCCTCGCCCTTGTTGCCGGTGCAGTTACGACCCGCGCCCGGCTCTCCATTCTGGGCCTTGTGCTTGCGCTGGAACCGATAGTCGATAAGGGTGTTCAGAGCGCTGTCCGCTTCCAGATACACCGAGCCGCCGTCACCACCATCGCCGCCGTCGGGACCGCCTCGGGGAACGTACTTTTCACGCCGGAAACTGAGGCAACCGTGACCGCCTTTGCCGGCTTCCACAATGATGGTGGCTTCGTCTACGAATTTCATGGATCAACCCTTTGCGCCGTGCGCATAAACTAAAAAGCCCCGCAGCCTCTAGGAAGCTTTGCGGGGCTCCGGATGGCTCGGTACCTGATCCTGTCAGGATACCAGCGCCACCCAAGGTTCGACAGAACCGGATCGCCGCTGCTTACGCAGCCGGAACGATACTCACGAACTTACGGCTCTGCGGGCCTTTGACTTCGAACTTCACCTGGCCGTCTGCTTTCGCAAACAGGGTGTGGTCCTTGCCAATGCCAACGTTGCTACCAGCGTGAAAACGGGTGCCGCGCTGACGAATGATGATGCTGCCTGCGGATACAGACTCACCGCCATAGCGCTTCACACCAAGTCGTTTCGACTCGGAATCGCGACCGTTACGGGTACTACCTGCTGCTTTTTTGTGAGCCATTACAAGCCTCCTTCTTTAGGGGGTGTGTCGAGAGCTTCAGCCCTTGATACCCGTGATCTTGACTTCAGTAAACCACTGACGGTGGCCCTGACGCTTCATGTGATGCTTCCGGCGACGGAACTTGATGATCTGGATCTTGTCGTGACGGCCGTGGCTGACCACTTCCGCTGTCACTTTGGCACCATCAACTACCGGCGCGCCTACCTGAACCTTGTCACCATCGGCGATCAGCAGAACGCGGTCAAACTCGACGTTGCCGCCGGTTTCCACTTCCAGCTTCTCCAGCTTCAGAGTTTCGCCTTCCTTTACACGGTGCTGCTTACCACCGCTAACAATAACTGCGTACATTGATGCTCTCCGCGATTGACCCATCCCTGCTCTTATCCACCTGGTTCTAAGGGAAGCACTTCGGCAACCCTATAGCAGGGAGCGCAGGTTGGGATGAGTTGGGCGCGTGATTGTACGAAAACACGCCCGGCAATACAAGCCAAGTTGACACCGAAAGCGCCAGTACCTAGCATTGCCGCGACCTGCCTCATTTACCGACGAACGCACCAGACGAACTGATCATAAAGGGACTCCCAAGCCGCATGACAGCCCAGCGCATCTACGACACCGTGGCCGACGACTTCAGCCGCGTGAACGACCTGATCATCAAACGGCTTTCCTCCGACGTCCCGATGGTGGAGAAAATAGCCCACTATATTATTGAAAGTGGTGGCAAAAGGCTGAGACCCCTGTTGGTGCTGCTGTCCAGCCGTGCCGCCGGCTACCGCCAGGACGATCACCTGAAGCTGGCCGCGGTGATCGAATTCCTGCACACCGCCACCCTGCTTCATGACGACGTAGTGGACACTTCCGACATGCGCCGGGGCCGTTCCACCGCCAACGCCCGCTGGGGCAACGCACCCAGCGTTCTGGTAGGTGATTTCCTCTACGCCCGCGCCTTCCAGATGATGGTGGAACTGCAGAACCTGCGGATCATGGACGTGCTGTCCCACGCCACGGCTGTGATTGCCGAGGGCGAAGTGATGCAGCTGATGAACGTGAAGAATCCGGATCTTGATGAATCCCAGTACATGGAAGTCATCCACAACAAAACCGCCATGCTGTTCGAGGCATCCTCCCACACTGGCGCCCTGCTCGCCGGAGCTGACAACACTCAGGAAGCGGCGCTGAAAGACTACGGCAAGCATCTGGGGTTGGCATTCCAACTGGTGGACGACGTGCTCGACTATCGCGGCGACGCCGAGGCCATGGGCAAAAACGTCGGTGATGATCTGGCGGAAGGCAAAACCACGCTACCGCTGATCTACGCCATGGAGAGAGGTGTCGAGGAAGAGCGTCAGCTCATCCGCCAGGCCATTCGCAAGGGCGGTCTGGACGACCTGCCGGCCATCCTCGGTATTGTCGAAAGTTCCGGCGCACTGGAATACACCATGGCCAAGGCGCGAGAACAGGCCGCCCTCGCCGCGGACTGCCTTGACGCCCTGCCCGACTCCCCTTACCGCGAGTCGCTCAACCTGCTCACTGAACTGGCGGTGGCGCGGGTAAGCTGATTCTTCAACCCAGCGCCTCGCGGCCGTGGGGTGCATCAAAATCGAGGCTCGGCCCCACCGGCACAATCTGGGTGGGATTGATGGTGCGCTGGCTGACATAGTAATGACGCTTGATCTGCGCTATATCCACGGTTGCGGCCACGCCGGGCACCTGATAAAGGTCCCGCACATACGCCGAGAGCGCCGGATAATCTCCGATGCGCTGCCGGTTGCACTTGAAATGGCTGTAATACACCGCGTCAAAGCGGATCAGTGTGGTGAACAGGCGCCAGTCGGCTTCGGTCAGCTGCCGTCCCGCCAGGTAACGCTGGCCCGATAGCCGCTCTTCCAGCCAGTCCAGTGTTTCGAACAATGCCACGTAGGCCTCTTCGTACTTGTCCTGAGCGGTGGCGAAACCGGCCTTATAGACACCGTTATTTACCGCGTCGTAAACCCGCGCGTTGATGCCATCAATCTCGTCCTGCAGGGCTTCCGGGTAGAAATCGAGATCCGTACGAACACCGTCGAGACCGTCAAACGCCGAATTGAACATGCGGATAATGTCTGCTGACTCATTGCTGGCAATGGTCTGTTTTTCGGTGTCCCACAGGGTGGGCACGGTTACCCGCCCGGAGTAATCCGGCGCCGCGCGGGTATAAAGCTGGTGCAGAAACTGAAAATCGTGCAAATGATCACGGTGCTGTTCGTCGCCGGGCCGGAACTCCCAGCCGTTCTCGACCATGTCCGGGTGCACCACCGACACCGGAATGTGCTTCTCCAACCCCTTCAAAGCGCGAAAAATCAGCGTGCGATGGGCCCACGGGCAGGCCATGGAAACATAGAGATGATAGCGGCCGGACTCCGCCTTGAACCCACCCTCGCCGTCCGGACCGGGCGATCCGTCCGCCGTGACCCAGTTGCGGAAACGGGCGGCTTCGCGCTCGAACTTGCCCCCGGTTTTGTCCGTGTCGTACCACTGATCATGCCACTTGCCATCCACTAACAGGCCCATACCCTTCTCCTCGCTATAACCGGTCAAATTTGCGAGAAGAATACCGGCCAGCCTGCTAACCTCTCAAACAAGCAATTTCGGCCAACTACCTCAGATAATTCGAACATGCATACAGCCATCACCATCGACGCCCTTAAAGTTCTGGATGCCATCGAGCGCAAAGGCAGCTTTGCCGGGGCCGCAGGAGAGTTGTTCCGGGTGCCTTCTGCCATCAGCTATACCGTACAGAAGCTGGAAGAAGACCTGGACATCGCCATTTTCGACCGCAGTGGTCACCGTGCCACCCTGACACCCGCGGGCCGTTACCTCCTTGAAGAAGGCCGCACCCTGCTGGAGGCGGCGGAAAACCTGGCGCACACCACACGCCAGGTCGCTCAGGGCTGGGAAACCCGGTTGCGCATCGGATTCAACTCGCTGTTGCCGGCCGACAGCCTGTTCGCTGCCATTGGCGAGTTCTACGCACTGGGCGTTCCGGTGGAAGTGCAGTTGGTAGAGGAAGTGTTCGCCGGCGCGTGGGATGCCCTGCAAAGCCGGCGGGTGGATCTGGTTGTGGGTGCTGACCAGCTCAGCAAACCCGCGGGGCCATTCACCACCAAGGCCCTGGGCACCATGAACTTTGTCTATGCCGTGGCGCCCGATCACCCGCTGACGTCCGCCCCACAGCCATTGAGCGAAGAGGACATCAGCCGCTACCCCGCCGCCGTGGCCGCCGACACCTCCCGTTCCCTGCCACCGGGCAACGCCGGGATCTTCCGCCGGCAACGTACCATTACCGTGGCGAACGTCGACCAGAAAATCGCCCTGCAGCAGGCCGGCCTGGGGGTGGGCTGGCTACCGCTGCCACGGGTGCAGGAACAACTGGCCGCAGGCCAGCTTGTCGCGCTGGAGGTACACGACACGCGACAACCGATCATGCTGCACCTGGCTCGGCACGCCGAAGACCAGGGCAAGGCCCTGATGTGGTTCTGGGAGCGGCTGGGACAACCGGACGTGTTCACCCATTGGCTGGAATCCTGAACCGCTCGGCGAACCTGACTCCCGCGCCGGCAAGATTTGAGGCAAAACAGCCAACGGAATCGGGTCCTACTCGTTTATACTGCCCCAAACTCAACCGCAGAACGGAGTTTATGCATGCGGCAGCTGTCGGAACTGGATGCCTCATTCCTTTACCTGGAGTCGGAAACGGCACCGATGCACATCGGCGGCATCTATCTGTTTGATGCTCGTGGCAGTGGCCAACCGCTGGCCTTCAGCACGTTCGTGGCCTATCTGCGCAGCCGCCTCCACGTGGTTCCGGTATTCCGGCAACGCCTGAAGGAAATACCGCTTCGCCTTGGTCGTCCTTACTGGATTGACGACCGGGATTTCAGCATTGAACGTCATCTGGCCTACGTAAACCTTGGGGAGCATGGCCAGTCCCACAGCCTGACCGAGCTGGCATCGAAGATTCTGGAAGAACCACTGAAACGTGACCGGCCACTCTGGCACATCACGTTTGTTGACGGTTTTCCCGCCGATGAGGAGGATGACGATCACCACGGATTTGCCTTGATTGTGAAGCTCCACCACGCCGCTATCGATGCCTTCAGCGGTGAGGAAATCATGGGCAAGTTACTGGAATACACGCCCGACGCGCGGCCGATTTCCCAGCCCCGGCCCTGGTTTCCCAAGCCAGAGCCGTCAGAGGAAAGGGTCATACTCCAGACCGGGGCCAACCTGCTGCGCAAACCGCTGCAGGTGACGTCGCTGGCCATCAGTGCGGCAGAAGTGACAGCGCGTGGCCTGGTGCAACGTCAGATTCGTAAACTGCCGCTGCCATTTCCGGTGTTTTCTGCCCCTCACTGTCCATTCAATCGTCAGATCACCGCCAATCGGCAGATCGTGTCCGCGGAAGTGGAATTGTCACGGCTCAAGGCGATCAAAGCGAACCTGGGCACCGTCACCCTGAATGACGTGGTCCTGGGTCTGTGCGCGGAAACCCTGCGGCGCTATCTCGAAAACCACGGCAGTGATGAGGGCAAGTCGCTGGTGGCGATGACGCCGATATCGGTGCGCTCGAACAGCTTGCGCAAAGCCACCGGCAACCAGATGTCCGCGATGTTGCTGGACCTGGCGACCAGCGAGCCGGATCCGGCCCGACGGATTCGCACGATCCACCGCAACGCTGTCGCTTCGGAACCCTATCGCGAGGCCATCGCCGCCGATCGTCTGACCGAATTGCTGCCATCCACCATGCTGGCGCTGTCTGCACGGCTGTATTCGGAGCTGCAAATCGCCCAGCGTTATCAGCCGGCGTTCAACTTGCCGATCACCAACGTGCCGGGTCCTCAGGTGCCACTCTACCTGCAGGGCGCAAAGCTGGTGCGCCAATACAACTCAGCTCCTCTGTTCGACAGCATGGGGTTGGTGATTGTGGCGGTGAGCTATCAGGGGCGCCTGACCATCAACTTTACCCTGTGCCCCGATGTGGTCGCTGACGGTAACTCCCTGAAAACCCTGTTGGAGGAGAGCCTGGGCACCATCGAGACGGCCGCCTCAGCGTTGCCGGAGACAGAAGAAGCGTACAACGAGGGAGGGCAAAGCCATCAGAGCCTGACCGACGAGACTCTGACCATGCTGGAGGGTGTACTCAAGAAAACGTTTCGGCGGTTTCGCCACTGACGAAACCGCCCTCGGGTGCTGTTACTCGAACGCCCAGCGCAGGAATGCGCGCTTTTCTTCTTCTGATGCATTCTCCCAGAGCGCTTTCAACTGTTCCAGATTGTCGCCCTGTACCGTCGCGGCGCCGCTACCCACGGTGTCCCCGGAAACCGGGGTGCGCGCCGGTGTAGCCGGTGCCTGTCCGTCCCACAACTCGAAACTGGCCACCTCGGTGCCGGCGCTATTGACGATCGCGCCGGAGAAATCCTTGGTCAAGGATTCGGCATCGCGGCGGGACGTGGGCTTGTCGAACTCGAACCGATAGGTTTCCCCCGCCTGAGCGGTGAAAGACGCCACATGGGGCTCGGTCTCTACCACATAGACCTTGGACTCGCCGTTTCTGACCACGCCAGACTTCGCCCAGATGGTCTTGTAGCTGAACACTACCTGGTTCTTACCCGGCAGAAGATCGTAATCCAGTGCCAAATCCTCCATCAGAAAGTTGCCCATGGAGCGACCATTCACACGGGTTACGCGGATTTCGCCGGGAGTCTCCAGCACAGCAGAGCCCTCTGCCGCGGCTTCACCCTCCCAGGTCTGCACTCGGGTCATGGAAGAACTGCACCCGGCCAGCACCAAGCCTGCAATAAGCAGGGTGACTATGCGCAGTGGCGATAGCGGATGCCGGGCAAGCTTGAAATCCTCAAAAACGCGACAAATACTCATGAAAAGTCCTTCTGGTTTGAATTCGGTTTGTTCGCATTCTGCCGAGTGCGTGTTACGAGGGCAAGACGGAAGACAGGGTTTCGTCATGTCCGCTGGGGCGGGCCTGCAGAGGCGGAATGAGACCCATGGCTTACAAATTGTAAATAAATGTTGAATTCGGCCGGGATTGATTTAATTTTAAACAGATCGGCACACACAACACGGAGCCCTCCCTACAAAAAATAAAACCAGGGCGCAGGAGACGCTATGGACACTCAACGCCGGATCGGAGAAGACGGGCACGTACCGTTTCGCAGCAGCCGTTTTTTTTGTGTGGGGAGCAAGTGGTATTTCACCACCAGAGAAGGCTTCGACAGCGGTCCGTTCGCGACCCGCGAACGAGCGGAAACGGGGCTGAAACGTTTTCTGCACGTCGTCCGTCTGCTGCCTGAAGAGCAACAGCACAAGATTCACTAGGCTCAGGGCGCTTTGCAGCGCTCGGCCGGTCAAAGAATAAGCGGCATGACCCACAGGTCGATGGCGAATAGACACGCCAGTGCCATAAATCCGGCCACCACATCATCCACCATGATCCCCAGTCCGCCCGGAGCACGCTGGTCAATCCAGCTGATCGGCCAGGGTTTGACCACATCAAACAGCCGGAACAGCGCAAAGGCCGTCAGGATGCCGTAAACATTGTCCGGGATCAGGGCCAACGCAATCCACATACCCACGAACTCATCCCAGACGATACCGCCGTGATCGTGAACCTTGAGATCGTCCGCCGTTTTGCCACACAACCAGATGCCCACCAGAAACGCGACAGTCACCACGGCCCAATAGGCAACAGGGGGCAGCCAGGCGATACAGAACCACAGCGGGATAGCCGCAAGACTGCCCCAGGTGCCGGGGGCACGGGGAGCCGCGCCACTGCCGAACCCGAACGCCAGCAGGTGTACCGGATCTTTCAGAAAGCCCGGGGGCAGCAACTCTCCCGCAAATTCAGGCTCCTGAAACTGGTCATCACTGCTCATGTCGTGCTCCCGAAATGGTCGTATCCAGAACTGCCTGCCGACGTGTCTACACCGGCGACACCTTGCCCAGCCACCACCTTACCAATAATGGTCAGCTGCGTCCGTACCGACGCGGGCAAAGCGTCCCAGGACGCCGGCGAGATCGTGATGCACAATTCGTAGTCATCCCCGCCGTGAAGCGCAAGGTCCAGAGCGCGCTCCGGCCCGCAAAGCCGACTTACCGCGTCAGACAGCGGTATGGCCGAAAGCTCGAGCTCCGCCCCCACACCGGATGCCTCGAGAATATGCCCGAGGTCGGCCACCAGACCGTCCGAGACATCAATGGCGGCCGTTGCCGCCGCTCTCAGCGCCATACCAAGCTCCAGCCGCGGCGCCGGCTCATGATAGCGCTGCAGAAGCACTTGCTGATCGGCGGTGGGCCGGCTGACACCCAGATAATCCAACGCAGCCCCGGCTTCCCCGAGCACACCGCTGACACACACCAGATCGCCGACACGAGCGCCGGATCGCAGCAACGCCGTGCCTGCAGGAACCTCACCGTGCACCTGCAGGGAAAGGGTCAGGGGTCCACGGGTGGTGTCGCCGCCCGCCAGCGTCATTCCGAACTGCCGGGCAGCGCGGCCGAGTCCCCCGGAAAAGCCTTGGAGCCAGCGGGGGTCGGCAGCCGGAAGTGTCAAAGCAAGGGTAAAGCAGACCGGGCGGGCGCCCATGGCAGCGAGATCACTGGCGGCAGCCGCAAGCGCCCGCCAGCCAAGGCGATCGGCATCGTAATCGGCGGGAAAATGAACCCCCTCCACCAGGGTGTCCACGGAAAAAACCAGTTGGTGATCGGGCGTGATGCGCTCAATGGCGCAGTCATCGCCAGGGCCAAGCACCAGGAGATCGGTGTGGCCCTGCCCGTTCAGAGGGCTGAAGTAACGGCGTATCAGCTCGAACTCGCCCATGCGTTAGCGCGGGCGCGTCTCGGCCAGTCGCAGGCGGCGGCTGAGTTTGTCGAGGATGCTGTTGACGAACTTGTGCCCTTCGGTACCGCCGAACTTCTTGGCCATCTCGATACCTTCGTTGATGACCACCTTGTAGGGCACGTCCAGGCGATGCTTGAGCTCGTAGGCACCCAGACGAACAATGGCCAGCTCAACCGGGTCGACTTCGTGCAGCGGTCGGTCGAGGAAGGGCTCCAGCAGCCGATCCAGCTCCGCCTGCTCACGGTGAACGCCCCGCAACAGGTCGCGGAAGTAGAGGGCATCGACCTTGCTCATGTCGTTATCGACCATGAACTCGGCTTCGATGTCGGAAACCGGGCTCTTACTGAAATGGCGCTGATACAGACCCTGCATGGCCAGCGCTCGGGCGCGGCGGCGATCGCCGGCTTTCGGTTGCCCGGTCGCGCCCGGCTGGGGAGACGTGTCTTCCGTTGTGCTCATCACTCACCCAGCTTCTTGAACAGGCTGACCATTTCCAGGGCCGTGATGGCGGCTTCCGCGCCCTTGTTGCCGGCCTTGGTACCGGAGCGCTCAATGGCCTGTTCAATGGAGTCGACGGTCAGTACCCCGAAAGTGACCGGTACGTCGGTTTCCAGGCTGACGGCCCCGAGACCACTGGAGGCTTCGCCGGCGACATACTCGAAATGGGGGGTTCCGCCACGGATGACCGCGCCCAGAGCGATGATAGCATCGTGGTTGCCGGTTTCGGCAACACGCTTGACCGCCAGCGGCATTTCATAGGCACCGGGCACCCGTACAACGGTGATGTCGTCGTTGGCGATGCCGTGGCGACGCAGAGTATCCAGCGCACCTTCCACGAGGCTCTCCACCACGAAGCCGTTAAACCGACCAACCACCAGGGCGTAACGGCCGCTGCACTGGGTAAAATCGCCTTCAATCACTTTGATCTCTGCCATGAATGGCTCCTTAACGGGCGGCTCGGCAACGCCAAACCACCGGGTTCATCATTCGGGGGTGTAGGGTACGTACTCTTCCACTTCCAGGTCGAAACCGGAAATGGCGGAAAATTTGATGGGCGGGCTCAGCAGCCGCATCTTGCCAACGCCGATATCCCGCAGGATCTGGGAGCCTGTGCCCACGGTGAAGTACACACCGGAGCTGCCCTTCGCTGCGGACGCCTGCTCCTCGCCAAAAAACTCGTGGATACGGTCTTCCAGGTTGTAGCTGTCTGCGGCGCTGTTGAGCAGAACCACCACACCCCGGCCTTCGCTGGAGACTTTTTCCAGGGCATGGTGCAACGGCCAGCTGCGGGAGTCGGCGCGGCGGGCGCCGAGCAGGTCACGCAGGGTGTCGGTGATGTGCACTCGCACCAGCACCGGTTCCTGAGGCTGGATGTCACCCATGACCATGGCCAGATGGGTCGAGCCCTGAATGCTGTCGCGGTAGGTACGCAGGTTGAACACGCCGTACTCAGTGTCCAGGTCGTATTGCTCGACACACTCAATGGTGCGCTCGTTCAGGGTGCGGTAATGGATCAGGTCGGCAATGGTGCCGATCTTCAAATCATGCTCCGCGGCGAACTTCTCGAGATCTTCCCGACGTGCCATGGAACCATCGTCGTTCATGATTTCGCAGATCACGCCGGCCGGCTCACTGCCGGCAAGCGCCGCCAGGTCACAGGAAGCTTCGGTGTGTCCGGCACGGCTCAGCACGCCACCCGGATCGGACATCAGCGGGAAAATATGGCCCGGCTGTACGAGATCGGAGGCCTTGGCGTTCCTCGCCACCGCCGCCTGTACGGTGCGGGCGCGGTCAGCGGCAGAAATGCCGGTGGTGACGCCTTCAGTGGCTTCGATCGACAGGGTGAATTTGGTACCAAACCCCGAGGCGTTGCGCTGAACCATCAATGGCAGACCCAGCTGTTCGCAGCGATCACGGGTCATCGGCATGCAGATCAGGCCACGACCGAAACGGGCCATGAAGTTGATGGCTTCCGGCGTACAGTGTTCTGCCGCCATGACCAGGTCGCCTTCATTTTCGCGGTCCTCGTCGTCCATCAGAATCACCATCTTGCCCTGACGGATGTCTTCAATAATGTCTTCTATGCTATTCAGTGCCATAGGTTGTTGCACCCTTGCAGTTCGCGAGCTCCGACCTCCGGAGCGAACAAACCGTGAATTTGAAAAGTTACCGTGGCGCCAGGATCAGACGCTGATCCTCACCCACCTGACGACGATCCAGCACCGTCCATTGTACTTTATCCGCCATGGTTTCCAGTGGCAGGTGGGCGGTTGGCCGCCCGGTACTGCCCAAAAATATCGGCGCCTGATAAAGCCAGAGCTCGTCGACCAGGCGCTCATCGATGAAGGTTCCAGCCAGCGTCGGACCGGCCTCCACCAGCAATTCGTTGATGCCCAGGTCACCCAGGGCATCCAGCAGTTCCCGCACATCAATGCCGTTGTCTTTCCAGGCAACCCCGGTAAGACTGATTCCCAGGGCCGCAAGATCTTGCGCCGGCGCGGTGGCCAATGTCGGCGAGGCACAGAACACCTGTACGTTGCCACCCTGCAGGATTCTGGCGCCCGGCGGCGTTCTCGCGTCCCGATCAGCAATCACTCGCAACGGCTGACGGGACGGTTCGGTGGCATCGCCAATGTCGCCAAGTTCCTCACGCCTCACGGTGAGCGAGGGGTCATCAGCAAGCACCGTGCCTACCCCGGTGAGGATGGCGTCGCTGATGGCTCTCAGCCGCTGCACATCCTGACGAGCCTCGGCTCCGGTAATCCACTGGCTCTCACCTGACGCCATTGCCGTACGGCCGTCCAGACTGGCCGCCATTTTCAGCCTCACAAAAGGACGCCCTGAATTCATCCGCTTCATGAAACCGGGATTCAGGCGGATTGCCTCATCGGCCAGCAACCCTTCGGTTACCCGGATTCCGGCATCCCGCAGCATGTCCAGGCCACGCCCGGACACCGACGGATTGGGGTCCTTGGTGGCCGCGAACACATGGGCAACACCGGCTTCGATCAGGGCTTTCGCGCAGGGCGGCGTGCGGCCAAAATGACTGCACGGCTCCAGAGTCACGTAAGCCGTTGCCCCCCGGGCTGCCGGCCCGGCCTGACTGAGCGCACGGATCTCGGCATGGGCTTCACCGGCGCGTTCATGCCAGCCCTCACCCAGAATCCGGCCTCCACGGGCGATGACGCAGCCCACCCTCGGATTCGGGTGCGTGGAGTAGCGCCCGCGCCAAGCCAACTGCACCGCGCGGGCCATGAGTGCAACATCCCGGCTGTCGATCATGCCTTGCCTTTGGTGGAATGGTTGTCTGCCAGAACCTTGGCCACATCCACCGGATCCTCTCCGGAGCTGACCGACAAGCGCTCGATCTCTTCCTTGAACTCGTTAATATCCTGAAAACTGCGGTACACCGACGCGAACCGCACGTAGGCCACCTTGTCCAACTGGCGCAGTTCGGTCATTACCTCCTCGCCCAGCTGCATGGATTTGACCTCACGCTCCCCCGTCGCTCGCAGCCGGAAGCGGATCCGGTTCAGCGCCGCATCGATTGCCTCGATACTGACAGGACGCTTCTCCAGCGCCTTCATGAGGCCCGACCGCAGCTTCTCCTCGTCGAAAGGCTGACGGGTACCGTCCTGCTTGACCACCCGAGGCATCACCAGTTCGGCGGACTCAAAAGTGGTAAAGCGCTCACGGCAGGACAGGCACTCGCGACGACGACGCACCTGATCACCCTCGGCCACCAGCCGGGAGTCGATCACCTTGGTATCTGCTTCACCACAGAAGGGACAGTGCATAGTCGGGAGCTCCGGAAAATAGCCGGGGAAGAGTCACCGGGGGTCAGGGTGGCCGGGCAACCTCGTGGATTGCCCGGCCCGATTACCTGAGTTTAGCCCGCATAGACCGGGAAGCGAGCGCACAGAGCTTCTACCTGCTCGCGCACACGGGTGTTGACCGCTTCGTCTTCGAGATTGTCGAGGATGTCGCAGATCCAGCCCGCCAGATCACGACACTCGGCTTCACCAAACCCACGGGTGGTGATGGCCGGCGTGCCAATCCGCAGACCGGAGGTCACGAACGGCGAGCGCGGGTCGTTAGGAACCGCGTTCTTGTTCACGGTGATATGGGCACGGCCGAGCGCCGCGTCAGCGTCTTTACCGGTGATGTCCTGCTTGATCAGGCTGAGCAGAAACAGGTGGTTCTTGGTGCCACCGGACACCACGTCGAAACCACGCTCAACAAACACCTCTGCCATCGCTGCAGCGTTCTTGACCACTTGCTTCTGGTAGGTCTTGAACTCTTCGCTCATGGCCTCCTTGAAGCAGATCGCCTTGGCGGCAATCACGTGCATCAGCGGGCCGCCCTGACCACCCGGGAACACCGCGGAGTTCAGTTTTTTCTGCAGGTCGGCGTCGTCGCAGGCCAGAATCAGGCCACCACGGGGACCGCGAAGGGTCTTGTGGGTGGTGGTCGCGATCACATGAGCATGGGGAACCGGATCCGGGTAGACACCGGCGGCAACCAGACCGGCCACGTGGGCCATGTCGACAAACAAATAGGCACCGACCTTGTCTGCAATTTCACGGAACCGGGCAAAATCCAGCTCCTGGGAGTACGCCGAGAAGCCGGCAATGATCATCTTGGGTTTGTGCTCAAGGGCCAGGGCCTCGATCTCATCGTAATCGATCAGCCCGGTCTCCGGGTTCAGTCCGTACTGAACAGCGTGATAGATCTTGCCGGAAAAGTTGACGCTGGCGCCGTGGGTCAGGTGACCGCCATGGGCCAGGCTCATTCCCAGCACGGTGTCGCCCGGCTTGAGCAGCGCCATGAACACGGCGGAGTTGGCCTGGGAACCGGAATGCGGCTGCACGTTGGCGTAAGCCGCACCAAACAGCTGCTTGGCCCGTTCAATGGCCAGATCCTCGGCGATATCCACGAACTCGCAACCACCGTAGTAGCGCTTGCCGGGGTAGCCTTCGGCGTATTTGTTGGTCAGCACGCTGCCCTGGGCTTCCATCACCCGGGGGCTGGTGTAGTTTTCTGACGCAATCAACTCGATGTGAGCTTCCTGACGCTTTTCTTCCGCCTGCATGGCGTTCCAGAGTTCGTCGTCAAAGCCTGCGATTTTCATATCACGATTAAACATGGATGCGCTGCCCCTGTGTGCGTAGCTGCCCGAAAATTTGGGCCGCTATTCTATCTCACAAATGGGTGAAAAATCATCCTTTATACCCGCAGAAGCCCCTCCGCAGAAACCGTCACACCGCAATCGGGGATGCCCCCGGGCGGTTTGCGTCAATTGCTATAGCCTGCCGGTTTCGCTACCTTACGGGGCTTATCTGGCAAATTCCCTTTTTACCTCCGAATCAACAGAGGACATAACCCGTTATGGCCCAGTACGTATACACCATGAACCGCGTGGGCAAAGTGGTTCCGCCCAAGCGTGAAATCCTCAAGGACATTTCCCTGAGCTTCTTTCCGGGTGCCAAAATCGGCGTACTCGGCCTTAACGGTTCTGGTAAATCCACCCTGCTCCGCATTATGGCGGGCGTGGACCAGGATTACATCGGTGAAGCCCGGCCCCAGCCCGGAATCAATGTGGGCTACCTGCCCCAGGAGCCGGAGCTGGACGACACCAAAACCGTGAAAGAAATTGTCGATGAAGCGGTGTCTGGCGTTCACAATGCCCTCGCTGAGCTGGACCAGGTCTACGCCGCCTACGCCGAACCGGATGCGGATTTCGACGCGCTGGCCAAGAAACAGGGCGAGCTGGAAGCCTACATCCAGGCCACCGATGGTCATGACATCGAGCGCAAGATGGAAGTGGCTGCGGACGCCCTGCGCCTGCCAGCCTGGGACCAGAAGGTCAACGTGCTGTCCGGCGGTGAACGTCGCCGCGTAGCCCTGTGCCGCCTGCTGCTGTCCGGCCCCGACATGCTGCTGCTGGACGAGCCCACCAACCACCTGGATGCGGAATCGGTGGCCTGGCTCGAGCGCTTTCTCCACGACTACGAAGGCACCGTGGTTGCTATCACCCACGACCGCTACTTCCTCGACAACGTGGCGGGCTGGATCCTCGAACTGGACCGTGGGCACGGCATCCCGTTCGAGGGCAACTACAGCCAGTGGCTCGAGAACAAGGAAAAGCGCCTAGAGATGGAATCCAAACAGGAAGCCTCCCACCAGAAGGCCATCAAGCAGGAGCTGGAGTGGGTGCGGAGCAACGCCAAGGGCCGTCAGTCCAAGAGCAAGGCTCGCCTCGCCCGCTTTGAGGAAATGAGCTCCCAGGAATTCCAGAAGCGCAACGAAACCAACGAGCTTTACATCCCGCCCGGCCCGCGCCTGGGCAACAAGGTGATCGAGGTGGAGGGCATCAGCAAGTCCTTCGGTGACCGTCTGCTCTATGAGGATGTATCCCTGAGCATACCACCCGGTGCCATTGTCGGCATCATCGGTGGTAACGGCGCCGGCAAGTCCACCCTGTTCAAGATGATCGCCGGCTTCGACAAGCCCGACTCCGGCAGCATTACCGTGGGCGACACCGTGGAGCTGGCCTACGTCGACCAGATGCGCGATCTGGACGGCAGCAAAACTGTGTGGGAAGAGCTTTCCGACGGCAATGACATCATCAAGGTGGGCAACTACGAGACGCCTTCGCGGGCCTACGTCGGGCGGTTCAACTTCAAAGGCAGCGACCAGCAGAAGCGGGTGGGCGACCTGTCCGGGGGGGAGCGTAACCGCCTGCACCTGGCCAAACTGCTCAAAGAGGGCGGCAACGTCCTGCTGCTGGACGAACCCACCAACGACCTGGACGTGGAAACCCTGCGCGCGCTGGAAGAAGCCCTGCTCAACTTCCCCGGCTCCGCGCTGGTGATTTCCCACGACCGCTGGTTCCTCGACCGGGTCGCGAGCCACATCCTGGCGTTCGAAGACGACGGCGACGTGGTGTACTTCGAGGGCAACTTCAGCGACTACGACGAAGACTTCAAGAAGCGCAAGGGCGACTCGGCAATGCAGCCCAAGCGCATGAAGTACAAGAAGCTGGCCTGATGGCAAAAACCAGAACCGCCTATGTCTGCACCGAGTGCGGTGCGGACTATTCCAAATGGCAAGGCCAGTGCACCGCCTGCCAGGCCTGGAATACCATCAGCGAAGTTCGCGGTGTCAGCGCCAACACCAAGGGTGCCCGAGGCGCCCGCTTCGAGGGCTTTGCCGGCAGTCTGGCGGAAGTCCAGAGCCTGGACGATGTCAGCCTGGCCGAGCAAACCCGCATCAGCACCGGTATGCAGGAATTTGACCGGGTGCTGGGTGGCGGCCTGGTGGAAGGCTCCGCGGTGCTGATGGGCGGTCATCCCGGCGCGGGTAAAAGTACGCTGTTGCTTCAGGCGGTCTGCCATCTGGCCACCAGCGTGCCGGCACTGTACGTCACCGGCGAGGAGTCCCTGCAACAGGTGGCGATGCGCGCCAAACGCCTGGGGCTCCCCACCAAAGACCTGAAAATGCTGTCGGAAACCAGTGTCGAGCGGTTGATGCAGGTGGCGGAAGCCGAGAAACCGCGGATTCTGGTGGTGGACAGTATCCAGGTGATGCACGTGGCGGAAATTGAATCGGCCCCGGGCAGCGTGTCCCAGGTTCGGGAAAGCGCGGCGTTCCTGACCCGCTTTGCCAAACAGACCGGCACCATTCTATTCCTGGTCGGCCATGTCACCAAAGACGGCAGCCTGGCCGGCCCGAAAGTGCTGGAGCATATGATCGATTGCTCTATCCTGCTGGAAGGCTCCAACGACAGCCGCTACCGCACCCTGAGAGGCATCAAAAACCGCTTTGGCGCAGTGAATGAACTGGGCGTCTTCGCGATGCTGGAACAGGGCCTGAAAGAGGTGAAAAACCCTTCGGCCATCTTCCTGAACCGCGGCGAAGAAGCGGCACCGGGTAGCGTGGTGATGGTGGTCTGGGAAGGCACCCGGCCCATGCTGGTGGAAATCCAGGCGCTGGTGGACATGGCCCAGGGGGGCTACCCCAGACGCGTCGCTGTCGGCCTCGACCAGAACCGGCTGGCGATGCTGCTGGCGGTGCTGCATCGCCATGGCGGCCTGCATGTGTCGGATCAGGATGTATTCGTGAACGTGGTGGGCGGTGTGAAGGTCAACGAGACCAGTGCGGATCTGGCGCTGCTGGCCGCCGTAGTCTCCTCCTTCAGGGACCGCGCCCTGCCCCAGGATCTGGTCATTTTCGGCGAAGTCGGTCTGTCCGGTGAGATTCGCCCGGTACCCAGCGGCCAGGAGCGCATTTACGAGGCCTCCAAGCACGGCTTCACCCGCGCTCTAGTGCCGAAGGCCAACGTGCCGCGCAAACCTATGGAAGGGATGAGGGTGATTCCGGTGGCCAAGCTCAGTGATGCGCTTTCGGCCTTGGAGGAACTCTGACTTTCGGGCCCAGCCTTACGATACGGGTGTCGGGGCGGGACTGGATGAGGCAAAGCCGTCATCCGATCAACCAGGACAGTAACCCCCTAATCGATCAAATGCGCGAATTCCCGCTCCAGTAGCGCCTGATCACCCAGATTCAATTCCACCAATCGCTTCAGATGCGTCGCGCTGTCCAGATCGATGTATTTGCATTTGAATCCCAGCCGCTCAGGCTCCACATGCCGCAATTCCACCGCCATCACGATGCCACTCTTATGACCGTCAAGGTGGATGATCACCTCACACGGCTGCTTTAACGGCACGTTCCACCGGGCAGGACGCTTGACCAACAGGCCCTTGAGGGAGATATCAAGCACCTCCGTTGCCCACACGCCGTCCTGACAATGGAGCTCGCAGGGGGCGTCAAACTCGATGCGGTGGAAGCGGCGTTTTTCGGGGGGCTGAGTGGTCAAGTGGTTACTCCTGTCTACCGGTCTTGGTTTGTATGACTATAGACCCGACACGGGGGATACGGCTAGCGGAGTTTTTGGGTGGCTTTCGGGGATAGATGTCGGATTCGGAGTTAGGCCGTTATGGGGCCCTTTTCAAAACTTCCGGAGGCCATGGATGGCCGGAGAGAAGCGCACAGAAATGCGCTCGTAGCGGTTTGGGGAATCCCTTTCCGACCGCTGCCATCCCCTCGCTTACAGGCCAGGGAATGGCAAGTACCAAAATCAGCGGTGATATTCAGGACTGAGCTCAACCACAGCCTCGATAAATGCCTTGGCATGCTCAGGATCCACATCGGGGGTAATCCCGTGGCCCAGGTTGAAGATGTGCCCCGAACCGGAACCGAAGCGGCGCAGGATATCCGCCACTTCCTCGCGAATCCGCGCCGGCGGCGCGTAAAGCATGGCCGGGTCCATGTTGCCCTGCAGGGCGACCCGGTCGCCGATGCGGGCACGGGCGTTACCGATGTCGGTGGTCCAGTCCAGACCGACTGCGTCGGCGCCCGAGTCAGCGATGGACTCCAGCCACTGGCCGCCGTTCTTGGTGAACAGAATCACCGGCACCCGGCGACCCTCGTTCTCGCGGATCAGGCCATCCACAATCTTCTTCATGTAGCGCAGGGAAAACTCCTCGTATGCCCAGCTGCTGAGCACACCGCCCCAGGTATCGAAAATCTGCACCGCTTGCGCACCGGCACGAACCTGGCCGTTCAGGTAGTCGATGACGCAGTCCGCCAGGTGGTCCAACAGGCGGTGCATCACCTCCGGCTGGCCGTACATCAGTTTCTTCGCCTCGCGGAAATCCTTCGACGAACCACCCTCGATCATGTAGGTCGCCAGCGTCCAGGGGCTACCGGAGAAGCCGATCAACGGCACGCTGCCATTGAGTGCGCCACGAATCGTGGACACCGCATTCATCACATAGTCCAGATCGACCTCGGCCTTGATGGTGGGCAAGGCCTCAACGTCTGCCGCTGAGCGGATGGTGTTCTTGAACTTCGGACCCTCGCCGGTCTCGAAGTACAGGCCCAGCCCCAGGGCGTCAGGGATGGTCAGGATATCCGAAAACAGAATGGCGGCGTCGAGTGGGAAGCGCTCCAGAGGCTGCAAGGTGACCTCACAGGCCAGCGGGGTGTTCTTACAGAGACTGAGAAAATCCCCCGCCTGGGCACGGGTTGCACGATACTCCGGCAGGTAGCGGCCAGCCTGACGCATCATCCAAACCGGTGTGCGGTCAACGGGCTGGCGCATCAGTGCGCGCAGGAAGCGGTCATTTTTCAGCTCGGTCATAGGAGTTCCAGTCTGCTCTCGGTCTGCGAAGTGAGGGGCAATGATACCCCGTTTACAGCAATAAAAAAGGGCGGCTTACCCTTAGCAAGCCGCCCTTTTGATCGAAATCCGATCGGACCTCAGATATCGAGATAGTCCAGAATTCCTTCAGCAGCCTGGCGGCCTTCCCAGATAGCGGTTACGACCAGATCCGAACCACGGACCATGTCACCACCGGCGAAAATCTTGGGGTTGCTGGTCTGGAACGCAAACTCGGATTCCTCGGGCGCAGCCACGCGTCCGGAATCGTCGGTGTTGACGTTCTGCTCGCCAAACCAGCCGGCCGGGCTTGGCCGGAAACCGAAGGCAACCAGCACGGCATCGGCGGGGATCACTTCCTCGCTGCCGGGAACCACTTCCGGACGGCGACGGCCATTCTCGTCCGGATCACCAAGGCGGGTCTGAATGACCTTCACCCCTTCCACCCGATCTTCACCGATGATGGCGATGGGCTGACGGTTGAACATGAACTTGACGCCTTCTTCCTTGGCGTTGGCCACCTCTTTCCGGGAGCCGGGCATATTGGCTTCGTCACGACGATAAGCACAGGTCACGCTCTCAGCCTGCTGCCGGATGGAGGTACGGTTGCAGTCCATGGCAGTATCACCACCGCCGAGCACCACGACGCGCTTGCCCTTCATGTCGATGAAATCCGCCGCGTCCTGCTCGTAACCAAGGCGGCGATTGACGTTGGAGATCAGGAACGGCAGCGCATCGTAGACGCCCGGCAGTTCTTCACCCGGGAAACCGCCTTTCATATAGGTGTAGGTGCCCATGCCCATGAACACGGCGTCGTAGTCGCCGAGGATGTCTTCCATCATCACATCCTTGCCCACTTCCGTGGACAGGCGGAATTCCACACCCATTTCCTCGAACACCTGGCGGCGACGGGTCATCACCGATTTTTCCAGCTTGAATTCCGGGATACCGAAGGTCAGCAGGCCTCCGATTTCCGGGTAGATATCAAACACTACCGGCTTGACGCCGTTGCGCACCAGAATATCGGCGCATCCGAGCCCGGCAGGGCCCGCGCCAATCACCGCCACTTTCTTGTCTGTCCACTTGACGGCCGACATGTCGGGCTTCCATCCCAGCGCGAACGCGGTGTCGGTAATGTACTTCTCGACCGAGCCGATGGTAACGGCGCCGTAGCCGTCATTCAGGGTGCAGGCGCCCTCACAGAGACGATCCTGTGGGCAGACACGGCCACACACTTCCGGCAAGGAGTTGGTCTGGTGGCACAACTCCACCGCCCTCATGATATTGCCTTCCGATACCAGCTTCAGCCAGTTGGGGATGTAGTTGTGAACCGGACATTTCCACTCACAATACGGGTTACCGCATTCCAGGCAGCGGTGTGCCTGTGGCGCAGCCTGCTCTTGGGTGAACGGATGATAGATTTCCCCGAATTCCTTCTTGCGTTTCTTTGCGGGTACTTTCTTGGGGTCCACGCGCCCAACTTCGACAAACTGGAAGTCGTTATTCAGTCGTTCTTTCATCATGCTGCTCTCATCAACTCGATTTCGACGGGGGCGACGCTGTCTGGCGCCTCCCCTTTTTCCCTGTTCAGTCCGGCGCTTATTCCGGGCGCGCGCGCGTGCTTGCCAGCAAGCTGCGGAGGTTCGCCGCCTTGGGTTTCACCAGCCAGAAACGGCCGATGAAGTCGTCGAAATCTTCAAGAATGTGTTCTGCCCACGGACTGCCGGTCTCCGAGATGTGCTCACGGATCACTCCACGCAGGTGATTGCGGTAGGACTCCATGTCCTCACGTGAGATGCGCTGGATTTCCACCAGTTCGTGGTTGTACTTGTCCACGAAGGTGTTGTCCATATCCAGCACATAGGCAAAACCGCCGGTCATGCCGGCACCAAAGTTATAGCCGGTCGATCCCAGCACGGTAATCAGACCGCCGGTCATGTATTCGCAGCAATGGTCGCCTGCACCTTCCACCACCGCATGGGTGCCGGAGTTACGAACGGCAAAACGCTCGCCCGCGGTACCTGCGGCAAACAGCTTGCCACCGGTCGCGCCGTACAGGCAGGTGTTACCCACAATGGAGGTTTCGTGAGTCTTGAAGGTGCTGCCGCGGGGCGGTTTGACCACCAGCTTGCCGCCGGTCATGCCCTTACCCACGTAATCGTTGGCGTCGCCTTCCAGAATAAGGTTAAGGCCACCCACGTTCCACACCCCGAAGCTCTGGCCGGCAGTACCGGTCAGATCCAGCGTGACCGGCGCATCCACCATGCCCTGGTTACCGTGCCGCGCGGCAATTTCACCGGACAGACGGGCACCGATGGAGCGGTCGCAGTTGGTCACACGGTAAGACCAGGCGCCACCGGACTTCTCATCGAGTGCACCGGCAATGTCCCTGACCATCTGCTCGGCGAGAGCGCCCTCATCAAACGGCTGGTTGCGCTCCACCTGACAGGTCTGCGGCTTGTCCGCCGGGATGTGGTCGTTGGCCAGCAAGCGGCTCAGATCCAGCTTCTTCTGACGCTCAGTGTCACCCGGCAGGCGCTCCAGCAGGTCAACCCGACCCACCAGCTCCTCCAGGCTGCGCACGCCCAGCTTGGCCATCCACTCGCGGGTTTCTTCCGCCACAAAGCGGAAGAAATTCATGGCCATTTCCACCGTGCCTTTGAAGTGTTCTTCACGGAGGTGTTCGTTCTGGGTAGCCACACCTGTGGCACAGTTGTTCAGGTGACAGATGCGCAGGTACTTACAGCCCAGCGCCACCATCGGGGTAGTACCGAATCCGAAGCTTTCCGCGCCCAGAATGGCGCCCTTGACCACATCCAGACCGGTTTTGATGCCGCCATCCGTCTGCAGGCGGATCTTGCCGCGCAAATCGTTGGCGCGCAGCGCCTGCTGGGTTTCGGTCAGACCCAGCTCCCACGGGGAGCCGGCGTAACGGATGGAGGTCAGTGGGCTGGCTGCGGTGCCTCCGTCGTAACCGGAAACGGTGATCAGATCGGCGTAGGCCTTGGCCACACCGGCGGCAATGGTGCCGACACCCGGTTCGGAAACCAGCTTCACCGAAACCAGAGCCTGCGGGTTCACCTGCTTCAGATCGAATATCAGCTGCGCCAGATCTTCGATCGAGTAGATGTCATGGTGCGGCGGCGGAGAAATCAACGTCACGCCGGGCACGGAATAACGCAGTCTGGCAATCAGGTCGTTGACCTTACCGCCCGGTAACTGGCCACCCTCTCCGGGCTTGGCGCCCTGCGCCACCTTGATCTGCATGACATCGGCACTGCGCAGGTATTCGGCGGTAACGCCGAAGCGCCCGGAGGCCACCTGCTTGATCTTCGAACGCTTCTCGGTGCCGTAACGCGCGGGGTCTTCACCGCCCTCACCCGAGTTGGAACGACCACCCAGGGTATTCATCGCAACCGCCAGCGCCTCGTGGGCTTCCGGAGACAGCGCCCCCAGGGACATGGCCGCGGAGTCAAAGCGCGGGAAGATGTTCTCGACCGGCTCAACCTCGGTGATATCGATGGCCTGAATGTCCTTACGGAAGCCCAGCAAGTCCCTCAGGGTTGCCACCGGGCGCTCGTTTACCAGCCCTGCGTACTCCTTGTAGTGACCGTATTCACCGCTACTCACCGCTTCCTGCAATTTGCCAACCACGTCCGGATTGAAGGCATGATATTCCTGACCGTGGACGTACTTCAGCAGACCACCCTGGGAGATCGGCTTGCGGGGTTTCCAGGCCACGGCCGCCAGCTGCTCCTGATCCTGCTGAAAATCAAAGAAGCCAGCGCCCTGGATACGGCTCGGCACGCCTTTGAAGCACAGATCGACCACGTTATCCGCCAGACCGATGGCCTCGAACAACTGGGCGCCCCGGTAGGAGGTAATGGTGGAGATGCCCATCTTCGACAGGATCTTCAGCAGGCCCTTGTTGATGCCCTTACGGTAATTGTTTTTGGCCTCGATCGGATCCATCAGCACTTCGCCGGTGCGGATCAGGTCGTTCAGAACCTGGTAGGCCAGATACGGATAGACCGCCGTGGCACCGAAACCAAACAACACCGCAAACTGGTGCGGGTCGCGGGCCCAGCCGGTCTCCACAATGATGTTGGAGTCGCAGCGCAGGCCTTTCGCCACCAGATGGTGGTGAACGGCACCGGTAGCCATCAGGGCGTTGACCGGCAACTCGCCTTCTTTCAGATCCTTGTCTGACAGAATCAGCAGAACTTTGCCGTTGCGGGTCGCCTGCTCGGCCTCGTCGCATACCTGACGGATGGCCTGCTCCAGCCCCATCTCGGCGCGGTAGCCCAGATGAATTCGCGCCACCTCAAAACCGGGGCGATCATTATTGGCGATTTTCAGGAACTTGGCCGGCGACAGAACCGGCGTTGTCAGGATGATCCGGTCGGCGTGCTCCGGTGTTTCCTCGAACACGTTCCGCTCGGAACCCAGACAGGTTTCCAGGGACATCACGATTGCTTCACGCAGCGGATCGATCGCGGGGTTGGTTACCTGGGCAAATTTCTGGCGGAAATAATCCCCTACATGGCGAACGCGGCTGGACAACACCGCCATCGGGGTATCGTCACCCATGGAACCGACCGCTTCCTGAGCATTCTCCGCCAGTGGGCGAAGTACCTGATCACGCTCTTCGAAGGACACCATGAACATTTTCTGGTGAACCAGTAGCTCATCGGCATCCATCAGGCGGAATTCAGGTGTGTCCTGGTTCAGCGTGGTCTCGACCCGCAGGGAGTTCTCGCGCAACCACTGCTTGTAGGGGTGCGCGTTCTTGAGACGCTCATCAATATCCGGCGTGTGGAGCACTTCCCCGGTCTGGGTATCGACAGCGAGCATCTGGCCCGGGCCAACACGGCCCTTGGCCACAACGTCATCGGGCTCATAACCGTAGGTGCCGATCTCGGACGCCAGGGTGATGAAGTCGTCCTTGGTGACCACCCAGCGTGCCGGGCGCAAGCCGTTACGGTCGAGCATACACACCGCGTAGCGACCGTCGGAGAAGACCAGGCCGGCGGGACCGTCCCACGGCTCCATGTGCATGGAGTTGTACTCGTAGAAGGCGCGCAGCTTGGAGTCCATGGTGTCAACGTTCTGCCACGCCGGCGGAATCATCATCCGCACCGCACGGAACAGATCCACGCCACCGGCCAGCAGTACTTCCAGCATGTTATCCATGCTGGATGAATCCGAACCGGTCAGGTTAACCAGCGGCTGCAGGGTTTGCAGGTCCGGCAGGTCCGGCGAGCTGAACTTGGCCGCGCGGGCGATCGCCCAGTTGCGGTTGCCATCAATGGTGTTGATCTCACCGTTGTGAGCAAGGAACCGGAACGGCTGGGCCAACGGCCAGCGCGGCATGGTGTTGGTGGAAAACCGCTGGTGGAACACGCAAATCGCGGTCTGCAGGTCCGGATCGCCCAGATCCTTGTAAAAGTTCGCCAGATCGGCCGGCATCATCAGGCCTTTGTAGGCCAGCGTGCGGTGAGACAGGCTGCAGATGTAGAACTCGGCGTCGTCCGCCATATCACGCTCGGCGTAACGGCGACCGATAAACAGGCTGATGGCGAACTCTTTTTCTGCCTTACCGGCGGGCGCCACGAAGACCTGCTCGATACGTGGCAGGCAATCCAGCGCCATCGGACCGAGGCAGCTGTCATCGGTGGGCACTTCACGCCAGCCCAGAATATCCAGGCCCTGCTCGGTCAACCGCGCTTCGATGGCAGCACGCCCGGCTTGCGCCTTGGCTTCGTCCTGATTCAGGAACACCTGACCAACCGCGAACAGGTCGCCGGGCTCTTTGCCAAAGGCGGCCTTGGCGGCCTTGCGCAGGAAGGCATCTGGACTCTGGATCAGCAGGCCACAACCGTCACCGGTCTTTCCGTCTGCAGCAATACCACCACGGTGGGTCATGCAGGTCAGCGACTCGATGGCAGTTTGCAACAACTTATGGCTGACCTCGCCCTTCATGTGGGCGATCAGTCCGAAACCGCAGTTGTCCCTGAATTCCTCGGGATGATACAAACCTGTCATCATAAGCGTTCTCTCACATAGAAATGCTTTTCAATCAAAGAGTTGTAAACAAATACCGTTAAAGTCACCCTTTGACACTGAAAATGGGGGCTGGATATTCTACACACGTAGAAATACGTACTCAATCCGGAGACTGCTTATTTTAGGGGCAAGAAAATCATTTGGATCACCTAAACCCATTGATTCTCTGGACTTTTACCGGTGCCTTCCCGGTCTCACTGACGAAGCGCGAATGACGATCAAAACCCGCCAAATGGCCGGATCCAGGGCGAAATGGTCTGCAAATCCGCCGGCAGCTTCGCCAGCGCCGACTTGGCAGCATCCGCATCGGCAAACTCACCATAGAATACCACGAACCAGTCCCGATCCTGGCGTGTAGAACGGGTATATTGCAAGCCCATCACCTCGGCATGCTGCTCCAGGAAGTCCGTTGCAGTCTTTTCCAGGAACCCGGCGAGGAGCTGCGCGGTAACACCTTCGCGCTGACGCGCCTCCGCGAGGGTGACAAAGCGTTCAGGCATGGATGGCGCGAACTCCGGATCCGACGCCAATTGAGTGTCGAGCTCAGGCTGCGGCTGGAGTTCCGGCAAGGGTCCCGGCAAGGGTTCGGACCGGGCTTCGGCCTGTGGCACCGGCTCGCGTTCCGGGGTAAGTGGCGTCGGCGCCACTGCAGACACCACCGGCGCCGGCTGGGAAGCAGGCTGATCGGGGCCTATGGTAATACTTTTACGGATGCGCTCGGGCACCACCTCCACCGGCTCTGGAACCAGGGACTCGTCGTATTGAGCTGAAACGATCCACCAGGACAGGCCGAGCAGTGCCAGAGCCAGCGCCGGCCAGCGGAAACTCAGAAGGCTCCGGAACGGGAACTGCCTTGCGGACGACGCCGCAGGCACCATACCAAGCCAAACTGCGGGCGTGACCCGCTTGACGCGGCCGAAGCTGCCCTGGCTGAGCTCGTGGATCTGCCGCAATCGGGCGGCACTGAGAAGGTTGGCAAGATCTCCACCGGCACGATGCACGCGAGGCTCGAGATAGCCGCGAACTTCCTCCTGGGTTAACGGTCTCAGATGCACCTGATGAACCCCTGTGGTCGCCTCATCCAGGCCCAGCATGGCAATCAGTTCGTGGCCACCGCTGAATACCGGGACCGCGGCCGCGCCGCGATCGGCCGCGAGAAACGCTGCCAGAAGCATGCGTAAACACTCGGGCGGCGCACGGTCAGCGTCATCCACCAGCAACACCATGCGCTGCCCTTTCCGGGCGCGGGCCTCAGACCAACGGAAGAATCCGTAGATGGCCTCGCTGGGGTTTTGCGGGGTCTCGATACTCTTGTGGGCAATGGCCAGCAGGCAGCGGGCCAGCGCCTGACTTGTGGTCAGTGCCGCCGCTGGGAGCCGATGAAACTCCAGGCGGGACGACTCACTGCGCACCAGTTCCGCCAGAATCCGCGACTTTCCAACGCCGGGTGACCCGGTCAAAAGCAGCGCCATATCTCCAAAACCACTGAGGTGCCGGAGCGTTTCCAGGGCATGGTGACGCATGGCATCCGGATAAAACGGCGATTCCATATCCAGCGGATTGGCTCTCAAGCCGTACACCTGTTGCAGCCTCGGAAACAGACCGCCATCGTCAAGGCTGTTCAATCCCGCATCGTTCACTGTCAGTCCCTGTTGCGCGTGGTCCAAACCCGATCAACGCCTGATAACTCAGGCTGACCTGCAGAATTCGTTCAAGGTGGCGGCAAGCGACCCGGGCTTTGCGTCAGCCGTGACAAAAGCGTCGCCGAGGGCCCGCAGCAGCACCAGCCGCAATGCACCATCCACGTTTTTCTTGTCGACGGACATCAGTTCCATAAAGTCCGCAGGTGTCATCTCCCGGGGCGGCAAAGCCGGTAACCCAGCACGAAGTATTAACGCCCGGCAGCGCTGGAAATCCGCTTCGGAAATCATGCCGTCTCTGCGCGATAAGTCCGCCGCCATGATCATCCCCGTGCCAACGGCCTCGCCGTGCAGCCAGTTGCCGTAGCCGGCAAAGGTCTCGATCGCATGACCGAAGGTATGCCCCAGATTCAGGATGGCTCGAAGCCCACCCTCACGTTCATCCTGCGCGACGACGTCGGCCTTGCAGGCGCAGGAGCGGAAGATAGCCTCGACCAGAGCCTCCGCTTCGAGTGCCATCAGACGGTCGATGTCACGGTCCAGCCAGGCCAGAAATTCGGTATCGCGGATCAGGCCATACTTGATCACTTCCGCCAGTCCCGCCGACACTTCCCGCGGCGGCAGAGTTGCCAGGGAATCGGTGTCAATCAGCACCACTTCAGGCTGATGGAAGGCACCAATCATATTCTTGCCCAGCGGGTGGTTGATGCCGGTCTTACCGCCTACTGACGAATCCACCTGCGATAGCAGCGTGGTGGGAATCTGGATAAATGGCACTCCGCGTTGATAGCTTGCGGCTGCATACCCGGTCATGTCGCCGATCACGCCGCCGCCGAGCGCGACCAGCGTGGTTTTCCGGGTGTGCCGCTTCGCCAACAAAGCATCAAAGATAAGGTTGAGCGTTTGCCAGTCCTTGTACTTCTCGCCATCTGGCAGGGTGACCGTATCCACGCGCTTGCCGCGAAAACACGCCTCGGCCTTTTCGAGGTAGAGCGGCGCGACCGTCTCATTGGTGACGATCATGACCTGGCTGCCCGCCACGTAGGGGGTCAGATCCCGGCTACCCAGCAGCCCCGCGCCGATAAAAATGGGGTAGCTACGATCACCCAGATCCACGTTGAGCTCTCTGACCGCTCTATGCATGATTTCGCCCTTCCTTCCGCACCTGACGTTTGTGGCGCGGCGTTCTCGGATTCACCCTGTTAACCAATTGACGGACCACCAGCCTGGGGCTTTTCCGGTCCGTGTACATAATGATGTCGGCCAGCCCGGTGTAAAGCGGGTCGCGCACTGTGAACAGGTGTCGCAGGACCGCCTCGGGATCGTCATTCTGGAGCAGGGGCCGATTGCGGTCGCGACGGGTGCGCTCGACCTGCTGGTCGATCGAGGTTTTCAGATAAACCACGGCAGCATCACGCTTGAGGAGTTCGTGATTTTCGGGGCGCATGACGGCACCACCACCCGTGGCCAGCACGGTACCGTGCACCGCAGACAGCTCCGCCAACATTGCCGTTTCCCGTTGCCTGAACCCCTCCTCACCCTCGACATCAAATATCCACGGGATGTTGGCTCCGCAGCGCTCTTCAATGATTCGGTCTGAATCCAGAAAACGATAGCCGAGCTCCCTGGCCAGCATTCGGCCAATCGTGCTTTTGCCCGCCCCCATGGGACCAACCAGGACTATTCGTTTTGGCAGTGACATAACTTGAGCTCATAAACATACTGGCGGGTGAGAATAGCACAGGGCCGCAAAATCGATAAATTTCACCCGTGTCCGGACGAAAAAAAGCCGCCGGTGCTAGGCGGCGGCTTTCGTTACACGGTGAGCTTAATCGATCAGGTCGCTTTTGATGATCTTCGGGGTGATGAAGATCAACAGCTCGCTACGCTCGTCGATTCGCTCGGTGCGCTTGAAAAGACGACCCAGGTAGGGAATATCGCCCAGGAACGGCGTCTTGGTGACGGTGGTGGCGACTTCGGACTGGAAGATACCACCCAGAACGACGGTCTCGCCGTTGCCCACCAGCACCTGAGTGGTGACCTCGTTGGTGTTGATCGCCGGTATACCGGCAGTCACTTCGCCACGGGAATCCTGGTTCACCACAAGGTCCATGATGATCTTGTCGTCTGGCGTAATCTGCGGCGTCACTTCCAGCGACAGCGCAGCTTCCTTGAAGGAAACCGATGTAGCACCACTGGAGGAGGCTTCCTGGTAGGGAATCTCTTCACCGGACTTGATCTTGGCGGTCTGCCTGTCAGCCGTTACCACACGAGGCTGGGATACAACCTCCGCCTGACCGTCGCTCTCGAAGGCGGACAGCTCGAGGTCGATCAGCAGGTCGGTGCCGATATACCCGAAGGCGACCGATGATGTGTTGGTGCGGGTTACGCCGAGATCAACGTTCAGATCGGAAGGCAGCGTCAGCGGACCGCCGCCGGTGCCGATGCCCGGCAAGCCACCCTGGGAGCCACCCACCACAATGCTGTCAGTGCCGCCATCGGCGGTTGCACGCCCCTGCGCGCCCCAACGAACACCCAGCTCTTCAGCGACATTGTTTTGGGCACGCACGATCCGCGCCTCAATCGATACCTGGCGTACGGCCACGTCCCAGGTTGTCACCAGACGACGAATTTCCTCAAGCTTTTCTGCCGTTTCACGCACGCTGATGGTGTTGGTACGCGCATCGGACGAAACGAATCCGCGGGAAGAGACAAGCTCCGCGTCAGCCTGGATCAGAGCAACGATGTCGGCGGCCTTGGCGTAGTTGACCTGAATGATATCAAGGCGAACCGGGGCCAGTTCCGCGATCTGCTTGGTGGTTTCCAGCTCGAGCTTTTCACGGGCAGCGATCTCGTCAGCAGGCGCTACCAGCAGAACGTTGCCGATCTGACGCTTGTCCAGGCCCTTGGTCTTCAGAATCAGATCCAGCGCCTGATCCCAGGGCACATTTTGCAGGCGCAGGGTGATGCTGCCGCTGACCGTATCACTGGCAACCAGGTTAAGGCCGGTAAAGTCGGCAATCAGCTGCAGCACCGAACGGACCTCGATGTCCTGGAAGTTCAGTGACAGCTTATCGCCCGTATATGGGAACCTCTCCTCGCGGCGCTCTTCCGCCTCCTGCTCAGACAGCTTCTCAACGCTGACGGTGAACTGCGAGCCGGACTGGTACGCGATGTAATCGTAGTTGCCTTCCGGACGAATCTCGACAACGGCGTTGCCGCTCTCGATGAAGGTGTCAACACGGGTCACCGGCGTGGCAAAATCGGTGACGTCGAGACGGCGGCGGAGATTCTCCGGAACCGTGGTGCCGTCCATGGTCAGGCGAATTTTGCCACCCAGCTCGGACAGATCCACCGGCGTGCTCGGACTGCCGAGATCAACAATCACCCGACCCTCGCCATCTTTACCGCGACGAAAATCGACGCCGGCCAGCGCATCGCGGCTGCGCGAGGACGCTGGCGCGGCAGACGAGGAACCGCCGCCATTGGCAGCCATGGTCGTGCCACTGCTTTCACCACCAATAGTCAGCACCAGTGAATTACCCTGCCGGGCGGTCTCGTAGGGTGCCAGCTCGATCAGATTGAAGATCAAGCGGGTGCGGTCTTTGGTTTCCACCACGGTCATGCTTTGGGCATTGCCGGAACCCAGCGGGACACTGCGACTATCCAGACCGCTCTGCGTATCTCGCAGATCGACCGCAATCCGTGCCGGGCGCTCGATGGTGTAACCCGTTGGTTCGGGGGGTTGACCGTCAAATTGCAACGTCACTTCCAGCTGGTCGCCGGGCAACGATGAAAACGACACGTCTTCCAGCGTGACCGCATTGGCCAGGCCAGATAACAACCCCAGAGCAATCACGCTGACGTATACATTGAGTTTTCTGAACATCGCTAGCCTCGACCCCAAACTTTTTTGTTCATGCATGTTTCTTTCGCTATTCATCATCCCGCTCCTTAGCCTTCTTCATCGAGGGACAGGAAACGAGGACGTTCGACCCATCCACCCCGGCCATTGGGAACGATTTCAATGAGCTCCACACGGGACTCGCCTATGCCGACAATGCGGCCGTAGTTTTGCCCCATGTAATTGCCCGAACGTACCCGGTGTACGCCACCCGCGTTGTCGCGAATCAGCGCAAAAAGACCACCTGAGGTGTCTGTCAGGGTTCCCACCATGTTCAGATCCTTCAGGTCGAAGTTTTCCAGCACCTCTCTCGGGCGATCGAGATCCGGCTCGACGTCACTGACCGGCTCGTTATCCACCATGGTCAACTGCGCATCAATCGGCGGTTCAAAAGGCGCGCGCCGATCGGCGGCAGAGTAACTGAACGCTTCGTATGCCTTGAACTCCGGCAAGGGTTCAACGTGCCCCCTCGGTTTCGCCCTGGTATCGGCCATGAATTTGTCAAGATCAGAGAAACCACTTCCCTGGGAACAAGCCGTCAGAAGGGATGCCAGACAAATACCCAGCCAGGCTTTTCCCGCATGCTGTCCTGCCATGCTCATTCTCCAGCCCGGTAGCGGTAGGTGCGTGCGAGGACCTGCATATCCAGTCGCTCGCCATCACCGCCAGTTGGTTTAATCGTCAAGTCGTGCAGCGTCACAATCCGTGGCAGGCTTGCCACACTGCTGACGAAGGATGCCAGCTCATGGTAAGAGCCGGAAACGCGGATGTTGATCGGCAACACCGAGTAGAAATCACGACGCTGTTCAGGCTGGAGAGCGACTTCCTGCAGCGCAAGGCCGCTACCGAGCGCTGTGTTGGTTATGTCCTCCAACAGCCCGGGCACCTCGGTTTCACTGGGCAGCTGCCGAACCAGAGCCCCGAACGTCTCTTCCATTTCCTCCATCTGCGCCTTGAACACGTCAAGGTTGGCAACCTGGTAGGCCTTGTCTTCGTATTTCTTGCGGAGCTCCTGCTCGGTGCTTTCAACTCTTTCGAGCTGCGCGTACTGATCCTTGATAAAGAACCAGTACCCACCACCCAGGATCAGACCGAAAATGATCAGTGCCACGATGGCTTTGATCGGCGCTGGCCAGATACCCGCGTTGTTGACATCAAGATCGTTGATGTCGAATTCATTCAGACTTTTGAGTGAGTCCGCGAGGCTCATTACTTATCCTCCCCTTCGGGCTCTGGAGTTTGCTGCTGGACCGACATCTTGAATTCACTGTACCCGGTCCGACGACTGTCGGCGGCGGCAACGTTGGTCAGGTTCGGATCGCTGAACCAGTCTGACTCCTCGAAACGCCGCAACAAGGTGGAGACCCGGCCATTGGATTCGGCCATGCCGACGATATCCACGCGGTCTCCGGTTTTCTTCAGATCCGAGTAGAACAAGCCATCCGGCAGCGTCCGCACCAGCTCGTCGAAGACGCGGACGATGACCGGGCGGGTGCCCTGAAGCTCCTGGATCACCTGCATGCGGGCCAAAAGCTCGTCCCGCTTGCGCTTCAGATCCTCGATTTCCTTGATCTGTTGATCAAGCTGCCTGGTCGCTGTCTCGATGTAGGCGTTGCGGGACTGCTGGTAGGCAATGCGGCTGTCCATGTCGGACTTCCACAGAAACGCCAGGCCGGCTGCCACTATGGCCGCCCCCAGAATCATCACCACGAACTGCTTCTGTTTTTCCGCGCGAAGTTCTTCACGCCAGGGTCTGAGGTTAATCTTTGCCATCAGTCAAAGCTCCTCATCGCCAGACCACACGCAATCATCAGCGAGGGCGCGTCATTGCCAAGTGCCGACGCGTTAACCCGGGATCCGACTGCCATATCGGCAAACGGATTGGCCACCAGCGTTGGCGTGCCTGTTTTTTCCTCGACCATTTCCGTCAGCCCCTGAATGGAAGCCGTACCGCCGGCAAGCACCACATAATCCACCGCGTTGTACTGACTCGCTCCGAAAAAGAATTGCAGCGCTCGTGCCACTTGCTGCACCACGGCTTCACGGAAGGGAGTGAGCACTTCTGAGTCGTAATCGTCCGGCAGGCCACCCTGCTTTTTGGCCAGCCCCGCCTCTTCCAGCGACAAACCATACCGACGCTGAATTTCCTCGGTGAGCTGTTTGCCGCCGAAGATCTGCTCACGGGTATAAACCGTTTTGCCCTCGGCCAGCACGCTCAGCGTTGTCATGGTCGCGCCGACGTCGACGATGGCCACGACCAGTTCCTCGCCCTGCGATTCGAGCTGGCGCTCGATCAGCGAGTAGGCACGCTCAAGCGCGTAAGCTTCCACGTCCACAATCTTGGTATTCAGCGACGCAATCTCGAGGGCATCCTCGCGAATATCGACGTTTTCTTTCCGGCACGCGGCAAGAAGAACGTCAACCTGGTCAGGATTGGTTTCAGAGGCGCCCTGAACTTCGAAATCAATGGCCACTTCGTCAAGCGGGTATGGAATGTACTGGTCCGCCTCCAGAGCGATCTGGTCCTCCATCTCGAACTCGTTGAGGCCGCCATCCATCTGGATGACTTTGGTAATGACGGCGGAGCCCGAGACAGCCACGGCGACCTGTTTGACGCCGGTGCGGGATTTCGACGCGACGCGCTTGAGCACCTCTCCAACCGCTTCGACGTCCGTAATGTTTTTCTCGACAACAGCATTCGCCGGCAACGGCTCTACTGCGTAGCTTTCGACCTTATACCGGTCACCCGTCTTTGAGAGTTCCAACAGCTTCACCGAGCTGGAGCTGATATCGACACCCAAGACGGCACTGGATTTTTTACCAAACAATCCGAACACGCGCTCACCCTATACCTGGTTACATGCACCGGGTTACGTAACTTATGTGTTTTTTATTTAAGAGAATTTCTTCAATTTTCCGTCTACAATGCGAGTTCTTCATTATTTGAATGACATTGCAACGGTGAAGCGAATTATCCTTCCTAAAGCAATTTCTCAAATGATAGACCTATATCCAACAGTTGTCAGAAAAAAATGTCTCATTTGTTGCGTACATCCCGCCTGTTTGCCTGGCTTTTTATCACCGGATTAAGTCTCGCGATGATCGTGACTTCCGGTTTCTATCTTTATCTTCGCCCCGGACTTCCGCCAGTGGATCAGCTTCTTGATATCAAGTTGCAGACGCCACTGAGGGTCTACAGCGCGGATGACAGATTAATAGCAGAATTCGGTGAAAAGAGAAGGGCACCGGTCACAATCGAACAGATCCCTACAATTCAGTTACATGCCTTTCTGGCCGCGGAAGACGCGCGTTTTTACGACCACTTCGGGGTGGACTTCAAAGGCCTGATGCGGGCTGCCATCGAACTGGTCTCCACGGGAGAGATCCAGTCTGGGGGCAGCACCATCACAATGCAGGTTGCAAAAAATTACTTTTTGTCACGCGACAGAACGTTTATTCGCAAGTTCAACGAGATACTTCTGGCTCTTCAAATAGAACGTGAACTGAGCAAGGAGCGCATCCTCGAGCTCTACCTGAACAAGATCTATCTCGGCAACCGCTCGTACGGCATCGCTGCCGCCGCTCAGGTTTACTACAACAAGCCGATCTCCGAACTGTCCCTGGCACAGATGGCCATGCTTGCCGGCCTGCCCAAGGCACCGTCCGCCTTCAACCCTCTCGCCAATCCTGAGCGCGCGCAGATTCGCCGCAACTGGATTCTCGGGCGCATGCGAGACCTCGGCTACATCACGCCGGACGCATATGAACTGGCAGCCAATGCCCCCCTCACCGCGCGCTACAATGCCGCGGATACCGAAGTGGATGCCGATTTTGCCGCGGAAATGGCGAGAACCGAAATGGTTCGGCGGTTTGGCGACAAGGCCTACACCGATGGCTACGAAGTCAAGCTCACCGTTAACAGTACCAAGCAGCAGCAGGCCACGTTGGCCCTCCGCAAGGGCCTGGAGACGTATGACCGCAGGCACGGCTTCCGGGGACCCATCGGCCAGATTGACAGTGTCGAGCTGGAACCGGAGAACCTGGAGCGATTGATTGCCGGCTATCCGCGGGTGGAAGCCCTCATACCCGCCATTGTGACCGCGGTCCGGGACGACGACGGCGAAGTGGATCTGTTTGCCCGAACCCTGGGCAAAATCGTCATGACCTTTGAGTCCATGACCTGGGCCCGACGCTACAGAACCGAAAACCTGACCGGCGCCAAACCGGAAAAACCCTCGGACGTGGTCAGCAGAGGCGATGTCGTCTACGTCAAACCGGCCGCAGACCCGGCACTCGACACCATGACCACAGAAGCCGGCGCTGATGATGGCCGCAGCCCGCAGATCGACACCATCAATATCCGTCAGGTTGGTCTGGCTCAGGCGCCTCGCGTGGAGGGCGCCCTTATTTCTCTGAATACTGCCACGGGGGCCATCGAAGCACTTGCTGGCGGGTACAGCTTCAGCCAGAGCAAGTACAATCGCGCCACCCAGGCGAAGCGACAGCCTGGCTCCACCTTCAAGCCTTTCCTGTACCTGGCTGCTCTCGAAAACGGCATGACACCTGCCACCATCTATAACGATGCCCCCATCGTGTTTGATGACGACGAACTGGAAACAGCCTGGCGCCCGCAGAATTCGTCTGGCCAGTTCTATGGCCCAACGCGGCTTCGCAAGGCGCTCTACCTGTCACGAAACCTGGTCTCCATCCGGCTACTCCGGGACCTGGGCATCCAGAACACACTGGATTACCTTGACCAGCTGAAGATCCCCACCGGCGACATGCAAAAAGACCTGTCCCTGTCTCTTGGCAGCGGCCAGCTGACGCCTATGGAACTGGCAAGGGGCTTTGCAGTGATCGCCAACGGCGGGTATGACGTGACGCCCTTCCTGATAGCGAGCATCACAGACGTCAACGACGAAGAGATTTACAGCGCGCCGAAAGTGATTTTATGCAACCGGGACTGCGATGACGTCCTACAGCAGGCATCAGCAGAAGGCGACGCAGCCAGCGATGGTGAACCTAAAGTACGCATTGCCCGCCGCCTTGCCGATGAGCGCTCGGTGTATATTCTGCACTCGATGATGCGGGACGTGATCAAGCTGGGCACGGGGCGCCGCGCGCTGGCACTGGGTCGCAGCGACTTGGCCGGAAAAACCGGAACGACCAACGAGCAGGTAGACACCTGGTTTGCCGGATACAATCACGACATTGCCACCACCGTGTGGGTCGGCTTTGACCAACCCGCCCCATTGGGACGCCGCGAATTCGGTGCCAGCACGGCACTGCCGGTCTGGATGGACTATATGAAAGTTGCTCTGAACGGCAGCTCCAGCTCGCTGATGCCCCGCCCGAACGGCATCGTCAACGTTCGGATTGACCCGGAAACCGGAAAGCGCGCCCGACCGGGGCAGGATGGTTTGTTTGAACTGTTTCGCGAGGAGGATGCGCCGCCGCCAATGGATCCGCGGGACGAATCCGGAAACGGCGGTAATGGCGATGATGATCTGTCACGCCAGATCTTCTGACCTGACCGAAGCATTCAGGCACAAAAAAACCGGCGGGATCACCGCCGGTTTTTTTATGTGCTCAGCTCACCGGGAACGACTCAGATGATATCGTCCATGGACTTGAGCGGGTAGTGAGCCGGATACGGGTTACGCGCAACACCGGAATCAACCGCTGCACGGGCTACCGCCGCCGGAACCACTCCCAGCAGGCGCACATCCATCGGCTTGGGAATGATGTATTCCTTACCGAATTCAAACGCCTCAACACCATAGGCTTCGCAGATCTCACGGGGTACCGGCTCTTTCGCCAGCTCGCGAATCGCGTTTACCGCAGCCACTTTCATCTCCTCATTGATGCTGGTGGCACGCACGTCCAGAGCACCGCGGAAAATGAACGGGAAGCCCAGCACGTTGTTCACCTGGTTCGGGTAGTCCGAACGACCGGTCGCCATGATCAGGTCATCGCGGGTTGCCAGGGCAACTTCCGGGCTGATCTCGGGATCCGGGTTGGAGCAGGCAAACACAATCGGATTGGGCGCCATCAGCTTCAGCTGATCAGCGGTCAGCAGGTCCGGACCAGAGAGACCCAGGAACACATCGGCACCGGTCATCGCGTCATCCAGCGTGCGCTTGTCGGTGTCGTTGGCAAACATAGCCTTGTACTGGTTCAGATCGTCACGACCCGAGTGGATCACACCCTTGCGGTCAAGCATGAAGATGTTTTCAGAGCGAATACCGCAGCTGATCAGCAGCTTCATACAGGCAATCGCGGCGGCACCGGCACCCAGGCACACCACTTTTGCTTCTTCAATTTTCTTACCCTGAAGCTCCAGAGCGTTGATCATGCCGGCCGCGGTTACAATGGCGGTTCCGTGCTGATCGTCGTGGAAGATGGGCACATTGCATTTTTCGATCAGAGCGCGCTCGATCTCGAAGCACTCAGGTGCCTTAATGTCTTCCAGGTTGATACCACCGAAGGTATCGGCGATACGCTCTACGGTTTCAATAAACGCCTGCGGGCTTTCAGAATTGACTTCGATGTCGAAAACGTCAATCCCAGCAAAGCGCTTGAACAGTACGCCCTTGCCTTCCATTACCGGCTTGCTCGCCAGAGGACCGAGGTTACCCAGACCAAGGATGGCGGAACCGTCAGAGATCACGGCTACCAGGTTGCCCTTGGCAGTGTACTTGTATGCGTTCTCGGGGTCCTTTGCGATCTCGCGGACCGGTTCGGCAACCCCGGGGCTGTACGCCAGGGAAAGGTCGCGGGAGGTCTTGGTCGGCTTGGTGATTTCAACACTCAGCTTACCAGGCCGCGGCTTGGCGTGATATTCAAGGGCTGCTTCTTTCAGATCTTGAGACATTGCCACTGTTCCGTTTGTCACGTTTAAGAGGTAATAAACCCGCCGGGACCTGTCCCAACGGAGCGCGCCATTATGGCGCGAAGGCGTAGATCAGACAAGGCCTGATTGTGCATTTACTGAGCAGTCAATAGGGCCAACTGCGTATACACCGCCACTATTTACGAATGTCCCGGGGGTTCGGGCACAAAAAAAGCGTCCCACAGGACGCTTTTTTCAGAAAGAACCGGATAATCAGTCTTTCTTGCCACCGATGCGGCCACCGAAACGCTTCTGGAAGCGATCGATACGACCACCGGTATCCATAACCTTCTGCTTGCCAGTGTAGAACGGGTGGCACTGGGAGCACACATCCAGCTGCAGATCCTGACCGATGGTGGAACGGGTCTTGATCACGTTACCGCATGAGCAGGTAGCGGTAATCTCTTCGTACTTGGGGTGGATACCTTCTTTCATGGCGAACCTCTGTCGGTCATGCCGCTACCTGATCGCGGGAGCTTCTTACTCCGGGCGCCGGGCACCGCATGTTTGAATCAATGAAGAAGACGGGGCACAATCATGCCCTGCCGGAAACAGACCGCGAATCTTACTTGCAAACGCTACGGCAGGCAAGCCCAAACCTTTGGGGCATTTCCCCCGCACGCCGTACCGGCCGCCTCCACGTCGATATCAAGGATACGCAAATACCGTGACTGCCTCACCGAAACGGACTTCCAGCGGAACCGGGCAACCGCCGGCCACTGTGCGTATTGCCCTGAACCGTCCTTTGCGCCGTCTTTTCGACTACCGCACGCCCGACCATCTGGCGCTCCAGCCAGGCCAGCGAGTGAACATACCGTTTGGCCGGCAATCGGCCATGGGCCTGGTCGTGGAAACCGGCGTAGAGCCGCCCGCAGGAATCGAATTGAAATCGGTGTATTCCACCCCTGAGCCCTGGCCGGCGCTACCGCCGGAAACCTTTCGGCTATTGAGCTGGGCATCAGACTATTATCAGCACCCTTTGGGGGAATGTCTTTTTACTGCACTGCCGCCGGCATTGCGGCGCGGCCGCCCGGCCGCGGAAAAACCGGACACCTGGTGGCGTGCCAGCGGACTCCCTCAAACGCTCTCCGCCAACGCCCATCGTCAAAAGGCACTGCTTACCTGGCTCAGGGAGCGCCCTGCCGGCGCTCCTGTGTCGGCCATTGTCGCCGCCGGCTTCACCCGCGAGCAGATTCGCACACTGCACCAGAAAGCACTGGTAGAGGAGTCTGCCGCCTTAGGCGAAGCGCCGGCTCCGGCACCGCCAACACCGGGGCCGACCCTGTCGCCGGTGCAGCAAGCAGCCGCTGACCAGATTCCCGGGCCAGACGAGGGCTTCAACGCATCGCTTCTGTTCGGCATTACCGGTAGCGGCAAAACCGAGCTCTACCTTCATTACCTGAAGCAACGGCTCGATGACGCCTCGCAGGCGCTGGTGCTGGTGCCGGAAATCAATCTGACGCCGCAAACGGTGGCCCGATTCCAGCGCTATTTCGGCCACCGGATTGTGGTCTGGCATTCGGCCCTGAATGATGGCGAGCGCCTGTCTACGTGGCTGAAAGTCCGTAACGGCGAACCGGTCATTCTGATCGGTACACGGTCCGCCGTGCTACTACCGTTCACGCACCTGAAAACCATTATCGTTGATGAGGAGCACGACAGCTCCTACAAGCAGGGCGAGGGTTTCCGCTACTCAGGGCGGGATGTGGCCGTATATCGGGGACACCTGAACCAATGCCCGGTGATACTGGGCTCGGCGACTCCCTCCCTGGAGTCCTATCACAACGCCCTGTCCGGAAAATACCGGCTGATCAGGCTCGAGGAACGGGCGGGTAACGCCCGGCCGCCCACCATCAGCCTGCTGGATATCCGCAGCCGTCCGCTCGAGGGCGGTCTGTCCCGCCCTACCCTGCAAGCCATCGAGAAATGCCTTGCAGCTGGCCAGCAGGCCCTGGTGTTTGTAAACCGGCGTGGCTTCGCTCCGGTGATGATGTGTTTCGATTGCGGGCATATGGTGGAGTGCCCGCGCTGCGACACCCGGCTGACCTACCACCGACGAGACCGGGCCATGCGCTGCCACCATTGCGATTACCAGACCGCCGCCACGGAACACTGCCCCAAATGCCAGAGCGAGGCCTTCAAACCGGTCGGCCAGGGTACCGAACGCACCGAGGACATTCTCGCCGCGCAGTTTCCGGACACGCCGGTGGTGCGGGTGGACCGCGACAGCACCCAGCGCAAAGGAAGCATCCAGGGCATTCTCAAAAAAGTGAACACCGGGGAGCCCTGCATCCTGGTCGGCACCCAGATGCTGGCGAAAGGTCATGATTTTCCCAACGTCACGCTGGTGGTGGTGGTCAACGCCGACGGCGGCCTGTTCAGCATCGATTTCAGGGCCCCCGAACAGCTCATTCAGACCTTGCTGCAGGTCAGCGGTCGCGCGGGTCGTGGCGAAAAACCGGGACACGTCCTGGTCCAGACCTGCCACAGCGACCATCCGATTCTGAAATCCCTCTGCCAGGGCCACTATCTAGCCCTGGCCGATCAATTGCTTGCCGAGCGGGAGAACGGTCTGTTCCCGCCTTTTCGTGCCATGGCAATATTCCGGGCAGAAGCCGACACCATGGCAAAAAGCCTGGCACTGCTGGACACCCTGAAACCGAAAGCCAGCGTAACCGGCATCGATGTCTGGGGGCCGCTGCCGGCGCTGATCGCCCGCCGCGCGGACCGCCACCGGGCACAGTTGGTGCTGTGCTGTGACAACCGCAAACGACTGAACCAGGTACTTGCCCATCTGTGTCAGGATCTGGATCAGCAAAAACTGCCGAGTGGGCTGAAATGGATGATTGATGTGGATCCGCAGGAAACCGGCTGAGACACGCGTAGGCTTTTTGCTTGCAGCTGCCGTTTCCGCGATAATAGCGAGCTTCGATTCCCGGCGGTCTCCCGCCTGATACCCATTCTTCCGTAAACCGAGTCATCCGACAGCATGAAAGAAACCGTCTCCGATCTGCTCCAGTCTGCACTGGCCACTCTGCAATCCGAGGGCACCCTGCCCGCGGATCAGTCCTACAGCCCGCAGGTTGGTAACACCAAGGACAAGTCCCACGGTGATTACGCCTGCAACATTGCCCTGGTGGCCGCGAAGGCGGCGGGCTGCCCGCCGCGGCAACTGGCAGAGGCGTTGGTGGCAAGGATTCCACAAAGCTCGGCCGTGGAAAAAGTGGAAATTGCCGGTCCCGGTTTCATCAATTTTTTCATGAGCACCGCCAGCGCCTTTGGCGTGGTGAATACTGTTCTGGACGAAGCCCATCAGTTCGGCCGCAACCGCACAGGCCAGGGCGAGAAAGTTCAGGTGGAATTCGTGTCCGCAAACCCGACCGGCCCCCTGCACGTTGGTCATGGCCGTGGGGCCGCCATCGGCGATTGCCTGTGCCGGCTGCTGGAAGCCAACGGCTATAAAGTGACCCGGGAGTTCTACTACAACGACGCCGGAGCCCAGATCAACAACCTGACCCTGTCGGTACAGTCCCGGGTGAAAGGACTGACACCGGAAGACGACAGCTGGCCGGCCGATGGCTACCGCGGTGACTACATTGTGGACGTGGCCAACGCTTATCTGGCCGGCGAGACCATCACCGCAGACGACCGCCAGGTGACCGGTAAAGCCGATCCCGACGATATGGACGCCATCCGTGAATTCGCCGTGGCCTATCTGCGCCGTGAGCAGGATCTCGATCTGAAGGCCTTCGGCGTAGAATTTGACGTTTACTTTCTGGAATCCTCCCTCTACCAGGACGGCAAGGTCGAAGCGACCGTCAACCGCCTGCAGGAAAACGGCTACACCTACGAACACGACGGCGCCCTTTGGCTGAAAACCACCGAGTTCGGTGACGACAAGGACCGTGTCATGCGCAAGAAAGACGGTGGCTACACCTATTTCCTGCCGGACGTGGCCTACCACCTGGACAAGTGGCAGCGTGGATTTACCACGGTGATCAACGAGCAGGGCGCGGACCACCATTCCACCGTCACCCGCGTGCGGGCCGGCCTTCAGGCGCTCGACGCCGGCATTCCCGGAGGCTGGCCGGATTACGTATTGCACCAGATGGTCATGGTGACCCGCTCCGGACAGGAAGTAAAAATCTCCAAGCGTGCCGGCAGCTACGTGACCGTTCGTGATCTGATTGACGAAGTGGGCCGTGACGCCACGCGCTTTTTCCTGGCAGCACGGCGCGTCGACTCCCAGTTGACCTTCGATATTGATCTGGCCCGCTCCCAGACCAATGAAAATCCGGTGTACTACATCCAATATGCTCACGCCCGTATTTGCAGCGTGCTGCGCAAACTGGCTGAGGAAGGCGTAAACCGCGGCCTGAATGAATGCGTCGGCGATCTGTCCTTACTGACACTGGACGAAGAAAAAGAACTGGCCAACCAGCTGGCAAAATATCCTGAGCTGATTGCCAATTCCGCTGCCCAGCGTGAGCCGCACCACCTGACCCATTACCTGCGGGAGCTGGCGGGACAATTCCATACGTACTACAACGCCCACAAGGTGTTGATTGAAGATACCGCTCTGCGCGACGCTCGCATCAGCCTCTATCTGGCTGTGCGCCAGGTGATCGCGAATGGTCTGGACCTTCTTGGCGTTAGCGCGCCGGAAGAAATGTAACTCGGGAATTATCGACACATGTCACTGAAGTGGGTTCTGTCACTCGCAGCCGTTGGCGGCTTTATCGGCTTCATCGCCTACCTCAATTCGCTGCCAGCCCCGGACCCTGTGCCGCGGGAAACCACCAGGCAGACACCGGCGGCAACGCCGCCTCCTGAGCGGGAAACCGCCTCCGGCAAAGAAGAAAAGCAACGCTATCGGTTCTACGAGCTGCTGCCGGAATCCGAGGTGGTTCCTCCGAAAGTAGAGGAGTATACGCCCGGGCCGGCATCCCAGGATTTTACCTATCTGATTCAGTCAGGGTCTTTCCGCAGCCAACAGGACGCTGAGCGCCAGCGCGCGCAGATCGCGTTCCAGGGACTGCGGGCCAACGTTCAGCGCATCGATCTCGACAGCGGCAGTACCTGGTATCGGGTCAACGTGGGCCCCTTCACCTCCCGCAGCCAGATGAACTCCGCCATCGACAAGCTGGTCTCCATCAATATCGAACCTCTGGTGCGGAAAATTCCCAAAGAGGGCTGAACGCCAGCCCTTGAAAACACACCGCCAGCCTCCATAACTGCTGAATACCGTTTTTCATCAGGCAACTGGAGCCCACATGACTACCATTCTCTCCGTCAGGCGCGACGACGAAGTCGCCATGGCTGGCGATGGCCAGGTTTCCCTTGGCAACACCGTTATGAAAGGCAACGCCCGCAAGGTTCGCCGGCTCTACAACGGCAAGGTCCTGGCGGGCTTTGCTGGCGGCACCGCCGACGCGTTTACGCTGTTTGAACGGTTCGAGGCCCAACTGGAGAAACACCAGGGCAACCTGACCCGGGCGGCAGTGGAACTGGCCAAGGACTGGCGAACAGACCGCGCACTGCGCAAGCTCGAAGCATTGCTGGCGGTGGCGGACAAGACCGCCTCGCTGATCATTACCGGCAACGGCGACGTCATCGAGCCGGAACAGGGCCTGATTGCCATTGGTTCCGGCGGGCCATTCGCCCAGGCCTCCGCCCGCGCCCTGCTTGAAAATACCGACCTGAAAGCCAGTGAGATTGTGGAGAAAGGCCTGGATATCGCGGCCGACATCTGCATCTACACCAACCACAATCGCACCCTGGAAGTGCTTTCCGCCAACGACTGATCCGGAGCCACCATGTCTGCAATGACTCCCCGTGAAATTGTTCACGAGCTCAACAAACACATCGTCGGCCAGGAAGAGGCCAAGCGCGCGGTTGCCATTGCCTTGCGTAACCGATGGCGCCGCATGCAGCTGGATGCCGATCTGCGTGAAGAGATTACCCCGAAAAACATCCTGATGATCGGCCCCACCGGCGTGGGTAAGACCGAAATTGCGCGACGGCTCGCCAAACTCGCCGATGCGCCATTCCTCAAAGTGGAGGCCACCAAGTTCACCGAAGTGGGCTACGTGGGCCGGGACGTGGAATCCATCATCCGTGACCTTGCTGACATGGCGGTCAAGATGCTCCGCGAAACCGAGAAAAAACGCCACGAACACCGCGCCCTCGATGCTGCGGAAGAGCGCATTCTGGATGCCCTGCTGCCCCCCGCCCGGGACTTCAAGGAAGACAGCCAGCGCACCGACGGCGAATCGTCCACCCGCCAGTTGTTCCGCAAGAAGCTGCGGGAAGGTGAGTTGGATGACAAAGAAATCGAAATTGATCTGCGCAGCGGCGGCGCCGGTGTCGAGATCATGGCGCCTCCGGGCATGGAAGAGATGACCAACCAGCTGCAAAGCATGTTTTCCAGTATGTCCGCCGACAAACGGAAAACCCGCAAGATGAAAGTGGCGGACGCGCTGAAGCAGGTCAAGGACGAAGAAGCTGCCAAACTGGTGAATGAAGAGGAAATCAAACAGCGCGCAGTGCAGTCCGTCGAGCAGAACGGCATTGTGTTCATCGATGAGATCGACAAAGTTGCCAAGCGCTCCGAGAACACCTCCTCTGACGTCTCCCGTGAAGGGGTTCAAAGGGACCTGCTGCCATTGATTGAAGGCAGCACCGTCAGCACCAAGTACGGCGCGGTGCGCACAGATCACATTCTGTTCATTGCATCCGGCGCCTTCCACCTTTCAAAGCCATCGGACCTGATTCCGGAACTTCAGGGGCGACTGCCCATCCGGGTAGAATTGCAGGCGCTGACACCGAATGACTTCAAACGCATCCTGACTGAGCCGGACGCCTCACTGGTGCAGCAGTATGAAGCGCTCATGGGCACCGAAGGCGTCAAACTGACGTTTGCGGACGACGCCATTACACGCATTGCGGAAGTAGCGTGCAAGGTCAATGAGACCACGGAGAACATCGGCGCCCGCCGGTTGCACACGGTGCTTGAGCGGCTGCTGGAAAGCCTGTCTTATGACGCGGGTGATCAGGTTACAGACGGTTTCGAAGTGACAGCGGCGTACGTGGATGAGAAACTCGGCGAGCTGGCAGAAGACGAGGACCTGAGCCGCTACATCCTTTAACGCAGATATCGGTGTGTGGCTGAACGGGTCGGGTTGCGCAGCGCGAGCCCGACCTTCAGCGGCTCACTGCGCCTTGGAAAACAGGTGGCTGACGTTTCCCAGTCCACTGACCAACTTGCCCTTCTGGGCCCGCTTCTTGCGGCCCTTGGCCACATACAGCGGCAACATCTCACCGTACAGACTGGTGCTGATGGTGCGCTGCTCATCTTCCAGCCGGTCCCGGCGCAACTTGATGCCGTATCGGGCCAGCCTGGGTTCCAGCTCATCCGCCCGCTGGAGCAGATCGCGACGGGTCATCTGATAGGCGTGCTCACACACCATGCGGCGGGACTGGAAACTGAACACGTTTGAGAAAAACAGCTTGGCGTCGTCCCGGGTAGGCTCGAACAGGAGGATATCCTTATCCGGGTAATCCCGTTTGTACTGAGCAATACCCGACTGCATGCGAGAATACACCATGGTGCGGAACATCTGGGACAGCAGGTTGGGCATACCGGAGCGGGTCAGCTCCCCGGGCTTCATGGTGCCGGCGCGCACTGCTGCGCTGGCGTCAATGGGCACCTGGGGGTTGACGGCAAACACCAGATCGGCCCCATCCTCAAACGCGACTGACGCATGCAACCCTTTGCGCAGGGTTCCGTCCACGTAATAACGGCCGTCAATGTTGACCGGCACATACAGCCCCGGCGAGGCCGTGCTGGCCTGGATCGCGCGGGAAATGGGCACGTGATCGAAGCCGGGGGCACCAAAACAGACCGCTTCGGTGCTTTCCACGTCGGCTGCGACAATGTAGAGACTGCGTTTCAGTTGCCGGAAGTCGTTCGTCCGGCCCAGCATGGTGAAGGCTCGCTCCAGGTACTCGTGCAGACCCTCGTTATCAAACAAACCGGCAGGCGCCGCCTGAGCGAGAATGGTCATCGCTTCCAGCAGGCTCTGATCGTAGGGGTTTTTCACAAACCGGCGGAGGGCGGTGGTCACCAGCCCCGGCACCGCCAGCAGCCGGCTGGCGAGTTCGCGAAAAGCCGGCCGATAGAAGACTTCCGGGTGAAAGGGGTGAACTTCCGCCTCATTGCGCACAAAAATACGGCAGAGCTGGGCGGTGGTCATCTGGTTGGCCAGGTTAGCGGCCACGAAGGACCCGCCATTCACCCCGACGTAGACGTCGATGTTATTGAAGTCCAACCCGTCGAGAGCCTCGTCCAGCGCCCGCAGCGCCCCAATCTCGTAAATCCCTCCCAACGGGCCACCACCACCCAGGGCCAGGCCGATACGGGGTTTGGATTTGATATCCGTGGTCGCTGACGTCATACAACATTCCCGGTCGGGTTCTTGTTCGATAAAAGCCTAGACGGCTGAGTTTCCAAGGTAACAGCGGTTTTTAGAGTCCACACCCTATAAAGTGGCCCAAAAGGCCAACTCTTCAGGATGCGGCCTGCTCCGCGATGACGGCACTGGTGGATTTGCCCGGGCGCAGATAACGGCCGAATCCGGCATTGCGCAAGGCCAGGTCCACGCAGCTCTTGATAACGTGGGGCGAATCCAGCAGCAATACATCTTCCAACAGCTGGCAGGCCCACTCGCGGGTCACACTGCGGATCACCGATTTGACCTTGGGCAGGCTGGCCGCGTTCATGGACAGAGAATCATACCCCATGGCCATCAGCAGCAGGGCACCGCCGGGATCACCGGCCAGCTCGCCGCAGATACCCACCGGCTTGCCCACTGAATGGGCATCCTGGGCCACACGCACCAGCGCCTGCAGTACAGCCGGGTGATAGGAGTGATAGAGCTGGGCCACGCGGGGATTATTGCGATCCACCGCCAACAGATACTGGGTCAGATCGTTGGAGCCAACCGACAGGAAGTCCACCCGGTCCGCCAGCTCACGGATCTGATAAACCGCGGCGGGAATCTCCACCATCACGCCCACTTTGGGCATATGAATGTCGTAACCTTCTTCCCGCACCTCGTGATACACCCGGTAGATCAGGTGCAGGGACTCTTCCACCTCGGAGATGTTGCTGATCATGGGCAGCATGATCTGCAGATTGTTCAGCCCTTCGCTGGCCTTGAGCATCGCCCGCACCTGAACGAGGAAGATCTCCGGGTGGTCCAGGGTTACCCGGATACCCCGCCAGCCAAGGAACGGGTTTTCTTCTTCGATCGGGAAGTAAGTCAGCGCCTTGTCACCACCGATGTCGAGAGTGCGCATGGTGACCGGGCTGGGCGCAAAGGCCTCCAACTGTTCGCGATAGTACTCCCGCTGCTCCTGCTCGGATGGAAAACGGTCCTTGATCATGAACGGCACTTCAGTGCGATAAAGCCCGATACCCTCGGCGCCGTGATTCAGGGAGCGCACCACATCGGTCATCAGGCCGGTATTGACCAGCAATGACACCCGATGCCCATCGGTGGTCTCACAGGGCTTGTCCCGCAGGACTTCCAGCCCTTTGACCAGTTCATCCTCTTCGTTGCAGATTTCCTGGTAATAAACCCGCAGTTCCTCGGACGGAGAGGCAAAGATCTGCCCTTCGAACCCATCGACAATCAGGTCGCGACCGTCGAGCTGATTGACCGGAATGTCCACCAGCCCCATGACCGTGGGCACACCCATGGCGCGGGCCAGAATCGCCACGTGAGAGTTGCTGGAACCCTTCACCGATACCAACCCGACCAGTTGGCCCTTGGGCACCTCTCCCAGCATCGCCGGTGTCAGCTCCTCACTGACCAGAACGGTCTGCTCCGGATAAACCAGGTCTTTCTGTTCGCCTTCCTGCAGGTGCGACAGCAACCGTCGACCGAGGTCGCGGATATCCACTGCTCGCTCCTGCAAGTAGTGATCGTCCATCATCTCGAAATGGCGAACGTATTGCTGCACCACCTGCTTCAGCGCGCCCTGTGCCCAGTAACCCTCACGAATCTTGTTGGCGACCTCGCCGGGCATGGCATCGTCACCCAGCATCCGCAGATATACATCAAACAATGCCTGCTCTTCCGGGCGCAACTGGGAGGCCAGGCGAGCGGCTACCCGCTCGATGTCCTCTCTCACCGCAGTAACCGCACCACCGAATAATTCCAGCTCGAGGTCAATATCGTCGGTCGGTTTTTCCGGCACCACATCCAGATCGGCGCCGGGATACACCACCACCCCCTTGCCGATGGCCACGCCGGGGGCACCAGGAACACCGTTGAAACTGACGTCCCTGGCTTCCTCCCCGGTCAGGGACAGGCCGCTGATTGCGCCCGTGGCCTCGCTGTGGGCAATCACCCCTGCCAGCTGCGCCGATACGGTAACCAGAAAGGCTTCCTCGCCTTCATCGAAACACCGTGAGCTTTCACGCTGCTGCACCACCAGCACACCGAGTACGCGGCGATGGTGAATGATGGGAACGCCCAGGAAAGAGCGGAAACGCTCCTCACCGGTTTCCGGGAAGTAACGATAGCGGGGGTGAGACGGGGCATCCTCAAGATTGATCGGCTCCTCCCGGGAGCCCACCAGACCCACCAGACCCTCGGAATGAGCCAGACTGACCTGCCCCACCGCCTTGCTGTAGAGTCCCTCGGTCGCCATCAGAATATAGCGATTGGTTGCCGGATCCAGCAGGTAGACTGAACAGACCTCGGTGCTCATGGCTTTCTGCACACGGGATACAATGATCTCCAGCGCTTCCTGCAGATCGCGGGCGCTGTTCACCTCTTGTACCAGATTTCGCAGTATGCTCAGCATGGCGGTTTCAGCCCGTCATTTCTGTGGATCCTATGAGCGCCGGATCTGCTCGCTCCGATGCCACTGCTCCATGTTATAGAACAGCCTCGGCGCCAGCTCTCTGAGCGCACGTCTGTAAACTTCGCGTTTGAATGAGACCACCTGCCCGAGGGGGTACCAGTAACTCACCCACTGCCAGCCGTCAAATTCCGGCGAATCGGTGCCGTCTACGCGCACCTGCGCATCCGGCGATAACATCCTCAGCAGGAACCATTTCTGTTTCTGTCCCACACAGACGGGATGCGAATTCTGTCGCACCATCCGCCGCGGGAGGCGATAACGCAACCAGCCCCGCGTGCAGCTGATGATCTCGACATCTGCCGCAGCCAGGCCGATCTCTTCCCCCAGTTCCCGATACAATGCATCTTCCGGCGATTCGTTGTGCTTGATACCGCCCTGCGGGAACTGCCAGGAGTCTTGCCCTATTCGCCTTGCCCAGAGAACCTCGCCCCTGTGGTTGGCCAGAATGATTCCGACGTTGGGTCTGAAACCGTCTGAGTCGATCACGGCACAGTCCTTTTGAAAGTCGGTTGACCGGCGCAAAAATTCACCGGTCGGAATTGTCCAAGTTGCTATCATTCTTACAGAATCCCAAGGGTTCGGCAAACGAAGCCGTCACCGATGTGTCGTGATAGACTGACGCCTTTCCTGCAACCCCTGTCATGACCGGAGGTAACACCCTTGACGCTCGCAATCTTTGACCTCGACAACACCCTGCTCGCCGGAGACAGCGACCATGCCTGGGGCGAATTTCTGGTGGAAGAGGGCATTGTGGATGCCGAGGAATACCGCAAGGCGAACGATCGCTTCTATCAGGAATACCTCAACGGCGAACTGGACATCCTGCACTACCTCGGCTTTGCCCTGCAGCCTCTGGCAAAGCACGCCATGGAAGACCTGCTGGCCTGGCGCGAGCGCTTCATGGACAAAAAAGTACGCCCCATGTTGCAGGACAAGGCCTTCCAGCTGCTGGACAAGCACCGCGATCAGGGCCACACCCTGATGATCATTACCGCCACCAACCGCTTCGTCACCGAACCGATCGCTGAGCTGCTGGGCATCACACATCTGATCGCCACCGATCCGGAACTGATCAATGGCCGTTACACCGGCCAGGTCGCGGGGGTTCCCAGCTTTCAGGACGGCAAAGTCAGCCGCCTGAACGACTGGCTGGCCTTGCAGAATGAGACGCTGGAGGGCGCCTGGTTTTACAGCGACTCCCTCAATGACGTGCCCTTGCTGAAAAAAGTCGACAACCCGGTGGCGGTTGATCCGGATCCGACACTGGAGAAGCTGGCTCTGGAGAAAGGCTGGAAAGTGATGTCTCTGCGGGATTGACCACTTTACCCGCTGAAGGACCTCCGCCAAGCGTTAACGGGAGTCTAGAAAAACCCCGTTAACGAACGGACAAAGCAGGATTTGATGTAATCCGTCTCCGGAATGCCCGGAATCACCGGATGATCCGGCGCTTGATGGCCCTGCTCCAGCAACTGAACGAAGCGGTCAATCTTGCGACCACTGCCGCGGATGATGTCGATCAGCTTGTCCTGGGACAGATGCATCGAGCAGGACGCGGAAATCAACAGCCCGTCCCGCTCCAGCAGCCGCAGTCCGAGCTGGTTCAGCCGCGCGTAGGCCTGCTCACCGGCTTTCTGGTCACGGCGGCGGGGAATCAGTGCCGGCGGGTCCAGCACCACGATATCGAATTTCTCCTTCTCCTCCGCCAGCGCCTTCAGAGCATCAAACGCATCCCCCTCCAGGGTTTCCACGTTCTCCAGCCCGTTCAGCCGGGCGTTGTGGTGCACCGAATCGATAGCCGTAGCGGAACTGTCCACGCAGGTAACCTGGCTGGCACCGGCACAGGCCGCCTGAATACCCCAGCCGCCAACATAACTGAACACATCCAGCACCCGCTTGCCGGGCGCATAAGCCTGCAAGCGCTGACGATTCATGCGGTGATCATAGAACCAACCGGTTTTCTGGCCGCCTTCCAGCGGCACCTCAAACCGCACACCGTTCTCTTCCACCTTCAGCAGACTGGTCTCCGCACCGTGAGCCTGCTCAACATAAGTGTCCAGCCCCTCCACCTTGCGCATCTTGCCATCGTTTTTGAGGATGATAGCCGCAGGATGGGCCAGGCGCTGCACCGCGCGAATGATCGCCTCCTTCATCAACTCCATCCCGGCAGTAGAAATCTGCACCACCACCGTGTCGTCAAACCGATCGATCACCAGCCCGGACAGCCCGTCACTGTCACCGAACACCCAGCGATAAAACAGCTTATCAAACAACCGCTCCCGCAACGTCAGCGCCGTTTCCATGCGCTGGGTCAGGCGTTGAGGCGTCATACCGTGACTGGCGTCCCGACTGATCAGCCGGCCGCAAATCAGTGCATGGGGGTTCACGAACACGGTCCCCATGGGCTTATCGTTAGACGCCCGCAACTCAGCCTGCACTCCGGCTTCAAAGCCCGTTAACGGTGAGCGCTGGATGTCTACTTCATTACTGTAGACCCAAAGGTGGCCGGCTTTGAGCCTGCGCTCAGCGCCTTTGCGGAGATAAAGAACCGGGAAATTCATAAGGCCTACCTAATGGATTGCGAAACGGGGAGGGATTATACACAAGCACTGGAAACCAACGCTGCAGCCGGCCGACTCAGACCCTGCGCGAACCCTAACTTTCGGCGGCTACGTGCTCAGCATAAGCAGCAGGGTCCATCAGCCCATCCAGCTCGCCCTTGTCCGCCAGGCGCACCTTGAACAGCCAGCCATCGCCGTATGGATCGTCATTCACCTTCTCCGGCTCATCTTCCAGCGCTTCATTCACCTCAATGACCTCACCGGTAACCGGGCTGAACACATCCGACGCCGACTTGACGGATTCCGCCACACCGGCCTCCTCGCCACCGTTCACCGTTGTGCCCACGTCCGGCACGCCCACATATACTACATCCCCCAACTGCTCCTGGGCGAAATCGGTAATGCCCACGGTGGCGATGCCATCGTCGGCCACGCGAACCCACTGGTGGGTTTCGATGTATTTCAGGTCTGCGGGTACATCACTCATGATCGGATTCCCTGTTGGTTTTTGGCGCAGTTTAACCGAAGACGCTAACGCCAGCGAACCCCCCGAGCCAGGTTCATGAACGAATTCAGGTAATCCACGTCCCGATCCCGTTCACGAAGGCCCAAAAAGATCTGCTTGGAAATACCCGCCTGCCCAAGCCGGACCGGCGCTATCGGCATTCTCTCGCCATACTCCTCCACCAGCCAGCGCGGCAGCGCCGCCACTCCCCGACCCGCCGCGACCATCTGCAGCATGATGTCCGTGGTTTCGATGGTTTTATGCCGGGTCGGGCTGGCATGGGCGGGCAGCAGGAAATGCGTGTAGATATCCAGGCGCTCCACCTCCACCGGGTAGGTAATCAGGGTTTCATTCGCCAGATCCGCCGGTTCCGCCCAGGCTTTCGATGCAAGGTCATGACCACTGGCGACCACCAGCACCTGCTCGTAATCGAACACCGGCTCGAACACCAGCCCGGGCCGGTGCAGGGGGTCCGGAGTGACCAGAACATCGATGTCGTCCCCGAACAGCGCTCCGATGCCACCGAACTGGAACCGCTGCTTCACGTCCACGTCCACCGTGGGCCACTCTTCTAAATACGGCCCCACCACTTTCAACAGCCATTGGTAACACGGGTGGCACTCCATGCCGATACGCAGGGTGCCGCGCTGCCCGCGGGCAAACTGACCAACCAGCATTTCCGCGTGTTCAAACTGCGGCAATAGCCGGGTTGCCAGCGACAGTAAGTACTGACCCGCCTGGGTCAACCGCAGCTGCCGCCCCTCCCTCTGCCACACCGGTGTCCCGAGCTGCAGCTCCAGTTTCTTGACAGCGTGGCTCAGCGCAGACTGGGTCAGATGCAACGCTTCGGCCGCCGCCGTCAGCGAACCCTGACGCTCAACTTCCCGCAGAATTTCCAGATGACTCCGCTCGATCATAGCTCGTGGCAACCGCGCCAAAAGGTGAATTAAATTCATGGATTGGTGAAATATTACCATTATTATTCATCTATCCCGATGCGTAATCTTGGTGGCCTCTCAAGTCACCCCAAGATTCCGGACGAGGACACCATCATGATTACGACTCACAACCTGGGCTTTCCGCGCATCGGCGCACGACGGGAGCTCAAGTTTGCCCAGGAGGCCTTCTGGAAAGGCGAAGTCAGTGCCGAGGAACTCAACATCACCGCCCGCGACCTGCGACGTCGCCACTGGCAACAGCAATCATCGCTGGCGCTTGCCCCGCTGGGTGATTTCTCGCTTTACGACCAGGTGCTGGACATGAGCATGATCCTCGGCCACCTACCGGCCCGGGCCCGGGACACCAACGGCAGCGAACTGGACCGCTATTTTCGTGTCGCACGGGGTCGGTCTGCCAACGACAACGCCTGCTGCGCCATTCATGCCGGGGAAATGACCAAGTGGTTTGACACCAACTACCACTACATCGTGCCCGAGTTCGACCGCGATACCCGCTTCCAGCTGAATCCCCAGCGCCTGCTGGCGCAACTGGCGGAGGCCAGGGCCCAGGGTGTGACGGCAAAGCCGGTGATCATCGGCCCGGTCACCTATCTCTGGTTGGGTAAAAGCAAGGACGACAGTGACCGGCTGGCGCTGCTGGATGACCTGCTGCCGGTGTACGCTGAGCTGCTGAACCGGCTCGCCGACCAGGGGGTGGACTGGGTGCAGATTGACGAGCCCGCTCTGGTCACCGAGATGGACGGCGCCTGGCGGCATGCTTTCCATCTCGCCTACCACCAACTCAAAGCGTGCCCGGTCAGACTGTTGCTCACCACCTACTTCGGCGAACTGCGGGAAAACCTGCAACTGGCCTGTGAGCTCCCGGTGGCGGGGTTACACATAGACGCCATTAGTGCCGCGAGCGAAGTCAGCCGGGTCGCCGACTGGCTCCCGGCCCACAAGGTACTGTCGCTGGGCGTCATCAACGGGCGCAATGTCTGGAAAACGGACCTTCAGGCAACGCTGGATTGGCTCGAACCGCTTCATCAGCGTCTGGGCCAGCGGCTGTGGCTGGCCCCATCGTGCTCACTGCTGCATGTGCCGGTCGATCTGGCTTCGGAAACAACCATGGACCCGGACATTCGTTCCTGGCTGGCCTTCGCCGTTCAGAAACTCGACGAACTGCACATTCTCGCCAGGGCACTGGAGCAAGGGCGCGAAGCTGTCGTTCAGCCGCTGGCGCAGAATGCATTGGCCATCGCCGGCCGCCGGCAATCCCCGCGCGTTCATAACCCGGAGGTCACCGGGGCGATCGCAGCGATCACGCCCGACCTTGGGGCCCGAACGAGCCGTTATGCACAGCGTCTGGAAACGCAGAAGCAGCATCTGATTCTGCCCGCCTTTCCAACCACAACCATTGGCTCGTTCCCGCAAACCCGGGAGATTCGCCACACCCGACGTCAATATCGCATGGGCGAACTCAGCGAGCGCGAATACACCGCTCGTATCCGCGAGGAAATCGCTCACTGCGTGCGGGAGCAGGAGGCGCTCGGGCTGGACGTGCTGGTACACGGCGAGGCCGAACGTAACGACATGGTGGAATACTTCGGCGAGCAGCTGGACGGCTTCATCTTCAGCCAGTTTGGCTGGGTTCAATCCTACGGTTCCCGCTGCGTGAAGCCGCCGATCCTGTTCGGCGACATCCAGCGGCCCAAAGCGATGACCGTGGCGTGGACCGAATACGCCCAGTCACTGACCAACCAACCCATGAAGGGCATGCTTACCGGCCCGGTGACCATCCTCAACTGGTCCTTCGTAAGGGACGACCAGCTCAGAAAAGACACCTGCCTGCAGCTGGCCCTGGCCATACGGGAGGAGGTTCTGGATCTGGAGCGCGCCGGCGTGCGCATCATCCAGATCGACGAAGCGGCCCTGCGCGAAGGGCTGCCCCTGCGACAATCCGACTGGCAAGGCTATCTGGACTGGGCCATCGAAGCGTTCCGCATCAGCGCCAACGGCGTCAACGACGGCACCCAGATTCACACCCACATGTGCTATTCGGAATTCAACGACATTATAGAAGCTATCGCCCGCATGGACGCGGATGTGATTACCATCGAAACCTCACGCTCGGACATGGAACTGCTGGACGCGTTCAAGGGATTCGATTACCCCAACGATATCGGTCCCGGGGTATACGACATTCACTCGCCAAACATTCCGGAACAGCGACACATGGTCTCGCTGATGGAAAAAGCGGCACAGCGGATACCGGCAGAGCGTTTATGGGTGAATCCCGATTGCGGGCTGAAAACCCGCAACTGGGAGGAAGTGATCCCGGCGTTGCGGGCGATGGTCGAGGCCGCCCGTCGCTTGCGGGTAAATTGACAGCTTCTTCGAACGAGATGCACCGGCTATGGGTCAGTAGCCGGTGCTGTTGCTGTCGAGATCGAACTCGAAATCCGTAGCCCGCCGGACTTCGGTGCGGAATTCACCAGAGGCCTCCAGCTCGAACCAGCGGTAGCCCGGAGGCAATTCCTCCACAGCAAACTTGCGAGAACCGGAGGTAAACTGAATGCAGGTCGAAGGTGTGGCCAACAGCCGCACGCCCTTGCGGTGGAGGTCATGCTCCTGGTGAATGTGGCCCCACAACACGATTCTTACCTGCGGGAATCGATCCACCACGCCCCAAAAGGCGTCGCGGTTGCGTAACCCGATCTGCTCCATCCAGTCAGAACCGATGTCCACCGGGTGATGGTGCAGTGCCACCAGCGTGGGCAATGCCGGGTTCTGCGACAATGTATCCTCCAGAAACGCCAGCTCGGAGTCTGCCAGCTCGCCGAACACCTTTCCCGGCACCGAGGAGTCCAGCAGGATGAACTGCCAGCCACCCTGGACAATGTGCCGTCGATTGGCCTGCTGCTCACTGGCAACCTGCTCCAGGACGCCTCTGGCATCATGATTCCCGGCAATCCAGCCCGCACCACACGGAAACACCCGCAATTTTTCACCAAACACCCGGTACGCCTCCGCGGAGCCGTCCTGGGCAAGGTCACCGGTGGCGAGCACCAGGTCCGGCTGCCCATGCTGCGCGAGCACCTGCTCAATCACAGCGTCGAGACTGTCCCGTGTATTCACACCAAGCAATGCGCCGGCCGGATCGGCCATCAGATGGGTATCCGTTAACTGCAGTACCCGGAGAGGGCGGGGGTTATCCTTTTCGTTCATGGCACTCTTTTTCGTTGCTGGGCAGAACACTTAGCTTGGTACACGTATACGCTGAGAGTAATCCGTTTTCTCAAGGCCAAACAGAACAGCAATCACATTCTGCCCATTTTCACGCGACATAGCGCACAATTTGACAACCATGGCACAGCCACCGACGTTGGCTATGCCTTCTTAGTCCACGCCTTCACCGGCAGACCACAGGGCATGCTCCATGGGCAGGTGCCCGAAACGCAGGCAGTAATCCAGCCAGTCCGCCAGAAACCCGTTCACCTGCACCTTCTCGTCCGGGTGATGCATGAAGCGATTGGGGTAATCGTTGACCGCGGCAATCTGACGATCCCGATAGCAGCTGATCACTTCGGCCATGGAGGCATCATGATACACCCGCACCGTCAGTTGGGGGTTATTGAGCCAACGGCCAGCGTTATGGATCTGCTCGAGCAGCAGCGTCTCGGTAAACCGGGCTGTTTGCAGCACCTTGATCCGCACACGCCCGAGATACTGGGATTCCCGGTGCAGCTCGAACTCGGACACCGGTTCGCCACCGGATTCCAGTTGCCGCAACTGGCGCAGACGCACGTAGTTGCCGTCACACAGGGCGCCGAGCTGCCGCAGATCCGGCACATAACGTTTCGGCTTCATGGTCCATTCGCCCATCAGGCCCACCCTTCCCGCAAGCGGGGACGATTCAACTGAAGCCACTGCAACGCAATTATCGCCGCCGCGTTGTTGATGCGGCCATCGGCGATCATGGCAATGGCCTCGTCGGCGGAGACCACGTGGGCACGGATGTCCTCGTGCTCATGCTCCACTCCGAACAGACCGCCGGCCGATTCGGTGCTGATGCGACCGCAGTAGAGATGAATCAGTTCGGTGGTGCCCCCGGGCGAGACCAGGTAGTTGCAGATTTTCTCAAGAGAGCTGAATGTCAGGCCAGCTTCTTCCTGCCCTTCCCGCTGCGCGACGTCTTCCGGGGTTTCGCCCGCTTCGTTCATGCCGGCGACCAGTTCCAGCAACCAGGGCGATTGGCCCCGATCCATGGCGCCGAGGCGGAATTGTTCCAGCAGCACGACTTCGTCCCGCTCCGGATCATAGGGTAGTACGCAGGTGGCGTCACCGCGGATAAACAGCTCGCGGGTGAAGACGGGCATGTCGCGGCCATCAAAACGCGGATGGGTCAGCCACAGCTTGTCCATGCGGAAGAAGCCCTGGAAAACGGTTTCGCGTTTTTCGACCTTGACGTCGCTGGCTTTGAACTGGAACGGCTGGATCATCGTTTATCCGGTTGCGAATTCGATTTTGAACGATAGCCGGAACTGCTGCAGTGGTGCAAGCTTTGGCCCCGGTTCAAGACACCCAACCATCAGGCCAGGTCCCACCAGACTCAAAGTCAGATCTTGTCGTACAGCTTACTCCCGGATTCAACAAACTCCCGCGATTTCGCCTGCATGCCGGCATCCACCGCCGACACCTCATCGAGACCATGCTCCTTCGCATACTCCCGAACCTCCTGTGAAATCTGCATGGAGCAGAACTTCGGTCCACACATGGAACAGAAGTGGGCCACCTTGGCGGATTCCTTGGGTAGAGTTTCGTCGTGGTAGGCCCGGGCGGTGTCCGGATCGAGGCCGAGGTTGAACTGGTCTTCCCAGCGGAACTCGAAGCGGGCCTTGGAGAGTGCGTTGTCGCGAATCTGGGCCCCCGGGTGTCCCTTGGCGAGATCGGCGGCATGGGCCGCAATCTTGTAGGTGATGATGCCGGTTTTGACGTCGTCCTTGTTGGGCAGGCCCAGGTGCTCTTTCGGGGTGACGTAACAGAGCATGGCGCAGCCATACCAGCCAATCATCGCAGCACCGATGCCGGAGGTGATGTGGTCGTAGCCTGGTGCGATGTCGGTGATCAGGGGGCCGAGGGTGTAGAACGGGGCTTCGTCACAGCATTCCAGCTGCTTATCCATGTTCTCCTTGATCAGCTGCATGGGCACGTGGCCCGGGCCCTCGATCATGCATTGCACGTCGTGCTTCCAGGCGATTTTGGTCAGTTCGCCGAGGGTTTCCAGTTCGCCGAACTGGGCCGCATCGTTGGCATCGGCAATGGAGCCCGGACGCAAACCGTCACCAAGACTGAACGAGACGTCGTAGGCTTTCATGATTTCGCAGATGTCTTCGAAGTGCTCGTACAGGAAGCTTTCCTTGTGGTGCGCCAGGCACCATTTGGCCATGATCGAACCACCGCGGGAGACGATGCCGGTGGTGCGTTTGGCAGTCATCGGTACGTGGTGCAGGCGCACGCCAGCGTGAATGGTGAAATAGTCCACGCCCTGCTCCGCCTGTTCAACCAGCGTGTCGCGGAAGATTTCCCAGGTCAGGTCTTCGGCCACGCCCCCGACTTTCTCCAAAGCCTGGTAAATGGGTACGGTACCGATCGGCACCGGCGAATTGCGGATGATCCACTCACGGGTTTCGTGGATGTTCTTGCCGGTGGAGAGGTCCATGATCGTGTCGGAGCCCCAGCGGGTACCCCAGGTCAGTTTCTCGACCTCTTCCTCGATGGAGGAGCTGACCGCGGAGTTACCGATGTTGCCATTGATCTTCACCAGGAAGTTGCGACCGATGATCATCGGCTCGGTTTCCGGGTGGTTGATGTTGGCGGGGATAATGGCACGGCCGCGAGCCACTTCGTCCCGGACAAATTCCGGCGTGATATCCTGCGGCAGGGAGGCGCCAAAAGACTGCCCCGGGTGCTGGTCCTGCAGGAGGCCCTGTTCTCTCGCCTCATGAAGCTTCATGTTTTCACGAATGGCGATGAATTCCATCTCGGGGGTGATGATGCCCTTGCGGGCGTAATGCATCTGGCTGACGTTTTGTCCGGACTTGGCCCGCAGCGGTTTACGCTCGTCCATAAAGCGCAGAGGGTCCAGCAGGGGGTCTTTCATGCGCCGGCGGGTGAATTCGGAAGTGTAGCCCTCCAGCTGCTCCACATCGCCCCGCTCCGCGATCCATGCCGCGCGGATGGGTTGCAGGCCTTTACGCAGGTCGATGGTGGCTTCGGGGTCGGTGTATGGCCCGGAGGTGTCGTAAACTCTGACCGGTGGGTTCTTTTCTCCACCCATTTCCGTGGGTGTGTCCTGCACGGTAATTTCCCGCATAGGCACCCGCAAGTCCGGTCGGCTACCCTGCACGTAAATTTTACGAGAGTTGGGCAGCGGCTGGATAGCGGCGGAGTCGACGCGGGCGGAATCGCTCAGGTATGAGGGTAAAGAGGAAGATGTATCGGTCATCATGCGCTCCCGGAACGGGGTGGGTGGTATCGGGTCGCGTATGACGGAGCACGGAAGATTCCACGTGCTTCACTGCTGTCTGGTCTTAATTCCTACGCCGGTATTATCCGGATCAGGTCGCGGGTTTTGCGATGCAATCTCAGCCGGCCGGAGAACGTTCCGGCCAGCACCCCGTCAAGACGCGATGTACTTATGCATAACACTCTAAATGAGTGACATTTGCAAGTGTAGAGATGCGCGCAATTATTGTCCATAATGACCGGCCAGACTCGTCCACTGTTGCTCGCGGGCGCTGTCATAACGCTGCAACGATGCGCTCCGGAGTGGAGCGACGCGCTAACGAACCAGGAGACACAATGAAGAAACGATTCCTTTCCGGGATGATCGGACTGCTCGCGGCCAATCCGGTACTCGCCATGAATCTGATCGAGACCTACGAGAAAGCGCTGTCTTACGACTCCGGAATTGCAGCAGCACGGGCCAGTTTCGAGGCGCAGGAAGCCGCTACCGATGTGAGCCGCGCCAACCTGCTGCCGCAAGTCAATGCGTTCGGTGAAGCCAACTACACCGACACGGAGTCGTCCTATCAGAACGCCGATTTCACCACACTGGCTTATGGCGTGCGACTGAGCCAGCCGCTGTTCCGAGCCGACGCATGGTACAGCTTCGACGCCAGCAAATTCCAGAGCGAGGCTGCGCGGGCGCAGTACAACCTGGCACAGCAGCAGCTGATTCTCGACGTAGCGAGCGCTTACTTCAACGTACTGAGGGCGGCCGACACCCTGACCACCGCCCGCGCCACTGAAGCCGCTATCCAGCGCCAATATGAACAGGCTCAGGAACGCTTCGACGTCGGCCTGATCGCGATCACCGAGGTGTATGAAGCCCGCGCCAGCTACGATGACAGCAAGAGCCAGCGCATCGCCGCCGAGAGTGACCTGGACATCGCCCGCGAGCAACTGGCGCGGCTGACCGGTGAGTACACAGAAGAGCTCGATAACCTGCGGGAAAATTTCCCGCTTGGCCGCCCCGAACCCATGGATCCGTCCCAATGGGAAGCCACGGCACTGGAGCAGAACTGGACCATTCAGGCCGCCGCGTTCGATCTGAACACCAGTGAAGCCAATTTGAAAGTTGCCAAAGCCGGCCACTACCCCACGCTGGACCTCAATGCCTCCTACGGCAAAAGCGAGATTGATGGCCTCGATAATGGCACGTTACTTGTGCAGCGGCGCTCTTCGGAGGGCACCACCACCGAGGCGGTGATCGGGGTCACCCTGAACGTACCCTTGTACATGGGCGGTGGCACCCAGGCCGGCGTGCGTCAACAGCGGTCCCTGGTCACGGTTGCCGAGCAGAGCCTGGAAACCACCCGCAGGGACGTTCGGGTCAATACCCGCAGCCTGTTCCGCACGGTGAACACCAACATTGAGACAACATCAGCACTGGAGCAAACCATCATTTCCCGCCGCAGCGCCCTGGATGCGACCCGGGCCGGGTACGAAGTGGGCACCCGTAACATCGTGGAAGTGCTGGATGCCGAGCGTGCGTACTATGTGGCGCTGCGGGATTACGCAAACTCCCGTTACGACTATGTGATCAACACCCTGAGCCTGAAACAGGCGGCCGGCACACTGAGCCCGCAGGATCTGATTGATCTGAATAACTGGCTCAGCGCTTCTGCACCGGGCATCGAAGCCCTTGCCAATGACGAGGAAACCCTCGAGGGTCCGGTCGGTAACTGATCCGACCTCCCCGAGCCCTGCGACAGTAAGAGCTGTCGCAGGGCTTACACCCGCCTGAGAATACCGTCGACCACCTTTTCCAGCGCTCCGCGATTGGCATCCACCACGGCCAATGCGTTATCGCCCGATTGTCGGGCCACTGCCGGATCTTTCAATAATTCGCTGACACACCCCACCAAGGCGTCCGATGTAGGCGTCAGGTATAAACCGTGCCCGGCGTCCAGGCGATGGTAGATCGTCTCAAAATTGAAAATGTGCGGGCCCGACAACACGGGCAGGCCCCAGGCGGCCGGCTCCAGCGGGTTGTGGCCACCCCGTTCGATCAGTGAACCGCCAACAAACGCAACATCGGATGCACCATAGAGCATCAGCAACTCGCCCATGGTGTCACCCAGGTACACCTGGATGTCCGTCGCCAGCGTGGTCTCTGCCAGTGACCGGCGCGCCAGCCTCAGGCCGAGTTTTTCAGTCAACGCTGCCACATCGTCAAAACGCTCCGGATGCCGTGGCACAATCACCAGCAAGGCGTCGGGAAAGTCGGATAACACGCACCGGTGCGCCTCCAGAATCTGCTTATCCTCACCTTCGTGGGTGCTGGCGGCAATCCACACCGGCCGCCCGTTGCCCAGTTGCGCCCGCAGTGTTGCCGATTCGCTCCTCAAGGCTTCGGTGATATCTACATCGAACTTGATGCTGCCCGTCACCGAGACTGATTCCGGCTGCGCCCCGATCCTCAGAAACCGGCCAGCGTCTTCATCCGCCTGAGCGGCGATCCAGCAAAGGCTGCGCAGCAGTGGCCGGACCAGGGAGGCGACACGCTCGTAACCTTTCGCCGAACGCTCGGATAACCTCGCATTGATCAGGAAAATGGGCACGTCGTGGCGGCTGGTGTTGGCAATCATGTTGGGCCACAGTTCGGTTTCCATAATCACCAGGGCCCGAGGCTGTACTCGGCTGGCGAACCGGCGCACAGCGCCAGGGGTATCGTAGGGGGAATACGCATAATGGACCTGATCTCCGAACATGGCTCTGGCCCGGGCCGAGCCTGTCGCGGTCATGGCGGTCATCAGGATCGGAATATCGGGGCGGCGGCGAAGCAGTGCCTTCACCAGAGGGGCAGCGGCAATGGTTTCCCCAACCGACACAGCATGCACCCAGATCACCGGCTCCGTCGAAGGCTCAACAAAGCCCAGCCGTTCCTGCCAGCGGTTCCAGGCGCCCGGGTTGCGCCGGCCGATCCACCACAAACGCAACAGTACAAACGGCAACGCAACGCGAAAGAACAGTGAATACAGAAAATGAAGCATGGAGTCTCCGGGCCGGCAATTGGAGGGCATTCTACCGAAACACGTTCACGTTCGCCCACATTGCCACTTTAGTCGAGCGGAAACACCCTGCTAAACTCCGGTTCTGATTCCGATTTACAGACGAGACAACCCCAGCGTGAGCAAGCGCCCCTCTAGAAAACGCGACACCCGATACACTCAGTACCGTCATCCCCGTTGGTGGCCGACCTGGATGGGTATTGGCCTGATGTGGCTAATGTCCCGACTGCCCCTGCGCTGGCAATGGAGGCTGGGCAAGTTGATCGGAGAACTGGCCTACCGGCTGATTCCACGCCGTCGACATATTACCGAGGTCAACATCCGCCTGTGCTTCCCCGCGCTGTCTCCGGAGGAACAGCAGCAACTGGTACGCAAGACCTTCCGCTCCAACGGTATCGGCATAATGGAAATCGGCCTGGCGTGGTTTCGCGACCCCAGAAGCTTTTTACCGGTGACCACCGTGCACGGTCTGGAGCACGTGGACGAAGCCCTTGCAAAAGGAAACGGCATTCTGCTGCTGGGCGGGCATTACAGCACCCTGGATCTGGGCGGCAGCCTGGTGACCGAGTTCATCGAGGCCGATGTCATGCAACGGGATCACAACAACCCCCTGATGAACGCCGTCATGACCCGCGCGCGGGAGCGTCGCTACGGCGTAGCACTGGACAGTAGAAACCTGCGGGGCCTGCTAAAGCAGCTCAGGAGGAACCGGGTGGTGTGGTACGCCACGGATCAGGATTACGGGCGCAAGGGCATCGTGTTCGCTCCGTTTTTCGGCGTACCCGCCGGCTCCATCACCGCTACGTCACGCATTGCCGAGCGCAGTGGCTGTGCCGTGGTGCCGTTCAGCCATTTCCGTCGCGAGCACGAACCCGGGTACGACATCTACTTCCATCCCCCGCTGGAAAGCTTCCCGTCGGGAGACGACCTGGCCGACGCCACGCTGGTAAACCGGAGCATCGAGCAGGAAGTGCGCCGCTTTCCGGACCAATACCTGTGGATGCACCGGCGCTTCAAGACCCGTCCATCCAGCGACGACCCGGACCTGTACCGCAAGGACGCACATTGAATGCCTTCTGACGCCCCCGCAATCTGGCTGCTGACCGACAACAAGCCCGGGCACCGCAACCAGCTCAAAGGACTGGGCAACCGCCTGCGGGTGCACGCTGGCGCTACCGTGCACTGGATCGATGCCCCGGCGAAGAAGGTTCCGCTGTGGCGGGCTTTGACCGGACTGGCCCCGGCCATGGACGCCGCCCTGCCCGCTCCGGACCTGATCCTTGCCGCCGGCTCCTCTACCCATCGGCTTCTCCTCGCCCTGCGCCGCAAGGCCCGAGCAAAAACCGTGGTGCTGATGAAGCCCGCCTTTCCGCTGGGATGGATTGACGCGGCCATCGTGCCGGAACACGATCGGGTGCCAGCCGGCAAGCGCGTGCTGGTCACCCAGGGCAGCATCAACAGCATCACCCCGCTGGCCCGGATTACCGACAAGCCCGAGGCCCTGATCCTGGTGGGCGGTCCGTCACCCCATTTTGACTGGGACGACAACGTGGTGTTTGAGCAGATCACCCACCTGATCCGCACCTATCCGTCCTGGCGCTGGACCATCTCCGGCTCACGACGCACACCGGACACTCTGGCCAGCAGACTTGAGGAGCTGGCGGGCATCAAGATCACGGTTGTTGATCCCCAACGGACCCACGCCGACTGGCTTTCCCACCAGCTGGCCGCCTCACGGGCCATCTGGGTCACACCCGACAGCCTGTCTATGGTCAGCGAGGCCGCCACCTCCGGGGTGTCGGCAGGCCTGCTGCAGCTGACCCCACAACAGGACAGCCGCGTCGCCCATGGCGTTGATCTGCTGGTGGAGCGTGGCCATGTGGCACGCTGGAGCGATCATGCCACCGTCATGGGCGACACCGTGCACGACAGCCCGCATCGCCTGTGGGAGGCCGATCGCGCTGCCCGATGGCTGATCCGGACATTTCTGAAACGAGGCGCGGCATGAGAGTGGTTCAGATTCTGCCAGCCTTGCACAGTGGCGGCGTGGAACGGGGCACCGTGGAGTTTGCCGCCGAACTGGTCCGCCGCGGCCACGAATCCATCGTCATCTCTAACGGCGGCCCATTGGTGCGCCAGTTGGAGGTGCAGGGATCCACCCATATCGAGCGCCCCGTTCATCGTAAGTCGCCGGCTTCATTCGGCCAGATCCGTCCGATGCTGCGTCTGTTGCAGCAGCTCCGCCCGGATGTGGTTCATGTGCGCTCACGCATGCCGGCCTGGATCACCCGGCTGGCGTTACGGGGCATACCCGCGAACGAGCGCCCGGTGGTGGTGTCGACCTTCCATGGCATGTACTCGGTGAATGCCTATAGCGCTATCATGGCCCGGGCGGATCACATCATCGCGGTCTCCGACTGCGTGCGGCAGTACGTGCTTCGCCATTTCAGAGTGGCCGACAGCAAACTCACCGTCATCCAGCGCGGCGTTGATGTGGACGGCTTTCGCAACCAGACCCTCAGCGCCGACTGGTCTGCCGCGCTGGAGCGCGACTACCCTCAGCTTGCCGGCAAACGCCTGATCATGATGCCGGGCCGGATTTCCCGCTGGAAAGGTCAGCTTCTTTTCCTGGAAGCCATGGCCGAGATCGTACGCCAGAATCCGGACTGCCACGGCATCGTTGTGGGCGGCGTGGAGCCGGGCAAAGACCGCTTCATGGAAGAGTTGCTGGCCCGGCGTTCAGAGCTGGGGCTGGATGACCATGTGACGTTTCTGGGCCAACGCCGTGACATGGCAGAGCTGTACCTGGCGTCGGATCTGGTGTGTCACATGTCGACCAAAGCGGAACCCTTTGGCCGCACCGTAACCGAAGCGCTGGCGTCCGGTATCCCGGTAGTGGCCTTCGATCGCGGCGGCGCCGCCGAAACCCTGCGGGCCTGTTTTCCTGAGGGCCTGGTGGAGCCGGATAACACCCAACGATTTGCCGCAGCCGCATTAACGCTGCTGAGCCACCCCACGCCGCCTATCCGGGTGCCGGAACGGTTTCATCTGAAAGCCCAGACCGAAGCCACACTGGCGATCTATCAGCGCCTGATCGCCGGGCGCGAGGCCTGAGGGTGGACACCGGGCTCACCATTGCCATGATCCTTGCCACTCCCGGCACCGGCTGGGGCGGCATGGAAAAGCACGCCGCAGAGCTGGCCGCGGCTCTGGCTGCACGGGGGCATCGCATACACGTGCTGGCCCACCCGGCCTATCTGTCGCAGTTCGGTGCTGCTGTTACGGTACACCCTCTGCCGCTGCATCTGGGCCGGCGCAACCCCTGGCTCCGGTTCCGGATTCAACGGACGCTGCGCTCGATCCGGCCGGACATTACCCACGCACAGGGCAACAAGGCGGCCAGTTTGCTGAGTCGCACCCAGAAATTTGCCGGGGTCACCCTCGGCACCGTACACGGCACCAAAACCTCCCACAGGGCCTTTGCCGGGCTGGACGGTGTTATCGCCGTCAGCGCTGACATTCTGGCCGCTTTGCCTCATCGGAATAAACGCCTGATCCACAATGGCCTCATCCCGGCGACCACAAACCACGGAACAACCGGCACCACCATACCGATTCCCGACGACCGACCGGTTCTGCTTGCCGCCGGCCGACTCGAGCCGGTCAAACAGTTCGACCGATTGATTCAGGCGTGGATCGATGCGCGTGTTGCCGGCACGCTGGTGATCCTTGGAGAAGGCAGTCAACGAGGACGGCTCACCGCCCTGATCAGAAAGCTTGAGGTGGAGGACCGGGTTCTGCTGCCGGGTTTCGAGACCAATACCGGAGCATGGCTGAAGGCCGCGTCAGCCTGCGTGATCAGCTCAAAACGGGAGGGGTTCCCCTACATTCTGGTGGAATCCCTGCGCGCCCGGTGTCCGGTGCTGGCCACACCGGTGAGCGGTGTGCGGGAATTCCTGCCGCTGGATTGCATCGCCAACTCGGACAGCACCGCCGACCTCAGCCGCCTGATAAGCCAACACGCCCACTCGCTGCACGCGCTGCACGCGCTGGCAAACCATCAGACAGCGGCGTTTGAGCGCGCCGCCCACACCCTTTCTCAAGAGGCTATGGTGACGGCGACAGCACAGTTCTATCACCAGCTTATTGCTGACGCGTCTCCGGCGGGGTCTTCTCCTGCGCCGCGATGACGGCCTTGGCCACGACCCGATGACCCTCGGCGCTCAGGTGAGTACCGTCCGCCATCAGGCACTCGGACCGGCTCGCCCAGAGCTGATCGTAGGCATCTGCCACAACCGCATTGCAGTGTTGTTTCGCAAGATCCCGTAGCGCCTGGTTGTATGCCCGGATTCGAGGGTTGCGCGGCTCGTCCAGATTCGGCGGCGTTGCCACCAGCACAAACCGGGTCTGCGGGGCCGATCCGACTACCTGACTTACATTGGCGAGGTACTCCGCCAACGGCACCTGCTCCACCGCACCGAGGCGCTGCAGAAGATGCAGTCGTCGCCCGAGTTTCTTGATCTTCTTCACCAGCTTGCGCGCGATCTTGCGAAACGGGTTATCCGGGTAGTACAACACGTAAGGCGCGCCGCGAAATACCTGCCAGGAGTCCACCAGACCGTACTGGATAAAGCCCACCTGATAATCGCCCGGCGGAAACGCCTGGGCGTAGCGCAGCAGCTCCCGGGTCGTGCTCATGGTATGACCGCAATTGACCAGACTCTGCCCGAGATGCAACGCCACCAGCTCCGGCCACACCGGCTCGTGGTAGCCTTTAAGCCCCTCGGTGTTACAGTCACCGTAAGCGATACAACGTGTTGTCATGGTACGATTCCGTTTCCATTACTCAGGGATGGATCTTCTTTCAGACATAAAAGGTTCTGTGACCACCCATGATTGACCTTGGCACCTGCCAGCCGTTCGCCTCAGGCTATAACCGACACTGCTTTCGCCACCCGGACGATCCGTCATTGTGTCTGAAAGTACTGCGCCCTGAAAACATCGAGGCGCGCTATCAGCGCCAGCCGTGGGCCAAGAAACTGTTGGGCAGACGCCGCATTGATGACAACGCCCAGGAACTGAAAGCCCACCGGCAAAGGGCCATCCGCCGCTTGCTCTCTCGCGGCGAAGCCGAGATGGTCTGGCAGCATCTGCCCCGTTTTTACGGGGCTGAACTCACCTCCCTCGGCAGCGCCAATGTCAGCGAACTGCTGCTGGATGACCAGGGCAAGCCCGCACAGACCCTGGAGCACTACCTGCGCCATCGGGGCTTTGACCAGCCCATGCGCGAAGCCGTTGGTCGCTTTTGTGAATGGCTGCAAACCACAGGCATTCTTACCCGCAACCTGCTGCCTCACAATCTGGTGGTGACAGCCCTCTCCGGGCAACCCGAACTGTTCCTGGTAGATGGCCTTGGCGCGCCAACCATTCCCCAGACCCTGGCCAGGGTTCCTGGCTGGAACCGTCATTACATCGCCAGAAAGCTCGCTCGATTTGAGCTGAGGCTGGCCTGGGAGCAGAGCGATCAGATGGTGTCCTGGGAACGATTTCAACGCTTAAAATAAAACCTGGTGATTACCCATGATATCATCTCGTCCAGCTTTCTTGCTTGACTGTCAGGTACGACAAACCGGAGTGCGTATATGATTTGCCCAGCCTCACAGCCGGCAGCCACTCCCCGATTTCTTCACCCTTTGTCGTGCCAGAGTTGACGATGCCAGCGTAGACCGACGTGCGTCGGCTAAAGTACGCCTCCTGAATACCGGCGAGGCGCCCATGATGACAGTCAGCATCATTAACACGATCACCAGCCGCTGAAGCGGTACATTGTTCAATTTGAGGATCAAGACGGCAGAGCATGAGCAAATTCAAGTATTACCTGATCGCAGGTTTGTTGCGGACTGTCAGCTTTCTGCCATTAGGGGCCGCTCAATTCATCGGCAAGTGGTCAGGGCTGCTGGCATGGAAGCTCGGCGGCAAACCGCGGAAGATTACCGACACCAATTTGAAAATCTGCCTGCCCGAACTCACAAACGAGGAACGCCGGGAGCTGTCCCGAAATTCTCTGGCTCACACCGGCATGACAGCTTTGGAGATCCCGCTGATGTGGGAATGGCCGGTCGAGAAATGCCTGGGGCTTATCAAGGAAACAGAGGGCCTGGAACTGGTGGATGAGGCTCTGGCGACCGGCAAAGGATTGATCCTGCTAGCGCCCCACCTGGGCAATTGGGAGCTTGCCGGTCTGTTTTTCTCGTCCCGCTACAAAATGGCGGCACTCTACAGCCCGCCGCATATCAAGGAATTCGAGGACTATATGATCCGGGTTCGCGGCCGACTTGGCTCTGAACTGGTGCGCGGAGACCGTAAAGGTCTGATGCGCCTGATGGGCATTTTGAAGGAAGGTGGCGTCGCCGGTATCCTCCCGGATCAATCCCCCCGCGGCAAAACCAACGCCTATGCGCCCTTTTTTGACATGGAGGTCATGACCATGACACTCGTGGGCAAGCTGGTTCAGAAAACCGGGGCCAGCGTACTGGTGACTTACGCCGAACGCCTGCCCAACGGGAAAGGCTTCAAGGTTCTGGTCACTGAAGCCGAACCTGGCATGGGTGCCGACGACACCGTCGCCGGAGCCACCGCCCTGAATCAATCCGTGGAGAAGGTGGTACGCATGGCACCTGAGCAGTACCAGTGGGAGTACAAACGGATGCGGCACCGGCCGCCGGGGAATCCGAATCCTTATAAGCCCGGGCAGATTTGTCAGTAATCAGCTATTAGCTCCTGGTGGTCAGAACTTTGCGATAGAGTTCAGCATAGCGGCCAGCAATTTCTTCAGGACTGAAGTTTTTAAGACCCTCAAGCGCTTCAGTCGCCAAGCCTTCGGCCAAACCTGGCTCGTCGAGCACCTGCTGAATCGCCACCGCCAAGGCTTGTGCGTCACCAGCAGTAACAAGAAGGCCGTTTTCGCGATCTTTGATCAAGTCAGGAATGCCCCCGGCATTGGCGCCAATCACTGGCACCCGATGCTGCATTGCCTCCAGTATGGTTGACCCCAAACCTTCTGAAAGCGACGGAAAAACGAAAACATCGAGTGCAGCCAGCCAGTCTCCCACATCGTCCCGGTGCCCCAGAAAGCGGATATTGGGCAGTCCCTCTGCCAGCTTTTGGAGCCAGTCTTCATCTGGCCCCTCACCGAGAAACACAAACTGGAGATCGGGAGACGAATCACGCAAACGTCGAGCTGCTTCAATGGTGACCTGATATCCCTTGTGCTTCAGCAATCGCCCGACCTGCCCTACCAGCCGTTTGCCCGAGTACTGGCTTCGCAGCCCTGACACGCGCTCAGGTTCTGCAGGAAATGCGGAAAAACTCGACGGTATAATGACCGTATTGGCGGTGGCCAAGCGCTGTCTGACTACCCTCTCGATAGCAGAGCTCAGGCAAACCACCGCACTCGCCCTGCCATAGGCACTGGTCGTCAGCCGCCCGCTGCCAATCCGATTATCAACACGCCTCGTGATGATGTAGGGCGTTCTCCGAACCAGGGATTCAATCCAACCCCAGTAGACTGCCTTGCCATCATGACAATGGATCAGGTCCCAGCCTCCCGTGCTGTGTCCCAGGACAAAGTGAGAACACTCCCGGAATACGACGTTCGGGGCACCGTCCAGCTCGCTGAAAAGACGACTTCCCGGCCGCGCTATCAACGTTTGACGAATACTCTGGCCAGCCAGCTCCCGGATCAGGTTAACCGTCTGTCGTTCTCCACCGGAGAAGCCCCCGGCCAGATTTACATGGCAAATGTGCATACCAACTCGGCCCAGTCGATGTTTTAATGGCGGCAGTGTAAGAGATCGACCTTAAAAAGGACATAACACCGTGAAGCTACTCGTAATCAGCTCCTATGTAGACACCTGGAATTCGGTTCGCCCGGAAGCCGAAATGCTTATCGGGCTCGTGAAGCTTGGTGTCGAAGTTGAGCTGATGACACAGCCGGATTCGGAGTACCGCCCTCGCTTTGAAGCAAACGGTATCAAGGTGCATGGTTTCCACCCCAGAAAGAAAATCGAACCTGAAGCCATCCGGCGAATACGGGCGATTTTGAAAGAAGGCAAGTTTGACGCAGTTTACTGTTTTAACAACAAAGCCATCGCCAACACCAACCTTGCGGCCATCGGCCTGCCAGTCAAAGTGGTGACCTACCGGGGCCAGACCGGAAATATCAGCCGCTGGGATCCCAGCGGCTACCTGACTCACTTAAGCCCAAGAGTGGATCGAATTGTCTGTGTGTCTAAAGCAACCCGCGACGACCTTCAAAAGCACGTTTGGGGCAATAAGAACAAAGTGTGCACGGTCTATAAAGGCCACGATCTCGACTGGTACCGGAATACCCCGGTAGACCTCAAACAATTTGGCGTGCCGAATGGCGCCTTCGTGGTTGGGTCGGTGGCCAATATCCGCCCCAGAAAAGGACTGCCAATTCTGCTAAAAGCCACGCACCTACTCCCGCCGGACAGCAACGTCCATTTACTCCTGGTGGGCAGAGGGATGGATAATCCAGAGGTCCAGGCGTTAATCCAGGCAAGCCCGATGGCAGACAGAATCCACCTGACAGGATTCCGGACAGACGCACCGGCCATCATCGCCTCCTGTAAGGTGTCTGTGCTGGCCTCAACCAAACGAGAGGGGCTTCCCAAAACGGTAATTGAAGCCATGGCCTATGGCGTTGCACCCATCGTCAGTGATACCGGAGGGAGTGCGGAGCTCATTGAAGATGGCGTTTCCGGTATACGCGTAACACCCGGTAGCGCAGAAGACATTGCAGCAGGCATTCAACGGCTGCATGAATCTCCGGAACTATGCGAAAGCATGGGCCAAAGCGCCCAACAAAGAATCACTTCGCACTTTCATGTTCAGCAGTCGTCTGAAGCCCTGTTGAGGGTGCTGAACGATACCGTCAACGGCGAGTTTTAATCCAGAGCGCTGCGTATTTGTTGAAGGCATAAATGGCGGTGGTGACGGCCAGCAAAAATCCATGCCCGCCGTCCAGAAACCCTCTCTGAAGCAGATATTTCCTGACAAACGCACCAACGCTGTGGGTACAGGCAGAGAAAAGCGACGCTTTTTTGCCACGGCGGGCCCGGCCCTCAGCCCAATCCTCCGCATAGCGGACGGATTTCGCCATGTAGTCCGGGAAATTAGTGGCCGTGTAGTGCAACAAATCCCCACCTAGCGTTTCCACACTGGCGCCCGGGCAGTGCACCTTTTCATGGACCAGAGCATCGTCATACCCGAAGTCGTCGCGACGGTACAACCGCACCACTTTATCGGGATACCAGCCGGAGTGCCGGATGAAACGGCCAAAAAACCACGACAACCGCTTGACCTGAAAAACCTGCTTCGCCCGCCCCTGCTCGATGGCATGCTGAATGGAGGAAGCCAGTTCCGGGGTGACCACTTCATCGGTATCAATCCAGAGCAACCACTCGCCCTGCGCGTGGCTTTGGGCCCTCTGACGCTGCGGACCAAAGCCTGGCCAGTCGTCAGACTGGAAAATGCGCGCCCCGAACTGCTCCGCGACGGCCAGCGTCTCGTCCGTGGAGCCGGAATCCAGAATCACAATCTCGTCGGCGAACGCCAGGCTTTTCAAGCACTTGGCGAAATAAGGACCGGCGTTTTTGGTAATCAGTACCGCGCTGAGTTTCACCGACAGGCCTCCAGGACCCGCTGCACGGAAATACCCGTCAGACAGTTGTAATGGCCAAAACGGCAGGTCCGCTCAAAGCAGGGGCTGCACTCCACCGGATGCCGGACAATCGTCGCCTTATCCGTCAGCGGCGGTGTGAAATCGGGGCTGGTGGAACCGTAGATGGCAACCACATCAGCACCAGAAGCGGCGGCCACATGCATCAGGCCGGAGTCGTGACTGACCACTTTGCGGCAATGGCTGAACAGGTCCACGGTATCTTCCAGGCGGGTTTTACCGCAAAGGTTGAACACGCCTTCCTGACCATTGGCAATCTGCTCACCCGGCGTCACATCCTTTGGGCCGCCCATAATCCAGACCTGAAAGCCCTGCTGCACCAGTTTTTCAGCGAGCTCCCGGTGGCTTTCAAGAGGCCACTGCTTTGCCGGCCCGAACTCCGCACCGGGGCAGATGGCAATGGCAGGGCGTTCCGTATCCAGGTCAAGGTTGCCCATAACATCTGTCAGGTTCGCCTTTTCGATCGTCAACGACGGTTGTGGCGCATCAAACTGATAGGTTTCATAATCGGCCTTGCTGGCCCCGAGCCCCATGTAACGCCACACGGTTCTGTCGGTGATGGTCGCGCCGTCGCGAGTCGGGTGCCTGCGCCGGGCATCGGTCAGCAGAATCGAACGCCCTTCCCCACTGAAACCAACCCGCTCGGGAATACCTGCAAAGAAAGGAATCAAGGCAGATTTGAGCGAACGGGGCAGAACAATGGCTTTGTCATACCCTTTCAGCGTGCGGGCCAGTCGCCACTGGGCTTTCAGGGCCAGTTCGCCACTCTTCCAGGGTGCTGCGATGCCTTGGTTGACCTCTGGCATACGGGCGATGATCGGAAGCGACCATCCCGGGGCCAGCACGTCGATTTCTGCGTGCGGGTCTTGCCGCTTGAGGGACATGAACAGCGCCTGAGCCATAACCATGTCGCCAACCCAGGACGGGCCAACCACCAGGTATTTCATCGATCCAGCCAGGCCAGGTATCCCGCAACTCCACCAGCAACGTCCGTGAACGAATCGGTGTAACCCGCATCACGCAAGGCGCTGACGTCCGCCTGGGTGAAGCTCTGATAGCGGCCTTTCAGTTCGTCCGGGAAAGGGATGAACTCCACCTTACCCTTACCGTGGTACTGGATGACCGCCTCGGCCACCTCCAGGAACGACTGGGCACGGCCGGTGCCCAGATTGAAAATGCCGGACTGATCCGGATTATCAAAGAACCACAGGTTTACCTTGCACACGTCGTCTACGTATACGAAGTCACGCTGTTGCCCACCGTCGGAATAGCCATCCCAACCCCGGAACAGCTTGGGATTCTGGCCCGCTTTGATCTGTTCGTGCAGGTGATAGGCCACGGACGCCATCTTGCCCTTGTGCTGCTCCCTGGGGCCGTAAACGTTGAAGTAACGGAAGCCGACGATCTGGCTGCGGGCAGACGGCAGAATCTTGCGCACGTACTGGTCAAACTGCCACTTGGAATAACCGTACACGTTCAGCGGTCGTTCGCACTCACGCCCTTCCCGGAACTCATCACTGGCCCCGTAAACCGCCGCACTGGAGGCGTACAGAAAGGGCACTTTTTGGTCCAGACACCAGTGCAGTAACATCTTGGAGTAGGTGTAGTTGTTCTCCATCATGAACTTGCCATTCCACTCGGTAGTGTCGGAACACGCCCCCTCGTGGAAAATGGCCCGGATACCCACCGGCAGGTCATTCGCCCTGACCCGCGCCAGAAACTCGCCTTTGTCCATGTAATCGGTGATATCGAGTTCCGCCAGATTACGGAAACAGGTGCCGTCCGTCAGATCATCGACAACGAGAATGTCCGTCTCGCCACGCTGATTCAGCGCGTGGACAATGTTCGCTCCGATGAAACCGGCACCGCCAGTGACGACAATCATGGTAAGACTCCTGAGAACTCCGTACGGGCGGGCCTGACAACGACCCGGAATGTACCTGTCATCTTAACCTCTTTTGCCCATCGCTAAAACCGCCACAACCATTCGCCTCAGCGGCGAAAACCACTGTGAACGTTGCATTAACAGCTGGTTAGTACGAAAAAAAGCATATGGGACGCCTCTGGCCAGCATGGTACACTTTACGCTTTCAGCCGGTGCCGGAAGACACCGGCGCGACCAGATGACAGCTCACACCGGAGGCTCCCATGTCCCAGCCAAGCAGTTACCTCGCCACCCTGGAACGGCACCGCAAGACCTTTGCCATTCTGGAGCAACATCAGGAAGCGGCGGAACAACTGCTCGAGCTCACCAGGCAGTGCCTTAAAAGCAGCGGCAAGGTCATCTTTCTGGGCAACGGCGGGAGCGCAGCAGACTCCCAGCATCTGGCGGCCGAATTCATGGTGCGTTACAAGAAAGAGCGCGGCCCACTGGCCTCCATCGCGCTGACCACCGACACCTCGATTCTGACCGCCCACCCCAACGACTACGAGTTTGAAACCGTGTTCGAGCGCCAGGTTCTGGGGTTAGGCAAGCCCGAAGATCTGGTGATCGGCCTGACCACCTCCGGCCAGAGCGAGAACATCAACCGGGCCCTGAAATCCGCCAACGACCTGGGTGCCGCCACCGTTGCCCTGACTGGCAGAGATGGCGGCAAGGTAAAAGATATCGCCAAACTCTCCATCATCATCAACAGCGACGAAACCGCCCGCATTCAGGAAGCCCATATGTTCATCGGCCACTGGCTGTGTGAAGCGATGGATGAGGTGGTACTGTCCGGAGGCCTTGACTGATGCTCGACCTCGCCCGGCTGGACCAGCTTCAGAACGCCTCTGTGCTGGTGATTGGCGATGTCATGCTTGACCGCTATTTCATTGGTGACACCAACCGCATTTCACCGGAAGCACCGGTGCCGGTGGTGCGTGTTGCCCACACAGAAGACCGGGCAGGCGGTGCCGCCAACGTCGCCAGAAACATTGCCCACCTTGACGGCCAGGCCGCCATTCTCGGCATTATCGGCAACGATGCAGACGGGCGCTTGCTGAAAGACCTTCTGGTGAAGGAAAAGGTCCATTCCGAGCTTCTGGAACTGGACGACGCCCGCACCATCTCCAAAACGCGGATTATCTCCCGCCATCAACAGATGGTCCGGCTCGACGTGGAAGACACCTTCCCCGTCGCCCAGGCCGAAAGCGTCAAGCAGCGTTACAGCGAACTGGTTGAGCAATACAATACCGTCATCATCAGTGACTACGCCAAAGGCACCCTCGCCTGTGTTGGCGACCTGATTCAGGCTGCGCGAAGCGCTGGCAAGCAGGTACTGGTAGACCCGAAAAGCAAAGATTTCTCCCTGTACCGCGGCGCCACAGTCATCACCCCGAACCTGACTGAGTTCAAGGCGGCCGGCGGGGATGCCTCGTCCGACGAAGCGATGCTGGCTTCCGCCCGCGCCATGCTGACTGAAGCGGGCATCGACACCATGCTGCTGACCCGCAGTGAGCAAGGCATGAGCCTGATCACCCAGACTGAGCACCACCATTTCCCGGCGGAAGTTCTGGAAGTGAGTGATGTGACCGGCGCCGGCGATACCGTCATTGCCACTCTGGGCACCTTGATGAGCGCCGGGTTCGAGCTGAAAGATGCCGCCTGGCTGTCCAATCTGGCGGCTGGCATTGTGGTCGCCAAACTGGGCGCTGCCACCGTTTCCCCGGAAGAGCTGGCTGCCCGCGCAAGCCACCAGTGGTCGGCCAAGACCAGCGGCTACCACCCGAGCGTCGAGCAGAGCCTGCTGCACATCGACTACGCCCGCCAGCAGGGCGAGCGCATTGTCTTTACCAACGGCTGCTTCGACATCCTGCACGCCGGCCATGTGCGCTACCTGGCGCAGGCCAGGGCACTCGGTGACCGGCTGGTTGTCGGGCTGAACGCCGATGCCTCCGTGCGTCGCCTGAAAGGCGCAGAACGGCCCGTAAACTCGCTGGAAGACCGGATGGAAGTGCTATCCGCCCTGGCCTGCGTGGACTGGGTCATCCCCTTCGGCGATAACCCTGAGGAAAACGACACCCCCGAACAACTGATCAAGCGGGTGACGCCGCAGGTATTGGCCAAAGGTGGCGACTACTCAGTTGAGACCATCGTCGGCGCGGACTTTGTTCAGGGGAACGGCGGTGAGGTGGCCATCCTGCCCACGGTTGAAGGCCGTTCCACCACCGGGCTGATCAAGAAAGTACGAGGCTGATTTGTCTGCGCCCCGCTCCATCTGCCTGCTGCGCCTGTCGGCCATCGGCGACACCTGCAACGCGGCTGCCGTGGTTCACGCCATCCGGCAACATGACCCGGAAACCGAAATCACCTGGGTGATCGGCAAAGCTGAAGCCGCACTGATGGCTGGCATGGACGGCGTCAATCTCGTTGTGTTTGACAAGAAACAGGGCATGGCAGCGTACCGCAACCTTCGGCGCCAGCTCCAGGGCAAACGATTTGACGCCCTTCTACTGATGCAGGTCGCCCTGAGAGCCAATCTCGCCAGCTTGTGCGTTTCCGCCAAACGACGAATTGGCTTCAACAAGGCCAAGAGCAAGGAACTGCACAGCCTGTTCATCAATGAACGGATAGAGCCGACGGACAAAGTCCATGTGCTGGACAACTTCCGACAGTTCCAGAAATCGCTTGGGATTCCTCTCGGGGAGCCTGACTGGAACATTCCGGTCAATGCAGAAGACCGGAATTGGGCCAAGGCCCAGCTCGACCCCGGCACCCGCAAACACCTGATCATCACCCCCGCCGCCTCCAACGTCGAGCGGAACTGGATGCCCGAGCGCTACGCTGCTGTGGCTGACCACGCCGCCAGCCAGGGTTTTACCGTGTACCTTTGTGGCGGCCCGGGAGACCTTGACAAGGAATTGGCTGCCAGTATTCAGGCACAGGCCCAACGCCCCATACGCGATCTGGTTGGCCAGTCTAGCCTGAAGCAACTGTTCGCCCTGATTGGCGAGGCCAGTCTCGTACTGGCACCAGACACCGGCCCGGCCCACATGGCCGTTGCCGCCGGCACGCCGGTTATCGGCCTATACGCCCACAGCAACCCGAAACGCACCGGCCCCTACCGGTGGCAGGAATATGTGGTAGACGCCTACACCCCTGCCCTGAAACAGGTGCGCGGCGAAACCCTGGAGCAAAGCCGCTGGGGCCAGAGGCTCAAGGGCGAGGAGTTGATGAAAAGCATCACGACGGAAGACGTTATCGACATGCTGAACCGCTGCATTCAGGAACAGAACCTATGACCCGCAAAGCTGTATTTCTGGACCGGGACGGAGTGATCAACGAGGATCACGGCTACGTGTATCGCAAAGAAGATTTCGAGTTTGTAGACGGTATCTTCGAAGCCTGCCAGCGCTTTCAGCACCAGGGTTACCTGCTGATTGTGGTCACCAACCAGTCCGGCATTGCCCGTGGCATGTACACCGAAGCACAATTCCAGGAGGTGACAGACTGGATGGTGGAGCGCTTCAGGGAGCAGGGCGTGACCATCACCAAGGTTTATCATTGCCCGCACCATCCGGACTTTGGGCCTGCAGATGAGCGAAATTGCGATTGCAGAAAGCCGAAACCGGGAATGATATTGAGGGGGATTGAGGAGTTTGAGCTTGTACCGAAACTTTGCCTGATGGTTGGTGACAAAGTCTCTGACATGACCGCTGCCGAATCAGCAGACTTAGGCACTGGCATTCTACTCAACAACCAAGTGCAGAAGTTGAGCGAGGGCAACCGTTACTGCCGCATAAAGAACCTCAAGCAACTACTCACACTTCCTGAAGGCTCCATTAATTGCCCTGAAGAATATTGAACCGTTTTCGAGGCTAGTGTAATGAAAAAATTGATTGTCGATCTCGACGGGACCATCACGAAGGGCGACACGTCCGATTACCGGAACGTGTCACCGAATCTGGACGTAATCGATAAGCTTCGTTTTTATAAAGAACTCGGTTACGAGGTGATTATTCAGACAGCTCGAAATATGAGAACGTTCGAAGGGAACGTCGGGAAGATCAACATACATACGCTACCGATCGTGACAGAATGGCTGGATCGTCACGATGTACCTTATGACGAAATTCATGTAGGCAAGCCTTGGTGCGGTTTCGAAGGGTTCTACGTCGACGACCGCGCAATACGTCCATCAGAATTTACCCGATTGACCCCGGATGAAGTCGAGGCGCTCATCGAACAGGAAAAGCACTGATGTTCCTGATAATGTCCGCGGCCTATATAACCCAAGAGCTTCGATCAGAGTTCGGAGCACTACCTCCCAGCTTCCTGCCTCTTGGCAACCGCCGACTGTTTCAACATCAGGTGCGCCTTGCACCAGACAACACGTCCGTGTTTCTTACCGTCCCTGAATCGTTTGAGATTTCGTGCTTTGATCGGACGTGGCTTGATCAGAATGAGATCACTGTCATCCCGCTCCCCGACGGACTCAGCCTTGGGGCGTCTTTGGTTGCAGCGCTGAACCTGATCGAACAAGGACTTGAGACACCTTTGCACGTGCTTTTCGGTGACACTCTGGTTGATCCACTGCCTCACGGGGATGATCTGGTTGCAGTGGCCAATGTTGAAGACAACTACGACTGGGCCATCGTAACGGAAAATGGCGACAATTGGCTCACCAGCAGCCCAAACACCCTTGCTCAGCAAGAGCATGAGGTTGTCACCGGATACTTCAAGTTCAGCAGCCCGCGACAATTGATCAGATGCATTACCCAGTCCAACTGGCATTTTCTGGAGGGCTTGAGCAGATATCGAAAAACCGTTGGCCTCAGTACCAGCAAAGTACCAAACTGGCTGGATTTCGGGCACGCCAATACTTATTACCGATCAAAATCAGCACACACCACCCAGAGGGTGTTTAACCACCTCAGCATAACGCCTGACTGGATCGAAAAGTCTGGCAACCATGGTGACAAGATTGAAGCAGAGGCAAACTGGTTTGAGAGCCTGCCCCCGATGGTTCGCCGCTTCACGCCCCAGTATCTTGGCCGACCAGAAAACACTGAAAGCGGAGCCTACCGGCTTGAGTACCTCCACCATACCGCACTCAACGAGCTTTTTGTCTTTGCGGATGTCCCTGCGCTTTTGTGGAAGAAAATCTTTAAAGAATGCCTGAATTTCCTGACTACCTGCGCAGCACATCCAAAACCTGAAAAGCATTCTTCCTCATCTGACCTGAACAAACTTTTTACAGTCAAAACAGAAACCAGGCTGCAAGCCTTTTGTGAGGACCGAGGCTTTTCCGCCGAGAGCCTGCTTACATACTATGCTCCAGGCGCGAGCGGACGAGAACGGCGCTTATCCATCAATGATCTCGTTCGAGGCAGCCAGGCAAACCTTCCCAAGGATGACGCTCGGGCTACTCTGTTCCACGGCGACTTTTGCTTCAGCAATATCCTTTACGAGTTCAGAACCAATCGAATCAAAGTCATTGACCCCAGAGGAATGACCCCTGATGGAACAATCAGTGCTTATGGCGACATTCGCTATGACTTGGCCAAACTCAGCCACTCTGTTTTGGGAATGTATGACTGGATAATTGCGGGCTATCACAACACCAGCCTGAGCGGTGATAACATTTCGATCACACTGCCGGAATCAGCGAAGCACCACGACGTCCAACAGCTTTTTCTGGGAATGCTGGAATCACAGTTTTCAGTAACACCCTCCGAACTATATGCCATGCAGGTTCACCTGTTTTTATCCATGCTGCCATTGCATTCGGATGACCCGCATCGACAGAATGCCATACTCGCCAATGCCTTCCGGCTCTACGACTTGATGGAGAGACACTCGCAATGATTGTAATTCCAATGGCGGGCCTCAGCTCGCGATTTTTCAGGGCCGGTTACGAAAAACCTAAATACATGCTCGAAGCCCACGGGAAAACCCTGTTCGATCATTCTGTTCTGAGCTTCAAAAAATATTTCAACTCTGAGGCATTCCTCTTCGTAATACGCGACGTTCACGACACAGAGCGTTTCGTCAGTGATAGGGCTAAAGCCCTGGGTATCAAGAATTACCAAATCATTACTCTTAGTGAAGAAACTCGCGGACAAGCTGAAACGGTTTATCTCGCGCTAAAACAGTCCGGAAATATCGATCAGCCCCTGACGATCTTCAATATCGATACATTTCGGCCCAACTTTACGTTTCCAGCTGAGAGTCGAAAAGGAAGCGGGTATTTAGAGGTGTTCCAAGGCCCGGGAGACCACTGGTCTTTTGTTGAACCTGACCCATCAGGGAGTGGACGGGTGCAGAGAACAACAGAAAAGGTCCGCATTTCTGACCTTTGCAGCACCGGACTGTATCACTATACAAGCTGTCAGGAGTTTATCGGCGCTTTTGAGCTATACAGCCAAATGCCCAAAAGCCAGTGGGCCAAGGGAGAGCTATATATCGCGCCGCTGTACAATCTGATGATCAAACGAGGAAATAATATTTATTACCACCTGATTAACAGGGATGATGTCATTTTCTGCGGCACGCCCTCCGAGTATCAGGAATTTACGGCGTCCGGATCGATTACCAAAACATGATTAACCACAAAGATATTACCGTTGTCGTGCAAGGACCGGTCCAAACCTTCCAGGATAGGCCCCAGGAATCAGGGATCACTCAAAAGTGTATCGAATCCGTTCGCACGCATCTCCCGGGAAGCCGCATTATCCTCTCTACCTGGCCATCGCAAGACCTGAGTGGACTGGACTATGACGAGCTGGTGATTTCAGACGACCCAGGTCCCAACGTAAGATTTCTAAAATCGAACGGCAATCCTCAGTATTTCAATAATAATCGCCAGATTGTTTCAACCCGTGAAGGACTAAAAAAGGTAACCACTCGCTATGCGATAAAGCTTCGCAGCGACAATTTCCTTACCGGCAACTTCTTCACCGAACTTCAGCAAAGGTATCCAGAGCGGAGTAGAACTCATCGTTTTCTGCACGAACGGGTTGTTGTCGCTAACGTCTTCACACGGCAATACGCGAAGGGCTTCCGCGTACCCTTTCATCTATCCGACTTTTTCTACTTTGGACTGACAGAAGACCTTTTAGCGCTTTGGGACTTAGAACTTTTCCCTGATGCAACGGACCCCGAAATTGACAGAGAAAATGTGCTATTCCAGGGGTTCGCGACTGATTGTACCCAAGCCTTCTGGGTTCGAGCTCTTCAGAAATTTGACTCATCAATCCACATTAACGGCCTCTTGGACAACACTCCGGAAAACCTTGAAACATCCGAAAAGTGTTTCGCCAACAACCTGGTAATAGCTTCCCCTGCTGAGCTCGGCTTAGGACTTTGCCAGAAGTTTCTCGGGACCGCCCGAATCTCGCGAACCAAAGGGCAATGCGCCCAGTGGCAGCACTGGGAGTGGCAAGAGATTTACCGCCGCTACTGTGACCCGGATTTCCCCAAAGCTCCCGCATCAGTGAGGGCAAATCTGTTTCTGAAACGCTTGGTTCATGTGCATCCTGTCAAGCTGGAGACCATGTTCAAGCTCTACAAAACCACACGCAACAGTGAGTCAGGCAGCACCAAATGATCGAAGCACAGCACAGCCTGGTCTCTGCTCTGAAATATTTACTGCTTATACTCATTGGCACCTTCCCTGCATTGAGCGTTATCGTTGATGGTTACGGAAGTGCCCTCTGGTATCTTTTAGGGCTAGCCGGCATCGTCTCATTTGCGACCAGCGCCGACGCTCGCAAGAGGCTTTGTTTTGAGCCAAAGGCCCTGCTATTCATTGCCACACCTTTTCTCTTCTTCCTGTGGTCGATCATTATTTACTGGCTCGTTGATCCGAGCGATTTCGCGAAATCCCGTGTAGAGCGACACGCCCTGCTATTGATCAGCGTTCCTGTCATCGCGCTCCTGTTCCATGCACGGTTCCGCGCAAAGGATCTTTTACTGAGTTTTTCCCTGAGCGGCCTGGTGTTTCTGGCGTATTGGTTTGTACACGATGGCGAGGGCAGGTTAGACGGACTGGTTCACGCCATCCATTTTGGTAACATCGCCCTCATTACTTTGATACTCTGCATTGGAGGGTTTTTCACCCAGAGCAAGCGTCACTGGTATGTGATAGCCGCGATTGGAGTTGTTGGCGCACTGATAGCCTTTATGGAGGCCGGATCCCGGGGCGGCCTTGTTGCTCTGTTTTTGGCACTCCTCGTCATTGGATTGTGGTTCAGCGTTTCCCGGAACCAAATCCGTTACTTTGTCGTTATGCTCGCTCTCGTCGCGTCTGTTGCCATCGTCTCGGTCAAATTTATTGACCCGATCTCCGAACGATATGCGCTAACGCTGAGCGAGCTTAATCAATTCTCAGAAGGCCAGATGTATACCTCTATGGGAATGCGCTTGCTCATGTGGGATGCAGCACTGAACGTTGTCACCGATGCTCCGGTCATTGGCTCGGGCTTCTCTGGATACCGGACAGAAATCCTTAGTCAGATATCCGAAGGGCAACTGAAACCGCTCATGTCAGATTACTCTTCCGAGCCCCACAACCAATATCTGTATCAGCTTTCTTCCCACGGCCTGATTGGTCTGTTCCTTCTGCTACTGATGCTGACGATCCCTTTGTTCTACCTGGCCACACCTCACCCTGGCGGCCATCGAAACCACCACATCATGTCTGTGACGCTGGCTGTCATCTTTCTATCGTTCATCTTCTTTGGGCTGACAATCACGCTGTTTGATCAGAGGAGAATCCTTCAGAACTTCGGGCTGTATTATGCCGTCGCAGCCTGGTTCATCTGTAACAACTACAGGAAGAGTCTACATTGAGAGCTGTCATCGCTATCAGACAAATCCAAAGACACACGGGTGCTGTCCGAAACGTTATTGAACACTGCCAGTATCTCAGGGCGCTGGGCTATTCAATTACGATTATGGCCGAACGCCATAACCGGGAAATCCTTAATGAATGTGGAGCGGACTTTATTCAAATCATGCGATGGCCCATCAAAGGTACCTATCGCCGCGTCTGGTTTGATAACCGCGTACAACGCTGGCTGAAAGCACACCCTTATGACCTCTTTTTCAGTCATGGTGACAGCCATAGCAACGACATCCTGGTGATGCACAACTGTGTCAGGTTGCATGAAGAAAAGTGCGGTACGCCTGAGCTTGATGTAGCCGCATTCCACGACTCCGTGATCTCGGCTGGAGATTACCGGGTACTCATCACCAACTCCAAACTGATGGCCGATGATTTCCATCAACGATATTCAGTGCCCCAAGACAAACTGCATGTTTTTTATCAGGGTGTTGATACCAGCCTGTTCAATATGTTGAACAAAGAAACACTCCGGCGTAAAGCTCGCCGAGAACTGCAGATCGCTGAAACCTCCGCGGTTGTTGGGCTGATCACGTCCGGAGACTTTACCAAGAGAAACGTCCACTTCTTTCTCGAAGTTGCTGGATTTCTTGCATCAAACACATCCTTTCAGATCGACTTCCTTGTCGTGGGGAAATCCAACAGCACTCGTTTTGCCGACCAGATATCCGCACACGGCTTGCAGTCCCGGATTCGATTTATCGACCCGGTACCGAATGTTCACCAACTGTTTCATGCCCTGGATTTGCACATATTCCCCGCCTTACTGGAAGAATATGGTCGCGTTGTTCTGGAGGGGCTGGCCTGTGGAGTACCTACGATCGCAAGTGACAACGTCGGTGTGGCTGAGCTAATGCAGGAACACGCGGTGCCAGAAGTAATAAGTGGATACAACCTGGAGGAATGGGGGAACGCTGCGCAAAGCTTGCTGACAGACCCCGACGCCGGTCAGAGAGCCAGTCAGGCGGCAGCATGTCTCGCTCAAAAGTATTCAATGGTGAATCAAAAACACGCTATGCAGGATCTCGTGAGTTCTCTCATCAAACGTTAGTGGAGACGTTGTACCCCTCAAGGAAAAACTGCCATTGACGTTCCACTTCTTCACCATAGGCCTTATTCAGGGAACGCTTCAACCGATCTACAGTATTGCTTTTCCAGGAGATGCGATAAGAGGTTTGGGAGCGCAGCTCACCTTTGTCAAAATCTATCAGGTGTATTGAGGTCTCTCCGATCAGGATATTGAAGCAGTTCAAATCCGCGTGGTACACACCCCCATCATGGAATTGGCGAACCACTTGCCCGATTTCTCGCCAACGGTTTTCATTGAGGGCCAGAGCAACGTCCCCTAACGGGCAAACACCTTTAAGGCGTTCGACGATAATGGTCGAGGAGTAAAGCAACCCTCTACGTTGGTACATAACCGCCACAGGCTTGGGTACGGGCAACCCCATAATGCGGAGCTGTCTTAACAGACGGAACTCTGCGAACGATCGAACGCGCGCCTCTCCTGCGTACAGGTAGCGATCACGTTCCAGCTTTCCGACCAGCCCCCCCCGAAGATACTGGCGAAGGACCCAATGCTCCGGGCTACGCTCAACAAACCACGCACTCCCACGCCCCCCCGAAGAAACCGGCACCGCGCGCTCACCCCAAAAATCAGGATCAAACCAGCCCGGGTCAAACTGCGCTGCCCACTCAGGCATCACCAGCGCCTTGACGCCATCTCGCTCGATGCGCACTTCGGTATCTGAGCCCACTACCAATCCTCTCAGAGAGTGATTAATCACCAATTCTATTAAAAAAGCCGCCCCACTGGAAACATGAGCGGCTCTTTCTCTGAACTAACGCTCTTTACTGGTTAGCGAACTTCCGTCAACCACTCCTGATGCTCGCCCAGTTTACCCTTCACTGCATCAAAATACATCGCCTGCAGCTTCTCGGTCAGCGGGCCCCGCTTGCCGGCGCCAATCAAGCGGCCATCCAGCTCACGAATCGGCAGCACTTCGGCGGCGGTGCCGGTGAAGAAGGCCTCGTCCGCGATGTACACTTCGTCACGGGTGATGCGGCGCTCTTTCACCGGAATGTTCAGCTCGCGGGCAAAATCAAGAATGGTGGCGCGGGTGATGCCCTCGAGGCAGGAGGTCAACTCCGGCGTATGCAGCACGCCGTCACGCAGAATGAAAACGTTTTCACCCGACCCTTCAGCCACATAGCCTTCGTTGTCGAGCATCAAGGCTTCTTCACAGCCGCTGGCGATAGCTTCGTTCAGGGCCAGCATGGAGTTGATGTAGTTGCCGTTAGCTTTCGCCTTACACATGGTGATGTTAACGTGATGACGAGTATAGGAAGAGGTGCGCACCTTGATGCCCATTTCCTTGGCTTCCGGCGACATGTACGACGGCCAGCTCCAGGCCGCGACCATTACATGCACCTGTAGGTTGTCGGCACGCAGACCCATGCCTTCGGAACCCAAGAACACCATGGGGCGCAGGTACGCCTCGTCCAGGTTGTTTTCGCGAACGGCCGCGCACTGGGCATCATTCAGCTGTTCTTTGGTGAACGGCATTTTCATATTCAGGATATGAGCAGAACGGAACAGACGGTCAGTGTGCTCTTTCAGGCGAAAAATCGCCGGGCCATTGGCGGTGCTGTAGGCACGCACGCCCTCAAAACAACCCAGGCCGTAATGCAGGGTGTGGGTCAGCACGTGGGTTTTGGCTTCACGCCAGGGAACCATTTCACCATCCAGCCAGATCAGGCCATCGCGATCAGCCATCGACATTGTTTCTGCTCCATACAAGCTTTTTCAGGGAGACGGCATTCTAGCAGGAATTTTCTGAAGAACATAAATGTCCGGCGCTACGCCAGCATCACCTTTTCCCACATGCCCCGGATGTATTCCCGCTCGTCGGGAAAGGCATTCCCTTCCACCTGGCTGTTGAGATTCTGCAAGGCCCGGCGGTGAATGGTCGAGCGCAGTGTAATGTACACTTCACGCAGTTTCTCCGCATCCTCGACAGCGATCACCCCTGCGCGGCCAAGCTCTTCCAGCTGCCGTATGTTATCCGACCATTGTGTCAGCTCAGGATGTTCACCGCTTTGGGCCAGCATCAGATACTGCACCATGAATTCGATATCGATGATGCCGCCCTGGTCGTGCTTGATGTGGAACGTAGTGGCCTGGCTGGACTCCGCGGTACCCAGGCTGGTGCGCATTTTCTCTCGCATGTTCACCACATCCGCGCGCAGGGCCTCACGATCCCGCATCTGACACAACAGTTCGTGACGCAGGGCCTCGAATTCGGCGAGGGTACCCGTACAACCGGCAACCCCCCGGGCGCGGGCCAGCGCCTGGTGTTCCCAGGTCCAGGCATCGTTGCGCTGATATTTCTCAAAGGCCTGTAGCGTGCTGACCAACAGCCCCGAACTGCCCGATGGCCGCAGCCGCATATCCACTTCATAAAGCTGGCCCGACGGCGTCTGGGTGCTGAGGATATGCACTATGCGCTGACCAAGGCGGGTGTAAAACACGGCGTTATCGATAGGCCGGTCGCCGTCGGTGGCCTGCTCCGGATCCGCGTTGTGCACGAACACCAGATCCAAGTCTGAGGTATAACCCAGCTCGATACCGCCCAGCTTGCCATAGCCAATAATGGCGAAATCGGTATCACAGGCTGAGCCATCGGCACGACGGGGGTAGCCGTGGCGACTGACCAGGTTGGCAAAGGCGACATCCACCACGTGGTCCAGCACCACTTCGGCAATCCAGGTCAGGTAGTCACTCACCTTCATCAGTGGCAGGGTGCCTTTCAGCTCCGAGGCGGCCACTCGCAGAATGTGGGCCTTCTTGAAGTGCCGCAAAGATTCCATCTGCTCCTCAAGATCTTCGAACGGAATGCGCAGCATCTGCTGGCGCAGATCGTCCTGGAGCTCCTCTTTGGCGGGCGGATGATACAGACTTTCCGCATTCAGCAGCTCATCCAACAGCAACGGCGTTTCCGCCAGCTGCCTTGCGATCCAGGGGCTCTCGCTGCACAGCTTGACTAACTGGGTCCGTGCACCGGGGTTTTCGAGCAACAGAACCATGTAAGCGGTTCGCCTGAGAATGGCCTCCACCAGTTGCAACACCCGCCCCAAGGTTTCGGAGGGCGCATCCACCTGGGTCAGGGCCTGCAGCAGCACCGGCATGAATTGATTCAGACGTTTACGGCCTTGAGTCTGCATGACCTGAACGGTCCGGCTCTCTCGCAGATCGTTCAGCAACGCCAGACTGTCTTTGGCAGCCTCATATCCATGCTCTTGCAACCATTGACGGGCCGCATCGTCCTCCATTTCCGACAGCCACAACTCATGCCAACCCTCATCAAGCGAGGCCGAGTCGTCTTCCTCTTCCTCAGTCGCGATGATGTCGGAGAAATGACCGGCGACCCGCTCCCGATGGACGTCCAGTACCTGCAGGCAGTCGCTCCAATTGTCGAACCCCATGATCAGCGCTATGCGAGCCTGGCTCAGCGTGTCTTCTGGTAAAAGCTGAGTCTGTTTGTCCTCCATACCCTGCAGAGCGTGCTCAAGATTGCGGAGGAACACGTAGGCCTCACGCAACTCCTTAACCACTGTTGATGGCAACAGTTCAAGCTTCTCCAGTTCCTTCAGAACGCTCAATAGCTCCCGCTGCTGCAATTCCCGGTCACGCCCACCGCGGATGAGCTGAAACGCCTGCACCACAAACTCGATTTCCCGAATGCCGCCTCTGCCCAGTTTGATGTTGTTCTCAAGGCCTTTACGCCGGACCTCCCGACTGATCATCCCCTTCATGTTGCGCAAAGATTCGAACGCGCTGAAATCCACGTATTTTCGGTAAACAAAGGGGCGAAGGCTGTCCATCAGCACCTGGCCCGCCTGCTCGCCACCCGCGACCACCCGAGCCTTGACCATGGCGTAACGCTCCCAGTCACGCCCCTGGTCCTGATAGTAGGTTTCCAATGCAGAAAAGCTGAGGGCCAACGCGCCACTCTGGCCATAGGGGCGCAAACGCATATCCACCCGGAACACAAAACCGTCAGCAGTGATCTGGTCCAACGCCTGAATCAGCCGTTGTCCGAGGCGAATGAAAAACTGCTGATTATCGATAGAACGACGCCCACCCCGGGTTTCGCCCTTGCCGGGAAACGCAAAAATGAGGTCGATGTCGGAGGACACATTCAGTTCACGTCCGCCGAGCTTACCCATCCCCAGCACGACCATGGACTGAGGGCACTCCCTCCCGGTGGCCGGGTCGGTTCCCCACGGTGTGCCGGATTGTTCGCAGGTATCCTGGTACAGCCAATCCAGGGCGCCCTGGATACAAGTGTCCGCAAACGCGCTCGTGGCGGCGATGGTTTCATGCATGTCGGCCCACCGCAGGAGGTCGCGCCAGATGATGCGAAACTGGCTTTCCCGGCGAAACTGGCGCAAAGCCCTGTGCAGCGAGTGTTCGTCTTCAACCTCGCTCAGATACTCCTGCCAGCGCTGTTGCAGATAGCCCGGCTCCGTTGTCTCGCGCAGGGAGCGCGAGGCCACCAGCGCCTCAACCTGCTCCGGATGCCGCTCCAGGGTGTGTTTCAGGAACACGCTTCGGGCCATGGCGTTGGCCACATCGGTCTCAGCCAGACCCGCATCCGGTGTCATCCAGCCCTGGGGGCCGTCCTCAAACACTGAAGACCAACCAGCCGACACATCCTCGGCAAGCACTTTCGGAAGACCGCTCCATGGCTCGGACATAATGCAAACCCCTGTATCTCTGTTATATTTCCCGTACTGTATAACGAACCGTTACCCGACTGAACAGCTCAGGCCCTTAATGCTCAGAAACCGTCGTCCACTCAACCCGGAACATCAGCTTGCCCATCTACCGATGTCGGGCATCATCCGCTCACGAATCAAGAGGCTGTTCATTATTCTTGGCGGACTGATGGCTTTCCAGGTGCTGGTACTCTGGTGGGCAGAAAGCCTCAGCCTGTTCGAGGCTTTCTGGCTTACCATGACCACGCTGGTCACCGTGGGCTATGGCGATTTTTCGCCGCAAACCACCGTTGGTCGCATCAGTACCATTGTGGTGATGTTTATCAGTGCAATCACCCTGCTCACACTGATAGTCAGTGATTTTATTGAATACCGGTTTTACCGCCGGGAACGTATCGTAACCGGACGATGGGTATACAAAATGAAAGACCATATTGTCATCATCAACACCCCCCAACACGGCGGGGAACAGTACTTCGCGCGTTTCGCGTCGCAAGTGAGGGCAGTGCCGGGGTACGAGACCACTCCAATTATTATTCTGACCCGGATGTTCCCCACCGGACTGCCGCCGGAGCTGGCCGATGTGGGGCTGGTTCATTTCCACGGCTCCGGGGGCGACCCCGACGCCCTGAAAGCCGTTCATGCTGGCAGCGCACGGCACATTGTTGTGCTGGCGTCCGACGAATCCGACCCCACGTCGGACAGCCTGACGTTCGACATAGCCCACCGACTCACCGAATCCAACCTTGGTCATCACACGACGGTGGAGTGCGTGAGCGACCGCAATCGGGACCGTTTCAGGGCCGTGGGCGTGCGCACGATTATTCGGCCGGTCAGAACCTACCCGGAGATCATGGTACGTGCCGTTGTCGCGCCGGGCTCCGAGAAAGTTCTGGAGGACATGTTCAACTATCAGAACGACCACCCCCATCGCTATGATCTGAAACTCGATGATCTGGACTGGGCGGACATCGTCAGTGCCCTGATCCGCCATGGTATCGGTACCGCACTGGCCTATATCGATAACGATGGGGAAGTGGTGTGCCATCCGAGCACCAATGAGGAGATCAAGGGCAAGGGCCTGATCGTGCTGGTCAAGTCCCACGAAACTCCGACGGTTGAAGTGGTGGACGAAGCCCTGACTCGCTACCGGGCTTTCCTCGAAAAATGGAAAACTGCCGACGCCAAGGCCGAAGGTGCAGCCCCTTAAACTGTCGCCGATGCCAGCGCGAGCTGAAGCTGACCAAGCGCCTCCCGATTGGCCATTTCGGGCATCGGCTCGCTGACCAGCAGGCCCTCAGACACCCGACTGAACTGCTCGCCGGCACCTCGCTGTGCCGCCAGCTGACCGATTGCCGCCAGGGCATCAGGCGCCACTTTCAGCGCCTCACCCTTGAGCCAGGCCACGCTCAGACCATGGAGGAATTCGGGCACCGAGAGACCGGTGGCGCCCTCTTCCCGCAGTGCCTCGGGTTCGTGCAAGCCCGCGAGAAAGTACCCCTGCTCGGCCTTGCTCACCAGATTCAGGAACACCGGCACCTGGGTCGCCAGGGCCTTTGCCCAGCTCACCAGTTGTGAGGCATCGCCGGCCTTCAGTTCAAACTCGATTTCATGCAGAGGGCGCTTGTTGTCGCCAGCGATGATGCAGCCGGCATCCACCGCCACCTCGATCACCGTGCCACCCTCTTCTATCATCACCACCTGGCGCTGGAAATTGGTTTCAAACACCGGTGTCAACGCGGCAAGATTGATGCCCTGCCCCACAGGCGTGTCGGACAACACCCCGAGGTTCAGATCTGTTCCCATCAGCGGCCACTCCCACTCCTTTCGACGATGGGCGCCGTCCACAAATTCACCCTGGGTTTTCAGGGTCTGAATGCAGCGGTCACCGGCCTGCCGGACCCGTAACGCCACTTTCTGCCGGTTCAGATCGCCATCCGGGGTGTCGTAGTAACGATTGACCAGGGTCTTGCAGGCCCCCTCAGAAGCAGCGGGCTGCTCCAGCAACCAGGTCAGGGCCAGACGCTGATGCGCCTCGGACAGGCTGAGTTTGATTTCCAGTTCTTCGGCCACAAGAGCCCTCTCGGTTCAGATTGGATTTTTTGCAGCATACATAAAAAAGCCGGCGACCCGAAGGTCGCCGGCTTTCCCGGTTTACTCTCTGATTAGCTGGTTAGCGGATCAGAAGTAGTAAACAGCACCCAGCGCCAACTGTGTGGTGTCTTCATCAGTAGCACCGTCGTCGTCGTTACGCAGGTAGCCTTCAGTGTATACGTACAGATTATCCGACACATTGTGCAGAGCCTGGAGAGTCAGCACGTCCGCCTCCTCGTCGCCTTTATCCTGCTCTGACATTTCGTAAGAAGCTGCGAACTGGTTAGCACCCAGTGTGTAGAATGCGTATACCTGAGCGTTTTTCTGACCTTCTGTACCAGGTAAAAGGCCGTCGTCCTTGGCGCCACGCATGCTGTAGAGAGCGCCAACCGTCAGGTTGTCAAGAATATCAGCCGAAACATTTACACCATAAGTGTTCTCGCTGCTGGCAGTGTCGCCGTCGTTAGAATCCATTGCCACGGCAAGGGTGACCATATCTACAGAATACTTGGCACCCAACTGGTAAGGGTATGCCTTTTTATCGTAGTCAGGATCACCATCGCCTTGAATGGCAAATGCGCCGTGCAGGGTCAGGCCACCAAACGACGGAGATACGTATTGGATCAGATCACCCTCACCAGTGGTGTAATCCAACTCAGTGTTGTACTCAGCCACTTCATAAAACTCGATCAAGCCGCCAACAGCTGCTCATACTGGGAGTCGTCTGATCCGACCCACACTTGGCCAAAGCTGTCACCCTTAATACCGATGTAGGCTTCGTCGAGCTCGTTCAGGCCGCCGCTGTCGTCGTTGCGGGTAACGTTTCCGGAGCTGTCAATTTCGGCAGTATTGTTCTTGTTACCTGCTTTATTGTCTGCGCTGATGCCTTCCAGTTCTAACTTCAAGAATGCAGTAATGCCCGGGGCAACTTCATGTTCATGCTTCACGCCAAGGGTAGAACCATTATCGAAGTGATTGATCTCCGAACCACCATTTTCAAAGTCGGTGTGAGTAATGGCGTACTGGATATTGCCGTATAAGGTCGGCAGATTGCTTTCTTGCGCCAGCGCTGCGCCAGAGAAAGTTGCCGCTGCAATAGCAGATGCGATGAGCGTTTTCTTCATGTTGCGTCTTCCTTTATTGAGTTAACTCAGGTTTTAGCGACGGGTTCAGATCCCGTTCTTGAGACTTTCACCAGGCAGGCTGGTCAGAGCCTTATTTTGTGCAGCTTCCATGTCAGTTTGATGACACGCAGCTAACATTTTTTCAGTTTTTGTTCGCCCCGAAAAACTTCGGATCGTTACAGCTCAATAGCTTACCCTGATAAGTTAAAGCGCTGCATGATGAACCTGCTTTAATACAACCATTTTAGTTTTGCAAATTTTTAACGACCGCTTTTTAGCTTTTTTGGTGCGTATTTACGGCATCGATATTCTTGTTTGGTCTTTCCTTTGTATCCCGCCAACCCTTCAAGTCCGGGGCCAGAATATTAAATAATCTTTTTAATCAGACAATTAAAAATCGAACCCCTGAAAACCGGAGGTATAACCCGCCTGATTTCGCACTCTGGCCGCACCATTCAGGTTCGCCATCATCGGCCGCGCGCAATTATGGTGCGGAATGAGATGCATTTCAGGAACTGCCTCCCACCTACAGCATAAAAGTGACTGGCCCGTCATTAACCAACGCCACTTTCATGTCTGCTCCGAACTGCCCACGCTCGATACGAGCGCCGGGCAAGAGGCTGCCAGCCACCTCCAGAAACTGAAGAAACAGAGTATCGGCAAGCTCGGGGGGTGCCGCTGAAGAAAAACCGGGCCGGGTACCGGAGCCGGTATCAGCCGCAAGGGTAAACTGGGGAACCACAAGAAGTGCGCCACTGATGTCCAGCAGGCTTCGATTCATCCGTCCCTGGTCATCGGAGAAAACGCGGTAATTGACGATCTTTCTGGCCAGCGCCTCAACCTGTTCAGGGCCGTCACCACGCTCCATACCCAGCAGCAGCAAAAGCCCCTGAGGTATGTCAGCAATGATTTGCCCGTCTACGGAAACACTGGCACTGGATACACGCTGGATAAGCCCTTTCATCTAACTCCCTGTGGAAGGACCATTAACAAGTTGCAAGAGTGTATCCATGGGGTTACAGGACCGCAACCCCCGAAGGTGCAATTCAGGCTAACGTCCCATTCACGTCGGCGGCCACTTCATCCACGCCGCGGATAAGCGCGTCAATGATGGCCGGCTCCGACGCCGAATGGCCCGCGTCACGGATAATTCTCAAGTCGGCTCCTGGCCAGGCTGCCGTCAGCGCAAGGGCGTTATCCAGCGGGCACACCATGTCATAGCGCCCATGCACAATGACGCCAGGAATACCGGCGAGTCTGCCGGCGTCACGCACGATCTGATCAGGCTCAAGGAACGCCTGATTCATGAAGTAGTGGCACTCGATCCGCGCCAATGCAATGGCAACGTGGGGATGGCCGAAATGCTCAACCACGCGCGGATTCGGATGCAGAGTGGCACAACGGCCCTCCCAGATTGACCAGGCCTTGGCCGCCTGAATCTGCTCAAGCTCGTTGCTGCTGGTCAACCGTCTGTAGTAAGCAGACACCAGATCGCCGCGTTCGTCTTCGGGAATGGGCGCGAGGAAATCCTCCCAGTAATCCGGGAAAATCCGGCTGGCACCCTCCTGGTAGAACCAGTGTATGTCTCTCGGGCGGCACAGAAAGATTCCCCGCAACACCAAACCAAGAACCCGCTCGGGAAACGCCTGGGCGTACACCAGACTGAGCGTGGAACCCCAGCTGCCGCCGAACAGCAGCCAGCGCTCGATACCCAGAAAGGTGCGAACCGCTTCCATATCCGATACCAGCCGGTCGGTGCTGTTGCCTCCCAGTTCGGCGAGGGGGGTTGATCGTCCAGCTCCGCGCTAGTCCATCAAAATAATGCGGTAGCGCTCCGCATCGAAGAAGCGGCGATGATAATCCTCACACCCGCCACCGGGCCCGCCATGCACTACCAGCACCGGCATGCCTTGTGGATTACCGCTTTCTTCGACGTACAATTCATGCGGCGGATCCACCGCAATTCGGTGCTGGGCGTTGGGCTTGATGTCTGGGTACAGCGTGAGCATCGGGGGCTCCGGGACGAAGGTATACCCGGAGTGTAGCTGAAGTTAAAAAAAAGGGCGGGCCATTTCTGGCCCGCCCTTTTTTTCGCCGAACGCTGCTTACTTCTTGTTCGCGCGCTTGCGCTCGTTCTCGGTCAGCAGTTTCTTGCGCAAACGGACCGACTTCGGCGTGACTTCTACCAGCTCATCGTCGTCGATAAATTCCAGCGCCTGCTCGAGGGTGAACTTGATCGGCGGTACCAGAGCAATCACCTCGTCCTTACCGGACGCACGCATGTTGTCCAGCTTCTTGCCCTTGGTGGGGTTCACCACCAGATCGTTATCACGGCTGTGGATACCGCACAGCTGGCCCTCGTAGATTTCCTGGCCCGGATCAAGGAACAGCTTGCCGCGGCTCTGCAGGGTCTCCAGAGAGTAAGTCAAAGCAGTGCCGGTCGCCATGGACACCAGTACGCCGTTCTGGCGATTGGTCACGTCACCACCCTTGATCGGACCGTAATGGCTGAACGTGGACGTCAGAATGCCGGAACCGGAGGTCATGGTCAGGAACGAGTTCCGGAAACCGATCAGGCCACGAGCCGGGATGGTGTACTCCAGACGCATACGACCCTTGCCATCCGGAATCATGTTGGTCATGTCACCCTTACGAAGCCCCATCTGCTCCATCAGAGCACCCTGATGCTGCTCTTCGATGTCAACGATCACGTTTTCGTAAGGCTCCTGCTTGACACCGTCGATCTCACGAATGACCACTTCCGGCCGTCCGACGGCCAGCTCGAAATTCTCGCGGCGCATGTTCTCGATCAGAACCGACAGGTGCAGCTCACCGCGGCCAGACACCTTGAACTTGTCCGCGGAGTCGCCTTCTTCCACACGCAGCGCCACGTTGTGCAGCAATTCTTTCTCCAGGCGCTCCTTGATGTTGCGGCTGGTGACGAACTTGCCTTCCTTGCCGCAGAAGGGCGAATCATTGACCTGGAACGTCATGGATACTGTTGGCTCGTCCACCGTCAGCGGAGGCAGGGCCTCAACACTGCTCTGATCACAGAGGGTGTCAGAGATGTACAGCTCATCCAGACCGCTGACACAGACGATATCGCCGGCCTGAGCCTCTTCCACTTCAACGCGCTGCAGACCCGAGTGCCCCATGATCTTGAGAATCCGGCCCTGGCGCTTCTTGCCGTCAGCGCCAATCGCGGTTACCGGGGAGTTGGTCTTGATCTTGCCACGCGTAATACGGCCGATGCCGATCACGCCCAGGAAGCTGTTGTAGTCCAACTGGGAAATCTGCATCTGGAACGGGCCATCCAGATTGACGGCAGGCGCCGGAACGTGGTCAACGATGGCCTGGAATACCGCGTCCATGTTGTCGTCCAGCTTTTCGTGATCCATGCCGGCAATACCGTTCAGGGCGCTGGCGTACACGATCGGAAAATCGAGCTGTTCGTCGGTGGCACCGAGGTTGTCGAACAGATCAAACACCTGATCAACGACCCAGTCCGGACGAGCGCCCGGGCGGTCAATCTTGTTGACCACAACAATCGGGTGAAGGCCGGCATCGAACGCTTTCTGCGTCACGAAGCGGGTTTGCGGCATCGGGCCATCGATGGAGTCGACCACCAGCAGTACGCAGTCGACCATGCTCATGACCCGCTCCACCTCGCCACCGAAATCGGCGTGGCCCGGGGTGTCTACGATGTTGATGTCGTAGCCATTCCATTTCAGTGCGGTGTTCTTGGCCAGGATGGTAATGCCACGTTCTTTTTCCTGGTCGTTGGAATCCATCACCCGCTCACTTTCGAGCTCTTTACGATCCAGTGTGCCCGACTGACGGAGCAACTGGTCAACCAGGGTGGTTTTACCGTGGTCAACGTGGGCGATAATGGCGATATTACGAAGTTTTTCAATCACAAAAATAATCCTGCGGCATGTACGGAGCTTCCCTGCAAAGTATTTCCCGATTTGGCATCCGAAAAGCAGCAGGGTATAAATGAAGCGGCGCGCAGTATATCGAAAACTCGATGTCGTTAATATGAAGAAAAACGCCTATTCGCTCAATTCGACCTGCGCACTAATTTGGGTCATGCTCACGCCTGGCGCACCAACATGACGCACCAATGAAGTGCAGAGGGACGGCAGCAGCGAACCTATGCGCGCCAAAAAAGGCCGAACTCCTTGCAGTTGCGCTGTTCTGGCGCACATGACTCAAATTGGCAAGGCAATTGCTTGACCTGAGACAGCCGATTTTGAAGGTAAGACGCCGCCGCTTTTGGTAAGCTGCCCCGACCTCAATAACAGATCGGAAGTCAGCGTCGCTGAACGATCCGGCATAACGAACATGAAATCACCCGCGCAGCGGGTAACACGATGGAGCATGCACATGTCCAAGACAGTTGATTTGATCAAAGAACACGAAGTCAAATGGGTTGACCTGCGTTTCACCGACAGCCGCGGTAAAGAGCAGCACGTGACCCTGCCCGCCAGCGAAGTGAACGACGACTTCTTCACGGATGGCAAGATGTTCGACGGCTCCTCCATTGCCGGCTGGAAAGGCATCAACGAATCCGACATGATCCTGATGCCGGACGACAGTACATCTGTTCTTGATCCGTTCACCGAAGAAACCACGCTGAACATCACCTGCGACATCGTTGAACCTTCAACCATGCAGGGTTATGAGCGTGACCCGCGCTCCGTTGCACGTCGTGCCGAAGAGTATCTGAAGTCCACCGGCATTGCCGATGGCGCGCTGTTTGGTCCCGAGCCCGAGTTCTTTGTCTTCGATTCAGCCAAGTGGAAGACCGATATGCAGGGCTCCATGTACGAGCTCTACTCTGAAGAAGCGGCGTGGGTTTCCGGCGAAGATTTCGATCGCAACAACATCGGTCACCGCCCGGGCGTCAAAGGCGGCTACTTCCCGGTTCCGCCGGTCGACAGCCTGCATGACCTGCGTGGCGCCATGTGTGCAGCCATGGAATCCATGGGCCTGGACATCGAGGTTCATCACCACGAGGTCGGTACTGCTGGCCAGTGTGAAATCGGCGTTGGCGCCAACACCCTGACCAAGAAGGCTGACGAAGTTCAGATCCTCAAGTACTGCGTACATAACGTCGCTCACGCTTACGGCAAAACAGCGACGTTCATGCCCAAGCCGGTGGTTGGTGACAACGGTTCCGGCATGCACGTTCACATGTCCCTGAGCAAAGACGGCAAAAACCTGTTTGCCGGCGACAGCTACGCGGGCCTGAGCGAATCTGCCCTGTACTACATCGGCGGTGTGATCAAGCACGCCAAGGCTATCAACGCCTTCACCAACAGCTCCACCAACTCCTACAAGCGTCTGGTTCCGGGCTTCGAAGCTCCGGTTATGCTGGCCTACTCTGCCCGCAACCGCTCCGCTTCGATCCGTATCCCGTACGTGAACAGCCCGAAGGCGCGTCGTATCGAAGTTCGCTTCCCTGACCCGTCAGCCAACCCGTACCTGGCATTCGCCGCGCTGATGATGGCCGGCCTCGACGGCATTCAGAACAAGATCCACCCTGGCGATGCTATGGACAAGGATCTGTACGACCTGCCGAAGGAAGAAGCTCTGAACATTCCGAAGGTTGCAGAAACCCTGGCGGAAGCTCTGGACTGCCTGGAAGCCGACCACGAGTTCCTGACCCGCGGTGGCGTGTTCACCGAAGACATGATCGGCGGCTACATCGATCTGAAGCGTGGCGAAGTTGAGCGCATCAACATGACCACTCACCCGGTCGAGTTCGAGCTGTACTACTCCTGCTAACAGCGGCTGCTGTCGACAGGTAAGGAATGACTCTCGGGTCATTCCGCGAAAAAGCCCCGCTCCGGCGGGGCTTTTTTTGTGAGCTACGACACAGTCACTGCGGCCCTTAACGATATGTAACTCTTTGAACCCGAGAGACCGTTGAAAACCCACCGCCGGCGACTGATAATCGAATCAAACCCCAATAACAGGTTAGTGGCATGAACATACGGCTTGGAATCTTTGTTGGCATTTTTCTCATCGGTGCCGCCCCGGCCCTCGCGGAGGTCTACCGCAACGTCGATGCCCAAGGCAACGTCACCTTCTCTGATGAGCCGTCAGACGGAGCAGAGGAGGTCAAGGTCAAGCCTGTCACCACCGTCACGCTGCCAAAGCCGGCAGATGTTCAGGAGCCTGAGAGGCTGAAGCGGCAGGTGCAAGAGGAAGGTGCCGCCTACGACAGCGTGCGCATTATTGCCCCCAATGACGACGAGGCATTCCACAGTGGCAGTGGGGATGTGGCCTTCCGGGTGGCCAGTGAGCCTGCGCTGAAAAGAGGCCATCGCTATGAGGTAACGCTCGATGGCCAGCCCGTCGGCCAGACGGCTTCCGACACCGTCACGGTTCGCAATGTATTTCGCGGCACCCACAACGCCGGCGTCAACATCATCGACGAGAAGGGTGTTCAGGTAAAATCCGGCGAATCCATCCGCTTTACTATTCATCGTCCCTCCGTCAATAACTGACCCACCAAAGTCTGTGCGCACCAGTATAGTGCGCGCGCACCATAAAAAAGCCATACTCTGATCACGAACGGGGCGCTCTTTCCGCTACCCTCTGGCAGCCTTTGCCAAAACGCACTACGTAATTGCGTCCGCACAGGCTGTCCGGGCCACGTGCCCGTTAAGCGGGCACGCAAACTGAACCGAATTCGGAAACTGGTTCAGTTTTTGCAGAACTGCGTTGCAAGACCGGGAAGTACGCAGCAATGCCAATCGATCGAGACAGCAGCATGGCACTCTTACAAACCAAAGCCTCCGGCTACAAGAACATTCTGGATAGCCTGACCACCGCCGTTCTGGTGATCGAGGATGGCCTGCGTATCCAGTACCTGAACCCGGCCGCCGAGAGCCTGTTCGAAACCAGCAACACCCGTAGCCAGGGCCTGCCCATCCGGGACATTCTGGTGGACTCCGAAGACGCACTGACCACACTGCACGCCGCGGCCGAGAACGGGCACTCCTACACCCGGCGGGAGGCGGAATTCGTGCTCACCAGCGGCACGCGACTCACTGTGGACTATTCGGTATCACCGGTCAGCCTCGACCCCAACGAATTGCTGATTGAGATTCAGCCCCGGGATCGGCTGCTCCGTATCAGCCGTGAGGAAGACATTATTTCGCAACAGGAAACCACCCGCATCCTGGTGCGTGGTATGGCCCATGAGATCAAGAACCCGCTGGGCGGCATCCGCGGTGCCGCCCAGTTGCTCGACCGGGAGCTGGATGACGAAGGCCAGCGGGAGTACACCCAGGTCATCATCGACGAGGCGGACCGCCTGCGCTCTCTGGTAGACCGCATGCTCGGCCCCAACAAAGCGCTGAAGCTGGCGCCCACCAACGCTCACGAAGTGCTGGAGCGGGTCAAAACCCTGCTGGAAGCCGAAAGCCGCGGGCGGCTCCAGTTCCGCCGGGACTACGACCCCAGCCTGCCGGAGTTCTATGGTGACAAGGAGCAACTGATTCAGGCGTTCCTGAACATTGCCCGAAACGCCATGGAAGCGGCGTTTGAAAACCAGGCCGAACAGAGCGGTGACGAGCCGCCCACCATTACCTTCCGCACTCGCGCCCTGCGGCAATTTACCATTGGCCACAAGCGTCATCGCCTGGTCTGCCGGATTGACGTGATCGATAACGGCCCCGGCATTCCGCCGGAGCTGTTGCAAAATATTTTCTACCCGATGATCAGCGGCCGTGCCAGCGGCACCGGTCTGGGCCTTTCGATTACCCAGAGCATCATCGGGCAACACCACGGGCTGGTTGAGTGCAAGAGCGAGCCCGGCAAAACCGACTTCATCATCTTCCTGCCCCTGGAGGACAACTAATGAGCCAACCGGCAAACGTCTGGATCATAGACGACGATCGCAGTATTCGCTGGGTGCTGGAGCGCGCCCTTAACCAGGCCGGTATGCAACCCCGGGTTTTCGACAGTGGCGAGAGCATCATGATGCGGCTGGAGCACGAGCAGCCCGACGCCATCATCAGCGACATCCGCATGCCCGGTGTGGATGGCATTACCCTGCTCTCCCAGATCGTTGAGGTCCACCCTGACCTGCCGGTCATCATCATGACCGCCCACTCCGATCTGGAGAGTGCAGTAACCAGTTACCAGACAGGCGCCTTTGAATACCTGCCCAAGCCCTTTGACGTCGATGACGCCGTGGCGCTTGTGAAGCGGGCTGTGGCCCACAGCCATGAGCGCCGGGCCACGTCAGAGCCCCAGGCAGAGAGCTCACAACGTAACACCGAGATCATCGGCGAGGCACCCGCCATGCAGGAGGTGTTCAGGGCCATTGGCCGCCTGTCGCTTTCCAACATCACCGTACTGATTAACGGCGAAAGTGGCACCGGTAAGGAACTGGTGGCCCAGGCCCTGCACAACCACAGCCCCCGTGCCAGCCGCCCGTTTATCGCGCTGAACATGGCAGCCATTCCCAAGGACCTGATCGAGTCCGAGCTGTTCGGCCATGAGAAAGGCGCGTTTACCGGCGCGGCTGCCGCCAGGCAGGGACGTTTCGAGCAGTCCAATGGCGGCACCCTGTTCCTGGACGAAATTGGCGATATGCCCGCCGACACCCAGACCCGGCTGTTGCGGGTACTGGCGGATGGCGAGTTCTACCGGGTTGGCGGCACCACCCCCATCAAGGTGGATGTACGCATTATTGCAGCAACACACCAGGACCTGGAGAAACTGGTCCAGGCCGGCACCTTCCGGGAAGACCTGTTCCACCGTCTGAACGTGATCCGGGTACACCTGCCAAAACTGGCGGAACGGCGCGAAGACATCCCACGGCTGATGGAGCACTTCCTCAAGCGCGCAGCCCGGGAACTGGCCGTGGAAACAAAACTGCTACGCCCGGAAGCGGAAGAATACCTCACCACCCTGCCCTGGCCCGGCAATGTCCGCCAGCTGGAAAACACCTGCCGCTGGCTGACGGTGATGGCCAGTGGCCGCGAAGTCCACATCGACGACCTGCCGCCGGAGCTGATGCAGCAGGCGGAAGCACCGGCCACCGGCCAGACCTGGCAGGAAGGCCTGCGTAACTGGGCGGAACAGGAATTAAAGCGGGGGCGGAAGGGAATTCTGGACACCGCCGTGCCGGAATTCGAGCGCATCATGATTGAGACCGCCCTGAAGCATACCGGCGGTCGCCGACGGGATGCCTCTATTTTGCTGGGCTGGGGGAGGAATACGTTAACGCGGAAGATCAATGAGTTGGGAATGGACCATCCGGAGGGGGAGGAAGACTGAAAATCGTCTCGAAACCTGTGGCTTGAGGCTATGATCGGGTGCAGATCTGAACCAGACCTGCCTCGATGCCAAAAAAAATCAGCTTTGCCATTGATTCGATGCCCAGCGAACTTTTGATGGAAGCCACTGTATTGGCAACGGTCTTCTTCTCGATGACCAGTGCCTGAGCAATTTCATCATGACTGAACCCCCTGACCAGCATTGAGAGAACTTCGAACTGCCGCCGGGTAAGGTTCTGCAACTTCGATGACTCCGGGCGACGATCCTTAAACGACGAGCCCATGACCAGGTCGTACTCGACAAACACTTCGCCTTCAGCCACTCGCTGGACGGCTTTGATCAGGGTGTCTGTGTCGCAGGACTTGGTGATGTAACCCATCGCACCCACCTGAAGCGCCCGCATCACCACCTGCACTTCGTTGTACATACTGAAAAAGAGTATTCTGGCGCTCGCCTGCTCCTCCAATATCCGGGCCGCCGCCTCTATACCGCTGATCCCTGGCAGCCCAACGTCCATGACGATCAGGTCCGGCCTGGAGTTGCGTGCGCATTCAACGGCCTCTTCACCGGAAGCCGCTTCCATGACCTCACACGGATCCAGGGCCATTGAAAGCAGGCTGGCGTATCCCTGCCGAACGACTGCGTGATCATCAGTAATAAGAATTTTCATGTCGGTCACGGTTACTATTGCTGAGAGCCTGGTCCGCAGATTACCACAGCCCCCTGCGGAACGGAGCCAGAACCATCACGCAAAAACGCTCCGGATGACAGCCAACCGGAGCGAACCAGGAAGAAAAATGCCGGGAAAAGGAAGTAAAACCCGGCCAAGCAAATATGACTAACCGGGAGTCATATCAGAACTTCACTGTTGCACCCGCTACAACTGTTCTCTCTGCACCTGGACGAATACCGTCCTGCACATCCGAAATGTACAGCTTGTCAGACAGATTCCGGCCCTGAACCCACAGGGTCGCGTCCGTGTTTATCGGCAGCTTGTAGCTTCCGCGCGCTGAGAACAGGGTGCGGCTGGGTACTTTGCCGGCTTCGCCGTCTGCCGTCAGTTCCCTTGTGTTCTCAATGTCACTGTAGAAAGATCCGAAATGACTGACAGTAGCACTCAGATGCCATCCTGAAAGGTGGTCCGCACCAATCGTAAAGCTGCCAGCACGGGTCGGAACTTCCGGTACCCGGTTGCCATCCAGTGGGCCGGTGGTAAAACGCGAATCCGTGTAGTTCAGGGCGGCTTCCGCAAACAGGTTATAATCTGCGACATAGAATGCCGAGGAGTCGATCCGGGCACCAACATCCACGCCGGTGACTTCAGAATCCGCCGAATTGACGAACAGTGCGTCACCGAATGCATCCACGTCGTCCCTGATCAGGGTGTCCTTGATACGATTGTGGAACACGGCGGCATCCAGGCTGACACCTTTGATAGCGGTAGTGCGCAAGCCGAGCTGGCTGTTAACGCCAGTCTCGGGCGTCAGCGGAAAGTCATCAGAACGAGCAGAAGCAGGCGCATAACCGCGGTGGATGCCGGCGTACACCTCCGAGTTCGCAAGCCCCGAGTACAGCAGACTCACACCGGGCAGGAACAGACTGTTAGAATCTTTTTCCCTGACACCCTCATCGCTGCTGCCCGGGCGGAATACGGTGTCCTTGTACTGGTTGAAGTTTTCATAGCGCAAGCCGGGCGTGACAGTCCAGTCGCCCCAGCTCATGCTGTTCTGGACATAACCGGAAATGGCTTCAGCATCATATTCGATAAGACGCCCATCACGTGTGTAACCATCTTCACCAGAGACAGCGAACAGACGGCCGCGACTGCCCTCGTCGAGCTTCTCGCCCGGAAGGCCGACCGGGCGGCGGTCTTCGAAGTTGTGGTTCTCGTACCGAACACCCGTCTGAATGCGGTGGTCCAGGCCAAGCGCCTCAATGTTTGCCCATTCAAGCCGGCTTTCAACGCCGAGGTTTTCATAACGGCGGTCGCGGCCTTCCATAACACCACCGTCGGCCGGGGCCGTGCCACGTGTCTGGAAACGGGGGCGATCCAGATCCGTGAAAAAGACCTTGCTCGAAACGCTGACGTCGTCTGTTACCTGCAGGTTATGGGTAAGATCATACTTCAGGTAATTGACCGAGATGTTGTTGTCTTCCCGACCTTCATTGAACCGGCTTTTGTTTCGCGGAGCTTCGCGATATTCCTGCAGCGACAGGTTGTTCTCATCATAGCCATCGCTTCGCTCCCGGAGGTAAGTCACAGAGGCCGCGAGCTGGTTACGCTCATTCACCTGCCATTCCAGCCCGGTATAAAAGTCATCGTATTGATGCTCTTCCACATCGAAGGTGCCATCGGCCTGCTTGCCGGTATAGGAAAACACCATGCCCACGTCGCCTTCGGTGCGGCGATGGTGGATGTGCTGCTGAATGGTGTCCTGGCTGCCAGCACCTACTTCAATCACGGTTTCGGGCACCAGCGTGGGCTGGAGGTTCTGGAAATTGATGATGCCGTGATTATTCAGTGGGCCATGTACGATCTGGCCGGCGCCCTTGTAGACTTCGGCACGTTCGATTCGCTCCAGAGGGGGCGTGTAGTGGGCCCCTGAGTCTAGATAGGCACTGTTGTTGATCGGCGTGCCATCTTCCAGCAGCAGCACCTTGCGCGACCGCCTTGATGGTGCGCCCCGGACACCGATACCCGAGCGGCGGCCCAGAGCATCATCGTCGATAGTCTTTACGCCGGGCACAAAATCCAGTGCGTCGTGCAGGGTATAAGGCTTGTAAATATCGATCTGTTCCCGAGTCAGCAGGCTGGCAGCGCCCGGCATCCCCTCGACCGACGTGGGAACAAGGCTACGGACGTCCAGCGCCGGCAGATAGACCATGTCGTCTGTTTGCTGAGCGATAACCGTTCCCGGCAAGGCAGCCAACAGGCTCAATCGCACAGCACGGGTGATCGGTTTCATCAGAATCATCATTGTTTTCCTCTCAACACATATTGTTGTTGGTGTTGAGACAACTTAGAGAGGGCGGGCGCCGGGTTGAACTGAACGATGGGCTCTGTAGAGGACTACTTTCGGTCGGGAATTTTTCCCGTTCCGTGAGCAATTAGCCTAGCGTTGCAGTGAGAATGCAACGGGAAGCGTCATTGTGAGTGCGTCTTTATCAATATGCGCAGGGATTTCGGGCAAAGGCATGGCACGGGACAGCATCGCCCTCACTTCATCATCCAGGGGAGCAAAGCCGCTACCCTGCGCAATTCGAACGCCACTCACCTGCCCCGTTTCACCAACCGTGAAGGTGACGGTTACCACCCCCTCCCGGCGCATCCGGCGGGCAACATCCGGATAACGCTTGTACCGGTTCAGGTGGTTCAATAATGTCTGCATGTAGTGCGTCTCGTCCGCCACTACCCCCCCGGAATCCGATTGCCGGGCAGGGGTGGATTCGGAAGCATGGGACTCGACAGGTTCGGCTGACTCTGCCCTCGCGACCGCAGCAGGGACTGTCTCCGCAGCGGGTTCTGGACGTGGCTCCGGTTCGGACTCCGGCTGGGGCTCCGGTTCTGGATCTGATTCCGCTTCCGGGGCGGGCTCAGGTTCTGGCTCCGGCGTGGGCTCGGGTAACGGGTCTGGTTCAGGTGCGGACTCAGGAGCGGGTTCTGGCTCACGCTCGGCAACAGGAGGCTCCGGCTCTGCGGCTTCCGGTTCGGCACCCTGCACCGGAACATCCGCTGCCGCCAGCATCACACTGATGCCACCCTCGCCTTCCTCTTGCGCTATCTCCATGTCTTTACTCTGATATAGCGCATTCTCCAGTGCGCTGAACGCCCAGGCATGGAGCATAAGTGCGCAGAGCCCGCCAATCAGAAAGTAGCGCCCCCTGAGCATCACATGCCTGTCCGCCGGGTGGAGAGATGAACCGAGTCGAGCCCCGCTTCCGATGCCCATGCCAATACGGGGCGCCAATCAGCGGCAGTCAGCGACTGGTCAATCCTGATCGTCAGGGCGTAATCGGACGCCCCTCCACCCTGGCGGCCCAACTGGTCGGCGAACATCTCGCTCAACCGGCCCTCCTGCACTGGCCGGTCGTTCAGATACATCCGGTTATCTTCGGTAAGCAGCAGCACAAACCTTGTGCGCACCTCTGCTTGAGACGACGCCACTTCCGGCGGCATCAACGGCAGCCCGTTTGAGGCCCGTATCTGGCCCGCAAGCATGAAAAAAATCAGCATCAGAAATACCACGTTGATCAGCGGTATCAGGTGATCGTCTCCGGTATTGGCAGAAGGGCTGTGGCGCTTGATTTTCATGGTAGTGGCCGCGTGTTTACCGATACGCTTCGGGCCCCGAGCATTTCGAGCCTTTCCAATAGCGTCACTACCTGCTGTATGGAGCTCGCGTCAGACGGCGTCAAATTTACATCCCGGTCTCTGGATACCAGCAATTCACGGAGTTGAACATCCGCAAGGTTGGCAAGGGGTTCATTCGCGAGGAAGACCGTTCCGTCCCCGTGCACCCCCAGCATCAGCGGTGGCTCGTCTGATGCCTCGCCCTTGTTACCGGAAGCGACCATGAGATCCAGGCTTTGCCATTGGATAAATGAAGACGTCAGCATGAAGAACAAAAGCAGGATAAACACCACGTCGATCAGGGGCGTGAGCCCGATGAGCTTTTTCGATGACCTGGCGGGGCGATCAAGCTGCATGGTCCCGTCGCCCGCCACGGTCCGCATGATCATGTTCGGGCAACTGCTCGCCGGCTGCGGCGGCGCCCAAGTCCGAGGCCATCAAAGGCCCGGTAAATACGGCGGTCAGTGAGTCTTCCATCCGGTCAACGATACGCTCGCTTTTGCGCTCAAGGAAGCTGTGCAGCATAACCACCGGAATCGCTACCACCAGGCCCGCAGCCGTGGTGAGCAGTGCCTGCCAGATGCCTCCTGACAGTACCGAGGGGTCCACCTGGTTGCCCGCCGCTTCCATTTGCTGGAACGCCAGGATCATCCCCATCACCGTTCCCAACAGACCGAGCAACGGACTCAGGGTAGCGATCACTTCCAATGGTTTCAGGTAACTTTTCAGGGATGCGACCTGCTGCGAAGCCTGGCGCGACACTTCTTCGCGGACCAACGGCCCATCACCATGTCTGATCACCGCTTCCATGGCTCTGACCACCATCGATGGCACCGGCTGCCTGCTACTCAGCAGCCTGGACCGCGCACCCTCAACATCGCCTGCTCGCCACAGCTCCAGGCTTTCCGCTACCCTCCCGCCAGTACGCCAGGTTGCCAGGAACAACTGCAGCAGCTTGGCTACGATCAGGCTGACCGCCACACAGGAGAATACCAACAGGATCGCCACCACGGGCCCACCAACACCGAGCAGGTCGGCCATTTCCTGCGATAGAAAGCCTCTCTCGATCAACGGATTCAGCCATTCGGACATCATAAAACCTATAGGGTTATGGTGATTTTTCCCAGACTAAAGCCTGTCACGAGCAGAGAGCGCCCTGAATGCCCCTTTCGTCGGCGCAAGCAGAACTTTGGTCTTAGTACTGAAAGACGGTAGGTGTCCCGGATTCACGGCTGCTAACGTAAGGTTGTCTTGCACCGGAGATTTAGCCGATGAAACGTCTGACCATTCTTTTCGCACTATGCCTCACTATGGCTCTTCCTGCGCACGCCGGAGGCGACCTGACCCGGCAGACACCCAACGTGGTAGAAGTAAACCTGGGCTCTGAAACTGGTGAAATGGTGTTCCAGCCATCGAAGCTCGAGTTCGAGACGGGCAAGCTCTACAGACTAGTTCTGATCAACAACAGCCCGCACCCCCATTACTTTTCATCAGTGGGTCTTGCGCGGTCCGTGTTCACCAGAAAAGCCCAGACCTATGCACCCAACGGCGACCGGACAGCTGAAATCAAGGGGCAGATACAGGAGATAGAAGTATTTCCCGGGCACAGGGCAGAATGGTGGTTCGTGCCAGTCCAGACGGGCGAATTCAACGACCTTGTCTGCTCTGTCAGCGGGCACGAAGAGGCGGGCATGGCGGGGAGTGTAAACATCTACTGATGTCACTCCCGGGCTCAAGCCCAAGCACGCAGCGGCTCCGCTTACCGCTCACGCCAGTAGATCACCCGGTCGTGGCCGCGGTAGACGCCGAAAGTGGCCAGGGCGGAGGGCGCGTCCAGGGTGCCATCTTCATTAACGTCATCCTGTAACCACTCTTCCACAGCCCATGTCAGGGTGTCCGTGCCCTGGGAGCCCTCCGGCTGCAGGCTTAGCGGGCCCGCCTCACCACCACTGAATGTTCCGGAGTCCGCCGCTAGTGTGTGATGCTCCGCCGGGCTGGTGATGTCATCGGTGGTCCAGGGGGGACAGCTGTCTGCCGTATTGACCACAAACCGCGACCCGTTCCAGTACTCCAGCCGGAAGGCCATCAACAGCTCCGGGATGTTCTCGGGGCCATACACGTTGTCCATGGTCAACCGCCCATATCGCACATCAAAATCAGCGGCGGGCGTAAACTCATAGGGCGCATTTTCACCGGTGACGCCATCCGCATCTGTTATATCCGTGACGATGTACTCAAGATCGGGTTCAATGGGGGCTACACGGGCTTCCGGCAATTTATTGTAGCGAACGGTGTCTGCCGTGGAGTAACTGAACTGCAGCAGCCCCGGCTCAACCTCGGTCAGCGAGCCGGGACCGGCGTTTGCGGTAACCGACAACGGATCGTCTTCAATGTTCAGTGCCGTGGTATCCGCCATTGGAGTTGTGCGGGCGACATCTGAAGCCGAAAGCCGCTGGAAACCGGGCTCGGTGTAGTTCAGGGTTCGGGTTCCCTGCACAGACAACGGCTCTATCTCGAGGATTGGCGCCAGGGACCACCCGATATCCTGCCCGGTGTAGCTGAAGGGCGCCGCCACCGAGCACTCTGCAGCCAGCTCACCCGGGTCGACCGTTACCGCGAATCGATCGGGGTAAAAGCGACCTGTCGGAGCACTGATACCCTGGGGCACCGTCTGCCCTTGATACCCGCCCGCAACCGGTGTTGCCTGAAACTCGAAAACACCTACTTCCGAAATCCTGGCACTCACTGTTTCCGTGGCATCCGCCGACCGGGTATGGGAGTAGCTCGTTGGCGTAATGACGCCATCTACGCCCCCCGCGGGAGCATTTACGGCCGAAGACAGCGGAACATCCAGCAAGCGAAAGTTGGGCGTCACCGGATTACCCACGCAGAAATCACTGTCACCATCGCTTTGCCAGCCCACTGCAGTGATGGAAAGGTCAAAATCTTCACCTGCCCTGGCAAACGGCGGACACGAGGCGTCCCCCGCCGCGCACTCACCGTCAGTGCGGACGCACAGCCCCGCCGGCACGCTGACAAACTGATCCGAGCCAGGCATCACCAGCCCCTCATCCTCAGTGGCTGCGGACCCCAGGTAGCGCCCATCCAGCTGCATTCGCCCGGCATCCGGATAGCGCACGTCCATCTCCGCGATGCCCCCTGGCCCGAAGTCCAGATTGATGGTGGTTGGTGCGCCGGAGTCACCGCTCACATCCTCCCCATCAACGGACAGCGCACGGCTGACGGGCCGGTTGTTTTCGTCCGGATCGATATAGGTAGACCAGAACTGAACCGGCCGCTCCACGTTCTCGAATGCCGGCACGCAGGCCTGGGTTGCATCGTCCCGTCGCACCGCCCTTACTTCGACGGGTCCGGAAGGCTTGTGGGATGTCAGATCCGGCACATCGAACGCGAGCCCGGAATCGAAAAACTCGAGCACGCAATTGGCAGCCGAAAGCCCCCCACCACCAGCCTGACAAAGCGTGACCGCCTGGAGGCGGGAGATTCACATTGATGACCTGCCGCCGGAACTGCTCCACCAGGCCGAGACGCCGGCCACCGGTCAGACCTGGCAGGAGGGCCTGCGAAACTGGGCCGAACAGGAGCTCAAGCGGGGCCGCAAAAGCATTCTGGATACCGCGGTACCCGAATTTGAAAAGATCATGATTGAAACCGCTCTGAAGCACACCGGGGGCCGGCGCCGTGACGCATCTATATTACTGGGCTGGGGACGCAACACCTTGACTCGGAAAATTAACGAGCTGGGGATGGATCACCCCGATGATGGCGAGGACTAAAACCTGAAGCCCCCATTACAGGGAGGCTTCAGAGATATGAACGACAAAGCGTAACGTTGGTGGCCTGGATGTAGTCTCCGCTAGAACGGGATGTCGTCGTCAAAATCATCCACCGGCTCCGGCATGCTGCCCTGGGACGGCTGGCTGTACCCACCGGACTGCTGCTGCGGGGGCTGGTTACCCTGATTGGCTGGCGGCGCATTGTAGCTGGACTGCTGAGGACGGCCGGCAGGCGCACCCTGTGACATCCCACCGCCGTCAGCGCCGCGGCTGTCGAGCATCTGCATCTGGCCGTTGATATCCACCACCACTTCGGTGGTGTACACGTCCTGGCCTTCCTTATTCTGCCATTTACGGGTCTGCAGCTTGCCCTCAATGTAGACCTTGGAGCCCTTGCGCAGGTACTGACCGGCCACTTCGGCGATCTTGCCGAACATCACCACCCGGTGCCATTCGGTTTTCGGCACCATCTGACCGGTTTGCCTGTCCTTGTAACTCTCGTCGGTTGCAAGGTTAAGATTCACCACCGCATTGCCGTTGGGGGTATAACGGGTATCGGGGTCCTGTCCCAGGTTACCGATGAGAATGACCTTGTTTACGCCTCGTGCCATGATCTGCTCCTGACTCTGTTTTCAGGGACAACCCGTCGTCCATGCGGGCCTCCAAATTTCAAGAACCGTTACCCTGCCGGACAAATGGAAAGTCCGCAAGTAACCCTTTATCAAAATGCTGACGGTCCACCTTCAGATAGGCCGTACCCGCGTCTTCAAGGATCACTACATCCTGAACACCGGGCAGCGCCATCAAGGCGTCATCAATACTATCAAACTGGCTTTGCGCCACTTCTTTCAACTGTACCACGAAACTGGTGGTGTAACCCGGCGCCGGCATGGTCAGGGCGACCAGTAACCACAATACCAGAACACCAACCATCAACCACAAGACGCCGCTGACGCCGGCCGCCTCCATCAGCAACCCGCCGACAGCGCCCCCCACGAACGCGCCCATGAACTGGGACGTGGAATACACCCCCATGGCGGTTCCCTTACTGGCTGCTGGCGCCTCCTTGCTGATCAATGATGGCAATGACGCCTCCAGCAGGTTGAACGCCATGAAAAACAGGAACAACACCCCCCAGGCCGCCACCAAGCTGCCCGACACCTCGGCCAGCCCGGCCGTTGACAGGGTAAGCAGCACAATGGCACCGCAGAGCACCGGCTTCATCTTACGCAGCTTCTCACCAAGGATAATGAACGGCACCATCGCGAAAAACGAGGTCACCATCACCGTCAGGTAGAACCACCAATGGTCGGACGACGCCAACCCGAGCTGGTCCTGAAGCAGCAAAGGAAACACCAGAAATATCGCCGTCAATGCCAGGTGTAACGCAAAAATTCCGAAATCCAGACGCAGCAACCGACGATCCACCAGCACCCTGGACAGCATTTCCCGCGCGGGGTGGGTATCGGCGCTGACCTTGTGCTGATGGGGTGTGGGCACCAGCCGCCAGACAACGAACATCGCGACAACCGCCAGCATGGCCGTCAGATAAAAGAGCCCGGACAAACCGAAAGCCGAGCCGATCAGGGGGCCCAGCACCAGCGACACAGAAAACGACAACCCGATGGAGATACCCACCGTAGCCATGGCTTTGGTGCGCTCCTCTTCCCGCGTCAGGTCACTCAGCAACGCCATCAGCACGCTGGCGATGGCGCCGGCGCCCTGAAGAATCCGTCCGGCGATTACAACGTATATGGAATCGGTCGACGCGGCTACGAGGCTGCCGGCCGCAAACAGAACCAGACCAAGATAAATCATGCGTTTACGGCCAACCCGATCAGACAGCAGGCCGAAAGGTATCTGCAGTAAAGCCTGACTCAGTCCGTAGGCGCCGATGGCGAAGCCGATCAGAGCCGGCGTCGCGCCCTGCAACTCATCACCCAGCAGGACAAATACCGGCATCACCATGAACAGGCCAAGCATCCGCATGGCATACACCGATGCCAGCGCTGCGACGGATCGCCTTTCCAGTGGATTCATGGGGGAGATTATCCTCAAAACGGTTTCTGGCGGGACATCGCCTTTCCGGAGACCGCGTATTGTATCAGAACCACGCAGGTCACGGCACCGTGGCTTGACCTGTCATTACTTACCGTCACGGCTTTCGCCGGGCGGCGGATAACACGGTATAATCCCTGTTTTTCTTGAAGCGAGGTGTTATGGATCATATCCAGATCAAAGGTGCGCGTACCCACAATCTGAAGAACATTGACCTGGATATACCAAGGGACAAGCTGATTGTCATTACCGGCCTGTCCGGCTCGGGGAAGTCATCCCTCGCTTTTGACACCCTTTACGCGGAGGGGCAGCGCCGTTACGTGGAGTCGCTCTCCACTTACGCCCGTCAGTTTCTTTCGATGATGGAAAAGCCCGACGTAGATCACATCGAGGGGCTCTCACCGGCCATTTCTATTGAGCAGAAATCCACCTCCCACAACCCGCGCTCCACCGTCGGCACCATTACCGAAATCTACGACTACCTGCGCCTGCTATTCGCCCGTGCCGGTGAACCTCGCTGCCCCGATCACCACCAGCCGCTGGAAGCACAAACCGTCAGCCAGATGGTTGATCAGGTTCTGGCCATGCCGGATGAAAGCAGGCTGATGATTCTGGCGCCGGTGATCCGGGATCGCAAAGGTGAACACCTGCAGATTGTCGAGACCATGCGCAGCCAGGGCTTTATCCGTTTGCGTATCGACGGCACGGTGTATGACATTGATGACGTACCGGCACTGGACAAGAAGCGCAAACACCAGATCGACGTGGTGGTGGATCGCTTCAAGGTAAAACCTGGGCTGGAACAGCGCCTGGCGGAGAGCTTCGAAACTGCGCTCGAACTGGCCGACGGCATCGCCCTGGTTGCCCCGATGACCGGGGACGGAGAGGAACACACCTGCTCCGCACGGTATGCCTGCACCCAGTGCGGGTATTCCCTGAGCGAACTCGAACCGCGCCTGTTTTCCTTCAATAATCCCGCTGGCGCCTGCCCGACCTGCGATGGCCTGGGCGTCAAACAGTTCTTTGACCCGGAGAAAATCGTCCAGCATCCGGAGGCCAACCTGGCCGCCGGCGCTATCAAAGGGTGGGACCGCCGGGCGGTGTATTATTTCCAGATGCTGACCAGTGTTGCCGAGCACTATGGCGTCGACATGGAAACCCCCTGGGCCGATCTTCCGGACAGCTTCAAGCAGACTCTGCTATACGGTTCTGGCTCCGACGACATTCCCTTCCGCTATGTGAACTCCCGCGGTCACAGCATGGAAAAGGCACATCCGTTTGAGGGCATCCTGCCCAACCTGGAACGCCGCTACCGTGAAACCGATTCCCAGAGCATGCGCGAAGAGCTGGCACGGAACCTGAGCACTCAGCCGTGCAAGGACTGCCACGGCTCACGACTGCGGCGCGGTGCCCGGCATGTGTTCATTGAAGAGAACAACATCTCCGATGTCACTCATCTCCCGGTAGGCGAGGCCCACAGCTATTTCGAGTCCCTCGCCCTACCGGGCCGCAAGGGCGAAATCGCTGAGAAGATCCTGAAAGAGGTACGGCAACGTTTGCAGTTCCTGGTCAATGTAGGACTGGAGTACCTCACACTTGAACGCAGTGCCGACACGCTATCCGGCGGTGAGGCCCAGCGAATCCGCCTGGCGAGCCAGATCGGAGCGGGCCTTGTGGGCGTGATGTATATCCTGGACGAACCCTCCATCGGCCTCCATCAGCGCGACAACGACCGCCTACTGGCTACCCTCACCCACCTCCGGGACCTGGGCAACACAGTGATCGTGGTCGAGCACGACGAAGACGCCATTCGCGCCGCTGACCATGTCATCGACATCGGCCCGGGCGCTGGCGTTCATGGCGGCCAGATCATTGCACAGGGGACGCCAGAGCAGATCATCAACAACCCCGACTCCCTGACCGGACAATACCTGAACGGCACCAAAGAAATCGCCATTCCGGCTGAGCGCAACGTTGGAAACGGCAAACAGCTGGTGCTGGCCGGCGCCAGCGGGAACAACTTGCAGAATGTCACTCTGACCATTCCGCTGGGTGTGATGACCTGCGTGACGGGCGTATCAGGGTCCGGCAAGTCGACCCTGATTAACGGCACGCTGTACCCCGTCGCCGCGGCGAAACTCAACAAGGCGACGAGCCTGAATCACGCTCCTTACGACAGCCTCAAGGGGCTCGACCATCTGGACAAGGTCATCGACATCGACCAGAGCCCCATCGGTCGCACCCCGCGCTCCAACCCGGCCACGTACACCGGGCTGTTCACGCCCATTCGGGAGCTCTTTGCCGGCACCCAGGAAGCCCGCTCCCGCGGCTATAAACCCGGACGCTTCAGCTTTAACGTCAAGGGCGGGCGCTGCGAGGCCTGTCAGGGCGACGGTGTGATCAAGGTCGAAATGCATTTCCTGCCCGATGTGTACGTCCCCTGCGACGTCTGCAAGGGTAAACGCTACAACCGGGAAACGCTGGAGGTTCGCTACAAGGGCAAGAGCATCCACGAAGTCCTCGAGATGACGGTTGAGGAAGGCCGGGAATTTTTCGACCCGGTGCCGTTCATCGCTCGCAAGCTCCAGACACTCATCGATGTGGGGCTGTCCTACATTCGCCTGGGGCAGAGTGCGGTTACGCTGTCCGGGGGCGAGGCCCAACGGGTCAAACTGGCGAAAGAGCTGTCCAAACGGGACACCGGCAAGACACTCTACATCCTCGATGAACCCACCACCGGCCTGCACTTCTATGATATTCAACAGTTGCTCAACGTGCTTCAGCGGCTGCGCGACCACGGCAACACCATTGTGGTGATCGAGCACAATCTGGACGTGATCAAGACTGCCGACTGGATCATTGACCTCGGCCCGGAAGGCGGATCGGGTGGCGGCCAGATCATTGCCGAAGGCTCGCCTGAACACGTCGCCGGAAGCGCAACCTCCCACACCGGACACTACCTCAAACCCATGCTGGAAAAATAAACAGACATAAAAAAAGCCGGAGGTTTCCCTCCGGCTTTTTTTGTGGCGGCAGCGAAGAGCTTATTCTTCGCCTTCGTCCACTTCTTCCGCTTCGATATCCAGCGGACGGCCAACCAGCTCAACGAATGCCATAGGGGCATTGTCGCCAGCACGGAAGCCGCACTTCAGAATACGAAGGTAACCACCCGGACGCTCGTTGTAACGGGGGCCCAGCTCATTGAACAGCTTGGCTACCGCCGCATCGCTACGCAGGCGTGAAAACGCCAGACGTCGATTCGCGACCGAATCATTCTTAGAGAGCGTGATCAAAGGCTCGGCTACACGACGAAGCTCTTTAGCTTTCGGCAGCGTTGTCTTAATCAGCTCGTGTTCAACCAGTGACGCAGTCATGTTACGGAACATGGCCTTGCGATGCGCACTGGTCCTGCTGAACTTACGACCACTCTTACGATGACGCATTGCTCTTATTCCTTACCTTAAACCAATCGGCGATTAACCGCCCAGAACCCGGTCATCACCACGGAGGCTTGCCGGCGGCCAGTTATCAAGACGCATGCCCAGTGACAGACCACGGGACGCAAGAACGTCCTTGATCTCGGTCAGCGACTTTTTACCAAGGTTAGGCGTCTTCAGCAGCTCAACTTCTGTGCGCTGGATCAGATCGCCGATGTAGTAGATGTTCTCAGCCTTCAAGCAGTTAGCTGAACGCACTGTCAGTTCCAGATCATCGACCGGACGCAGCAGGATAGGATCAATTTCTTCCTCTTCCTCGACGCGCTCCGGTTCCTTCTCATGATCGAAATCAACAAACACCGCCAGTTGCTGCTGGAGAATGGTCGCGGCCCGGCGAATCGCTTCTTCCGGATCGATAGTGCCATTGGTCTCCAGATCAATAACCAGCTTGTCCAGATCGGTGCGCTGCTCTACCCGTGCACTTTCCACGGCGTAAGCGACACGACGAACCGGACTGAAGGTTGCGTCCAGCTGCAGGCGTCCGATAGCGCGAGTTTCGTCCTCGTCCAGACCCCGCTGATCAGCAGGCTCATAGCCGCGACCACGGGCAACCTTGAGACGCATGTTCACTTCACCGTTTTCACTCAGGTGACAGATCACATGATCCGGGTTGGTGATCTCGACATCATGATCCAGCTTGATATCTCCGGCTGTGACGACGCCCGGACCTTTCTTGCTGAGGGTAACCTCAGCTTCGTCCCGACCGCCCATCTTGACCGCCACGCCTTTGAGATTCAGAAGAATCTCAATGACGTCTTCCTGGACACCCTCGATTGCGCTGTACTCGTGCAGAACACCGTCGATCTGTGCTTCGGTAATCGCACAGCCCGGCATTGAGGACAAGAGTATACGACGCAGTGCACTGCCCAGGGTGTGGCCGAAACCTCTTTCCAGAGGCTCCAGGGTCACCTTGGCGCGCGTGGCGTTTGATTCCTTCACGTCAATGGTACGAGGTGTCAATAACTCATGTACTGAACGCTGCATAGACGCCCCTATCTGCTCTCGTTGCTAACTGGGCTTTACTTCGAGTAAAGCTCGACGATGAGGTTCTCGTTGATGTCGGCCGGCAGTTCAGTACGCTCGGGCACTGACTTGTAAACGCCTGACATCTTGCTGGCGTCGACCTCTACCCAGCTCACCGGTGCGCGGCCTGAAGACAGGTCCAGCGCGCCTTTAACGCGGAGCTGGTTTTTTGCCTTTTCACGCACGCTCACAACATCGCCCGGCTTGACCTGGTAGGAAGCAATGTTCACCACCTTGTCATTGACCAGGATCGCTTTGTGAGAAACGAGCTGACGGGATTCAGCACGGGTAGAACCAAAACCCATGCGGTATACAACGTTGTCGAGACGCGCTTCAAGCAGTTGCAGCAGGTTTTCACCGGTTGCACCTTTGATGCGGGCCGCCTCTTTGTAATAGTTACGGAACTGCTTTTCGAGCACACCGTAAATACGACGAACTTTCTGCTTTTCACGAAGCTGTACGCCGTACTCGGACAGACGACCGCGACGCGCGCCGTGCATACCCGGCGGAGTCTCGATGTTGCACTTCGAATCGAGCGCGCGAACACCGCTCTTCAGAAAAAGATCTGTCCCTTCACGACGAGACAGCTTGCACTTCGGGCCTATATAACGAGCCATAATTCACTGTCTCCTGTGTTAGACGCGGCGCTTTTTGGGCGGACGACAGCCGTTATGGGGAATCGGCGTCACATCAGTGATGTTGGTGATCTTGTACCCGCAGCCATTCAGCGCGCGTACAGCGGATTCACGTCCGGGCCCAGGACCCTTAACCTCTACGTCCAGGTTTTTAAGGCCGTATTCAGCAGCCGCATTACCGGCTCTTTCAGCTGCTACCTGCGCAGCAAAAGGTGTACTCTTGCGTGACCCACGAAAACCGGAACCACCAGAGGTAGCCCAGGACAGGACGTTGCCCTGACGGTCAGAAATGGTCACGATAGTGTTGTTGAAGGACGCGTGAATGTGCGCGACGCCATCAACAACCGTCTTTTTCACCTTTTTACGGGTACGTGTACCTGGCTTTGCCATGTTTGCCTACCTGTTACTTACGAATAGGTTTGCGAGGACCTTTACGGGTGCGTGCGTTGGTCTTGGTGCGCTGGCCACGGACCGGAAGGCCATGACGGTGACGCAGACCACGGTGACATCCGAGATCCTTCAAACGCTTGATGTTCATCTGTACTTCACGACGCAAATCGCCTTCGACAGACACCTTGCCCACTTCGGTACGAAGTGCTTCAAGTTGCTCGTCGCTCAGGTCCTTGACCTTGACGTCCGGCTTGACGCCGGTTGCATCGCAAAGCTTTTGAGCTGTTGTCTTGCCAACACCGAAGATGTAGGTCAGCGAGATAACAGCATGTTTGTGATCGGGTATATTGACACCGGCTATACGTGCCATCCAAATTACTCCGCGTTCAAAGCTTTGCTGTGTGAATTTTCCGCCACTATAAAAGGGCGCGAAATAATAGCGCTTGACCCCATGCGAGGTCAAGCGCCATTAATCGTACCCTCTACAATGCCAGAGCTGAATCCGTAAGGATTAACCCTGACGCTGCTTGTGACGAGGCTCCGAGCAAATGACTCGTACTGAGCCATTGCGACGAATTACTTTGCAGTTACGGCAAATTTTCTTTACCGAAGCGCGTACTTTCATTGTCGACTCCAGTTTTCAAGGGGAACGGGATTAACCGTTCCGACCATAGCCCTTGAGATTGGACTTCTTCATCAGTGATTCATACTGATGCGACATCAGGTGTGACTGCACCTGTGCCATGAAATCCATCACCACGACTACAACAATCAGCAGAGACGTACCGCCCAGATAGAACGGAACATTCCCGGCCACCATCAGGAACTGAGGGAACAGGGAAACTGCTGCAATGTACATTGCACCGAACAACGTCAGCCGGGTCAGTACGCCATCAATATACTTGGCAGTCTGATCACCTGGACGGATGCCCGGAATAAACGCTCCAGAGCGCTTGAGGTTATCCGCAACTTCTTTCGGGTTGTACATCAGTGCTGTATAGAAGAAGCAGAAAAACACGACTGCTGCCGCAAACAGAATAATGTACAGAGGCTGACTGGGCGCCAACGCCTGGGACACATCGCTGAGCCATTCCATGCCCTCGCCTTGCCCAAACCACTGCCCGAGCGAAGCCGGGAACAACAGAATGGACGATGCGAAGATCGGCGGAATAACCCCGGCCATGTTGACCTTCAGTGGCAGGTGGCTGGACTGCTGGGCAAACACCCGGCGGCCCTGCTGACGCTTGGCGTAGTTGATGGTCAGCCTACGCTGGCCACGCTCCATGAAGACCACGAAGCCCACCACAGCAATTGCCAGAACACCAATCCCGAGAACGACCAGCAGACTCATCTCGCCGTTCCGTGCCTGCTCCAGTGTCTGGCCGATGGCGCCGGGCAGCCCGGCAACGATCCCTGCAAAAATCAGCAGGGAAATACCGTTACCGACACCGCGCTCGGTGATCTGCTCACCCAGCCACATCATGAACACGGCACCACTCACGAAAGACACAACGGCCACGAAGTGGAAGCTGAAGCTGTCGTTGAAGGTGACGCCTTGCGAAGCCAACCCGACCGAAATACCAAAGCCCTGAACCAGAGCCAGGACAACCGTACCGTACCGCGTGTACTGACTGATCTTGCGACGGCCAGCCTCACCCTCTTTCTTCAGCTGCTCAAGATGCGGACTGACCGCTGTCATGAGCTGCATGATGATCGAGGCAGAGATGTACGGCATGATACCGAGTGCAAAGATACTCATGCGCTCAAGCGCACCACCGGAGAACATGTTGAACAGACTCAGGATCGTGCCCTGATTCTGATCAAACAATGCTGCCAGGCGGTCTGGGTTGATACCCGGCACCGGAATGTGGGCACCGATCCGGTACACCAGCAATGCCAGGAAGACAAACCAGAGCCGCGAACGCAGCTCTGCCAGTCCTTTACCCGCGCCCGCAGGCAATGATGCTGTCTTGGCCATTTAGTCCTCGACTCGCCTTAGTCTTCGACTTTTCCACCCGCGGCAGTAATCGCCTCGCGTGCGCCTTTGGTCACTCGCAGCCCTTTAACGGTCACTGCACGGCTCAGTTCGCCGGACAGAATCACCTTGGCTTCGCGAATTTCATCCCGAACGATGTCGGCTTTCTTGAGGGCGTCGAGATCGACCACGTCGCCTTCAACTTTTGCCAGTTCGTTCAGGCGGATCTCAGCAACATAACGCTGCTGACGCGACGTGAAGCCAAACTTCGGCAGACGACGGGCCAGCGGCTGCTGACCGCCCTCGAAACCAGGAGCTACACTGCCACCTGAACGGGCTTTCAGACCCTTGTGACCGCGACCACCGGTTTTACCGAAACCGCTACCGATACCACGACCTACGCGCCTTGCGGCCGGACGTGAACCGGGCTCTGGACTAAGTTCGTTCAGACGCATCTTAGTTCTCCTCAACCCGAACCAGGTAATCTACCCGGTTGATCATCCCGCGAATGGACGGAGTGTCCTCCACTTCCACGGTGTGACCGATTTTACGGAGACCCAGGCCCTTGACGCACAGCTTGTGCTTGGGCTGACAGCCGATTGGGCTGCGGGTCAGTGTTACTTTGATCGTTTTTGCGTTCGCCATGACTTCAACCCAGAATCTCTTCCACGGTTTTACCGCGCTTGGCTGCAATATCCTCAGGCGCTTGTGTCGCCTGGAGACCCTTGATGGTGGAACGTACCACGTTCACCGGGTTGGTAGACCCGTAACACTTGGACAGTACGTTCTGCACACCGGCAACTTCCAGTACTGCACGCATCGCACCGCCGGCGATGATACCAGTACCTTCAGAAGCAGGCTGCATGTAGACCTTGGAGCCGCCATGCTGAGCCTTGACCGGGTATTGCAGAGTCGTGCCGTCGAGCGGAACCTCTACCATGTTCTTGCGCGCGGCTTCCATAGCCTTCTGGATCGCAACCGGCACTTCACGCGCCTTGCCACGACCAAAACCAACGCGACCTTTGCCATCACCCACTACAGTCAGTGCGGTGAAGGCGAAAATACGGCCACCTTTAACAACTTTAGCGACGCGATTGACCTGAACCAGCTTCTCCTGGAGCTCAGGCGCCTTCTGTTCGTTAACGCTCATCTTCTCCACCTCTTAGAATTGCAAGCCAGCTTCACGGGCGGCGTCGGCCAGAGCCTGCACGCGACCGTGATAACGGTAACCGGAGCGGTCAAAAGCAACGCTCTCTACACCTGCCGCCTTGGCGCGCTCAGCAATCAACTGACCCACCTTCTTGGCAGCGTCCACGTTACCGGTTGCACCCTGGCGCAGCTCCTTATCCAACGTGGAGGCAGTGGCAATTACTTTGCTGCCATCTGCAGTCGTAACCTGGGCGTACATGTGACGCGGTGTGCGATGAACACACAGACGATTGGTACCCAGCTCACGGATCTTCATGCGCACTTTGCGTGCGCGACGCAATCTTTCGTTATTCGCGCTCATAGTCCCGCCTTATTTCTTCTTGGCTTCTTTGCGTCTGACCTGCTCATCCGCATAACGAACACCTTTGCCTTTGTAAGGCTCTGGCGGACGGAATGCGCGGATTTCCGCAGCGACCTGGCCAACCTGTTGCTTGTCGATTCCGCGAATCACAACTTCCGTATTGGACGGAGTTTCAGCGGTAATCCCCTCGGGCAGCTCGTACTCGACCGGGTGAGAAAAACCCAGTGTCAGGTTGAGCTTCTTACCTTGCGCCTGAGCACGGTAACCTACGCCCGTCAGGGCGAGCTTACGCTCCCAACCTGTCGAGACACCGGCAACCATGTTGTTGACCAGTGCACGGGTAGTACCAGCAAGAGCGCGGGACTGTTTGGCACCATCGCGGGCCGCAAAGCGAAGAACACCTTCTTCCTGCTTTACTTCAACCGCCTGGTGAATGGTGATTTGAAGCGCTCCCTTGGAGCCCTTCACATTAATTTCCTGTCCGTTCAGCTTGACCTCAACACCGGAAGGCAGCACGACAGGATTATTGGCAACCCTGGACATGTGATTCTCCTAGAATACGGTGCAGATGACTTCGCCACCCACGCCAGCAGCACGTGCGGCGCGGTCTGTCATAACGCCCTTGGACGTTGAGACAATCGCGACTCCCAGACCACCGGATACTTTCGGCAGTTCCCCAGCGCCTTTGTACTGGCGCAGACTCGGACGACTGACCCGCTTGATCTCTTCGATAACCGGCTTACCGCCGAAATACTTCAGAGTAATCGTCAGCTCGGGCTTCGCGTCAGCTGAAACGGAAAAATCTGCAACGTAACCTTCGTCCTTGAGGACCTGGGCCACGGAGATTTTCATCTTTGAAGACGGCATGGCCACGTCGGCCTTTTGTGCCATCTGTGCATTACGAATACGCGTAAACATATCCGCAAGCGTATCTTGCATACTCATTGGTATGAGGCTCCTGATCTTTTTAGTTGTGCAGCGGCGCGCCGCACCGCTTACCAACGGGCACCTGACCGAAGTCAGGATGCCTGTCTTACCAGCTTGCCTTGGTCAGACCCGGTACGTCACCGCGCATGCCGTATTCACGGAGTTTGATCCGTGAAAGCTCGAACTTGCGCAGAACGCCGTGAGGACGACCAGTCACCTGGCAACGATTACGAAGACGCGAAGGAGAAGCATCGCGAGGAAGCTGTTGCAGCTTCATCTGTGCGTCCCAACGCTCTTCATCGCTGGTATTCGGGTTCTTGATAATCGCCTTGAGCTCAGCACGCTTCGCTGCGAATTTCGCAACGGTTTGCTCGCGCTTCAGCTCACGGTTCTTCATGGAAACCTTAGCCATTACACTCGTTCCTTATTTCTTGAACGGAAAGCCGAAGGCTTTCAACAGTTCGCGACCTTCGTCGTCGGTACCGGCAGTGGTGGTAATGGTGATGTCCAGACCACGGATCTTGTCGACCTTGTCGTACTCAATCTCCGGAAAAATGATCTGCTCACGCACACCCATGCTGTAGTTACCACGACCGTCGAACGACTTGGGGTTCAGACCGCGGAAGTCACGAACGCGGGGAACCGCGATGTGAACCAGACGATCAAAGAAGTCCCACATACGCTCGCCGCGCAGAGTAACCTTACAGCCGATAGGCCAACCTTCACGGATCTTGAAACCCGCAACGGATTTACGTGCCTTGGTGACAACCACTTTTTGACCCGCCAGGCGCTCTAGATCCGCCACTGCGTTTTCAATCAGCTTCTTGTCACCAACCGCTTCGCCGACACCCATGTTCAGGGTGATCTTTTCGATACGCGGCACCTGCATGATGTTCTTGTAGCCGAACTCCTTCTGCAGGGCGGGTACCACTTCCTTACTGTACTGCTCTTTCATGTTAAGCATCGTAACCACCACCGCTTACTGGTTATCGACAGCTTCTTTCGTGGACTTAAAGATCCGCGTCTTGGCGCCGTCTTCCTTTGTCAGGAAGCCTACGCGATCGGCTTTGCCGGTCTGCGGATTAAAAATAGCCACGTTGGAAGCCTGGATAGGTGCTTCTTTCTCGACGATGCCACCTGGGGTGCCCAGCATCGGGTTCGGCTTGGTGTGCTTCTTCATCATGTTGATGCCAGAAACAATCACTCGGCCATCGTCCTGAACTTTCAGAACTTTACCACGTTTGCCTTTATCTTTCCCCGTGGTGACGATTACTTCGTCATCTCGTTTGATCTTTTTCATAACCGGCCTCTGGTCCTTAAAGTACTTCGGGTGCCAGTGAGATAATCTTCATGAACTTCTCGTTACGCAGTTCACGGGTAACCGGTCCGAAGATACGGGTACCAATGGGAGCGTCCTGATTGTTCAGAAGTACCGCCGCGTTACCGTCAAAACGGATCAGCGACCCGTCCGGACGACGCACACCCTTGCGGGTACGTACTACAACAGCCTTCAGGACCTGGCCTTTCTTCACCTTGCCGCGGGGGATGGCTTCCTTGACGGTCACCTTGATGATATCCCCAACGCTCGCATAACGCCGGTGTGAACCGCCCAGGACCTTGATGCACATCACCTGACGCGCACCGCTGTTATCCGCGACTTCAAGCATTGTTTGAGTCTGAATCATGGTTGTTCTCCGGGCGAATTACACCTTGGATGCACGTTCGGTAACTTCCACCAGGGCCCAGCTCTTGGTCTTCGAGACCGGACGGGTTTCCTGGATCGTTACGGTGTCACCGATGTTGCACTGGTTGCTCTCATCGTGAGCATGAATCTTGGTTGAGCGCTTCATGTACTTACCGTACAGAGGGTGCTTCACCTGGCGCTCAACCAGGACAACGATGGATTTCTCCATCTTGTTGCTCACGACCTTGCCGCTCAGAGTTCTGGCAGTTTGGGTAGCTTCGGTCATGTCACTGTCCTGCCTTTTCATTCAATACTGTTTTCACGCGAGCGATGTCGCGCTTCACATTGCCGAGAAGGTGAGACTGATTCAGCTGACCTGTCGCCTTGCGCATGCGCAGGTTGAACTGCTCCTTCAGGAGATCGATCAACTCGCCATTCAGCTCCTCGACGGATTTTTCACGCAGCTCTGTTGCATTCATCACATCACCGTCCTCGTAACAAAGGTGGTCTGTACCGGCAGCTTGGCTGCAGCGAGAGTGAAGGCTTCGCGTGCCACATCTTCGGCAACACCTTCCATCTCATAGAGCATACGGCCAGGCTGAATTTCAGCCACCCAGTACTCGACAGAACCTTTACCTTTACCCATTCGTACTTCGAGCGGCTTACCAGTGATCGGCTTGTCCGGGAACACCCGGATCCAGATCTTACCGCCCCGCTTGATGCGGCGAGTCATGGTACGACGCGCTGCCTCAATCTGGCGCGCAGTTATACGCCCACGGCTGGTCGCCTTCAATCCGTATTCACCGAAGCTCACCTTGTTAGCGCGGTGAGCAAGACCGGTGTTACGGCCTTTCATTACCTTGCGAAATTTGGTGCGTTTTGGTTGCAGCATAAGAGTGCCCCTTTACTTAGAACCTTTCTTCCCAGAGGCTTTCTTGTCAGCACGGACCTGTTCCATACCACCAAGAATCTCACCTTTGAAGATCCATACCTTGACGCCGATAACGCCGTAAGTGGTATGCGCTTCGTAGGTTGCGTAATCAATATCTGCACGCAGAGTGTGCAGAGGTACACGACCTTCGCGATACCACTCGGAACGCGCGATTTCAGCACCCCCGAGACGTCCGCCTACCTGAATCTTGATACCCTTGGCGCCTTGACGCATGGCGTTCTGTACCGCGCGCTTCATGGCACGACGGAACATCACACGACGCTCCAGCTGACCGGCAACGTTTTGCGCTACCAGGCGGGCATCCAGGTCCGGTTTGCGGACTTCTTCGATGTTGATGTGCACAGGCACACCCATCATGTCGCTGACTTCACGACGCAGACGGTCAACATCTTCACCCTTCTTACCGATAACGATACCGGGACGGGCTGTATGGATCGTGATACGGGCGTTCTGAGCAGGGCGCTCGATCACAATCTTGCTGACAGACGCCTTAACCAGACGCTTGTCGAGAAATTCGCGAACCTGAATGTCATTCAGCAGGTTCTTTGCGTATTCCTTTTTATCGGCATACCAGACTGAGTTGTGCTCTTTAATCACACCCAGGCGCATGCCGGTTGGATTTACTTTATGACCCATCTGAGCATCTCCTACTTGTCGGCGACCTTGACGGTGATATGGCAGGTGCGCTTGAAAATCCGGTCAGCGCGCCCCTTGGCTCGAGCTTTGATTCGCTTGAGCGTCGGGCCTTCATCCACCATAACGGTGGAAACCCGCAGATCATCTACGTCCAGGCCTTCGTTGTGCTCAGCATTGGCAATGGCGGACTCAAGAGCTTTCTTGATCACAACCGCTGCCTTTTTTGGGCTGAAAGTCAGAATATTCAGGGCATCCTCAACAGCTTTGCCGCGTACTTGGTCAGCGACAAGACGCGCTTTCTGAGCTGAGAGGCGAGCGCCCTTGTACTTAGCCGCTACTTCCATTTCTATTCCCCTCACAATCAGCGTTTAGCTTTCTTGTCGGCCGCATGACCACGATAAGTACGCGTTGCCGCGAACTCACCCAGTTTATGCCCGACCATATCTTCGGTGACATAAACCGGCACGTGCTGCTTGCCGTTGTGGACTGCAATGGTCAAGCCTACGAACTCCGGGAAGATCGTTGAACGACGGGACCAGGTCTTGATCGGACGCTTGTCGTTCGCTTCCAGAGCTGCCTCGACCTTCTTCAACAGATGCAGGTCTATAAAAGGACCTTTCTTTAAAGAACGTGGCACAGCAATTACCTCTATGTAGTCGTTTACTTGGCTGAACGACGACGTACTATCATCTTGTCAGTACGCTTGTTCTTACGAGTCTTATGCCCTTTGGTCGGAACACCCCACGGAGTAACCGGGTGACGCCCGCCAGAGGTACGCCCTTCACCACCACCATGTGGGTGGTCAACTGGGTTCATAGCAACACCACGTACTGTTGGACGTTTACCGCGCCAACGTGATGCACCCGCTTTACCAAGCTGCTTGAGGCTGTGCTCGCTGTTGGATACTTCACCCAACGTCGCGCGGCAGTCCACAAGCACCTTTCGCATTTCACCTGAGCGCAGGCGGATGGTGGCATATGCACCTTCACGCGCTACCAGCTGTACGGATGCGCCCGCGGAGCGAGCCAGCTGAGCACCTTTGCCAGGCTTGAGTTCGACGCAGTGGATCACAGAACCGACCGGAATGTTCCGGAGCGGAAGTGTAGAACCCACCTTGATCGGCGCGTCGATACCGGAACGCACAGGATCTCCGATCTGCATACCCTTGGGAGCGATGATGTAACGACGCTCGCCATCGGCATACTTCAGGAGCGCAATATGCGCAGAGCGGTTAGGATCGTATTCCAGGCGCTCAATAGTCGCCGGGATACCATCTTTGGTCCGTTTGAAATCGATAACACGGTAGTGCTGCTTGTGGCCACCACCAATGTGACGAGTAGTAATGCGGCCCACATTATTACGGCCACCAGACTTACTCTTTGTTTCTACCAACGGCTCGTATGGGCGCCCTTTGTGCAGATCCGGGTTGTAAAGCTTTACAACGTGACGGCGTCCGGCAGATGTTGGCTTGGTTTTGACGATCGGCATTTTACGACCCCTTTACCTTATTCCACATCCAGAAAATCAATGTCCTGACCTTCCGCAAGCTTCACATAAGCCTTACGAATGTCAGTACGCTTGCCGAAGCCGCGAACGGTACGCTTGAGCTTACCCTTACGGTTCAGAACCTGAACACCTTCGACGGTGACGTTGAACAGTTGCTCAACGGCTTTCTTGATCTCGGGCTTGGTGGCGTCCGGGGCAACCCGGAAAACTACCTGGCCGTGCTCGGCCACCAGAGAAGCTTTTTCAGATACGTGCGGTCCCAGAAGAACCTTGTAAATGCGTTCCTGATTCATCCCAGCATCTCCTCGATCTTCTTCAGAGCGGGAACAGTCACCACGACCTTCTCGTAGGCTACCAGGCTCACCGGATCCAGACCGGCAACGTCACGCACATCAACGTGCGGAATGTTGCGGGAGGCCAGATGCAGGTTCTGCTCAACACTGTCAGACAGAATCAGTGCGTTATTCACGCCCAGATCCTTCAGCTTGGCAGTAAAAGCCTTGGTCTTGGGTGTGTCGACGTTGATGTCGTCAACCACAACCAGACGCTCTTGGCGAACCAGCTCGGAAAAAATGGAGCGCATCGCTGCGCGGTACATTTTACGGTTGACCTTCTGCTCGAAATCACGGGGCTTCGCAGCAAAGGTCACACCACCGGAGCGCCAGATCGGGCTACGGATGGTACCGGCACGGGCACGACCGGTGCCCTTCTGACGCCACGGCTTCTTACCACCGCCACTGACTTCTGAACGCGTCTTCTGAGCCTTGGTACCCTGACGGCCGGCTGCCATATAAGCAGTAACCACCTGGTGAACCAGCGACTCGTTAAAATCTTTGGCAAATGCGGCATCGGAAACAGAAATTCCTTTACCGCTACCTGTAATAGTCAATTCCATCGAACCGCTCCTCAGGCTTTAACTGCAGGCTTGATGACAACGTTACCGCCGGTCGCGCCGGGGACGGCACCACTTACCAGCAGAAGGTTGCGCTCGGCGTCGACACGGACAATCTTCAGGTTCTGCACAGTGACCTGCGCATTACCCATTTGGCCCGCCATCTTCTTGCCCTTGAACACCTTACCCGGAGTCTGGTTCTGACCGATGGAACCCGGAGCACGATGCGACAGTGAGTTACCGTGAGTGGCGTCCTGCATGGAGAAGTTCCAGCGCTTAACACCGCCCTGGAAACCTTTACCCTTGGACTGACCAGTGGCATCTACAATCTGACCGTCTTCGAAGACAGAAGCAGTGATCTCGCCGCCGGCTACGAGGTCTTCACCTTCGCCGTCAGCCAGACGGAATTCCCACATACCACGCCCGGCTTCAACACCGGCTTTGGCATAGTGGCCCGCTTCGCTCTTGGTCACACGAGAGGAACGACGAGCACCGACGGTTACCTGAACCGCACGATAGCCATCGCTTTCAAGAGATTTAAGTTGGGTAATGCGGTTGGGCTCAACCTCGATTACCGTCACGGGCAGCGCCTGCCCATCTTCCGTAAAAATACGGGTCATACCGGCCTTACGACCGACAACACCAATTGCCATGTTTCACCTCTTAAGTGTACGGGGCTCTCACCCTCTATGGCCTTATGACAGTTACACAGATTAATACCGGGCGGTATTAACCGAGGCTGATCTGAACGTCTACACCTGCTGCCAGGTCCAACTTCATCAAAGCATCTACTGTCTTTTCCGTCGGCTCAACAATGTCGAGCAAACGCTTATGAGTACGAATTTCATACTGATCACGCGCGTCTTTATTGACGTGCGGGGAAACCAGAATGGTGTACTTTTCCTTCCGCGTCGGCAGAGGGATAGGCCCACGAACTTGAGCGCCGGTCCGCTTAGCGGTATCGACGATCTCCTGCGTGGACTGGTCGATCAGACGATAATCAAACGCCTTCAACCGGATTCGAATTTTTTGGCTTTGCATGATGCACCCAAACTCCACTCGTAGCAGCTACTTGACTAGCCGACCTTCAAAAAAAGGAGCCGCATTGTATGCATAATACCCAACCGTGTCAACTGCCATGCAGATTGACCCGGTCGGGTAACATATGCGGCTTTAACAGAAAAAGGGGCTGAAGTTTCAGCCCCTTTTTCCTGGACCAATCGAGCGACTTACTCGATGATCTTGGAGACCACGCCGGCACCAACGGTACGGCCACCTTCGCGAATCGCGAAGCGCAGACCATCTTCCATGGCGATCGGAGCGATCAGGGTAACACTCATCTTGACGTTGTCACCCGGCATTACCATTTCCACACCTTCCGGCAGTTCGCAAGAACCGGTTACGTCGGTGGTACGGAAGTAGAACTGCGGACGATAGCCCTTGAAGAACGGAGTATGACGGCCGCCTTCTTCTTTGGACAGTACGTACACTTCACACTCGAACTTGGTGTGCGGCTTGATGGTTCCCGGCTTGCACAAAACCTGACCACGCTCAACGTCGTCACGCTTGGTACCACGCAGCAGAACACCTACGTTCTCACCGGCACGACCTTCGTCCAGCAGCTTGCGGAACATCTCAACGCCGGTGCAGGTCGTTTTGACGGTATCCTTGATACCAACAATCTCGATCTCTTCACCAACCTTTACAACACCACGCTCAACACGACCGGTCACAACAGTACCACGACCCGAGATGGAGAATACGTCCTCGATCGGCATCAGGAACGGCTGATCGATAGCTCGCTCCGGCTCAGGGATGTAGTCGTCCAGGGCTTCTACCAGCTTCTTCACAGCGGTAGTACCCATTTCGTTGTCGTCTTTGCCTTCCAGCGCCATCAGCGCAGAACCGGTGATGATCGGAGTGTCGTCACCCGGGAAGTCGTACTGGCTCAGCAGATCACGAACTTCCATCTCAACCAGCTCCAGCAGCTCTTCATCGTCTACCATGTCCGCTTTGTTCAGGAACACAACGATGAAAGGAACGCCTACCTGACGGGACAGCAGGATGTGCTCACGAGTCTGCGGCATGGGGCCGTCAGCTGCGGAACACACCAGAATCGCGCCGTCCATCTGCGCCGCACCAGTGATCATGTTCTTCACATAGTCAGCGTGGCCCGGGCAGTCTACGTGGGCGTAGTGGCGAGTCGGTGAATCGTACTCAACGTGAGAGGTCGCGATGGTGATACCACGCGCACGCTCTTCCGGTGCGTTATCGATCTGGTCGAACGCACGGCTCTCGCCGGTGCCCCATACTTCGTGACATACACGGGTCAGGGCTGCGGTCAGAGTGGTTTTACCATGGTCTACGTGACCGATGGTGCCCACGTTCAAGTGCGGCTTACTACGCTCAAATTTTGATTTAGACACGGTTACACCTCTTCCTGTTTCTTAAGTCCTGGGGATCAACCCTTTTTAATGATCGCTTCGGCAATGTTCGAGGGAGCTTCCATGTAACGGGAGAACTCCATCGCATAAGACGCACGACCCTGAGTTGCTGAACGCAGGTCGGTGGCGTAACCGAACATTTCCGACAACGGAACTTCTGCACGGATGACTTTGCCCGCGGGGCCTTCATCCATTCCCTGAATCAGGCCGCGACGACGGTTCAAATCACCGACGACGTCACCCATGTAATCCTCAGGGCTAACGACTTCAACTCTCATGATCGGCTCGAGAAGCGCAGGATTGGCTTCCAGAGCACCTTTCTTCATCGCCATGGAACCGGCGATTTTGAAAGCCATCTCGTTGGAGTCAACATCGTGATACGAGCCGTCGTACAGGGTTGCCTTGATGCGCAGCAGCGGATAACCGGCCAGACAGCCGTTCTGCATCTGCTCGGAAATACCCTGCTGAACCGCCGGGATGTATTCCTTCGGAACCACACCACCAACAATCTCGTTCACAAAGATAAAGTTTTCGCCATCTTCGTCATCCAGCGGCAGCGGCTCAAGCTTGATCTTGACGTGACCGTACTGACCACGACCGCCAGACTGGCGAACAAACTTGCCTTCCACGTCAACCGGCTTGCGGATGCACTCGCGGTAAGCAACCTGCGGCTTACCGATGTTGGCCTCAACTTTGAACTCGCGACGCATGCGGTCAACGATGATATCAAGGTGAAGCTCGCCCATCCCGGAGATGATGGTCTGGCCGGACTCTTCGTCAGTGCGAACACGGAACGAAGGATCTTCCTGGGCCAGCTTGCCGAGGGCTACACCCATCTTTTCCTGGTCCGCCTTGGACTTCGGCTCTACCGCGACAGAGATAACCGGCTCCGGGAATTCCATGCGCTCGAGAATGATCTTGTGGTTCTCGTCACACAGGGTATCACCGGTGGTCACGCTCTTGAGGCCGATCGCCGCAGCGATGTCACCGGCGAGCACTTCCTTGATTTCCTGACGATCCTTGGAGTGCATCTGCACCATACGACCGACGCGCTCTTTCTTGCCCTTGACCGAGTTGTATACTGCGTTGCCGGACTCAAGCTTACCGGAATAGACCCGGAAGAACGTCAGAGTACCAACGAAAGGGTCAGTCGCGATCTTGAACGCCAGGGCAGAAAACGGCGCATCGTCGTCAGCCTGACGGGTCTCTTCGGTGCCGTCTTCGTCAATCTCACCACGAATGGCCTTGACTTCGTCCGGGGCCGGCAGGAATTCGATAACCGAGTCCAGAACCGCCTGCACACCTTTGTTCTTGAATGCAGAGCCACAGGTAGCCACAACGATTTCGTTGGCGAGGGTGCGCATACGCAGCCCTTTCTTGATGTCGTCGTTGGACAGCTCGCCCTCGTCGAGGTAGCGCTCCATCAACTCTTCATTGGCCTCGGCGGCCGCTTCCATCATCTGCTCACGGTACATGGCGACTTCATCAGCCATTTCCGCGGGCACGTCTTTTTCATCGTAGGTTGCACCGGAATCGGCTTCGTTCCAGTAGATCGCCTTGTTACGAATCAGGTCGATGATGCCGGCAAAGTTCTCTTCAGCGCCGATCGGCAACTGAATCGGAACGGCGTTCGCACCCAGACGGTTCTTGATCTGGTCAACAACCCGCAGGAAGTTTGCACCGGCACGGTCCATCTTGTTGACGAACACCATGCGGGGAACTTCGTACTTGTTGGCCTGACGCCATACCGTCTCGGACTGCGGCTCAACACCGGAGGAACCACAGAACACCACAACTGCGCCGTCGAGAACACGCAGTGAACGCTCTACTTCGATGGTGAAGTCAACGTGCCCCGGGGTGTCGATGATGTTGATCCGGTGCTCCGGATACTGCTTGTCCATGCCCTGCCAGAAACAGGTCGTCGCAGCAGAGGTGATGGTAATACCACGCTCCTGCTCCTGCTCCATCCAGTCCATGGTAGCTGCACCATCATGAACCTCACCGATCTTGTGCGAGATACCTGTGTAAAACCGCACCCGCTCGGTGGTTGTGGTTTTGCCCGCATCAACGTGCGCACAAATACCAATGTTTCTGTAACGCTTGATAGGAGTCTTGCGTGCCACTGTATAAACCTCGGCTGATTAGAAACGGAAGTGAGAGAACGCCTTGTTGGCTTCTGCCATGCGGTGTACGTCTTCACGCTTCTTAACAGCGGAGCCTTTGCTGTCAGCGGCGTCAAGAATCTCACCTGCCAGACGCTGAGCCATGGACTTCTCACCGCGCTTCCGTGAATATTCTACGAGCCAGCGCATCGCCAGCGCGTTCTGACGGGAAGGCCGTACTTCTACAGGTACCTGGTAAGTAGCACCACCCACACGACGGGATTTAACCTCGACCATCGGCTGGATGTTCTCCAGGGCCTTCTCGAACATGTCGATCGGCTCTTCCTTCGATTTCTCGGCAACGATGTCCAGGGCGCCGTAAACAATGCGCTCTGCAACTGACTTCTTGCCGCTTTCCATCACGTGGTTGATGAACTTGGCAAGACGTGCACTGCCGAATTTAGGATCCGGGATAATTTCCCGCTTTGCTGCAACTCTTCTTCTAGGCATCGATAAGCCCTTATCTAATTAAAGGTCTTCAGGAACCCCTGAGATAGCATCAGCTACTCAGCCTTACTCTTACCGTTCTGACAAGCAACGATAAAAGACACCCGCTCGGGACATCAGGACTTGGGTCGTTTTGCACCGTACTTGGAGCGGCCCTGCTTACGGTTCTGTACACCCTGGGTGTCCAGTGTTCCGCGAACAGTGTGATAGCGCACACCCGGAAGGTCTTTTACTCGACCGCCACGGATCAGCACAACACTGTGCTCCTGAAGGTTGTGACCTTCACCACCAATGTATGAGGAAACCTCGAAGCCGTTGGTCAGACGAACACGGCACACTTTACGCAGTGCTGAGTTCGGCTTCTTCGGCGTTGTAGTGTATACACGAGTGCACACACCACGGCGCTGAGGACAAGCCTGGAGAGCAGGAACATCGCTCTTGGCTACCTTGCGCTTACGAGGCTTACGCACCAACTGATTAATCGTTGCCATGTAAGCAAACTCCAAAAAACCATATCAATGAAACTTGCCCCCAGAAGCTGGGGGCAAAATTTAAGGGACGCAAGTTTAAGCCTGCGCCCCTGCACAGTCAAGATGACTGATCTCTTTTTGACCACCCGCGGCATAGGTAACTACCGGCGGGTGGTGCTCACCCAACTCAGCTTTCGCGGTTGAGTTCGGCGCTCAGAGCTTCTTCCACATCGGCTGCAGTCACGCCCTGCTCTTCCAGGTCACGCTTGCGGCGACGCGCGCTGTGATAAGCCAGACCGGTACCCGCAGGAATCAGTCGACCAACCACAACGTTTTCTTTCAGGCCCCGCAGGTAATCGCGCTTGCCAGTAACGGCACCTTCGGTGAGTACCCGGGTGGTTTCCTGGAACGATGCCGCCGAAATGAACGACTCGGTTGCCAGGGACGCCTTGGTAATACCCAACAACAGGCGCTCGAACCGTGCCGGCTCCTTGTCTGCGGTGTTGGCCTTCTCGTTTTCTTCCAGAACCTGGGTAATCTCTACCTGGTCACCGGACAGCAGCGTGGTATCACCCGGATCGCTGATTTCCACTTTACGCAGCATCTGACGAACGATAACTTCGATGTGTTTATCGTTGATGACAACGCCCTGCAGACGGTAAACGTCCTGGATTTCGTTGGTGATGTACTTGGCCAGCTCGACCACGCCCAGCAGACGCAGAATGTCGTGCGGGTTGGACGGACCGTCGGAAATCACCTCACCCTTCTCAACCGTTTCGCCTTCGAACACGTTCATCTGGCGATGCTTCGGGATCAGAACCTCATAGGCGTCCGCATCTTTCGGTGTAATCACCAGACGCTTCTTGCCTTTGGTTTCCTTACCGAAGGAGACCGTGCCGCTGATCTCCGCCAGGATGGACGACTCTTTCGGACGACGCGCCTCGAACAGGTCGGCAACACGGGGCAGACCACCGGTGATGTCGCGGGTCTTCGAGCTTTCCTGCGGAATACGCGCAACCACATCACCCAGCTCGACGTTTGCACCGTTTGCCATGGTGACCAGGGCGTTAGCCGGCAGGAAGAAGATCGCTGTGCCGCCAGCAGGCAGCTCGACATCGTCGCCCTTCGCGTCCAACAGCTGAATGGCAGGACGGATGTCCTTGCCGGCCGCCGGCCGCTCTTTGGAGTCGATCACTTCCATCGTGGACAGGCCGGTCAGCTCGTCAGTCTGGGTGCGGACGGTGATGCCCTGATCCATGTTGACGAACTTCGCGGTACCACTGGCTTCGGCGATGATCGGGTGCGTGTGGGGATCCCACTTGGCAACCACGACACCCGCTTCCACCGCGTCACCGTGCTTGACGGACAGCACCGCACCGTATGGCAGCTTGTACCACTCGCGCTCACGACCCTGATCATCGGCAACAGCCAGTGCAGAGGAGCGGGAGATGACCACCAGGGAACCGTCGGTCTTCTCGATGGACTTCAGGTTGTGCAGGCGGACAGTACCACCGTGCTTGACCTGAATGTTGTCCACCGCAGAGGCCCGGCTGGCAGCACCACCAATGTGGAAGGTACGCATGGTGAGCTGGGTACCCGGCTCGCCGATGGACTGGGCCGCGATAACCCCGACGGCCTCACCCACGTTGACTCGGTGGCCACGGGCCAGATCCCGGCCGTAACACTTGGAACAGATGCCGTGGCGGGTCTCACAGGTGATCGCGGAGCGCACCCAGACTTCATCGACACCGGCACGCTCCAGTGTTTCGACCGTCTTCTCGTCGAGCAACGTGCCGGACTCAACAACGGCGTTGTCTTTGTCGGTCGGGGTAAAGGCGGCACGCGCCGTTACACGACCCAGCACGCGATCGCCCAGCGGCACAACCACGTCGCCGCCTTCGATGTGCGGCGTCATCAGCAGGCCTTCGTCGGTACCACAGTCTTCCTCGGTCACGACCAGATCCTGGGACACGTCAACCAAACGACGGGTCAGGTAACCGGAGTTCGCGGTCTTCAGTGCGGTATCCGCCAGACCTTTACGAGCACCGTGGGTGGAGATGAAGTACTGGAGTACGTTCAGACCCTCACGGAAGTTCGCAGTAATCGGCGTTTCAATGATGGAGCCATCCGGCTTGGCCATCAGGCCACGCATACCGGCGAGCTGACGAATCTGGGCCGCGGAACCCCGGGCGCCGGAATCAGCCATCATGTACACGGAGTTGAACGACTCCTGCATCTCGTATTCGCCGTCCTCACCCTTGACCGGCTTGCCATCAGGACCAATCACCTGCTCTTTTGACAGGCGCTCCATCATGGCTTTGGAGACCTTGTCGTTGGCACGGGACCAGATGTCGATAACCTTGTTGTACTTCTCGCCCTGAGTCAGCAGACCGGACGCATACTGGGTTTCGATATCCTTCACTTCGTCCGAGGCAGCATCCACCAGCTCGTACTTCTCCGGCGGGATCTCGAAATCGTTGAAACCGATAGAGATGCCGGAAACCGTGGCGTAGTGATACCCCATGTACATCAGCTGATCCGCAAAGATCACGGTGTCTTTCAGACCGGCATCACGGTAGCAGGTGTTGATCAGGTTGGAGATCGCCTTCTTGACCATCGGCTTGTTGACCAGGTCAAACGACAGACCGTCCGGCACGATATCAAACAGCAGCGCGCGGCCAACCGTGGTGTCGACAATCTTGTACGCCTCGGTGCGCTCGCCACTCTCGTGGATGGTTACTTCCTTCACGCGCACCTTGACGATGGCCTGAAGATCCACCTTGCCGGCGCCATAAGCACGATGCGCCTCTTTGACATCCGCAAACACCATGCCTTCACCGAGGGCGCTCTTGCGCTCACGGGTCATGTAGTACAGACCCAGGACCACGTCCTGGGACGGCACGATGATTGGCTCGCCGTTGGCGGGCGACAGCACGTTGTTGGTGGACATCATCAAAGCACGGGCTTCGAGCTGGGCTTCCAGGGTCAGCGGCACGTGGACCGCCATCTGGTCACCGTCAAAGTCGGCGTTGTACGCCGCACACACCAGCGGGTGCAGCTGGATGGCCTTGCCTTCGATCAGTACCGGCTCGAAGGCCTGAATACCGAGACGGTGCAGCGTCGGCGCCCGGTTCAGCATGATCGGGTGCTCACGAATGACTTCGTCCAGGATATCCCAGACCACGCCTTCCTCGCGCTCGACCATCTTCTTGGCCGCCTTGATCGTGGTCGCCAGACCGCGATGCTCCAGCTTGGAGAAAATAAACGGCTTGAACAGCTCCAGCGCCATCTTCTTGGGCAGACCGCACTGATGCAGGCGCAGGTAAGGCCCGACCACGATGACCGAACGGCCGGAGTAGTCTACCCGCTTACCCAGCAGGTTCTGACGGAATCGACCCTGCTTACCCTTGATCATGTCAGCCAGGGACTTCAGCGGGCGCTTGTTGGTACCGGTGATGGCACGACCGCGACGGCCGTTGTCCAGCAGCGCGTCGACAGCTTCCTGCAGCATGCGCTTCTCGTTGCGCACGATGATGTCCGGGGCATTCAGCTCCAGCAGGCGCTTGAGACGGTTGTTGCGGTTGATCACCCGACGGTACAGATCGTTCAGATCCGAGGTGGCAAAGCGACCACCGTCCAGCGGAACCAGCGGACGCAGATCTGGCGGCAGAACCGGCAGTACGGTCATCACCATGTCGCCCGGCTTGTTGCCGGAGTACAGGAAAGCCTCAAGAATCTTCAGACGCTTGCTGAATTTCTTGATCTTGGTTTCCGAGTTGGTCTGCGGAATTTCTTCACGCAGCGAATCCACTTCGGCCTGCAGATCGATGCCTTCAAGAAGCTCTTTGACCGCTTCGGCACCCATGCGGGCGTCGAACTCGTCACCGAACTCTTCCAGAGCCTCATAGTACTGTTCGTCGTTCAGCAACTGACCCTTTTCGAGGGTGGTCATGCCCGGGTCGATCACAATGAACGACTCAAAATACAACACCCGCTCGATATCGCGCAGTGTCATGTCGAGCATCAGACCGATACGGGACGGCAGCGACTTGAGGAACCAGATGTGCGCCACCGGGCTCGCCAGTTCAATGTGGCCCATGCGCTCACGGCGCACGCTGGCCAGCGCGACTTCGACGCCGCACTTTTCACAGATTACACCGCGATGCTTCAGGCGCTTGTACTTGCCGCACAGGCATTCGTAATCCTTGATCGGGCCAAAAATCTTGGCGCAGAACAGACCGTCGCGCTCAGGCTTGAAGGTACGGTAGTTGATAGTCTCAGGCTTTTTGACTTCGCCAAAAGACCATGACCGAATCATGTCGGGAGATGCCAGCCCGATACGGATGGCATCAAATTCCTTGCTTTGATTCTGGCTCTTGAGAAGATTCAGCAAATCTTTCATCAGTAAAAGCTCCGGATGGCGTTATTCTCGGGCGGGCGCCCGTAGGGCGACCCGCTCACGCTGCCAAAAACAATTCGGCTCAGTCGGATTCCAGCTCGATGTCGATACCCAGCGAGCGGATTTCCTTGACAAGAACGTTGAAGGATTCGGGCATGCCCGGCTCCATGCGATGATCGCCATCGACAATGTTCTTGTACATCTTGGTCCGACCGTTTACATCATCAGACTTGACGGTAAGCATTTCCTGCAGCGTATACGCCGCACCGTAGGCTTCCAGAGCCCACACTTCCATCTCACCGAAGCGCTGACCACCGAACTGCGCCTTACCACCCAGCGGCTGCTGGGTAACCAGGCTGTACGAACCGGTGGAACGAGCGTGCATCTTGTCGTCGATCAGGTGGTTCAGCTTGAGAATGTACATATAGCCAACGGTGACCGGACGATCAAATGCATCGCCGGTGCGGCCATCGTACAACTTGGTCTGCCCCGTGGTGTTCAGGCCAGCCAGCTCAAGCATGCGCTTCACCTCGGCTTCCTTGGCACCGTCGAATACCGGCGTTGCCATGGGTACGCCGGAGCGAAGATTGCCAGCCAGATCCAGGATTTCCTTATCGGTAAACGAGTCCAGATCCACCTTGGTGACTTCGTCAGAGTGGTTGTAGATCTCGTCCAGCAGCTTGCGCAACTCAGCGACCTTACGCTGCTCATCCAGCATCTGGCTGATCCGCTCACCCAGACCCTTGGCTGCAGCACCCAGATGGGTCTCCAGTACCTGGCCAACGTTCATCCGCGACGGAACACCCAGCGGGTTCAGCACGATATCCACGGTGGTACCGTTGTCGTCGTAAGGCATATCCTCAATCGGCATGACCGCCGAGATAACACCCTTGTTACCATGACGACCGGCCATCTTGTCACCCGGCTGGATACGACGCTTGATCGCGAGGTAAACCTTGACGATCTTGAGAACGCCCGGAGCCAGGTCATCGCCCTGCTGAAGCTTGCCTTTCTTGTCATCAAAGCGCGCTTCGTGCTCTTTCTTGCGATCTTCAAGACCCTGCTCGGATTTCTCAAGCAGCTCGTTCAGGCTTTCGTCTTTCATGCGAAGCTTGAACCAGTCAGCCTTCGGCAGCTCGGCCAGATAGCTTTCGTCCAGCTTGGCGCCTTTCTTCAGTCCCGGACCGCTGATCACCTCCTGCCCGTTCAGGGCATTGGTCAGACGCTCATAGGTGGCACCTTCGACGATACGGTACTCGTCTTTGAGGTCCTTACGGTACTGATCCAGCTGCTCTTTCTCGATGGCCTGGGCGCGCTGATCCTTCTCGATACCGTCACGGGTAAAGACTTGTACGTCAATGACCGTTCCGCGGGTGCCGGTCGGCACGCGGGAGGATGTGTCTTTCACATCCGACGCTTTTTCACCGAAGATCGCACGCAGCAGCTTCTCTTCCGGTGTCAGCTGGGTTTCGCCTTTCGGCGTTACCTTGCCCACCAGAATGTCGCCGGGGCCCACTTCGGCACCGATGTAGACAATACCGGACTCATCCAGCTTGGACAGCGCACTCTCACCAACGTTCGGAATATCTGCGGTGATTTCTTCGCTGCCGAGCTTGGTGTCCCGAGCCACACAGGTCAGTTCCTGAATGTGGATGGTGGTCAGGCGATCTTCCTGAACCACTTTCTCGGAGATGAGAATGGAGTCCTCAAAGTTGTAACCGTTCCACGGCATGAAGGCGATACGCATGTTCTGGCCAAGGGCCAGCTCACCGAGATCCACCGACGGACCGTCAGCCAGAACGTCACCACGGGCGACCGTATCACCCTGGCGCACAATTGAACGCTGGTTGATACAGGTGTTCTGGTTCGACCGGGTGTACTTGGTGAGGTTGTAGATATCCACACCAGCATCACCGGCCTCGGTTTCCGCGTCATTAACACGCACAACCACCCTGGCCGCATCGACACTTTCAATCACACCACCACGACGAGCAGTCACACAGACGCCGGAGTCCTGGGCCACGGTCCGCTCAACACCGGTACCGACCAACGGCACCTGTGATCGCAGGGTAGGCACCGCCTGACGCTGCATGTTCGAACCCATCAGGGCGCGGTTGGCGTCGTCGTGCTCAAGGAACGGAATCAGCGATGCCGCAACCGAAACAACCTGGCGCGGCGACACGTCCATAAAGTTAACGTTTTCTGGCGGCGTCACCGTAAACTCGTTCTGATGGCGAACCGTTACCAGCTCGTCAGTCAGACGCTTGTTATCGTCCATGGCCGCGCTGGCCTGGGCGATAATGTAATTGCTTTCCTCAATCGCCGACAGGTAGACCACGTCGTCAGTGACCAGACCGTCGATCACCTTCCGGTACGGGCTCTCAAGGAAGCCGTAGGAATTGGACCGGGCATAGGTCGCCAGCGAGTTGATCAAACCAATGTTCGGGCCTTCCGGCGTCTCGATCGGGCATACACGGCCATAGTGGGTCGGGTGCACGTCACGGACTTCGAAGCCGGCACGCTCACGGGTCAGACCGCCAGGCCCAAGAGCCGAAATGCGGCGCTTGTGAGTGACCTCGGACAGCGGGTTGTTCTGGTCCATAAACTGGGACAGCTGGCTGGAACCGAAGAATTCCTTCACCGCCGCCGCAACCGGCTTGGCGTTGATCAGATCCTGCGGCATCAGGCCTTCGCTCTCGGCCAGACTCAGACGCTCACGAACAGCACGCTCAACCCGAACCAGTCCAACACGGAACTGGTTTTCTGCCATCTCGCCGACACAGCGGACACGACGGTTACCCAGGTTATCGATGTCGTCGACCTGACCCTGACCATTACGGATATCGATCAGCGTTTTGAGGACGTCGATAATGTCGTCATGGGTCAGCGTACCTTCGCCGGTGCTTTCTTCGCGACGCAGACGACGGTTCAGCTTCATGCGACCGACCGCAGACAGATCGTAACGCTCCTCGGAGAAGAACAGGTTGTTGAACAGGTTCTCCGCAGATTCTTTCGTTGGCGGCTCACCCGGGCGCATCATGCGATAGATTTCCACCAGCGCCTCCAGCGGAGTGCGGGTGGGATCAATGCGCAGGGTGTCGGACATGAACGGTCCGCAGTCCAGATCGTTGGTGTACAGAGTTTCAATCTCGGTAACACCGGAATCCAGGATCTTGGTGACGATCTCTTCCGTCAGCTCACTGTTGGCCTCGACCAGCACTTCCCCGGACTTGGTGTCGATCATGTCCCGGGCCAGAACGCGGCCGTACAGGTATTCGGTCGGCACTTCCAGTTCGTTGATCTTGGCTTTTTCGAGCTGCTTGATGTGACGAGCAGTGATCCGGCGGCCTTCTTCAACGATCAGCTCGCCTTTGCCGTCCTTGATATCGAAAGTAGCGATGTCACCACGCAGCCGGCTGGGAACCAGCTCCAGCTTGCACACTTCGGCGCCAACCGCGAACTTACTGGTCTCGAAAAACATCTCCAGCATCTGCTCGGAGGTGTATCCCAGCGCGCGCAAAAGAATGGACGCTGGCAGTTTCCGACGACGGTCGATACGAACGAACACGCTGTCCTTCGGATCGAACTCGAAATCCAGCCAGGAGCCACGGTAAGGAATCACCCGAGCCGAATACAGCAGCTTGCCGGATGAGTGGGTCTTGCCCTTGTCGTGGTCGAAGAACACACCAGGTGAACGGTGGAGCTGGGAGACGATTACTCGCTCGGTACCGTTAATAACAAAGGTACCGTTCTCCGTCATCAGGGGCATTTCGCCCATGTAGACTTCCTGCTCTTTGATGTCCTTGATCGCCTTGTTGGACGATTCCTTATCGTAAATGATAAGGCGGACTTTAACGCGCAGCGGTGCTGCGTAGGTTACGCCCCTAAGCTGGCATTCCTTGACATCAAATACCGGCTCACCGATACGGTAACTCACGTATTCGAGCGCGGCGTTGCCAGAGTAACTGACAATCGGGAATACGGATTTGAATGCTGCGTGAAGACCGGTTTCCCGGCGATCTTCAGGTGCGGCTTCCATTTGGAGGAAGTCCCGGAACGAATCCAGCTGAATAGACAGCAAATAGGGGACGTCCATCACGGAAGGCAATTTACTAAAATCTTTGCGAATCCGCTTTTTCTCAGTGTAGGAGTAAGTCATCTGCATTCCCCAGCTTTAGACCTGATACCTGGTATCAAGAAGCAACCATTGTTCTGCTTCGGGGCCGAATTGCTCGGCATACTGCGCCGTCTTGAACAAGACTCTGGCTGTAGGTTATAGAAACTGACATCAACCTGTAATTGCACACCAGACTCTATAGCATATACAACAGAAAAAGGCCGGTGGCATAAAGCCACCAGCCTACCCGTGCTCAGCGCACGGTTTCGATCAACAGCCGACTCTTACTTAAGCTCAACAGAAGCGCCTGCTTCCTCAAGCTTCTTCTTGGCTTCTTCAGCGTCAGCTTTGCTCGCAGCTTCCTTGATGGTAGAAGGAGCACCGTCAACCATTTCTTTCGCTTCTTTCAGACCCAGGCCAGTCAGTTCACGAACGGCCTTGATAACGTTTACTTTCTTCTCACCAGGACCGGTAAGAACAACGTCGAATTCGGTCTGCTCTTCAGCAGCTTCACCGGCAGCAGCAGCTGCAGGAGCAGCGGCAACGGCGGCAGCCGCAGATACGCCGAACTTCTCTTCCATTGCTTCAACCAGCGCAACAACGTCCATTACGCTCATTTCTGCAATTGCGTTCAAAATGTCTTCGTTAGACAGAGCCATGACTTTCTCCCAAAAATATAAAAAATGGTGTTCAACAGAATCAAGCAGCTTCTTGCTTCTGGTCGCGAACTGCCGCTACAGCACGAGTCACTTTCGAAGGAACTTCGTTCAGTGTACGTGCCAGCTTGGTGATCGGTGCCTGTGTTACAGCAGCCAGCATTGTCAACGCTTCGTGACGCGTTGGCAGCTTGGCAAGGCGATCAATCTGGTCTGCACCCATCAGCTCACCGCCGACGGCCAGGCCTTTGATCTCAAATGCCTCTTTCTCTTTGGCAAAATCCTTCAGCAGGCGCGCAGCCGCTCCCGGATCTTCCATTGAGAATGCCAGAATGGTCGGGCCAACCAGAACTTCATCAATGCACTCGAACTCGGTGCCACGAATCGCGATCTTTGCCAGGTTGTTACGAACAACCTTCAGACGCACGTTTTCGGCACGAGCCTTGGCACGAAGAGCCGTCATGTCACCAGAGGTCACACCACGGTAGTCAGCCAGAACCACAGACAGAGCACCACCGGCAGTCTCGTTGACTTCAGCGACGATCGCTTTCTTGTCTTCGAGTCTAATTGCCACTGGATTTCTCCTCGATTTCGCCGGGGGTATTCCCGGCAAACCCATCATTGCCCTTGCGGGCGCCTTAACGGTGTTTGGGTTCAGAGAGAACGTCTTCACACCGTCTGCGCAGGCGTTGCTTTAACCCTTTCGGCCAGATGACCTCAGGGGCCTGCGGTCTTTGACAGCCTTGGCTTCCGCCCAGACTACAAAGTAACTACCGCTCAGAGGATCAGATGTTCAGACCGCTCTGATCGATAGTCAGACCAGGACCCATCGTTGACGAAACGGTGATCTTTTTGAGATACACACCTTTCGCCGATGACGGCTTGGCCTTTTTCAGATCTGCCACGAGCGCTTCAAGGTTTTCCTTGATGTTCTCGGCAGAGAATTCAACATTACCCAGCGGCGCGTGGATGATGCCGTTCTTGTCAGTACGGTACCGAACCTGACCCGCCTTGGCGTTCTTGACCGCAGTCTCAACGTCCGGGGTCACGGTACCGACTTTCGGGTTCGGCATCAGGCCGCGGGGACCGAGAATCTGGCCCAGCTGACCAACAACACGCATGGCGTCCGGCGTGGCGATGACCACGTCAAAATCCATGTTGCCTTTTTTCACTTCGTCAGCCAGGTCATCCATACCGACGATGTCAGCGCCGGCGGCAGTCGCTTTCTCGGCGTTAGCGCCCTGGGTGAATACCGCCACACGCACGGTCTTGCCAGTGCCGTGGGGAAGTACGGTGCTGCTACGAACAACCTGGTCGGATTTACGTGCATCCACGCCCAGGTTGACGGCAACGTCTACGGATTCTTGGAACTTGACGCTCTGGCCCAACTCGACCAGCAGGGCAACCGCTTCGTCTACAGAGTAGGCACGGGTGGCATCAACTTTTTCACGAATAAGCTTCTGACGCTTGCTCAGCTTTGCCATCTTACAGGCCCTCCACATTCAGGCCCATACTGCGGGCTGTTCCTGCAATGGTACGAACCGCTGCATCCATATCGGCTGCAGTGAGATCCGGCTCTTTGGTTTTGGCAATCTCTTCGAGCTGCTCACGGGTCACGGTACCGACTTTATCGGTGTTCGGACGACCGGAACCGCTCTTGATGCCAGCTGCCTTCTTCAGCAGAACCGGTGCAGGCGGAGTCTTGGTGATAAAGGTGAAGCTGCGATCACTGTAAACAGTGATGACCGTAGGAATCGGCAGCCCCGGCTCCATGTCCTGGGTCTGGGCGTTGAACGCCTTGCAGAATTCCATGATATTTACGCCGCGCTGACCCAGTGCAGGACCAACGGGGGGGCTCGGGTTGGCCTTACCGGCAGCAACCTGAAGCTTGATGTACGCTTCGATCTTCTTTGCCATGATAAATCTCCTGTGGGTTCAAGCGCCTTTCGGCTCCCCGGTTTTTACAACTGCCAAAAGCAGACACAAAAAGCCCGCGTCGCCTAAGCGCGCGAGCTCTCAGCTCTCGGTTTGCGACCTAGTCTTTCTCGACCTGTCCAAACTCCAGCTCTACCGGAGTTGAACGACCGAAAATCAGAACCGCAACCTTGACCCGACTCTTGTCGTAGTCGACCTCTTCTACCACACCGTTGAAGTCCGCAAACGGGCCTTCAACGACACGAACCACTTCACCCGGCTCGAACAACGTCTTGGGCTTGGGCTTGTCCGCACCGCTCTCAACGCGGCGCAGAATGGCCTCGGCCTCACGCTCAGTGATCGGCGCAGGCTTGTCCTTGGTGCCGCCAATAAAACCAAGCACCCTGGGCGTATTCTTCACCAGGTGCCAGGTAGCGTCCTCCAGATCCATCTGAACAAGCACATAACCGGGATAGAACTTGCGCTCGCTCTTACGCTTTTTGCCATCACGCATTTCGACAACTTCTTCGGTCGGAACCAGAATCTCACCGAAGCTGTCTTCCATGCCCTCAAGAGCAATGCGCTCTTTCAGAGTGCGCATTACGTGCTTTTCGAAGCCAGAATACGCATGAACGACGTACCAGCGCTTAGCCATTGCCCACTCCTGTTAACCGATAAATCCGGCGACCAGCAAGCTGATCAGCGAATCCATTCCCCACAACATCAGCGCCACGACCAATACAAACACCACCACAATAACGGTGGTCTGAATCAGCTCGGGCCTGGTGGGCCATACGACCTTCCGGATCTCAACACGTGCTTCCTTGAGCAGCGCCGCAAAGCGACGGCCACGGTCAGTCTGCAGCGCAACGAAAGCCGCCACCAACGCAAGAGCCACGAGAGCCAGAACACGATACAGCAGTGACTCGGCATTAAAATACTGATTTCCCACCACACCGATGGCAATCAGAACGAAAACAACCAGCCACTTCACAGTATCGAAACGGCTGGTCGACTGAACGGCTTTTGACTCCATAGGAATCAGCTTATGTATCCGGATGTTAAAAAATGGCAGGCCAGGAGGGAATCGAACCCCCAACCTGCGGTTTTGGAGACCGCTGCTCTGCCAATTGAGCTACTGGCCTGCACCGAAACAACTCAGCGCAACACAAAGAGTAACCCGAAGGTTACTCGATGATCTTGGAGACCACGCCGGCACCAACGGTACGGCCACCTTCGCGAATCGCGAAGCGCAGACCATCTTCCATGGCGATCGGAGCGATCAGGGTAACACTCATCTTGACGTTGTCACCCGGCATTACCATTTCCACACCTTCCGGCAGTTCGCAAGAACCGGTTACGTCGGTGGTACGGAAGTAGAACTGCGGACGATAGCCCTTGAAGAACGGAGTATGACGGCCGCCTTCTTCTTTGGACAGTACGTACACTTCACACTCGAACTTGGTGTGCGGCTTGATGGTTCCCGGCTTGCACAAAACCTGACCACGCTCAACGTCGTCACGCTTGGTACCACGCAGCAGAACACCTACGTTCTCACCGGCACGACCTTCGTCCAGCAGCTTGCGGAACATCTCAACGCCGGTGCAGGTCGTTTTGACGGTATCCTTGATACCAACAATCTCGATCTCTTCACCAACCTTTACAACACCACGCTCAACACGACCGGTCACAACAGTACCACGACCCGAGATGGAGAATACGTCCTCGATCGGCATCAGGAACGGCTGATCGATAGCTCGCTCCGGCTCAGGGATGTAGTCGTCCAGGGCTTCTACCAGCTTCTTCACAGCGGTAGTACCCATTTCGTTGTCGTCTTTGCCTTCCAGCGCCATCAGCGCAGAACCGGTGATGATCGGAGTGTCGTCACCCGGGAAGTCGTACTGGCTCAGCAGATCACGAACTTCCATCTCAACCAGCTCCAGCAGCTCTTCATCGTCTACCATGTCCGCTTTGTTCAGGAACACAACGATGAAAGGAACGCCTACCTGACGGGACAGCAGGATGTGCTCACGAGTCTGCGGCATGGGGCCGTCAGCTGCGGAACACACCAGAATCGCGCCGTCCATCTGCGCCGCACCAGTGATCATGTTCTTCACATAGTCAGCGTGGCCCGGGCAGTCTACGTGGGCGTAGTGGCGAGTCGGTGAATCGTACTCAACGTGAGAGGTCGCGATGGTGATACCACGCGCACGCTCTTCCGGTGCGTTATCGATCTGGTCGAACGCACGGCTCTCGCCGGTGCCCCATACTTCGTGACATACACGGGTCAGGGCTGCGGTCAGAGTGGTTTTACCATGGTCTACGTGACCGATGGTGCCCACGTTCAAGTGCGGCTTACTACGTTCAAACTTAGACTTAGACATTCGACCAATCTCCCTAATCAACCTGGATCGTAACGTTGACCGGACAAATAGTGGAGCTCATGACCGGAATTGAACCGGTGACCTCATCCTTACCAAGGATGTGCTCTACCGACTGAGCTACATGAGCATTTCAAAAACCAAATTGGAGCGGGCAGCGGGAATCGAACCCGCGTCATCAGCTTGGAAGGCTGAGGTAATAGCCACTATACGATGCCCGCGAGCAATTAGTGGTGGAGGGGGCAGGATTCGAACCTGCGAAGGCGATGCCGTCAGATTTACAGTCTGATCCCTTTGGCCACTCGGGAACCCCTCCGAGTCGAACCCGCTTACGCGAATCCGGCAAAACTTAAGTGGAGCTGGCGGACGGAATCGAACCCCCGACCTGCTGATTACAAGTCAGCTGCTCTACCAACTGAGCTACGCCAGCTCACATTCGCCTCGTCAGCGAGGGCGGTATACTACGGATTTTTATCTGGCGTTGCAACACCTTCACAGCGCCCGATTTCGACTAGATCGAAATTCCTCTGATAATCCGATTCTGCCGCCCGGACCGCCTCAGAACCCTGAAGTGGACCGGCTTCAAAAACGAGGGCGTAGCTTATCTGATTTCGGGGGAAGATGGCCAGTATTGCATTGAGATTCTGACGCTTTTTTTCCTCCAGCACGGAAATTGCGGAGGTTCTGGACTCGAACAAGCCCAGGGAGATGGCGAAACGGTTCTCCCCTTCGGTGACCAGGTAGGAATCAATGCCCCGCCGCTGGATCGCACGGAACTCCGCCCGGGCCAGTTCCGGGGACTGGGGCGGGATCAACACCCAGTGCAGGGGTGCCAGCTCCCGCTCCTGACGCTCAACGACCGGGTCGCTTCCGTCAAGACTCAATGCCTGACCCGCTGCGCGTGCATCCTCCTCGCTGTCGAACCAGCCAATTCGCGCACAGTACATGTCAGGCACTGGCGGCGCGCCCAGCGCCACCGGCTCCGTCGATGGGTCAGCGTCCGCCGGTACGGCGGCCTGTTCAGGCTCGCCGACCGTTTTCAGTGTCGATACCCGCGGCAGGGTTCCCTCGCCGAGGGGGACCGGCGGAGCCCCGGCCGGGACCGGCGATGTCGCGGAATACCACACGGCAACGTTGACCAGCACCAACAGAAACGCAAACCACTTCATGAGGCGGCCTGCTCCTCAGCATCAATGGCAGCAAGCCCCGCTAGCACCAGATCCCCGGCCAGATCTCCCTGCAAGCCAGCGGCCTGAATGCCGGCCGCATCGCCGCCGGTGACCAGAATGGTGTTGATGCCGTTGGTGTCGCAGTCCCGGTGAATCCGGGAGGCCATGGCCTGCCACAGCCAAAACAAGCCGTGATGTACACACTCGGTGGTGGACGCACCGGGATCGCCGGCGCTGACCTCATGGTCCTCGAAGCCGATTCTGGCGGCGTCGTTCTTGAGGCTGCGCAGCATCATTCCGCGACCCGGCAGGATATAGCCGCCCAGATGCTGGCCGCGGTCGTTGACGTAATCGACGGTGACGGCACTACCGGCGTCGATGACAGCGAAACCGCTGGCCAGGTCTTTCCAGGCACCGTACATGCCATGCCAACGGTCGGCTCCCATTCGGCCCGGAGTGGCGTACGCGTTAACCAGTCCGTCACGCTCGGCCTCAGCCCAGTAGAACTGTGGCGGCACCGCAAGATGACGGGCCAGCACTTGCGCCAGCTCACTGCGCTTTTGCTCGGACACTACCGTGGATACGGCAACACCGCTGATTGATGAATCCAGGCTGGCAAGATCATCAAACAATGCCGGGCCTAATTCACCGACACCCTGGCGCACGATCGCGTCGCCGTTGCGCAACTGCCATTTCACCCGGGTATTCCCGGCATCCACCAGCAACCTCACGAGGCTACCCGCAGGCTGATTTCTCCGGCACGAACCGGTACCACCGTCTGATCGGTCTGCAGCAGGTAATTTCCGGACTCATCGATGCCCCGCCCCAGGCCGGAGAGGTTGCCCTGACTTGCCGACAACCACTGATCGGCAAAGATATCCCGCGCCTGCCACCGTGTGCGGAAAGTTCCGAAGCCCTCCGCGGCAAACTGATCGGCGGCCGAAATCAAGGAAGCGATGAGACGGGACGAGAGGTCGTTACGGGACCACCGCCCCTCTGGCGCGGCAATTGAAAGACTGTCCCACGCCTGATCTACCGCTCCCGCCTGCCGCATGTGCACGTTGAGACCGATGCCGGCGACAACCTGAACGACCCCTTCCTCCAGCTCACCCTGCAACTCAACGAGTATGCCCGCGATTTTGCCGCGCCCAAGAAACAGATCGTTGGGCCACTTGAGCCCCACCTGCGCTACTCCGGCGGCCTCCAGCGCCTCTGCGACCGCTACCCCGAGCACCAGGCTCAGACCATCCAGCATGGAAAAGCCACCACGGAAGGTCAGACCGAGGCTCAGATAGAGATTCTCGCCCCTCGGACTTTGCCAGGCACGCCCCCGACGTCCGCGGCCCGCCGTCTGGAAATCCGCAATACAGACCGGAATGATGGCCGAGCCGGAGCCCGGGCGAAGCCGGACGACTTCGGCGTTGGTGGAATCCACCTCATCGAGAACATCCAGCTGTACACGGCGCCGTGTCGACTCGGGCATCTCTTTGAGGATCGCTTCACGATCGAGCAGATCCACAGGGGTGGTCAGCCGATAGCCCTTCCCCCGGATGGTGTCGATATCATAGCCCTCCTCGATCGCCCGTTTGACCTGCTTCCAGATCGCGGTGCGACTGATACAGAGACTGGAGGCAAGGGATTCCCCGGAATGCACCTTGCCATCCGCCAATAGACCTATCAGAGCTCGGGATTTCATGGGATAACGCCTGAATGTTGAAAGAACCAGAGCGGGATTAAACAACAGGAGAACAGAAAAGACAAAGCGGGGCAGCCACGAGCGGGACCACCCTGCCGACCTGAAGGGCCTGACGCGAGCTCAGGGGATAGGCGTCGCAGTCAGGTTGGCCTTGATATCGAAATTCTGCATCTTGACGCCATAAACGACTGTTTGCGCGCCGCCAACCGGGTGCACAAGGTCAATGTTGTTGATGGACAACTCCTTGAACCGGCTCTGCGCACGAACGGCAAAGCCCAGTGGCCGGTTTTCCAGATCGGCGTCTGAGGGTGCCGATTCGTAACGGTACCCGGCCGCGGCTGAGGCATCCATAATTTTCTCATCACCCCGCGCGCCGGACACCCCGAGAGAATCGGGGCCATCCGTCTTTTTAACGACTCTGGTCTGGTACACATCCACTGACAGATCGGTACGAATCCCGAACGTGTTGTCGTCCACCCCGTCATTATCGAAGTCACCGCCGTCACTGGTGTAGATGTCATTCAGCTCGAGCCGGGTTCCGGTTCCGTTGACCGGCCGCCCGTCACTACCCAGCTGCCGGTTGGTTTCCCAGGCAAAGGAATTTTTCCGGTTTTCATCCGCGGCGCGGGCGAGGATCTGCTTCAGTTTGATGGTCACACCTTCTTCGCCACGGCGCTCCCAGATACCACCGGATGCGCTGCAGGCATCTGCAGTTGCCCCGGTGCCGCCGGCGCACACATCACCGGCACCTCCGGGCATGATCGTCATACTGCTCCCCGCCTCATACTTCTGGGCAATGAACCGGCCGAAGCTTGCACCGGAGAGCTTGTCCCCCAATCGAAGATTACCCACATCCATCGTGCTCCAGCTTTCCGCTGTGACCATGGCCAGCCCCTCTTCCGTCACGTCAACGGTCATATCCCGGATATGGGCGTCAAAGCTCAGGTCGGTCAGCCATACCCCCTTCTGGGGCATTTCGCCAGCACCGTCATCATACGGGCCGGCAATCAACGCCGCGCGTCCGTTACGGATCCGGATATCGGAATTGATGGTAATACCGTCACCGCTGGCGCCTCCGGCCCCGAGAGTGACATGGCCATTCAGGGTAAAGTCATACGCCGGGTAAAACCCCAGCGCCAGCAACAACTCGGTGCCACCCTGCAGTGGCGCATCGTCGTCACCGACCCGGAGCCCGTTGATCCGGTATCCCGCTTCAATGCCCTCAAATCCGATACGCAGGCCATCGAAAAAGCGCGTGCCGTTCCGCACCTCGTCCTTGGTGACATTGATCGTCACGTCACCCCGGCCCCAGGATTGCAAACCACTGAAGATCACCCTGTTGCCATCTTCGGCATAACTGAGATCCGCAAGACGCAAACTCCATTCGGTGGCCAGACGCAGGCCTTGCTCACCGGCGTCAGGGTGGCCACCACCCTGCAGGTAGATGGCGTTGGTGTAGTTGCGCCCGTTGAACACCTGGTCCTCCAGAAGGAAACTCACATTGACAGCACCCAGGCTGCGCCCGCTGGCCCCCAGCTCCACGGCACCAATATTGAACTCGCCGTCGGCCGAACCAAGCGTGAGACCGAGCGCGGACCGGCCGTGCCAGTCGTCGGTAACGTCCAGACGAAGATCCTCGATCCGGTAGTGTCCGGTGATATCCCGCAGCGCCAGCGCGTTGCCGTCATCCACATACAGGAAGTGCGCACTGTTGATGGTGGCCTCATGATCGATCCGCAAGCCCTGCCCCTGCCGCCCGCCACTACGGAGCGAGGTGCGGCTGCTGAGATCGAATGCGCCACTGAGGCCGCCGTAGCTGGGCAGCTCCGCGCCGGTGGTGACATCCCGGCTGTTACCGTGGTTGAGCGGATTGTTGCTGTAGCGAATAGCGCCCACAGCAAAGGAACCGGTCACCCGGGGCGCATCCAGCTCGAGCGCGCTGCCGACCACGTCCAGGGTGACCCCCAACGCCTCGACATCGAGCGTGATGTCGTCCAGAAACACTTCGTTGCCATTGGTGCGGTACCCGAGGCGGCCACCGGTCATGGTATACGCGGAATCAAAGGTATAGCCGACACCACCCATTGCGCCTCCGGGGCGGATGGTCAGACTGCCGGCCAGTGTGTGATCGAAGAACAAACCGCCCATGCTGAGGCCCGGCGCACCGGCAAGGCGAATGTCACCAAACTCGATTCTCCGGTCCTCCACCAGATAACCCAGATTCAGTGCGGCATCGTCACGGATGTCGACCTTGACCAGATGAAAAGCCTGGCCGTCCGGATCGGTTGCCGAACCCACCCGAAACCCCTCAAGGTGAATACCTTCGCCGTCGTCGAAATAGGACAAGCGGTCCGCTGTCATCTGCAGATCCATTTCCAGGGTAAGACCGCTCTGGCCACTGATATCAGACAAGACGCTGTCATCCAGGCGCTGCATATCGGCGACGACAGGCGCAGCCTGCAGCACTGCCCACCCAGCCAGCGCCAGGCCTCCGGTGATCCGGTAACGGTCAGTCATTTTGATCTCCTACGGATTGCCTTCGGGGAACACGAGCAAGTTGCCTTCCATGATCACGTCGCCCCGCATCTGCACCGAAAAGATGTCGGTTTGCTGAAACCCCGGATCGGTAGGGCGAGGCGTACTGCTGGCCGCGATCTTGAAGCGGACATCGTTGAAACGGACCACGTCCGGTAGGCCCAGCTCCAGCACATCCCGATCAAACAATTCGCCATCGCCTCCGAAACCGGAATCGATGATTCGGACCCGCAATGTCAGCCCTTCGAAGGCAAAATTTCCGCGGATGTCGTCGAGTACCATCCAGCCACCGTTTTCTTTAAGCTGATAGGCGAAGCGGGCGCCGCATTTTTTGTTAGCCTCCTCACAGCGACCGAAATAGCTGTTGTCCAAGGGACCACCCAGTTCGTTAATACTGATGTCACCGGACAGGTAGATACCCCCCTGGCCCGACACAGCCGACAGACTCTGGTCGTCCAGACGGGTCATCTCGGCGCTGGCTGCGGACACCAGCACAACGCCACAGGCCGCCAGGATCTGCTGAGAAAGCCTCTTGGCAATCATGGCGCCAGGTCCCTCGTCCGAATTTCCAGGTGCTGTATCAACATGCCTTCCACCCGCGCAGAGCCGAAATCCCGATCGCCGACACTGAAGTTGCCGATGAACAGATTGCTGCGGTACTCGGGATTGGTGTAGTAATCCTCATAGAAATCCCAGGCTTCAGGATTACTGCTCGCCCGCTGCCCGTCAGTTCCGATCTCTCCGAACCCTGGCCGACGGATTGACGCCACCTCAATGACGAAATTACCGGTACCGTCTACATCAAAGAACACCGGCTGGAGTTCGTTACCGATGGCCAGCTCCAGAATAAAATCCCGGAGCAGAATACGGGAACCACACTCACTGCCATCCAACTCGCAGGCATTGATCGACACTTCCGGCGAGTAGAAATTCAGCCTGAACTGGCCGACCATCTGGCGCCGTTCGTTATCGCCCCACAGCCGCAGATAGCTGCCGTCAATCACGGCGCTGGCAGCGTGGATATTGATGTTTGCAGAGCGGTCGTCGCCCACGGCAAGGTTCATTTGCAGGCCAATGTCCGGGCGTTCACCTACGAAGTCGTCGCTTTTTGGCCGGCTGGCACAGGTACCTGAACCGGTCACCGCGCTGGAGCTCAGGCAGTCATAACCCTGCCCCGGATTCACCAACGCCGGAGCCGCGAATTCGAGAACGGCCTTGTCCGGCACGCCGATGGCATTACCGTCCACCACATCGATGCGGTAGGGGTTGATCAGCCGACCAAGGTTCACCGGACTGAGATTCTGACCGTAGTCGCTGCCACTGCCAGAGATATAGAGGTGGTTGACCGTAATATCCACGTCGCGGCCATCCGTGCTCTTGATGCCACCGATCCGGAAGATCCGCGCCTGCTCTCCATCAGGCCCCGGCTGATCCGTGCCGTGGGAAAATTTGAAGTCCTCCAGCACGACACCAATGCCCGCCCCCTCGATATCAGACAGCTCAGCCTCACTCAGACCCCGGAGCTCCGTATGGGCAAGGGATGAACACATCAACGCCGACACGAAGGCCACGGCCAACGGACCTGGGCCACCAAACGTCTTCACTGTCTCGAAGGCGGCCATCAGAACAGCCCCTTACCACGGTCGATGTACTCGGTGCGGTAACGGACCGTGCCGTTCAGCGCCTCCGCCAGGTTGACCTCGACGGCGCCATTGGGGATATTGAAAAACGCGCCGGAGGTTGCGCGGATAAAATCCTCCGGTGTCGCGCTGGTGTTCTTCACATCGGTCAGCCATTCAAGGTCTTTGGTCTGAAACGAAATGAAAGCGCCGGTCTTCGGAGCAACAATACGACGCCCCCCGCTGCCGTCGCTTTCCAGCTCACCCACCGGGAAACTGCTGTACTGGTCCAGGGAAAAGCAGGCTTCAATACCCAGCACCTCGCAATCCCGGGCAACCACCACCACATCGCAGGAACCGAAAAGGAACCCGGAGCAATTGGTGGTGTACAGCTCGGAACTGAGCGTGGGTGAAATGAAATCGATGATCCCCGCAACGGCGCCGTTGACATCTTCCAGAACGAACGATTCCCCGTTGGGCACGCCCACGAATTCCGCTCTTATCGGATCAAGCTCTCCGGCGTTTGGTGCATCGGGGCCCTGGACCAGTTGCGCCTTGGTGATCAGCGGACTGCCACCGGCCAATACAGGCGTCAACAGCTGAACCAGTTGGTCGAAAAAACCACCGGTGCTGTTTTCCGCTTCCCGTAGCCCCTGACCGGTATCGATAATGTCGATATTCACGTTGCCGGTAAGGCTCTGAATACTGCCCGACAACACACCCATGGCTTCACCAAACCCGAGCCGGACACCGACTACTTCGTTGGTGACCTCGTCAAAAGCGAACTCAAAAAATGGGTCGATGATCTGGAAAGGCACGATTTCCCCCTCATCGTAGAGACTACCATCGGACTTGACCTGACGGGCAGCCTTGGGGTTTTTATCGAAGTACGCCTGATTATTGATGTAGCCAAGGGCGAAGTCTTCGATCAATACGTCCGAAGAACCGGGTCGCTCGCCTTCACGCTCATAACGACCGAGCTCGAGCACATCAACATTGGTCTGAACGTCGATCTCCATACCCAGGTTGATGCGGGTGTACGACGTTGTATTGGCGGGGTCGGGATGATAATCCCGGTCAACGGAAAGAAAAGCCTGACCGGTCACTTCGGACATAGCTTCTTCCGAAATGGGGCGCAACTCAGCACATACTCCCGAGGCCAGTACCGACAGGAGCACAAACGATGACATTTTTTGACTCATAGCCACATCTCACGACGGCCGCATTGTTGATCTTGTGCGGCGGATTAAAAGATGACTGATGAGCGTCTCTGAGTCTGGCTCTTATCGTGTTTTGGCCAGTTTGTGTACAGAAGTTTATCTTTGTTTACACAATGTCACTGTGCGCGGCGTCATAGAATGACAACGTTCGGTGCATTTCTTTGAGGCAATAAAAAACCCCAGCATCAAGGATGCTGGGGTTTGGGTATTAAGAGCCTGACGATGACCTACTCTCACATGGGCGA
>NZ_JAKZAI010000001.1 GCF_023156235.1 Marinobacter goseongensis | reverse complement strand
AAACGAGGCGCATATAGTAATGATTTTTGGGCGCTGATCAACCCCTTTTGTTCGGGTTTCTCAACATTCTTTCAAGACTGGTTATTAACTGTCCGCTGAATCGAGATACTTTTGCGCCAGTTTGGCCGCGTTCGACTCCGGATAGTTGCGCACCACCGATTCCATGCGACTTTTCGCTTCGTTTTTCTCGCCTAAACGGTCAAGGGCAACGCCCAGTTTGTAGACCGCGTCCGGAGCCTTGCGATGGTCGGCATAACGGGTCGCCACAATGGTAAAGGCCTGCTTGGCCTGCTCAAGCTGCGGCTTGACCAGATACACCTCGCCCAGCCAGTAATAGGCATTCACCGACAGATCCCCCTCCGGGTACTTGTCGACGAAATCGTAAATCCGGTTGATGGCTTCGTCGTACTTCTTGTCTTTATGAATCAGGTCCTGAATCTGCTCGTACGCCTTGCGCTCGTCCGCTTCCGGCTGACGGTAGACCTTGGCGGCGGGCCGCTCCACGCTGGCAGAATCCGATGCTGCGCCCTGTTCGGCGGAGCTTGTTGCAGACGACGCTTTTTCCGAGAGTTCCAGAATCCGCTGATCAAGATCAATGTACCGGTCTCTCGACTGGCGGGTCAGTCGATCAATCAGGTTACGCTGTTCCTCGACTTCTCCCTGAAGCCGGCGAACCTCACCCTGCAATTGTTGGATCATGTAAAACAGCTCGGCGTTGGCCTGGCTGTTCCCGGCATTTTTTCGGGCTTCAGACGCGCTGTCCTGAAACACCGGAGTGGCAGATTGCGCCAGCGCGCCTCCCACTGGCGCAAACGCCAGCGAGAGGGCAACTGTCGCCATGAGCATGTGTCTCATGGGGGGTCCTGTTGCTGTTTAGCTGTTACTCGAAAACGAGTTCAACACGGCGATTCTGGGCCAAGGCACTTTCATCAGAGCCCATCACAGCCGGCTTTTCTTCACCATAGCTTACGGTTTCCATTTGTCCGCGGGAAGCACCGTTCACGATCAGGAACCGCTCAACTGCGTTGGCTCGTCGCTCGCCCAGCGCCAGGTTGTATTCCTTGGTGCCACGCTCATCCGCATGACCCTCGAGACGAACCTGCTGGTTGGGGTTGTTTTCGAGGTAGCGGGCATGGGCGACCAGCACTTCCCGTGCTTCCGGCTTGATTTCCGCCGTATCAAAGTCGAAGTAGAAGGTGGTGATGTTGCGCATCGCTTCCTGTTCCGCCCGCTCCTCGCGTTCACGGAGCTCTTCGTCGGTCAGGTCAGACGAGGACACACCATCACGGTCGCCGCCGCCGTATACGGTGCTGCCACCATCCTGATCCACCGCCTCGACGTCGGAGCCATAAGCGCCGTCTTCCATGGTATCCCCGGTGGAGCTACAGCCGGCAACCAGGCCAAGGGAAAGTACCATTGCAAATGCTTTCTGATGAGCTGTGATCTTCATAACGTTTCCTTCCTATTGGTTTACTGCTTTCAGATGAATTAATGCAGAATCGGCGACCAGGCCGGCTCTCTCACATCGCCTTCGGACGCCGGCAGGCTGTAGGCTGCCCCGCCGTCCGCCGAAATAACGGTCAATACACTGTTTCCACTCTGCTTGGTCGCGTAAATCAGCATGCGGCCGTTCGGTGCCACGCTTGGAGACTCGTCAGATTCGGTGCGGGTGAGGACCGTTTCCTCTCCGCTTTTGAGATTTGTCCGCGCGATGTGAAACGCCCTGTCACGCTGATGCACGTAATACACGTACTTGCCTTCGTTATCCGGCCGCGGTCGTGCGTTGTAGCGACTGCCAAATGTGATGCGACGGGGATCTGCGTTCTCACTGGACTTGTGGTAGATCTGGGGGCCACCAGACCGGTCTGAAGTAAAAAAGAACCCATTGCCGGTGTGATCCCAGCTTGCCTCGGTATCTATGGACCAGTGATTGGTCAGTCGCTTGAGATTCTTGCTGGCGATGTCCATACGGTAAATCTCGGCGTTGCCATCTTTGGACAGCGTCAACAACAGCGAGCGGCCATCGTCTGACCACGCTGGCGCCGAGTTGAGCCCCCGAAACTCGGCAATGCGGGTGCGGTTGCCAGAGGCCAGTTCGTGAATGAACACCGCGGGGCGCCCGGTCTCGAACGATACGTAAGCCAGCTTTTCACCATCCGGCGACCAGGCGGGCGACAGAATGGGCTCTTTGCCCTCCAGCCGGACCCGAGCGCGCTTACCATCCACGTCACTGACCTGCAGGCGGTAGCGAGGCTCTCCGCTGGCACGATCCAGGGTGACGTACGCCAGCTTAGTGGAAAACGCCCCCGGCACCCCGGTGATGGCCTCATAGACCTTGTCGCTGATGTGATGCGCCAGCGTGCGCATGTTGTTTGCGCTCGCACTGGCCGAAGACCCCAGAATGCGTTCCTCGCGATTAACATCAAACAGCTCGTAGCGGGCCTCAACCCGGTCGCCGCTGCGGCTAAGCTGGCCCACCAGCACGTAGCGCTGTCCCAGCAGTCGCCAATCGCGGAAATACATCTCGGAACGTTGTGAGGGCAGGCTCAGCATTTTTTCCGGCGCAAGCGTGTTGAATTCGCCGCTCATGGTCAGGTCGTCCTGAACGATGCTACTGACCTTGTCACTGGAAGGAATGCCACCGCTCTCGGCAAAGGGCACCACTGCAACAGGAATCGCCGCATCAGCACCTTCTGTGATCCGGATGGTGAGCTCGGCCGACGCCGGGCCACTGCCAAGTACTGCGCATACAAAGAAGGCACACACCAGCTGGCATGCGTAGCGGATGCGCGATGTTTTTCCGGGTGTTCTGGTCCGATTCGTCATCAGCTTTCCCATTTTCCTTATTGCAACCGCCGTGGATTGAATTCGATTGTGAACTGGCGGAAGTAGCGCTCAAACGTGTCCCGGTCATCCGGAATCGGATAACGACTGAGCGATTTGACTGCCCCGAGGGCAGAATTGTCAAAAGCCGTATTACCGCTGCTGCTCACCAGTTTGACGGCCTGCAGTTCACCGGTCGGCAGCAAGGTGATCTGCAATCTTGCCGTCATGTCCTCGGTGGCAGATGACGGGGGATACCAGGCCTGGCTCAGCCGCTCCCGGATCAACGCCTGATACTTCTCACTCTCCGACATCATCCGCGCTTCCCGGGCTTTGGCTGCAGCCGCTTCCTGACGTCGCCGCGCCTCAGCTTGCTGCGCCCGATCCGCCTCTTCCGCCAGCGCTTCGAGCTGCTGCTCACGCAGGCGCCGTTCCGCCTCTTTGCGCTTCTGCTCAGCTTCACGGCGAGCCTGCTCTTCACGCTCGCGTTTCTCGGCTTCTTCCCGCTTCCGACGTTCCTCTTCCTGCTTGCGGCGCTCTTCTTCGGCCTGTCGGGCCTCTTCCTGACGCCGCTTCTCCTCTTCCGCCCGCTGCCGCTCGCGTTCCTTTGCCTCAGCCTCGGCCCTCTGGCGTGCGGCCTCTTCCTCGCGGGCTTTCTGCTCTTCACGCTTCCGTACCGCTTCAGCCTCTTGCTGCTTGCGCTCTTTTTCCTGTTCTATCCGCCGCGCGTCTTCCCTGGCCTTCTCTTCTTCTGCCGCGCGGCGCTCAGCCGCTTCCCGACGCTGCTGCTCTTCCTGATCACGCCGCCGCTCCTCGTCTCGATCCGGCTGCTCCCGCTCTTCAACCACCGGGCTTGGCTCTGGCTGTTGCTGAGTAATGAGCCGCGCGGCAATACTCTGCGGCTGCGGCTCATCCCGAGGCGTACTCCAGGACCACCCGGTCAGAGCCACCACCACAATGAGACCGTGCAGAAGCAGTGACAAGGCAACGGGAGATTTCCAGGGTTGCTGCCCGGTACGGGTTACATCACGATCCTGACCTGTCACAAAAACCTGCCCGCTTTATGCTCAGTTTTCGGTGGATGGTGCTTCGGTGATCAAGCCGATGCTGGTGGCGCCGGCACCCTGCAACTCAGCCATCAGCCGAACAACTGTGCCGTACTCGACGTGCTCGTCACCACGCACCAGCACTTCCCTGGCACTGCCGACGGACAAAATTTTCGCCACCTGTGTCCGAACCTCACCCAGAGACATGGGATCGCTGTCTTCGTCGCCCACTTCCAGAAAGTAGGCACCGTTAGAATCAACCGAGACAATGATCGACTCCACGTCCTTGTCGGACTGGATGGGATCCGAGGTGGTTTCCGGCAGATCGACTTTGACACCCTGCGTCAACATCGGCGCCGTCACCATAAAAATAATCAGCAGTACCAGCATCACGTCGATGTAGGGCACCACGTTGATTTCCGACATTGGCTTCCGGCGGTTCGCCGGCATCATTCCCATGCCTTTCATGCCTTGTCTCCCCTGGCCGCTCTACGCAGACTGCCCGCTGTCATGCGGCGGATGACTGCTCGCTGTTATGCACACGGCGATGCAGGATGCTTGAGAATTCGTCTGCGAAAGTTTCATAGTTCTTCAGAAACGCATCCGACATGGCAGAGAACCGGTTGTAGGCGATCACTGCTGGTATGGCCGCAAACAGGCCCATCGCGGTCGCGATCAGCGCCTCGGAGATCCCCGGTGCGACAGTAGCCAGAGTTGCCTGCTGCACCTGAGCCAGACCACGGAAGGAGTTCATGATGCCCCATACTGTACCGAACAGGCCGATGTATGGACTGGTGGAGCCCACCGTTGCCAGAAACGGCAGCGACGCTTCAAGGCGCTCCTGCTCTCGGGAGAACGCAACCCGCATGGCCCGCTGAGTGCCCTCCATAACCGCATCGGCATCTCGGCTCTGCTGGCGCAGGCGGGAGAATTCCTTGAAACCGGCACGGAACAGGGACTCCATGCCTGAAAAAGGCGTGGGGTCGCTGTTCACTTCCCGGTACAACTGCCCCAGATCCATGCCGGACCAGAACCGTTCCTCGAACGCGAGCTGTGCCTGACGGGCCTTACGGAAAACCTGAAAACGCTGAAAAATGAGCGCCCAGGACACCACGGAAGCCAGAACCAGTAACAGCATGACCAGCTGTACCAGCACCCCCGCGTTAGCGATGAGATACCAAACAGAAACTTCTGACTCCACCTTCTACTCCTGGCTTGTTCCGGTTTACAGTTGGTTGTCGTGAACCCGTTCCAGCAGTTCACGCATGTTGTCCGGCAGCCTCCTCGGCCGCCCACTATCCAACGCCACACAGGCTACCCGCACATCGGCGGACGCCAGCAACACAGCCTCGTCTGCCGATTGGACGTTCCTGAACACCCGCTGGCGAAAATCCATCCACACCCGCCCGAAACCCACCGGCTCAGCGGTGACCAGCAATTCATCATCTAGCTTCGCCGGCACGGCATAGTGAATCGTCAGGCGCTGGACCACATAACTGATGTTGTCGGCCAACCCGGCCCTCAGACCGATTCCACAGGCCCGCACCCATTCCGTTCGGGCGCGCTCCATGTAGTGTAGATACCTGGCATGAAATACGATGCCTCCGGCATCCGTGTCTTCGATGTACACCCTGACCGGCAGCTGGAACGGTTCGGCGAAGTCCTGCTCAGTCAAACAGATCCTCCTTTCCTGAGCGTGCCGGCACCGCGCCAAAATGCTCGTAGGCACTGGAGGTCACCATCCGCCCCCGCGGCGTCCGTACCATGAACCCCTGCTGAATAAGAAAGGGCTCCAGCACGTCTTCAATGGTGCCTCGCTCCTCGCTGATGGCCGCCGCCAGACTTTCCACGCCGACCGGACCACCATCAAATTTCTCGATCATTGCCAGCAGCAACCGGCGGTCCATGTGATCGAAGCCTTGGTCGTCCACCTTCAGCATGTTCAGTGCCCGATCCGCAATACTGTCACTGATGCGACCATCCGCTTTCACTTCGGCATAGTCACGCACCCGCCGGAGCAGGCGATTAGCAATTCGTGGCGTGCCCCGCGAGCGCCGGGCAATTTCATAGGCACCCCCCTCGTCGATGGCCACGGAGGAGAGCCGCGCAGACCGCAGAATAATATGGGTCAGGTCAGCCGTGTTGTAAAACTCCAGGCGCTGGACAATACCGAAGCGATCTCTCAACGGCGACGTCAGCAACCCCGCTCTCGTGGTCGCCCCCACCAGGGTGAAGGGCGGCAGGTCCAACTTGATAGAGCGGGCGGCGGGTCCCTCACCAATCATGATATCCAGCTGGTAATCTTCCATCGCCGGGTAGAGCACCTCCTCTACCGCCGCACTAAGGCGGTGAATCTCGTCGATGAAGAGCACATCGCCCTCCTCCAGATTCGTCAGCATGGCTGCCAGGTCGCCTGCCTTCTCCAGCACCGGGCCCGACGTTGTCTTGATCGCGACACCCATCTCGTTGGCGATGATGTTGGCCAACGTGGTTTTCCCCAAACCCGGCGGCCCGAAAATCAGTACGTGGTCCAGTGCCTCTTCCCGCCCCCTCGCGGCGGAGATGAAGATATCCATCTGCTCTCGCACCGCAGGCTGGCCGACGTACTCAGATAACAACGTTGGCCGGATGGCACGATCCTGCACCTCTTCGTATTGCCCACCCTGGGCTGAAATCAGTCGATCAGATTCAATCATCGCGTTACCCGGGCTCTCAACCCCACTAAAAACCCCAACTTCATGGCTGTACAGTGTTTTCGGGATCAAGGAACCCCAATTGTACAAACGCCTCTGTGGCTGTCACGTTACGCTCTATACAGATTCGGCGCCAGACAGGTCGTAAGTTACGTCAGATTCATCCGGCAGGAATCATATTGCGCAACGCAAGACGGATCAGGTTTTCCGATGACATACCCTCTTCCGCCACCTTGCCGATCGCCCTGGTGGCCTCCTGAGGCTTGTAACCGAGGGCAATCAGAGCAGCTTCGGCCTCATCCCGCGGGGCATGGCTTGAAGCCGGCACAACGGCTCCAACACCCTTGTCTCCTGTCGCTGCCGACGACAGGGGCACAAACTGCCCCTCAAGTTGCCCTATCCGATCTGTCATTTCAATAAGCAGGCGTTCCGCCGTTTTTTTACCCACACCAGGCAGTTTGACCAGCGAATTGGCGTCACGGGCTTCGACACAACGGATGAATTGATGGGCATCGAGCCCTGACAGGATCCCGACCGCCAGTTTTGGCCCAACGCCGTTAACGCGGATCAACAAGCGGAACAAATCGCGATCCAGCCGCGACGCGAACCCATACAGGCTCTGGGCATCTTCGCGGACCGCGAAGTGAGTGTGCAGGGTGATTTCCTCTCCCGGTTCCGGGAGGTGGAAAAAGGTGGTGAACGGAATATCCACTTCGTAACCCAGCCCGGCGCACTCAACCAGCGCCTGACCCGGTGACTTTTCCACAAGTGTGCCTCGAATTCGGCCTATCAACGGGTTACTCCTTTGGCGCGACAGCGCCGGTTATTGTTGTCGGACCCGACCGTTGCGAACTTTTCCGCCGGCGGAGAGCCGGGCCACGCTCTGGCTCATATGGGCATGACACAAGGCAATGGCGAGCGCGTCTGCGGCATCTGCCTGGGGTTTGCGGGAGAGAGAAAGAAGTGCCTGCACCATGTGCTGGACCTGAGACTTATCGGCGCCGCCCTTGCCTACCACGGCCTGCTTGACCTGGCGGGCAGAATACTCGTGCACCGGTAATCCGCTGTTGGCAGCGCTGACAATGGCAGCGCCCCTTGCTTGACCAAGCTTGAGTGCGGAGTCCGGATTGCGGGCCATGAAGACCTGCTCGATGGCAAATTCTTGCGGGCGGTATTCCCCGATCAATGTGGCAAGACCGTGAAAGATCGCTTGCAGGCGCTCCGCCATGGGCTTTTCACCCATGCGGATGCAACCGCTGTCGATGTACTCAATGTGGCGCCCTTCCGCCCGGATGATACCGTACCCGGTGATTCGGGACCCCGGATCTACGCCCAGAATGATCGCCACATCAGCTTCCTTGGTTGGACTAGCTTTCTGCCGGGTTGCTCCCGGCCTCGCTGGTGTCCGCCTTGTTACCTTCGATCACCTTGTTAACGGGCTTACGCAGACGGATGTGCAGCTCTCGCAGTTGCTTCTCGTCCACCTCACCAGGAGCCTGGGTCATCAGGCAAGTGGCACTCTGGGTTTTCGGGAAGGCAATTACGTCGCGGATGGACGTGGCGCCGGTCATCACCATCACCAGCCGATCCAGACCAAAGGCCAGACCACCGTGGGGTGGGCAACCAAACTTCAGGGCATCGAGCAGGAAACCAAACTTGGCGCGGGCTTCCTCCTCTCCAATACCGAGAATACGGAAAACCGCTTGCTGCATGTTCTCGTCGTGGATACGAATCGAACCACCGCCCAGTTCAGTGCCGTTAAGCACCATATCGTAGGCGCGGGACAACGCTGTAGCCGGGTTTTCACCCAACTCTTCCGCGGTGCAGGAAGGCGCAGTGAAGGGGTGGTGAATCGCGGTCAGGCCACCGTCAGAGGTTTCCTCGAACATTGGGAAATCCACTACCCACATCGGTGCCCACTCGGCGGTGAGCATGTTCAGATCGTGACCCACCTTGATCCGCAAGGCACCCAGGGCCTCGTTGACCACGCTGGTCTTGTCGGCACCAAAGAAGACAATGTCGCCGTCTTCCGCACCTACGCGCTCGATAATGGCCATGGCGACGTCGTCACCAAGGAACTTGATGATCGGTGACTGCAGGCCTTCGACGCCTTTGGCCACATCATTGACCTTGACATACGCCAGACCTTTGGCGCCATAGATGCCGACAAATTTGGTGTAGTCATCGATTTGCTTGCGGGACAGATCACCACCCTTGGGCACACGCAGGGCGGCCACACGGCCTTTAGGATCATTGGCCGGGCCGGCAAACACCTTGAAATCCACGCTTGCCACCAGATCGCCCACATCGAGCAGTTCCAGCGGAATCCGCAGGTCGGGCTTGTCACTTCCGTAGCGCTGCATGGCTTCGGCGTAAGGCATGCGGGGGAATTCCGGCAGGTCAACGTTCAGCACGTCCTTGAACAGAGAGCGAATCATACCCTCATTCAATGACATCAAAGATTCCTCATCAATGAACGACGCTTCGATATCTACCTGGGTAAACTCGGGCTGGCGGTCCGCACGCAGATCCTCATCCCGAAAACACTTGGCAATCTGATAGTAACGATCAACCCCGGACACCATCAGCAACTGCTTGAAAAGCTGAGGCGATTGCGGCAGCGCGAAAAACGAACCTTCATGGGTCCGGCTGGGCACCAGATAATCCCGTGCGCCCTCCGGCGTGGCCCGGGTCAGAATCGGGGTTTCCACATCCATAAAGCCATTGCAATCAAGGTAGTTACGGATATAGCTGGTGACACGAGAGCGGAATCGCAGGCGATTCAGCATTTCCGGACGACGCAGGTCTACGAAGCGGTACTTGAGGCGCACATCCTCACCCACATCGACGTGCTCATCCAGCGGGAACGGCGGAGTCGCGGCGGCATTAAGAATGCTCAGATCCTTGCCCAGCAACTCGACCTGGCCGGTGGGCATGTTGCTATTCTCAGTGCCGGCAGGCCGACGACGAACACGGCCAGTCACTTTCACAACGAACTCACTGCGAACCTTTTCCGCCAGGGCAAAGCTCTCAGGGGTGTCGGGGTCAACGACGACCTGGGACATACCATCCCGGTCCCGCAGGTCCAGAAAGATCACGCCACCGTGATCGCGACGACGATGGACCCAACCGCAAAGCGTTACTTCCTGATCAATGTGAGATTCGTTGATACCACCGCAATAATGACTGCGCATACCGGTTCCCGTTGTTTCAGATGTGTGCATAAATGTGTGCAAAATATGGATTTGGCGGACACTACTGGAAAAGCCGCCCATTATAAACACAATACGCGCGAAAATCAGGCTCCAATCACGGTGGGTGACGCCTTGAGGACGGACCGATAGAATGGTGCGTTATTACAGCAATCGGAGTCGTTGTTTTGTCGTCCCGTGCCGAGCAGAAACTGAAAACACGTCGCGCCCTCATGGACGCTGCCCTGGCCCAGCTCAGCGCTGACCGTGGGTTTGGCAGCCTGAGCCTGAGGGAAGTTGCGCGGGAGGCGGGCATCGCCCCGACTTCCTTTTACCGTCATTTCGCCGAGCTGGACGAGCTCGGACTGGCACTGGTGGACGAGGGGGGCGTCGCGCTACGTCAGTTAATGCGCCATGCCAGAAAGCGCATCGCAAGGGACGGCAGCGCAATCAGCACCTCCGTTGAAACCTTCATGGAGTACCTCGGCAATAATGCCAACCTCTTCCGCCTCATGTTGCGCGAGCGTACCGGGGTATCCAAGCCCTTCCGGACTGCCATCCGTGCTGAAATCGATCATTTCGTAACCGAGTTGGCAGACGATTTGCGTCGCTTCGCCGACGAGCAGAAACGACCACTGTCCGATGCCAGGGTGGTGGCAGAAGCCATGGTAACACTGGTTTTCAACCAGGGCGCCGAGGCGCTGGATGCCATTCCGAAAGAACGGGAAGAACTGAAAGTAAAAATCAAAACCGAATTGCGGATGATTCTGGTCGGCTCGCAAGCCCTCGCGGCTCATGGGAAAACACCAAAAATCTGAGCATGAGAGAAGGTTGCGAATTATTTGGAACCTTTGCGACTCAACAACCGTTTGATAGATGGGATAGAGACTATCCTATTGTTGAGTCATTGCCTCCAGACGGCAATTTACGCCCGCCATAAGGCGGGCTTTTTTGTGCGACAGTCAGATGGCAAATTTCGTTCTGCCGCCAAACTGGTAGTCCTTTGGCAACGACGCGGCCGTGGCGGCTGCGCGCTGCGCGTCAACCTGGTGTCGACGCAGATAGTTCTCGATCTTGATCACACGGGCGCGACAGGCCTCTTCGATGTCCGGGCAACCGGCGTATTCCAGCTTGACCCCTGCCCGCACACCGCTGTCCACTTCCTGCACATAGCGAATATTGCCCGGCACGAAGCTGATCGCGACGTCATCATTGAGGTCGCGGCCGTGGTGCTTGCGAGCCAGAGACACCCGAATGTTCTGCTCAGGCTCTAAGCAGTCTTCCGGAAGAATCAGCGCCACTCCGTCACGATCGAAGTCGAGCACCGCGCACTCGCTGATCAGCTCCGAGGTGGACTCCGAGTAAACCCTGGCCGAGAGCAAGCCAATGGCAAGGTGCCGGTAATTGATGATATCCGCCTCTTGTGGGGATTCCTGGGCAGGTGCGCTAACAAGGGAAAGATTCGCCATGGGTTCATTCTCTGTATTTATGTATTTTTTTGTGATCTGCGTCACAGTTTTTGTAAGTACACGAAGGTATACACCGCGGGTTCCGGAAAATACCTATATACAGAGTGCGAAGGGCGACTTTTGGCCCAAAGAGTCAGAATACCCATGCAGAACAGGCCACCAATACAAAAAACCTACGCTGCGTTCAAAGCGCGCGAGTGGCGTAACGGATCAGATAAGAGAGGAAATGACCGGATCGAGCTTCGAGCGCACCAATACCAGCTCCACGTCACTGTAGGGAACGGGCGCCTGCTTGCCCCACACCGGTGCTGGCCAGGCCGGATCACCGTCAAAGCGGACAGTATGGTGCAGGTGTAATTGCGGCACCATGTTGCCGAGCGCCGCCACATTGATCTTGTCACCGGAAAACAGTGCCATCATCTGGCGGCTCAGCGCCGAAGACTCCAGCAATAACCGTTGCTGCGCCTCGACATCGAGCTCATAGATTTCGCGGATCGCCGGTACCGCCGGCACCAGGATTACCCAGGGCCAGGTGCGATCGTTCATCAGCCGCACCTCGCACAGGCGGGTGTAACCAAGGCCGATGGTGTCCGCCGCAAGACGTGGGTGCAGCTGAAAGTCCCGGTGCTCGGTCATTTCAGTCAAACTGAAACTGGTTGCGGCCACGGCCGATGGCGTAGTAAATCAGGCCATGGCGTGCCAGCATGTCCGGCTCATACAGGTTGCGGCCGTCGAACACCACCGACTCCCGGAGTGCACTGGCAATCCCTCCGAAGTCCGGCGAGCGGAACTCTTTCCATTCGGTGCAGATGGCAAGCACGTCCGCCCCTTTCAGCGCCTGCTCTTTGGTCCCGCACAAACTGAGGCCGGACTGCTCAGCGTACAGTCGCTGGGTCTCTTCCATCGCTTCCGGATCAAACGCCTGAACCGATGCCCCGGCTTTCCAGAGATCCTCCATCAACGTGCGGGAAGACGCCTCACGCATGTCGTCGGTGTTGGGTTTGAAAGCAAGCCCCCACAGCGCCACCACCTTGCCCTGCAGATTTCCATTGAAATAGTGACTGATCTTGTCGTAGAGCACGTGCTTCTGGGCGTAGTTGACCGCCTCTACGGCATTCAACAGGCGCGCGTCGTAATCGCAGTCCCGTGCAGTGCGTGCCAGAGCCTGGACGTCTTTCGGGAAACAGGAGCCGCCGTAGCCACAGCCGGGGTAAATAAAATGATAGCCAATTCGCGGGTCTGACCCTATACCACGGCGCACCGCTTCGATGTCGGCTCCGAGGCGTTCAGCCAGATTGGCGATTTCATTCATGAAGCTGATCTTGGTAGCGAGCATGGAGTTGGCTGCGTACTTGGTCAGCTCCGCAGAACGGATATCCATGAAAATCATGCGGTCGTGGCTGCGATTGAAAGGATAATAGACCTCACGCAACATGTCCGCAGCCTTGTCGCTGTCGGTACCCACCACAATGCGGTCCGGCTTCATGAAGTCGTTAATCGCCGCCCCTTCCTTGAGAAATTCGGGGTTGGAAACCACGTCGAACTCCAACTCCAGGCCGCGACGGTCCAGCTCGGCACGCACGGCAGCCTTGACCTTGTCTCCGGTTCCCACGGGCACCGTGGACTTGTCCACCACCACCTTATAGCCGTCCATGTGCTCACCAATGGAGCGCGCAACGGCGGTAACGTATTGCAGATCTGCGGAGCCGTCCTCATCCGGCGGGGTGCCTACCGCGATGAACTGAAGTACACCATGTTGAACCGCTTGCGCGGTGTCAGTAGTGAATGAAAGCCGGCCGGCTTCCACCGTGTGCTTGACGATGCTGTCGAGTCCCGGCTCATAAATGGGTATGTGGCCGTTCTTCAGTTTGGCGATCTTGGCCTGGTCAACGTCCATGCATAATACGTCATGGCCCACATCCGCCAGGCAGGCGCCGGTGACCAGCCCAACGTATCCGGTACCAAAAATCGTAATCTTCATCCGTTCAATCCCGCGTGTGTAACGTTAAAAAATTAAAAGGGTCAGGCGTTGTCGCTGGCCCGACGGTGTTGCCAGAGTTTTTCCCAGGCGAGCGCAGTATCCACGATGGTGTCGAGATCATCGTAATCCGGTTGCCAGCCGAGCACCTCTTTGATACGCCCGTTGTCGGCCATCAGCGCCGCCGGATCCCCTGCCCGGCGCCCGACTTCCTCGACCGGGAAATCCACGCCGGAGAGGCGCTTGACCACGTCAATCACCTCGCGCACGGTAAACCCGCTGCCATAACCGCAATTGAGCACCTTCGATTCACCACCGCCGGCCATGTGATTCAGCGCCATCACATGTGCCTTGGCCAGATCCTCGACATGAATGTAGTCGCGGACACAGGTGCCATCACGGGTGTCGTAATCGGTTCCGAACACGCTCATACCGTCCCGTTGCCCGGTCGCGCATTCGCAAGCCACCTTGATCAGATGAGTGGCTTCCGGGGTCGCCTGGCCCAAGAGCCCATCCGGATTGGCCCCAGCCACATTAAAGTAACGCAAAATGACGTAATTCAGCGATGTGGCGGCCGCCAGATCCATGATCATGCGTTCGCTCATCATCTTCGAGGCGCCATAGGGGTTGATCGGCACCAATGGCATATCCTCGGTCAGCACGGTTTCATCCGGCATACCATAGACCGCAGCGGTCGACGAAAACACCATGTAAGGAACCTGGTGCTCCGCGATGGCCTTTAGCAAATTCAGGGTGTTACGAGTATTATTGCGATAGTACTTGAGCGGATTGGCCACCGACTCGGGAACTACAATGTTGGCGGCGAAGTGCAGAACCGCGTCGAAGCGGTAACGGGCGAACACGTCGGCTATGGCCGCCTCATCGGCCAGGTCGCCAACCACCAGCTCGCCGCAGGTCACGGCCCAGCGATAACCCGTCGACAGATTATCAAAAACCACAATGGAGTGCCCGGCAGCACCAAGCTGACGAACAACGTGACTGCCAATATAACCGGCGCCGCCGGTGACCAATACGTTCATGACTCGCTGCTACCCTTGACTGAATTTCGTTGCTGTAATTGCCTCTGGCGCCGGATTTCGGCACGCCGGCTGCTGAAAAATTCACTGAGGATGGCACTGCACCGTTGCTCAAGAACACCACCCTTACGCTCAACCTGCCAGTTAAAATGCGGCTCGTCCAGTGTTCGCCGGGCCGATTCCACGGCTCCGGCCTTGGGTTCCGCGGCACCGTAAACCAACCGGCTGATGCGGCTGTGCACAATCGCGCCAACACACATAGTGCAGGGCTCCAGAGTAACGTACAGGGTAGCGCCGGATAAGCGATAGTTCCCGACACGCCGGGCGGCATCCCGCAACGCACGGATTTCAGCATGAGCCGTTGGATCGCAGCCACTGATCGGAGCATTGAAGCCCGCCCCTGTTTCAACGCCATCCAGCACAACCACCGCACCGACCGGCACCTCGCCCCGAGCGGCCGCTTCAGCGGCGAGCGTCAGGGCGCGGGTCATCCAATGTTCGTCTTCATTGGAACGATCGGTCATGGGTGATTCAGCCGGCGCTTATTCCCACTCAATGGTGGCGGGAGGCTTGGAGGACACGTCGTAGGTAACCCGCGATACACCGGTAATTTCGTTGATGATCCGGTTTGAAACCGTTTCCAGCAGATCGTAAGGCAGGTGGGCCCAACGGGCGGTCATGAAATCGATGGTCTCAACCGCGCGCAATGCAATCACATACTCGTAACGGCGGGCATCCCCCACCACACCGACGGATTTGACCGGAAGAAACACGGCGAAGGCCTGACTGGTCTTGTGGTAGAAATCCGCACGGTGCAGCTCCTCGAGGAAGATGGCGTCGGCACTGCGGAGGATTTCCGCATACTCTTTCTTGACCTCACCGAGAATGCGCACACCCAGGCCCGGCCCCGGGAACGGATGGCGATACACCATATCGTAAGGCAGGCCCAGTTCGAGGCCGATACGGCGGACTTCATCCTTGAACAATTCCCGCAATGGCTCGACCAGCTTCATCTTCATGGTCTCAGGAAGACCACCCACGTTATGGTGAGACTTGATCACATGGGCCTTGCCGGTTTTGGAGGCCGCTGATTCAATCACGTCCGGGTAGATGGTGCCCTGCGCCAGCCAGTTGACGTCGCGGATACTGGCAGCCTCTTCATCGAACACGTCAATAAAGGTGTTGCCGATGATCTTGCGCTTCTTTTCCGGATCCGCCTCACCCTTCAGCTTGGACAGAAACAGATCTTCCGCGTCGACACGGATGACCTTTACGCCCATGTTGCTGGCGAACATGTCCATCACCTGATCACCCTCGTGCAGGCGCAGCAGGCCATTGTCCACGAACACACAGGTCAGCTGATCGCCAATCGCCTTGTGCAGCAATGCCGCGGTCACCGACGAGTCCACGCCGCCAGACAACCCCAGCAGAACCTTGTCGCTACCCACCTGCTCACGAATCTGCTGAACGGCATCATCCACGATCTTGGCTGGAGTCCACAGTGCCTCACAGCCACTGATGTCCAGCACGAAATGCTCCAGAATGCGCTTGCCCTGCAGGGTGTGGGTCACCTCCGGATGGAACTGGACCCCATACAGGTGCCGCTGACGATCCTGCATGGCAGCGATGGGCGCGCTCTCGGTGGACGCCAGGAGCTCGAACCCTTCGGGCAGCACCACAACCTTGTCGCCATGGCTCATCCACACATCGAGCAACGAATCGCCTGTTGCCGTCAGGTGGTCAGTGATGCCCTGCAGCAGAGGGCCGGCCGCGCGAATCTTGACCTGGGCATAGCCGAACTCCCGCTTCTCCGAGCTGGCAACCCGACCGCCAAGTTGCTCTGCCATGGTTTGCATGCCATAGCAGATGCCAAGCACCGGGATACCCCGATCAAACAGCCCCTCTGGCGCCCGGGGACCACCGAGCTGGGTTACGGATTCCGGACCGCCAGCAAGGATAATGCCTTTGGGATTGAACGCTTCGAGCTCTTCATCGGTGATGTCAAAGGCCCTGATCTCACAATAGACCCCGATTTCACGAACGCGGCGCGCGATCAACTGGGTGTACTGGGAGCCAAAATCGAGAATCAGAATGCGGTGGTCGTGAATGTTCTGGGCCATGGAGTCCTCGGATCAGAAATAATAAGCGCGGCTCAGACCCTGAGCCGCGCCCGGAACGGCAGTACTTAACCGATACGGTAGTTGGGTGCTTCCTTGGTGATGGTCACGTCGTGCACGTGACTCTCACGCATACCCGCGTTGGTAATGCGGGCAAATTGCGGTTTGGTGCGCATCTCTTCCATAGTGGCACTGCCGGTGTAGCCCATGGAGGCTCTCAGTCCACCCATCAGCTGATGCACGATATTGCGCATCGGGCCCTTGCAGGCGACACGGCCTTCGATACCTTCGGGAACCAACTTTTCAATGCCCTTACTGGCATCCTGGAAATAGCGGTCACTGGAGCCCTGCCCCATGGCACCAATAGACCCCATACCACGGTACGCCTTGTAACTGCGCCCCTGGAACAGCTCGACCTCACCCGGTGCCTCATCGGTACCCGCCAGCAGGCTGCCAATCATCACGCTGTGAGCGCCAGCGGCGATGGCTTTGGCAATGTCCCCGGAGAAACGCACACCGCCATCCGCAATCACCGGCACGCCACGATCTTTAAGGGCCGCCGCAACATTAGACACGGCGGAAATCTGTGGTACACCAATACCGGCCACGATACGGGTGGTGCAAATGGAGCCCGGACCAATACCCACTTTGACCGCATCAGCTCCGGCCTCGGCCAGCGCAATCGCCGCGTCGGCCGTGGCGATGTTACCACCGATCACCTGAACCTCCGGGAAGCTTTCCTTCACCCAGCGCACGCGATCAATAACACCTCTGGAGTGGCCATGGGCGGTGTCCACAACGATCACATCAACACCCGCTTCCGCCAGCGCCGCAATACGAGCTTCAGTATCGCCACCCGTGCTGACCGCTGCGCCGACGCGGAGGCGGCCCTGCTCATCCTTACAAGCCAGTGGGTAATCCTTGGCTTTCTGGATATCTTTAACGGTAATCAGCCCCTTTAGCTCGAACTCTTCATTCACCACCAGCACCTTCTCGATGCGGTGGCGATGCAGCAATTCTTTGACGTCATCCAGGCTAGCGCCTTCCCGAACCGTCACCAGCTTGTCCTTCGGGGTCATGATGTCAGAGACCGGCGTGTCCATGCGGCTCTCGAACCGAATGTCACGGCCGGTCACAATACCGACCAGATCGCGCCCGTCTACCACCGGCAGGCCGGAGATGTTGTTGGCCATGGTGATATCCACCAGCTCTCGCACCGTGGTGCCAGGGGTGACAGTGATGGGATCTTTCACCACACCACTCTCGAATTTCTTGACCTTGCGAACCGCCGCCGCCTGTTGCTCGACGCTCATGTTTTTATGCATGATTCCGATGCCGCCTTCCTGTGCCATGGCGATAGCCAGCTCCGCCTCTGTCACGGTGTCCATGGCTGATGAAAGCAGCGGAACGTTGAGGGTAATGCCCTTGGTCAGTTGGGTTTGCAGACTGACCTGGTGAGGAAGAACTTCCGAGTATCCTGGGATCAGCAGAACATCGTCGAATGTGAGGGCTTCTTCGGCAATTCGCAGCATTGGGATCCGCCTTTTGATCGTGCTAAGTTGGGAATTCACATGCCGTACCCGGCGTGGCCTGGCAGTGCGAGAACCTTAATCGATCTATTATAAATGGGCGTGGGTTTACAGTAAACCGCAGCGGTTTTAAGGTTCAATTGCATCTTTTTGAAATTCCGCTATTTTTGCTCTTCACTTTTCGGCTATTGCGTATGTTTAACCCGGGAGTCAGACGTTGAACACCCCTTTTCAGGATTCACGCCCACGGGCACTGAGCGTCAGTGAACTGAACCATCAGGCAAAACACCTGCTGGAAACCAGCTTTATGCAAGTGTGGGTCGAGGGGGAGATGTCCGGTTTTTCCCGCCCGTCATCCGGGCACTGGTATTTTTCCCTGAAGGACCGCAAGTGCCAGGTACGCTGCGCCATGTTCAAGGGGTTCAACCAACGCATCCGCGAAATCCCCAGGGACGGTGACCAGATTCGCATCCGTGGCAAGGTCACCCTGTACGAGAATCGCGGCGATTTCCAGATCATTGTCGAGCATCTCGAGCCGGCAGGCCTGGGCGCCCTGCAACAGGCTTTCGAGGAACTCAAACGCAAGCTTGCCGAGGAGGGCCTGTTTGAGGTTAGCCGCAAGAAACCGCTGCCAACCGCACCGCGGCACATTGGCGTAGTCACCTCCCCCACCGGGGCTGCCATTCACGATATTCTGACCGTACTGGCAAGACGATGCCCCGCCATACCGGTAACGCTCTACCCCACCGCCGTCCAGGGCAAGCCCGCCACGGCGGACATCGTTCGCGCCATTGAACAGGCCCAGGCTCACGGCGTCGCTGACGTGCTGATTATTGGTCGCGGAGGCGGATCGCTGGAGGACCTGTGGTGCTTCAACGAGGAGGCCGTTGCCCGCGCCATCGCCGATTGCCGCATCCCGACCGTCAGTGCCGTTGGTCACGAGGTGGATGTGACGATTGCGGATTTGGTTGCCGACCTGCGCGCACCCACGCCCTCGGCCGCTGCCGAGAAAGTGTCGCCGGACCAGCGGGAATGGGTCAGGCAGGTGGACGAAAAGTACAGCCGCCTCACCCATGGCGTCCGCCGGGCGCTGCAACGAATGCAAACCCAGACCGGCCATCTGGCGGCGCGGCTGCGTGATCCAAGACGACAACTGATGGACAGGGCCCAGCGCCTGGATGAGCTGGATGTCCGGCTTGGCCAGGCCCTCCAGCAGGCGCTGCAGCAACGCATGGTGCGTGCCGGACACCTGGTCCAACGCCTCCGCACCCAATCCCCGCGCCGCCAACTGGACCACCATCACGACTTGCTCGCCCGCTTGCAGGACAAACTACAGACCGGGATTCGTCGGCGCCTTGACCGGCACCATGACCGGCTCAGCCACACCGGCCAGACCCTGCAGTTGGTCAGCCCGCTGGCGACCCTGGGACGTGGATACGCCATAGCCCGCCGCCAAAGCGATGGCCTGATACTCCGTGATGCAGCCGACGTCAGCCCGGGAGACGCCATCAACACCCGTCTCGGCAGAGGTGTTATCACCGCCACCGTGATCTCGGTCAATTCAGCGGATGAATAATCCGCCTGCAGGCGTTGACTAAGCCTATGGTCTAGTAGTCCTTCCCCTCAAAGTGCCTACAGTTATGGGCAGCACTGGAAAACAACAACAGGAACACGAGGTGGATGGCATGGATTACAACTCCGAGTTCAGGCGATCGATCGACAGACCGGACGAGTTCTGGCGAGAGCAAGCTGCGAACATTGACTGGATCAAGTCACCGAAAACCATCTGGCAGGCCACAGATAATGGCCACGGTGTCTGGTTTCCGGACGGGGAACTCAACACCAGCGACGTCGCGCTGGATGCCAATATTCGTGCCGGCCGCGGCGATCAGGCGGCATTGATCTACGACTCACCGGTCACCAACACCACCCGCACCTACACCTACACCGAACTCACCCGGCAAGTCGCCCTTTTTGCCGGGGTCCTCAAGGGTCGCGGTATCTCAAAGGGCGACCGGGTGATCATCTACATGCCCATGGTGCCGGAAGCGGTGATCGCCATGCTGGGTTGCGCCCGAATAGGCGCTATTCACTCGGTAGTGTTCGGCGGATTTGCCGCCCACGAGCTGGCGGTGCGTATTGACGACGCGAAGCCCAAGGCAGTCATTACCGCCTCCTGCGGAATTGAAGTCGCCCGAGTTATCGAATACAAGCCGTTGGTCGACAAAGCCATCGAACAGGCCAGCCATAAACCCGAGTTCTGTATTCTCTACCAGCGCCCGCAAGTGAAAGCATCGATGCAGGACGGACGCGATTTCGACTGGCAGGATCTGATGGCCAGCGCCAGCCCCACCGACCCGGTGCCGGTCAGGTCTACCGATCCGCTGTACGTTCTGTATACGTCCGGCACCACCGGAAAACCCAAGGGTGTGGTGCGGGACAACGGCGGTCATGCCGTCGCGCTTCGCTACAGCATGCAACTGGTCTATGACGCCAAACCCGGCGATGTGTATTGGGCCGCCTCCGATGTCGGCTGGGTCGTCGGCCACAGCTACATTGTGTACGCGCCGCTGTTTGCCGGCTGCACCACCATTCTCTACGAGGGCAAGCCGGTCAAAACCCCGGATGCGGGCGCGTTCTGGCGGGTAGTTCAGGACCACGGGGTCAACATGCTGTTTACCGCACCGACAGCCTTCCGCGCCGTGCGCAAAGAAGATCCCGAGGCGGATCAGCTCACACGTTACGACATCAGCTCGCTGAAACGACTGTTCCTGGCCGGCGAACGGCTTGATCCGGCCACCTATGAGTGGCTCAAGGAGCAGACCGGCCTGCCCGTGCTCGACCACTGGTGGCAAACCGAGACCGGCTGGGCTATTTGCTGCAACCCGGTTGGCATCGAGATGATGGCCACCCGACCCGGCTCCGCCACAGTGCCCTCTCCCGGCTTCAACGTTCAGGTTGTGGACCTGGAGGGCAGCCAGGTACCGGCCGGGGAGCAGGGCCAGATTGCCGTCAAACTGCCCTTGCCACCCGGCTGCATGACAACCGTCTGGGGCGACGACGAGCGCTTCCGCAAAACCTACCTCGACCCGATCAAGGGGTTTTACACCTCCGGCGACGGCGGGTTCATTGACGACGATGGCTATGTGTTTGTTATGGGGCGCACTGACGACGTCATTAACGTCGCCGGACATCGCCTGTCTACCGGAGAGATGGAGGAAGTCGTGGCCTCTCACCCGGCAGTGGCAGAGTGCTGTGTGGTGGGTGCCCGGGATGAAATGAAAGGGCAGATTCCGGTCGGTCTGGTGCTGATCAAGGACAGCGCCACCATCGATCACGATGAGCTCGAGGAAGAGCTGGTCGAGATGGTGCGTGAAAAAATCGGCGCTATCGCGTGTTTCCGGCGTGCCATGGTGGTTGAGCGCTTGCCTAAAACACGCTCCGGCAAGATCCTGCGCCGCATCATCCGCCAGATTGCCGATGGCGAGGACTACAAGGTGCCCAGCACCATCGATGACCCGGCCATTCTGGAGGATATCAGCAAACAGTTCGGACGCTAACGGAGCCAACCACAAAACCGGTTAGCCTTGCGGTTAAAATGCCAGGCTACCCGGTGACATTTTTATGACAAGCCGTTGTTTTTGAAGCTTAAAAAACCAACAACAAAGTCATTAAAAAAGCGTTGACGCCCCCGAAACTCGGTCTATACTGAAATTGCTGTGAAAATACAGCGTTATTTGGTGAAAGTGCTCCAACGTCCTGCCGCAGTGCTCTTCGTTGCTCCTTCCTCAGTACGCTTGGATTTCTCAGCACCGGTTAATCCCAGGGAAAACCGAAGGTCCCGTGAGGGCAAAATCTCAGGAATACAGGAAAGATCAATGTCTGATACTAAAACCGGCTCCGTCAAGTGGTTCAACGAATCCAAAGGCTTTGGCTTCATCGCTCAGGATGGTGGCAGTGACGTATTCGTCCACTACAGTGCAATCAACTCCAGCGGTTTCCGTACACTGACCGAAGGTCAGCAGGTACAGTTTACCGTTACGCAGGGTCCGAAAGGTCCCCAGGCGGAAAACGTTACCCCGGTCTGAGGTAACGCTCCCGCTTTTGCCCCTCACGGGCAACAGCTCACAAAAAAGCCGGCTTGCGCCGGCTTTTTTGTGCCTGGCTGATCTGAATCAGGCTTCGCCGGCTTCCACCGCCGGCTGCGCAACCGGCGCTGTTGCGACCTGGGCAACCGCCGAGAAAAGCGCCTGCAAGGTTGCCGACGTGGTGTCCTCAGCCAGAGCAGCCGCGCTGCAATGGACTCCATCAACGGTCAGGCGGATACAGGCCAACGCATTGGCTTTAGTGCCCTCACCCAGGGCAAATTCATCGTAGGCCTCGACAGCAATCCGCACGCCACAGGAGGCCTCCAGCGCGGCCGATACCGCCTCAACCGCGCCAAGCCCCAGGCCTTCAAGGCGCACCGGATGCTCATCGCTACCCAGACTGACAGAGGCCTTCACGCCATTGTCGTCGCGATGCAAATCATAGGACTTCAGCGCCCAGGGGGCGTGCACCTTCAGATAGCGATCCTCGAACAGGCGGTGAATAGTCAGGGAGTCGATTTCCCCGCCGTTGATCTCGGCCTCACCCTGAACCACCTTGCTGAATTCGATCTGCAGCCAGCGCGGCAGGCTGATGTTGTAGTCGCGCTCCAGCACATAGGCGACACCGCCTTTCCCGGACTGGCTGTTGATACGCACCACTTCCTCATAACGGCGCCCCAGATCCCGCGGGTCAATCGGCAAATAGGCCACGTTCCACAGGTCACCGTCCTGGCGCCGGGCCAGACATTTACGGATGGCGTCCTGGTGACTGCCTGAAAAGGCCGTGAAGACCAGCTCACCGGCGTAGGGATGGCGGGGATGAGTCGAGATTTCGGTACAGGCTTCCACAACCTCGGTAACCTCCGCCATGCCGGAAAGGTCCAGAGTCGGATCGACACCCTGGGAATACAAGTTCATGGCCATGGTGACCAGGTCCATGTTTCCGGTGCGTTCGCCGTTACCCATCAGGGTGCCCTCCACCCGGTCGGCGCCCGCCATGACCGCAAGCTCGGCAGCGGCCACCGCGCACCCACGATCGTTATGGGTGTGCACACTGATACGGAAATGCTCGCGGTAGCGGACCCGATCACAAATCCATTCGATCTGATCGGCGAATACGTTCGGCGTCGCCATTTCCACCGTTGCCGGCAGGTTTATCACCACCGGCTGCCCCTGGTCCGGGCGCCAGACGTCATTGACCGCGTCAATCACTTCAGCGGCAAAATCCAGTTCCGTGCCGGTGAAGCTCTCCGGTGAATACTGAAACGTCCATCGGGTTTCCGGATGCCTGGCGGCAATATCACGCACCAGTTCAGCGCCTTTCACGGCAATGTCACGGATACCGGCGCGATCAAGCCCGAACACCTGCTCGCGCTGGACGGTGGACGTCGAGTTGTATACATGAACAATGGCTTGCCGCGCACCCTGCAACGCCTCGTAGGTGCGCTCGATGAGCTCCGCTCGCGCCTGGGTCAGCACCTGAATGGTGACGTCCTCGGGAATCCGGTTTTCCTCGATCAGCTTTCGACAGAAATCGAAATCCGGCTGGCTGGCAGCGGGAAATCCAATCTCGATTTCCTTGAAGCCGAGCTTCACCAGCAAATCGAACAGACGTTGCTTCTGGGCAACGGACATGGGTTTCACCAACGCCTGATTGCCATCCCTGAGGTCAACAGCGCACCAGTCGGGCGCTTTGTCGATGATCTGATCAGGCCAACGGCGATTCTTCTTGGCGACGGGTTTGAATGCAACGTATTTGCGGTGATCGAATGCCATGTCAGTCCGGTCCTTGCGAATTGCGGAAGTCTGTCAACGTATGAACCACAGGATAACGCTGACTCCGGGACAAATGATTGCTATTTTTCTGTTTTGCCCTACCATTTAGGCAGTTTTTACCCCATACAACAACGGTAAAGCAATTTTATGCCAAATAATAACGCAGCACTTGTGAGAATCGACAAAACCGATCGGAGAATCCTCGAGGAATTGCAGACCGACGGCGCCCTCACCAATCAGGAACTGGCAGACAAGGTCGGCCTGTCGCCCTCCCCCTGCCTGCGTCGGGTTCGCGCTCTGGAGGAGGCCGGCGTCATTATCCGCAAAGTCACCATCCTCGATCACAAGAAGCTGGGACTATCCCTGACCGCCATCATTCTGATCGGGATGGACCGGCACACACCCGAGCGATTTTCCGCGTTCGAGGAGCAGGTGGCGGAATACCCGGAGGTGCAGGAGTGCTATTTGATCACGGGGCAAGATGCAGACTACATGCTGAAGGTCGTGGTGCCGGATATGGACCACTACCATCACTTTCTGCTCAATCGCATCACCCGGATCCAGGGCGTGAGTGGTGTCCACTCCAGTTTTGTGCTGCGTCGAGTGATTGATAATACCGCGTTGCCGCTTGGGTACCTGTCATGACGCCTGTGGAGTTTCAGACCACCAGCGACTGCACATACGCTGTCATCATACTCTTGAGCTCACGGACCAGGTTCTTTGCCTGATCTTCCGGAAGGGTCACGGCCAGCCTCAGGATGCTGCCGGCGGTGCGGGGCAGCATCAGACTGGCCGTCCAGCGTTTATCCTTATCCAAGTGCGGAAACTCGACCGCCAGGCGGGCGTCCAGGTCCCGGGCGTGGCTGTACAGCTCTCTCAGATCCAGATGCCGCAGCTCGGGCATGGCTTCCACTCCGCTCCAGATCGCCGAGTAGGCCGGTTCCGTGCGATAGAATTCGTAGAACAGATCGATCAACACATCCACCGCATCGGCAAGACTGGTCTCACCGAGGCGGTCACGCAGGGCCGACTCCACTTTCTCGACGTGGCGCTCCGCTATCGCTTTTACAATCGCTGTCTTGTTCGGGAAGTAACGATAAAGGGAGGCCAACGACATATCAGACTGACGCGCGATGGCCGACATGCTGGTGGCATCGACTCCGACGTCGTGGAAAATAGCGGTGGCATGCTGGAGAATGGTTTCCACCCGCTCACGGCTGCGAGCCTGAACCGGCCTCCGTCGCGGCGTGACATTCAGCGCTGAATCTGTGTTCTCTGAGCTCATAAGCCAGCTACACCCACTCGATCTGTACCTTGTGTGACAGGCTCCGTACAATAACCACCAATGTACGATAAATAAAGGGCCGGGCGCGCCAATCGCAGCCTAGCCACTAGCCTAAGAACCTTGACAACCTCATACGGAAGACACAATGCGAGCAAGCCGTTTCCTGATTGCCACCCTGAAAGAAACACCCGCCGATGCGGAGGTCATCAGCCATCAGCTGATGCTTCGGTCAGGGATGATTCGCAAGCTTGCCTCAGGGCTCTATACCTGGCTGCCCATGGGGCTGCGAACCCTTCGCAAGGTTGAGCGGATCGTACGGCAGGAAATGGACAAGAGCGGTGCCCAGGAGCTGCTGATGCCAGCGGTCCAGCCCGCCGAACTGTGGCAGGAATCCGGGCGCTGGGAACAGTACGGTGGCGAACTGTTGCGAATGAACGACCGCCATGGTCGCGAATTCTGCTTCGGACCGACCCACGAGGAGGTGATCACCGATCTCATCCGCAATGAGCTGAAAAGCTACAAAGAGCTGCCAGCCAACTTTTACCAGATCCAGACCAAATTCCGCGACGAACGTCGTCCCCGCTTTGGCGTCATGCGCGCCCGTGAATTTCTGATGAAGGATGCCTACTCCTTCCACGTCAACGCGGAGTCGTTAAACGACACCTATCAAACCATGCATCAAACCTATTGCGCCATTTTCGATCGGGTCGGCCTTGATTACCGGCCGGTTCAGGCGGACTCCGGGGCGATTGGCGGCAACGCTTCCCACGAATTCCATGTACTGGCCTCGTCCGGCGAGGACGACATTGTGTTCAGCACCGATAGTGACTACGCCGCTAACATAGAAAAAGCGGAAGCGGTGGCTCCGGCGGGCGAGCGACCCAGACCCTCCGAGGAACTGAAGGAAATTGCCACACCGGATCAGCGCACCATTGATGCCATTGCGCAATTCCTCGACATCGATGCGGCACGCACCGTCAAAACCCTGCTGGTCAAGGGCGAGGCCGACGACGATGGCAAGGCGGGGCTGGTCGCCCTGATCCTGCGTGGCGATCACACCCTCAACGACATCAAGGCCGAAAAGCTGGCCGGCATCGCCGAGCCGCTGACCATGGCAAGCGATGACGAAATCGAACAGGCCATCGGCTGCAAGCCCGGCTCCATTGGTCCGGTCAAACTGCCGGTGCCGGTGATCGTCGATCGCTCAGCGGCCCATCTGGCGGATTTTGTCTGCGGTGCCAACCGGGACGGTTACCACCTGACCGGCGTGAATTGGGGCCGCGATGCCGCCGCAGATCGGATCGAGGATCTCCGCAATGTGGTCGAGGGTGACCCGAGCCCGGACGGCAAAGGTAGCCTGGAAATTCGCCGCGGCATTGAGGTAGGCCATATCTTCAAGCTGGGTAACAAGTACAGCACCGCCATGAACGCCACGGTGCTGGATGAAAACGGCAAGAGCGTGATTCTGGAGATGGGCTGCTACGGCATCGGTGTGTCGCGCATCGTGGCCGCGGCGATTGAGCAGAACCACGACGACAAAGGCATTATCTGGCCTGACGCCATTGCCCCGTTCGAAGTAGCCATCGTTACCCTGAATGCCCACAAATCCCCGGACGTGGCGGCAGCCGGTGAGCGGCTGTACGATCAACTGCGCCAGGCCGGGTTCGACGTGCTGCTGGACGACCGTAACGAGCGCCCGGGCGTGAAATTTGCGGATATGGAACTGATCGGCATTCCCCACCGCTTCGTGGTGTCCGACCGTGGCCTGGCCGCGGGCACGCTGGAATACAAGGGTCGTCAGGATGCGGACAAACAGGACGTGGCGGTCGATGAGTTCCTGCCGTTCTTGCTGAAAGCCTCACCCCGCAACGGGCTCTAGGTCGGGTCTGCGGTACCGGGGCTCAAGCCCCGGATGCCTTCCGGGCCGGGATCACTCCCGGCTCACGCTCCAGCTGGACGCCGAAGCGCGCGTCCACGTCCCTCTGAATACGGTCTGCCAGTGCCAGCACGTCGGCACCACTTCCTCCGGAATGATTGATCAGCACCAGAGCCTGGCGGTTGTGAACACCCACCCGCTCATCCCGAAACCCTTTCCAGCCACACTGGTCGATCAGCCAGGCCGCCGCAAGTTTTGCTGTTTCGCGCCCGGGATAACCCGGCATGTCCGGGTTATCGGCTTTCAGAGCTTCCCACTGGGCCAGCGAAACCACCGGGTTCTTGAAAAAGCTGCCGGCATTGGGCATCTGTTGCGGGTCGGGCAGCTTGCGACGGCGAACCGCCATCACTGCCTGCGCAACGTCCAGCGGGGTAAGCTCGTCCGTCTTCTGCGCCTTAAAGTAGTCCCGTAAATCGGCATAGCCCAGCGCCAGCGGCTGCGAGCGGTTCAAACGCAGACGCAGCTCCACGATCACGTAGCGGCCTGGCTGATGCTTGAACAGGCTGTCTCTGTAAGCAAAGTCGCAGTCCTCGTTGGCCAGAACCTGCCAGTCTCCGGTGTCGCGGTCCAGTACCGTAACACTGACCAGTGAATCCCGCAGTTCCACTCCGTAGGCGCCAATGTTCTGTACCGGCGCCGCACCCGCCGTGCCGGGAATCAGCGCAAGGTTCTCGATACCACGGTAGCCGGCCGCCGCTGCGTACAGCACTGCATCGTGCCAGTTTTCCCCCGCCCCGAGGGCCAACACGGCGGAGTCACCCTCCACCTGCTCCCAACGGCGGCCGGTGAGGGCCATGTGCAGCACCAATCCGTCAAAGTCGCCCGCAAACACCATATTGCTGCCACCACCCAGGATCAGCGTTTCCAGCCCCTCCCGGTCAGCGAACGCAAGGAGAGCCGCCAACTGGTCATCGGAATTCACATCCGCGTACCAGCGTGCACTGGCATCAATGGCAAGGCTGTTGAGGGTTCGCAGGCTGACGTTTTCACGGATTTCAGCAGGCTTGTTCACGCCAGGCGCTCCCGGATTCGGGCCAGCAGCCCCTCGCTGGCCTCTGCGATGAGATCCAGCACCGCCTCGAAACCGTCGTCACCGCCGTAGTAGGGGTCCGGCACCTCATCGTTGGGGCTGCTTCCATACGCCAGGAAAAGTTCCGGTTCAGTGCCTCCGACCTGTCGCCATACGTCACGGACGTCCGCCAGGTTCTGCCGATCCATCACCAGAACCACATCGAACTGGGCCAGGTCGGCGGCTCGGAATTGCCGCGCCCGCAACCCGGAGATATCTATACCGCGCTGCCGCGCTTTCGCCACCGCGCGCTTATCAGGGGCCTTGCCCACATGCCAACCTCCAGTGCCGCAGGAGTCAATCTGGATATCGGACTCAAGTCCCGCGCGGGCGACAACCTCACGGAAAACACCCTCCGCACTGGGCGAGCGGCAGATATTGCCAAGGCAGACGAACAACACGTTGATCGGTTTGCGTGCACTCACGGCTGGCTCGCCTCCATCCACTGTCGCAGTCGTTGCAGGTCGGCCTCGGTATCAACACCAGCCGGGGGGCGTTCCAGGGCTTCTTCAACGTGAATATGAGCACCGTTGTAGAGGGCACGCAGCTGTTCCAGCGATTCCGTCACCTCAGTAGGCGCAGGTGACCAGCCAACAAAATCCGTCAGTAAACGCACGCGATAGCCATATATCCCGATATGACGGAAATAGCTCACGCCGGCAGGTAAAGGTGCCTCTCCGGACGGCCAATGATCCTGGCCCCAGCTATCACGGGCCCAGGGGATGGGCGCCCGGCTGAAATAGTGCGCCATGCCCTGATGATCCGCGACCACCTTGACCACATTGGGATTGAACACACTGGCCAGATCCGTAATCTTTTCACACAGGGTCGCGATGGCAGCGTGGGGAAAACGCTCAAGATTATCGGCCACCTGGTTGATCAGTGCGGGAGGGATCAGGGGCTCATCGCCCTGAACGTTGACAACCCGGTCGTCAGCTTTGAAACCGAGCGTGCGGGCAACCTCTTCCAGCCGGTCGGTGCCACTGGCGTGATCGGGCGAGGTCATCACCACTTCCGCACCGAAGGCCCGGCAAACGGATTCGATGCGTTCATCATCGGTCGCAATAACCACACGGCTGGCGGCACTCTCACCTGCGCGCTCATAGACATGGCGGATCATCGGTTTGCCGGCAATGTCGGCCAGCGGCTTGCCCGGCAGGCGGGTAGACGCGTAGCGGGCGGGAATCACCACGGTAAAGGACATGACACTCCCCTATCAGCGTTTATCGAGGCGTTCATCCGTTGACAGCGTACGCGCTTCCGTCGCCAGCATGACCGGGATGCCCTCACGGATGGGGAACGCCATCGCGTCCTGGTAGCAAATCAACTCGGTTTTTTCCTGATTTAGTTTCAGGTCACCCTTGCACACAGGACAGGCCAGCATGGCCACCAGCTTTTTATCCATATCAGGTTCTCTCGGTTTCGTGATGATGTAGCAGCGAGGCGCATTCCCGCACGCGATCCAGGAATGCCACCGTAAATTCTTCCGGCAGAGTTGCAGTGACCGACAACACCCAGGCGTTATCACCTGCAATGTCCCGGCATTTGACCGCATCCTTGGCGGTCATGACCAGCCGCCGGGTGCTTCCGGTGTCCAGGTCCGAGGCCTGGAATCTGTGATGATCGGCAAATGCCCGCCCGGACACCTGCGCACCCAGCGCTTCCAGTGTAGCGAAAAAACGCCCGGGATTACCGATGCCCGCCACCGCCTGCACCGGCTCCCCGCGCAAGCTGTCCAGTGGCGCAGCCTTGCCGGTCTTCAGGTGTCGAAGCCCGGTCGGCTCCAGCACCATGGTGAATTGCCGGGGGTGCTCCAGATCGTCCAGCCACCCCCCGTTGGTCACCACAAAGTCCACACCGGACAAACGCTCCAGTGGCTCCCTGAGCGGGCCCACCGGAATGCCTGCGCCGTTGCCCAGGCCGCGCGCGCCGTCGAACACGGCCAGCTCGATATCTCTGGGCAAGGCGTAATGCTGTAGCCCGTCATCACAGATCAATACGTCGCCCAGCTGTTGTTTCAGCGCCCACAGTGCCCCGCGTTTGCGCTGCGGATCCACCACTACCGGGCAGCCGGTTTCCAGACGCAACATGACCGGCTCGTCTCCGGCCTGTTCGGTGGAGGTGCTTTCATCAACACTCAGGGGGTAGGCATCGGAACGACCGCCGTAGCCGCGGCTCAGGATCACCGGCCGCCAGCCCTGCTCCCGCAGCAGCGAGACCAGTCGCGCCGTCAACGGGGATTTGCCGGTTCCCCCTGCGGTGAGGTTGCCAACCACGATCACCGGCACCGGAAGCGCTGCATCTTTCTCGCGCCAGGCCTTGCGGCGGCGACTTTCAGCTACCATCCGATAGAGCCAGGCCAGCGGATACAGCAGCCACAGCGGCCGCCCGGTGCCATACCAAAGGCGGTCAATCAGTGTGGTCATGCGTGCTCGCTGAACTGCAGCTGATGCAACTGCGCGTAGGCACCGCCGGTGGCCAGCAGTTCATCGTGACGACCGGACTCGATGATCCGACCAGCCTCCATGACCAGAATACGGTCGGCTTTCTCGATGGTCGACAATCGATGGGCAATGACCAGGGTGGTTCGCCCCTGCATCACGGTTTCAAGCGCCTCCTGGATGTGGCGCTCCGACTCCGTGTCCAGTGCCGACGTGGCTTCGTCAAGAATCAGAATCGGTGCGTTCTTGAGCAACGCTCGTGCAATAGCCAGTCGCTGGCGCTGGCCGCCAGAGAGCATCACGCCGTTATCACCGATCATGGTGTCGAGCCCTTCCGGCATGCGATCAATGAACTCCAGCGCATGGGCTTTTGCCGCCGCCTCGCGGATTTCCTCGCGCGTACAATGGCGCAAGGCACCGTAGGCGATGTTGGCTGCAATGGTGTCGTTGAACAACACCACGTTCTGGGTCACCAGGGCAATCTGGGTCCGCAGCGCCCGCAAACCGAAGTCCTTCAGCGAATGCCCGTCGATGCGAATATCGCCCCCGGTATATTCATAAAATCGGGGCAGCAGGCTGACCATGGTGGACTTTCCGCTGCCGGAGCGACCAACGAGGGCAACGCTCTGCCCGGCGGGGATGTCCAGTGAGATCGACTGCAGGACGTTATCCAGCTGATCACGGTAGCGGAACGAGACGTCGGCAAAAGTAATATCGCCATTGACCCGCTCCGGGCGATAGGTGCCGTTATCGTGTTCGGGCTCTTCGTCCATAGTACTGAACACATCGTGGGCGGCAGCAACCCCCTTCTGAATCTTGGCGTGCACTGAGGTCACCTGACGAATCGGCTTGGCCATGGTGGTTGCCGCCGTGATGAAGGCGATCAGCTGGCCGGTGCTCATCTCACCACGAATCTCGGGTGCCAGCATGGTCCACACCAGTGCCGCGATGGCCACAGCCACCAGCACCTGAATCACCGGAATGCTGATGGCCTGGGTAGACGCCATTTTCAGGCTTTGTTTCAGGTTCTTTTCACTGACATCACGGAATCGCTCGCGCTCGTAGTCCTCGCCACCGAAGGTGCGAACCACCCGGTAACCGGAGATGGATTCCGAGGCCACGTGGGTGATGTCCCCCATGGATCCCTGAATACGTTTGCTGATCTTGCGAAAACGCTTGCTGGCATAACTGACCACGAGGCCGATGAGGGGACCCACGGCCACAAACACCAGCGTCAGTTTCCAGTTGGTGTAGAGCATGAACCCCAGCAAGCCCAGGATGGTCAGGCCTTCCCGCAGCGTGATGGTCACGGCGTTGGTGGTGGCCTCGGCAACCTGTTCCACGTTGAAGGTCAGCTTGGACACCAGACGCCCGGATGCGTTGTCATCGAAATAGCGCGACGGCAGGCTCAGTAAACGATCAAACACCTGATTTCTCAGGGCATTGATCACCTGCCGCCCGACGTAGCTGATGAAGTACTGGCTTAGAAACGTGCCCACGCCACGGAACGCGAAAACCCCGACAATGAGCAGGGTCAACAGGATCCGGTTCTCCTCGGTGGGGTTTTCAATGGCGAGAATCACGTACTCCATGGCGGCAGCCATACCTGTGGACGCAGCGGCATAGATTACGTTGCCCAGCACCGCCAGTGAAAACGCCAGCCAGAATGGCTTTACGTAGGCGAGCAGGCGTTTGTAGGTGGCCCAGTTGGAGGTCGAGGGCGCCTCGGTGTCGGTGCCCGGTACAGATTCACTCACTGGCCGTCAGCCTCCCGCTCGGTGGTGATGCTCAGTTTGGCAAAGCCCAATCGGCCAGCCACATCCATCGCGCGCACCACAAACTCGTGGGGCGTTCTGGCGTCGGCAGTGATCACGTAAGGCAGGGAGTTGTCACCGTCCGCGAGCTCACTGACCGCTCGCTCAAGGGTTTCGCGACGGTTGTTCACGAGAGTGCGTTGATTGAGGATGTACTGCCCCTCGGCGTTGATCACCACATCAATTTCCCGCACCTCGGTTTCGGCGCGGGCCTCAGCGCTGGCCTGCGGCAACTCGACCTGCAGGTGACTCTCGCGGGTAAAGGTGGTGGACACCATGAAGAAGATTAACAGCAGGAACACCACATCGATCAGTGGCGTCAGGTCAACTCCGACTTCCTGGCTTCTCTGGCGCTTGAACTTCACGACGTTCAGGCTCCTTCCACATCAATTTCTCGGTCGCCATGGACGACTTCAACCAGCTTGATGGCTTCCTGCTCCATACCCACCACCAACTCATCCACGCGGCGGATAAAATAGCGGTGACAGATCAGCGCAGGGATGGCCACACTCAGACCGGCAGCGGTGGTGATCAATGCCTCGGAAATGCCGCCCGCAAGGTTGCCCGCATTGCCAACGCCGGCCAGCTGGATTTCCGCAAACACCTTGATCATACCGATAACCGTGCCCAGCAGGCCCAGCAATGGGGTGATGGTGGCAACGGTACCCAAAGGATTGAGGAAGCGCTCGAGGTCGTGAATGACCTGACTGGCCTCATGCTCAATGCTTTCTTTCATGATTTCACGGCCATGCTTGGCGTTCATCAGACCGCCCGCGAGGATACGGCCCATGGGAGACGAGCCCTGCAGGGCTTTCAGCTTCCGGCCATTCAGCTCTTTTTTCTTGATCCAGCGCCACAGCTCATTGATGGTCTGGGGTGGCGCCACTCGGGAAGCTCGCAGCGTCCAGAAACGCTCGAGAATTATGGCAAGCGCCAGGATGGAACAGGCAACAATTGGCACCATCAAAATGCCACCGGCTTTCAACAGCTCGAACACGCTTGGTCTCCCTGATTGTTAACAAGCCGCGCTACTTTAGCATAGCTGCTGCTTCAGGCCACACCCGTTGTGTCACGGTATTTTACATTGCTCACCAATCCGTTATGGGACCACGAATCCAGAATGGTGCAGTGTCTCTTTGCTGGCCAACCCGGACGCCGGTGTCGTCCAGCACCAGGCGCACAGCGCCGGAATAGGCGGTGTTCAGTTGCTGACTGCCCGCCGCATGATAGCGATCCACGACGGCCGGGTGCGGATGACCGAAGCGATGCCGGTAACCCGCACTGTAGATTACCCAATCCGGCGCCAACGCTTCCACCCAGGACGCCGTTGACGAGGTGTTGCTGCCATGATGCGGAGCCACCACAATTCGTGCCGTCGGCTCGATCGTCCGGCTTCGGCTCAGGCTGGGCGCCGCTGTCATCGCCCGCTCGATCGCGGCAGTGATATCACCGGGCAGGATGACCTGAAAGCGACGTCCAGGATCCATGGCGATGACCACACACGAACGGTCATTGGAGTTGTCAGACTGGTCGGCATCAATGCCCTGCCAGAACTGAACCCGGACACCCGCGATGGTTCGCGGCGGCGAGGAATTGCAGGATGCTGGTACCGGTCCGCCGTAGCCACCGTCCAGGGCCTGCAGACGCTCCGGCTCGCCGCTAATCACCTCGCCCACGGGGTAGGATGCGAACAGTGCAGGCAGGCCGCCGGCATGATCACTGTCTGCATGGCTGATCACCAGGGTGTCAATCTTGCGAATACCGAGGCGTCTGAAGTTGGGGATCAACACAGACTCCACCGATGAAAACACGCCGGGGACCGCCGGCCCGGTATCGTAGAGCAGCACCTTGTCGTGGTGCCGGATCAATACCGACAAGCCCTGCCCCACGTCCCAGACCCGAATCTCTGCCTGCTCCACCCAGGGATTGGCCAGAGGCTCACGAATCGACGATGCGCCCAGCAGCAGTGCACCAGCGAACAGCAATACCACCCGCAAGCGTGGTGCGGGCACCATCAGCACCAGCAAAACCGCAATGGCTATGATGACCGCCAACCCCGCATCGGCTCTGCTGACCGGCAATTCCAGCGAGGCCAGCCACCTCAGCACCCGCCAGAGCACCTCCAACGCCCCGTCAAAGATAAGAAGTACGGCGTCCCGGCTCACGGGCAAACACCATATCAGTGCAGTGCCAGCCATCAGCAACGGCATGACTACGAACGACACCCAGGGAATGGCGAAAAGGTTGGCCAACAAACCGGAATAGGGCTGCCCCTGACCAAGCACCGACAGGATTGGCCACAAACCGACAAACACCGCCGCCTGCGACAGTGCCAGAGCCGCGAGCCAGGTAGGCGGAGCCAGCCGCCCGGTAAATACCAGAACCAGCACCGACACCGCTCCGAACGACAGCCAGAATCCCTGATCCAGGGGCGCGAAGGGGTCTGTGAGCACCACCAGGAACAGGGCGAGAGCCAGCCCGTGCCAAGCTGATACCTGACGGCCCTTCAGCCAGATCCAGCCGGCCACCAGCGCCATGATCAGCGCCCTACGCGTCGGCACGGTAAAGCCCGCAGCAAGTGCATAAAGCAGACAGGCAATGGCAACCACGCCGAGCACCAAATAGCGCTGGCGCTGCGGAGCCGGATGACCGGCCGGAAGAGCGGTGATCAAGCGCCTCGCCAGGAAACCTGCGCCGATGGCGACCAGGCCAAGGTGCAAGCCGGAGATGGCCACCAGATGGATGGTGCCGGTCGCCTTGAGCACGGCCCAGTGCTCGGCAGTCATGTCGCCACGGTGCCCTATCAGCAGCGACGCCAGCAGCGGATAGTGTTCAGCCTCCCCCATCACGGACGCCAGCGAATCAGCCAGATCCAGCCGCCACGCCATGTATTGGCAATGCACTCTGCAGGGTACCGCCGGGGCTTCTGCCACGTCGCGGACGGTCCCCGTCGCGCGGAAACCTTTCCTGAACAACCAGGTCTCATATCGGAAACCGGCAGGATTCACCGCCCCGTGCGGCTTTTTGAGCACCACATCAAGCCTCAGGCGATGACCCGGAAGGCGCTTTTCACCGTCGCCGTACCAGGCCAGACGAACCGTCTCGGGCAATTCCCCCGCGGTGTCGACGGAGCGGTCACGCTGGTGCCAATGGGTGATACAGAAACTGAAACGCAAGCTGTTGAAGCTGCCATGAACGGGGATGTTGCAAAGGTAGCCCGAAACTGACACCACCTGCCCCTCCAGCGACGCCGGTAGCGTATGCTGCAATCGATCCGAGACATGCCATGATGCCCAGGCGCCACCGGCAAGCACGCAAAGAAGGAGAACCACCAACCGGGCCTGTCGCTGCACGCGGAGTGCCGAAAAGACCAGCGGGAACGCAGCCGCAATCAGCCACGGCAGAGGTGGCAACATCGGGAACGTATAAAGTAAGATAACGCCGCAGGCAAATGCGGCAAGATTTCCGGACAATCCTTGTCCTCCTGATTTTCCAGAGCGCCGGTACCTTTCCACGCCCCGGGGCGTTCAATCTGAACAGGCAGATCTTCCAGATGCCAAAGAAGTTCATGAAACGATACTTACCAACGCCGGAGAAAATCCGCGCGATGAAATCGCTGCAGTTCCTGGGCGACATCCTTCATGAGCCCAACCTCTGGCACATCAACCGTCACAGCGTGTCCCGCGCCTTTCTGGTCGGCATTTTCCTTTGCCTTATTCCCATGCCATTCCAGATGTTGGCGGCCGCATTCTTTGCCATCTGGTTTAACGCCAACCTGCCCTTGTCCACCGTGCTGGTATGGATCAGCAATCCTCTGACCATGCCCCCGATGTTCTACTTCAATTACAAAGTCGGCGCCTGGCTTCTGGACCGCCCGGTACTGAAATTTGAATTCCAGGCGTCCTGGTCGTGGATCAGCGAGCGCATTCTCGACGTTGGCATTCCGCTCTACCTCGGATCCCTGATTGTGGCAACCCTCGCGGCCTGTATGGCCTACCTCACTATCCAGTTTCTCTGGCGGCGAAAGGTGCGCACTGACTGGCAGGAGCGCAGGCTGCTCCGGCGCCGGAATCGCTAGCGCTCGGTCAGCAGCCTTCCCTGCTCCAGACGCAGTACACGCCCGAGGCTGCGGGCCATGCCCATATCGTGGGTCACCATCACAAAAGCAATACCCAGCCGGTCTCTCAGGGCTTCAATTAACTGCTTGACCCCCTCACCGGTATGCTCATCAAGATTCCCTGTAGGTTCATCCATCAACACGCATTCCGGTTCATTGACCAGAGCCCGCGCAATAGCCACCCGCTGCCTCTCGCCGCCGGAGAGCTCGCCGGGCTTATGGGTCAGTCGTTGGCTTAAACCGACCTCACCCAGCACGGCCCGGGCCTTTGCCTCCGCAGCTTTCACCGCCATGCCGCCGAGCGCACAGGGCATCATGACGTTTTCCAGGGCGGTAAACTCCGGCAGGAGGTGGTGGAACTGGTACACAAAGCCGAGATGGCGGTTACGGAACCGTGCCCGGCCCGCCTCACTCATGGCGTGAATGTCCTGATTACAGATCGAAATATGCCCGGATGACGGGCGATCCAGACCGCCCAACAGGTTCAGCAGTGTGGTTTTTCCGGCACCACTGCTGCCAACGATCGCTACTGTTTCACCTGCCGAAACCCGCAGGGAGATGTCGGAGAAGATTGTCAGCTTTTCCGGGCCCTCGTTGTAGGTGCGAGTCACCTCGCGGCAATCAATCACCAATGCAGTATCGGCGGCGAATTCGGTGTTGTCATTCATAGCGCAGGGCCTCCGCCGGGTCGACTCGTGATGCCCGCCAGGCGGGGTAGATAGTAGCCAGCAAGCTCATGGCCAGACCGGCACCGCTGATGATGAACACGTCCTGCCATTGCAACTGGGAAGGCAGGTAGCTGATAAAGTACACATCCGCACTCAGGAACTGATGCCCCAGGGCGCTCTCCAGCCAGGAAATGAAGGCGCTGATGTTGAGCGCACCGAAGACCCCCAACGCCGTGCCAACCAGCGTACCGAATATGCCAATCACACCGCCCTGGATGATGAATATGCGCATGATGCGACCCGGTGTCGCGCCCATGGTGCGCAGAATCGCAATATCCGCCGTTTTGTCGGTGACCACCATCACCAGGGTCGACACGATGTTGAACGCAGCCACTGCCACAATGAACATCAGCAGCAGGCCGATCATGGTCTTCTCCATACGGATAGCCTGGAAAAGGTTGCCATGGGTACGAGTCCAGTCCGAGATGTAATAGCGGCCATCCAGGCTTCTCGCAGCCTGCTCTGCCACCCGCGGCGCCGCGAACAAGTCATCCACCAGCAGGCGAACCCCCTGGGCCTGGCCGTTGGTTCGCATCAGTTTCGACGCATCGTCCATATGAACCAGCGTGTAGTTGCCGTCCAGCTCCGCGCCGACACTGAACACACCTCTTACCGTAAATCGCTTGAGACGCGGCAGCACGCCCGCCGGGGTGACCGACGCTTCCGGCAGAACCACAGTCACCTTGTCGCCGAGCTGTAACCGCAGGCTGGAGGCCATGGTACGACCGATAATAATGCCGAAATCACCGGATTTCAGATCGTCCAGATTCCCCTCGATCATGTGGTTCTCGATGATCGAGACGTCACGCTCCTGGTCCGGCAATATGCCATTGAGCAGAACGCCGCGAACGTCGCCGCCACCTGTCACCATGCCCTGCCCCTGGATAAAGGGGGCGGCGGCAAGCACCCGCGGGTGTTCCTCGACCCGGCGCACGATGCTTTCCCAATCACGGATATTGTCGGAGCCCTCGATTACCGCGTGAGGCACCATGCCAAGAATGCGCTGCTTCAGCTCGCGGTCGAAGCCGTTCATCACCGACAACACGATTATAAGCACGGCGACACCGAGCATCAGCCCGATCATCGACGTCAGAGAGATGAAAGATATGAAGTGATTGCGCCGTTTCGCAGCGGTATACCGCAAGCCGACGTAGAGCGATAAAGGTTTGAACATGAGAAGAGGTGCCTGTTGCTACCTTCGAGTCATTCGGATTTCCATCCACTGCGTGAACGGAAACTGCTAAACTTTTCTACATAAACACAAAACGCTGCGCTGATTCGGAGCCGCAATGCCTTCACGATCTTCCGACGCTATCGCCTCACCACCGCCCGACGCCGGGGATCGTCGCGATTTCTTTCGGATCGAGGACCATATTGGTCTTGAACTCCGCCAGATAGTCGGCCGGGCCGAGGAAGGCGACCGCTCGTTCAACGGTGATCACCTGGGCAGCCTTCGGGCGGAATTAAAGCGCCTTGACCAGGATGTGCGTGCACAGCTCGCCACGCTCGCGGAGCGTGACCGCCTGCTGGCTTCCCTGATCAAGTCACTGAACGGAAAGCTCGATATACTGGCGCTCATTATGGCCTTTGAGCAAAATCCGTTGCAACCGGAGGACTGGCAGGATGTCACCCTCAGCGAGGGCGGCGTTGCCTTTTGTTGTGAGCACAACGCCTGGCGCGAGGGCGATTTGCTGGCGGTGCGGATGACACTTCCCCCGGAACTGTTTCAGGCGCAAGCCGTGGCCCGGGTCATCCACATCGTGGGCGACGCCACGGGCAGCGCACGGGTTCACACCGAATTTACCGATATCCACGACAGTGACCGCCAGCAGATTGCCAAGCATGTGATGCGGTGGCAGATACGCCAACGACAAAAAGGATAAACTGGCGAAATGGTGTGACTTTTATTCGCATTTTTCGGATATTACGTTTTATTCATGTCCTCAGGGACGCTCAGCACACATCGACACCCAGCTCCAAGGGAGACCCCTACCGATGATAAAAATTGCTCCAAACCTGATCGGCGCCGCCATTCTGACCGCGTTCCTCGGCTTTTTGCCCGTCAACCCGGCTCTGGCTGACGAAATGACCATTCCCGTGGGCAGCCAGGGAGAGCGCTCCCAGACCGATCTGCCACGCACCGGCATGAGTGAAGAGAGCGTGCGTAATGCCTGGGGCACACCTCGTGAAATTCGCGGTCCGGTCGGCAAACCCCCGATTTCCCAGTGGCACTATGATGGCTTTGTCGTCTATTTCGAAGGCGACCGGGTGCTGCACGCAGTATTGAACCCGAATCGTTAGGCAAGAGACACTCCAACCTTCGCGCGGCGCGATCAGGCCCGCGCAATTTCCTTCATCCATACCCTGACGCAACGTCGTTCGTTGGTTAGAATGGCGATTTTCTGCAAGTAGGTGGCTATAAATTGACGACCACACGAGTGTTACCCGCCGAATGGGCTCCTCAAAGCGCGGTCATGCTGACCTGGCCCCACGCCGGTACCGACTGGTCCGACATTCTGGACGATGTGGAACCGGTATTCATGGCGATCGCCCAGGCCGTGCTGGCCCGGGAAAACCTGATCATCAGCTGCGAGCACGTGGTGAGGTTGCAGGATCTTGAACGGGAACTGGCGGCATTTGCCCGGGCCGAGGGGCTGCCCGGTCGAGTGATCGCCATACCCGCTCCAGCCAACGATACCTGGGCCCGTGACCATGGCCCGATCACGGTCGTTACCGATGACGGACCGCAGCTCCTTGATTTCCGTTTCAACGCCTGGGGCGGCAAATTCCCCTGGGAAAAAGACGATGCGCTCAACCAACACCTTCACAACGCAGGCAGCTTTGGCAGCACCCCCATGTCCGCTGTTGACTGCATTCTCGAAGGTGGCTCCATCGAATCCGATGGCGCCGGCACGGTAATGACCACCAGTGAATGCCTGCTGACACCCAGCCGCAACCCGTCCCTGGATCGGGGTGCCATCGAAAACCTGTTGACCGAGACGCTCGGGGCCAGACGCGTCCTGTGGCTCAATCACGGTTTTCTCGCCGGCGATGACACAGACAGCCACATTGACACTCTCGCCCGCTTTTGCGCTGAAGATCACATCTGCTACGTCACCTGCCCCGACCCGACTGACGAGCATTACCGTGCGCTTGCAGCCATGGAGGAGGAGCTGCAACAGTTTCGTCAGGCTGATGGCCGCCCTTATAAGCTCACACCATTGCCATGGCCCGACGCCATCCATGATGACGAGGGGCACCGGTTGCCGGCAACCTACGCCAACTTCCTGATCATCAACGGCGCGGTTCTGCTGCCGGTTTATGACGTGCCGCAGGACGCCGAAGCGATCGAGGTCCTGAAAGGCCTGTTTCCGGAGCGGACCATTGTTCCGATCAACTGCCGCCCTCTGATCCACCAGCACGGCAGCCTGCACTGTGTGACCATGCAGTTCCCAGCGGGAGCGGTTACGCCATGACCCGACCCAACACCCCCGCCGGATCTGCGTTGAAGGTTGCGGCAGTCCAGCAAGTCTGCAGCGACGACAAGGCCAGCAGCCTCGCCACCAGCGAACGGCTGGTGCGCGAAGCCTCCGCTGAAGGTGCGCAACTGGTCGTTCTTCAGGAGCTGCACGCCACCCTGTATTTCTGCCAGACCGAGGACACCTCGGTTTTCGAGCTTGCCGAACCCATCCCGGGGCCAACCAGCGCCGCGCTGGGCGCTCTGGCCGCAGAGCTTGGCATTGTGTTGGTGGGGTCCATTTTCGAGCGTCGCATGAACGGCGTCTACCACAATACCGCCGTGGTATTCGAGCGGGATGGCAGCATCGCCGGCCTTTACCGCAAGATGCACATACCGGACGACCCGGGCTTCTACGAGAAGTTCTATTTCACCCCCGGAGACGCCCGCTGCAATTCCGGTGACAGCGGGTTCACCCCCATCGATACCTCCGTGGGCAGGCTCGGGGTGCTTGTGTGCTGGGATCAGTGGTACCCGGAGGCTGCCCGTCTTATGGCGCTGGCAGGCGCGGAGGTCCTGATATACCCGACAGCCATTGGCTGGGACATCACCGACGACCCGGCCGAGCAAGCACGTCAACTGGAGGCCTGGGTTACCGTCCAGCGCGGCCATGCGGTCGCTAACAACCTGCCGATCATCGCACCGAACCGCATCGGCACCGAGCCGGACCCCTCGGGTCAGTCCGACGGTATCCGGTTCTGGGGCAACAGCTTTATCGCCGGCCCACAGGGCGAATTCCTGGCACGGGCCGATGACCGCTCGGAGACCGTGCTTCACGCCGCCATCGATCGCAACCGCAGCGAATCGATCCGGCGCATCTGGCCGTACTTCAGAGACCGGCGCATCGACGCCTACGGCGACATTCTCAAACGAGTACGGGACTGATCCGGGCATGAAAAAACTGATCGACAGCGTTGTCAGCGAACTCAACACCATCCTTCTGGGCAAAGAGCAACAGGTGCGACTTGCCCTTTGCGGTCTGCTGGCACGGGGGCACCTGTTGATCGAAGACATTCCCGGCATGGGCAAGACCACACTGTCGCATGCGCTGGCACGGATCATGGGGCTGAGTTATCAGCGCATCCAGTTCACCAACGACCTGCTGCCGGCCGACGTCCTGGGGTACTCGATGTACGACAAAGAGGCGGGATCGCTGGTTTTCCATAAAGGCCCGATCTTTGCCCAGGTGGTGCTGGCGGACGAGATCAACCGCGCCTCACCACGCACCCAGAGCGCACTGTTGGAGGCCATGGAAGAACGGCAGGTTTCCATTGAGGGCGAGACCCGCCCGCTGCCCCACCCTTTCTTTGTGATCGCTACCCAGAACCCCATTGAACAGGGCGGCACCTACCCACTGCCGGAATCCCAGCTTGACCGGTTCCTGATGCGGTTGCGCCTGGGCTACCCCGATCCCAAAGCCGAGCGGGAACTGCTCGAGGGTGAGGACCGTCGCGCCCTGACCGACAAACTACAAACCCTGCTGAGCCAGGAGGACCTTGAGTCCCTGCAGGAATCCGTCGGGCGCGTGACCACCAGCCCTGCCCTGCTCGATTACGTCCAGCGCCTGCTGGAGCAAAGCCGCCGCATGCCCGGGTTGCTGTATGGCCTGTCACCCCGGGCCGGGCTCGGCCTGGTTCGTGCCGCCCGCGCCTGGGCGCTGATGGATGGTCGCCACCACGTGTTGCCCGATGATATCCAGGCGGTATTTCCCGCAGTTGCAGAGCACCGGCTGGAACAGGGAGAATCGGGTAAGAGCAAAGAAAGAATCAGGCAACTTCTTGCTTCAGTGTCGGTCATTGAGTAGGTCGGTCATTAAGCAGATAGCAACGCTCAATGAACGGAATTGGCCGAAATAAATGGCACATCTTTTCTTTCATGGTAGCCTTCAGCACTTTCACTGACCGATTCATTGGCAGCATTCAAAGTAGTGTTTTCAGATTTTGACGAGAGATCCAGCATGAGCGAAACCAAACATTCCCGACTGATTATCCTTGGCTCCGGCCCCGCCGGTTACACCGCTGCCGTGTACGCCGCCCGCGCAAACCTCAAGCCAACCCTGATCACCGGCATCGAAGTGGGCGGGCAACTTACCACCACAACCGACGTCGACAACTGGCCTGGCGACAACGACGGGGTTCAGGGTCCGGAACTGATGCAGCGCATGCTCAAGCACGCCGAGCGTTTCGAAACCAACGTTGTGTATGACACCATCAACGAAGCCGACCTACGGAGCCGGCCCTTCCGCCTGAAGGGCGACGGCGGCGAATACACCTGCGACGCCCTGATCATTTCCACCGGCGCTTCGGCCATGTACCTGGGCCTGGAGTCGGAAGAGAAATTCAAGGGCCAGGGTGTATCAGCCTGTGCCACCTGCGACGGATTCTTCTACAAGAAACAGAAAGTCGCGGTGATCGGCGGTGGCAACACTGCGGTTGAAGAAGCCCTTTACCTCTCCAACATTGCTGACGAAGTCACGCTGGTGCATCGTCGCGACAGCCTGCGCGCCGAGAAAATTCTGCAGGACAAACTGTTCGAGAAAGCGGAAAACGGCAACGTCAACATTATCTGGGACCACACCCTCGACGAAGTGCTGGGCGATGGCACCGGCGTGACCGGCATGCGCATCAAGAGCATGAAGGACAGTTCCACGCAGGATCTTGACCTGGCCGGCGTCTTCATTGCCATCGGCCACAAGCCGAACACCGATCTGTTCACCGGCCAGCTCGACATGGAGAACGGCTACATCAAAATCCGCTCCGGCCTCGAAGGCATGGCAACCCAAAGCAGCATCCCGGGTGTTTTCGCTGCCGGCGACGTGGCCGACCACGTATACCGCCAGGCCGTGACCTCCGCAGGATTCGGGTGCATGGCCGCGCTGGATGCGGAGAAATTTCTGGATCAACAGGACTGAATCCCACTGAGGACAACCACTCAAGAGTTCGACGAGGGCTTCGGGTGCAATCTGCTGAAACTGTGCGGAGCCATGGATGGCGGAGCCAAGCATACACGGACGTATCCACAGCGTGTTTCAGCAGCTTGTGCCCGAAGGCCAATCCCCCGGAATCCGGTTTGCACGTAACTGAAAGCAGCGGACCCGAATGACTTCACTACCCTGGATAGACCCCGACCATCTCTGGTTCCCCCCCGCCGAGGAGGCCCTCGACGAACCCGATGGCCTGCTGGCCCTGGGCGGAGACCTGTCTACCGAACGCCTGATCCTCGCCTATCGCAACGGCATCTTTCCCTGGTACAGCGACGACCAGCCCATCCTGTGGTGGTCCCCCGACCCACGGTGCGTGTTATTCCCCGACGAAATCCACATCTCCCGCAGCCTGAGACGCACCCTGAACAGCGGCCGATTCCGGGTGACCGCCGACCAGGACTTTGCCAGCGTTATCCGCCTGTGTGCCGACACCCGCGATGAGGGCACCTGGATCACCGATGACATGACCCGTAGCTATACCCGGTTACACCATCAGGGAGTCGCCCACTCCATCGAAGTGTGGAACCCGGCCGGTGATCTGGTGGGCGGCATGTACGGACTGGCCATCGGCGAGTGCTTTTTCGGTGAATCCATGTTCTCACTGGAAACCAACGCCTCCAAGGTACTGATGGTTCACCTCGCATGCCAGCTGGCTCTCTGGGGGTACCGGATCATGGATTGCCAGGTCGAAAGCAGTCACCTGCTGAAAATGGGGGCCAGAAGCATTCCCAGAAGCGAGTTTTTATCTATACTCAGAGCAGGTGTTGACCGCTCCCCGAGCCACGGTTCCTGGCAGATCCAGTGGCGTTGGCCCGGGGCCGGAGGAGTGCATGAGTAACCTCAGGACCCTGGTGTTCTTTGCGACACCACCACATGACTGCAGCTACCTGCCAGACCGGGAGGCCACGACCATGTTCGTGGACCCACGGGCCAACATTGACAAAAAGCTCTACAGCCAGCTCACGGCCCTCGGTTTCCGCCGCAGCGGGTCCCACTATTACCGCCCCCACTGCGAAGCCTGCAATGCCTGCATTCCCGTTCGCCTGCGGGTGGACGATTTCTGCCCCGATCGCAGCCAGCGCCGGGTGCTTGAGCGGAACTCCGACCTCACCTGCGAGCTGGTGCCCGCCTGCTTTACCGAGCGTTATTACCGGCTTTATGCACACTACATCGAACATCGGCACGCCGACGGTGACATGTACCCGCCCTCGCGGGAGCAGTTCAGGTCTTTTCTGGTTGAAGGCGCAACCGACTCGTGGTTTGTGGAGATCCGCCTCAATGACGAGCTGATCGGCCTGGCCGCAGTGGACATGCTGGATGACGGACTGTCCGCCATTTACACCGTCTTTGATCCTGCCTTTGAGCATCGCAGCATCGGTACCTTTGCTATTCTCTGGCAGATCGAGACGGCACGGGCGCGGGATTTACCACATTTGTACCTGGGGTACTGGATCCGCGAGTGCCGGAAAATGAACTACAAGACCCGCTTCAAGCCAATCGAGGCCCTGCGGGAAGGGCACTGGCAGGTACTGACACGCAACTGATTTTGCTAAATGGCGACAAATCAGGCAGAATTGCGCAATTTAAAATCCAGGTAAGTTAATTCCAAACGAGGTTTCTACTGAATGGCGAAATCAGATGTCATTGAAATGGAAGGCGTAATTGTTGATACGCTTCCGAATACCATGTTCCGTGTCGAGCTGAGCAACGGCCACGTTGTGACAGCTCACATCTCGGGCAAGATGCGCAAGAACTACATCCGCATCCTGACCGGAGACAAGGTGAAAGTTGAGCTGACTCCCTACGACCTCAGCAAGGGCCGCATCGTTTACCGCGCCCGTTAATCACCGACGTGACATCTGAAAGCCCCGGGGTTCCGGGGCTTTTTCATTTCTGTCGCGCCTATTCCCTGTCTTCAGCGCTGCACTCACCCGCACCCGGGTTGGTATAGCACCTGACTTTCCGCAATATGGTCATCATGTTGTCGTCATAGACGCCAGCGGCAAGCATTCCGCTGCTTTCCGCGGACTGTTGCATGTCGATACGCACGCTGCGCAGCATTTCCTGATAACCGGCAATGGCCTGTGGTGAAATATCCACCCAGCGATCCGCCGGTATCGAGTTCTCATATTGGCGAATGACCCGGATGGCTTCCGGATAGAGTCTTGAAACGGTCTTGCGTGACTGGCGCACAAAGCGGTCATCGAACTCGCCGTTTCTGGCGACCAGTTGAATGGTCACCTGCCCCACCGGGTATTTGACGATACCGCCGCGGTCGCCCATGCCACGAAACATCTCCAGAATCTCATAAGCCGCAGCCGGCGCGTAGCTGATATCCGCCTCGCCGTTGTTGAACAGGCGTGCGAAGTTCGAGATCTTCGCGTCCACCGGGACCGCGCCCACGTACTCCACCATGTGACGGGCATCGTGGTGGCCCTCAAACACAGTGATGCGCTTGCCCTTGAGCGCGTCCACATGATCAATGTTGCGGTCATTCACAAACAGATAGGCGGCACCCATCGGAGCCACACCCACAATCTCATAACCGTCCTGGGCCAGGTGCTCGTCCACCCGCGGGCTGGACAGAATGTGCATCAGCACCCGCAAATCTTCGTAATAAGGCACCGCACCGATAGCACTGATGGAGCCGGTAAAATCGTTGAAGTGGCGAACCCCCATATCGGTCAGGGCAACAATGTCACAGAGCCCGGCGCGAAAATCGTCAACCGCCTGATCTTCATCGGTGTAGGGCTTCATTGACAGCTTGACGCCGGTCTTGATCATCTTTCGCTGATATTCCTGCAGCGTTTTATAAACAAAGCCGGCGGCACCGGCCACATCGAAGACGCAGAACTGTTTTTCCACAGCAGCTACAGAGGGGGTCCAGACAGACAGACTTATAACGCCTGCCAACAGTGCAGCACATACCTTCATTCGTCCTGATTCCTTGTCATTATTGTTTGTAAGGGGTCACACAGCCGAAATCGGCATCAGCCCCGATTGGGACACCCAAATTGACAGAAATCAGAATGGAATGGATTGACGGCACTGTCGGCCGGGCAGCTGAAAAGCGGCCAATTTGATGAAGTGTGCACATAAAAAAACCGCGCCCATCGGAGCGCGGTTTTCGAAAGTGGCAGAGCCGCGGGTATCAGACTGCCTCGGCTGGCTCGTCCTCGTAGTCGAACACCAGCTCATCGTCACGCAGGTGGATGTGCACGTCGCCTCCCTTCTCTGACAACCGGCCAAACAGAATCTGCTCAGCCAGCGGCCGCTTGATCTTGTCCTGAATCAGGCGGGACATGGGTCGTGCACCCATGGTGACGTCGTACCCTTTCTCTGCAAGCCACTGCTTTGCCGGTTCGTCCACGTGCAGAACCACGTGCTTCTCATCCAGCTGTGCCTGCAACTCGGTCAGGAACTTGTCCACCACGTGGGTGATGGTGTGCTTCTGAAGGTCGGCGAACTGAATGATGCCATCCAGACGGTTACGGAACTCAGGCGTGAAAGTTTTGCTGATGATTTCCATACCGTCCGAACTGTGATCCTGCTCATTGAAGCCTATTGACCGACGGGCCATGCTCTCGGCACCGGCGTTGGTGGTCATCACCAGGATTACGTGGCGGAAATCCGCCTTGCGACCATTGTTATCAGTCAGCGTGCCGTGGTCCATCACCTGCAACAGCAGGTTGAACACTTCCGGGTGCGCCTTCTCGATCTCGTCCAGCAACAGCACACAATGGGGGTGTTTGTTCACCGATTCAGTGAGCAAACCGCCCTGGTCATAGCCCACATAGCCCGGAGGAGCACCGATCAAACGGGAAACGGTATGACGCTCCATGTACTCGGACATATCAAAGCGCACCAGCTCGATGCCCAGCACCTTGGCCAGCTGTTTGGTCACTTCCGTCTTACCGACACCGGTCGGGCCGGCAAACAGGAATGCGCCTTCGGGCTTCTCGGGCGCCTTCAGACCAGCCCGCGCCAGTTTGATGGCTGTGGACAGCGACTCGATGGCCGGATCCTGTCCGAACACCACCATTTTGAGATCGCGCTCCAGATTACGGAGCAGATCCTTATCGCTGGTGGACACGTTCTTCGGCGGGATACGCGCAATGTTGGCGACCACGTCTTCAATGTCCGGCACATCCACCGTTTTCTTACGCTTGCCCTCAGGCATCAAACGCTGACGGGCACCGGCTTCATCGATCACATCGATTGCCTTGTCCGGCAGATGGCGATCGGTGATGTAGCGGTCCGCCAATTCGGCAGCCACGCGCAGCGCTTTGTCGGTGTATTTGAGGTCGTGGTGCTTCTCGAAGTTCGGCTTCAGGCCTTTGAGGATCTGATAGGTATCCTCAACACTCGGCTCATTCACATCGATCTTCTGAAAGCGTCGCGCCAGGGCGCTGTCTTTCTCGAAGATGCCCCGGAATTCCTGGAATGTGGTGGAACCGATGCAGCGAATTTCACCAGAGCCCAGCATCGGCTTGAGCAGATTCGATGCATCCATGACACCGCCCGACGCTGAACCCGCTCCGATGATGGTGTGGATTTCGTCGATGAACAAAATGGCATGCTTCTCTTTCTTGAGCTCCGCCAGCAGGCCTTTCAGACGCTTCTCGAAATCACCCCGGTACTTCGTGCCGGCCAGCAACGCTCCAAGATCAAGGGAGTAGACCACGGCATCGGAGATAATATCCGGCACCTGTCCGTCCACAATGCGCTTGGCCAGCCCCTCTGCAATGGCGGTCTTGCCGACACCAGCCTCACCCACCAGCAGCGGATTGTTCTTGCGGCGGCGCACCAGAATCTGCACCACTCGCTCCACTTCGTGTTCGCGGCCGATCAGCGGGTCAATGCGGCCCTGGCGCGCCTGCTCGTTCAGGTTGGTCGCGTAGCTTTCCAGAGGCCGGGATGAACCGCCCTCCTCGGCCGCTTCCTCGTGGGAGGCCTGGTCATTGCCATCCTGATCCTCAGCTCCCTGGACACGGGAAATGCCGTGGGAGACAAAATTCACCACGTCGATACGGGCAATGCTCTGCTTCTTGAGCACGTACACAGCCTGACTTTCCTGCTCACTGAAGATGGCCACCAGCACATTGGCACCGGTCACCTCTTTTTTGCCGGACGACTGCACATGAAACACAGCCCGCTGCAACACTCTCTGGAAACCGAGGGTCGGCTGGGTCTCGCGCTCACTGTCGCTGCTTGGAATCAATGGCGTTGTGGAATCGACAAATTCGACGAGTTCATCCTGAAGCTGTTTCAGGTCTGCCCCGCAGGCTTTGAGAACGCCCACCGCCGATTCATTATCCAGCAGCGCCAGCAAAAGATGCTCCACTGTCATGAACTCATGGCGCTTGTCACGGGCATTTTTGAAGGCCGTATTCAGCGTAATTTCAAGATCTTTGCTCAGCATGGGCCACCCCTGGGTCTATCAGTCCGCACGTTCAATCTCGCAAAGGAGCGGATGCTCGCATTCCGAAGAATACTGGTTCACCTGTGCCGCCTTTGTCTCCGCGATGTCACGGGTATATACCCCACATACGGCTTTTCCTTGCGTATGGACGAGCAGCATCACCTGCGTCGCCTTTTCTTCGTTCATACCGAAGAACTTCATTAACACCTCAACCACAAAATCCATGGGGGTGTAATCGTCGTTCAGAAGCATCACCCGAAAGCGCGCAGGGCGTTTGAGAGCGGGCTTCTCGGGGGCAACGCTCAAGTCATCCTGGTGTCCCGGATGGCCTGGCTGTTGTTCATCGTCCCCCTGATTCAATACTAGTAGAGAATTCTGGATAGTCCTCATGATTCTTTACCGGAAATCGGTGCCCTTGCTTGTAAGGTGGTTGTGAGTCGTCCGGTTTTCAAGCCAACAGGCTGAACGGACGTGCGCTGGTTATCAATACGCGCATGATAACGCTTCAGCCCCCTCTTCAACCATACATTCCCGCAATGACTGCTATTGACTACCGGTCAATATTGGTCAACAGTACAGGAGCTATGTAAAATAATGTAAACCGGCGTCATGTTATGTATCTGAAAAGGCATCCGTATCAGGTAACCCGGTGTCACCCGTGCAAGGCATAACGCACGGAAATAATGCTAATAACAGTGATTGACAGCGAAAGAACAGGGGAGTTCATCATGCCAAAGGGCAAAGTAAAGTGGTTCAACAATGCCAAGGGTTATGGTTTCATTATCGAGGAAGGTTGTAGCGATGATCTGTTCGCTCATTTCTCCTCGGTTCAAATGGACGGCTACAAAACCCTCAAGGCCGGTCAAACAGTAACCTTTGACAAGAAGCCCAGTGACAAGGGCGTTCATGCTGTGAATATTGTGCCGGAAGAGCAGGCACAGAAAAGCGCGCAATCAGGCGCGGAGGAATCCCCGGAAAAGAAGTCCGAAGCGGCTGCTGAGAGCAACCGCGACGATAACGACTTCCGGAGTGAACCGCGGGTCGTTAACGCCTGAATCGCGAACGACGCACTAGATCGCTGGCCTGACCGAAGCAAAGGGTCACCATGGCCGGGCAACCGGCCACGGTGCTGCCCTGCGGTCACAACAGTCACAAGGACCTGATGGCGAGAGGCCCTCGCTGTCGAGCGTGCCGGCAACCCGATTTCTGCTTTTCCTCACCGACCGCTTCCGCTACGCTCTTGCCATGGCATCTCTCATACTTTTCAACAAGCCCTTCCAGGTGATGAGTCAGTTCACTGACAGCACCCCCGATGGGCAAGCCAGAGCCACGCTCGCGAACTGGATCAAGACTCCTGATGTCTACCCGGCCGGCCGCCTTGATTACGACTCAGAAGGCCTGCTCCTGCTCACCGATGATGGACAGGTTCAGAACCGTATCGCCTCACCCCGGCAGAAAATGCCAAAAACCTACTGGGTTCAGGTTGAAGGTCAGATTACCAACGAGGCTCTGGCACACTTGCGCACAGGCGTCGTGCTGAAGGATGGAAAAACAAAGCCGGCTCTGGCTGAAGACATGCCCGAACCAGTCATCTGGCCGCGGCAGCCCCCCATTCGCCACCGGCCATCTGTTCCCACCTCCTGGCTCGAACTCACGATTACGGAAGGCAAAAACCGGCAAGTGCGACGGATGACCGCCGCCGTGGGCTTTCCGACCCTGAGGCTGATACGTTATCGCATCGGCGATTGGAGCCTGGACAACCTGGCGCCCGGAGAATTCCGCACGCTGACGATTCACCCGCCCGCTGCACCGGCAGGTGTTCGTCGGCAGGGTAAAACGCGAAAGAACAGCACGAATAAGAGACGGAGGCACGCCAAATCATGACCTGGACACCCCACGCCACCGTTGCCGTCATCGTAGAAGACGATGATGGCCGATTTCTGCTGGTCGAGGAAATCAGCAGTGGGCTTGTGGTTTTCAACCAGCCGGCCGGGCACATCGAGGAAGACGAAGCGATTCTGGATGCGGTGCGCCGCGAGACCCTCGAAGAGACCGGCTGGCAGGTAGAGCCCACCCACTTTCTGGGCCTGTATACATACAAGGCACCGGCAAACGGCGTCACCTACTACCGCTTCTGCTATTCAGCCAGAGCCGTGAAAAAAGTCTCGGAGAGACTGGACGACGGCATCATTGCTGCCCACTGGCTTACGGTTGACGAGGTGGGCAGCCTCGGCGACAAGCTTCGCAGTCCACTGGTGCTGAAGTGCATAGAAGATTACCGAAACGGGCGCCGCTTCCCACTCGATGTCGTCGTGGACGCTGAGACGTAACCGGCCAACAATGGTAAACTGCGGCGCTCTTTACAGTGGGCAGCACGGTTAGCTATGACACACGTTCCTGAAAATACCCGCGTGATCGTTGGCATGTCCGGCGGCGTCGACTCATCTGTGGCAGCCTGGCTCCTTAAAGACCAGGGCTATCAGGTGGAAGGCCTGTTCATGAAGAACTGGGACGAGGACGACGGCACCGAATACTGCACTGCGATGACCGACCTTGCCGACGCGCAGGCGGTAGCGGAAACCATCGGCATTCAGCTCCACACTGCCAGCTTTGCGGCCGAATACTGGGATCGGGTTTTCGAGCACTTCCTGTCGGAGTACCGTGCCGGACGCACCCCCAACCCGGACATCCTCTGTAACAAGGAGGTAAAGTTCCGGGCGTTTCTCGATTACGCTGTCACGCTGGGCGCCGATTTCATTGCCACCGGCCACTACACCCGCCAGCGCCCGCTCAACGATGGCTCCCACCAGGCCCTGCTGCTGAAAGGACTCGATCCCAACAAGGATCAGAGCTACTTCTTGCACGCCGTCTCCGGCGACCGCATCGCCCGCACCCTGTTCCCCGTGGGTGAGCTGGAGAAACCGGAAGTGCGGCGCATCGCCGAAGCACAGGGCTTCGTGACACACGACAAGAAAGATTCTACCGGCATCTGTTTCATCGGCGAACGTAAATTCAGCGATTTCCTGAAGCAGTATCTGCCTGCCCAACCCGGCAACATCGAAACACCGGACGGCCAGATCATCGGGCGTCATCAAGGGCTGATGTACCACACCATCGGACAACGCCAGGGCCTTGGCATTGGCGGCCTGAGCGACTTCGGTGACGAGCCCTGGTATGTGGCAGAAAAAGATCTGACCCGCAATGTGTTGATCGCGGTTCAGGGCAAGCAACATCCGCTACTGTATTCCCGCGGCCTGGTTAGCGGTCAGATCGACTGGGTAGCGGGAGCAGCCCCGGCCACCACGTTCCGCTGTAAAGCCAAAACCCGCTACCGCCAGCCCGATCAGGACTGCGTGGTCACCCTCGGCGACGGCGGTGTCACGGTGGTCTTCGATGACGCCCAGCGGGCGGTAACCCCCGGTCAGTCCGTGGTTTTTTATCAGGAAGACGTCTGCCTCGGCGGCGGTGTCATCGAGCACACCTGGCGTGACGGTGAAGCGCGCCCCGAACGGGCCGTAGCCGACGGAGAAACGGCATGAGTCGATCCCTCCACGACCAGACACTGGCGCTGGCCGGCGTGTTCCAGGCCGCGGCCCAGGTCCAGCAAGTGGCTCACACCGGCCGGTGCGCCGACTCCAGCTTTGAAACGTCCGTGCGATCGCTGTTTGCAACCAGCCCGGACACCACGCTGGATGTCTACGGTGGCGAACTCAAGGACCTGCGTGAGGGCCTCAACACGCTGGCGAACGTCATGAGCCAGCAAAGCAAACAACAGGACATCGAGGTGCTGCGCTACGCCCTCAACCTGATTCACCTCGAATCCAAGCTCAACCGCGACAAAGACATGATGGCGGTCATCGGAAGCCGCATTGATCAGGCGCGCCACACCGCCAGTCATTTTGGTTACCTCCACGGCAACCTGGTGGCCAACCTGGCGTCCGTGTACGCCGATACCATCAGCACCTTCCGTATGCGTATTCAGGTCACCGGTGACCCCGCCACGCTGCAGCGGGAGGAGAATGCCGCCAGGGTGCGGGCGCTGCTGCTGGCCGGCATCCGTTCCGCTGTGCTGTGGCGCCAGAGCGGTGGGCGTCGCTGGCAGCTGATTTTTTCCCGGCGCAAGGTCATTGCCACCGCGAGGGAACTGGCCGAGAAAGCCAACCGGGCGGTTTACGACTGATTCGCACACAGCGCTGGTGTATCATAGGCGCCAATCCTTTTTTGACCCATTCCCAGATGATTTGAGAGGTTTTCGATGGAACTCACCGCCCTGACCGCCATTTCCCCGGTCGACGGACGCTATGGTAGTAAAGTCAGCGTTTTCCGTGACATTTTCAGTGAATATGGCCTTATCCGGAACCGGGTGACCGTCGAAATCCGCTGGCTGCAAAAGCTGGCCGCACACCCCGAAATCACCGAAGTACCCGCGTTTTCTCCGGAAGCGACCACGTTCCTGGATCGCATGGTCGGCGAATTCAGTCTTGAGGATGCAGAGCGCATCAAGGACATCGAGCGCACCACCAATCACGACGTCAAAGCGGTCGAGTATTTCATCAAGGAAAAAATCGCAGATGTGGCGGAACTGCATGCCGTGACGGAATTCGTCCACTTTGCCTGCACCTCCGAGGACATCAACAACCTGTCTCACGCACTGATGCTGCGGGAGGGTCTGGACCACGGCCTGCTGCCGGCCATGGACCGGGTTGTGGACAAACTGGCACAGCTGGCCCATGACCACGCCGAGCAGCCGATGCTGTCGCGCACCCACGGCCAGACCGCCTCACCGTCCACCGTGGGCAAAGAGCTCGCCAACGTTGTTCACCGCTTGCGGCGCCAACTCAAGCAGATTCGCGCGACCGAACTGCTGGGTAAAATCAACGGTGCGGTCGGCAACTACAACGCACACCTGTCGGCTTACCCGACCATTAACTGGGCGCAGAACGCCAAGGACTTCATCGAGAGCCTGGGGCTGGACTGGAACCCCTACACCACCCAGATCGAGCCCCACGATTACATCGCTGAGCTGTATGACGCCATCGCCCGCTTCAACACCATCCTGATCGACCTGGACCGGGACGTCTGGGGCTACATCTCCCTGGGTTACTTCAAGCAGAAAACGGTCGAGGGCGAAGTGGGTTCCTCCACCATGCCCCACAAAGTGAATCCGATCGATTTCGAGAATTCCGAGGGCAACCTGGGCATCGCCAATGCTCTGTTCAGCCACCTGTCTGCCAAACTTCCGATCTCCCGCTGGCAGCGTGACCTCACCGACTCCACCGTGCTGCGCAACCTGGGCGTGGGTTTTGCCCACAGTCTGATTGCCTACGAGGCTACCCTGAAAGGCCTTGGCAAGCTGGAAATCAATCCGGCACGACTGAACGACGATCTCGACCACGCCTGGGAGGTTCTGGCAGAACCGATCCAGACCGTTATGCGTCGGTACAACATCGAGAAGCCCTACGAAAAACTCAAGGCGTTGACCCGCGGCAAGGCAATGACACCGGAAGTGATCCAGAATTTCGTGGAGTCTCTGGACATTCCCGAGGCCGCCAAAGCCGAACTGATGGCACTGACCCCTGGCTCCTACATCGGCAACGCCGTCGATCAGGCGCAAAACATCTGATAGTGGAAAACGCGTTATGGACATGCTCGGCGGAATCTCAGCAGCGCAATTCCTGAACCAGTACTGGCAGAAAAAACCGCTGGTCATCCGCCAGGCGTTTCCGGACTTTCAATGCCCGGTGTCTGCCGATGAACTGGCGGGACTTGCCTGCGAAGAGGGCGTGGAATCACGCCTGGTGATCGAGAACGACGATGGCAAGCCCTGGCAGCTTCACAACGGTCCCTTCAGCCCGGACCGCTTCAGCAGCCTGCCGCAGCATGACTGGACGTTGCTGGTCCAGGGACTCGATCACTGGGTCCCTGACATCGCGGACCTGCTGGAGCACTTCCGTTTTGTACCCAACTGGCGCCTGGACGACATTATGGCCAGCTACGCGCCCAAAGGCGGCAGTGTAGGCCCTCATTTCGACCAGTATGACGTCTTTCTGTTGCAGGCCCAGGGACACCGTCGCTGGACCTTTGGTGGCCATTGTGACCACACCTCCCCTCGGGTAGACGGCACGCCCCTGCGCATTCTCAGTAGCTGGACCGGCGAGGAGACGGTGACCCTGGCCCCCGGTGACATGCTCTATCTGCCCCCCGGCATTGGCCATTACGGCGTGGCGGAAGACGATTGCATCACGCTCTCGGTCGGCTTTCGCGCCCCCACCGTCGACGATATTCTCACCGGCTTCAGCGACTTCCTCTGCGCTCAGTCCGATGCGGCCGACCATCTGACCGATCCGGACCTTGAGGTGCAGCACAACCCCGGGACCATTGCGCCAGAGGTGATCGACCGAGTTGCTGACGTCATCCACCACAAGCTCAACGACCGGCGCCAACTCTCCCTGTGGTTCGGGCAATACACCACGGCGCCCAAGAGCATGGAGATAGTGGTGCCTCCGGACGAGCCCATCACGCCGGAGGTTCTGTGCGAGCAGGTTCAGGATGGTGCCCGACTGCGCTGGAACGAAGGCTCACGGTTTGCGTATCACGACCTTGGCGAGGAAATCGCCCTGTTTGTGGACGGCGAGCAATACCTGCTGAAAGGCGATGCCAGGCCGCTCGCGCCGCTGCTCTGCGCTGGCGCCCGCATCGACACGAGCAGACTGGCCACGCTGGTTGAGGATCCCGCCATCGGTGGCCTGCTCAGCCACCTCTACAACCAGGGATCTGTGTATTTCGAATGACACCGATACGTATCCGCAAATACAGCTGGCAACTGGCGCCGGGGCACATTCGCGATATACGGCAGCGGGTCTTCGTTGACGAACAGCGGGTGCCGCCACACCTGGAATGGGACGCCACCGATGAAATCGCAGACCACTACCTGGCGGTGACGACAAACAATGAACCGGTCGCCGTAGCGCGTCTGTTTTCCACGCTGGACGAGACCGCGCACATCGGCCGCATGGCCGTGCTGCCGCCATGGCGGGGTCAAGGCGTCGGTGAAGCCCTGCTTCGCCAACTGATCCGGGACGCCGGGGAGCAGTTCAATGAACTGCGGCTCTCCGCCCAGCGACACGCGGTCGCCTTTTATCAGCGCGCTGGCTTTCATGTCTGTTCGGACCTGTATGACGACGCCGGCATCCCCCACTTGGATATGCGCTGCCTTGCACCGGGGCTGATCGCCTCCGAGTCCGGCGAACGTAGCTGCCCGCTGTTGTTGGGCGAGGACCGGCCTTCCTGGCTGTTTTCCGCGGAACACCACATGATTACCCTGCTGGACACCCTGGCCGGCCAGGCATGCCAGCGGCTCTGGCTGTATGATCGGCTGCTGGATCACGACATTTATGATCGCCACCAGTTCCGGGAGCTGCTGTCAGCTCTGGCCCGCCGCCATCGACTGAGTGAAATCCGCCTGCTGATCCATGACGACAAGCCGTTGATCAAGCGTCGCCACCAGATTGTAGAACTGATGAGACGACTACCGAGCCGGATCGAGCTGCGCCTGGTGAATCCCGACTATCCAGTGACCGACCAGCCTTTCATGCTTGTGGATCGCGAGGGCGTGCTGTACCGCCACGACTTTTACAAACCGGAGGGCTTTGCCAGTTTCGCCAACGGCGGCAGGGTCAAGCTGCTCGGGGAAACCTTCGTGCGCATGTGGGAGGCCGGACGCCGCTCTCTGGAACTCAGGGATCTACCGCTCTGACCGATGGGGCCCCGGAATGTCGGCAGACTCGAACTGCGCACCGAATGGTGCAAACTCCGCATCGACCTCCTCCGCCACTTCGGCAATCAGTTTTCGCAGCCATTGATGGTCGGCGTTGTGTTGCAGCAACGGGCTCCAGGCCATCTTGAGCTCAAACGGCGGGATATCGAAAGGCGGCACTTTCACCACCAGGTTGGCGTTGTCTTTCTGAAGCCACGCCGCCCGGGATGGCAGCGTGGCAATCAGGTCGTGCTGTTCGGCCAACAGCATCGCCACCTGGTAATGCCGGGTAAACACAGATATCTGGCGCTTCCGACCGATCAGTGACAAGGCTTCATCGACCCATCCCAACCGTTGCACATCTTTCGGATTAACCCCCACCCCAACACCAAAACCGGTTTTGCTCACCCAGATATGGCTGGCATCGAGGTAGGTGTCCAGCGTAAATGGCTCCCTGAGAATCGGATTACGCGCATTCATCAGGCAGGCGAAGTATTCGGTCCACAGGGTTTTCTGGTGAAACGACTGTGGGATCTTGTCGAACCGGTTGATCGCCATATCCAGACGCCCCTGCTCCACGTCCAGAAAGCTGACGTCACTGGGGGTCAGAACATCCAGGGTGACGTGGGGTGCCTCCTGACGGATCCGCCGAAGCACTCGCGGCATCAGGCAGGATTCGGCGTAGTCACTGGCCATGATGCGGAATACCCGCTGGCTTTCCATCGCCGAAAATGGCGTTTTCTCCTGCACCGCCTGCTCGATATCCGCCAGTATGCTCCGCACCAGCGGCTGCAACTCCCGCGCACGTTCGGTGGCCGACATACCCTCGCTGGTGCGCACCAGCAGCGGGTCGCCGAACAGATCCCTCAGTCGCCGCAGGCCATTACTCATGGCCGGCTGGGTGATACCCAGATGATTCGCGGCCTTGGTAACATTGCGCTCCCGGAGCAGCACGTCCAGGTACACCAGAAGATTGAGATCCACCCGGGAGATATCCATTACACCACTCCAGCACGCGCCATTTCGCCGGGGCCAAGCCTCAGCATTCACTGCAACAATGTACAGGATCGCGCCAATTCACGAAATCAATAAAACGCGTGAATCTTTCACATTAGAAAACGGATTCATTCCGGATTTTCTGCTAATCTTTCGGTTACTTGCGGAGAAACCGGAATTCGTGAAACCGGATGCGCCGTTACCCGAACTGATGCGGAGTCGTTAGCAATCTCATGGATACCACTACGATCGTCCTGATACTCGCCGCTCTTGTCACTGCTTCGATCATTATCATTGTGGCGATCCAGATGCGGGAACGGTCGAAAATTGAACGGGCCCGGCGAACCGCTTCTCAGGAAGACCAGTACAACCGCGCCAACCGCCTGCTCAACGAGATCCCTGGCCAGTACCTCACCCCGGACCTGAAACTGCTGCTGATCAAGCGTATGGAGGAAGCCTGTAACGAGTTGCTGGCACTGAAATCCGCGCGGCCGGTCAACGACTGGCTTGCCGCCGCCCAGCAACTCAGAACACAGGTACTGGAAAATAACGACAGTCGCTCACCGGTGAAAATCGACTCCCCGGAGAAGTCCAACTATGTTAAAGAGTTACTGCAAAATCTTTTCAAAATGATTGAAGGCCTGCACAAGGCCGGGAAAATCGACAACGCCACCGCCAAGAAAAACCTGAAGTACGTATTGTTTTTGGTGCATAAAACACACGCCGACCTCCACGTCTTTCAGGCTCGCGACCACGTGCGGCAAAATCAGATTCGCAAGGCGATTCATTCCTATCACCTGGCCAGCACCGAAATGGGCAAGTCTCAGGATAACCCGCTTGCGATGAAGGCCGTCAAAAGCTTCCGCACCCGGATCAAGGAATTGGAGGCTATAAGTACTGACGATCAGAAAGCCGCTGAAGGTAACGATGGCCCATCCAAACTTGACCAGGATTGGGATACCTTTCTCCATGATGACGAGTGGAAGAAAAAAGCCGATTACGATGATTGACCGGATTCTGACCGCTCGCGACTGAACCGCCTCCAGACAGGGATTGTGTAAACTGGTGACCAGGCTATTCCGTAAACGCCTTTCTTTTCGCCTCACCCGCGACACCGTGTTGCTAGCCATGGCGCTGGGCCTGATTCTGAACATTGTGCAGGTTACCCTGGACTTTTTCAGCGCCCGCGAATCCATGGAAGAAGAGATCCGCGCGCTGATCGAGATCAGTCACAGCCCGGCCTCCCAGATTGCCTACAACATTGATGTCCGCCTGGCGGAAGAGCTCCTTGATGGCTTGTTGCGTCATCCTGCAACCATTGATGCCCGCATCATTGATAACGACGGCCACACCATGGCAGCGGCCAGTCAGAGCAGCCCGGTGTCGCCCTACCGCTGGATCAGCGATGCCCTGTTCGGTGCAAACCGGACCTTCAGCGACGAGCTGCGGGTGCGCCAGCTTGCGGACCTGCCTCTGGGCACACTGACGGTAACCATCGATACCTTTCACTATGGCCTGATCTTTATGCAGCGGGCCGGTTACACCCTGCTCAGCGGTTTCTTCAAGAGCTTGGTCCTGTCAGCCGCACTGCTGGCTATTTTCTATCTCGTACTTACTCGTCCGATGATGAACGTCATCAATGCGCTGAGCCGGGTGCAGGCGGAAACACCCGAGAAGGTCCGCCTGCCTATTCCGCTAAACCACCAGGAAGACGAAATCGGTGCAATGGTCGGGATCATCAACCAGCACCTGCAAACCATCGACTCCAGCCTTGCCCAACTGCGGCGTGCCGAGAGCGCCATGAAAAACTACTCGGCGCAACTGGAGCGGGAGGTGGATGACCGCACCCGCGAAATCTCGGAGAAGAACGCAGCCTTGCAGCGGGGCAATCGGGCGCTGGTGAAGGCCAAGGAGGATGCCGTGCGGCGGGCGCGCTCACGGGCCAATTTCCTGGCCAGTATGAGCCACGAAATCCGCACCCCGCTCAACGGGGTACTGGGTATGCTGGGGCTTGCGCTGGAAGGGGATCTTGATCCGGAACAGCGTAACCGGCTTGAGATCGCGCTGAACGCCGGGCAGAGCCTGTTGGGGCTGCTGAACGACATCCTCGATATATCGAAGGTCGAAGCGGGCAAGCTGAGCCTGGAAAACATTCCGTTCAACGTCCGCAACCTGATCGAGGAATGTGCCGTTCTCCATACCCAGCAGGCCCGCAGAAAACACATCGAGTTGTTGGCAGACATCGACCGTGACCTGCCCGAGATGTTTCTCGGTGACCCCACGCGCACCCGCCAGATCCTCAACAACCTGCTCAGCAATGCCATCAAGTTTACCGATGATGGCAGCGTGAAAGTTGGGGTTTCGCGGGTTGGCGGTAACGTCAAGATCGACGTGATCGACACCGGTATCGGCATGTCCAAAGAGGGACTGCACCGCATATTCTCGCCGTTCTCCCAGGCGGACACCGACACCACTCGCCTCTATGGCGGAACCGGCCTCGGTCTGACGCTCTGCCGACAACTGATCGAGCGCATGCACGGACAGATTCTGGTGGATTCAGAAGTGGGACGCGGCACCCATTTCACCGTGACGCTGCCACTGCCGGTCTACGAAACCGCGCTCACCGAGCCGGAGCCCGCGGCCACACGCGAAAACAATGCGGCGGCGGGCTCAGCCGCCCTTGCCATCCTGCTGGTGGAAGACAACCAGGTCAATCAGCTGGTGGCCAGCAGCCTGTTGCGCAAGCTCGGGCACACCGTTGATCTGGCGGAGAACGGCAAGCGGGCGCTTCAGGCGATGGAGAACAGGACGTACGACATGGTTCTGATGGATTGCCAGATGCCAGTCATGGACGGCTATGAAGCGACTCGGCAGATCCGGGAGAACCCTGCCTGGAAAACCTTGCCGGTGATCGCGGTGACCGCCAACGTCATGCAGGGGGACCGGGAGAATTGCCTGGCTTCCGGTATGAACGACTACATTACCAAGCCTTACAACCGCAACGATCTGAAAGCCGTTATCGAACGCTGGGCGCCTGACGCTCCAGCTCGGCAAGAACCGACCTGAGCTCGTCCCGAAGCGCCATCAATCGCTCCGGTGCCACCCCGGTAGCGCATAGCAGACGTTCCGGCACAGAACAGGCCTGCGCACGCAAGTCGTAGCCCGCTCGCGTCACAGCTACCGTCACCACCCGCTCATCGTCTTCGCCGCGAGCACGATTAACCAGCCCGCGCAACTCCAGGCGCTTCAACAGTGGCGTCAGGGTGCCGGAATCCAGCCGCAGACGGTCACCCACCTCTGACACCTTCAAGCGGTGATCGCCCGCCGCAGCCTCCCACAGCACCAGCATCACCAGGTACTGCGGATAGGTCAGGCCCAGCTCGGCCAGCAACGGCCGGTAACGCGCAACCACCGCGCGGTTGGCGGTGTACAGAGCAAAGCAGACCTGGCTGTCCAGGGCCAGGCCATCCTCCGGTGCGGTCATAAATTACAGCAGCTTTTCGATGTCGGCACGGATCGCTTCCGGCTTACTGGTCGGCGGATAACGGCGAACCACCTGCCCGTCCCTGTTCACCAGAAACTTCGTGAAGTTCCACTTGACCTTCTCCGAGCCCATCAGACCTTTGGCTTGCTGTTTCAGAAAGCGGTACAGCGGGTGCGCCTCGGGGCCGTTGACCTCGATCTTGGCAAACATCGGAAAATCCACGCCATAGTTCAGGCTGCAGAACTGGCTGATGGCGCCATTGTCTGCGGGATCCTGATTGAGAAACTGATTGCAGGGAAACCCCAACACGTCGAGCCCGCGTTCGCCAAGATCCTTGTGCAGCGCCTGCAGACCCTCGAACTGGGGGGTGAACCCACACTTGCTGGCAGTATTAACGATCAGCAGCACTTTGCCCCGATACTCCGCCATGTCGTGGTCGTTACCCTTGATATCCTGAACGCTAAAATCGTAAATACTTTCGCTCACACGCCCTCTCCTTTAATTGCCATCAATTGAATTGCGCACAATACATCATCCGAAGAACAAAGTCCTCTTTCGCCATAATTCATCACAATTGCCCTGTTGCCCGGCGGTCATGCTCCGCTAGAATACGAGATTGATGTTATTATAATTTTTTCTGATATCGGGTTAAGGGAACCACAGTCTTATGCAGAACTTCCACAAGTCCGCCAAGCTGGATAACGTGTGTTACGAAATACGTGGCGTGGTTCTGCGTGAGGCCCGTCGGCTCGAAGAAGAAGGGCATCGGGTGCTGAAGCTGAACATCGGCAATCCGGCCGCGTTCGAGCTGGATGTACCCGAAGAAATTCAGCAGGATGTGATCTACAACATGCCTCTGGCCCAGGGCTATGTGGAATCCAAGGGGCTGTTCTCTGCCCGCAAGGCGGTCATGCACTACTGCCAGCAGCGGGGCATCGACAAAGTCGATATCGACGACATTTTCCTTGGCAACGGCGTCAGTGAGCTCATCGTCATGTCCATGCAGGCCATGCTCAACACCGGCGACGAAGTGCTGATTCCGGCTCCGGATTACCCGTTGTGGACGGCGGCCGTGACGCTCTCCAGTGGCAAGCCGGTGCATTATCACTGTGATGAAGCCCAGGACTGGTTTCCCGACATTGACGATATTCGCAAGAAGATCACCAAGCGCACCCGCGCGATCGTGCTGATCAACCCCAACAACCCGACCGGGGCGGTTTACTCAACGGAGCTGCTGGAGCAGGTCATCGAGCTGGCCCGACAGCACAACCTGATCATTCTGTCTGACGAGATCTACGACAAGATTCTGTACGACGGCACCCGGCACGTGTCCACGGCTTCATTGGCCGACGACGTGCTGTTCTTCACCTACAACGGTCTGTCCAAGAATTACCGGGCCGCAGGCTACCGCTCCGGCTGGATGATCATCAGTGGCGCCAAGCACCGCGCGCGGGACCTCATCGAAGGTATCGAGATGCTGTCCAATATGCGGCTGTGCGCCAACGTGCCCGCCCAGTTGGCCATCCAGACCGCACTCGGCGGCTACCAGTCTATCGATGATCTGGTGGCCCCCGGTGGCCGATTGTTCGAGCAACGGGAAACCGCATGGCGACTGCTGAATGACATTCCCGGGGTGAGCTGTGTCAAGCCCAAGGGGGCGCTTTACCTGTTTCCGAAACTGGACCCCAAGAAGTTCCCGATCGTCAACGACGAGAAGCTTGTGCTGGATCTGCTGTTGCAGGAGCGCATTCTTCTGGTTCAGGGCTCGGCTTTCAATATCAATGACAAGCAACATCTGAGGGTGGTCTTCCTGCCCCGGGTTGATACCCTGGAGGACTCCATGACACGGCTTGCCCACTTTCTTTCGAATTACCAGCAGTGATTGGTGGGGTAAATGGCTGATATTCACGTTGAGGAATTCTACAAAGACGCCGCCATTGCACTGGTTCAGCTTTACAACGCGTTCCCCAGGCGCATCAACCTGTTTGTTGAAGACATCGCAGGGCCGGACGAGCCCGATGAGTTCGGCCTGCACAGCAAGCGCCATATGGCCTGTTTCGGCGCCCTGCTCTGGCTCGAAGACGAAGGGCTGTTGCGCTATGTCGACACCATCCGTCAGGAAGCTCTGGATCAGGCCGTGCTGACCCGCGACGCCTTTGTGCGTCTGAGCATGCCGGCCTGCCCGGGATTACTGGCCCTACTGGAGTCCCTTGCGCCACAGGATCAGACCGTATTGCCCCCATCCGTCAGGCACGATCTGTCTACTCACGTGCACCTTATCCGCAGCGCCCTGCGCAGTGGCCGCTCCGCGACCATCACCCAAGTGATGCAGGGTACTTTTTTTGGCACCGAAACGGCCGCGAAGCCCCGCAACCGGGGCGATCATTAAATCCGCGTAAACCGCTTGAACCGACCGCCACAAGCCGCATATAACGTCGGTGTAACATGTCGCTATTGTGGAACATGACTCACTTAAGGAACCGATAATGCGTATCTTGCTGTTTCTCGCCACCAACCTGGCGGTCATTATTGTAGCCAGCATTACCCTGCGCCTTCTCGGCGTGGACAGCTACCTTGCCCAGAATGGTATTCAGTACGGTTCACTGCTCGCGTTCGCAGCCGTGTTCGGCTTTGCCGGAGCTATCGTATCGCTGCTGATCTCCAAACCCATGGCCAAATGGAGCACCAAAGCACGGGTTATCGAGTCACCACGCACACCGGCTGAACGCTGGCTGGTGGATACCGTTGCCGACCTGGCCAAGAATGCCGGCATTGGCATGCCGGAAGTGGCGATCTTCCCCGCCTCCCAGTCCAACGCGTTTGCCACCGGCTGGAACAAGAACGATTCTCTCGTGGCTGTCAGCGAGGGCCTGTTGCATCGATTCAACAAGGACGAGATCCGCGCGGTGCTGGGCCATGAAATCGGCCATGTGGCCAACGGTGACATGATAACCCTGGCGCTGATTCAGGGCGTGGTGAACACCTTCGTGATCTTCGCATCCCGGGTGATCGGCTCGTTCGTGGATCGGGTCGTGTTCAAGAATGAGAGTGGCCACGGTATCGGCTTCTTCGTGGTCAGCATCGCAGCGGAAATCGTGCTGGGCATTCTCGCCAGCACCATCGTGTTCTGGTTCTCCCGCCGCCGGGAATTCCGCGCTGACATCGCCGGTGCCCAACTGGCCGGGCGCGGCGCCATGATCAACGCACTGGCGAGACTGAAACAGGAGAGCGAGGTACCGGATCAGATGCCGGACAGCCTGCAGGCGTTTGGCATCAACCGCGGTGCCCGGGCCGGCTTGAGTGCGCTGTTCATGACCCACCCACCGCTGGAAGCGCGCATCGAAGCCTTGAAGCAGGCCAGCCTCTGATCAGATTTTCAGCTTGAAGCCCAGGGCGCGAAAAGTGTCCTGGAGCGATTTGCTGGTGCCTTTGAGCTGGATTTTGACGCTCGAGAACTCCCGCCGCACCGGATAGTTCTTGCGCAGACGGTCGAACGCCGTGCCCCGCTCCTCTACCGGCAGGTCCATGGTCAGGCGCAGACGGGCATCATCCCGGCGGGGGTCATAACAGGAGCGCATGGCAATATTTCCGGCCCCCATTTCCTCGGCCGCGCTGGTGAAGCAGAGTTTGCTGAGCGCAGGCTCTGGCAGATATTGCCCGGCCTTTTTACGGGCCGGCAGGCCCAGGAAACGGCAGAGAGACTGATACACCATCTCGGTGCCCTGCACCTTACCCTCGAGGCTGTAGCCTGCAATGTGCGGGGTTGCCAGCCAGACCCGGTCAACCAGCTGCGGATTCACCCGCGGCTCCTGCTCCCACACATCCAGCACCACCGTCGGTGCGTTCGGCGCTTGCAGCCGCTCCAGCAACGCGGCCGATTCGATGACCTCGCCACGGCTGGTGTTGATCAGCAGCTGACCGGCGGTCAGCCTGGCCAGTCTGTCTGCATCGATCATGTTAAATGTGGGGTGGGCGGATTCCCGGGTCAACGGTGTGTGAAGGGTAATAACATCGCATTCCAGTGCTTCGTCCAGACTGCAGAACATCTCATTATCATCACCTTCAACCGCCTGCCGCGGCGGATCGCACAGGCGCACGGTGAAGCCGAGCTTATCCAGCTTACGCGCCAGTTCACTGCCCACATTGCCGGCACCTACAATGCCGACACTGAGGGTCTCCCAGTCGTCCAGCCCCTGCTGTTCGGCATACAGCGACAGCACCGACAGCACATACTCGGCGACACTGTTGGCATTGCAGCCCGGCGCTGCGGAAAAGGCAATACCACGAGATTCGAGCCAAGGCAGATCGACGTGATCGGTGCCGATGGTGGAGGTTCCCACGTATCGGACTCGGCTGTCTTTCAGCAACGCTTCATTGACCCGGGTCACGGACCTGACCAGCAGGATATCCGCATCGTTGACGTCCTCGGGAGACACGGTGCGACCGGACACCCGGCGAATGGTGCCGATATCCCCGAAAAAGGACTCCAGCAGGGGAATGTTTTCGTCCGCTACGATCAACATGGTCTGAACTGTTCGCCTCTTTTAGTTCCTGCGCTGACGCGGCGGGCGGCCGCCCTGCCCTCGTCCACCCTGGCTGCGGTTGCCCTGTGGCCGGCGCCCGCCACGCTTTCTGGTGATCGGAGCATTCGGCATGGTCACCGACAGCTCCTCATCAGGCACCGCAGTTTTCAGCTTCTGACTGATGTAGGACTCAATCGCCGGCAGTGAGAAGGCATCGTCCTCGCTGGCGAAGCTGACCGACACGCCGGTCTTGCCCGCGCGCCCGGTCCGGCCAATGCGATGAACGTAGTCTTCTGCGTTCTCCGGAAGATTGTAGTTGAAAACATGGGTCACGCCGTTGACGTGAATGCCGCGACCGGCCACGTCGGTAGCCACCAGCACCTGGATGTCGCCACGCTTGAACTGTTCAAGGGTTTTCAAGCGCTTGTTCTGGGCAATCTCGCCGGACATCAGGGCAACTTTCACGCCCTGGTTGCGGAGATCCTCATCCAGATCCCGGCATTGATCCCGACGGTTGGCAAACACAATGGCCTTCTCGACCTCCGGACGTTTGAGATAGTTCACCAGCACTGGCAGCTTCTCATCCTCTCCCACCAGGTAAACGGTCTGCTCGACGCGTTCGGCGGTCTTCTGCTCCGGTTCGATTTCCACAAACTCGGCGCTCTGGGTCCACATGGACGCCAGATTGAGCACATCCTGATTGAAGGTGGCGCTGAACAGCAGGGTCTGGCGCTCCTCTTTCGGCGTGCACTTGCGGATGATGCGTTTGACGTCGGGAATGAAGCCCATGTCGAGCATCCGATCCGCCTCGTCGAGAATGAGAATATCCAGCTGATCAAGAAAAACGTCCTGGGAGCCCAGGAAGTCAATCAGGCGGCCGGGGGTTGCTACCAGAATGTCGACAATTTCGTTCTGCAGCTGATCTCGCTGCTTGTCGTAGTTCATGCCACCGACCACCGTGACCACGTTGTGGCCGGTGTAACCGCACAACTGCTCGGCATCCTTGGCAATCTGCATGGCCAGTTCACGAGTCGGCGCCAGAGCAAGCACGCGCGGCTCGGAGGCAAAGCGGTCTTTTTCCGGCACCGGAGTTTCCAGCATGCTCTGGATCGCGGTAATCAGGAATGCCGCGGTTTTACCGGTGCCGGTCTGGGCCTGCCCGATCAGATCCTGGCACGCCAGGGTAAACGGCAGGGTTTCGGCCTGGATCGGGGTGCAGTATTCAAAACCGATATCTGTGATGGCATCCAGCAGGCGTTGGTCCAGATTAAGATCCTTGAACAACGGTTTGCTGGTGTCGTGGGATTCAGATGTCATAGGCAATCAGTCTTCCTTTATGTCTGTATCAGGAGCGTGAGAAAGTATGCGCCGGGACTCTTCTTGCCAGGCGTGTTCAAACGTTTCCCCGGTTCCGTAAAATGACCTGAGCGTGTCAAAGAATGCCCGCGCGCGAGCCGGCATCCCATGCTCGAGGTAATGATTGGCCCGCGCACGCACCTTGCGGCGAAAGCCGGATTCATCGGCGGCTCCGCCTCCGGAGAGGTTGTCCACGCTGATGTGAAAGCGGGACCCTGCAGCGACGGCAAACAGCCATTCAAGCGCCTGAGGCTTTACCTCCGCCTGTTCGAAAGCCTTCTGCTGACCGGCAGTGCGGCCGTCAGGGCAGTACCAGTAACCATAGTCCGGCAGCGTTCGGCGGTGCGCGCCGGCAATACACCAATGACTGATCTCATGCAGGGCGCTGGCGAAATAACCGTGTGCAAAAATAATCTGTGCAGCGCCACCGGCTTCCGTAGCCGGCAGATATTCGGGTTCATCACTGCCTCTGACCAGGATCGTCCGGCTGGATTCCAGGAACAAGTCATTGAACAGCATGATAAGATCGTCTGGATTGTGCGTCATTGGGACGCTATTGTGCGACTTTAAATCCCGCAATACCAGAGGGAACTTTAGGGTGCCGGGGGTGTCCATTGCTTCCTGACAGAGGTTGTCCGGACGCGCTGCATCAGTCCCGTGAGCCAAGACAGAAACACTCAGGATCCGATAGTCATTATGACCGAGTTTGCCAAACCCGCTCGACGTATGTCCGAGACCTTTCTGGCCAGCCGCCACATTCTGGCGCTGTTGCTGGTTCTGTTATCCGCGTCGGCCTGGGGGTTGGGCAGTTCCGGGAACCCATTGTTTGGCAACAGTGGCGACTTTCTTGCCGTAGATGAAGCCCTGCCCTTTAACTACGCCACAGACGCCGGCAGCGTGGTCCTGTCCTGGAATATTGCACCGGATCACTATCTCTACAAATCCCGCGTATCGGTTACCCCCCTGACAAAAGGGGTCACTCTGGGTGAACCCGAGTTCTCGTTGCAAGGCACCACCACCGAGGACGAGTACTTCGGGATTATGACGGTGTTCTACGATCCGGTCGAAGCCCGGGTACCCGTGAGCCTGCCGGACGGCGTCCGGGAGGCGGAGCTGGAGGTGACCTATCAGGGTTGTGCGGAAGCGGGCCTGTGTTACCCGCCCCAGACTCGGACCGTGCTCTACTATCCGGGCAGCGGAGACGACCGTGAGACTGCGGCGGTGCAGACATCCCCAACGTCCGCGCCCGGCAACGCCAGCCCGTCGGACCTCAATCCCCAATCTGCCACCGGGCTGGCGGGCTTCCTGTCCGAACAGTCCACCCTGGCGATTGCGGCGGTTTTTCTGTTGCTCGGACTGGGCCTGACTTTCACCCCCTGCGTGCTGCCCATGGTGCCAATCATCTCCGCCCTGGTTTCTGGCCGCAATACCCGCTCCACGGGGCAGGCCCTGATGCTGTCCGGCAGCTATGTGCTTGGCATGGCACTGACCTACGCCGCCGCCGGAGTGATCACCGGATTGCTCGGCGCCAGCTTCAACCTTCAGGCCCAGCTGCAATCCCCGTGGGTGCTGGGGGTATTTGCCGCCCTGTTCGCGCTCTTCGCGCTGTCCATGTTCAACCTGTTCGACATCCAGCTTCCCCGTTTCATCCGTGAGCCGCTGAACGACGCCAGCCACCGACTGACCGGCACTCGTGTTGCGGGTATCTTCGGTATCGGCGCGTTGTCCGCACTGATTGTTTCGCCCTGTGTATCGGCACCTCTGGCCGGCAGCCTGCTGTACATCAGCACCACACAGGACGCTGTGGTTGGCGGCATGGCTCTGTTCTCACTGGGCCTTGGCATGGGCATACCCTTGATTCTGGTTGCCATCGGCGGGCGCAAGCTGTTGCCGTCAACCGGGCCATGGATGAACGTGGTCAAGGCGTTCTACGGTGTCATGCTGCTGGCGGTTGCCATCTGGCTGATTGAACGCCTGGTACCCGCTTGGCTGGCACTGACATTGTGGGGCCTGCTGGTGGCGATCACCGGCGTTCAACTGGGCGCCTTCGATGCGGCAAAAGCCGGCTGGGAGCGCACCCGCAAAGGCGCCGGCCTGGTGATGTTTGCCTACGGCCTGGCGCTGCTGGCAGGAGCCATCGGAGGCGCGACTGACCCACTGCAGCCGTTGGCGCCTTACACCGCGAAGACCGTTGTCTCCGGTAGCAACGCCGCGGAGCATGCGAGCTTCCAGAGGGTGGGATCGCCGGACCAGATCCGGGATCTGATGACGCAGGCCCGCCGCAACCGCCAGCCGGTGATGCTGGATTTCTACGCCGACTGGTGCATCTCCTGCAAGGTGATGGAACGCAACGTATTCAGTGCCGCTGACGTGATCGATGCCCTGGCACCCTATACGCTGCTGCAGATCGACATGACGGACAATACGACCGCTCAGCAGGCCTTGCTGGACGAGCTCGGGCTATTTGGCCCACCAGCCATCCTGTTCTTTGGTCGGGACGGTGAGGAGCTGCCGGGAGCCCGCGTTCTGGGAGAGATGGACCGCGACGAATTTCTACGGCACCTCAGCTCCCTCGACGTATGAAGTAGAGGAATTCCTTGCCGGATTCCTCGGTATGCAGGAGGGCGTGATTGAGGAACTGACAGAATCGTGGAATGTCCCGGGTTGTGGATGGGTCCGTGGCGATTACTTTGAGCACGCCGCCCACCGGCACATCGTTGATGCGGTTGTGGAGCATCATCACCGGTTCCGGGCAGTACAGCCCGCGTGCGTCGAGTTCTCCGTCAAATTTTGTCGTGTCCAATACCGAATCTCCGTCAGGGGAATCACTGCGTTTCTGGAAATACATGCTAAATTACTGTTTATAGCTGTCAAAATGTTACGAGGTAAACAATGATCCGGGTACTGATTGAACGTCACGTTGCTGAATCGCTGGAATCGGCCTACGAAGAACGGTCACGCAAGGTGTTGCAACAGGCCGTCAGCGCGCCCGGATTCATCTCCGGGGAGACCCTGGTGGACGCCCACGACCCGAACCATCGGCTTACCCTGGCAAACTGGCGCTCCGAAGCCGACTGGGACCAGTGGTATCACTCCGAGGAGCGGAAAGGCCTGCTCACAGAACTTCAGCCAATGATGGACCGGGACGAAGCCATTACCGTGCTCACACAGAGCTGACCGCTCGGGTTTCCGCCTCACCCCAACCGCTCCACAAAGCAGGTAATCTCTTCCCGGTCGTGATACAGGTGCCGAGCCCGGAGGCGGAACCTCTGATCGCTCTCCGCCAGCGCGCTCTCGATGATCTCGCGGCAAATCAGCCACTCCTCGTAGCGTTTCTTCATGGGCAGCTTGAGGTTGAAGATGGTAAACCGACAGAGGCCACTTTTGAGCCAGTCAACCGCCATGTGGGAGCTCCGGCGCGGGTGGTCAACAATGTCACACACCATCCAGTCCACCGGGCTTTTCGGTTTCCAGAAATAGCCGTCCGCTTCCATATGCTCGACCTGCCCCGACGCCATCAATTCGGCGTTCATCGGGCCGTTGTCGACGGCGGTGACCATCATCCCCTGATTCACCAATTGCCACGTCCAGCCACCTGGCGCCGCACCCAGATCCACCGCACGCTTGCCACCGCCCAGATAGTCCAGTACCCGGTCTGGCGGCAAAAACACTTTCCAGGCTTCTTCCAGTTTCAACGTTGAGCGGCTTGGAGCCGAGGCCGGAAACCGCAACCGGGCGATACCGCCAGCGTAACGCGCACGGTTATCTGACAGGCTGATGCCTACCAGAGCCCGCTGAAAACCGGTCAGAAGAATATCGAGCCGGGCCGGGGCAGACGCGTTGGCATCGGGTTTCAGCAGACCGGCACCCCGCAACCCCTTCGATAGCGGCGCCACCCACTTGCGGGCAAAGTTCCCCAGATCCCGATCGGCGTTATTCTCCGGCAAGCGCACGTCCACCCGGGCGCAGTTGGGAAAACCGGATGCTACTGACCTCAAGGCCTCTGAGATGGCTCCAACACGATCCTCCGGCGGCAATTCAACATCGGCCAAACCGATGAACCAGTCCCTGACAAACACCAGTTCATCGAGGCTAAGACGCTGCATCAGCGTGGTCGCGCCCTCGGGGCCGGTCAGGAAAAACGTCAGGTAGCCATGGCTGCCGGAGGGCTGAAAGTAACCGAAAACGCCTTTTTCTGCTGCGGCATCGGTCATTTCGCGGCCAGCCTCGGTTTCAAACCCCGGCCGACAGAACAAGATCACGTACTCCATGAATCACCTTTTTTACGACATCCGTCACGGAAACCGTCGAGAATTTGAAACTGTTTAACAATGCGCCGCGCCGTCGGGCGTTACACTGACAGACTTCTTTTTTTGCAGGAATTCGTTCATGTTGCTTTACCTGCGCACCTTCACCGTGTTGGCGCTTGCTGTGCTGTCGGGCATGCCCATGACACTGGAAGCGCACCCTGGCAGCCCCTGCCCCGTTCTGGACGCCAGCGATGCCGCGCAGCGGGAACGATTGATGAATCACGTCTGTTTTCATGCCGCAGCGCCCGACGATCCCGCGCATCGGGCGGCCAGCCCGGACGAGCTGCCCGCATCCATGGAGTGGCAGGAGGCCCGCGGCCATGACCTGGTGTTTACTCATACCGATTCGGTGTACTGGGTGCACCTGCACCTGACCAATTCCGGCGCATCACAGGGCTTCTGGTATCTGAAGCTGAACTATCCGCTGCTTGATGAAGTCACCTTCTGGCAGACCGGCGCCGAACGGACCACCTCGCTAACCACCGGTGACCAATACCCGTTCCTGTCGCGGGGCATAGATTACCGGTATTTCCTGCTGCCCGTCACGCTGAATACCGGTGAGTCCTAGGGTATCACCCTGAGGATTCAGAGCAGCGGCGCCCTCAACGTTCCACTGTCTCTGGAAACTCCCGACACCATGGTAGCCGACAGCAACCACCTGACTCTGACCCACGGGCTTTTCTACGGAGCCCTGTTGGTATTCGCTGTCTTTAACCTGCTGCTGTTTTTCAGCTCGGGAACGGTGTATTACTTTCACAACGCCTTCTACATGGCCACCATGGGGCTGTTCCTGTTTGCCATGGGCGGCTTTGCAAATCAGTACTTCTGGCCAGACAGCACCGGCTTCGCCAATACTTCCATCCCATTGCTGATCGCGGTGTGCGCCCTGGCCATGACCCTGTTCGGCCGCTCCTTCCTGGAAATCGCTCCGGACACACTGGCCGCCACCACTTTGCGAGCTCAGGCCTGGGCATCTGCGGTGCTGCTGGTCGTCACCTTCATGTTGCCCTACAACCGCTCTATTTTGCTCAATACCACCCTCGCCCTCACGGTGATCGGCAGCCTGTTTGTGATTGGCGTTCTGCGCTGGCGGCAGGGCTACCTGCCAGCACTTTGGTACGTGCTTGCCTGGTCGGTAATGCTGGTCGGCGCGCTGATCTATGCACTCGCGGCATTCGGATACCTGGCCGATTTCCTGGCCCGCGAGTTCTTCATGCTGACCGCCATCGGCGCTCAGGTGATTTTGCTGAACTACGCTATGGTGCAGCGTTGGCGGCTGTTGAACCAGAAACTGCTGGATGTGGAGCACAACGCCCGCAGCGAACTGGAAATCAAGGTGCATGAACGCACGGCTCAGTTGCGTAACACGATGCGGGAACTGGAAAGGGCCAACCGCAAACTCGCCACCCTGAGCCTCAATGATGCCCTCACCGGCCTGTACAATCGGCGCCACTTGGACAATATCCTCCCGGAACTGTGCGCTGAAGCGCGCCGCACCAGCCAGCCCCTGACGTTGGCGCTGATTGACGCGGATCATTTCAAGCGCATCAACGACACCTATGGTCACAGCTTCGGTGACCTGTGCCTGCAGCGCATTGCCGACATTCTGAGCCAACACGTCAAACGGCCTCGGGACGTGGTGATCCGGTTCGGCGGCGAGGAGTTCGCTCTGCTGTTACCGGGCACCGACAGCGAGGGTGCTTGCCGCGTGTGCCAGGACATCCTCGATGACATGCGCCACACTCCCATCAATGCGGAGGACGGTTCCGAGGTCATCATTACCTTGAGCGCCGGCGTGGCACGACTGGATCCAGCTGAGCTCGATCAGGAGCTGTTCCGACGGGCAGACGAAGCCCTGTATCAGGCCAAGGCCTCCGGAAGAGATCGCGTCGCGCTAACCGATGCGGAAGCGGTACCGTGACCCGGTAACGTTCAATGCTCTGCCCCGGGTTTCCCGTGCATGAAGGCGGATGCCGACTGCGCGGCCCTCTGCAGCAGCTGCGAGTGGCTCTCGACCTGCCGCGCCAGTGGCTTGAAATCATGATCGCCACCCTCCAGCCAGGCTATGTCAACCAATGCGCACGGGGGTATCCGTGCGCTGACCTCCTCGCGTTTGCCAAAAGGATCGCGGGTACCCTGAACCACCAGCTGCGGGCACCAGAGGTCACCGAAATGCCCGGTACGCCAGCGGTCCGGCTTCCCGGGCGGGTGGAAGGGGTAGCCGAAACACACCACTCCCCGAAAGCGGCCGGTCAACGTGGGCTCAGCGCCTAACAGGCTGGCCATGCGCCCGCCCATTGATTTACCACCGATAAACAGTGGTCGGTGGGCCAGCGATCCCGCCGACAGATGGTCGATCATCTGCCCAAAGCTCAGCAACAATGCCGGCTGCCGATCGGGGGGGCGTTTTTTGCCGTCTTCCCGGCGTTTTTGCATGTAGGGAAACTCGAATCGCACCGTGGTCACACCGCTCTGAGCCAGGAATCCGGTCAGTCCGTTCATGAACGGCGAGTCTGCCGGTGCCCCGGCGCCATGTGCCAACAACAGCACCGGCCCATCGGGTTTATTACCATTTTCAGTAAATAACGCCATGCATTTCACCTGTGGACTATGTACTTCTACTATTGGGGGGCAGGATCGCCAAAGCGGCACAGTATAATCACCCATACAAAAGCGGCAAAAACCGGTCGTCCATTTACGCTCCATGTTGCTGATTTGGGCGCCTTTGACGCACCTCAGGAGTTGACCTGAGTCATTGCAAAGCGTTTATGGTTTCTCCATACTTGCGCCCGCATATTTCCCCACTCTAAACCCATTGGTAAGGCTATGAGCACAGTAAATGCAAACCTGACATACAACTACAAGGTGGTGCGACAGTTCGCCATCATGACGTTGGTCTGGGGCATTGTTGGCATGGGCATGGGTGTGCTAATCGCATCCCAACTTGTTTGGCCGTCAATGAACCTTGACTTCTCCTGGACTCACTTCGGTCGGCTGAGACCGCTGCACACCAACCTGGTCATCTTCGGGTTCGGTGGCTCTGCTCTCTTCGCCACCTCTTATTACGTTGTACAGCGCACCTGTCAGGCCCGCCTGATTTCGGACAGCCTGGCGGCGTTTACGTTCTGGGGCTGGCAGGCCGTTATGGTAGCCGCCATCATTACCCTGCCAATGGGTCTTACTTCAACAAAAGAATATGCCGAGCTCGAGTGGCCAATCGATATTGCCATTGCCGTCGTGTGGGTTACGTATGCTCTGGTATTCTTCGGAACCGTCACCAAACGCAGCACGCCGCACATCTACGTTGCAAACTGGTTTTACGGCGCGTTCATTCTGACCGTCGCGGTGCTGCACATCGGTAACAACCTTGCGCTGCCAGCCACCGCGTTCAAGTCCTACTCCGCGTACGCCGGTGTCACTGACGCCATGATGCAATGGTGGTATGGCCACAACGCCGTAGGCTTCTTCCTCACCGCCGGCTTCCTGGGCATGATGTACTACTTCGTTCCCAAGCAGGCTAACCGTCCGGTTTACTCCTACCGCCTGTCGATCGTCCACTTCTGGGCGCTGATCGCCACCTACGTATGGGCCGGTGGTCACCACCTGCACTATAGCGCCCTGCCTGATTGGGCTCAGACGGCCGGCATGGTGATGTCGCTGATTCTGCTGGCACCGTCCTGGGGCGGCATGATCAACGGCATGATGACGCTGTCCGGCGCATGGCACAAACTGCGCACCGATCCAATTCTGCGTTTCCTGGTGGTGTCCCTGTCGTTCTACGGCATGTCCACCTTCGAGGGTCCGATGATGGCGATCAAGACCGTCAACGCGCTGTCGCACAACACCGACTGGACCATTGGCCACGTGCACTCAGGTGCGCTGGGCTGGGTAGCCATGATCAGTATTGGCGCCATCTACCACCTGGTGCCGAAGCTGTGGGGCGTACCCGCCATGTACAGCACCAGCCTGATCAACGTCCACTTCTGGCTGGCCACCGTTGGCACCGTACTGTATATCGTTGCGATGTGGGTCAACGGCATCATGCAGGGCCTTATGTGGCGCGCAGTCAACCAGGACGGCACGCTGACCTACAGTTTTGTTGAGGCACTGGAAGCTTCCTGGCCCGGTTACTTTGTTCGCTTCATCGGCGGTGCGATTTTCCTCACAGGCATGCTGGTCATGGCTTACAACACCTACATGACCGTTCGCCAGAAAGATGCTGTGGCAGTTGACAGCGCAGCGGCACAGCCGGCGTAACGGGAGAGAATCAAGATGAAACACGAAATTGTCGAGAAAAACCTGGGCCTGATGATCGTGCTGATCATCCTCACCATCAGTGGCGGGTTTCTGGCCGAAGTTGTGCCGCTGTTCTTCAGTAAGGATACCAACGAGCCGGTTGCGGGCCTTGAGCCGCTGTCGGCGCTGGAGCTGGAAGGTCGCGATATTTATATCCGCGAAGGCTGCCACGTGTGCCACACCCAGCAGATCCGTCCGTTCCGTGCGGAAACCGAGCGCTACGGCCACTACTCTGTTGCGGGTGAGTTCGTTTATGAGCGCCCGTTCCTGTGGGGCTCCAAGCGTACCGGTCCGGATCTCGCCCGTGTCGGCGGTCGTTATTCCGACGCCTGGCAGCGCCAGCACCTGTACGATCCGCGCAGCGTTGTGCCCGAGTCCAACATGCCGGCTTTCCCCTGGCTGTTCGAGGACCGGGTGGACCACACGGACACAGAAGCAAAAATGAAGACACTGCAAACACTGGGCGTGCCCTATACCGACGAGCAGATTGCCGAGGCAGCTGCGGAAGTTGAGGGCAAATTCGAAATCGAAGCGCTGGTGGCCTACCTGCAACAGCTGGGCACAGTGATTTCTGAGAAACGGTGATCCCGATGGATTTGAACGAGTTACGCGGCATTCACACCCTTGTCATCATGGCGATGTTTCTCGGCATCGTCTGGTGGGCGTACAGCGCCCACCGCAAGAAAGCGAACGACGAGGCGGCCCACTTGCCCTTCGACGACGACGAAGTGGAAAAGCGTACTCTTGAACAGGAAAAAACGGAGAAAAAGCAATGAGTACCTTCTGGAGCATCTGGATCAGCGTGATCGTGCTCGGTACTATTTTCGGTTGCTGGTGGCTGCTAATGGCAACACGCAAGGGCCAGACCACCGACACCGAAACAGACCGGACCACGGGCCATTCCTTCGATGGTATTGAAGAGCTTGATAACCCACTTCCCAAGTGGTGGTTCTATCTTTTCATCGCCACGTGCATTTTTGCCCTCGGCTACCTGGCACTGTACCCCGGCCTGGGTAACTTCCAGGGTCTGCTTGGCTGGAGCTCTACCAACCAGTGGGAAGCGGAAGTTCAGAAAGCGGATGCCCGTTACAGCGAGCTCTACGCCCGCTACGGCGACACCCCGGTACCGGAACTGGCCGAAAACGAAGATGCCATGAAAATGGGTCAGCGGCTGTTTGCCAACAACTGCGCGGTATGTCACGGCTCTGCCGGGCGTGGGTCACTCGGTTTCCCGAACCTGACCGACAACGACTGGCTTTACGGGGGCGCGCCTGACAACATCCTGACGACACTGCACCAGGGTCGTAACGGCGCCATGCCGGCCAAGGGCACCATGCCGAACATGACCAACGAGCAGGTCGATCAGGTGGTCAACTTCGTACTGGCCTACAGCGGTCGCGAGAAAGACGCGGAGGCTGCAAAAGCCGGCGAAGCCGTGTTCGCTCAGGGCTGTGTAGCCTGCCACGGTGCGGACGGCAAGGGTAACCAGGCGCTGGGCGCACCCAACCTGACGGACAATATCTGGCTGTATGGCTCAACTTACGACTGGATTCGTGACACGGTGGTCAACGGTCGGCAAAACCAGATGCCGGCCCAGAGCGATCGTCTCTCCGACGACCAGATCCAGATTCTGGCGGCCTACGTTTACAGTCTGTCCAACTGAGTGTCCGGCCGGAACCCCGGTTCCGGCCTGGTCTGCTCAACCCTGTGTCTGCGTGCGGGCACAGGCTTGAGAAGATCTGAAGCCCCCGGATCACGCCGTGGGCTAATTTTCATCGGGAGGAAACGATGAGCAGCGAGATTCCGGTCAAACAGGTTGACCCATCCTCTGACCCCTCCGACAAAAACAACAAATCCGGAACCGTCGAGCTTTACGCCAGCCGCAAGAAAATCTATGTGAAAGAAGTCGAAGGCTTCTTTCAGCGTATCCGTAACGTCAGCCTGTTGTTGCTGATGGGCATGTACTTCCTGTTCGTCTGGCTCACCCTGGACGGTCAGCCCCTCATCCACTTCGACCTCCCGGCCCGGGAGTTTCATCTGTATGGCACCACCTTCTACCCGAAGGATTTCTTTCTGCTCTCGGGGATGCTGATCATCAGCGCCTTTGGCCTGTTCTTTATTACCACCCTGTTTGGCCGGGTCTGGTGCGGCTACACCTGCCCGCAAACCGTGTGGACGTTCATTTTCATGTGGGTGGAAGAACGTATCGAGGGCAGCCGCAACCAGCGCATGAAGCTGGACAAGGCCCCGCGCTCGTCGCAGAAAGTGATCAAGAAATCCCTCAAGCACACCGCGTGGCTTCTGATCGCCCTCGCGACGGGCCTGACGTTCGTCGGTTATTTTTATCCGATTCGCGAGCTGCTGGCTGACCTTTTCACCCTTCAGGCCAATGGCTGGGCCTTCTTTTGGGTAGGCTTTTTCACCGTTGCCACCTACCTGAACGCGGGCTGGATGCGCGAGCAGGTCTGTCTGTACATGTGCCCCTATGCCCGCTTCCAGTCGGTGATGTTTGATCCCGATACCCGGGTGGTTTCCTACGACCCCAATCGTGGCGAACCCCGGGGTGGCCGCCGAAAGGATGCGAACCCGGCAGACCTGGGCCTCGGCGACTGCATTGACTGCGGCCAGTGTGTTCAGGTGTGCCCTACCGGTATCGATATCCGCGATGGTCTACAGTACGAGTGCATCGGGTGTGCACTGTGCATTGATGCCTGCGATGAGATCATGGACAAGATGGAGTACCCCAGGGGGCTGATCCGTTACACCACCGAAAATGAGCTTGAGGGCAAACCCTCAAAACTGCTGCGCCCCCGTACCTTCGGATACGGCGCTGTACTGGCGATCATGATCGGTGCCATCGTCTTCGTGCTCGCCACCCGCGTGCCGGCCCAGCTGGATGTCCTGCGAGATCGCGGCGCGCTGTTCAACTTCAATGGCGATGGTCGCATAGAAAACACCTACACCCTGAAAATCGCCAACATGGCGGAGGTGCCGCACACCTTCAGCATTGCCGTTTCGGGTATGGAAGGCATGAGAGTGCTGACCGACACCACCGTAACCGTCGTCAGCGGTGAGAATCGCTCCTTGCCGACAGTGGTGGACGTGGATCCGGAGATCATCACCCAGAGCAACAACACGATCCGTTTCCAGATCAGTTCCGAAAGCGATGAATCCCTGATTCTTGAAACCGAAAGCCGTTTTGTCGGTCCTAACCGCTAGCCTGACCGCCACCATGCGGAAACGACCCTGTCTGAGAGATTGCTGTTATGAATGATGAAGCCGTTAAACCCTGGTACCGCCAGCCCTGGCTCTGGTTCCTGCTGGCCTTTCCGCTGGCCTCCATCACCTGGTGCACCATTGCCATCACAGTGGCGATGAACACAGACAACGACATGGTCACCGATGACTACTCCAAGCAGGGGCGCGGCATCAACATGCAGATCGCCCGGGACCAGAAAGCCAAGGATCTGGGCCTGCACGGTGAGTTTGCGTTTTCTGACCGCGACGTCCGCCTGTCGCTGACCAGCGACGCCGGGCAGGTGAATTACCCCTACCTGATCCTCAACCTGTTCCACCCCACCATCGCGGACAAAGATCAGACGGTTCAGTTCAAGCGCACCGGAGAGAATACCTACCGCGCGACGCTCAATCAGGACGTCAGTGGTCGCTGGTATTTCGACCTGCGCAGCCCGGAGAATGACTGGCGCCTGAAAGGTGAGACGTCGTTACCCTCCGACGATGCGATCCAGGTTGGCAAGGCAAGCCGCTGAATCGAGTGAGCGCCCTGCCCTGTTTTCACTGTGGTGAACCGGCCGACGGCGAGCCACCGATTACCCTGGAGCTTGACGGCGAAGCCCGGCGTTTTTGCTGCCAGGGCTGTAAAGCGGTGTGCGAAACCATTCGCGCCGAAGGTTTGACCGGTTTCTACCAGTACCGCACTGAGCCCGCGGCCACACCGAAACAACTGACTGACATCGAACGCGACCGGATTCGTGAGCTCGATCACCCGCTGGTGCAGTCCACGTTTGTTGCCGCGGTCAAGGGAGGCCAGGAGGCCCTGCTTCTGATTGAAGGCATTACCTGCGCGGCCTGCATCTGGCTGCTGGAAAACCACATGGCAAGACAGCCAGGGGTGCAGTCCTTCTCCGTCAACCACAGCACCCAGAGGGCCCGCTTGCTCTGGTCTGCAGAGCACGCCGCACTGAGCGATCTGCTGATCGCCATCCATGAACTGGGGTATCGCGTCCGCCCTTATCAGGCGGACGACGCCGAACAGGCACTCAAGGCCGAACACCGCACCACCCTGATTCGGCTCGCCGTAGCCGGGATCGGCACCGTGCAGAGCATGATGCTGGCCTTTCCCTTGTATTTCGAGCTGATCAGCGAACTGTCTGCGGACTTTATCACTTTCTTCCGCTGGTTCAGCCTGCTGGTCGCCACCCCCGTGGTGCTGTTCAGTGCCCGACCATTCTTTCGCAACGCCCTCCGCGATTTTCGCAGCCGGCACCTGACCATGGACGTGCCCGTTGCCATTGCCATCGGACTGGCCTACAGCGCGAGCGCCTGGGTCACGGTGGTCGGCGGCGATGAAGTCTATTTCGAGTCGGTGTGCATGTTCACCTTTTTCCTGTTACTGGGGCGGTACATAGAAATGCAGGCCCGATACCGGGCCGGCCTGACCGGCAACGCCCTCGCCGGATTTCAGCCCGGCGTTGCGACCCGCATCGTGGCAGGACAGTCAGATATAGTGGCCACACACGAGCTGAAACCGGGCGACATTGTGCGTGTTCGACCAGGAGAAACCCTGCCGGTGGACGGCCTCATTACCAGCGGGCACTCTACCCTCAACGAAGCCGCGCTAACCGGAGAATACCTGCCCGAAACCCGCCACCCGGGCGATGCCGTGCACGCCGGCAGCGTGAACGGCGAGAACCCCCTGGACATCCGGGTGCACCAGGCGGGGGCCCAGACGCGGCTGTCCGGCATCCTGCGGATACTCGACCGGGTTCAGGCCGAGAAGCCCCCTGTCGCCCGCATGGCAGACCGCATCGCCGGCACCTTCGTCAGTCGCGTGCTGATTCTCACCCCGCTGGTGTGGATCGGCTGGTGGCTGGCCGGCGCCGACAACGCCTTCGACATCACCCTGTCGGTTCTGGTCGTTACCTGTCCCTGTGCATTATCACTGGCAACGCCTACTGCGATCACGTCGGCCACCGTCCGGCTCCGCCGTCTGGGTTTCCTACCCACCCGGGGCCATACCCTGGAGTCCCTGAACGACGTCGATACGGTGGTCTTTGACAAGACCGGCACCCTGACCCGCGGCGAGCTGAGCCTGATCGAAACCGATGTGACCGGCAGCCTGAGCGGATCTGACTGCCGCCGCCTGGCCGCCGGGCTGGAAAAACACTCGGAGCACCCGATTGCAAAAGTATTCCATGATGTACCAGGCCACACCGTGACGGAGGTTACCAACCATCTGGGTGGTGGGCTCTCCGGGTACTGGAAGGGTAAACCCGTGTTCATCGGCCACAGTGCCTTTGTTGGCGAGCACACCTCAGCCGCTATGCCCGCCGGGACCAACGGTCCGGGCATGGAAATCTGGCTGGCCACGAGCGAGGAATGGCTGGCACGCTTTTCCCTGGACGACGAGCCCCGGGCCGATGCTCGGGAAACCGTAAACCGGCTGAGAGAAGCCGGAATCAGGACGCTTCTGCTCAGCGGCGATCGCTCCGGGCATGTGGAACAGATCGCCCGCCGCCTTGGCGTAGACGAGGCTATCGGACAGGCATCGCCTGAAGACAAGCTGGCGGTGCTAGAGCGGCTCACTGCCGAGGGCCGCAAGGTGATGATGGTGGGGGATGGCCTGAACGACCTGCCCTCCATGGCAGGCGCTGGCATATCCGTTGCGATGGGCACCGCAGCCGACCTGACCCAGTTGAAAGCCGACGCGGTTCTGCTCAATGGCCAGCTGCTTCATCTGGTCAACGCCATGGAAACCAGTCGCCAGACACGGCGAATCATTCGCCAGAACATGGGGTGGGCACTGGGTTACAATGTGCTGGCCCTGCCCCTGGCGGCGGCGGGTATGGTGCCACCCTGGCTGGCCGCCATCGGCATGTCGCTGAGCTCACTGGTCGTGGTGTTGAATGCACTCAGGCTGGGTCGCGCCGGGCCGACTCACAAACAAGGTACTCAGGCGGTTGGCGCACCGACCCCCTCCTGATACCGTAACCGGAACATACTCCGATCCCCGAGGTTCACCATGGAAATTGTAATGATCCTGGTTCCCGTCATGCTGATTCTCGTGGCATTGGGCATGGTGCTGTTTTCCTGGGCCGTGAAGAATGGCCAGTACGACGATCTCGAAGGTCCCGCTCACCGGATCCTTTTCGACGACGACAAAGACATGATCCCGGACGACGCCAAGCCCAGGGCCGAGCGCAAACCCAACGACGAAGCGCCGGAAACTGATGAAACTCCACACCACTGATGAGTGAAGGCCTCTACCTCAGCTATTCCAGTGCCTTTGTGATTGGTCTGCTGGGCAGCACGCACTGCCTGGGTATGTGTGGGGGAATCAGCGCGTCCTTGTCGATGGCGTTACCTGTGGGCAAAGGTTTCCGAATCCGCCAGACCCTGATGTTGCTCGGTTTCAACGCCGGCCGTATCGGCAGCTATGCACTGATCGCGGCGCTGGTGGCGCTGCTCAGCACCTCCGCTGCGGCCCAGTGGAGTCAGTTGGCGCCAGTATTACGAACCGTGGCCGGACTGCTGTTGATACTGATGGGGCTGTCCATGGCCCAGTGGTGGCAGGGCATCCGCTATATCGAACGGATCGGCGCCCCGGTCTGGGCCCGGCTGTCGCCCCTGACCCGCCGCCTGCTGCCGATACAGCATGGATGGCAGGCGGTTGCTCTCGGGGGATTATGGGGCTGGCTGCCCTGCGGGCTGGTCTACAGCACTCTCGGCTGGGCCGCACTGCAACCGTCAGTGGGCAGCGCGGCCGCCACCATGGCTTTTTTCGGGCTCGGTACGCTGCCCTCAATGCTGGCCACCGGATACGCGGCAACCTGGGTGCGCAAACTTCAGGGTAAAAAGCCTTTACGTCAGCTCACCGGAACATTGTTGATCGCGTTCGGCATCTGGACGCTGCCCCTGGCTACACTGTTCCATAATGGCCATGGCGGTTAGTCTCACCGGCTCTTGACCGTGTGCCCTTCAGATATTCAGAACGTCGAGCCGGCCAAAGTCCGCAGCCTCAGGCTCCGCCATGCTGACAGAGGATCCCTGCGCGCCACCCGGGCGCTTGCCCTCGCGAAAATCGTAAAGAGTATTGTCTGCAAGATGAGACGGCTCGACATTACACAGCGCACGAAACATGGTTTCGAGCCGGCCCGGATGCTGTTTGTCCCAGGTCTGAAACATCTCCTTGATTACCTGGCGCTGCAGATTTTCCTGAGACCCGCACAGATTGCAGGGAATGATCGGGAATTCCCGCAAGGCAGCGTAGCGGGCGATGTCCTTTTCGCGACTGAACGCGAGCGGCCGGATAACCGTGTTGCGGCCGTCATCGCTGTGCAGCACCGGTGGCATCGACTTCAGCTTGCCACCATAGAACATGTTCAGAAACAGAGTTTCCAGCAAATCGTCCCGGTGGTGGCCGAGAGCAATCTTGGTGACACCCTGCTCTTCTGCAAAATTATAGAGAATTCCGCGACGTAGACGGGAACAAAGACCGCAGGTGGTCTTCCCTTCCGGCACTTTTTCCTTAACAATACTGTACGTGTCCTTTTCGATGATGTGGTATTCGATACCCATGGCTTGCAGATATCGGGGTAACACGTCTTCGGGAAATCCAGGCTGTTTCTGATCCAGGTTTACAGCAATCAGCTCAAAGGATACCGGCGCGCTCTTCTGGAGGTGCAGCAGGATGTCCAGCATGGCGTAGGAATCTTTGCCGCCGCTGAGGCAGCACATGACCTTGTCACCGGCTTCAATCATCGAAAATTCTGCTATGGCCTGACCGACTTCACGGCGCAGACGTTTCTGCAGCTTGTTGAATTCCAGTTTTTCAGGGCGCTCTGCATCGGACATAAAAACACTACGTTCACAGGATTGGTGGGCAACGGATTATACGCGTGAGAAATACGCAGGGACAGGATAGCGACATGGATACGTTACGAAGCAAGGACGACACCCTCGGTAAACGGCAATCCAACCGGATTCGCAACCGAAATGCCATTCTTCTGGCCGCCCGCGAGTGTTTTCGTGAGCGGGGCTACGACAACTCCACGATACGCGACATCGTTCGGAAAACCGGTCTGGCTGCAGGCACCTTCTACAATTATTTCTCCAGCAAACAGGACATCTTCGCCGCCCTGCTGACGGACTTCCTGAATCAGTTGAATCTGAATCTAACCCGATCCCGCAAGGCCGCAGGCAGCGGCGAAGACTTCATCCGATCTGCCTACCTCGCTCTTTTCCGTGCCACGGCGAACGATCCGCTGGTGTATGAGCTGGCTCATCGAAACGATCATGCTATCCGTGAACTGTTCGGTTCGGACATCCTCGGTCTGGCCATGCTGTCACTGGAAGAGGACGTGCGAGACGCCATCGACCGGGGCCTGTTGCCGGACGTCGATCAGGATTACCTCTGTGCGTCGTTCTTCGGAGTAGCCTATGAAATGAGCCTGCGTGTCGCAAAACGCTCCCATGCCGCCCCCGGAAACGCTGAACAGGAAGCGCAGGACGCGGCACACTTCGCCGCCACGCTGTTCCTCGGCGGCCTCAGCCGACTGGACACCCTTTCCTAACGGCGGGCACTGCCCTACCATGGCGACATGAGCAACCCCATTCAAAGCCAGCCGGTCTTCCCGGAACACCCCGCGTCGCCGGACAGTCCGTTGAATCCGGCACTGAGGCTCCACATTGAGCACCTGCTGGTTGCGGTGGAACACGAGTTACGCGGCTGCCCGCAGGGCATAAGCGAGCTGGGCCTGATCAAGCGCCTGCAGAATCGACCCTGGGAGTTGATTGGCAAAGTTCAGTTCAGCGAACCCGAGAAACTCTATCCCGTGCATTTTCTGCTCTTCCATGCATTGTATCGGCTGCGGGATCAGCTTCTTGCCCGGGGTGAAACACTGACCATTTCACCGTTGAACTTGCGGCTCCACGACTGTGCGGTGGTCGCGGGGTCCGGAACCGCGGGTCACGTTGACGCCCTACGGGCTTTTTACCTCGATCTGTCCCAATACCAGCTCCCCGACGATCACATTCTACAGATGATGGATAATTTCTGGCGTGGCCGGCCTCAGCAGCGGCCGGGACGGCAGGCACTTATTGACGCCGCCTCGGTGTTGGGATTCCAACAGCTGCCCGACGGCTTCCCCGAGGTAAAACAGCGATTTCGGCGCGCGGTCATGCAGGCGCATCCCGATCGAGGCGGTGACACCGACAGCATACAGAAGCTGAATCAGGCATTCGCCGTTCTCAAGGCGCATTTTCAATAAACCGGACGAGGACCGATTGATGGCAAGGCACACTCTATCTCTGGCATGCGGACTGCTGCTGATCCTGGTCAGCCTGAACGTCAGGGCCGACCTGGTCGTACTTCAGTACCACCACATCAGTGACAGCACGCCACCGTCGACGAGCACTTCGGTGTCCCTGTTCGAGGGCCAGCTCGATATGATCGCCAACCAGAAGATTGAGGTAGTGGCCCTTCAGAACGCCACCGAAGCGGCTCTCAGGGGCGACTTGAGGGATCGTAAACAGGTCGCTATCACGTTTGACGATGCCTACGATTCGGTTTACGAGGCAGCCGCGCCCCTGCTGGAGCAACGGGATTACCCCTACACCATCTTCGTCAACACCGATGCGGTGGGCAGCCACGGCTACATGACCTGGGAGCAACTGCGGGAGCTGAATGAACAAGAACGGGTCACCATTGCCAACCACAGCCATGATCACGGCCACCTGGCGCGGCGTCCGAACGAGCAACAGGACGACTGGGATGCGCGGGTGGACAACAGCCTCGATCGGGCTCAGGCCATTCTGCAGGAAAAACTGGAGATCGATGTGCCGATGTTCGCCTATCCCTACGGCGAATTCGACGAAGACCTCGAGGCAAAGCTGTCCGACCGCGGCTGGATAGCCTTCGGCCAGCAATCCGGCGCCATCGGTGAAACATCCGGCATCACCCGCCTGCCACGCTTTCCCATGGCCAATACCTACGGCCAGCTTGGTAACCTGAAAGATAAATTACTGAGCCGGGCGCTTCCCGTCGATGCCAATGAGCTGCCAGCCGGGGTATTGGCCAATAACCCACCGACGCTGAAACTCCGGTTGCCCGACAACCTGAGCGTCAGTCGGCTGAGTTGTTTTGCGTCGGGACAGGGGCGAATCGAGATTGAGGAGATGGGAGACGGCAGCGTTCACATCACCGCACCGAAGACTTTTGACAGCCGCCGGTTCCGATACAACTGCACGCACCCGGCCACAGATGGAAGCTACTTCTGGCTGTCGCAGCAGTGGCTGGACCTTGAGCAGCCGGAAGACTGAATCTAGCGTTCGCGCAGTTCGGTCAAGCTGAGCTCGCCGCGGATGACATGGGGAATAGCACGGGGGCCCCGCGTGCCCTCAACCACGGTCTGCCCCTGCGTGTCTTCATCCCGCGTGTAAATCACCAGCCATCGCTCCCCATGCTCCGGAAACACCGGGACGTGGGCCTCCAGATAACCACGGCGATGCCAGCTCTCCGGCACATAGTCCGCCACCATATCGGTCACCACCCTCACGGGCTTGAGGTTACCATCGAGGAACGCCGCCGAGGGGACAAACAAGCCGTCTTTAGCGAAGGAGCGTATCCTCATGATATAGCCCCGTTTTGCTTTACCTGTTGGCAGGCGAACCAACAGGTACGGACTATGGCCGGTGATGAAACCGTGAACCGGCGAGGCGTCATCAATGTTCAGGCCAAACTCGCGGCCGCTTTGCCAGTCTTCCGCGGCCCCGGTGTCCAGTGAGTCGCAACAGTGGCGCTGCCAGCGCACCAGGTAGCTCTCGGTGGGCTGTTCAATCCCCAGTATGGCAAACGCATCCGGGTCGCCGCCCTCGCGGGGCGCAGCCTGCGCTTCGCCATTACCTTGCTGGTAGATGCTGGCGGGGGTGAGTTCGACCGGTGGCTTGATCCGGCCTTTTTCCACGGCAGAACGGGTATCCGGCTGGTAGTAATTGACCCGGATGTTGCCCTCGGCGTCGCGCCAGGTGAAATAGGGTTGGGGTTCCCCGGGGCGAATGTAACCGTCCCGCTCAAGCTGATTGCCGTCCGGGTAGTTCTCCAGGTTGAACTCCGGGTCCGCCGGCGCGACGGTTCTACCGGGTTCCGAGGGCTCCGAGGATTCTCCCGAGTGGTCGGCAACGTCGGCCGCTGGCTTTTCGGCAGGTTCACGGATGATTGGCGATTGCTGCACCCGCCCCTGATCATCCACCCAGGTAAAATAATCCTGCTCGGAGGATGAAGTCGGCCCGGTGCCCTGGCATCCGGCCAGCAACACCCCTGCCAGTATCAACAGACACCCCCTCACCCGCAGACCCTTTCTCGACATACGCCCTCACCGCCAATGGAGAAGCGCGATCCTATCGCGCCACGGCATCAGAATTTGGTCCGGAAACTGAGTCCCGCCATCACCACCCGCAGGGAGGTTTTGACGTCCAGACCTGCATAAGGGTTGTAGATGATGTTGGTTATATTGTCACAGTTCAGGTTGCAACTGGTATTGGCCGGGATGGTTTCAATCGACTGCAGGTAGCTGAGATTCATGTCGATCTCGGTGTCCTTGTCCCACTTGTACCCCATGCCCACGCTGTAGAGGTTGGCGCCGCCGAACGGCGCCATGATGGAGCGTTGATCATCCGGGATCACCGAATCACGGATCTCCACGCCGGCTCGCAGATCAAGCCGTGACGAGGCATGAAACTCCAGCCCGAACGCCCAGTTCCACTGATCGGTAAAGCCCAGCGGCAAACGCAGCGTGTTGGGCGTGGCGTTGTCCGGTGACAGAATCCGCGCGGCGTTGAGGAACTCCAGGTTGCGATCGAATCTGAACACGAAGGCATCCCACTGTTTGTAATCGGTCCAGCCCACATCCACATTGACTGTCAGCAATTCGTGCACGTCCACACTGATCCCGGTCTGGAAATGCTGCGGGTAGACCAGATCCATGCTGACGTTGCCGGCTTCCCGCGGTGCACCGGAGGGTAAGCTCAGAATCGCGGACGTGATGGCACCGAGCACCGACCCGTTTACGCTCTGCCAGAATCCGGACCAGTCCTCGGTATACTCAATCTCGAAGGTGCCTTTGAGATTCATGTCGGCTTCGGACGTATAACTGGCGCCCCAGGTGAACCAGTCCGTGGGTTCCCACATGACACCGAGGGTATAGGTGGGAGAAAGAGTCTCCTGAACGTTGATGCTCAGGGCGCCGATGTCATCCCAAGGGCCGACGTTACCACCGCACAGTGCCAGCCAAGGCTGCAACGGCTCGTCCCCACTCTCACAATTGAACGCATCCTGCAGCACTTCTGCCACGCCCAACAGCATGTTGGGGGCGCGCATATACTGATCGGCTGCGATACCCATGTGGGAAAGATGAATGCCGGCACCGACTGACCACTCGTCATTGATTTCATAACCCACAGTCGGTGACAGATAAGTGGTTCTTTGCAAGGCCGTTGCCTGTGGCATGTAGCGCCCGGGGTCGTCCTTGTCGCGATAGAAACCGGCTGCCAGTGGCAGGTAAAACGCATTACCGAAGGTCAGTTTGGAGCCGGGCGGATTGATGCTGACACCGGCCGAAGGCGCAATCGCGGGGCCCGGAGGTGCCCGCAAAATGCCGTAGCCCGGAACGTACAGCGCCACGTTGTTGGTATGGCTGTGCGTGTTGGCAACCGGATCCCGTTGCTTACCGGTCAGAGGATCGGTTTCAAGCCCCTTGATGCCGAAAATTTCGTAGTCTTCGTCAGCGTAGAAATTGGCATCAATATCGAGATAGACGCTCATCAGGTTTACTTCAAGCTGGCGCCCATCCAGCTTGGTCAGCCCCGCCGGATTGTAGTGAATCGCCATGATCCCCGGGGGATCAGCTGTGACGGCATTGCCCAGCGCCAGAGCTTTGGGGTGTATGGTCAGATTCTGCGCGAGCTGCGCCTCGGCACCACACGAGAGGGTCGCGGCGATCACGGCCCCGAGAATCTTCTTCTTGTGGCTGGTCATTCCCATGGAGTCCTTCCTTCCCGTAAAACGTCAGCGGCTTTGGTCACTCTTTCAGGCCGGAGAAATTAATGGGCAGGGATACTCCCAGGGAGAAGTCCGGGGCGTCCTCGGTCAGACCGATACCAAGACTGGTGTTCACAATGGTGGTGTCACTCACCCGGGTACCCAGTGAAAGACTGAGAAAACCGGTCATCTGATCCTGCGCCACAGCCTGGTCGCCGTTGGAGAAGGTCAGAACGGTCTCATCGCTGTAGCTGAGCTGAGCCGACACGCTCAGGGAAATATCGTAGGACAGGGAATAAGCAAAACCCGCAGAGCCTGACAGGCCGAACCCCGGCTCCACTTTTTCCAGCAGGCGGGCGCCCCGAACCTGCTCAAGTCCGGATTCAGTCAGATTGTAGGTTGCACTGACTGAACCGAACACCACCACCGGATCCAGAACCTTGGACAGGCTCGCGCCACCACCGATCGAGTAATAACCGCTGCCGGTGGATAGCTGCTCGTTGATATCAATCTCATAGGGACTGACGCCGGTTTTCGACGTCAGGGTGCCGAAGAAGGTGGTGGATATTTTTCCGGGCACATAGGCAAAGGGCTGCCAGCGGGCGGTTGCCGAAATGTCTCCGAAGTCGTAAACGTTGAGTTCATCCTGGGTGTCGTACTTCACCACCAGTGGCACACGGGTGCCCACGGTCAGGTTATTCAGCAGACCGTAATCGTAGGTGAACGCGTTGGTGAAGCTGTGGGTGGCCGAGGGCACAACGTCCAGATTCCGCACCGATCCATTGGTGATTGCAAGATCCAGCCGCTGGTCGGCGGTATACGTGTAGTCAAAGGCGTAGTTAAGAGCGTGGGAGCCCTTTTTCTGCAGGGAATAGTTCTTTTCTGACGCCTGAAAGACTTCCTCCAGCTGACGGGTAGAATCCTCATCCCCTTCCTGCTTTGCCAGCGCCTCCCTCGCCTGATCGACATTGCCGTCCTGGGCCGCAGCCATCCCGGGCATCAGACCGGCCATCGAACAAAGGATAAAACCTCGCGTGAACCAACGATTCATCCTGACTCCCTTAATTCTGATTGTTTTAATCCTGATCCCCGGTGCGTAAACCCGGGCCTTTAATTTCGGCGGTAATGAAGCTGCTTGCGGGTGTTCTCCACACTGCCATCCGGGTTGTTTTTCTGGCGCTCAAGCAGATTCTGGATACGTCTGGCTGTCGCTTCATGAAAAAGGGGTGCCTGCTGGAGCGCCAGCAGCGTCAAGGTCTGGTCATCAACAAAGCGGAGGTCCTCTTCCTTGAGCTCCAGGTAATCCAGTGGCTTGTCGCTGCCCGGAAAAACAATGAACAACACATTGTCATTCCATTTCTCTTCGAACTGCGCGAGCGTGAAGGAGATGTTGCCTACTGCAGGATCGGCCAGGTAAACACGGCCATCGCGAATGGTCCGCAGCACCACAAAGTGTTTGAAGCCGGCGTGCTCGATGGGAACGATGGCAGGGTGGTCAAGGTCGATGAGGTCTTCAATCGACGCCCGGAAGCCACCGGATGGATAGCCAAGCGCCGTAACCAGGCGTTTCATGTCCAGCATGGAAAACGCCCGGCGCTGTACGATCCTTTCGCTTTCACCGTAGTGCAGCAGGCCTTCCATAACCTGACGCTCGTTCAGTGTCCGGCCCAGGTAATGGTTCAATACCGTTGTCAGCGCGGCACTGCCACAACTGTAGTCATAGGCCTGACGAACAATGTTGCGGAACTTCTGCTCGACCAGAGGCTCGAGGCGGACATCGGTGCGAAGTTTCACCGGTCCGCTGTCGATATCCTGTTCAATGACCACCGTCTCCCGGTCAAACGGTTCCACCACGGTCGCTTCCTGCACCATGGTGAATGTAAGGATGGATCCGGCAAGTACCAGCAGCATGTCTGAAGAAGTCCCTGTTATTATTAGTCGTTGCCTTACGCACGCATTCTTGTGTTACACGTTGTTACGGTAAGATACCGAAAAGCCCTGACCCTTAAAGATAACTGTGCCTCAAATCTGTCGCTGCAAAAGAGGCCGGATGCCAGGGTTTTGAGAACTGGTTCAAGGCATTGGGACAGGCCCTGCCGTAAGTCGACGTCGGGCACTCGGGATTTCACTGGAAGAGGCCATCATTCAGAACATCAGCCACCGCTCGGAAGCGATGGACCGGGCCGAGGATCTCCTCGGCAAGATTCGGGGTGAGTATTCGGGCTAGAGCGTGAACACCAGTCCAAGTAAAAGGTAACTGGCGATGGTCACCACGATGATACCCAAGACGTTGAGAGCAAATCCGGCACGGATCATGTCCTGGATTTTCATGTGGCCACTGGCAAACACGATGGCATTCGGCGGGGTCGCCACGGGCATCATGAAGGCGCAGCTGGCAGCAATCGCCGCTGGAACCGTCAGCAGCAGGGGCGACAACTCCTGAGAGATCGCCAGAGCGCCCAGCAGCGGCAGAAAGGCGGCGGCGGTGGCGGTATTGCTGGTCACCTCCGTCAGAAAAATAATGACACCGGCCACCAGAACGATCATCACGATGGCAGGCAGATGCCCGGCCACACTCAGGCTTTCGGCAATCCACTCCGCCAACCCGGAGCTGCTTATCACGCCTGCCATGGCAAGACCGCCGCCAAACAACAGCAGCACGCCCCAGGGAATGCTTTGGGCAGTCTCCCAATCCAGCACGAACACCCGTTCTTTTACATTCACCGGAATCAGAAACATCGCCACCGCGGCCGCGATGGCAATCCCCGTGTCGCTCAGCCAGGGCATCCGTTCGTCCGCCAGCAAAGGTCGAAAAATCCACGCTGTGGCAGTCAGCACAAACACCACCGCAACCAGCATCTCCCCGCGCTGCAGCGGGCCAAGGGCCCTGAGCTCGTCCTGAATCAGGGCCCCGCTGCTGCCCTCGGCGGCAAGACCGAAATCGGTGCGGGTCAGCCACCACCAGGTCAGCGTCAGCATAACCACGCTGACCGGAACACCGATCATCATCCACTGGGCAAAACCGATCGACACGCCCTGATTCTCGCTGAGATAGGCCGCGAGGAGCGCGTTGGGTGGTGTACCGATCAGGGTGGCGATACCCCCGATACTGGCGGAGTAGGCAATTGCCAGCAGCAATGCCGTTGCGTACCGGCGCTGGCCTTCTGACTCGCCACTGCTCATCATCGCGATGACCGACAGTCCGATGGGCAGCATCATGATGGAGGTGGCAGTGTTGCTGACCCACATACTCAGGAACGCGGTGGCCATCATGAATCCGGCAATCTGCCGCCGGGGCTTTGCTCCCACCGATCTGAGCGTGTGCAACGCAATACGCCGGTGAAGATTCCAGTGCTGCATGGCAAGGCCAAGCGTAAAGCCGCCCAGAAACAGAAAGATAATGGGATTGGCATAGGGCGCCGTGGCTTCCTTGACCGAGCCAAGGCCCAGCGCGGGCACCAGCAAGATCGGTAAGAGCGCGGTCGCGGGAATCGGGATGGCCTCTGTCGACCACCAGGTTGCCATCAACAGCATGAGCCCGGCGGCGGCCCAGGCCGCTTCACTCATGCCGTTCGGCGCGGGCAGCACCAGAGTGAGCACCAGGAATAACGGGCCGAGGACCAACCCGATTATCTGGCTTCTGGGCAGTCCCGGTCGGGAATCATCATCAGGCATCGGCGCACGTCACGCATACCGTGGTGTAGGGCAGGACCTGGAGCCGGCGAGGATCGATCTCTTCGCCACACCGCTCACACTCATCACCCACGCCCTGCTGGATGCGCTCAATGGCGTGCTCGATCTGTACCAGTTCAGAGCGGATTTCCACCTCCAGCGAATCAACCACTTCGTCATTCTGGGTCTGGATCGCCTGCTCCTCGAAGTCTTTCTCCAGTGCACCGCCCTCGCGGTGCTGATGGGCTTCGTAGCGAGTGAGCCGGGCCCTGAGATCTGCCCGCAATGTCTCCAATTCGGATTGTCTGTTGTCCATAGTGCAACCTCCGGAAATAGCGCCTGATGATTGATCAGCGCATAAACACCAGCCTAAACCATAAGCTGGACCCTGGATTGACGCTTGTCAAAATCGCAGTGAACCTGCAACCGATCACCGAATCTCGCCGCACAGGCGCGAATATGGCACTATTTCGCCCTTCTCACCCGGCGGAGCAAATAATCATGTTCTACACCACTGCGGCCGCGCTGGCCGTTGCCCTGATTCTGTTTACCTGGCTTGGCGTTCGGGCACGGCTGGCTGACGGGGGACTGGACGACTTTGTCACCGCCCGGAACACTCAGGGGGCGAGGGCCCTGGGGCTCAGTTTTCTGGCCTCGGGCATGGGCGGATGGATCCTGTTCGCGCCACCGGAGGTCGGTGCGCTGGTGGGGCCTCTGGCGCTGGCCGGTTACGCTCTGGGCGCCGCCCTGCCCTTCATCGTGTTTGCCTTTTGCGGGCCGGCCATTCGCCGCTTTCTGCCTCAGGGCCGTAGCATCGGAGAATTTGCGCAGGCCTGCTATGGCAACGGCGTCCGCCACTATGTGTCGCTGATCTCGGTGCTGTACATGCTGTGTTTTCTGACTGCCGAGCTCACTGCCATCGGTGCCATCACCTCCATGCTCTCCAGCGTCAACGGCAACCTGGCGGTGATCGGTGTGGCCGTTGCGACCCTCATCTACACCGCCTGGGGAGGATTGCGGGCCAGTCTGGTCACGGATCAGTGGCAGGCCTTTCTCCTGATTGCCCTGCTGATCATTGTCGGCGTGGTTGCGACCGACCGGCTACCGGAGATCAGTCTGGATGACAGTCCCGGCGTGCCGGTTGGTAGCGCTCTGGGTGTTGCACTCACCTTGGTGATTGCAGTCACGGCCGCCAACCTGTTTCATCAGGGTTACTGGCAGCGGCTTTGGTCTGCCAGGGATACCTCTGCGCTTCAACGGGGCGCCTTCTTCGGCGGTATTATCACCATCGCCGTTGTGGCCATTGTGGGCTCACTGGGCATCGCCGCTGCCATGAGTGGAGCCGATCTGGGCAACCCACCGATTCCGTTCTTTGCCCTGCTCGCTGACGCGCCGGCATGGCTCACCCTTCCCGCGCTGATATTGGCTCTGACACTGGTGGCATCATCGGTCGACACCCTTCAGAACGCCCTCGCCTCTCTGGCGGTAACTGAGAAAACCGGTATGTCTCTGACCTCCGCCCGCTGGCTTACAGTGCTGCTGATGATTCCGGTGGTGCTGGTGGCACTGCAGGGCATCTCCGTGCTGCGTCTGTTTCTGATTGCCGACCTCCTGTGCGCCACCGCGGTTATTCCGGTGCTGATGGGGCTGTGGAAACGGATGTCCACCCTGGCCGCGGTCGGCGGCGGTCTGGCTGGATTGATCGGTGCCATCCTGCCCGGATGGTTCACCGGTGGCAGCCTCGCCGCCGGCCTGCACGCCGCCAGTTTCCCCGGCGCCATTCCCACATTGGCGCCGTTCCTTGGCGCGCTGGTGTGTTCAACCGTGGTCAGCGTTCTGCTGGCGATGTTGGCGGGTCGCCGCTGAATCACCCGGGACAGAGGCTGCCTCGGGTGATTCAGCGGACTGCCGCAATGTGAGAGCAGTCACTGTAGCGTGAGTTGAGGTCGTTCTTACCTGACAACAGCGGTATACTCAGTAACCATGTCGAGGGTGTACCAGGGAACGACCAGATCATGAAACCAGAGCACACGGAATATGACGTCATCGTCGTCGGTGGCGGCGTAAACGGCACCGGCATTGCCATGGATGCGGCAGGTCGCGGTCTGCGTGTGCTTCTGTGCGAGATGAACGATCTCGCGTCCGCCACGTCGTCTAACAGCAGCAAGTTGATTCACGGCGGATTACGCTATCTGGAGCACTACGAATTCCGCCTGGTGCGTGAGGCCCTTGCGGAGCGTGAATCGCTTCTGAAGAATTCGCCGCACATCATGTGGCCCATGCGCTTCCGCCTGCCCTACCGGGCCCATTTGCGCCCGGCGTGGATGATCCGTACCGGTCTTTTTCTTTACGACCACCTCGCCAAACGAGAAGTGCTGCCCGGCTCCCGCTCCATCCGTTTTGACGGCACCAGCCCGCTGAAACCGGAAATTACCCGTGGATTCGAATACTCGGACGGCTGGGTGGACGACGCCCGCCTGGTGGTACTGACCGCATTGAAAGCCCAGGCCTGCGGCGCAACGGTTCTCACTCGTACCAAATGCACCAGGGCAGTCCGGGGGAAACAGGCCTGGACGGTCACCCTCGAAAACACACAAAACCAGTCCACCACGACCGTAACCGCCAGAGCCATTGTCAATGCCTCTGGCCCCTGGGTCAGCCGTCTGTTCAGCGAAACTCTGGCCATGCAGGCTCCAAAAGCCATCCGCATGGTTAAAGGCAGCCATATTGTCGTTCCCCGACTGAACAAGGATACCGAAGCCTACATCCTGCAGAACGAGGACGGCCGCATCGTTTTCGTTATCCCCTACGAAGACCGTTTCTCACTGATTGGCACCACCGACGTCGAGTACCAGGGAGACCCGAAAAAGGCGACCATCTCGGCCGAGGAAACCCGCTACCTGCTGGACATTGTCAACGATCACTTTCGTCACCAACTGTCACCGCAGGACGTGGTCTGGTCCTACTCCGGAGTCCGGCCGCTGATGGACGACGAACAGCAACCCGCACAGAAGGCCAGCCGGGACTACGCATTCGAAGTCGATGCCGAGGCAGATCAGGCTCCGGTGATTTCCGTGTTCGGTGGCAAAATCACGACCTATCGAAAGCTTGCCGAAGCTGCCACAGAAAAGCTCTGCCAGTTTTTCCCCGGCGCCGGTCGCCAGTGGACCCGCAACGCCGTTCTTCCGGGAGGCGACTTCCGTGATCAGAGCACGCTGGCAGAGCACTTCCAGAGCCAGTGGCCCTGGCTCCCCGAGGACATGATCAGTCGATTCGTACGCACCTATGGTACGCGCACTCGCAATGTCCTTGGTGCTGCCGGTGCCATCGACGCACTGGGCCGTCGCTTCACTGGCAATCTCTATCAGTGTGAGGTGGATTATCTGATCGCTGAGGAATGGGCCATGACGGCCGAGGATATCCTCTGGCGCCGCACCAAGCAGGGGCTTTACGCGTCCGATGAGCAGGTACGGGCGCTGGAGAATTACATCGGTCTCACGATCGGAGCAGGGTCCGAATCCGCGACTGCAGTGTCGGAATAACTTCCTCTTCGAACCAGGGATTGCGGCGCAGCCAGAGATTGTTGCGTGGGCTGGGGTGCGGCATAGGCACCAGATTCGGCCAGTAGTGGCGCCAATGTCGAACGTTTTCGGTGACCGAGCGGGCGGCACTGGGCAGATGCCACGCATGAGCGTATTGCCCGATCACCAGCGTCAGTGCCAGATTGGGCAAGCGCTCCAGCAACGCCTGTCTCCAGGCCGGCGCACATTCCGGTCGTGGTGGCAGATCCCCCGATTTACCGGTGCCAGGGTAGCAAAATCCCATCGGCAGAATGGCGAATTTGTGCTCGTCATAGAACTCCTCCCGTGACACGTCCAGCCACTGACGCAGACGATCCCCACTCGGATCGTTGAACGGCAAGCCGGTCTCGTGCACCCGTCGGCCGGGGGCCTGTCCGACCACCAGCAACCTGGCCGATTCTGACAGCTGGATCACCGGTCGCGGGCCGCAGGGCAGCGAATCTGCACACAGAGTGCAAGCACGCACCCGGCTCACCAGTTCCCGGAATGGCAGTTCCCGGAATGGCAGTTCAGACAGGGGTTCGGTCATGGGCTTTCGTCATCCAGGCAATTGCATAAATCGGACTTTCCCGTAACGATAGAGCCACACAACCCACTTCACAAGCACGCAAGGACACCTCATGAACGCGAAAGCTGGCCCTCGTACCCCGCCGGAGATCGATGTTGAAGAGTTCCGCAAAGTAGTGCGCAGCCGCCGTTCGATCCGCCGTTTCACCGACGAGCCCATCCCGGCGGACGTGTTGGACGACTGCCTGGAACTGGCCACGCTGGCGCCAAACTCCAGCAACCTGCAACCCTGGGAATTCTTTGTGGTGCAATCGCCGGATCTGCGGAAAAAACTGGCAACCGCCTGCCTGAACCAAAATGCGGCCAGAACGGCGCCGGTGTTGATCGGTATTGTGGCCCGTACCGATACATGGCGCGAACATGCCCGCGAGGCACTGGCGCAATGGCCGGAAGAAACCTTGCCGGGCATTGTCGAGAAATACTACACCCGCATTGCCCCCATCCATTACAACCAGGGGCCACTTGGGATACTCGGCTTGGCAAAGAAAACGGCGGGCCTGTTTGTCGGCCTCACCCGTCCAGTGCCGCGCGGGCCCTATTCCGCCACGGAAATGAAAATCTGGGCGACCAAGTCCACCGCATTGGCTGCAGAGAACCTGATGCTGGCGCTGCGAGCCTACGGGTATGATTCCTGCCCGATGGAGGGCTTCGACGACTGGCGCGTGCGCAAGCTTTTAAACGTGCCTCGCCAGGGCCTGGTGGTGATGGTACTGGCCGCGGGCAAGCGCGCCGAGAACGGCGTTTACAACCGCCAGTATCGCCTCGACAAGCAGACGTTGGTGCACTACCTCTGAGGGTGGCTTTTGCGGGCTTTCTTGATCGCGTACATGGCGTCATCGGCCCGGGCCAGCAAGGCGTCGGGGTCGGTTTCCCCAGCATGGCTCACCACCCCGCCCACGCTTGGGCCCGCATAGTCCAGTGACATCTCCGGCAGGTCGAAACGGCCGCAGGTCACTTTGCGCAGCCGACCGAGGAATGCCTCAAGCCCGGCTTCGCCCTCCTCCGGTTTTGCTGACGACAGCACCACAAATTCATCGCCGCCGTAGCGGCTGACCAGATCACCGGCCCTTGACGCGCCGCGCAGGCAGACCGCAAGGCTCTGCAGAAACTGGTCGCCCACATCGTGACCGTGTTCGTCATTGATCTGTTTGAAACCATCAAGGTCCATAAACGCCACGTAGATCTTTCCACCGTTGCGCTGAGCCGCCGCCAGCATGCGCGCCAACTCCTCAATGAGGTAACGGCGGTTGGCTAGCCCGGTCAACGGATCGTGAAGCGCATAAACGGACAATTCCTGATTCGCGCGCTCCAGTTGTTCCAGGTACTCCGCCCGCTCGGCAAGAAGCGACAGGTAATTCGAGCAACTGATGATCAGGCGCTGTTCATTGTCATAATCGTCAACCGCGTCGGGTTCGGTGGCCGCCAACAAGATGCCCGCCACCCGACCGGCCGCGGTTTCCACGCCGACCAGCGCAACCACGGCCCGGGCGCTCAACCCCACACGCTTTAACGCAGGTGTCAGCCTGGACACGTCAGTATGGGCAGCAAGAAAGGGATCCGGATGCACGCTATCGAACAACGCGTCGGTCAGCGGTATCAGCTCATCGGTTTGCTTGGCCAGAGCCATCCAGGGCTCGTCAGCCGCAGACAACGCGCGACAGCGCTGCCCCTGCAGCTCGAACGGCACAGCCCGGTGCCATACGCCGTCTTTTTCCAGCAGTGCCGCCGACTCGGTGAGGCCGGCATGGAAGTCATCGGAACGGAAACAGAGCTCACCAATGGCGGAAATCAGCGCCACTGCCTCCAGCCTTTCCTCAGCCCGGTTAGCACGGAGAATCGAAGCCTTGGCTGCGGCATCCCGGGCGATCTGGTAAGCAATCAGCTCGGAGCAGAGCTTGAGCACGTCAAAGGTGTCCTGATCCACACGCCTGGACTCACTACTGGCGCCACACAGGGTTCCATACGTTCCGCCGTCCAGGTTGTTTACAGGCACGGTCAAGTAGGTTTTCAGGCCCAGCTTCTGGGCCGCTTCGGAATCCCCCCACAACTCAGGCACATTCGGGGTATAGAAGGTTCCCTCGTCCATGGCGCGTTTGCACAATGTATCGAACCACTGCACCGTCAGCCCTTCCGGGATGTTCATGTCGCCGGTATTTTCCGAAAACAGGATGGTCTGGGTCTGCTTCACCTCATCAATTACGGTGAGATAGGTGGATTCCAGGCCGGTGATGCGTTGCAAAAGCAATAGAATGGGACGGGTGAGCTGTTCGAGGTTCTCAGCGCCGGAGAGAGACCGTGCAAAATGAGTAAGTAACAAATCCATGCCGCGAATATGACTGCCGGTGACGGTGAGTGTCGGGCAAACCGTATGATTCGCTTTGCCTTATTATATGCAGATTAGACCTTTCGTACCCTGACAGCCAGTCACATCGGGCCTATACCTCCGGATTGCGAAGGGCTTCCGCGGCACCCAGCAGGCCGGTGTAGGCCTCGGTCACCACGTACACCGGGGTAGACTCCACCAACGGGCGCATCCGGCCCTTGTCCTCAAAACCAGTGCGGAACGGGCTCTCGAGAAAAAACTCAAGGATACGGGGCAGGATGCCACCGCACAGGTACACGCCCCCCATGCTACCCAGCGTCAGTGCCGCGTTGCCCGCCACCCGCCCCAGAATCTCGCAGAAGTGCCGCAGGCTTTGCTGCGCCAGCAGGTCGGCGTGGCCGACCGCGGCGACGGTGATCTTTTCCGGCCCATCCAGGGGCGCCGGCAGCCCCTGAATCTCGGCGTGCGCCTGATACAGGTTCAGCAGGCCCTGCCCACACAAAATTCTCTCCACCGACACGCGCCCGAACCGGGCCTTGAGTATGCGCAGAATCGCCATTTCCAAGTCATCCACTGGGGCAAAATCCACGTGGCCGCCCTCAGTCATCAGCGGCACCCAGCCATTGGTGATCGGCACCAGCCCTGAAACTCCAAGCCCGGTACCCGGGCCCATCACCAGTCTGGGCCGGCGGCTGTCACCCGGCCCGCCGCACACATGGACCAACTGATCGGCCGAGACATGGGGCACACCCAGCGCCATGGCGGTAAAATCGTTGATCACCTTGAACGCCCGCCACTGGAATTGCTGGCGCAGCTCTTCGGTGTCAAAACGCCAATGGTTGTTGGTCATCCGCACCCGGGTGTCCCGAACCGGGGACGCGACCGCCAGGCAGGCTTCAGCAACGGCCTCAATGCCCGCTTTGTTGAGGTAATCCGCGATGGCCGCGCCCAGACTGTCGTAGTCCCGGCAGGGCAACACAGCAATCGCTTCGGGTTTGACCTGACCCCCGCGCACCAGCGCAAAGCGGGCGTTGGTTCCACCAACATCCCCTACCAGGGCGAATTCGTGATCAGTCATGCGTTGTGGTTCCAGAAAAAACAGGCGCCTTCCTCGGGGTGACTGGCAGAACGCCGCATCCAGCCAAACAGTTCCCGTCCGTAGCCCTGATGAGACCGGGCCAGATCGGCTTTTTCCGAATCACGGGCCGCCAATTCGTCCGCATCAACCAATACGGACAGATCACCGTGTTCCGCGTCCACACGCACCAGATCACCATCGCGAAGCCTCGCCAGCGGACCGCCATCCAGCGCTTCCGGATAAACATGAATGGCCGCTGGCACCTTGCCCGAGGCCCCGGACATTCGCCCATCGGTAACCAGCGCCACGCGGAACCCGCGGTCTTGCAGCACACCCAGGTAAGGCGTCAGTTTGTGCAACTCCGGCATACCGTTGGCCTTGGGGCCCTGGAAGCGCACCACGACCACACAATCACGATCCAAATGGCCCGCCTCGAACGCGGCCTTCAGGTCGTTCTGGTCATTGAACACCACTGCAGGCGCTTCCACCAGGCGGTGTTCCGACGCCACCGCCGACACCTTGATCACCCCGCGCCCGAGGTTACCATCGAGCACTTTCAACCCCCCGTCTGGTGCAAAAGGCGCGGCGACAGAACTGAGCACCTCTGGTGCCTGGCTGGTTTGCGGTGCCGGCGACCACACCAGCTGGTCGTTATCCAGCTCCGGCATGCGTGTGTACTGCTCAAGCCCCGGCCCCATCACGGTCTGCACGTCATTATGAAGAAAGCCGCCGCTCAGCAATTCGCGGATCAGGAAGGGTGTACCACCGGCCTCGTGAAACGCGTTGATGTCCTCCTGGCCATTGGGGTAAATGCGGGTCATCGACGGCACCACCGACGACAATTCGGCGTAGTCGTTCCAGTCAATGATTACGCCCGCCGCACGGGCAATCGCAATCCAGTGAATGGTGTGATTCGTGGAACCGCCGGTCACCAACAGCGCCACGAGGGCATTGATAATGGCCTTCTCGTCCACCATGTCTCCCAGACCCAACTCGCCGCCGTGGGGTTGTGACAACCGGATAACCTGCTCGGTTGCGGCACGGGTCAGACGGTCGCGAAGCGGTGTGCCGGGATTCACGAAGGCCGCGCCGGGCAAGTGCAGGCCCATCACTTCCACCAGTAACTGATTACTGTTGGCCGTACCGTAGAAGGTGCAGGTACCGGGACTGTGGTAAGACTTGCTCTCCGCCTCCAGCAGCTCCTCTTTCCCGATTTTGCCCTCGGCATACAGCTGCCGGATACGCTGCTTTTCCTTGTTCGGCAAGCCGGAGGGCATCGGGCCGGCCGGCACCAGAACGGTGGGCAGATACCCGAAACTGAGGGAGCCCATCAACAGACCCGGCACGATCTTGTCGCAGATACCCAGCAACAGCGTGGCATCAAACATGTTGTGGCTCAGCGCCACTGCAGTGCTCATGGCAATGACATCCCGGGAAAACAGGCTGAGTTCCATCCCGGGCTGGCCCTGGGTCACACCGTCGCACATGGCCGGTGTGCCGCCGGCAAACTGTGCTACGGAACCCATACCGTGGGCCGCGTTGCGAATAACGTCGGGGTAACCGTGGTACGGCTGGTGCGCCGAGAGCATGTCGTTATAGGCAGACACAATGGCCACGTTGGCCTTGTTCATGAATTTCAATGTGTCTTTATCCGACGCGTTGCACGCGGCGAATCCATGGGCGAGATTGCCGCAGGATAGTGAGCTGCGGTGAGGCGACTGCGCCTTCAGCGCGTTCATTCTTGCGAGATAGTCCCCGCGGCTGGCGCGGCTGCGCTCAATGACTCGCTGGGTCACCTTTTTAACCACTGAATGCATGCGGGTCTCCTCCCTGTATGGTTATGACATCTGGTATTAGACGTAAGTGTACACCCGGGTTCTCGGCCGTCACCTGAAAGTCATGGCGTGGTACGATAATAACCGCATCGGCCGCAGTTCGATCCGCGCCGTCCCCTCAGTCACCAAGGTTTCTTCACAAGGACATTCAGACCATGCTCAGGCGTACCAAGATTGTCGCCACCCTCGGCCCCGCAACCGACTCGCCGGAATCCCTTGCCGCCGTTATCGCGGCGGGTGTGGACGTCACCCGGCTGAACTTTTCCCACGGCAGCGCCGAGGACCACATAGAGCGCGCACGGCGAGTGCGGGAAACCGCCGCCTCACAAGGTCGGTTTGTAGCACTTCTGGCCGATCTCCAGGGCCCGAAACTTCGCATTGCCCGTTTCCGTGACAACAAGGTGACCCTGAAGGCCGGTCAGGAATTCGTGCTCGACGCCAGCATGGACAAGGAAAACGGCGATGAGCACCGGGTCGGCATCGACTACGAGCAGCTGATTGACGACGTGGTAGCCGGCGACATCCTGGTGCTGGATGACGGCCGCATTGAAATGGAAGTGACCGCCGTTGATGGCAGCAGCATCACATCCCGAGTGCTGATCGGCGGTCCCCTCTCCAACAACAAGGGCCTGAACAAGCGCGGCGGCGGTCTGTCCGCCGACGCGCTGACGGACAAAGACAAAAAAGACATTGTGACCGCTGCCCGCCTCGGCGCAGACTACGTCGCGGTGTCGTTTGTTCGCACCGCCGAAGACATGCATGTTGCCCGCAGACTGCTGAGCGACGCCGGCTCCGAAGCATACCTGGTGGCCAAAATCGAGCGGGCAGAGCTGGCGCATGACAACGCCGCTCTGGACGCGGTAATCGAGGCGTCGGATGCAGTCATGGTGGCCCGTGGCGATCTGGCCGTTGAAATCGGCGACGCGGAGCTGGTGGGCGTGCAGAAGCACATCATCCAGCGGGCCCGGGTGCTGAACAAGGTGGTCATCACCGCCACCCAGATGATGGAATCCATGATCGACAACCCGATGCCGACGCGCGCCGAAGTATCCGATGTGGCCAACGCGGTCATGGATTACACCGACGCCGTGATGCTGTCCGCCGAAACCGCCGTGGGCGATTACCCGAAAGAAGCGGTCGAAGCCATGGTGCGCATCTGCCTCGGTGCCGAGAAGCACCCCTCGATGCACCAGTCCAAACACCGCATCCACGAGAGCATGGAAATGGTGGATGAAGCCATCGCCCTGTCGGCCATGTACGCCGCCAATCATCTGGAAGGGGTTGCGGCCATCATCTGCATGACCGAAACCGGCGCAACGCCGCTACTGATGTCTCGCATCAAGTCCAGCCTGCCGATCTTCGCATTCTCACGGCATCACTCCACCCAGCACCGGGTTGCCATGTTCCGGGGCGTGCAGACAGTTCCGTTTGATTCCGCAAAAATTCCCAACGAACGCACCAACGCACTGGCCGTCTCGGAGCTGGCGAATCGTGGCGTGGTCAAGGCCGGCGACCTGGTGGTGATGACCAAAGGTGATTACGTGAACGCCCAGGGTGGCACCAACACCATGAAGATCGTACGGGTAGGCAACGACATCCGCTGACAACACCGGGTGAGCGACCATGGGTATGGTCGCTCACCACACCCAACTGCCCCCCGCTCCTAGAGACCCGCCAGGCTCTCACGGGCCACTTGTGAAACGGCGGCCCAGTCTTTGCCCGCAATCGCCTCGGCCGGGGTTAGCCAACTTCCGCCCACGGCGTGCACATTACCGAGCGCCAGGTAATCCCGAGCGGTTTCACGGCGAATTCCCCCGGTCGGGCAGAAGGATACATCTGGAAAGGGTCCGGCAAAGGCTTTCAGCGCGGGTATACCGCCGGCAACTTCAGCGGGAAAGAACTTGAATTCACGGTAACCCAGGTTATACCCCACCATCAGCTCCGAAATGGTGGAAATTCCCGGCAACAAGGGCGCCTCTGACGTCAGACCAAACTCCAGAATGGCCTCGGTGACACCCGGTGTGATGACGAACTGCGCGCCAGCCGCCTCGACCTGCCGATACTGGGCGATGCTGGTCACAGTGCCGGCGCCCACCCAGGCGTCCGGGATAGCCTGACGAACCGCTTCAATGGCTTTCACGCCGTGCTCGGTACGCAGGGTGATCTCCAGCACGCGGATGCCTCCATCCACCAGCGCCCGGCATAGCGGTATCGCATCATCGGGGTCGTTGATGGCTATCACCGGAATCAACGGTGAGGCCGCGAGCACCGTCTGCACGCGCTCACGATGGAATTCGGACAGTTGGTTCATGATCTTCTCCATTAAACGGACAGGAAAAATCGCGCCGCCTCAGGGGCTCCAGAACACCTGCAACCCGGGCTTCAAAAACGCACGCACCGGCATCGCCAGGACATCGTCCGGGTTTTCAAACGCCCGCTTCAGGGTGTCCAGCTTGTCGGCGCCTTTCAGGTGCAAAACGGTGAAACGGGCCTCACTCAGCACCGGTCGAGTCAGGGTAATCCGCGGCTGCGCCTGAGACGGCGGCGTCATAGCAGCGACCACTTCGGGACAGCCAGCGTCCATTGCGAATGGCAGTTCCGGGGCATCCGGGAATAGAGAGGCGGTATGGCCATCATTGCCCATCCCCAGAACAAGCACGTCCAGTGGCTGGGCCAGAGCAGCCAATTCCGCCCGGACCGCATCCAGACCCAGGGCGGGGGTTTCACCCTCCTGCTTCAGGGAGAGATAACGCGCCGCCGCGGCCTTGCCCTGCAGCACCGACGACTTCACCAGGCGGGTATTGCTGGCCGGATCCGCTTCGTCCACCCAGCGCTCATCCGCCAGCGCAACCGTGACGCCGGACCAGTCCAGATCCTTGTTCGCCAGCGCCTCGAAAAACGGCACCGGTGTTGAGCCGCCGGACACCACCAGCGTCGCCTGCCCGGCTTCAGCCAGACGGCTACGCAACACCTCGGCCACCGCATCCGCGAGCGCAAGCGCCACCTGCTGCGGACTGTCACCAAACCGTTGCTCAATACCGTGGGGCAGCCGAATCTCAGGCGTCTTCATACCAGCTCCTCCCGTCCCGCGTGATCATCGCAATCGACGCTACTGGCCCCCAGGTGCCCGCCGCGTATCGCTTCGGAGGTTCCCCGCTGTCATTCCAGTTGCGGATCACACGGTCCACCCATTTCCAGGCATGCTCGACTTCGTCCCGACGCACAAACAGGTACTGGTTGCCTTTCATCACCTCCCACAACAGCCGCTCATAGGCATCGGGAATACGGTCGGTATCGAAGGTTTCCGAGAACGTCAGCTCCAGCGGCCCCTGGCGCAGACGCATGCCCTTGTCCAGCCCCTGGTCCTTGGTCAGGATCTTCAGTGACATCCCCTCATCGGGCTGGAGGCGGATAATCAGCTTGTTGTTGGCCAGATGCTTCTGATCCGGATCGAAGATGTAATGAGGTGCCGGCTTGAAGTGGATAATAATCTGCGACAGCTTCTCCGGCAGCCGTTTTCCGGTACGGATGTAAAACGGCACACCGGACCACCGCCAATTCTCGATCTCGGCTTTCAACGCCACGAAGGTTTCGGTGCCACTCCCCTTGTTAGCCCCCTCCTCCTCCAGATACCCGGGCACCGGCTTACCGTTGCTGGTACCCGCCGTGTACTGACCTCGCACCACATGGCTGTCCATCAACTCCGGAGTGATGTCCCGCAGGGCTTTCAGCACTTTCACCTTCTCGTCCCGAATGCTGTCAGCCGACAGGTCCGAGGGCGGATCCATGGCGATCAGACACAGCAGCTGCAACAGGTGGTTCTGGATCATGTCACGGATCTGGCCCGCTTTATCGAAATACCCCCAGCGCCCTTCAATACCCACGCTCTCGGCAACGCTAATTTCCACATGTGAGATGTGGTTCTGATCCCACTGGGACGCAAACAAATTGTTGGCAAATCGCAGTGCAATCAGATTCTGTACGGTTTCCTTGCCCAGGTAATGGTCGATGCGGAAAAGCTGGTCTTCGCGATAGACCTCGCCCAGCTCATCGTTGATCACCCTGGATGAGGCAAGGTCGTGGCCGATCGGTTTCTCTACCACCACCCGGGTCTTGCCTGTGCAGCAACTGGCACTGCGAAGATTGCGGGAAATCTCGCCGTACATGGCCGGCGGCGTGGCCATGTAAACAATAAGGTTGCTGTCCGGCGTACCGCGCCACTCGTTGAGGGCGGCGAAACCGGCTGAATCGGTGAAATCCAGATAAAGATAATCGATGCGTTTCAGGAAAGTCTCAGCGAGGGCCTCGTCAAACTCTGCCGGCTTGACGTGTTCCCGGAGCTTTTCTCTCAGGAGCTTTCGAACACCCGAGGTGTCGGACTTGTCCCTGGCAATCGCGAGGATACGGCTGCCCTGATCAAGCAGACCGGAGCGGTCAAGCTGGTACAACGCCGGAAAGAGCTTGCGCTGCGCCAGGTCCCCAAGGGCACCGAACATCATCAGGTCTGAGCGGGTATGGTCGTTATCAGCCATTGCTTCCTTCTCTTTTAACAACGCCAGATGTAGTAATTCTTAACAAATAATGACACCGGGGTTCGATTAATCCAAGAGTTAAATCGCGTTTCTGATATTTTTACTACCGCATATTCCGGGAAAACACGGTATAATCACCAACAATTACGCTAATGACCGCCGATGAATTCAGGGAGCACCTTTCCATGGCCGCGCACCAGGCGAAACGCGACGACAACCTGATTGAAGACATACAGTCCCGCCTCGACAGCCTCAACAAATCCGAGCGCAAAGTGGCGGAAGCCATTCTCCGGGACCCCAGCGCAGCCACCCGCTACAGTATCGCAGCCCTTGCCCGTGCCGCAGACGTGAGCGAGCCCACCGTAAACCGGTTTTGTCGCGGGTTTTCAGCGACCGGTTTTCCCGACTTCAAGATTCGCCTGGCCCAGAGCATTGCCACCGGCACCCCCTACGTGGGCCAGAACGTCGAGCCGGACGACAGTGTTGCCGAATTCGCTGACAAGATCATGCTGAGCACGATCGCTAGCCTGGACAAGGCCCGCCAGGCGCTGGACCCAAAGGCCCTGGCCACCGCCATCGACTATCTCATTCAGGCCAAACAGATCAATTTCTTCGGCATGGGGGGCTCCGCGCCGGTTGCCCTCGACGCCCAGCACAAGTTCTTCCGTTTCAATATTCCGGTGATGTCCTACGACGACGCTCTCATGCAGCGCATGGTCGCGGCCGGCTCCAGTACCGGTGACGTCATCGTGATGATCTCCTACACCGGCCGCACCCGCGAAACCGTCGACATCGCTAAAATTGCCCGGGCCAACGGCGCGACTGTGATTGGCATTACCAATCCGGACTCCCCCCTCGCGGACGCCTGCACCGTGGTCCTGGAAGTCACTGCTCCAGAAGACACGGAGGTCTACATGCCCATGTCATCGCGGATCATTCACTTGACGGTGATCGACATTCTGGCGACCGGCGTCACGCTCAAGCGTGGAGCCGACTTCCTCGGCCATCTGAAAAAGATCAAGGAAAGCCTGAAACCCACCCGCTTCCCGTCCGAGTAGCCCTACCTTATAAGGTAGCAGAGTCAACGGAGCCTGATCCCTGCTGGCGCGAAAGCGTGACGATTCGCCCCAACAAAAAAACCCGGCCAACGCCGGGTCTTGCAAAAAAGGCACCCCGCAGGGTGCCTTATCTCAGTTCCGGGTCACTTCCGCCCTTTCCCGAAGGTATTGCTGATAGGCCGCATACTCCCGCTGCCCCTCCATGGACGCCAGGAAGCCACGCAACTGATCCAGCTCACCGCTGTCCTGGTCAATATCGCCTTCGTTCACCCTGTCCAGGGCGATGATGGCGACACCGCTGCCGGCCAGCGCCTTACCATAATTGATCGAGCCTTCCTGCGGACGATCAATCGAAAACACTGCCGAGATAAGCCCACGGCCAAGGTCGGACCCGCTGCGGGACTGAGCGGTGTATTCCGTCCATTCCCCAACCGCCAGCGCCTCAACGTCGGTACCCGCCTCCAGCTCCGCGATCAGTGCGTCAGCCCGGTCTCGCAGGGCTTCGCGGGTTTTCTGCTCGAGCAGCACAGAACGAATCTCTTCCCGAACCTCGTCGAGAGGGCGCTCCTCAGCTTCGTAATAGTTCTTGACCCGGGCCACCACCGAAACGTTGTCGCCCACATCGATCAGTTCGGTGTTGAAGCGGTCTTTCACAACGTCATCGGAGAACAGTTGACGCACCAGACCGGCATGGTCAAACGGCGCACTGCCGCCGTCGCGGGTGACATCGCTGGTCTCGCGAATCTCCAGCTCCAGCTCCTCAGCCGGGCCGTTGAGATCGTCCGAAGCGTAGGCAGAATCTGCCAACTGCGTGCGCACCTCGGCGAACCGCTCCTGCGCCTGACGCTCGGCCAGGTCGCGACGCAACGCATCTTCCATCTCTTCCAGTGGCGGCACATCCGACTTTCTCACGTCCAGGAGCTTGATCAGATGCACACCAAAACTGGTGGTGACGGGATCCGACACTTCACCCTTTTCAAGCGCAAACAGCGTCTCATCAAAGGCCTCGTCATAGACACCACGCCCGGCAAAACCAAGATCCCCCCCTTCGGCGGCGGACATGGAGTCTGCCGAGAACTCTTGCGCCAGATCCTCAAACGCTTCTCCGGCTTCCAGACGCTCCTGAATGGTGGCCATGGTATCCGAAGTATCTGCCCCTTCTTCCAGCAGAATGTGCGCCGCACGGCGCTCTTCCGCCGCCAGATCCGACGCGCGGTCCTGGTAGTAGGCCTGCAGATTTTCCTCGCTCACCTCAACAGTTTCTGCCAACGCTTCCAGAGAGAGCGCAATGTATTCGGCGTCCACGCGCTCCGGCAGGCGATAGTCGTCCAGATTGTTCTGGTAATAGGTTTCAATGTCGTTGTCACTCACCTCGATGCCCTCGCGGACATCCTCAGCGGACACAGTCACCACCCGGAAATCCCGGGTCTGGTTCTGGATCCGCAGCAGCTGGGCAACGTTCTCATCCGTCACCACACCGCTCTGGGCAATGCCGGCGCGGATCTGGTTCACCACATACTGTTTGCGCATGGCTTCGCGGAACTCCCCGATACCCATGCCCATGTTGCGCACAGTCGCCACAAACCGATCCTGGTTGAACGTTCCGTCCACCTGGAACTGGGGCATCTGGGTAATCAGCGAGTCGATGTCCTGATCAGACAGCTCCAGACCCTGCTCATTGGCATCCTGAATCAGTACCTGCTCCTGGATCAGTGACTCAAGGACGTCGCGGCGGATTTCGTCTTCATCGAGCATGGCCGGGTCGGGATTCTCCATCGCCGACAGGCGGCGCTGGCCCTCCATCTGGACCACGCGCAGGAACTCCCGCTCAGTAATGGCTTCACCGTCGACGCTGGCGACTTCCGATTCACCGGAGAAACCGCCGATGATGGATTCCACACCCCACAGAGACATAACAACAATCAACAGACCAATGATGATTTTGGCAATAGTGCCCTGGGAATTATCCCGAATATCTTGAAGCATGTTTCTCCCGAATCCCTGATCAGAATCGAACCAGTGGCTGGCGCGACATCTTTAAAGCCGGAGGCTTAACGTAAAAAGGCGCACCCTGAACGGAATGCGCCTTGAATTCATCTGGAGCGGGCTGGCTTCGGAGCTGACCCCGGGCCAACCGCTCCGGCAGCACCCGCATGACCGGTGCTGCCTGAGAAAGAAACCGTTTACTTAACGGCGTCTTTCAGGGCCTTACCTGCCTTGAACCCAGGCACTTTGGAGGCCGGAATCTTGATCTCGGCACCAGTCTGCGGGTTGCGACCAGTACGGGCAGCACGCTCTTTAACAGAGAAAGTGCCAAAACCGATCAGAGTAACCTGATCGCCTTTTTTCAGGGCACCGGTGATGGAGTTGGTCATTGCGTCCAGAGCACGGCCAGCGGCGGCTTTGGAGATATCTGCGGACTCTGCAATTGCATCGATAAGTTCGGACTTGTTCACACTAAACCCCTTCGATTTCAGGTTGAAGATGTTATAGGTTGGATTGTTTTTTCTCGGACGTTCTCGACTATCGCATAAGCGGTCAGAGAATTCCATTCTTCAGTTTTTTTATTCCTTGCGGTTGTTAACCGGTATTCGGAATAGGCACTTACTGCGCGGGAGCCCTTGGTATTGGCTGCTTCACGGCGAAACAGTTATACCAACGGGCTCTCAGGCATGTCAACAACTCATCAAGGGTTTAATGTGTATTTATGCGTTCCGCACTGTCGGAATCGTCGTCCCTGGGTTTGCCGGAACCGGTTTCCGATGACGAATCCGCCGACCGCGGTTCCGGCGGATACGCCAGCGCCACATCCAGCACTTCGTCGATCCATTTCGCCGGGATGATCTCCAGCGATTCCTTGATATTATCCGGTATCTCCTTGAGATCACGAACATTTTCATCTGGGATCACAACGGTTTTGATGCCCCCGCGATGGGCTGCCAGCAGCTTCTCCTTGAGCCCGCCGATAGGCAGCACGCGGCCCCGCAGAGTGATCTCACCGGTCATCGCCACATCAGCCCGAACCGGAATTTTGGTCAGCGCAGAAATCAGTGCGGTGCACATGCCGATACCGGCACTCGGACCGTCTTTCGGCGTTGCGCCTTCCGGTACGTGCACGTGCAGATCGTGTTTCTCGTGGAAATCATCGGCAATCCCGAGACCCTGTGCCCGACTCCGGACCACGGTCAATGCGGTCTGGATGGACTCCTGCATGACGTCACCGAGTGAACCGGTTTTCACCACACGCCCTTTGCCACTGGTCAGCGCACACTCGATGGTGAGCAGCTCGCCGCCAACCTGAGTCCAGGCCAGACCAGTCACCTGCCCGATCTGGTTGGTTTCTTCCGCCAGACCATACTTGAACTTCTTGACGCCGGAATAGTCCTCCAGCATCTCCTGGGACAGGGTTACCGAAGCCTTGTCGCCGCTTTCAACGTGCTCGCGCACCACCTTGCGGCAGATCTTGGCGATCTCGCGCTCCAGACCCCGCACACCGGCCTCACGGGTGTAGTACCGGATCAGGTCACGCAGCGTCTCTTCCGGGATCGTCAGTTCGTCCTTGCGCAGGCCATTGGCCTTGATCTGCTTCGGCAGCAGGTAGCGCAACGCGATATTGACCTTTTCATCCTCGGTGTAACCCGGGATACGGATGATTTCCATCCGATCCAGCAGCGCCGATGGGATGTCCATGGAGTTGGAGGTACAGACGAACATCACGTCCGACAGATCATAGTCCACCTCGAGATAATGATCGTTGAAGGTATGGTTCTGCTCCGGATCCAGCACCTCCAGCAATGCAGACGCAGGATCACCACGGTGGTCCATGCCCATCTTGTCGATTTCGTCGAACAGGAACAGCGGGTTCTTCACGCCGACCTTGGACAACTTCTGCAGCAGCTTGCCGGGCAATGCACCGATGTAGGTCTTGCGGTGACCACGAATTTCCGCTTCGTCACGGACGCCACCGAGGGCCATACGGGTGTACTTGCGATTGGTCGCGCGGGCAATGGATTGGCCGAGCGAGGTCTTACCCACCCCGGGAGGCCCGACCAGGCACAACACCGGCCCCTTCACTTTCTTCACCCGACTTTGCACAGCCAGGTATTCCAGAATGCGCTTCTTGACCTCATCAAGCCCGTAGTGGTCCTTGTCGAGGATCTCACGAGCCTTTTCAATGTCGTGACGAACGCGGCTGCGCTTTTTCCACGGTACGGCCAACATCCAGTCAATGTAGCCGCGCACTACCGTGGCCTCGGCAGACATCGGCGACATCATCTTCAGCTTGTTCAGCTCGGCCTCGGTTTTCTTGAGCGCTTCCTCGGGCAAGCCGGCTTCCTCAAGCTTCTGCTCAAGCTCCTCGAAGTCGTTGTTGCCCTCACCCAGATTACCCATTTCCTTCTGGATAGCCTTCATCTGCTCGTTCAGGTAATACTCGCGCTGACTGCGCTCCATCTGCTTTTTGACGCGGCCACGGATCCGTTTCTCAACTTCGATCAGGTCGATCTCGCCGTCCAGTTTGCCCAGCAGCAGATCCACCCGCTTGCGCACATCCAGCGCCTCGAGCAATTCCTGCTTTTCCGGAATCCGCATTTCCAGATGCGCCGCCATGGTATCGGCGAGGCGCTCCACATCAGTAATGCCGGTAAGTGCGTTGGACACCTCCGAAGGTACCTTTTTGGACAGCTTGACGTACTTCTCAAACTCGTCCATCAGGGTTTTGACCAAAACGTCCTCTTCGCGATCCGGCAGGGTGTCCTCGTCCATCATCACGGCTTTGCCCGACAGGTAGTCACCCTCCTCGATGCCGCTCAGGGTGGCCCGGGCATTGCCCTCTACCAAAACCTTTACAGTACCGTCCGGCAAACGCAACATTTGCAGCACCGTCGCCAACGTGCCCATATCGAACACATCATCCGGGCCGGGCTCGTCAGTGGAGGCATCCCGTTGTGCGACCAGCAGAATTTCCTTGCTGCCCTCCATTGCGGCTTCCAGTGCCTGGATGGATTTTTCGCGCCCCACGAACAAAGGGACGACCATGTGCGGGAACACCACCACATCTCGCAACGGGAGCAACGGGTATTCGTGCACAGACTCTTCAGGTATCCGGGTCATAAGGAATCCTCTGACGACGTTTCTTTCAGCATATCACCCATCATTGGGGCGACAGCGAAAATTGCAATCTTTTTACCAAATGAAACAGGCGGGGAAACGCGGTTTACAGAACAATAAAAAAGGGCGTTGCCGCCCTTTTTTATACGTCACAATCCTCCCGGAACGACTCAGTCCTCCGGAACCGCCTTGGCGTGGTCGCTGCTGGCGTAGATCTTGAACGGCTCGGAATCGCCGCTGATCACGCTCTCGTCGATCACCACCTTGGTGACGTCGTGCTCGGAGGGAATCTGATACATGGTATCCAGGAGGGTGGCTTCCATGATGGAGCGCAGCCCCCGGGCCCCGGTTTTCCGCTCCATCGCCTTGCGGGCAACCGCCCTCAGCGCCTCTTCACGGAAATCCAGCTCCACACCTTCCATATCGAACAGCTTCTGATACTGCTTGGTCAGAGCGTTCTTGGGTTCGGTGAGAATCTGTATCAACGCTTCCTCATCCAGCTCGGTCAGCGTTGCCACAACCGGCAGACGACCCACGAACTCGGGGATCAGGCCATACTTCACCAGGTCCTCGGTCTCGACATCCTTGATGATGTCGCCGGTGTTCTTGGTGTCATCCGGGCTTTTCACCGATGCGGAGAAGCCGATGCTGCTGCGCTCGGAGCGCTCCTGAATCACCTTGTCGAGACCGGCGAAGGCACCACCACAGATGAACAGCATGTTGCCGGTATCCACCTGCAGAAACTCCTGCTGCGGGTGCTTGCGGCCGCCCTGGGGCGGAACCGAGGCTACCGTGCCCTCGATCAGCTTCAGCAGGGCCTGCTGCACCCCTTCGCCAGACACGTCCCGGGTAATCGAGGGGTTGTCCGACTTGCGTGAAATCTTGTCGATTTCATCGATGTAAACAATGCCTCGCTGGGCCTTGTCGACGTCGTAATCGCACTTCTGCAACAGTTTCTGGATGATGTTTTCAACATCTTCGCCCACGTAACCGGCTTCAGTCAGGGTGGTGGCATCGGCAATGGTAAACGGTACGTTCAGCATGCGCGCCAGGGTTTCAGCCAGAAGAGTCTTACCGCTACCGGTCGGACCGATCAGCAGGATGTTGCTCTTGCCCAGTTCGACCTCGGCCTTGCCCTCACCATAGCGCAACCGCTTGTAGTGGTTGTAGACCGCCACCGACAGTACGACTTTGGCGCGATCCTGGCCAATGACGTACTCGTCGAGCGTATCGCGAATTTCAGCGGGAGTGGGAAGACGGTCGCTGGCTTCTTCCTGCGCATTCTCCTGAATCTCTTCACGGATAATGTCGTTGCACAGGTCGACGCACTCGTCGCAGATGAACACCGAGGGCCCTGCAATGAGCTTACGGACTTCATGCTGGCTCTTTCCACAAAACGAGCAGTAGAGCAACTTGCCGTTATCGTCGCCCCTGCCGTTTCTTTCATCTGCCATTGAAATACCTCTGATCTTGGTTTGCCGGCGTTACTGGCTGATACGCCGGCCAAGGATGATGCGATTACCTTCAGTATTATTTATTCGGTACGCGCTTATCAAGTATAGAATCAATCAGGCCGTAGTCTTTGGCCTGCTGCGGATCCATGAAGTTATCGCGATCCGTATCCTTTGAGATGGTCTCCAGATCCTGACCGGTATGATGGGCAAGGATGGAATTCAGGGTGTGGCGGATCTTGAGAATTTCACGGGTGTGAATTTCAATGTCCGTGGCCTGTCCCTGGTAACCGCCCAACGGCTGGTGAATCATTACCCGCGAATTGGGCAGACACGCGCGCTTGCCCTCTGCACCACCTGCCAACAGAAACGCCCCCATGCTCGCCGCCTGACCGACGCACAACGTGGCCACGTCCGGCTTGATAAACTGCATGGTGTCGTAGATGGACATGCCGGCCGTAACCGAACCGCCGGGGCTGTTGATGTAAAGATGGATATCCTTGTCCGGATTCTCGGACTCGAGAAACAGAAGCTGCGCAACAATCAGGTTGGCCATGTGGTCCTCAACCTGGCCCACCATGAAGATCACCCGCTCCTTGAGCAACCGGGAGTAGATATCAAAGGAACGCTCACCGCGAGCGGTTTGCTCAATAACGATCGGAACCAGACCGGAACTGGTTACCATTGCGGGACCATCAATCGGTTTTTGCATCATGATGCGCCTGAACTCCTTCTGGACATTGGGGCGTGGCCTCTGGCCACTGCGTTATCAGTCTTATACACCCTATACTCTGCCACCACGGGGCCAAGATGAAAACAGCCGGACATGCCGGCTGTTTTCCCTTTTCGGCCAACAGGAGCCTTTCCGACTCCTGACCAGATCAGCGCTGGGGCTGACCGGCCTGAATGGCTTCTTCGTACTTGACCTTCTTCTCTTTCACTTTGGCCTGCTCAAGCACGTAATCCACAACCTGGTCTTCCAGCACGGAGGACTCGATCTGAGACTTCTGCTCGGGGCTGCTGTTGAAATGGGCAACCACGTCCTCAGGCTGTTCATACGTTGACGCAATCTCCTGGATCTTTTCGTCAACCTTGGCCTGATCCGCTTTCAGGTCATTCTTCTTGACTACTTCCTGGAACAACAGGCCAGTTTTCACACGACGCTTGGCCTGATCTTCAAAGATTTCCTTCGGCAACTGCTGGAAATCCACCTGCCCACCGAAACGCTGAACCGCGTCCTGACGCAGGCGATCAATTTCCTGATCCACCAGTGCCGCAGGAATATCAAGCTCGGTCGCTTCCAGAAGGCCGTCAACCACGTCGTTCTTGACCTTGGTGGAAATCGCCTGCTTCAGCTCACGCTCCATGTTCTTCTTCACTTCTTCACGGAAGGCTGCTTCGTCGTCTGCCTCGATACCGAACTTCTTGAAGAATTCGGTGTCGAGCTCCGGCAGCTGGGGCTCTTCAACCTTGTGAATGGTGATGGCGAACGTGGCCGGCTTACCCGCCAGATCCTCGTTGTGGTAGTCCTCGGGGAACGTCACCTCGATTTCCAGTTCTTCGCCGGTCTTCCCGCCGACAATGCCCTTTTCAAACCCGGGAATCATCTGGTCCGAACCCAGTGTCAGACGGTGACCTTCGGCCGCGCCGCCCTCGAACTCTTCACCGTCAATGGTGCCTTTGAAGTCGATAGTCACCACGTCCTTGTTCTTGGACTTGCGCTTGACTTCTTTCATGGTGGCCTGCTGACGACGCAGGTTATCGATCATGTTATCGATGTCCTTGTCGCTGATGTCAGAGGTCAGTTTTTCCACTGAAATCTTACTCAGGTCACCCAATTCGATTTCCGGCAGCACTTCAAAAACGGCAACGAATTCCAGATCCTTGCCTTCTTCCATCACTTTCGGCTCAAGCTTCGGCCAACCCGCCGGGTTGATGTCCTGCTCCTGCAGCGCCTTGATGTAGTTGTCGCGCATTGCCTCGCCAACCACTTCCTGACGAACGCTGTCACCGAAACGACGCTTGACCACGCTCATGGGTACCTTACCCGGACGGAAGCCATTCAGGCGTACGGTGCGGGCAGTTTCCTGCAGGCGCTTCTGGACCGCCTGGTCGATTTCCTGGGCGGGCACACCAATCGTCATGCGACGCTCGATGTTGGAGGTCGTTTCAACAGACACTTGCATGGAAGATCCTCAAATAACAGGTTCAGTATGTGAATGAAATTAAACCGAAAAATCCGTCTCCGGGCAGCTTCCCGCAGAAGGACCGAAATTTAAAAGCCGGTAGTTTATCACGGTTTACCCCGCCGAGAGAATCACCCGACTCGCGCCGCTTGCGCCGGTGCCGCAAAGCCGTTGATCGCGATAAACAAGGTACAGAGATGAGGACAAACCGAAAAAAAGAAAGGGGTGGTGCGCGAGGAGAGACTCGAACTCTCACGGGTTGCCCCACTGGAACCTAAATCCAGCGCGTCTACCAGTTCCGCCACTCGCGCACAACAGGATGAAGAATGCTCGATCGCGTCGTGCCAATCGATGAACTCATCAACATGCGGAATCAACATCTGAAAGAAAAGTGGGGTGGACGAAGGGGTTCGAACCCTCGACCGCAGGAGTCACAATCCTGAGCTCTACCAACTGAGCTACGTCCACCACATCGGGACATGCCTTGCGGCATTTACATCTGCTTACGTCAACTTTGCTGATTCGGCGAGTCCAGAGCGGACCTAACCAACGGCTTAATGGCGCGCCCGGCAGGACTCGAACCTGCGACCACCCGCTTAGAAGGCGGGTGCTCTATCCAGCTGAGCTACGGGCGCTTGACCGTTGCCCACCTGAATATTCAGAAAGTGGTCGGGGTAGAGAGATTCGAACTCCCGACATCCTGCTCCCAAAGCAGGCGCGCTACCAGACTGCGCTATACCCCGTCTGAACTGAACAACAAGTGCCTCAGCAAAGTTGGCGCGCATATTACCGGCGCCGACCCCTGCCGTCAACACAGATTTGGAAATTGATTGAAGCGGCAACAGATTAGCTGACCGCGCCCGCGCCATTTGGTTCCCCGAACCGGTCCCTGTCGCACCTGCCGTCAATTGGAGTTCGAGTCCAAGCATGAGACAATGCTCGCCCTTTATTTTTGCCCAACCGACAAGACGACAAGACAGAGACATGAGCGCCAAACTGATCAATGGAAAAGAGATTGCTGCCCGGGTTCGCCAACAGGTTGCCCACGGCGTGGAAGCCCGTCGACAACAGGGCTTGCGAGCCCCGGGGCTGGCCGTCGTGCTGGTGGGGAACGATGCCGCATCCCAGGTCTATGTCGGCAACAAGCGTAAGGCGTGCGACGAGGCCGGCATTCTGTCGCTGTCTTACGACCTGCCTGAAGACACCTCGCAGGAAGCCCTCGAGGCTCTGGTTGAGGAACTGAACGAAAATGCGGCGGTGGATGGCATCCTGGTCCAGCTTCCACTGCCCTCACACCTGGATGCCGACCCCATTCTGGTCAAGATCCGTCCGGACAAGGACGTGGACGGCTTCCACCCCTACAACATCGGCCGCCTGATGCAGCGTAAACCCGCCCTGCGCCCCTGCACGCCCGCGGGGGTTATCACCCTGCTGGACAGCATTGGCACCCCCTACAAGGGGCAGCACGCGGTGATCGTGGGCGCTTCCAATATTGTGGGCCGCCCCATGAGCATGGAACTGCTGCTGAAAGGTGCCACTACGACAGTCTGCCATCGCTTTACACCTAACCTGGAGAAGTTTGTCGGCGAAGCCGATATCCTGATTGCCGCCGCTGGCAAGCCGGGCCTGGTGAAAGGCGAATGGGTGAAAGCCGGCGCCACCGTGATTGACGTGGGCATTAACCGGATGGAAGACGGCAAACTACGAGGCGATGTGGATTTCGACACCGCCGCCGAGCGCGCCGCCCACATCACGCCGGTGCCTGGCGGCGTGGGCCCGATGACCATTGCGACCTTGCTGGAGAACACCCTGTACGCAGCGAACGAGCTGCATCAGGACTGAGAGCTGGCTTGCCGGATTACGCTTCGCTAATCCGACACCAAACCGGAACGTAGCTCCCACAAAAAAGCCCCGCTCGAGAGCGGGGCTTTTTTTAGGTTCATCGCGCTTTACCGGGAAATGCTGCTTTTATCTTCAGAAAGAAGTAGTCGTTATCCCGGTAGCCGTAGGCCA